>NZ_JBMBGX010000001.1:0-79363 GCF_059769165.1 Curvibacter sp. Hmag1.1
TCTCCCTGTGGGGTTGCAATTGCCGAACACTATAACTGGCGAGGGGATGCTAAATCGAGGGCAAGAAAACCAAGGGTTTACCCTTGGTAGAAAGCGCGACAATTTGCACGCAAACCTAGATTACCCCATCTCCCACAGCCTGCCGTCCGGAGCCTGCACCAGCCCTTGAGGGTTGCGATGGCCGTAGCTCCAGATTTCCGGGAGCGCACCAGTTTTGCGTGATTCTGGAGTGGCAAAGGGGTTGTCCGCCGGTGCCTTGCCGTCCTTGAGGATGCGGATGACTTTGCCGTGGTGGTTGTTCAGTGTCTGGGCGTCTTCCTTGCGGCTGAAGCGTTCACCCAAGGCAAGGTACAGAGTGCCATCCGCCTTCCCGTTGCGTTTGCCTTCGACGATGCGGCAGCCAAAATGCGCGCTGCTCTGCACCTTGGGTTGTTGCCGGAACAGTACCTGTAGCTCTGTCAGTTGGCTGCCATCCGGGCTCAGGCGTGCACGCGCAAGCGCTGTGCTGTTGCCGCCTTCCCCTGGCTCGGCATAGCAGAAGTAAATCAGCCGGTTGTCCGCAAATTCGCTGTCGAGCTGCAGGTCCAACAGGCCGCCTTGTCCCCGGGCGTCCACCCTGGGAAGCCCCGTGATCGGAACCCCTATCCGACCTTGGGCATCCACAATTCGGAGACGGCCGGGGCGCTCGGTCACCAGAAACCGTCCGTCCGGCAAAAACGCCAAGGCCCAAGGGTGCTCCAGTCCCTGCGTCACTGTCTCAGTGCGCAGTGAATCTGCGTGCCCCAACGGAGTTGCGAAGGTGATACAGAGTGCTAAGCATGCGCCCCCAACACGCCACCGGCTGACATACGGCTTGAGCCACGCAAAGACTGAGAATTTCATCTGTATAGACCTCCAGCGCACGCTGAATATGAGCGAGCAGCTATAAAAAAAATAGCAGAGCTTCTCGCCAGATGAACTTATAGCTTTTTGAGTCTTTCCAATGCCAGTTCCAGGGTTTCATCCTTTTTGGCGAAGCAGAAGCGCACGACCCGTTGATCGAAGCCATTGCCATAGAAGGCGGAGAGCGGAATCGCTGCCACGCCCACTTCGCGGGTGAGCCATTGGCAGAAGTCCGCCTCATTGAGGTCGCTCACTTCAGAAATGTCCACGCACTGAAAGTAACTGCCTTGGCTGGGCAGCAGTTTGAAGCGGGTGCTGGCCAAGCCTGCGCGGAAGAGGTCGCGCTTGGCGCTATAGAACGCCGGCAGGTTGACATACGGTGCGGGGTCGCCCAGGTAGGCTGCCAGTGCATGCTGCACCGGGGTGTTGACCGTGAACACGTTGAACTGGTGCACCTTGCGGAACTCGGCAGTTAATGCCGCGGGTGCTGCGACAGTGCCCACTTTCCAGCCGGTGACGTGGAAGGTTTTGCCGAAGCTGGACACCACAAACGCCCGCGCCGCGAGGCCCGGAAAGCGCGAAGCGCTCTCGTGAGGCTGCCCGTCGAACACCATGTGCTCGTAGACCTCGTCACTGATGAGCAGGATGTTGGTAGGCTCCAGCAGGTCTTGGAGGGCCAGCATCTCGGAGCGGCTCCACACTGTCGCACTCGGGTTGTGGGGGGTGTTGATCAGGATGGCGCGAGTCTTGGAAGTGATGGCCGCGCTGATCTTGGCGAAGTCGGGGCGGAAGGTACCGGGCGTCAGGGGTACGCGCACCACGACGCCGCCGGCCAGTTCGATATTGGGCACGTAGCTGTCGTAGCAGGGCTCCAGCACGATCACCTCGTCACCCGGATGTACGATGGCCAGAATGGCCGTGATGATGGCCTGCGTGGCGCCGGCGGTGATGGTGATCTCACTGTCGGGCTGGTAGGTCTTGCCATGCAGGCCCGCAATTTTGGCCGACACCGCTTGCCGCAAAGCCGGTACACCGGTCATGGGCGGGTACTGGTTGTGCCCGGCCTGCATGGCAGATGTCACTGCATCAACCAGTTTGGGGTCACACGCAAAGTCCGGAAAGCCTTGACCGAGATTGACTGCCTTGTGCTCTGTAGCGAGCGCCGACATGACGGTAAAGATAGTTGTGCCCACATTCGGCAGGCGGCTGGTGAGTGAGGGTGTAAACGCAGTGGTCATGAAATCACAGCTCATAGTCGTTGACATGGCCTTCCATGGCCTTGGCAATCAGGGCGCGGTTCAGGCGGCTGCTGAGCAGCTCGGCAAAGGTGAACACGAAGTTGCGCAGGTAAGCACTTCGCTTGAAGGCCACGCGCGTGACGTTCTGGCCAAACAGGTAGCCGGCAGGTCGCACCACCAAGCCACCGCGGGCGCCGTTTTTCTCCATGTCTTCCACCACATCGGTCACGGCCATTTCGGCGGCAATGCCGATGCCAAGGCCCAGGCGCACATAGGTCTTGATCACGTCAGAGTCGATGGCTTCCAGCGATATGCGGGGCTCCAGTTTGCGGGCCTCAAAGGCCTGGTCGATCTTGGTGCGGCCAGTGAAAGACGGGTGGTAGGTGATCAGCGGCTCTGCGGCTACGTCTTCCAGGGTGACGCGTTCCTTCTGGGCCAGCGGGTGGTCCGTGGGAAGCACCAACACGTGCTGCCATTCGTAGCAGGGCAGGGTCACCAGCTCGGTGTAGTTGGAGAGCGATTCGGTGGCGATGCCGATTTCGGCCACATCGTCGATCAGCATGCGCGCCACCTGGTCCGGGGCCCCTTGGTGCAGGCTGACGTTCACTTTGGGAAAGGCGGTGCGCAACTGGGCCACTTTCTCGGGCAACACATAGCGCGCCTGGGTGTGGGTGGTGGCGATCGACAGCGTGCCGCTGTCCTGAGAACTGTATTGCTCGCCGATGCGCTTAAGGTTGTTGACCTCGCGCAGGATCAGTTCAATGCTTTTGAGCACATGCTGGCCGGGCTCGGTGATGCGCTTGAGGCGCTTGCCGTGCCGGGCGAATATGTCTATGCCCAGCTCTTCCTCCAGCTCAATGATCGCTTTGGACACCCCCGGTTGCGAGGTATGCAGCGCCTTGGCGGCTTCGGTGAGGTTGAGGTTGCGTCGCGCAGCTTCTTGAACGAAGCGGAATTGGTGGAGGTTCATATCGAATTCCAACTAAAGATGGAATTCATTATGCCTCAGGGGTATTGCTTCAAGCGGGGCTTAGCGCTATTTTTGCCAGCATGTCCAGAAGGCGCGCATCTTCGCCCACTGCGGCCTGCAAGTGAAAGGTCACTGTTGGATGTTGCGCCTTCAGTTGCACCACCAGTTCCGGCAAATCTTCTCGTGCATGGCGCCCCACACCCAGGAACATGGGAACGATGGTGATGTGATTCACCTCCTTGGCGACCAGCCTGGATACCGTGTCGGGCAGGTCCGGCTGGCTGAGTTCAAGGTAGGCACAGGTGACTTCCACATTGGCAGACTGCGCGCGTATGCGCTCGGCCACCGCCTCCATGGGTTTGTGCCAAAGAGGGTCGCGGGAGCCATGGGCAAACAGCACGATGGCGTTGCGGGGAGAGGAACTTGTCATCGTCGGAGTACCAGCCAGGTGAAGGCAGCAAGGGAGAAGAAGGAGTAAATCAACCCCGGGAGCGCCGCCGTAATCCACGGCTGCCAGCCTTGCAGGTTGCCCAGGTCATTGAGCACGTTGTTCAACAGCACAAAGCTGATGCCCGCCATCACGCCCCCAAATGTGTAGCCCGCTATGCTGCCGGAGCGGAAATGCAGGTACGCAAAGGGGAGTGACAACACCACCATCACCAGGCAGCTCAGCGGATAAAACACCTTTTTCCAGAACTGGATTTCGTACTTCTGCGCACTTTGGCCGTTGGCGTTGAGGTGGCGGATGTACTGGAAGAGATCAATGGTGCCCATGCGTTCGGGGCGAAGCACGGCTGCAGCCACCATTTCAGCGCTGATTTGGGTAGGCCAACGGAAGCTCTCAAAAGCCACCCGGTCGACCTTGGAGACCTGGTCGGGCCCGCTGGTGAATTCGGTGCGCACACCCTGCGTCAGCATCCACGATTCGTCATCGCCGAAGGTGCCGGCTTTGGCTTCCGTCAGGGACACCACTTTGCCTTGGTTGTCGAATTCATAGACGCGAACATCTTTCAACGTCGCATCAGACGACAGCGCCCCCACATTGACCGAGTAACTGCCATACGCCTGCCGCTCTTTGAGCCAGGCGCCCGTTTTGCCGACACTGATCTTTCCCTGAAAACGGGACTTCAGCAGTTGCGCCGTTTTGTCCGCCAAGGGGGCGACATAGTCGCCAACGGCAAAAGTGAACAGGACAAAACCCAATCCCAGCGCGAGCAAGGTGCGCAGTGCCCGCCAAGGGCCGAGGCCACTGGTGCGCAGAATGGTGAATTCCGAGCTGCGCGCCAAGCGTGCCATCACAAAAATCGTCCCGATCAACACCGTGATGGGAAAGAGTTCATACACGTGGGCGGGAATCATCAGCGCCACATAGATCAGCGCCTGGGGAACCTGGTAGCCGCTGGAAGCAATGCGGCTGACAGACTGCAACTCTTCGACCACGTCAAAGAAAAAGAACAGCGCCATGAAGCCCAGTGTCACCAAAGTCACCGCGGTAATGACCTCCCCGTACAGGAGTTTGCGCAGTGTCTTCATGAGGGGCTCCCGGCAACCGTTTTTCGGCGGGGCAGGCGCAGGGTCCAGTGGTTATGCCGTTTGGCAAGCCACAGCATGGAAAGCAGAAAGACGCCTCCATGCAATTGGAGCAGCATGGGAATGAGCTCCGCCTTGCCGTTCTCCACCCAATTCTTGCCAAGCACCAGCAAATTGAAATACACCACAAACGCCAGAAAAGCGAAGATGAGGTTGGTGCTGCGTCCGGCTCGCGGATTTGCACCGGCGGCCGCTAAACCGATCCAGATCAGGTTGAAAGCGGCCAGTGCCAAACCGGCACGCCACGACAATTCCCCCATGTGCAAGGCCGAAGGCGTTTGCACGAGCTCCAGCGTGGTCTTTGCGTTGGACGGTGCATAGTCCCGCGCTGAGTTGTCATCGGCGCCAACCCTGGCCCCGTAGCGCTCGAAAGTGCTCAGGGTCATGTCGTTCTTGCCGGAACTTCGCTCCAAGCGCTGACCGTTTTGCAACACCAGAAATTTGTCGCCGTTCATCACTTCCACAGTGCCCGATCGAGCGCTCGTAATGGTTTCCTTGTTTCCCTCGTGGGTGGCAATGAATACGTTCTTGCCGGTCTGCTGGCCTTTGCTGTCTTTCTCGATAAAGAAAACCCGGTCCCCATTGCCGGACTCCTGAAACTGGCCGGGTTCAATTCGGGCGATGTCTCCACGCTTGTCGTACTTGTCCCGCAGATCTTCAATCTTGCTGAAAGACCAAGGCAGGATCAAAAAAGCCAAGGCAAGGATCACGACCAATACGGGCCAGGCAAATCGCATGAGCGGGCGCACCAGGCCCAAGAGCCCACGGCCACTGCCGAACCAGATCACCATTTCACTGTCCCGGTACATGCGGGTTACCACACTCAACACCGAAATGAACAGGCTCATGGACAGGATGGTGGGCATGTCCGAGAGCACGGTGTAACCCATGATGATCAGGACGTCCGCCGGATTGAAGGTGCCGCGCGAAGCTTCGCCCAAGGTGCGCAACAAGGTCATGGTCATCACGACCGTGACAAGCACCACCAGGGTAGCCCCGAAACTGCGGCCTAATTCTTTGCGGATGGAGGAATGGAATAACATTGTGCAGAACGAAAGCGTGAATTATGAACTTTGAACTCAAGCCTCTGAACCTCGTCGCCCTTGCCAACGAAAAAGCTGATTTGCTGATCCTGCTGGTCGCGCAGGATTTCAAGGCCGGCAAAGATGAATTGTCTGTGCTAGTGGCCCAAACCCTGAAGCAGGGGGACTTTGCCGTCAAGCCGGGCACCGTGCTCTCGCTGTACCGGCCAGTGCAATTCAACGCCACCAAGGTGGTGTTGGCAGGAATCGGCGAAGGCCGTGCGCGCCAAGTGCGCAGTGCGCTGGCTGCCTGTGCGAGCGCCCTGAAGGCCACCAGTCTCAAAAAACTGGTGGTAGCGTTTGCCGCCCCCGCGCAGGAAGATGCAGTACGCGCGGTACCTTTGGCGGTTGCAGATGCGAGCTACGTGTACACACACACCAAATCCAAGTCTGAGCCCCGGACTTTACAAAAGGTTTTGGTGGCTGCCACCAATGCGTCTGAAGTGAAAGCGTCTTTTGATACAGGCGCAGCTACGGTTAGCGGTGTGGAATTCGCCAAGGAATGGGCGAATCGTCCTGCCAATTACGCAACCCCCACGCTGCTGGGGCAGGCCGCTCAAAGTCTGGCCAAGTTTGCCAAGATCAGTTGCGAAGTACTCGGGCCCAAAGAAGTGGCCAAGTTGGGCATGGGCTCCTTCATGGCCGTAGCACAAGGTTCTGACGAGCCCTTGCGCTTCATCGTGTTGCAGTATTCCGGCGCGCCCAAAGCACAAGCTCCCGTGGTTCTGGTGGGGAAGGGCATCACGTTTGATAGCGGCGGCATTTCCATCAAGCCGGCGGCTGAAATGGATGAAATGAAGTTCGACATGTCGGGTGCTGCCAGCGTGTTGGGAACATTCCGGACTCTGGCAGAGCTCAAGCCGGCTATCAACGTCATCGGTTTGATTCCCGCCTGCGAGAACCTGCTTAATGGAAAAGCCGTCAAACCGGGCGATGTGGTGACCAGCATGAGCGGGCAAACCATTGAAATATTGAATACCGATGCAGAAGGGCGCTTGGTCTTGTGCGACGCTCTGACTTATGCGGAGCGCTTCAAGCCTGCAGCCGTGGTTGACATTGCCACACTGACAGGCGCTTGCATGGTGGCTTTGGGCGGCGTACGAAGCGGCTTGTTTGCCAACAAGCCGGAATTGGGTGATGCATTGTTCCATGCGGGTGAGATCAGTGGTGACCTGTGCTGGCGCCTGCCCCTGGACGATGACTATGCAGAAGGCCTAAAGACCAACTTTGCGGATGTTGCCAATGTGGCCGGACGGGCGGGCGGAGCCATCACCGCTGCCAAGTTTTTGCAACGATTTACCGACAAATACTCTTGGGCTCACCTGGATATCGCGGGGACCGCATGGAAGAGCGGCGGTGCAAAAGGCGCTACCGGCCGTCCTGTGCCCCTGTTGGTCGAGTTTCTTTTGAGCCGGGTTGCAGGCAAGTGACTGACATCGCGTTCCATTTCGGTGCGCCCAACAAATTGGAATATGTGGGGCGCCTGCTGCGCAAAGCAGTAGCAAGGGGTGCCCGGTTGACGGTCCTGGCACCACCTGCTCAGGTGCAGTACCTTGATGCGAGCCTTTGGGCGACCTCTCCCACCGATTTTCTGGTGCACGCCGTCGATGACGGTCAAGCACCGCATGCGATGTGCCCGGTAGTTTTGACGTCCAGGGTGCACGGTGCGTTGAAGAACCATAGCGTATTGGTAAATTTGACGACCGCGGTGCCGGCTGATTTCGTTCAGTTTGAGCGGGTGATTGAAGTCGTATCCGTAGACGATGACGACCGGGCTTTGGCGCGCAATCGATGGAGGCACTATGTGCTGCAAGGTTACGAGATTCAGCGGCACGATCTGAAGCTGAAAGGGCCTGAGTGATGCACGCACCCAAGGCGACTCCGCGGTTTTTGCCGACCTTGACTGAGGTTGTAAAGCCATCGGCACCACTTTCTGAGGAGCCCATGCAGCTGTCGGCTGAAGCGCCCGTGCCAAGTCCTTTGACTCAAGATGCGTTGGTGGCTGCGGTGATGGAGCGTCTTTTACCCAATCTGGAGCACCAGGTGCAGAATGCTTTGCGACAGAGCTTGCAGGCTCAGTTGGAACTGCTTTTGCCGGCTGTGATGGCGGACCTCGAAGACGCAGTGCGTTCCGCGGTCAGAGAAGCTGCCACCCATTCTCGGGATGCCAACCACTCGTAGTGCGTGGTGTGCAGGAATTACGTGCTCAGTCGCACGGACTTTTTCTAAAAAGTTTTCGCTGGAGTCCGGAATGCGCAAAATTACGGGCTAGAATACGAGGCTCTGGAGCGGTGGATGAGCGGTTTAAGTCACACGCCTGGAAAGCGTGCGTGGGGTAAAACCCACCGCGGGTTCGAATCCCGCCTGCTCCGCCAGAAAACAGATAGCCCGTAGCGCGTAAGCGTTACGGGCTTTTTTGTTGCCCGCCGTCTTAGACCTATTTGCTGGACTGCACCATTTTCATGGCGGTCGCGATCAAGCCGGACACCTCGCTCATATTGCCAGGGATGATCAAGGTCGTGGTCGCATCGGCGGCCACTTTGCCATAGGCGTCTACTGCACGTTCGGCCACCTTGAGTTGTACCGCCTGTTCACCCCCGGGTTGCCGGATGGCCGCTGCAATGCGTTCGATGGCGGAGGCCGTAGCTTCTGCCACCGCAGTGATCGAGGCAGCCTCACCTTGTGCGCTGTTTATGGCTGCCTGCTTTTCGCCCTCCGAACGCGCGATGAAGGCTTCGCGTTCGCCGGTCGCGATGTTGATCTGTTCCTGGCGACGGCCCTCAGAAGCTGCAATCAAGGCACGCTTCTCGCGCTCAGCCGTAATCTGGGCCTGCATGGCATGCAGGATCTCTTTGGGCGGCGTCAGGTCCTTGATTTCATAGCGGAGCACTTTCACGCCCCAGTTCAAGGCCGCCTCGTCAATCGCTGCGACGACCTGGGCATTGATGATGTCTCGCTCTTCAAAGGTTTTGTCCAGCTCCAGTTTGCCGATGACCGAGCGCAACGACGTTTGCGCCAGCTGAGAAATCGCGACGATGTAGTTGCTGGAGCCGTAGCTGGCCCGCATGGCATCAGTGACCTGGAAATACAGAATGCCATCCACCTGCAGTTGGGTGTTGTCCTTGGTGATGCAGACCTGACTGGCGATATCGAGCGGGATTTCCTTCAGCACATGCTTGTAGGCCACCTTGTCGATGAAGGGCACCAGAAAGTTCAAGCCGGGGGTGAGGGTGCCGTGGTATTTGCCGAGCCGCTCAATCACCCAGGCATGCTGCTGCGGCACTACCTTGACGGAGCGCGTCACAAAAATCACGGCGATAACCAAAAGTACGATTGCGATTTCCATAGGGTTTCCTTCTTACGATTTGTCGACCAACAGGCGGTTGCCCACCATTTCTGCCACGCGGTGCGCTCCCGGTACCGGAATGACTCCGTTGCGATGAATAGCTGTCCAATGGGCTCCACGGTACTGCACGCTGGCGGTGCCATCCGGATTCCAAGCGATGATTTGCACGGTTTCACCGATATCGAGGTTGACGTTGGGGTTGGCCTGGGCAGGGGGCTCGTCGTTCCGGCGGGTCCGTTTCAAGTGCCATGCTGCCACCGCGCCGCCGCCTACAACAGCTGCCAGCACGAGTTGTGTTGTGACAGTGGCACCGGCATGGGCCGCAAGTGCTGCTGCCACGGCTCCCGCTGCCAACATAAGCAGGTAAAACGTGCCAGTGAGCAGCTCAATCGCCACGATGGCACCTGTGAGCAGCCACCAGAGGGTGGGTTCTGACATGGGGCGGACTCCGGTTGTATTGATGACGCCACATTGTGGGCCAATTGAATGACCGTGCCGCGGACTTGCCGCAATAAGTCCTTACACTTCGCGCCTGTTTGCCTTTTTTAGCCCGTCGTTGGAGCCTTTCGATGAAGTTTCGCTTTCCCATCATCATCATTGACGAAGATTTCCGTTCGGAAAACACGTCGGGCCTGGGCATACGCGCCCTGGCCCAGGCCATCGAAACGGAAGGCTTTGAGGTTCTGGGCGTCACCAGCTACGGCGATCTCTCGCAATTTGCGCAGCAGCAGTCGCGTGCCAGTGCCTTCATCTTGTCAATTGACGACGAGGAATTCACCCCCGGCCCCGACCTGGACCCTGCGGTGCTGAACCTGCGTCACTTCATTGAAGAAGTGCGCCGCAAGAACCTGGATGTTCCGATCTATGTGTATGGCGAAACGAAGACCAGCCGCCACATTCCTAACGACATCCTGCGCGAACTGCATGGCTTCATTCACATGTTTGAGGACACGCCCGAGTTCGTGGCGCGCCACATCATCCGCGAGGCCAAGGGCTATCTGGAGGGCGTACAGCCTCCGTTTTTCAAGGCGCTGCTGGATTACGCCGAAGATGGCTCCTACAGCTGGCACTGCCCGGGGCATTCCGGAGGCGTTGCCTTCTTGAAGAGCCCGGTAGGGCAGATGTACCACCAGTTTTATGGTGAAAACATGCTGCGCGCCGACGTGTGTAATGCGGTGGAAGAGCTGGGCCAGTTGCTGGACCACAACGGAGCCATCGGTGCCTCCGAGCGTAATGCGGCGCGGATTTTCAATGCGGATCACTGCTTCTTTGTGACCAACGGCACCTCCACCTCCAACAAGATGGTGTGGCACCACACGGTAGCGCCCGGTGACATCGTGATCGTGGATCGCAACTGCCACAAGTCCAACCTGCACGCCATCATCATGACCGGGGCGATCCCCGTGTTCCTGAAGCCCACGCGCAACCACTTCGGCATCATCGGCCCGATTCCGCAAAGTGAGTTTGAGCCGGCGACTATCCAGGCCAAGATCAAGGCCAACCCTTTGCTCAAAGGCGTGGACACCAAGAAAATCAAGCCGCGCATCCTGACGCTGACGCAGTCCACCTACGACGGTGTGCTTTACAACACCGAAACCATCAAGAGCATGCTCGACGGCTATGTGGAGAACATCCACTTCGACGAAGCCTGGCTGCCCCATGCGGCGTTCCACCCGTTCTATGGCACCTACCACGCCATGGGCAAGAACCGCGCGCGCCCCAAGGAGGCCGTGGTGTACAGCACGCAATCTATCCACAAGCTGCTGGCCGGCATCAGCCAGGCCAGCCACGTGTTGGTGCAGGACTCCCAGACTGTCAAGTTGGACAAGCACTTGTTCAACGAGGCCTACCTGATGCACACCTCCACCAGTCCGCAGTACAGCATCATTGCCAGCTGCGACGTGGCCGCTGCCATGATGGAGCCACCCGGTGGCACCGCCTTGGTGGAGGAGAGCATTGCCGAAGCACTCGATTTCCGCCGTGCCATGCGCAAGGTGGACGAAGAGTACGGCGACGACTGGTGGTTCAAGGTCTGGGGACCGGACAAGTTGGCCGACGAAGGCATTGGCAAGGCCGCTGACTGGATCATCAAAGGCGAGTCCAAGAGCGCAAAGGCCAACTGGCACGGCTTCGGCAAGCTGGCCAATGGCTTCAACATGTTGGACCCGATCAAGTCGACCATCGTGACGCCCGGTCTGGACCTGAACGGCAAGTTCGCCAAGACCGGTATTCCGGCTTCCATCGTGACCAAGTTTTTGGCTGAGCACGGGGTGGTGGTCGAGAAGACCGGCCTGTACAGCTTCTTCATCATGTTCACCATTGGCATTACCAAAGGCCGCTGGAACAGCATGTTGACCGCGTTGCAGCAGTTCAAGGACGACTACGCCAAGAACCAGCCCATGTGGCGCGTGTTGCCTGAGTTTGTGCAGAAGTACCCGCGCTACGAGAAGATGGGTTTGGCCGACTTGTGCCACCACATCCACCAGCTGTACGCCAAGTTCGACATTGCCCGCCTGACGACCGAGGTGTACCTCGGCGATCTGGTGCCCGCCATGAAACCCAGTGATGCCTATGCGCACATTGCCTTGCGTAAGACCGAACGTGTGGAAATCGACCACCTGGAAGGCCGCGTGTCAGTGGGCATGGTCACGCCATATCCACCCGGTATCCCTTTGCTGGTGCCTGGCGAGGTGTTCAACAAGAAAGTGGTGGACTACCTCAAGTTCTCGCGCGAGTTCAACGCCCAGTGCCCCGGTTTTGAGACCGATGTGCACGGTTTGGTAAGTGAAGTGGGAGAAGACGGTAAGGTCCGCTACTACGCTGACTGTGTGAAGGCTTGATTCACCCCTAAGGGACAGGAGTCCCATAGAAAAGAGCGCCGGCAGATCAATCTGCAGGCGCTCTTTTTTTGATAGCTGCCCGCGCACATTCCATGGGCGCGAGCGGTGTATTTGATTTAAATTTCTGCGGTCACGCCCATGGTCTGGCTGTAGCCGCCGTCCACGTAGGTGATCTCTGCAGTCACACCACCTGCCAGGTCGCTCAGCAAGAAAGCAGCCACATTGCCTACATCCTCAATCGTCACATTGCGACGGATGGGGGAGGCGCCGGCCACCATGTTCAGCAACTTGCTGAAGTCCTTGATACCGCTGGCAGCCAGTGTCTTGATCGGACCGGCGCTGATGCCGTTCACGCGAATGCCCTTGGGGCCCACGGCCTCCGCGAGGTAGCGCACGCTGGCTTCCAGTGAGGCCTTGGCCAAGCCCATGGTGTTGTAGTTGGGGATGATGCGCTCGGCACCCAGGTACGAAAGGGTCAGCAAAGCCGCTTTGGGTGTCAGGTAGGGCAGGGCCGCCTTGGCCATCGCCGGGAAGCTGTAGGCGCTGATGTCGTGCGCGATTTTGAAGTTCTCGCGGGTCAGGCCGTCCAGGAAGTTACCTGCAATCGCTTCGCGTGGCGCAAAGCCGATGCTGTGTACAAATCCGTCAAAGGTAGGCCAGTGAACAGACAGGTCCTTGAACAACTGGTCGATCTGCTCATCGTTGCCCACATCGCAGTCAAAGACCAGCTTGGAGTCGAAGTCGGCCGCAAACTCGGTGATGCGTTCCTTGAAACGCTCGCCTACATAACTGAAGGCCAATTCGGCGCCTTGTTCTTTGCACGCTTTGGCAATGCCGTAGGCGATGGAGCGGTTCGACAACACTCCGGTGATCAACAACTTCTTGCCTGCTAAAAAGCCCATATCGTCCTCATAAAAATGCGTGGTCTGGTGCAGAATTGTCTCATGCGGAAATGGGTGGCATTACTGTGGAGTTTCATGGCGGGCGGCGCGTGGGCAGCGCATGGCTATGCACTCTGGGGCGACCTGCAATATCCGCCGGGCTTTGCCCACTTCAGTTATGTCAATCCGGCCGCACCCAAAGGTGGAGAGTTGCGACTGGTCAGCAACTTGCGAGTCTCCACCTTCGACAAGTACAACCCGTTCACAGTCAAGGGCTCGGCGCCTGCCTACCTCAGCAGCCTGATGTTTGACAGTCTGCTTGCCGGCGCATTGGATGAGACCGCGGCAGGTTACGGGCTGCTCGCCAAAGACGTGAGCGTGTCAGCAGATGGCTTGAGCGCCACCTTTGTATTGCGGACTGAAGCGCGTTTTCATAATGGCGATCCGGTGCTCGCGCGCGATGTGAAGCACAGCTTTGACATGCTCAAAGGCCCGCTGGCATCCCCCGGGTTTCGGACCCTGCTGGAAGACGTGCTGGGGGTGGATGTGCTGGATGAACGCACCGTGCGTTACCGCTTTGCCAAGCCCAACCGCGACTTGCCGCTGACCGTGGGCGGACTGCCAGTCTTCAGCCACCGATGGGGCGAGGAGGGTGGCAAGCTCAAACCTTTTGACCAGATCGTGATGGACATCCCCATCGGCAGCGGGCCTTACAAAGTGGGCCCGGTGAACTTCGGCAAAGACATTACCTATGTGCGTGACCCGCAGTATTGGGCGCATGATCTGAACGTGCGCCGGGGTACCGCTAACTTTGACCGCATCACGGTCAAGATTTACAAAGACAGCACGGCCCGCCTGGAAGCCTTGAAGGCCGGCGAGTTCGACCTGATGCGTTTCTTTTCTGCCGGGGACTGGGCGCGACGCGTCACCGGGCGCAAGTTCGACAGCGGTGAGTTGGTCAAGGCCGAGTTCCAACACCGCTTGCCCACGGGTTTCCAGAGCTATGTGCTCAACACCCGCAAGCCCTTGTTGCAGGATGTGCGGGTGCGCCAAGCCCTGGGATTGGCGCTGGACTACGAGTGGATGAACCGCCAGATGTTTTACGGCGCCTACCAGCGCGTGCAGGGGCTGTTCGGCAACACCGACTGCCAGGCCACCGGTCTGCCCCCAGAGCAAGAGTTGGCACTGTTGAATCCGTGGCACGGCAAAGTGCCGGAGGCTGCTTTCGGCGCTATGGCGATAGCCCCTCGCACCGATGGCGAAGACTCTCTGCGCAATAACTTGCGCAAGGCGCAAGCCTTGTTGAAAGACGCCGGCTGGACCTACCGCGACGGCGCCTTGCGCAACGCCAAAGGCCAGGCGTTTGAGCTGGAGTACCTGGACAGCAATGAGGCCGGCGCACGGGTGGTGACTCCGTGGGCGCGTAATCTGGAAAAAATCGGCGTCACGCTCAAGTTCCGTCCGGTGGACTTTGCGCTGTACCAGCAACGACTCCAGAAGTTCGATTTCGACATTACTTCCATCGCCTTTGCAGGTACCCAGAATCCCGGTCAGGAGTTTGTGGATTTGTTCAGCAGCAAAGCGGCAGACCAGGAAGACTCAGGCAATTTGAGTGGCATCAAGAGTCCGGCAGTGGACGCTTTGATTCAGCACATGACCAGCGCCAAATCCAAGGCTGCTTTGTTGCCCGCCTGCCGCGCGCTGGACCGGGTGATCGCCCACAGCCATGTGCTGGTACCCCAGTGGTCTGCGGCCACGCACCGTATTGCGTACAACGCTTGGCGCCTGGAGAAGCCAGCGCAGATGCCGCCCTACGCCCAAGGCGAGGGTTGGGCCATTGACACCTGGTGGGCCAAGCCATGATGGTCTATACCCTTAAGCGCTTGTTGTTGATGCTGCCCACGCTGTTCGGCGTGCTGCTATTGACTTTTGTCGTAGTGCAATTTGTGCCCGGAGGGCCCGTGGAGCAGTATCTGGCGGAAGCTAAGGCAGGTGCCGGCGTGGGTGCGGAAGGGGGCATCAGTTATCGGGGCGCGCAAGGGGTTGACCCCAAACGCTTAGAGCAAGCCAAAGCGCTGTATGGCTTTGACAAGCCTGCGCCCGAGCGCTTCTGGCAGATGCTTACCCAGTTCGCCCGCTTTGATCTGGGTACCAGCTTTTTCCAGAACCGCAAAGTCTCTGAGCTGATCTGGGAGAAGCTGCCGGTCTCCATGAGCTTGGGGCTGTGGACCTTCTTTCTGAGCTACGGCATTGCGGTCCCGCTGGGCATTGCCAAGGCGGTCCGCGCGGGCTCCCGGTTTGATTTGGTGACCAGCATCGTGGTGCTGGTGGGCTTCGCCATTCCCGGTTTCGTGCTGGGCGTGGCGTTGCTGGTGGTGTTTGGCGGGCAGTTGCAGTGGTTTCCGCTGCGCGGGCTGGTATCGGCAAATTGGGAGAGCTTGTCCTGGGGCGCCAAAGTGACGGACTACCTCTGGCACATCGCCATGCCGGTCACAGCCATGGTGATGAGCAGCTTTGCCACCATCGCGATGCTCACCAAAAATTCTTTTTTGGAAGAAATCCGCAAGCAGTATGTCTTGACCGCCCGAGCCAAAGGCTTGCCCGAGCGCAAAGTGCTGTGGAAGCATGTGATGCGCAACGCCTTGATTCCCATCGTGACCGGGTTTCCAGCTGCGTTCATAGGCGCTTTTTTTACGGGGTCCCTGCTGATCGAGACCCAGTTTTCGCTCGATGGCCTGGGCCTCTTGAGCTACGAGAGCGTGATCCGGCGTGACTACCCTGTCGTCATGGGCACGTTGTACCTGTTTACGCTCATCGGCTTGGTTACCAAGCTGGTGTCAGACCTTTGTTATGCCTGGGTGGACCCGCGTGTTACCTTTGAATAATCCCGGCCCCGCACTGCGCGCCTGGAGGCGCTTTCGCAGCAACCGACTGGGCTTTGCCAGTCTGATCATTTTTTGTGGCTTGGTGGTGCTGAGCCTCGCGGCTGAGTTGGTCTCCAACGACAAGCCGCTGGTCGTGGTCTACCAAGGCACGACCTATTGGCCTTTGGTGAAGGATTACCCGGAAACCACCTTCGGCGGCGACTTCGCCACGCCGACCGACTACCTGGACCCTTTCATCCAGCAAAAGTTTTCGGAGCCTGGCAACTGGGCGCTGTTCGCTCCCAACCGCTACGGCCCCAAGACACTGAATTACTTTGCGACCTCGCCCAACCCGGCACCGCCCAGCGCCGCCAATTGGCTGGGCACGGATGACCGGGGCCGTGATCTGCTGGCTCAGCTGCTCTATGGCTTCAGGGTCAGCGTGTTGTTTGCGTTGGCGCTGACCGTGACCGGTGTTTTGCTCGGCATCCTGACAGGTGCGATTCAGGGCTTTTTTGGCGGCAAAACAGACCTGGTGTTTCAGCGCTTCATCGAAATCTGGAGCTCCATGCCGGAGCTTTATCTGTTGATCATTTTCAGTGCCCTGTTTGCCCCTAGTGTGGGCTTGCTGCTGATTTTGCTGAGCCTGTTCGGCTGGATGGGCTTGTCCGACTATGTACGGGCCGAGTTTCTGCGCAATCGCCAGCTGGATTACGTGCGCGCAGCCAGAGCACTGGGGGTGTCCAACCGGGCCATCATCCTGCGGCATATCCTGCCCAACAGCTTGACGCCGGTGGTGACCTTTCTGCCATTCCGCATGAGTGGGGCGATTCTGGCACTTACCTCTTTGGATTTTTTGGGCCTCGGCGTTCCGCCCGGTACCCCTTCTCTGGGCGAGCTGCTGTCCCAAGGGAAAAACAATATTGATGCCTGGTGGATTTCGCTTTCCACGTTTTGTGTGCTGGTAGTGACCTTGCTATTGCTCACGCAGATGGGCGACGCGCTGCGTGACGCCCTGGACCCCAGGAAGCAAGACACATGAGCAAGCCAACTGCATTGCTAACCGTGGAAGGGCTGCGGGTGGCATTCGGCCATCGTGAGGTGGTTCGTGGCATCCGCTTCGACATCCAGCCGGGGGAAAAGCTGGCGCTCGTGGGAGAGTCCGGCTCCGGCAAAACCATCACTGCATTGAGTCTGCTGGGTTTGGCCCAAGGCGCCAGCGTCACAGGGAGAGCGGACTTTGCCTCCAGTTCCGGCCCTATCGATTTGTTGGCTTTGCCGGAGCGGCAGCTGCGCGGCATTCGCGGGCAAGACATCGCCATGGTGTTTCAGGAGCCCATGACGGCGCTGAATCCGGTATTCACCATTGGCAGCCAGATTGCTGAAGTTCTAGAGGAAAAACAAGGTCTGACGCCCAAGGAATCTGCGCGGGCTGCTATTGAATTAATAGCAGAAACGGGCATTGACGACCCTGCGCGGCGCGCGAACGCCTATCCACACCTGCTCTCAGGCGGCCAACGCCAGCGCGCGATGATCGCCATGGCTTTGGCCTGCGCCCCCAAATTGCTGCTGGCGGATGAGCCCACGACAGCGCTGGACGTGAGCGTGCGGCAGCAGATTCTGGATTTGCTCACTGACTTGCAACGACGCAAGGGTGTGGCTGTATTGCTAATCACCCATGATTTGCATCTGGTCCGCAAGTTCGCGGATCGCGTGGCGGTGATGGAAAAGGGTGAAATCGTGGAGCAGGGCACAGTGGCGGAGGTGTTTGCACGGCCCCAGCACGCCTACACTCGCCAACTCTTGGACAGCCTACCGGTGCGTAAAGTGCCTGTCGTGGCACCCGGTGCACCCTTGTTGCTCGAAGCCAAAGCAGTCCAAGTGACCTACCCCATTCCCAAGTCGGGTTTTCGGGGGTGGTTCTCCAGCGGACGATTCACTGCGGTGCACTCCGCCGACTTCCAGTTGCATCGCGGCGAGACATTGGGTGTCGTAGGGGAGTCAGGCTCTGGCAAGTCCTCCTTGGCGCTGGCGGCTCTGGGTTTGACGGCTTTTGAGGGTGTGGTCCAGGTAGGCGGCAAAACGTGGTCCGGCAAAGCTGCGCGTGATGTTGGGCTGCGCAAACAGGTGCAAGTGGTTTTTCAGGATCCGTTTTCCTCCCTATCGCCACGGATGACGGTGGAGGAGCTGGTGGGCGAGGGTCTGGATGTGCATATGCCTGACTTGGCTGCAGACGCGCGGCGGCAGCGCGTGTTGAGCGCGCTGGAGGTGGTCGGCATGGGAGAGCAGCAGTTTCCCGCCATTTTGCAGCGCTACCCCCATCAGTTCTCCGGTGGGCAACGCCAGCGATTGGCGATTGCACGGGCATTGGTGCTGGAGCCCACCGTCATCGTGCTCGACGAGCCCACCAGCGCCTTGGATGTCACCATGGCGCAGCAGGTGTTGCGTCTTTTGCAGTCACTCCAGAAAGAGCGCGGCTTGACCTATCTGCTAATCACCCATGATGTGGCGGTCATCAAGGCCATGGCGCACCGGGTACTGGTGATGCAGGGGGGCAAAATTGTGGAATCCGGTAGTGTAGAAGCCGTGATGGAGGCGCCTGTGCACCCTTACACGGTCAAGCTTCTCGCGGCGAGTGCGTAATTTCCTTAAGAATCAAGGGACTTAGCGCGCTTTTCGAGTACAATCCAAAGCTCACGACCAAACGGGCGGGTAATTACCGCCCGTTTTTTTTGGTCGATCGTTTTTCACTCGCATTTCGTTGCTCAACATTAGGCAGGCTTTACAGACGTGGCATTACAGGAAATCGTTGAACAAACCGTAGCAGGACTGGGATATGACTTGGTAGAGATTGAACGCTCTGCCGGAGGCTTGCTGCGTATTACCATCGATTTGCCGTGGGTCGCGCCTGTTGAAGGGCAGCCTGTGTCCGAGCAGTTTGTAAACGTGGAAGACTGCGAAAAAGTGACTCGCCAGTTGCAGTTCGCGCTGGAAGTCGATGGCGTGGAATACAAGCGGCTCGAGGTGTCCTCGCCCGGTATCGATCGCCCTCTGCGTCACACCCAAGATTTCGAACGTTTTGCCGGTCACGTGATTGACATTACCTTGAAGGCGCCCATGGGGGCTGCTGCCAATGGCCAGGTCAGTGCGAACCGCAAGAAGTTCCGTGGCACGCTGGAGCGAGTGCCAGCGGCTGATGGCAGCACAGGATGGCAGATCGTTTGGAGCGATGCCCCTGAGGTCAAGCCCGGGCAGAAAGTCAGCAAAAAGCGTGTACCGCCGCCCCTGCAGGCGCTGGGCTTTGCTTTCGACGAATTGCGGGATGCCCGTTTGGCACCCATTGTGAATTTCAAAGGCCGTGGCGGCCAAGGGCAGGCGGACGAGGCCTGAGTGCCCGTTTGTCACACCATCCGTTTTTGTATTGGTTGATTAGAGTGTTCAGGAGAGTCATGGCATGAATCGCGAACTGTTGATGCTGGTGGAAGCAATTTCCCGTGAGAAGAACGTGGAACGTGATGTGGTGTTGGGCGCCGTCGAGGCAGCCTTGGCCCAGGCGACCAAGAAGTTGTACGCCGGTGATGTGGACATCCGTGTCGCATTGGATCGTGACAGCGGCAACTACGAAACCTTCCGTCGCTGGCACGTAGTTCCCGATGAGGCCGGTTTGCAATTGCCTGACCAGGAAATTCTGCTGTTTGAAGCCAAAGAGCAAATCGCCGACATCGAAGTTGACGAGTACATCGAAGAGCCTGTGGCGTCTGTGCCCATCGGCCGTATCGGTGCGATGGCCGCCAAGCAAGTCATCTTGCAAAAGATCCGTGATGCCGAGCGCGAAATGCTGCTCAACGACTTCATGTCGCGTGGCGAAAAGATCTTTGTCGGCACCGTCAAGCGCATGGACAAGGGCGACATCATTGTCGAAAGCGGCCGTGTGGAAGGCCGTCTGCGCCGCGGCGAAATGATCCCCAAGGAAAACCTGCGCACAGGTGACCGCGTTCGCGCCATGATCATGGAAGTGGACCTGACCTTGCGCGGTGCGCCCATCGTGTTGTCGCGCTCTGCGCCGGAGTTCATGATTGAGCTGTTCCGCCAGGAAGTGCCCGAGATCGAACAAGGCTTGTTGGAGATCAAGTCCTGCGCACGTGATGCAGGTTCCCGCGCCAAGATCGCAGTTCTGTCCCATGACAAGCGGGTAGATCCCATTGGCACTTGTGTGGGTGTGCGTGGAACCCGCGTCAATGGTGTGACCAATGAGCTGGCTGGTGAGCGTGTCGACATTGTGTTGTGGAGCGAAGATCCCGCGCAGTTCGTCATTGGAGCCCTGGCGCCCGCGAACGTGACTTCCATCGTGGTGGACGAAGAGCGTCACGCGATGGACGTGGTGGTGGACGAAGAAAACCTTGCCATCGCCATCGGCCGTGGTGGTCAGAATGTCCGCTTGGCCTCCGAGCTGACCGGCTGGAAGATCAACATCATGGACGCCGCCGAGTCTGCTCAGAAACTGGCGAACGAAACGGATTCCGGCCGCAAGTTGTTCATGGAAAAGTTGGATGTGGATGAGGAAATCGCCGACATCCTGATTGCCGAAGGCTTCACCAGCCTGGAAGAAGTGGCCTATGTGCCGCTGCAGGAAATGCTGGAAATTGAGTCCTTCGACGAAGACACCGTGCATGAACTGCGTAATCGCGCAAAAGACGCGTTGCTCACCATGGAAATTGCCCACGAAGAGAGCGTGGAAGAGGTTTCGCAGAATCTGCGCGACCTGGAGGGCTTGACCCCTGAACTGATCGGCAAACTGGCAGACGGCGGTGTTCACACCCGCGATGAACTGGCTGACCTTGCCGTGGACGAATTGACAGATATTACCGGCCAGTCTGCGGACGAGGCCAAGGCCCTGATCATGAAGGCGCGTGAGCATTGGTTTACCAATGACGGCGCTTCTCAAGAGTAACGGTCATGAAAGGTTTCACAGAATATGACCAGTACGACCGTTGCCGAGTTTGCCAATGAACTCAAAAAATCTACCGATATCTTGCTCGAACAGCTGAAGTCTGCCGGAGTGCCCAAGGCCTCCGCAGCCGACGTGCTGACCGATGCTGACAAGCACAGCCTCTTGAACTACTTGCAAAACAGCCACGGCACTGCCAGCCCTGAACGCAAGAAGATCACGTTGGTGAAAAAGCAGACTACAGAAATCAAGCAGGCCGACGCCACTGGCAAGGCCCGTACCATCCAGGTGGAAGTGCGCAAGAAGCGCACCTTTGTCCGCCGTGATGATGGTGTTGAAGGCACGACTGAAGTTGAAGAGCAGGATGTTGCCTCTGCTCAAGCCGCTCAAGCGTTGGAAGATGCCGAATTGGCCCGCCGTGAGGAAGAGGCCAGCCGTCAGGCAGAGTTGATCCGCCGCCAGGAAGAAGAGCTGGCGCAACGCCGTCGCGAGCGTGAAGAGCAGGAAGCCCGTGCCAAGGCGGCTGCTGAGCAGGCCGCCGCTGCAGAGCGCGAAGCTGAAGCCGCTGCCCGCCTGGCCAAAGAGCAGGCAGTGGCACAGGTCCAGTCTGCTGTCAAAGCCGAAGCAGCACCCGCAGCACAGGCTGTGGATGCCGCTGCTGCCGCCCAAGCCAGCGAAGCTGCTGCCAAAGCTGCAGCGCAAGAACGTGCCGCTGCGGCTGCGCAAGCGTCCAAGGCTGCTGCGGCTGAAGAAGCAGCCCGTGCAGCCGATCTGGGTGAACGCCGTCGCAAGGCGGAAGCCGAAGCTGCCGCCATCCGCTCCATGATGGCGGCTCCCAAGAAGGTCATGGTTGCGCCCAAGAAGGTGGAAGAGCCCAAGAAGGTGGAAGAGCCCAAGCCTGCGGCTGACGCCAAGGCCGGAATGAAGGGTACGCTGCACAAGCCTGCCAATGGGTCCGCGGTTGCCAAACCGGCAAAACCTGCAGCTGGCGCCCCGGGTGCGGGCGCACCTGCCGGGAATGGCAAGGAAGTCAAATCTGCCAAGCTGTCCAGCAGCTGGGCTGGAGACACTGCCAAGAAGAAAGAACTCAAGACCCGTGGTGACACAACGGCAGGCGCTGGGCGTTCCAGCAACTGGCGTGCTGGTCCCAAGGGCCGTCGGGGCAATGACCGCGATCGTGATGACCATCACAACCAGCAGTCCGCTCCGGTCGAAGCACGTGTAATCGAAGTGCACGTGCCCGAAACCATCACCGTGGCCGAATTGGCGCACAAGATGGCGATCAAGGCCTCTGAAGTCATCAAGCAGTTGATGAAGCTGGGCCAGATGGTCACCATCAACCAGCCTCTGGATCAGGATACTGCCATGATCGTGGTGGAAGAGCTGGGCCACAAAGCAGTGGTAGCTGCGCTGGATGACCCGGAAGCGTTTACCGACGACGAAGTGCAAGGTCAGGAAGCGCCTTCCTTGCCACGCGCTCCTGTGGTGACCGTGATGGGCCACGTGGACCACGGCAAGACATCGCTGCTGGACTACATCCGCCGTGCCAAAGTGGCTGCGGGCGAAGCCGGTGGCATTACGCAGCACATTGGTGCCTACCACGTGGAAACTCCCCGCGGCATGGTTTCCTTCCTCGATACCCCAGGTCACGAAGCGTTTACCGCCATGCGTGCCCGTGGTGCACAAGCAACCGACATCGTGATTCTGGTGGTGGCAGCCGACGACGGCGTGATGCCGCAAACCAAGGAAGCGATCAAGCACGCGAAAGCGGCTGGCGTTCCCCTGGTGGTAGCGATCACCAAGTCCGACAAGCCCGATGCCAACCCCGATCGCGTCAAGCAAGAGCTGGTCGTCGAAGAAGTGGTGCCCGAAGAATACGGTGGTGATTCTCCGTTTGTGCCCGTGTCTTCCAAGACCGGCATGGGTATCGATGCCTTGTTGGAACAGGTGCTTTTGCAAGCCGAAGTGTTGGAGCTCAAGGCGCCTGTCGATGCCATGGCCAAGGGTCTGGTGATCGAAGCCAAGTTGGACAAGGGCCGCGGTCCTGTGGCCACCATGCTGGTGCAGTCCGGTACTTTGAAGGTGGGCGATGTGGTGCTGGCTGGTCAAACTTATGGCCGCGTGCGTGCCATGTTGGACGAGAACGGTCACAAGATCGAAACCGCCGGACCTTCCATTCCAGTGGAAATCCAGGGCTTGACCGAAGTGCCGCAGGCCGGTGATGAATTCATGGTGTTGACCGATGAACGTCGTGCCCGCGAAATCGCAACCTATCGTGCAGGCAAGTTCCGCAACACCAAGTTGGCCAAGCAGCAGGCTGCCAAGTTGGAGAACATGTTCTCCGACATCGGTGCAGGCGACGTGAAGATGTTGCCCATCATCGTCAAGGCGGATGTACAGGGTTCGCAGGAAGCTTTGGCACAGTCGCTGCTCAAGCTGTCTACGGACGAAGTCAAAGTGCAGATGGTCTACTCTGCGGTGGGTGGTATCAGCGAATCTGACATCAACCTGGCCATCGCTTCCAAGGCGATCGTCATCGGCTTCAACACCCGTGCCGATGCCGGCGCGCGCAAGTTGGCTGAGGGCAATGGCGTGGACATCCGCTACTACAACATCATTTACGACGCGGTCGATGAGTTGAAGGCCGCCATGTCCGGCATGCTGGCACCCGAGAAGCGGGAAGAGGTCATTGGTATGGCCGAGATCCGCACGGTATTCGTGGCTTCCAAGATCGGTACGGTTGCAGGTTGTATGGTTACCAATGGCTTTGTTACCCGCAACGCGCACTTCCGCTTGTTGCGCGACAACGTGGTGATTTACACCGGCGAGCTGGATTCCCTGAAGCGTATGAAGGACGATGTGCGCGAAGTCAAAGAAGGCTTCGAGTGCGGTATCAAGCTCAAGAACTACAACGACATCAAAGAAGGTGATCAGTTGGAGTTCTTCGAAGTCAAAGAAATCGCCCGTACCCTGTAAGCGAGAGAACCCGAGTGCGCAAAAAGTCAGCTACACCCAATCGCAGCTTTCAGGTGGCCGACCAGATCCAACGGGATCTGGCCGAGCTGATCGCGCGCGAGCTCAAGGACCCGCGGGTAGGCATGGTCACGATCCAGGGTGTGGAAGTCACGCCCGACTATGCCCACGCCAAGGTCTTTTTCAGCTTGCTGGTCGGCGATCCGGTGGAGACGGCAGAGGGACTGAACCAGGCTGCGGGCTTTTTGCGCGCCGGTCTGTTCAAGCGTTTGCATATCCACACGGTGCCGACATTGCATTTCATTTTTGACCAGACCACAGAACGTGCGGCTGACATGAATGCCTTGATTGCTCGCGCGGTGTCATCGCGCGCCAAAGAGGACTAAACACATGAACGCGCCACGTGCACGGGTTGCAAGGCGCCCTGTGCATGGGGTGCTGTTGCTGGACAAGCCGATCGGCCTGTCCAGTAATCAGGCTTTGCAGAAAGCAAAGTGGTTGTTGCGGGCTGAGAAAGCAGGACATACCGGAACGCTGGATCCTTTGGCGACAGGCGTGTTGCCCTTGTGCTTTGGCGCGGCGACCAAATTCAGCCAAATGCATCTGGATGCGGACAAAGCCTACGAAACGACAGTGCGGCTTGGCATTAAAACCAGTACGGCCGATGCGGAAGGCGATGTGCTGAGTGAGCGGCCGGTAGATGTTTCGCAAGCAAAGTTGGATGCCGTGTTGCAGCGCTTCACCGGGCCGATTGCCCAGGTGCCGCCCATGCACAGTGCCTTGAAGAAGGACGGCAAGGCGTTGTACGAGTACGCGCGAGCCGGGATTGAGGTGGAGCGCGAGCCCCGCCATGTGGTGATTTATGCATTGAAACAGCTGGCAGCGCCCATGGATACTGCACAACCAGCTATTAAATTAGTTGTGGAGTGCAGCAAGGGAACCTATATCCGAACCCTGGGTGAGGACATTGGCGAGGCCTTGGGTTGCGGTGCGCATTTGAGCGCCTTGCGCCGGACCCGAACGGGTGGGTTTGATACCAGCCAGTGTGTGAGTTTGGAGGCCCTGGAGGCCATGACGGAAGAGCAGCGCCTCGCGTGTCTCTTGCCCGTCGATGCTTTGCTGCCGCAGCATGTGACTGTCACATTGGACAGTGAGAATGCGGCACGATTTTTGAGTGGCATGCGCAGGCGCGGAGCGTGGGCGGATGCTGAGCAAGTGGCGGTATACGCCACGATGCCGAAAGCCCTGTTGGGCACGGCACATGTGAAAGCCGGGGAGTTGATCCCCGTGCGTTTGCTGAGTCCGCTGGAGATCAGCGAAACCTTGGGCCAGCAGCAGGCCCTGGAACAGAGTTTGAAACAGAGTAACGAAACCTTGGCCCTCGGGGCGTAAGCAGAAAGTGAACCATGAGTAAACAAATCCGAAACATCGCCATCATTGCGCACGTTGACCACGGCAAAACCACCATGGTTGACCAGCTGCTGCGTCAGTCCGGCACCTTTGCCGAGCACGAAAAAGTGGTCGACACCGTGATGGACAACAACGCCATCGAAAAAGAACGCGGCATCACGATTCTGGCCAAGAACTGCGCAGTGAGCTGGGAAGGTACCCACATCAACATCGTGGACACCCCCGGACACGCGGACTTCGGCGGTGAAGTGGAACGTGCCCTTTCCATGGTCGACAGCGTGTTGCTGCTGATTGATGCGCAAGAAGGCCCCATGCCCCAGACCCGATTTGTGACCAAGAAGGCCTTGGCCTTGGGTCTGAAGCCTATCGTCGTGGTGAACAAGGTGGACAAGCCCGGCGCCAACCCCGACAAGGTTGTGAACGCTGCATTTGACCTGTTTGACAAACTGGGTGCGACCGACGAGCAGCTGGACTTCCCCGTGGTGTATGCCTCCGGTATCAATGGCTGGTCTTCCTTGGAGGAAGGCGCTCCCGGTGAGCAGTGGGGCCCCGACATGTCGGCCCTGTTCAACACCATCCTGAAGCACGTGCCACCGAACTCCGGTGACCCGACAGCTCCCTTGCAGTTGCAAATCTCTGCACTGGACTTCTCCAGCTTCGTGGGCCGCATCGGTGTGGGTCGTATCAGCCAAGGCACGATCAAGCCCATGCAGGACGTGGTGGTCATGGAAGGCCCGGACGGCAAAGCTGTGAAAGGCCGTGTGAACCAGGTCTTGACCTTCCAGGGCCTGGACCGCATGCAAAGCCCACTGGCAGGCCCTGGTGACATCGTGTTGATCAACGGTATCGAAGATATCGGTATCGGCGTGACTGTGACCGACCCTGCCAACCCCCAGCCACTTCCCATGCTCAAGGTGGATGAACCTACCCTGACCATGAATTTCTGCGTGAACACCAGCCCCTTGGCCGGTCGTGAAGGCAAGTTCGTGACCAGCCGCCAGATCTGGGATCGTCTGCAAAAGGAACTGCAACACAACGTGGCTCTGCGCGTCAACGAAACCGACGAAGAAGGCGTGTTTGAAGTGCTGGGTCGTGGTGAACTGCACTTGACCATTCTGCTGGAAAACATGCGCCGTGAAGGTTATGAAATGGCCGTGTCCAAGCCGCGCGTGATGTTCAAGGACATCAACGGCGAGAAGCACGAACCTATCGAGCTGGTGACCGCGGACATCGAAGAACAGCACCAAGGCGGCGTGATGCAGGCACTGGGCGAACGCAAAGGCGAGTTGATCAACATGGAACCGGACGGCCGTGGCCGTGTCCGTTTGGAATACCGCATTCCTGCCCGTGGCTTGATTGGCTTCTCCAACGAATTCCTGAACTTGACCCGTGGTTCCGGCCTGATCTCCAACATCTTTGACAGCTATGAGCCGCACAAGGGTGACATCGGTGGCCGAAAGAACGGTGTGCTGATTTCCATGGACGACGGTGAAATCTTCACCTACGCCTTGGGCAAGCTGGACGACCGCGGTCGCATGTTCGTGAAGGCGAACGATCCGGTGTACGAAGGCATGATTGTGGGTATCCACAACCGTGACAACGACCTGGTGGTGAACGCAACCCGTACCAAGCAGCTGACCAACTTCCGCGTGTCCGGCAAGGAAGATGCGATCAAGATCACTCCCCCGATCGAGTTGACTTTGGAATACGGTGTCGAATTTATCGAGGACGACGAGCTGGTGGAAATCACGCCCAAGTCCGTGCGTCTGCGCAAGCGTTTCCTGAAAGAGCACGAACGCAAGCGCGCCTCCCGCGATTAATTCATGCGGCCGGCGACAGCCGGTGCATGAACGCCCCGCAAGGGGAATCAACGTCCGCGGTCCGGCAGAGCTGGTCCCGCGGCGTTGTTGTTTTCACCATGTCTCCTCCCAAGGCATGTCAGCACAGGAAACTGCATGAAGCTCTCCCACAACCGCGCCGTTTTGCTGATGGTGCTGGTCGCCCTGATGTGGTCCACCGCCGGCGTGGTGACGCGCCATTTGGAGTCTGCGCGAAGCTTCGAAGTGACCTTCTGGCGCTCGTTTTTCACAGTGATCAGCTTGCTGGCGATCCTGCCTGTGGTGAGCGGGAAGGGTGTGTTCGCCAAACTGCGCAGTGCTACGCCAGCTTTCTGGCTTTCCGGCATGTGCTGGAGCGTGATGTTCACAGCCTTCATGGTGGCACTCACCCTGACCTCGGTGGGCAATGTGTTGGTCACCATGTCCATGGGGCCGCTGCTGACTGCCCTGATGGCGCGCATCTTCATCGGGCACCGCATACCGGCGCGCACCTGGGTGGCGGTGCTGGTGGCAGGCGCGGGCATTGTGTATATGTATGCCTCGCAAGTCGGCAGCATCACGCTATGGGGAACCTTGGTCGCCCTGTGTGTGCCCATTGCGGGCGCGACCAACTGGACGGTGACGCAGCACGCCCACGACCAAGGGCATGACATCGACCTGATGCCCGCCGTGTGGGTGGGTGGCGTGATTTCTTGTATCGTCACCTTGCCCCTGGCGCTGCCCTTGCAAGCAACTGCACATGACGTGGCTCTGTTGGGATTTCTGGGCGTCTTTCAGCTCGCCGTGCCCTGTGTCTTGAGCGTGCGGGTGGCCCAGGTACTGAAAGCGCCCGAGATATCCTTGCTCCAATTGCTGGAGGTTATTTTCGGCATTTTGCTAGCGTGGCTGGGTGCGAACGAGGCGCCAGGGAGTGCCGTTGTGTCCGGCGGTGCCTTGGTCATCGGTGCGCTGCTGGTGAATGAACTGATTGGATGGAGACAACGCAAATGAAACACGGAGACTGGGGTCTGGATGTCGTTACCGAGGTGAGCGGTGGGGTGGGTTACATCACCCTGAACCGCTCTAAAGCATTGAATGCCTTGAGCTTGGGCATGGTGCGCTCGCTCACAGCAATTCTTTTGGCGTGGAAGGATGATTCCAGTATCCATGCAGTGGCCATCCGCGGCAGCAACAAAGAAGGCCCCTTCGGCGGATTTTGTGCAGGCGGGGATATCCGCTTTTTCCACGCTGCGGCACTGTCAGGCGACCCGGCGCTGGAGGACTTCTTCACGGAGGAGTACGCGCTGAACCACCTCATCCACACCTACCCCAAGCCTTACTTGGCATTCATGGACGGCATCGTGATGGGCGGGGGCATGGGTATCAGCCAAGGGGCGTCACACCGCTTGGTGACCTCGCGAACCAAGATGGCCATGCCCGAAACCAACATCGGCCTATTTCCGGATGTAGGCGGGGGCTACTTTTTGAGCCGTTGTCCGGGTAACACCGGCGAATGGTTGGCTTTGACCGGAGAGGTTATTGGTGCAGACGCTGCTATTGCGGTGCAATTGGCGGACCACATGCTGGACGCAGGTCGACTCCAGGAAGCTTGGGATGCCTTGGCTGGCGTGGATTGGGAGTCTGCAGGATCACTCGACCCTTGGATTGCTACATTTTCTATAGCTGCTCACGCTGACTCCATAGGCGCTAGAGATCAAATTGATGCCTATTTTTCTCGGGCGGATGTGCAGTCTATCGTGGGTGCTCTGGAGGCAGACAGTTCTGAGTGGGCACAACATACTGCAGCGACTTTGCGCAAGCGTTCGCCCCTGATGCTGCATGTGGTGCTGGAGCAGGTGCGCAGAGCGCGCACCATGCGCCTGGCCGAGGACTTGCGCATGGAGCGTGACATGGTGCGGCACTGCTTCGTCACCCGCCATTTGGATCGCGCTGGAGCGCGCAGTGAAACGGTGGAGGGCATCCGTGCACTTGCGGTGGACAAGGACCACCAGCCACAGTGGAACCCGGCACGGATTGAGGATGTGACCACCGCCATGGTGGCCCCATTCTTCGACAGCCCATGGCCCGCGAACGCTCACCCCTTGCGTACGCTTGCCTAAGGCGAACCGGCGACTCCGCTCAGCGTGGAAGTTGGGCGTACACGGCTTCGGACAAGGCCATGAGGGCAGGGCGGTCCAGGTCGCCGGTCAGGGCGTAACCGAAATTGCGGTTTACCCAGTAAAAGCTGAGGTTCTTGCCCTGTTGGCTGAACTGGAACGAAGTTACTGTTGAGGATGCGTTCGTAGTGCTGGAGAGACCGCCCACATACAAGGTGACGCGCTTGCCGGTGGCGTTGTCGAACATGAACTGGGCGCGGGCACCGCTATCCCCCGACAAAAGACGCCCGCCCATGAGCTGAAAGCCTTGGGCAGACAGATCGGGCACCTTGAGTTCGCGCCCCAAGCGTTTGGAAAGCCACTGGACCAGATGCTGTTGTTCTGCTGCACTGACTTCGACGGGGTGCTTCACTTCCGGGGAAAACACGGCATGGGCCACACTCGCTTGCATGACAAATGCCTTTTCGCTGCGCTGTTGGCTGGCGTAAGTGCCAGGGCTAAAGCCGCTCAGCACAGGTTGCAAAAACCAGCCCATCCCGAATGCAAACAACACGCTGGCAGCCATACCACCCCAGCGAGTCCATTGGTTTCTTTGCTGTTGACGCTGACCGAGTTGTGACGCCGCCTGCAGCAGATGCGTCGGCAATGGTTCATCCAGAACGTCAGCGTGCAATTCACTGATGCGTTGGTTCAGGCGTTTCCATTCCTGTGCATCTGCCAGTAATGCGGGTTGATCCCGTAGTTGGTCTTCCAATGTCGCACGCTGATCCTCAGGGAGGCGCCCGTCAACCCAGGCATGCACATCATCCGGGCGCGGGGGAGGGGAAGAAGGGT
Source organism: Curvibacter sp. Hmag1.1 (assembly GCF_059769165.1). Lineage (NCBI taxonomy): Bacteria > Pseudomonadati > Pseudomonadota > Betaproteobacteria > Burkholderiales > Comamonadaceae > Curvibacter > Curvibacter sp. Hmag1.1. The sequence goes on from NZ_JBMBGX010000001.1 coordinate 29,793, forward strand.
GATTCATAGGCAGGTTCTCAACGCACTCGTTGGAGAGGAACAACGTCCGCACCGCGTTTGCTGCTGGCGGGCGTTCCATCCATCAGGTTTTGCAAACGTGTCCGGGCCCGGGACAACCTTGACATCACAGTGCCTAAAGGGCTGCCGGTGATCTTGGCCACTTCTGCATAGCTCATGTCTTCCAATGCCACCAGCAGGAGGACGGTTCTCTGGTCTTCGGGTAGCAAAAGCAGGCAACGTTGCAAGTCCATGCGACTGTCTGCGTGAGAGGCGGGCGCTGCGAGGCCTAAGGCTTCTCCCTCAAGCCCTTCCGGATCGGTTGCCGCTTGATGCCGGATGACTCTCCGTACATCACTGACGTGGATGTTGTGCATGATGGTGAACAACCATGCTCGCAGGTTGCTGCCTGCGGTCCATAAGGTCCATTTTGTGCAGGCACGCTCTAGTGTGTCCTGCACGAGATCATCCGCGGCCCATGCGCTGCCGGTAAGCGCTCTGGCGTAGCGGCGCAGCGCAGGGATCTGATCTTTGAGCTGCGCTGCATCCATGGTGAATCAGGGGGTGACGGTGCGCCAGACGTTCTGCACGCCATTGCCGGTGGCGTCTCCGGGCTTGGTGTCCTTGATCCAGAAGTACAGGGGTTTGCCTTTGAGAGCCCACTGCTTCTTGCCGTCATCGCGGGTGATGATGCTGTAGTCGCCGGCGGCCTTGTCGGTGTCCGAAGCCATCAGTGGGGGCCAATTGATCGCGCACTGACCATTGCACACCGATTTACCACTGCCGGTTGTGTCTTTGTCAAAGGTGTACAAGGTCATGCCGTTGCTGCCCGTCAAAATGCCTCCATTCACGGCAACGGGTGCCGATGGCGCCATGGCCGCGCAGCCGCCCAGCAGGGCGGCGGTAAGTGTGGCTATCGCGAGAAATTTCATGGAGTACTCCGGAGTTGTAAAGCCCGCGGGATGCGTGCTCACCAGATAAACGCCGGGCCGTGACGGTTTATTCCATGTCGCCGGAAAAAATTAACGGTTCCGGTCTTTCATGGCGCGTTCAACTTCCCGCTTGCCCTCGCGGTCCTTGATGGTGTCTCGCTTGTCGTGCTCAGCTTTGCCTTTGGCCAAGGCGATGTCGCACTTCACTTTCCCGCTCTTCCAATGCAGGTTGATGGGCACCAGCGTGTAGCCCTTTTGTTCAACCTTGCCGGTCAGGCGCTTGATTTCTTCCTTGTGCAACAGCAGCTTTTTGGTTCGGATTTTGTCCGGACTGACGTGGCTGGAAGCCGTGTGCAAGGGGTTGATCTGCAGGCCGATGATGAACATTTCACCATCGCGGATAACCACATAGCCGTCTGTCAGCTGCACTTTACCTTCGCGCAGGGATTTGACCTCCCAGCCTTCGAGCACAAGGCCGGCTTCAAACCTCTCTTCAAAAAAATAATTGAAGGCGGCTTTTTTGTTGTCAGCGATGCGGGAGGCAGTTTCGGGTTTTTTGGCCATGGAGTGAAAGTGGGGGCGAAGGGCAGAATTGAAAGACACGCATTGGGGCTTGTCTACAATCCCGCGCAACCCTGCATTCTATGAAAACTGTCAACAAGTCCGTCCTGATCTGGTACACCCCTGCCGAAATGTATGCTTTGGTGACGGATGTCGCGAGGTATCCCCAGTTTCTGCCGTGGTGTGATCACGCCCGGGTGCTCGAGCAGGATGAGGCCGGCATGACGGCCGAAGTAGGCATTTCGTTTAGCGGGATCCGGCAGACATTCACCACTCGCAACGATCATTCGGATGCCCAGCGTATCGGCATGCAACTTGTCAAAGGACCTTTCTCCAAACTGGACGGTGAATGGTTGTTTGCGTCTGTGGGTGATGGCAGCCAACGTGCGTGCAGAGTGAGCCTTTCGCTGAATTACGGTTTCGAAAATGCCACACTCGGAAAGTTGGTCGGACCTGTTTTTGACAAAATCGCGGCGAATTTGGTGGATGCATTCGTCAAGCGGGCGCAGCAGGTCTATGGCGACTGAGGCGCCGTTGACGCCAGACGGCACGCTGTCAGTGACGGTGTTTTACGCTCCTGGATCGCGTCAAATCGAGCAGTGTCAGCTGTCGATGAAAAACGGTGCCCTGGTGGCAGAGGCGATTGTTGAGAGTCAGTTGTTGAACGCCCTGCCTGCCGACGTGGTTGACGCTTTGGTCGTGAGTGTCTGGGGGCGGAAGGCAGGCTTCAAGGACAGATTGCGGAATGGCGATCGCATTGAAATTCTCCGCGATCTGAGGGTAGATCCCAAAGTAGCCCGCAGAGAGCGCTTCGCCAAACAAGGGGCAAAGTCAGCAGGTTTGTTTGCGCGGCGCCGCGTGGGCGGCAAGGCAGGATACTGATGCGCTTTGCGACATGACAGATTCCGCTATTTGCAGTCAGCGTCGATGACGCCTTGAACACGCTGTGCCTCAGCTGCTCGGGCTGCGTCGTCCAAAAATTCGCGCTCACCTGAAGCATTCGTACGGGATATCCGGGCGCCTGAATCGAACGTTGCCTTTGCTTGCCGCGCCAATTTGCAGTTGTCGGCCTTGGCTTTGGCAACCCTCTCTTCTTCAGCTTTTTTCTTCGCCGCTTCAGCTGCTTCAGCCTGCTTTTTCTTTGCATCCAAGGTTTTGTCTACCCCCGCGTCTTTCGGCAGGGCAGGCGCCGCCTCTGGCGCAGGTCCACTCGTGGTTGCCGCCTCTGTGGCTACTGAAGGCCCAGGAGATTTGCTACCAGCGGGGCGTTTCAGGATGTTTTTCTCAGGCACATCAGGTCCGGGTCCCCGGTCGCTGAATATCTTTCTTCCGTCCTTGTCTATCCACTGCCACTGAGCAACGGCGCTGAGAGAGGCGATGGTCAAAGTGATCGCAATGAGGGGCTTGATCAGTTTCATGGTACGAGTTTAGCGCTTTGGACGGACGACGCGTCGGGCGGCGAGGGTACAATCCGTCTTTTGGAGCTTTGACATGCGCCTTCTCGGCAAAGCGCTGACCTTCGACGATGTGTTGTTGGTACCAGCGTTCTCCCAAGTCCTGCCTAAGGACACCAGCCTCGCCACCCGTTTTTCCCGCAATATCGCACTGAATCTGCCGCTGGTGTCCGCCGCGATGGATACGGTGACCGAAGCCCGCCTGGCAATTGCCATCGCGCAAGAGGGTGGTATGGGCATCGTTCACAAAAACCTGACTCCCGCCGAACAGGCCGCGCAAGTGGCAAAGGTCAAGCGCTATGAGTCCGGATTGCTGCGGGACCCAGTGGTTATCACGCCTGAAACCACCGTTCGCCAAGTCATGGCGCTGTCAGACCAGTTGGGTGTATCCGGTTTCCCCGTTTGCGATGGCGGTAAAGTCGTCGGTATCGTGACTGGTCGCGACCTTCGTTTCGAAACCCGGTACGACCAGACCGTGCGTGAAATCATGACTCCCCGTGAGCGCCTGATCACCGTTCCCGATGGCACCACGCCCGAAGCTGCAAAAGCGCTGCTGAACAAGCACAAGCTCGAGCGCCTGCTGGTCGTCAATGACGCTTTTGAGCTCAAGGGGCTGATTACCGTTAAGGACATTACCAAGCAGTTGAACTTCCCCAACGCCGCTCGCGATGCCACAGGACGTTTGCGCGTGGGTGCTGCAGTCGGTGTGGGCGAAGGTACAGAAGCTCGCGTGGAAGCGCTTGTTGCTGCCGGGGTAGACGCAATCGTGGTGGACACGGCGCACGGACACAGTAAGGGTGTGATCGACCGGGTACGTTGGGTCAAACAGAACTTTCCTCAAGTAGACGTGGTGGGTGGCAATATTGCCACCGGAGCCGCAGCGCTTGCCTTGGTGGAGGCTGGAGCTGACGCGGTCAAAGTGGGTATTGGTCCTGGCTCGATTTGCACCACGCGCATTGTGGCTGGGGTGGGTGTCCCTCAAATCATGGCAGTTGACAGCGTTGCCACTGCATTGCGTGGAACCGGTGTGCCTTTGATTGCCGACGGTGGCATCCGCTATAGTGGCGATATTGCAAAGGCAATAGCCGCTGGAGCCAGCACGGTGATGATGGGGGGCATGTTCGCAGGAACTGAGGAAGCCCCTGGCGAAGTCATTCTCTACCAAGGCCGCAGCTACAAGAGCTATCGTGGAATGGGCAGTATCGGCGCCATGCAACAGGGAAGCGCCGACCGCTATTTTCAGGAGTCCAGCACAGGTAATCCCAACGCCGACAAATTGGTGCCCGAGGGTATCGAAGGTCGTGTTCCCTACAAGGGGTCGATGGTGGCGATCGTGTTCCAAATGGCTGGAGGCATCCGGGCCAGCATGGGCTATTGCGGTTGCGCGACGATTGCCGACATGCAGGACAAGGCAGAGTTTGTAGAGATTACGACTGCCGGCATCCGCGAAAGCCATGTGCACGATGTGCAGATTACCAAAGAAGCCCCCAACTACCGCGCTGACTGATATCGCACGCTCATGCACCAAAAAATATTGATTCTTGATTTCGGTTCTCAAGTCACTCAGCTGATCGCGCGCCGGGTCCGCGAAGCCCATGTCTTTTGTGAAGTGCATCCCTGTGATGTCACAGATGAGTGGGTTAAATCCTATGCGTCAGACGGGAATCTGAAAGGTGTGATCCTGTCCGGAAGCCATGCGAGCGTTTACGAAGAAGCTACGGACAAGGCCCCGCAGGCTGTGTTCGAGCTGGGCATACCCGTTCTGGGGATCTGCTACGGAATGCAGACAATGGCCCAGCAATTGGGCGGCAAGGTAGAAGCCGGCCACACACGTGAGTTTGGTGCTGCACAGGTTCGGGCACATGGCCGCACCAAGCTCTTTGACGGTATTCAAGACGGAACCAATGCTGAAGGTCATGGCTTGCTGGATGTCTGGATGAGCCACGGTGACAAGGTCACAGAAATGCCACCCGGCTTTTCTTTGATGGCGTCCAATCCGTCTTGTCCTATTGCGGGCATGGCAGATGAGGCGCGCCGATTTTATGCCGTGCAGTTTCACCCGGAAGTGACTCACACCCGTAAAGGGCAGGAATTGCTGGAACGCTTTGTTCTGGGGATTTGTGACGCTCGTCCAGACTGGATTATGGGTGACTATATCGCTGAGGCAGTGCAGAAGATACGAGAACAGGTCGGTGATGAAGAGGTCATTCTGGGTCTTAGTGGCGGTGTTGATTCGTCCGTAGCGGCCGCCCTTATTCACCGTGCCATAGGCGACCAATTGACATGCGTGTTTGTTGACCATGGTCTACTTCGATTGAACGAAGGCGACATGGTCATGGACATGTTTGTTGGAAAACTGCATGCCAAAGTGATACGTGTGGATGCGTCTGACCAGTTCTTGGGCCACCTTTCAGGTGTCAGTGATCCGGAAGCCAAGCGAAAAATCATCGGCCGTGAGTTTGTCGAGGTTTTCAAAGCAGAAGCTGCACGACTGACGGCTGCCGGTGAAAGCAAAAATGGTGCGAAATGGCTTGCACAAGGCACCATTTATCCGGACGTCATTGAATCCGGCGGAGCCAAGAGCAAAAAAGCAGTCACCATCAAGAGTCACCATAACGTAGGTGGCTTGCCGGAACAGTTGGGCTTGAAGCTCCTCGAACCACTTCGTGAACTTTTTAAAGACGAGGTGCGTGAACTGGGTGTTGCTCTTGGCCTGCCAGCCGATATGGTGTATCGCCATCCTTTCCCGGGGCCCGGACTGGGGGTTCGCATTCTGGGCGCTGTGAAGAAGGAATATGCCGATCTGTTGCGTCGCGCAGATGCAATTTTTATTGAAGAGCTCCGCAAAACTCCTTACGAGGGTGCAACTTTGCCAGGAGCTAACCCCCGGAAGCCGCCAAGAACCTGGTACGACGCAGTGTCTCAGGCGTTCACCGTTTTTTTGCCGGTCAAGAGCGTTGGTGTGATGGGGGATGGTCGTACTTACGACTATGTTGTCGCTTTGCGAGCGGTTCAAACCAGTGATTTCATGACCGCCGACTGGGCGGAACTTCCGTACAGCCTGTTGAAGACAGTGTCAGGACGAATCATCAACGAGGTTCGTGGCATCAACAGGGTGACTTATGACGTGAGTAGCAAGCCTCCTGCCACTATTGAGTGGGAGTGATGTTTCTGTATTTCACACGTGTTAGGTAAGAAGCGGACATCTAGGGACTACCCCTGATGTCCGTTTTTCATTTGGCTTTCGATCGCAGCTTGGTGCACAATGTTTCCATGAGTACTGGGAATCTGTTGGAACCACATGCAGACGCTGATGCACTTCAGTTTTTGGATGATGACGCAGTTATCGGCTTTGAAAAAGAGCTGACCTGGCGACTCTTGATTGTTGACGATGAGCCCGACGTCCACAGAGCAACGACCTTTGCTTTGGCAGGAGTCCTGATTCTGGGGCGTCAATTAGAGTTCTTGCATGCCTACTCTGCGGCTGAGGCAGCCAACATCCTTCGTTCGGAGGCTGACGTAGCCATCGTGCTTCTTGATGTGGTGATGGAGCGCGAGGACGCTGGACTGGCGTTGGTAAAAACCATACGCAAGGAATTGAAACTAACGGATTTACGCATTATTTTGCGTACAGGGCAGCCCGGATACGCACCTGAAATCGAGACCATTCATGATTTCGATATTAACGACTACAAGACGAAGTCCGAGCTGACACGGACCAAGCTTTATGCCACCGTCACTGCGGCATTGCGCGCGTATGAGCAGATCCGGAAGCTTGACGAGATGGCGTTCTACGATCGACTTTCATGTCTGCCTAACCGGAACAAGTTTATCGATATCAGTGATGAGAGGTTGGCCAATGCATCCCTGAGCAACGAGATGATGGCTATTCTCGATATCGATGACTTTTCGGAAATCAACGATGCGCTTGGCCATCAGCAGGGCGATCGATTGCTTCAAGCGGTTGCAGATCGCTTGAAGTTGGAACTTGGGCCTGATGCCGTATTGGCGAGGATCGGTAGCGATACATTCGGTTTGATGGGTCCGGCTGAAGTGGTTGATCCGCTCCGCGTGTTGGCATTGTTCCGTACGCCCTTCCTCGTACAGGACGATGCCATGGTGGTCACCGCGACCATGGGGCTAACTAGCTTGTTTTCGGGTGGCGTCTGTGGTCGGGATGCTTTGAAGGATGCCAATATCGCGCTCAAGCGCGCCAAGAAAAGCAGGCGAGGCAGCTTTGTTTTCTTTTCAGCTGAAATGGGCTCTGACATACGAGAGCGTGTCCGGTTGCTTCAAAGTCTGCGCAGTGCGGTAGAAAGTGAGCGGTTGTTCATTGTTTACCAGCCGCAGATTGATCTCGTTTCGGGTGCCGTAATCGGAATGGAGGCATTGATCCGCTGGCGCAATGAGGACGGCACCTTTGTGCCTCCTGACCGGTTTATTCCACTCGCAGAGGCTTCGGGAATGATAGTGGCGATAGGCGATTGGGTGCTCAGAATGGCATGCCATGAATTGGTCAGGTTGCAGGGATTGGGACTCGGCGACGTAAGAATGTCCGTGAATGTTTCGCAGATTCAGTTTCGCCACCCAGAGTTCCTGGATAAACTAAATGCGGCATTACTGGATACTCGAATCAGCCCCAATTGCCTCGAGTTGGAAATCACCGAATCTGTGGCGATGGAAGACGCAGAGTTCATGCTGGAGACCTTGCATGGAGTACGTCAACTCGGCATCTCTATTGCCATTGACGACTTTGGTACTGGATATTCTTCTCTCAGTCAGCTCCGTCAATTACCCATTGACCGTCTGAAAATTGACCGCGCTTTCGTATCGGAGTTGGGTGGCGATGTTTTGGGTGGTCATATTGCTTCGATGGTGATTGAATTGGGACGCAATCTTCAGCTCAAAGTCATTGCGGAAGGTATTGAGACTCCTGAGCAGGCGTCGCGACTCAAAGATCTGGGTTGTCACGAGGGTCAAGGGTATCTTTATGCCAAGCCCATGACTTCACCATTGTTAAAAGAGTGGCTACAAGCCCGCGGTGCTTTTGATTCAATCTGACGAATATTTCATGTCGCTGGCCCTGGAGCAAGCGATCGAGGCAGAGTTGGCTGGCGAGGTACCAGTCGGTGCAGTCATCGTAAAAGGTGGTCAAGTTATCGCGAAGGGGCGCAACAGGACCATTGAATGGAATGACCCCAGCGCCCATGCAGAAGTAGTAGCGCTCAAAGAAGCGGCAAGAGCCTGTGGCACGCACCGACTATCCGGACTTCAGCTATTCGTGACGCTTGAGCCATGTGCTATGTGTAGTGGTGCGATTTTCCACGGCCGGATAGAGCGCGTTGTGTTTGGTGCTGCCGATCCCAAAACAGGCTGCGCGGGGTCTGTATTGAATTTGTTTGCGGTGGACAAGCTCAATCATCACGCCGAGGTATCGGGTGGCGTGCTTTCACATGAGTGCTCTGACATCCTGGTGCGTTTTTTTGAACGTAGCCGTGCAAGAAAAAACGCATCCTCAATTCCTTTGAGAGAGGATACGCTTCGTACGTCAGAGTTCCGTTTCACAGGTTTATTGTCTAGCAACATGCCCAGCCATTTCCATTTAGGGCGCGAAGGATTCAGGTTGCACTATCGAGATGTCCACCCTGCAGTCTCACGTAAAACCGTGCTTTGTCTTCATGAGTTCCCGTATTGGTCTGAGCAGTTTGTTTCACTGGTTTCGAAATTTGAGTCTTCAGGATGGCGGACCATTTGCCCGGATCTCATTGGGTGCGGACTGAGTGACAAGCCCAAGAAGGCTGCATGGCATAGCGATGAGTCGCATGCTAGAGTACTCTGCGATTTGCTTTCGCATTTGAACGTGATCCCCCAAACCATCATTGCATTAGGCGGAAGCGCAAACATAGCTTCAACCTTGGTTCAATCGACTGACTGGGCCGCAACAAAACTCGTGCATTTGGATCGCTGCGATGACGAGGTTTCCTATCGTGACGCCGGTATAGCCCACTCCGGGAAGAGAACGATCGGACCATGGCGGGCGGTCGAGCAGCATTTTTTGGCAAATTTAAGCCCCACTCAGTATCGAGTTGCAACGGCCCCGTTTCCGGACGCCGGACATACAGCCATCTTTAAGGGTCGGTTGCATATTTCGTTCGCTCATAAACATAACGACGGGTTTATTTGTTTACTGCGTCCAGTCAGTTCTAACCGTTTCGAGTTGGGCGAGGATGTCGAAGAGGCGCTTTTTCGTATGGTCGAACAGGGATAATGGGCGAGTGAAGAAATCTGTTTATATCTACTCTCCGTCGGGCGCAGTTCGGGACAAAGCTGCATTCAGGCGAGGCGTCCGGCGACTTCAGGCCCTGGGTTATGAAGTCGAAGTGGATTCGGACGCTTTATCGAGTCATATGCGATTCGCTGGCGATGATGAATCACGCTTGAGATCTATTTCGCGGGCGTGTGATAGTCGGGCAGACATTGCTCTAGTTAGCAGGGGAGGGTATGGAATCACCCGGATACTTGGGCAGATTAACTATGCGGATGTAGCAAAGGCCATCGATCTCGGCACATCTTTTGTTGGCATCAGTGATTTCACAGCATTCCAATCAGCCGTTTTTGCAAAGACAGGACGTATCACTTGGGCCGGTCCCGCACTTTGTGAAGGCTTTGGGGTGCCTGTTACACAGGACTCACAGCCGGACGACATCATGGAAGACTGCTTCAATGACTTGATGTTGGGGCAGGGGGAGGGCGCAGGTTGGCGTCAGGATAGATCTGGATTTTGTCCACCTGAAGATGTCCAGCTTGCAAGTGATTCAGTCGTTTGGGGCGGGAACCTTTGCGTGCTTTCCACCTTGATTGGTACAGAATTCTTACCAAGCATTGACGGAGGAATTTTGTTCCTCGAAGATATCGCCGAGCATCCGTATCGCATAGAGCGCATGTTGACGCAACTTTTGTACTCGGGTGTCTTGAGTCGTCAAAAAGCCATCCTATTAGGACAGTTCACCGGCTATCAGTTGGGGTCCCACGACAAGGGATTTAAGTTTTCTACGGTGATCGAGTGGCTTAGAACTCGAGTCAACGTTCCAATACTGACCAACTTGCCGTATGGGCATGTCCAAACGAAAGTGTTGATTCCATTTGGGAAGAAATCCGATCTTGCTGTGTCGGGCAGAGATGCAATGCTTTTCTGGGGGCACTAGATCTGGTTAGCGTTTTAGCATCGCAGACTTGGCGGTCAACGTACTCGGTACCAGACCTACAAAAAGTTCACTGATAGCGGCTAATTTTTCCCGAGCCAATGCTTCGCCGTCGAAACTCGCAATGGCTGCGAGTACATCTCCTCGCAAGTACCAGAGGTCTTGGACATCGTCCGCATAAGTCACCCGAAGCTGGATGACTGGAAATTGGGTGGATGCTGCGCTGCCCATGGCGCGCAACATTGCTTCGCGTATTTCTTGGATTGAACTTGAAGAGGCTCCGCCTCTTTCAGAAGAGTTGCCCCTGAACAGGGTCTGTATTCCATTCATGAAACTAGATGATGTCCAACGCATATTTCCTGCTTTTTAGTTTTGTCAGACGATAGAGAAAGTCGCTCTCGTGCGCAATAGGGCTACGCCTGAGCCTGTTATCACTTTGCAACATTCAAGTCGCCTTAGCGTCTGTTTGTTGAGGATAGCCAAAGGTCATGAACATTACGTGACGGCAAACACTTAAGCATCATTCAGGCCATGTCTATGCAATAAACTCCGGCCTGATAGTCAAAGTTTCGGAAAGAGTTGATGGGCGTTCAATCCACTGTTGTATTTACGGATCTCCACGGGAGCACCGCTGTTTTTGGTGCGCTTGGAAACGTCCGTGCTACCGAAACCATCACCGCTATCACCTCCTGGATTGCGAATTTGTCGCAATCATTCGGGGGGCGGTTGGTCAAGACTCTGGGTGATGGTGTGATGGTGGTGTTTGCCGACAACGCGAAAGCTATAGACTTTGTCGTTGAAGCGCAGAGGGCGCACTTTAAAGGACAGCATCGCCAGAGCAGCGATGTTCGGTTACCGATCAGAATCGGTATTGCCAAAGGAGAGATCGAGGAACTGGCAGGTGATTGCTACGGTGACGCAGTCAATGTGGCTGCACGACTTTGTGATCTATGTGGCCCCAATCAGATTTGGGCCAGTGATTCTGTAGTCGATTCAGTTTCGCTCGCGCGTGGTGTGTCTACTCGTTCCCTCGGGCCCATACATATTCGTGGACGGGTTGAGGCTTGCGGTGTGTACCAGATTGAGTGGCGTGAGGAAGAGCCCTCAGACTTTCTGACTATGCAGGCTCAATTGGTCACTGATTTCGGGAACGAGCGTGATGTGTTGGGCAAGGAGGTTTGCCTGCGTTGGGGCGAAACCGTGGCGTCGTTTAGATCGTATGAGTTGCCAGCGCAGATCGGCCGTGTTAAGTCTGCGGAGTTTGTCGTTTCAGATCCCCGTGTATCCCGTAACCATGCCAAGTTGGTTTGGCGGAATGGCGGAGTTATTTTGGTCGATTTAAGTACCTATGGGACATGGGTTCGTTTTTCGGATGATGCTCCTGGCGACATTTTGCTTAGACGCGAGGAGTGTGTGTTGCACGGAAGCGGTCAGTTGGCCCTTGGAGGGGTCTCCTCGTTTTCAGTGCAATAAGTGACGGTACGCAAAGCTAGCACTGGCGCGGGGGTGGTCTGGGTAGACCGTTGATTTCATTGACTTTCCTGTTCGCTTTGTAAACGGGTATGGTGGCCTCCCACTTTTGAGGTTCACGATGCAGGGTTGGCACACAACGTTTTTGGGGATGCGTGGGCTCCCCCGCGATATCAGCGACTTCGAGATGAAGGCATTTTTCACCTTCGATGGTGCCGAGCGCGACGCAATCAATGCACGCCGAGGTGATTCCCACAAGCTTGGTCTGGCGCTCCATATTGGTTTCCTGCGCATGAGTGGGCGTTTGCTCGGTGCCTTTCGGGTAATTCCAGTAGCCTTGTGGCGCCACCTTGGCAACGAGCTTGGCATTGCAGCACCAGAAGTCGCCTCGCTAAGAGCCATGTATGAACGCGGGCGCACGCTATTCGATCACCAACAAGTAGCCTGCACGGTCCTTGGATTCCAGTGGATGAGCGAGCACCAGCGCCGCTCACTGGTACGTGAACTGCGCGACGAAGTGGCGCGCTGCGCCGACCGCGATCAGCTACTCGTGCGGGCGCGTCAATGGCTGTACAAGAACAAGCTGGTGATCGTGCACGAGCGGGCAATTCGGACACTGATTGCGGCGGCACTTGCCCAGCTTGAAGTTGAAACAGGCACCGCCATCGCCGCCAGCGTTGATCCAGCAACACTTGATCGCTGGCGAGCCTCAGTTTCAGAGCTGCGCCCAGATGGACAAACCCAGCAGAGTTGGCTATGGGCTGCACCGGCGAAACACTCAACCCGCCAAATCAGCGAGGTACTGGAGCGCATCGACCTGCTTTACACGCTGGACGTTCATAAGCACCTGGCAGACATCCCCGATCTCATCTTGCGCCGCTACGCGCGCCGACTTGTCTCCAGGCCGCCCTCAGCCGGAGCCAAGATCAAAGAGCCAGCGCGCACCGTGGAGGTCGCATGCTTTCTTCGGTATTGCCTGTTCACCACCACAGACCAGTTGATCCTTATGGTGCAGCGCCGGATCGCCGATCTGTGGCGTCAGGCTGCCGCCGATGTCCCCGCTACCGTCAATTGGGCCGCAATGTACAAAACGCTGCTCGGCGAACTTGTTGCCTTGAGCGCGCAAGGTGCGGTGCCAGATGCTGAGTTGCGTGCCCGTCTTGAAGCCTTGATCACCGAAACCCAGAAACGCAAACCACCGAGCAGGGCCTCCCTGGTCCGCGAGGGATTGATTGATGGAATTCGCCCCGTGCGGTCGTTGCTCGTCGCCATTGCAAAGCTGCCCTGGCAGGCCACCGGCGAGCATCCTGCCATCGAGTACCTTGCCAAGCTGCAAGCTTTATATCTCAAAGGATCCAGAAAGCTGCCAGTTGAAGTGGTGGCACCAAGTCTGGGAATGATCTGGCAGGTTTCGATCTCCAGCCCAGACCGGGAACGGGCGTTTCAGGCGTTGGAGGTGGCCACCCTGTTTGCCCTGCGCCGCGCGGTGCGCAATGGCTCGGTCTGGATTGAGCACAGCCTGAGCTTTCGGGGTCGTGCGCGCTTGTTCTTCACGGACGAGCGTTGGCAGGCAGAGTCCAAGAAACACTATGCCCGTCTATCGTTACCCAGCAAGGCTGCCACTTTCTTGAAGCCTTTGCTGGCCAGAGTAACTGCCGGTGTCGATGCGGTGGCCGCTGCAGCCCGCAGTGGCGTACTGCGCGTGGATGATGAACTCCATTTGTCGCCATTGCCCGCAGAGGACGAAGACCCAGAAGTGACCAAGCTGCGCGCGGCTTTGGATCACCGCATCGGTGAGGTTCAATTGCCGGAAGTGATTCTGGCCGTTGACGCCCAGGTGCGCTTTAGCTGGATCATGCTCGGACGTGAGCCGCGCTCTACCGACGAGCTGCTGATGGTCTATGCCGGCATCATGGCCCACGGCACCAGTCTGACTGCGGTCGAATGCGCGCGCATGATTCCGCAATTGTCTGCCACCAGCATTCGCCAGGCCATGCGCTGGGCGCGGGACGAACGGCGTCTGAGCCAGGCCTGCCAGGCTGTGCTGGAATTCATGCAGCGACACCCGATTGCCGCCACCTGGGGGCGGTCCGATTTGGCATCTTCTGACATGATGAGCATGGAGACCACCAAACGGGTGTGGCAAGCCCGGCTTGATCCTCGGCGCAACACACCTTCCATTGGAATCTACTCCCATGTAAAAGACCGGTGGGGCATCTTCCATGCGCAGCCCTTTGTGCTCAATGAGCGCCAGGCGGGCGTGGCCATTGAAGGTGTCATCCGCCAAGAAAAGCTGGAGACCAGCCAGCTTGCTGTGGATACCCATGGCTACACCGACTTTGCCATGTCACATGCCCGTTTGCTTGGTTTTGATCTTTGCCCGCGGTTGAAGGAACTCAAACAGCGCCACCTCTTTGTGCCACGCGGCACCAAAGTGCCCGCAGAAATCGCTGCGGTGTGCGAAGCCAATGTCGACGTCGCTTTGATCGAAAAGCATTGGGATAGTCTGGTGCACCTGGCAGCCTCGGTCATGAGCGGACATGCCAGTGCGGTGGCAGCTCTTGCGCGGTTCGGTTCTGCCGCCCAGGGCGATCCAATCTATGAGGCTGGCGTGCAATTGGGGCGGTTGCTGCGTACGGCGTTTTTGGCTGACTACTTTGTCAAGGACGCTTTCAGGAACGAGTTGCGCCGGGTGCTCAATCGGGGCGAGGCTGTTAACGCCCTCAAGCGCGCCATTTATACCGGCCGGATCAGCCCGGCGCAGGCCAAACGTGTCGATGAAATGCAGGCTGTGGCCGATGCGTTGAGCCTGATGGCCAGCATCGTGATGGCGTGGAATACCTCACAGATGCAGGCGGTCCTGGATCGCTGGTCGAACCGCCGCCAGGTCATTCCACCGGAACTGATCGGGAAGATTGCGCCCACCAGGCTGGAGAGCATCAACTTGCGGGGTGTGTTTCGCTTCCCGGTTGACCGCTATGCTGACCAAATCCTGCCTTCGCGGCCAAATGCATCGATAACTGGCACCAATGGATGAAACCGACCACGGTTTGACGCCACGAATCGCAGATTTGAAAGTGAACAGGAAAGTCAATGAAATCAACGATCTACCAACACCACCTCCGCGCCAGTGCTAGCTTTTCGTACCGTCACTTATTGCACTGAAAACGAGGAGACCCCAGCAGGCACGCGTGAAGCCTTGATCGGCTTTAGGACCGATGAGCAACTCGAAAACCGCTTCATGCCCTTGCGCCTAGAACTATGGTCCCCTGGATCAGAGTGCCAAAAACTGTTGAGGGGCATGGAACATCTAATTCCTCTCAGAGAGGAGTCGAAGCTCGCCGAGGCGGAGTTGGCGGAAGCAATTCGATCACGTGCAGGTGGATTGATTGGAGAAATTGCCACTCTAGTCAGCATGGCCGCTGTTTATGCAATAAGGGAAAAGCAAGAAAGAATTGAAGTGAAAACCCTAGATCTGTGCGGATACGTTCCGATTCATACCCGGAAGAGACAAAAATGAAGGACCGAGGGCTGCAATATGCATTGTGGCCTGTTCATCCGCAGCCTTTTGGGGATGAATTGCTTTCCAGTTGGATTATTCGATTGGCGCATGGCAACGGCTTCAAAGCACAGACCTTTGTGTATGGATACTTTGAAAACGGAAAGAGTATGTGGGCGCGAGACGTGGATAGAACCGTGGACACACAAAGTATGAGGATTCTTGCAGAACGTTCCGGTCAGACTATTGAGCGAATCAGCGCCATGTCCATCGATAAATACACGGGAAAAGTATTTGAAGAATTGCGCAGTGGATGTCATGTGAATTGGCTTATGCCTTTGGGCATACGAGGCAGATTCTTTCGTCGGCCCGGACTAATGTTTTGTCCTGCGTGCTTCCGCGATTCTAAAGAGCCATATTTGCGGACCAATTGGAGAATGGCGTGGAGTACGGTTTGCACGGTTCATAGCAGGTTGCTATTTGACCGATGTCCTGCATGCGAAGCTACGTTGCAACCTCACTTAGCGGATCGTCAGTATCGAAGAAAGTTGAATAGGCAGGTCAGTATTGCCAATTGTGCGCATTGCGGTTTTGATTTACGCCTATGGGAGCGTTTTACACCAGTAGACGAAGAAGCGCTCGTGTGAAGCCTCCTTGAAAGCTTGAGCCAGTTAGAAGTAGAGAAAATCCCCCCAACGGAGTCTCTACGTGAAGAAATCAAAGTTCAGCGAAAGTCAAATCGTCGGCATCTTGAAAGAGGTCGAATTGGGAGCCAAGGTCGGTGAGACCTGCAGGAAGCACGGCGTCAGCGAACCCACCTACTACAAGTGGAAGAATCAGTTCAACGGGATGACTGTCCCGCATCTTTCTCAGTTGCGAGAGCTGCAGGAGGAGAACGCCAAGCTCAAGCGCATGTATGCCGACCTTGCACTCATGCACCATGCGTTGAAGGACGTCGTTGACCGAAAGCTCTGACCCCGCAGCGTCGGATTGATGTGGTGCAAACGCTCATGGCCGACCATGGCATGAGCCAACGTAAAGCCTGTGTTGCCAGTGGCATTGCCCGCTCCACACTGCGCTATTGCCACAAGCAGCCTGACGACTCCGGGGTCATCCAGTTCATGCAGACCTATATGGCTACCAATCCACGGCATGGTTTTGGCCTGCTTTACGCAAGCGCCCGCCATCAGAACCAGCCCTGGGGCAAGACAGTGTTGTGGCGGGTGTACTGCCAGCTCAATCTGAATCTGCCACGACGGGGTAAGAAGCGCCTGCCTGCGCGCATCCGACAGCCTCTGGAGGCGGGAAAGCAGCCCAATCAGGGTTGGAGTTGTGACTTCATGTCCGATGCTTTGTGGTCGGGCCGCAGGTTCCGCACCTTCAATGTCATCGACGAATTCAACCGGGAGGCGTTGCGCATCGAGATTGACACAAGTTTGCCCGCTGCCAGGGTTATCCGGGCCTTAGACGAACTAGTGGAGGTGCGTGGTGCGCCGCTGTTCATTCGTCTGGACAACGGCCCGGAATTCATTGCACATGCGCTGGCCGAGTGGGCCAAGACCAAGGGTATTGCCCTCAATCACATCCAACCAGGCAAACCAACGCAAAACGCCTATGTCGAACGATTCAATCGGACGTATCGCACCGAGGTGCTGGACTGCTACGTCTTCGATTCCTTGCAGGAGGTCAGAGACATGACTGCGGACTGGCTCCATCGCTACAACCACCACCGACCCCATGAAGCATTGGGGTCAGTTCCGCCGGTCGAATACCGTGTGACAAAATTCCCCAACCTCTACTTCTGAATGGTTCAGGAATTCGAGGTGGCTTCACGTGCGCGAAAACACATTCAAGCTGGCTTCAACGCAAGGCTATACCTCACTTGGGGTTATCGAAGACCTACATTCATTGTTCTACTTCAATGGACTGAGAGCCATCACTCAGTTCCTACTTGGTGAGGATAGTGGGGACTCCAAGTCTCTTGCGAGTGTCAACTATGTGGAAAGGATGAATGTAGAGAGCCGCCATGAGGTTTTGACAAAGCTTTGGTCCATCCTAGCTGATTGGCCGCACCGATTTCTGGCGATGTGCGAAACATACCGCTCTCCCTACACTCGATTGGTTTGTGAGCGAAGGGTGTTGCCGTGGTGGTTATATTCTGTCTGCAGCAATGAACTTCGACGTGATCCGCTAGCGATTTCGGCAAAGGAAGTTCAGTACATCCAGCACACGGTCCAGGATGCAGACGGGCGCTTTAGCTTTACGGCCGCTAGAAAAATGTATGGACGCGATATTTCGGGGCACATTGCCTTAAAAAGCGTAAGTATTTCAAAATCAATTGCACTGCAATTGTTCCAATACATAGATAGAGAAATTTCATTGGCGGAGGCAAATAAACATAAAAGGTATGCACTTATTCGAGACAAGGTGATGTTGCTTTGCGGCCATCATCGTCGACTAACTCAAAAGCAATTGGCGGGCTGGTTCACAGATGATGTGAAGGCGCAGGACAAAATAGCCAGGACACAGCCAGAAGTTCATTTTCCACTGACAGATTCGTCGCTTGATGAGTGGGTCTGCTGGTATGGCGAAATCCTTGGTAGCTACCTTACAGGTTCCGACTCACCGCAGGCTCTTTTTGTATCGAGTTTAAAAAAACCTATGTCTGAAAGCTTGATCGGACAACGATTTATCAGGCATGCACGAGGTGCCGGAGTCATCAATAATTTACCAACGTATTCACATTGGGCACGCGCGACAATAACCAGCGCTTAGCGTTGATTCGTTTTCAAATTCCTTGCCCATTGTTCGTCAAATTACTGAGCGGCCTTCCTCAAATCAACAAGATTAGCTTGGTGGAGATCATCCAATCACATGGCTGAACATGACGAGAATCGACGGCGGTCGTAGTTAAGTTCAGATACCTAGCCGGACAGCATTCGTTGAAAACCAACACGACGCAACACTGACAGCAAGATGAGAACTAGCTTGGCAATACCCTGTGCACCTACTGATGCATCCAAATTAATTCATGACCGAAGTATGGAAGTTCCTACTGGAGCGATTCCACTACACGATGGTGGGTCAACACCCAACTGCCACTCAAATACGCCTCAGACCAATGGATAGGCCCAACTTCCCAGAGTTATTAATGGCTGGATAGGGGTTAGCAAAAAATCCGACGGGTAGCCCATCATTCCTCAGAGCGTTAAATGCAATGGACAGGCACTTGCGCCTTGGTTGTATCTCAATTTCTATTTGAAGTGAACTGGAGTCAGTTCTTGCATCCATGCCAAACCGGTGGAAGTTGCCCCGCGCACCGTACCTAGTGCTGGACGGTATTCGCACCCGACCCAGCCCTCCCAGCCCGAGACCGCGGAAACTTCGTCGATTACGCTAAAAAGATAACGATGGTTCAGCTCTCCCAAGTCGGGCTCATGGCGCATCGGCACACCCGCAATCTGGAAGTGGCCGACCCGCCCGGTAGGCAAATACTGACGGATTTTCATGGCTACGTCGCCTTCAACGATCTGACAGTGGTATAGATCGAACTGCACCTTGAGATTTGGCGCTCCGATAGCCTGTACCGTACGGTGAGCTTCGTCCTGCCGGTTCAGGAAGAAACCGGGAATGTCTCGCGTATTGATGGGCTCAATCAGGACGTCGCGTCCGTCGGTGCAGGCCTGCTCGGCGGCCCAAGCGAGGTTAGCTTCGTAGGTGGCCTGCAGCTCAGTGCGGTCGATTCCGGCTGGTGCCAGGCCGGCCATAACGTGGATGCGCGGACAGTTCAATGCCTGTGCGTATTCAAGGGCTTTAGCAAAACCAGCTCGGAACTCGGCCTCGCGTCCGGGCAGGCACGCTAGCCCACGCTCGCCAGCATCCCAGTCGCCGGGTGGTGCGTTAAAGAGCACCTGCCGCAGGCCATGATCCTGTAGACGCAGGGCAATGTCTCTGGAGGCGAAGGCATAGGGAAACAGGTATTCCACCCCCTGGAAGCCATCGGCTGCTGCTGCGGCAAAACGGTCGAGGAAGGTATGCTCGTTGTAGAGCATGGTGAGATTGGCGGCGAAGCGGGGCATATGGATTCTCGTTGTTGTAATAGGTCACCAGAAGGCACCGAACTGCTCCCGCAGTTCCTGTATCTGGTCAGGGTTCAGAGGCGTGGCGCGCGTCAGCAGCCACAGGCGCGCGGTTTCCTCTAGCTCTTCCAGCACAGCGCAGGCCTCGGCCGGTGAGCGATGCCACACATTGGGACCGAGGCGGTCCAACATGACCGCGCGGATAGGCGTATCAGCAGCATGCATCTGCACGATGCGCTGCGCCACCCGCTCGCCCACCGCTGGGTCCCCCGGGCGGTGGTAGGGAATCAATGGCACGTGACCCACTTTCATCACAAAGTACGGCGTGATTGGCGGCAGCAGATCGTCGCTGGTTGGGTTGTCTGCTCCCCTACTTTGACCAAGCGATACTGCCACTAAGTGTGTGGAATGGGTGTGAATTACACAGCTTGCCAGTGGGTCGGCGCCGTAGATGCGGCGGTGCAGCGTGAGGGTCTTGGAAGCCCGGTCACCGCAAATCTGAACGCCGTTTTCGGTCACCTTGGCAAGGCGCGCTGGGTCCAGCGTGCCCAGACAGGCGTCGGTAGGCGTGATGAGGTAACCGCCTTCTTGCAGGCGCACGCTAATGTTGCCGGCTGTGGCATGCACATAGCCGCGCGCGAATAGCGAGACACCTACGCGGCAGATCTCATCTCTCAGTTCGTGTTCGGTCATGACAGAACTGAAAGTTGAGTGAATGCCTTCGTGAAGAAGTCGGTGCTACCGAAGTTGCCCGACTTCAGCGCTAGATGCATCGGCTCGCCTTGGCATAGTGGAGTGTCCACCGCGGTCCATGGCACACCGGGGTCGATTTGTGGCCCGATTGTCATGCGTTGCACCCCCAGAGCCTGTACTACCGCGCCGGAGGTTTCGCCACCGGCCACCAGTAGTTGGCGAACACCGCGCTGTACTAATCCGGCGGCAATGCGCGAGATCGTCTGTTCCACCATCTCACCCGCCCGGGCCACGCCCAATCGATCCTGCACGGCGCGCACCGTCGCCGGTTCGGCTGTGGCATATAGTAGAACTGGGCCGCTGGCCAGCAGCGGTTCTGCCCATGCCAGGGCCTGGGCGGCCACGTCTTCGCCCGCTGCTAAGGTCAGCGGGTCGATGGCCATGCAGGGCCGTCCGCTCTGTTTGAAATGCAGCACCTGCGCGTTGGTGGCGACCGAGCAGCTACCCGAGACCACGGCCTGCAAGCCGCGAGCAGGGGGCAGCGCATCGGCGCGCGTACTGGCATCCCGCGCTTGCAGCTGCGGCCAGTTCTGCGGTAGACCGATCGCAACGCCCGAGCCTGCAGTCACCATCGGCATGCCGGCCAGGGCCTTGCCGATCTGCATCAGATCGTCGTTGCTCACTGCATCCACCACCGCCACACCCACGCCTTGGGCCCTCAGCTCGGCAAAACGCTTGCTTATCATCTGTGGCCCGGCGGACACTACGTCCTGAGCAACCAGCCCGACCTTGCGTTTTGTTTGCGCCTGCATCACACGCACAAGGTTGGAGTCGGTCATAGGCGTGAGTGGATGGTTCCGCATACCACTTTCTGACAGCAGCAGATCGCCCACAAACAGGTGGCCCTTGAAAACCGTACGTTGGTTCACCGGAAAGGCAGGGCAGGCGATTGTGAATCCCTCCTCCGGCCCGTGCAGCGCATCCAGTAAGGCTTCGGTGACTGGACCAATGTTGCCTTGCGAGGTGGAGTCGAAGGTAGAGCAATACTTAAAATATATTTGGTCAACGTTTTGTGCTTGCAACCAACGTAGTGCGTCAAGTGATTGCTCGATGGCAGTATTTACTGACAATGTGCGCGATTTGAGTGCTATGACGATTGCGTCAGCTTGGATCGATACATCGTCTTGGGGTACACCAATCGATAGCACACAGCGCATACCAGACAGCACTAAATTGTTGGCTAGATCAGTGGCGCCCGTAAAGTCATCGGCGATAGCACCAAGCAATGTTTTCATGGGTTTATGCTCCTGCTTCGGTTAGCAGTCCAAGCGCCGCGAACAGCTTCGATTCTTTGGTTTGCTCCGGCCTTCAACATGTGTGCATCGTTACCGGGTGTGACTAGGTCAAAGCCTTGTGCGGCCATACTCTGCGCCATCTCTGGAGAGCTTGCAAATACTCCACTGTACTTACCTCGAGATTTTGCTGCTTCAAGCACATGTGATATCGCATCACGCATAGCAGGTGATGGCCATGCATTCGAACCTATACCCATAGCAAGACCCAGATCGCTTGGTCCGAAGTAAATACCATCCAATTCATCAATTTCGAGTATTGCCTCGACTGCTTCTAAAGCCGGTACCGTTTCGATCATTGCCAATGTCAAAATTTCATCATCAGCATGCGATGGGTAGTCAGCTCCTCCGTAAGTAAGTCCTCTGGAGGGCCCAAAGCTTCTGAAGCCACGCGGCGGATACCTGCAAGATCGCGCAAAATTTGCGGCTTGATCAACCGTTTCAATAAGGGGGCAGATGATGCCGTAGGCACCTGCATCCAGTAATTTGTTGATTTGAGCAAGTGAGCTGTCCGAGCTTCTCGCTATGGGAATTGCAGGAGTCGAAGAGATGGCTTGCAGCAACTGGACCGCAGTATCGAAGCCAAAAACTCCGTGCTGCAAATCTACCGTTACAGAATCAAAGCCCGTGTGGCCAAGAATCTCAGCTAAGTAGCTACTACCCATCGAGACCCATGCATTGATCGCCAACTCGCCGCGCTGTGCTTTTTTCTTAAGTTCGTTTTTTCGCATATTCGTCGCTTTCAATTGCGGCAAAACCGCAGATGGATACGACGTTAATTCAGGGAGCGCAAAGTCGTCCAATACGAATTGGAGTCTCTATTGAGAGGTGGCGCATTCAGTACAGATTCAAAACCCTTGCGCTGCTACCTCACGTGCGGATGCTTTGAAATTACTTATGAGTGGCGATATATTTTCTCGTCGCCAGCAAAGATGAAGTTCGGGCCGAGGTAAGCGGCTAGCATGCAAAGGTCTATAGACCACTCGATCCATGTGAACGCGTGCGGACGCGTCAGGTACGATTGCTAGACCTAACCCTGCACTCACCAATGCGATGACTGCATGAGGTTGGGTAGCTCTCTGTACAAGTTTTGGTACGACTTTCTCACCACCGAGCAGGTTCTCAACCATGTCGTGAAAATACTGTGATCCATAGCTAGAAAAACCCACGAATGGCTGGCTTTGAAGGTCATGTATATCGACTATTCGTTGCTGAGCTAGCGGGTGTTCTGACGGGATTGCGACGATCAAATTTTCTTCTATGAGCTTTTCGGTTGCTAAATCTGGCAATGCTCCAAACGGTCGCACTAGTCCTATATCAAGGCGGCCTTCCCGGATGTCTCTATATTGGTCTCCCGATAAAGACTCCCGCAGTGCAACTTCCACCAAGGGATAACGCTGTTTGAATGCGTGCATCACGGAAGGAATAACTGCGTATGCGCTAGCAGCGGTATAGCCACACCGCAAAAAGCCAGCCTCCCCCCTTGCTGCTGCGCGGACAACGTCTACAGCCTCCTCGAGCTTACTCAATGCGTTTCTGGCCTGAGCAAGAAATACCTGACCAGCGTAAGTCAGCTTGACTGAGCGCTGCGTACGCTCGAATAGAGTCACTCCAAGCCCCTCTTCTAGCTGCCGAATCTGCTGCGACAGGGGGGGTTGTGACATGTGCAATCGAACAGCAGCTTTCCCGAAGTGCAACTCTTCGGCTACTGCAACAAAGTATCGCAATTGACGGGTTTCAAGTCGCATTGAGAGTTTTTTCGTATCAATAGGCATCAATCATTATATTGGACGTACCAAACTTGTGACTGATAGAGTCCGCCCACGCTCAAGAGCCCAAGCGTTACCCTGCTTCAAAGTAAACAGCAATATAGGAGATACACATGCAACGAATGCTCGCTGGTCTAACTGGCCTACTGTTATCTGTCTTAGTCTCAAATCAAGCATGCGCTCAGGCCAACATGCCTCATGGACTCAAGCCCAACCAACCGTTTGCAGGGCAAACAGTCCGAGTGCTTGCAGTTGAAACGCCCCAATTCCAGGGGCTCCAGTTAAGAGACGAAGAATTTACTCGCCTTACTGGTATCAAAGTTGAGTGGAACTTCACACCTTTTAGGGCTTTACAAGAGAAGATCAGTGCGACTGGTGCTGCTAAGAGCAGTGAGTTCGACGTCATTAATTTTATGGATGCATGGGGACCCCCCAACGCATATTGGCTAACCCCGCTAGACCAATTGATCAAGCGTGATGGCATAGATATCAAAAGGTACCCTCCTGGATTCTTAGATGCTTCAAGTTTTGAAGGAAAACTGTTGGGACTGCCAATGCGCGGTCATGCACAGCTGTTCTTCTATAGAAAAGATATTTTTGACAAACTAGGTTTGGGGGTTCCCAAATCCTGGGATGACGTGATCACAGCGGGTAGAAAAATTCGGGACGCCAATCTTGGCATTGCACCTTTGGCTTGCTACTACGGAGCTGATGGGAACCGCCAGAATCTATTTTTGTGGGCGAACTTCTTGTGGGGTGCAGGTGCAGACGTCTTGGATAAATCGGGGCAACCTGCATGGACGTCACCACAAGCGATTAAAGCCACTGAGGACTACATTGGCCTTCATACAAAGGAAAAGCTTTGCGGTGATGGCGCTGTGTCCAATACTGAACAGGATGCGCGAGTTTCATTTGCTCAGGGCAAATCTGCAATGATCCCAGTTTGGTGGTGGTTTTACTCTGCAGCGATAAACCCGAAAGACTCAGTGCTACGCGCTGATCAAGTCACCTTTACATCCATGCCTTCGTATGCAAATCGTCAAGCCGTGACGTTGGTAAACGTGCACGCTTGGGCGCTGTCCTCTTACTCTCAGAAAAAAGATGCGGCATGGGAATTTCTCAAGTGGGCCTCGAACCCTGACTTGGAAAAGCGCAACGCAATTGAACGCTCGGTTGGTGGCAAGCCTATTGTGAATAACGTCGTTGTTCAAGTTAGCAACATGCGCGATGCCGAAATTAATAAGGTAAATAGTGGAGTTCCAGGTCTTGGTGCGGTCAGCCTTGCAAATTCAAAGATGCTACCTATGGTTGTTGCTTGGCCCGAAGTGGGAGACAACCTTTCCAGGGCAATCAACAAAGCAGCTGGTGGAGCTGACGTTAAAGCTTCGCTCACTGCCGCGGCAGATGAATCCAAACGTGCGTTGCGACGTGCATCTCGTTAATTGAAATCATTGGAAGTCGGAGCTGAGATGAACGATCGCTGGATCAAATATTTGCTGGTTCTACCTGGTGTGCTAGCAGTGTTGCTATCTGCCGTGTGGCCGCTGGTACAGGTCTTTTACCTCAGTTTCCGCGACTGGCGGCTTAACCGTTCAGCAGAATCGAGTCCACTGTGGCGCTTGGAAGATGGCTGGAGTGAAATCAGCTGGCTATTCGATAACTATGCGAGAGCATTCCAAGATCCTGGGTTTTGGTCTTCTGCATGGACCACCACTATCTTTTGTTTGGCAGCCGTTGTGATAACGCTCGTCCTGGCACTTGCCTCTGCACTTTTACTTTTTCCGGGCGGTCGCACACGAGGGGCTCTCCGTACTCTTTTGATTTTGCCATTTGCCATGAGTCCAGCACTGATCGGCATTAATTGGCGGTTTATGTTTAATGCCGAATATGGATTTGTCGCGAGTCTTGCTAAAGCTACAGGATGGAATGGGCCTGTCCCCAATTGGTTGGGCACCCCCAATGGAGCTATGGCGATATTGGTGAGTTCAGACGTATGGCATTGGACACCCTATATCACCATGATGTTTATTGGAGCACTAGCTTCTGTACCGCGTGAGGCGCAAGAAGCAGCTCGAATAGATGGTGCCTCTGAACTGCAGGTTTTTAAAGATGTGACATTACCTCTAATCTGGCCAGTCATCAGTGTGGCGGCAGTTCTAAAGACCATATTTGGACTCAAGGTTTTTGATCAGGTCTACCTAATTACCAATGGAGGTCCAGGGAATACGACTCAGACCCTTGCGCATTACATCTACTACCACGGAGTCAAATATTCAGACATGGGTTACGCAAGTGCACTTTCATATCTGCTTGTTGTTCCGCTGGGTGTTTTGGTCGTGATCCACACGCGCTCAGTATTTAAACGCTAAGGATTTGAGATGAAGTCTAAAGTCTGGATTACGTTCCAGTGGTTTTGCATGCTACTGCTCGCCTTAATCATTCTTGTCCCGATATATTGGGTGATGTCAGCGGCGTTCAAGGAGTATGTTGATATTTATGCGGGGCGGTGGTTGTTTATACCAACGCTGGATAACTTTAAAAAGATTATTCAACCTCCCTATGCAGTTCACCTTAAATTCTTAAACTCAATGGTAGTGGCTCTTGGCACTGTTGCCATATCACTCCCACTTGCATTATTTGCCGCCTATGGATTTTCGCGATTCCGTTTGCGATTTGAGAAAACCATGATGGTGTTGATCCTGGCGACTCAATTTGTCCCAGGAATAGTCATTGTTCTTCCTTATTTTTTGGCTTTTCGTGATTTGGGGTTGTACGACTCTCTATTCGGTCTGATTCTTGTGAATCTGTCTGTGGTTATGCCATTTGCAGTTTGGATGATCAAAGGATTTATTGATCGAATTCCTCTTGACGTGGAGGAGTCTGCTTTGGTGGATGGAGCTTCCCGTTGGCGCGTTATTTGGGATCACGTACTTCCGTTGGCACGCCCTGGATTGATCACTGCAGCTGTGTTCGGCTTCATCCTGACTTGGAATGATTTCAACTACTCGGTCATCCTCACTTCAACAAAAGCGGTGACTCTGCCGGTGGGGATGGCTCTGTTTTCCGCAGAAGAAGGTGACCTCTGGCATCTCATCGCAGCTACTGGTGTGCTGGTGATGATCCCGATGTTTTTATTCTCATCCGTAATTCAAAAGCATTTGGCGACCGGTAGTTCCGGCGCGGTGCGCTAAGGAGTATCAGACGATGGCTAGTATTGTTTTGAGGGGCATCACCAAAATTTGGGGTGATGTAGTAGTGATCCCAAATCTAGATCTTGAAGTCCATGAGGGTGAATTCCTTGTGTTGTTGGGATCCTCTGGTTGTGGCAAGACCACGACCATGCGAATGATCGCAGGGCTTGAAGATCCGACTGGTGGAGACATTCTATTTAATGGAAAAAGAGTAAATGCACTGGCGCCAAAAGACCGAAACATCGCCATGGTATTTCAGAATTACGGTTTGTATCCACACTTGACTGTGCGAGACAACATTGCATATCCACTGAAGGTTCGCAATGTCCCTGCCGGCGAGCATGACAGCTTGGTAAAGAAAGCTGCGAAAAGAGTTGAAATCGAATCATATTTAGATAGAAAGCCAAAAGACCTCTCAGGGGGACAAAGGCAACGTGTTGCCTTGGCGCGCGCAATTGTTCGCCAACCTGATGTATTTCTGATGGATGAGCCTCTTTCGAACCTTGACGCAAAGCTTAGGGTCACGATGCGATCAGAACTAAAACATCTCCATCACGAGCTCGGCGCTACAGTGGTTTACGTGACACATGACCAGATTGAGGCCATGACACTTGCTACACGCGTAGCCATCATGAGTCACGGGGTTATTCAGCAACTTGATACACCTAGGAACATTTATAACGACCCGGCAAACTTATTTGTTGCGGGATTTATTGGTTCTCCTTCGATGAATTTTGTTGAAGGAACCGTGACGTCAGGCAGCTTTATATCCGACGCTGTCAAAGTAGACGAAATAGACATCAAACACCAAGGCGCAGCCAAACTTGGATTCCGCTGGGAAGACGCTGAGATTGTCCCAGTTGGAAAAGGGAATTTGCAAGGACAGATCTACGCCGTTGAACTCATTGGCGAATCGACTCAGGTGACACTGAAAGTTGGCCAAGACCGTGTCGTAGTTAGGGCGCATAAAGACTACGCTGCAAATGATGGCGA
This sequence comes from Curvibacter sp. Hmag1.1, assembly GCF_059769165.1. Classification (NCBI taxonomy): domain Bacteria; kingdom Pseudomonadati; phylum Pseudomonadota; class Betaproteobacteria; order Burkholderiales; family Comamonadaceae; genus Curvibacter; species Curvibacter sp. Hmag1.1. The sequence goes on from NZ_JBMBGX010000001.1 coordinate 56,985, forward strand.
AGTAGTCGATCTCAAACTTCATAAGCCCGGTTGCTTCTATTTCAATTCAAAAGACGGCGCACGTCTTCGCTCTTAACCATCAGACTAAAAAGGAAAATTCCATGCAGGAAGTCATTGTTTCAGCGGCCGAGCTTCGGCGCCGCACTATTCCGTTTACTGAACTTCAGTCGGACTCAGAGGCATTTGTTGATACTCGTTTACCAGGATCCACACCAAAGTTCAACTATGCCTTGATAGGGTCGGGGGTTTCACAAAATCCGACTGCGCATATAAATCTTCGTGAGACACATGGGTTTAATATTGGTGGCGCAGCCATGCCAAACGGTGTTACCAACAATCTGCATGTGCACTTTACAGCGGAAGTTTTCATATGCTTTAAAGGTAACTGGAAGTTCCGTTGGGGTCCTTTGGGAGAGCAAGGTGAGTATGTCGGAGAAGAGGGAGATATCGTCTCGGTGCCTACTTGGATTTACCGCGGTTTCACAAATGTTGGAGTAGATGACGGTTTTTTATTTACCACGTTAGGGCAGGACGCAACTGGGGGTGTGATTTGGAACCCACATGTCATGCGTGCAGCTAGAGAGACCGGCCTTGCTCTCAATCTCGGTAACGAACTGGTAGATTTAAACGCCACTCCTGTTCCAGATAGTTCACTACTACCGCTAATGAGTGATGATGACATCGCCAAACTCAAGACCTACACGGTAGAGCAAATGCGTCGAAGAGTAGTCAAACAATCGGACTGTATTTGGTCTGATTTGAACTTTCTTGATTGTGTACTGCCAGGTGGAGAAAAGGAACTCGCCCCAGTAATTGGATTTGGCCTTACTGAAGATCGTAACGCCACACCTCCAATTTTCAATCCTCATGGATTCAAACAAGAGTGGCTTCGCGCTAAATCTGGTAACGGACTTCACACGCATCGCCACTCCGACGCTCAGGTCTATATCGTAAAGGCGGGTGTCTGGGAGGTGAGCGTGAACAGAGGTGCTGCGCGCATGTCCATTACTCTAGGCCCGTGGGATACTTTTTCAGTGCCGAAGGGTGCCTGGCGTAGTCTGAAATGTATAGACGGTGAATTGGGACAAGTCTTGCTGATTACAGGAGGCGATAACCGCACCAGTATCGAATGGGATGAATCTGTTGTATCAGCAGCGCAGGAAAAAGGGTGGTCACGGGACGCAAACGGATATCTTGCCCCTCTCTCAGTACTTGCTTTGGCTGCTGCTTGATCTATGCACTTGCCGCCGCCGCTGGTTCTGATTCCAGGTACGCTATGCGATGAACGCCTTTGGGTAGATGTTCTACCCCAATTGACAACACTGACTGAATGTCAGACTGTCAATTGGTGCGCAAAGGAATTATCGGCATCCGATGCCGCATCGAGGATCTTGAACCAGGCGCCAGCTACCTTTGCACTAGCCGGCATGTCTATGGGGGGAAGCATAGCGCTGGAAATTTGCGCGCAGGCTCCGCACAGAGTGGAGGGGCTAGCTCTGGTTAGTTGCCAAGCCAGAGGTGATTCGAGGGTTGGCGCTGAGACCAGATCCAAGTTAGTTGAATATGCTACTCAATTTGGCTTGGGAACTTTGGTCAGGGACAAACTTTGGCCTCTTTATGTTCATCAAAGCAGGCTAAATGATCAGTCCTTGCTGGAGGCTGTAATAGCGATGGCTGAACGTGCAGGAATGCAGAGTTATAAATCACAAGGTCAATTGCTTGCCTCGCGAAGTGACCATTTAAAAACCTTGGCATCGCTGACCGTTCCAGTCGCCATAGTGGCAGGGGACAGCGATCTATTGTGTACGCCCATACATCAGGCTGAGATGATGTCGGTCTCCCGTAACGGGAAACGGACAGAAATACAGAATTGCGGACACATGTCACCGCTAGAGCATCCTCAATCCGTATTGAGCGCACTATCAACGTGGCTGGATGAGATTGTTCAAGTCGCAACTGAGAATTGATTGTTTACGTCCGCAAATTGGCAATTGCGACTTGATTTCATACGGTCTATTGTTATCTCGCATTTAGGAATATGCCTCCTTTCAATCAAGAAAAATTTTTCAAATCATATCGATTGAAGTTGAGTTAAAAGATGGCAATGAAACTCAATGCAATAGAGCAGACAATGAGGTTTAGATTACTCCAAGCGTCGATAACTTGACTAATTCATCTTGTGTCAGGCCAAGTTCTCCACAAAGTACATCTTGATTGTGCTGGCCAAGTTCCGGTCCAGTACGCCAGACACGGCCGGGTGTCTTTGAAAAACGCGGGACAACATTTTGCATGCGTACCGGACCAAGCTGCTCATCATTGACGGAGATGATCGCATTCCGACTTTGAAAGTGAGGGTCGTTGAAGATGTCGTGAATGTTGTGAATTGGTGCAAAGCTGACATCGTATTCTCTAAGTGTCTGACTTGCCTCCTCAAAAGTTCTAGCCTTGAACCATTCTCTGGCAATTGTCTCAACTGCTTCCCGATGAGCCAAGCGAGCTGTATTTGTGCAGAAATCAGGGTTGGTTAGTAAGTCCGGTCTTCCCCAGGCCCGCGCAAGGCGAGCAAATACAGTCGGCGCGCTAACGGCCATGGCTATCCAGCGGTCATCAGAAGTACAGTAGACGTCGCTTGGGGCTGAATAGGCGTTTAGATTACCTTGACGCCCCCGAACTATTCCCAATTGGTCATACTCAATCGGCATGAAGTCCAAAACTCGAAACATAGCTTCGGTTGCGGAAAGATCAATTTCCTGGCCACAGCGATTGGATGATTTTTCGCGTTCTAAAAGTGCCGAAGCTACTGCGAAAGCTCCAAAGACACCCGTCAGGGCGTCAGACACAGGGAAGCCGGGGTACATGGGGGGACCGTCCCGATGGCCACATAAATTTACGAAGCCAGACAGAGCTTCAAAACTGCGGGCGAATCCGGGTAGTCCTGAATATGGCCCGTCTTGGCCAAATCCGGTTACCCGTAGGACAACTAATTTGGGATTAATTTCGTGAATTCTTTCAATCGGTAGTCCCCAGCGAGCGAGGGTTCCAGGTCGAAAATTTTCAACCAAGACATCATATTCTGGGAGCAATCGCTCCAGCAGTTGCATTCCTGCCGCTGTGCGCAAATCAAGAGTGATCCCACGCTTGTTGCGGTTTGTTACCTTGGACCACAAAGGAATTCCCTCTTTGTGTGGTGGGAGATGCCGGATGTGGTCTCCTGTACCAGGCATTTCAATTTTCAAGACATCTGCACCCATGTCTCCAATCAATGCGCTTGCAAATGGCCCCGCTATTACTGTTGAGATATCGAGTACTCGAATTCCAAGAAGAGGGCCGCTTGGTTCCGCTTCATCGTTTTTCGAATATTGTGCAGTGTTCATAATTTAATTTTTTGGTTTCACATTTGAAAAGAATGGCAGCTCAACATTTAAAGGCACTAATCGATCAGCGCTATTGCGCGCCCCTCAATCTGACCTTGCTCAAGCGCTTGTGCTCCTATCGGAATATTTTCAAAACTGTATCGATCAGTTACTAAGGCGGAGAGGTCCAATAAACCGTCGTGATACCAACCTATGAAATCATCCAATTGCTCTTGCCGACAAGAGCCGCCGAGTGACCCGATAAGCCTTTTTTCTTTCATCAACATATCGATTGCATCAAGCGTCACAGGCTGCTTGGGTATACCAACTAAAACAGCTCGACCGCCACGCTCAATTCCGAGACGCCCCGCACGAAGGGAAGCTATTGCCTGTTGAGTCACTTGTGGAATGGCGACACAGTCAATGGCTACATCTACCCCAGGATGACAGCCGCAACGTAGCGGTTTCATACTCAAAATTACATCTGAGGGGACTTCAACATTACTGTTCACGGTGACAGTTGCGCCAAATTTCTCTGCAAGCATGAGCTTGCGAGGATCGAGGTCTATTGCAACGATTCGTTCTGCACGCAATACCTTGGCAGCAGCAACCGCTGAAAGCCCTACACCGCCAACGCCAAACACGGCGACTGATTCACCTTCGCGTGTTTGGGCAGCGTTCATAACTGAACCCGCACCAGTAATAACCGCACAGCCAATAATGGACATCAATGGGCCATGTTTTTGCCCTGGTATAAGTCGTACATAGAGTTCATCAGCCAAACAATAATTGGCCCAGGTAAACACATTGGGTGAGCGAGCTTCTAGCTCAGCGGTCAGGCTAACGGTAGCTGCCTCAGGAGTGCGTCCACTTTTATCTTGTCTGGGAACCCAAGTTACCAGCACTGTGTCACCAGCTTTGAGTCCCTTAACAGACGAACCTACTTCTGCAACTACCCCATAGCCTTCATGACCAAAAAGCATAGGGGCTGTCCTATCCTGATGCATCCAATAGACTTGACTTTGACACAGTCCAGTTGCAAGGACTTTGACTAACACCTGATTGGGTTTTGGATCTGGGAGACAAACTGAGACAAACTCCAGCGGGCCGTTTGTAAGCGGCCAGCGAAGTCACCTTGTTGACTGACCTGTGACCGTGCAACATTGTGTCCACAACAAATGATTGTGGACGCAATGCTCAAAGACTCAGATACCCCCAGGTACGCAGTGCGACGTACCAAGCGCACGTACTCTCCTGACACCAAGGCCGAATTGCTGGCTGCTTGCAGAGCACCGGGCGCATCCATAGCGGCCATTGCCAGCTCACATGGCATGAACGCCAACGTGTTGCATCGCTGGCTCAAAGAGTCTTCCCAAGCCGGCTCATGCACGGGCTCTACTGCCCTGGATATGACAGACCGGACTGTGCCAGCATTCATTGCGGTGCCTCTGCCCGCTCAAACGACCGAACCTGTAGAGCGTGAGATCAAGGTGGAGGTGCGCAAGGGCGGCCTGGCCATGACCGTCACCTGGCCCATGTCTGCGGCCAGTGAATTTGCCTCTTGGTCGGCCAGCGTTCTGAAGTGATTCGCATCGACTGCGCCTGGCTGGCAGTGCAGCCACTGGATATGCGTGCGGGCACGGATACGGCTCTTGGCAGAGTGGTCCAGGTGTTCGGTGCGGCGCATCCCCACCACGCCTACTTGTTTGCCAACCGCCGTGCCAATCGTGTGAAGGTGCTCGTGCATGACGGCATTGGTATCTGGTTGGCGGCCCGACGGCTCAACGAAGGCAAGTTTGTCTGGCCAGCAACGACAACATTGAACCGGCATAAGCAACTCAGCATGGAACAATTACAAGCCTTGGTGCTGGGTCTGCCCTGGCAGCGCCTGGGCAATAACGGCATCATCACGGTTGTGTTGAAGCCACCTCGAATTCCTGAACCATTCAGAAGTAGAGGTTGGGGAATTTTGTCACACGGTATTCGACCGGCGGAACTGACCCCAATGCTTCATGGGGTCGGTGGTGGTTGTAGCGATGGAGCCAGTCCGCAGTCATGTCTCTGACCTCCTGCAAGGAATCGAAGACGTAGCAGTCCAGCACCTCGGTGCGATACGTCCGATTGAATCGTTCGACATAGGCGTTTTGCGTTGGTTTGCCTGGTTGGATGTGATTGAGGGCAATACCCTTGGTCTTGGCCCACTCGGCCAGCGCATGTGCAATGAATTCCGGGCCGTTGTCCAGACGAATGAACAGCGGCGCACCACGCACCTCCACTAGTTCGTCTAAGGCCCGGATAACCCTGGCAGCGGGCAAACTTGTGTCAATCTCGATGCGCAACGCCTCCCGGTTGAATTCGTCGATGACATTGAAGGTGCGGAACCTGCGGCCCGACCACAAAGCATCGGACATGAAGTCACAACTCCAACCCTGATTGGGCTGCTTTCCCGCCTCCAGAGGCTGTCGGATGCGCGCAGGCAGGCGCTTCTTACCCCGTCGTGGCAGATTCAGATTGAGCTGGCAGTACACCCGCCACAACACTGTCTTGCCCCAGGGCTGGTTCTGATGGCGGGCGCTTGCGTAAAGCAGGCCAAAACCATGCCGTGGATTGGTAGCCATATAGGTCTGCATGAACTGGATGACCCCGGAGTCGTCAGGCTGCTTGTGGCAATAGCGCAGTGTGGAGCGGGCAATGCCACTGGCAACACAGGCTTTACGTTGGCTCATGCCATGGTCGGCCATGAGCGTTTGCACCACATCAATCCGACGCTGCGGGGTCAGAGCTTTCGGTCAACGACGTCCTTCAACGCATGGTGCATGAGTGCAAGGTCGGCATACATGCGCTTGAGCTTGGCGTTCTCCTCCTGCAGCTCTCGCAACTGAGAAAGATGCGGGACAGTCATCCCGTTGAACTGATTCTTCCACTTGTAGTAGGTGGGTTCGCTGACGCCGTGCTTCCTGCAGGTCTCACCGACCTTGGCTCCCAATTCGACCTCTTTCAAGATGCCGACGATTTGACTTTCGCTGAACTTTGATTTCTTCACGTAGAGACTCCGTTGGGGGGATTTTCTCTACTTCTAACTGGCTCAAGCTTTCAAGGAGGCTTCAGTGTGAGTGGGCGTATGGCAGGTCCATTGGTGCATGCACCAATAGCGATGGCGGGCCGTATTTGCCACACTGCTTGCCATGGTTGTCATCCCGAAATCACTGGACCAATTGGGCGCGCAAGAGTTGCGCGAACTCCTTATTGGGCTGATGACCAAGGTGGAGCAACAAGAACAAACGATCAGCAGCGATGCCAAGGAACTGGTGTACCGCCAGACCAAGATCGATCAGCTCACGCACGAGATGGCTGTGCTCAAGCGCCACCAGTTTGGCCGCAGCCGTGAGCAACTCGACAGCACGCAGGTCAGCCTGCTCGAAGAAGCCTTTGACGAGGATCTTGCCGCCATTGAGCAAGAACTCCAGAACCTCACACCACCACCCAAGACTGACACCGAGTCGCCCAAGAAGCCCAAACGTGTTGCGCTGCCAGCCGACCTGCCGCATGTCGATGTCCACCACGAACCCGATTCAACAACCTGCAAGTGTGGTTGCCAACTCAAACGAATAGGTGAAGATGTTTCTCAGAAGTTGGACTACACGCCTGGCGTGTTCACGGTAGAGCGCCATGTTCGTGGCAAATGGGTCTGTGCCGGTTGTGAAACGCTGACCCAGGCGCCGGTTCCTGCGCAAGTCATTGATAAGGGGATCCCCACAGCCGGATTGTTGGCCCAGGTGTTGGTGGCCAAGTACGCGGATCATTTGCCCCTTTACCGGCAGGAGAAGATCTTTGGTCGTGCTGGCTTGGAAATACCGCGCTCCACACTGGGTGCGTGGGTTGGCATGTGTGGTGTGCAGTTACAGCCTCTGGTGGATGCATTGAAGGCGTCGGTACTGAGCCACTCGATCTTGCATGCGGATGAAACACCTATCCCTATGCTCAAGCCGGGCAACAAGAAGACGCACCGGGCCTACCTCTGGGCGTATGCACCGGGAGTATTCGAGACTACCCGCGCGGTGGTGTACGACTTCTGTGAGTCCCGCGCCGGCGAACATGCCAGAGCATTCTTGGGTAAATCCGATGAAGACGGTGGCTGGAGCGGCACGCTGGTTTGCGATGATTACGTGGCCTACAAGGCGCTGTTTACCAAGGGTGTCAAAGAGTCCGGCTGCATGGCCCATGCCCGCAGAAAGCTGTTTGAACTGCATGCCAATCACAGCAGCCTGATTGCTGCTGAGGGGCTTAAATTCTTTGAACTACTGTATGACGTGGAGCGCGACATAAAGGTACTCAACGCCGAAGAACGCAAGAAAATTCGACAGGAGAATGCCAAACCGGTGGCCGATGCCCTGCACAAGTGGTTGCTATTGCAGCGAAGCAAGGTACCCGACGGCTCGGCAACAGCAAAAGCACTGGATTACAGTCTTAAACGCTGGGTGGCGCTGACGCACTACCTGTATGACGGTCAGGTGCCCATAGACAACAATTGGTGCGAGAACCAAATCCGCCCGGTCGCATTGGGAAGAGGCAATTGGCTCTTTGCAGGGTCACTGCGCGCCGGTCAGCGTGCCGCCGCCGTGATGAGCTTGATTCAAAGCGCCAAGATCAATGGGCATGACCCGTATGCCTACATGAAGGACATCCTCACACGGCTGCCAACGCAACGGAACAGCCAGATTGAGGACCTGCTTCCGCACCGCTGGACGCCCCAGCCCTAAAAAGTACCTAGCAGTCAACCTGTGTTGGCTGGGTGCTTACGAGACCCCGGCTACGGGTCGATTGCGGACTAGGATGGTTGCGTCGCGAGGCTAGTGGCACTGATCAATACAAGCAGACTGGTCAGCAATTTCCGGAATGACGATCGTCGATTTCCGGGATATGCAACAAACGGCTAGCCGAGCCGCGGTCCCCCACTCCACGATTTGAGTATTGCTCTGAAACGAATACTCGCTAACTCGTTGAATTCATTTCGGTAGGGGCCTTGAAGCTGGCGATGTCTTCCATAAGCTGTGCTCGATCCGGTACTCGCTTGTACCGCAACACTTTGTATCCCGCCTCAATCAGCATTGCATCCCGGTCAGCATCGTTCGCTTCGCGTCCTTTGTGACTGGCGTCGTCCAGTTCGATTACAGCAATCACCTCAAACCCTTTTGACATCAGGACAAAGTCCGCAATCTTTTGAGAGAAGCTATATCTGCTGGCGCCACCTTTAGCTCGTAACAGCGCGCCAAAACTGACTTGCGCAAGCACTGCTTGATCGGGCATGGGAAAACAGTCTGCGAGCCGCCAATACATGGCCTGCTCGTTGGCAGTTAAGGCCTTGCGCTTAGCGAAGTTTCCTTTTTTTGGCCTCTTCGGAAGTTTCGGAAGAACTGCGGCTGCAGCAACTACAAGCGCAATCAGGATTGCGAGCAACAAACCAAATTTCATATCAACTCCCCTGTCATTTGTTGATTCTAGGGCGCAAGTGGCTACTAGGCCTAGGCGCGATTTGACGCAACGCCACGCACGCTGAGTTCGTCCTGACAGGTGCCTGGAGGTAGTGGGTAGAGAATGCCCGCATTTCGCCTAAGACCTCTTTCGCATGCCAAAGCCATCCTTGGCCGCCTTGCATTGGTGTGTTGATCGGTGTGTGAGCGCATTGATGACGTTAGGAGAGATCCCTGCTGCCGGCCTTCTCACCCAAAGCCAACCGAGCTATTGACGGCCACAATAGAGGAGAGGGGGAATCATGCCGATTGAATATGGAATGCTTGCTGACGACGACTTTAAAGAGCGGTTCATTGCCGGCTCCCTGGTCATCGACTGCCCGAACATACTGTTGAAGCGTAATGGCGATGGGCCAGGTCAAGAGAAATTTGAAGCGGCCGGGCAGTTGGCTGTCAACCCGAAGTTTGGCGCGCGCGCGACTTTGATCTTCGATGCGCTGGAAGACACGTTCGCTGAGGTGATCGAAGAGAAGCTGGACAAGCGAGACAGGACCGTTTTCGGCCAAATCACGCCAGGCGACTATGAGCTAGCGGCGACGGACAACATGGGCAACGTATGGCGCAACGCCAACGTCTTTGTGAACCGTGACATCGTCTACGGCAAAGTCCACGTCATCGCAGAGTGCGGGCGCATCCACTGTCAGCACCCCGGGGAGGGACCGGTTCCGTGGACTCGCATCGTGATGGTTGACGAGCTGGACTTCCCCTTCCGCGGTATCCCGCACATGAATGGTGAATCGGCCGGCAAGGTCGGAGCCCTCTCAGTCGGATACGCGTATAGGAGAGGCGCGGATAGCCTCGTCTACTATGAGCTTTGGGGCGAAGCGGAAAACACCACGGCGATGCCCGCCAATTTTGAGATCCGTTTGCTCGAAGCGGTTAGGTTCGCTACAGGAGTCCAGGCATTTTGGGTCATGCTGGAGACTTACAACAGTGGCATGGTGACTGTCGAGCTATGCGGTGCCGCGACCTTCGGCAAGGGCCTGATGCCGCCGCCCTTGAGGCACGAGGGAAGTGAAGAGGCCTTCTACGCCCTAATGGACTGCTATTTCAAATACGCCTGCGAGAGTGCGGGCGACAAGCCGCTTGCGCCGATGTCGGTGAAGCTTGCTGGGCTGCGCTCGGTCAGCGATGCAGGCTATGCGGAGGTCTTCGCTTTGCATGTCGGAGCGACGGCAGAAGCAGTCCTGCTGGAAGAGTATTTCAAGGAGCTCGGCGCGCCGTCGAACGAAGCCTTGCAGGCCCAGATGATCATGGTAGGGGCGATCGGCAAGACCGGCTTGCGCAAGGAGCTCATCGACAGGGGGACTCAGATGCTTGGCGGCTTTGCCAGTAGATCAGCAACGGACAAGCTCGCGCACCTGGAGAAACTTGCTGCCATCGAGAAGGGGGAGCTGGGTAACTGGAAGAAGCTGCGCAACACCTTTGCGCATGGGCTGGAAGTCCACAAGAGGAAGATGAGCGACCAAACGCTGCTCGACAAGTCTCTCGCAGGACTGTGCCTCGTTTACAAGCTGGCTTTTTTGCGCATCGGCTACGACGGCCCCTACACCGACTATACGACCATTGGCTGGCCAAACCGGTCTTATGATCCGAAGCTGTTTAGAAACATGATTGCCGAGCTGGGCAAGCGGGTGCCGCCCGACCCAGGGTCGCCCGCAGGTCCGCGCCGCTTCGCTGCATTCGTGAGCCGACTCTGGAAGTTGTGTTTACTTGGTCAGCGCCAACAATAACTAAGTGGTCGGCAAGCTGTTGATCTCAAGCCTCTACCGATAACGACGTGCAACTGCCGGTCGCTAAAAATTGGCGTCAATGTACGTCTTCAGCTTTCTGCAGGCTTGGCAATAGTCAAAAAACTCATTCGCAAATGCGGATAGGTTGGTGTTGCGGATAGGTGTCTTCACAATTTGAGGAATTACTAGAAAGTGGACACAGTCGTCGATGTCCATCAGTAACTTGACGTGATGGGCCTCCAGAAAAATAATTTGCGCGAGTACCTTCTCTAGGGTACTGCGCGTTCGACCAATGTGGTGATCCAAGTACTGCATCCAGTTCGTTTGCGAGCTGAAGGGAATAAAGTGCAAAGGGGCGCTTGAGATTGGGGCTATGGCTGAGAACGCTTGCACTACCTGCGCCTTTGTAACTGCATCCAATGTGAGAACTAAGTTTGCCGCATTGCCGATTGCAACCACTTGGCTCTCACAGATACCAACGACATGTCGACTGTGCTTTTTAAGATAAGGTGCAACGGTCGCTTTGTCATCAACTTCTTTGATATGGACGACGATCAAATAGAAAACGTAGCTGGCCACAATGGACGTCAAGACCGCATCGACTAGCTGCCCCAGTTCAAATACAAATACTGCTGGAGCAACAATGCGGTTCAACCAGAGGATCTTTAAAAGAAGCAGCACTGTGGCCACCAACGTAAGCATGGTGGCAGGTTTTGATGCAGTAGTGATGCTCCTTAATATTGACATGATGTTCCTTCCTCTCTGATTGAAATCTGCTAACTTGAATTCTTGAATCTCATTGGAGAACACCATGGCTTAAGCGTCTGGTCGGACATCGAGCACGAATGCCACGGCCAGCTTCCTCCAGCATGATCAAAACATTGAAGCCATTGGGGGTGGGAACTGCATAAAGTTGCAGGCGACCAGGATGGGATGCCGGCCAGCGCTGCGTGATTGGAAAGGACGAGAGGTCTGGCATAGTTCTGGGATCCTGGCGCGGTGGCGGCGCGGCGATAATGGCCGCAAAGCTGATTCAGCCTCAGTTATGGCTGCGGGCTATATATCGTCAGCGTTTTTGCCATGGCAGGGCAAAAAAGTTCCTAGGAGAGGTGCGTTCTGACCTCAATCTCAGACGTGAGCGTGCGATGCACGGGGCATTTGTCGGCGATCTCCAGCAAACGAGCCCGTTGAGGCGCATCGAGCGGCCCGGCGAGTTCAACAGTCCGCTCGATGCGGTCGATCTTGCCTTCCTTGGTCTCACATTCCGCGCAGTCTGTAGCGTGGATCTTGGCGTGCGACAACGTGACGCGGACGTTCTCAAGGGGCCATTTCTTGTGGCGGGCGTAAAGGCGCAAAGTCATCGCCGTGCAGGCTCCTAGTGCACCGAGCAGAAGGTCATATGGTCCCAAGCCGAGGTCGTCTCCGCCTACTTCCACTGGTTCGTCGCTCACCAGCGCATGGCGCCCCGACTCAACGTTGACGGCAAAGTTGCCCGGAAGGTCGCTGATCCGCACTGCGCCGACTGGTGGCGGCACAGCTCCGCGTGTCGAAGTCACTTCGTTCAAAGGGGCGGGGTCCGGCAAATACCGTTTCGCCCAGGCAGCAATGAGCCCTGCGGCGTACGTCGCATCGCTCTGGCTGTTGAGCAGATGGTCGGCATCGTCGAGCGATACGAAGGATTTGGGGTGCAGCGCCTGTTCGAAGATTCGGCGGGCGTTCTCTACTCCAACGATTGTGTCGCCGGGCGCGTGCAATACAAGCAGTGGCCGACGCAGCGCACGGATGCGCTCGGCTTGCGGCTGGGAGGCGACGTCATCAAGAAATTCCCGCCGCAATGTAAACTCGCGGCCCGCAAGCGTGACACGGGCCTCGCCGTTGGACTCGATGAGAGCCAGACCCTCGCCAAACTGGTGCTTAACTTGTGCGGGATCGAAGGGCGCGCCCAGCGTCACCACCGCACGCGCATCGGCAATGAGGTGTGCCGCGGCCAGAACGGCTGCGCCACCCAGCGAATGTCCGATGAGGAGCGCTGGTGCGCCATGCTCACTTCGCAGCCAGTCGGCCGCCGAGACTAGATCGCCGACGTTTGAACTGAAATGGGTGTTTGCGAAGTCACCGTCACTGCCACCCAAGCCTGTGAAATCGAAGCGAAGCACGCCGAAACCGGCTTCGACCAACGCACGCGCAATGTAGGCGGCCGCTTTCGAGTCTTTGGAGCACGTGAAGCAATGGGCGAAGACAGCCCACGCCCTTGGCAACGTGCTTGGTTTATCAAGCCGCGCGGCCAGCAGATGGCCTAGGCTCCCGGGGAATTCAACTTTAAGACTGGTCATGTTTCACTCAAGTTCATCCTCGCGTTGAACCGCGGTCGAGCTGGCCGCGACTCCTAGATTCGAACACAAAATCAATTCAGAAGCTTGTTTTCGCCACAGGCTTCGCCGAAGGCCTTAACCTCAGCTGAATGGGGCGCTGTGCGCTTCATCGACTGAAAGTTAGGCGATGAGACCGCGCCGCGTATTGTGATGCGTTGCTCCTAAAATGAAAAGATGACTTCTACAGTTAACAAAGATTCCGCCAAGCCAAGCAATTTTCTACGCCATGTCATCGACAACGACCTCGAGCAAGGCACCTATGCAGAGCGCAAATGGGGGGGCAGCCCCGGCGACGCGCAACACCATGCGCAAGGCACCCAAGACCCGGCCACAGTCCGTATGCGCTTCCCGCCCGAACCTAACGGCTACCTGCACATTGGCCATGCCAAGAGCATTTGGCTCAACTTCGAACTCGCGAAGGAATACGGCGGCGTATGCCACCTGCGCTTCGACGACACCAACCCCGAGAAGGAAGAGCAGGAATACGTCGACAGCATCCGCGACGCGGTGAAGTGGCTCGGCTACGAGACCTACCTCGCCGACAGCCCCAGCGCGCCCGGCACTATGCAACCGCACGAATACTTCGCCAGTGACTACTTCGACTTCATGTACCGCGCGGCCGAGTACCTGATCACCGCCGGCCTCGCCTATGTGGATGAGCAGACGCCCGACCAGATACGCGCCACGCGCGGCGACTTCAACACGCCCGGCACCGACAGCCTGTTCCGTTCCCGCAGCCCCGCTGAGAATCTGGCGCGCTTTCGACAGATGCGCGACGGCGAGCTCGAAGACGGCGCCGCCATCCTGCGCGCGAAGATCGACATGGCCAGCTCCAATATCAACATGCGCGACCCGGCGCTTTACCGGATTCGTCGGGCCACGCACCACAACACCGGCGATAAGTGGTGCATCTACCCTATGTACACCTATGCACACCCAATCGAGGACGCGCTGGAGCAGATCACCCATTCGATCGCCACGCTCGAGTTCGAAGACCAGCGCCCGTTCTACGACTGGCTGCTCTACCGGTTGGCAGAAGGCGGCTTAATCGCCAGCCCGCATCCGCATCAGTATGAATTCGCGCGGCTCAACGTGACGCACGTGATCACCAGCAAGCGCAAGCTGCGCCAGTTGGTCGAGGAGAGGCATGTCGACGGCTGGGACGACCCGCGCATGCCCACGCTGGCCGGCCTGCGCCGCCGCGGGTACACGCCCCAAGCACTCAAGCTGTTCTGCGAACGCAGCGGCGTGACCAAGTCCGGCGGCTGGATCGACTACGCGAGCCTCGAAGCGGCGCTCCGCGACACGCTCGACCCTATCGCCCCGCGCGCCATGGCCGTACTCGATCCGGTAAAGCTCGTCATCACCAACTGGGCCGAGCTGATGGGCAGCGACGCCCTACTGGACGACTGCACCGCCCCGGCAAACCCGCGCGACCCCGAAGTCGGCGTGCGCCGCTTCAAGATCGGCCGCGAGGTGTGGGTCGAACGCGCCGACTACGAAGACGTACAGCCCAAAGGCTTCTTCCGACTGTTCCCCGGCAACAAGGTGCGTCTGAAGTACGGCCACACCATCGTATGCACAGGTGCCACGCGCGACACCGGTGGCAAGCTGGTCGAAGTGCGGGCCACACTGGTGCCCGATACCAAGAGCGGCACGCCCGGCGCGGATGCGGTGAAGGTGAAGGGCAACATCACCTGGGTCGCGGTAGCCGACGCGGTGCCGGTCGAGGTACGCCTGTATGAACAGCTGTTTGCCACGGCGCAGCCGGGCAGCGGGGACTTGCTGAATGAGTTGAACAAGGAGAGCCTAGTGACACGCGCGGCCTTCGCGGAGCCTTCATTGGCCGCGGCAAAGGTTGGCGGCGTGGGGTTTCAGTTCGAGCGACACGGGTATTTCGTGGTGGATGCAAAAGCGGCCGACGATGGCAAACTTGTGTTCAATCGGACTGCGGGGATGCGAGACAGCCGGGGAAAGTAAGGCAGAGCACCTACTGATCTGCGCATGGCCGTCGCTCTTTTAAGATGCCACGCTCCATCCTCAGCTGCGCCTTGATCCAGTTGTGCAGCGTGCTCGCAGCCGCTCCCAATACCGCCGGCACTACCTCGACGCTTTGGCCCAAAGCTAACCGTTGGAACGCAACTTGGAATGGGCATTGGCCTGATTTTGTTGATGGCCTGTGGATTTCCGTCGAAAACTGATCCTCTGGGGGGCGGAGTAAAACCTGGACTGGTTTATGCCGTGACTCCAAGGCTCAGCTGGTATTCATTGGGGCTGAGTAAGCGAAGGGATATCTTGATGCGCTTTTCGAGGTCGCCTTCCTACTTGTTAAGTCACTAAAGAAGTTGGAAGTTCCATTGGGGTGCATTGAAGTTACCCGCCAACTTTGAGTCTTGCAACCCAGTTCGTTGGCGATACTCCAGTGCGGCGCGAAAACGCTCGGGCAAAGGTGGTCTCGCTGGTATAACCCACGGCAGGTGCAACTGCTTTAAGTGGCTTGCCGCGCTTGAGCAATCCCTGCGCAAGGCTAATGCGCCAATCGGTAAGGTAGTCCATCGCAGTATCTCCCACGGTGTCCAGGAAATCCTTGGCAAAACGTGAGCGCGACATGGCAGCAACGCCCGCGAGTGTCTCGAGGGTCCACGCTTCTTCCGGCTGTGCATGCATGGCCATTATCGCCCTGGCCAGACGCTCATCTGCCAGCCCCGCCAATACGCCCGCCTTGACCAGACTGGCCTCCACGGTATGACGCAACAGCAGGATGGTGAAGTATTCAATCAAACGATCAATGGCCGCACTGCGCCCGGTGCGCGATGTGAAGGCCTCGGCAAACAGCAGTTCCAGCGTCGGCTGCACGCCGGCAATGTCATCCATGGGCACAAGGAGCAGTTCCGGCAAACCGCGCAAAATCTGCAGCCCCATGCCGGCCCCAAATTCAATGTGCGCGCAGACCAGATCACAGCCAGCAGGATCGTCCACTTCAAAACGGTGCACACTGGACTGACGGTAAAAGAGCAGCGTCGGCGCCACGATTTCCACGCGCTCACCGTTGGCATGGATGACCCGCAACTGGCCCCGACGCAGTACATGCAGCATGCCAATCCCCCGGTCATTCGGAAAATCCACCACCCCGCAGAGCGCGCCGCTGTAGAACACATTGGCACTGAGTGAGAAGCGGGCGAACAGGGGGGAGAGGCGGTCCATGGCGTGCTTTCGATACGAATGGTGCTGAAAGCTGGACTTTCAGTGCCCGCAAGTATCGCCCGAAGCGCGACATTAGATTCTGTGCAAACCCGCACACAACACTTCTGGAGATTCTCATGCCCCGTATTGAAGCCGCCACCTCTGCCAACACCCCCGCCGCATCTGCAACCCTGCTCGAAGGCGTTCAAAAGAAACTGGGCATGGTGCCCAACCTGTTTAAGACCATTGCACATTCCCCCGCCGCGCTGAAGTTTTACTTTGGCCAAGGCGAGGCACTGGCCACTGGCAAGCTCTCCGCAGGGCTGCGCCACCAGATTGCACTGGTCACCTCCAATGTCAACAATTGCGACTACTGCGCCTCCGCTCACACCCTGATGGGCAAGGGCACTGGTTTGCCGATGGAAGAGTTGGCCGTGAACCTTATCGGTCAGTCGAATGACGCCAAGGTGCAGGCCGCATTGATATTTTCCAAACTGATGGTGGAGAAGCAAGGCCATGTGAGTGCAGCCGACGTTCAGGCAGTTAAAGAAGCTGGCTATGACGATGCTGCCGTAATGGAAATCATCGCCAACGTGGCGGCCACGGTCTACACCAACTTCGTCAACAACGCCTCTGGCACCGTCATCGATTTTCCACTGGTCAAGGCTCGCGCGGACGAAACCGTTTAAGCCTCTTGCTTCACCACGGGCGGCCCGAACCTGCCGCCCGCTCTAAAACGTTTGAGAGAAAAGTATGCAAGTCAAAGACCAATTGAACAAAGCCAAATCTGCTACCAGCGTCACGCCGTTGGAAGCCCGCGAGGCCATGCTGGGTTGTTTCGTCACCATACACGGCGAGACACTCAAGCGCGGTGCCATGCTGTTGGGTGAGAAGCTCAGCGATGAAGAGACCGAGCGCCAGGCCCGGGCCTCCATGCGCAGTGTGATGGGTGCGGCTGATTTTGAAAAACCTACGGCTGCGTCACTTACGTCAGCCAAGGTACGCCTGGATCAGAAAATGAATTTCTCCAAGGCACCGCAAGATTTGCGCGACGTGCATGACCAAGTCTGCAGCATGATCGTTCGCAAATTAGTCTAGTCAAGCGCCCGCGCGACCAGCGTTTTTAGTTCCGGTAACAGCGTCTCGGAGAACCACGGATTGCGTTTAAGCCATATATTGTTGCGCGGGCTGGGGTGTGGCAAAGGTATCACGCTGGGTGCATATTGCTGCCAGCGTTCCACCGTGCTAGTCACACTGCTGTTGTACGACTTGGGCAAATGCCAGGCCTGCGCATACTGGCCAATTACCAGTGTGAGTTCGACGTCGGGCAGATGCCCCAGCACCTGCTGTCGCCAGCGCGGGACGCATTCGGGGCGGGGCGGTAGGTCGCCGGACTTGCCAGTGCCAGGGTAGCAAAAGCCCATTGGAACAATTGCCATCTTCGTGGGGTCATAAAACACCTCACGGGTAATACCCATCCACTCCCGCAAACGGTCGCCACTGGCATCGTCAAAAGGGACACCGCTGTTGTGGACCCGGATGCCCGGTGCCTGCCCTACCACCAGAATGCGCGCTGCCGGGTGCACTTGCAAAATTGGTCGAACGCCGAGGGCCAAGTTGGGTGCGCACAGGGTGCAGGCGCGCACCTGTTGCAGCAGCAACGCAGTGGCTACTGGCAAGTCGGAGTTAGCGAGTGGCATCCAGAGACCCTTGTAGCGGGGAGCTAGGTCGTGATGGGGGCATGTTGTTCCATCAACTCTACGATCCAGTTGATAAATACACGCAACTTCATGCTCACATGCCGGTTCGGAGGAAACGCCAAGTACATGGGCATGGAATCGAGGGCCCAATCTTCAAACAGAGGTACCAGTTCTCCGTTCTTCAGGTGTTCTTTCGCCATGTAATCTGGCAACCACACGACTCCCATGCCAGCTACGGCGGCGGCGAGATAGGCGTTGCCATCGTCTATGGCCAAGACATAACGCCCTTGAATTTCAATTCTTTCAGCACCCCGCCGAAGCGGAAACCACAACACCTTACCTGTACGCGAAGACAGAAAACCAACGATACGGTGCTCAGCGCCACCCAAATCTAGAGGGTGCAATGGTGTGCCAACGCGTTGCAGGTAGCTTGGTGCCGCATAGACACCCAGCCGCAGATCGCCGACATGCCGTGCGATGAGGGACGGTACAGTGAGTTCACCGCCACGAATAACGCAGTCGACGTTGTCGCCAATAAGGTCGACCAACCGATCGCTGACCCCCAGTTCAATCTGAATGTCGGGATAACGCGCGTGGAATGCAGGAAATGCGGGAACCAAAAGCATCCGCGCCAGCGGGCTGGGTACATCCACGCGCAAACGGCCTCTGGGAGATGCCGCCGCGCTCGATAGGCTGGTCTCGGCATCATCCAAATCGATCAACAAGCGCACCGCTCGCTCATAGTAGGCTGCGCCATCGGCAGTGACATTGACTTTTCGTGTCGTGCGATTAAGCAATTTAACGCGCAGTCGCGCTTCCAATTGCTGAACCAGTTGCGTCGCCGTGGTCTTGCTCATATGCAAGGTTTGCGCCGCCTTGGTGAAGCTACCAGCTTCCACCACGCGGACGAAAGCGAGCATTGCATCAAAACGGTCCATGTGAGTTCCTTTAACCCAATTATTGTTTGGGATTCGCAAATAGTGATTGTGCGACTTGCCTGTTTATTCGCGCGCAACTACGTCCTACAGTCGCTCTGCATGAAAAGCATCGGTGTTCACCAGCAATAAGGTGAACCGGCTTTTTATTCGTTTTCGTTCAATTCGGCAGCTGCGCTGGACCGCAGGGCGACTTACTCAGATGTAACTTAAATGGAACTCACGTGAAGAGACTATTACTCAAATCCGCCGCCGTGGCGACACTGGCAATTGTGTCGACGGCCGCTGGCGCCAAACGCTTGGAAAAAACATCTACCAACAACGATCAAGATAAACAAGGCAACGAGATGAATAAACCAAAGTTCTTCGTCACTCCCGGTTACGGAGAAAACCTTCGAAATGCACTGCACTATTCCCAGGCCGTACGGATCGGCGACCGAGTCGAAACATCAGGTCAGGGCGGTTGGGACGAAAATTTCAAATTCCCTAAATCGATCGAAGGGGAAATTCGTCAAGCGTTCCGCAACCTCGAGAAGACTTTGGCGATTGCTGGAGCTAGTTGGCAGCATGTCGTTCATGTCAATTCGTACCATGTCGGCGGTTTCCCCCCAGAGGTAAACGATACGATGGTCAAGCTCTATCGTAAGTACATGCCAAATCACGCACCGATTTGGACTCAGCTAGGCGTTGAAGCCCTTGGTCTTCCTGCTATGCGCATTGAAATCAGAGTCACTGCAATCGTCACTTAGAAGGCGATTTTCTTTGGCGCTGGACGCTTTGAGCTGCGTGCCGGATCGAGTGTCAGCCCGGCTTACGCCGGGCCTTCTTTACAAGTCAGGTATTTCCCTGCTCAGGGAGTTTTGCAACTACTTTGATTTCGAACTGAAAGCCGTAGAGCCACGTCACACCTACACCTGTCAGCGTCGGGTGTGGCGCATTGCCCCAATACTCTGGAATCAGCTTCCAGATCCTCTCGAATATCGATTCG
The DNA here is from genome assembly GCF_059769165.1 of Curvibacter sp. Hmag1.1. Lineage (NCBI taxonomy): Bacteria > Pseudomonadati > Pseudomonadota > Betaproteobacteria > Burkholderiales > Comamonadaceae > Curvibacter > Curvibacter sp. Hmag1.1. The sequence goes on from NZ_JBMBGX010000001.1 coordinate 76,780, forward strand.
GGATCGACGATGAAGACGGTGACGTCAATCACGTCGTCAAAGGTACAGCCTGCAGCTTTTAAAATCGCATTCAGGTTTTCAAACGCGAGCCGCACTTGCTTCTCCAAATCGGGTTCAGGCGAACCATCTTCTTTACTGCCAACTTGCCCTGAAACGAACAGAAATCCATTGGATTTTACAGCTGGCGAATAGCGGTTACGTTCATAAAGTGCTTGGCGTCCGGGCGGGAAAACGACGTCGCGTTGGGTCATACACATCTTTCATAAGTGGGGCGAACACGCCCCTTGGTTAACGAAGAGCCGACTTTATGGAAGATGGCCTCCCGAATAAACAGGCAAGCTTAAGCATCACTGTTTGTAAAAATCAAACAATCGCGGCCCGAGATTGAGCACGAATGAACCGTTTCGACGCAATGCAAGCATTCGCGGATATCTGATTCCCTCAAGTTCGTAATTACCGCCGAAAACCTTGCCACATAGGTTTTGTCCAGCCAATTACAAGGCCATGCAGTTGACAGCGATGATGTCCACCTGCCGAGTAATCGCCCATTCACCGGTCATCGTTGTCCTCCGCTGGCGCCGGTTCGCTTGCGCGCCCTTCGACGAGGATGGCCTGGTAGACCGCCCCTGCGAACCTGTGGCGGGCTGCCTCCTGGTAAGCGGGTCCGTGGTACCAACGTTTGGCCGAATCCCAGTCGGGAAACTTCAGAAGAACCATACCTTCAGCAGGCGCGCCCTCCAGCACTTCCTGCCGGCCGTAGGTTGCACAGAACTCGAGTAGGTGCCCTTCAAAACTCTTGCCGACCTTGGCGCGGTAGTTATCGAGTTCGGCGGCGTCGATCGTCTTCTCTTTGATGAAAACAATGTAGGCTGGTGTCATTGCAAGGGCCTCAGTAAGGTGGCGGTGAGCGGTGCGGCCAGTAGCGGCTTGAGTCGCTGGCCGAAGTCGGCGAAGGCGCGGAAGTCGACGACCGCCGCGCCGCCGCGGCTCTGCGCCACCCACTGCTGGATCAGCGCCAGGAATTTGGCAACAATGCTGGGCTGGATCCGGATCTCCATGTCGATGGCAAAGCGACTGCGATCCATCACGGCAAAGACGGTAGGTGCGGTCTGCGCCTGGGCCGGGGCCCAAAGGGCGCCGGCACAGACCAAGAGCGCCAAGAGGACCATCGCATGGCGCACAAACCCAAAAAAAGTTATGGGCTTGGGCATCATGGTCGGCGTCTCCGAGTTATGCGGGTACGTCGAAGCCGAGTTCGGCCAGCGCCATCTTCGCGGCCTCGTGATCCTGGTCCGCACTGGCACCGGAGATCCCGATGCCGCCGACGACTTGGCCGTCTTGGATGATGGGCAAGCCACCGCCGACAGTCACCAGTCGCGGACGGTGCGCGAGCTGAGCGACCTTAGCGTCTTTGACGATTTCGTTCCAGACATGGGTGCCCAGTCCGAAGGACACCGCCGACCAAGCTTTGTCGATAGCCGCGTCGATGGCCAGGAAGGGAACGCCGTCGCTGCGCTCGAAAGACTTCAGGTGTCCTGCGCCGTCGGTGATGGCGATGGCGACCTTAAGCCCCATTTTGTTGGCAGCTGCCTGCGCCGCGACGCTCAGGGCCTGGGCAGCTTCACGGGTAATCGAGGCAGTTGCGAAAGTGCGAGTGGAAAGATTGGTGTTCATGGTAATTCCGATGAAAAAGAGAAAAAGGGATAGGGGAGGCGCTGAGGTCTTAGAAACCTGAGAGAACAATCTTGCCCTGCGTCTTGCCGCTTTCCAGCAGTGCGTGGGCCTGGCGCAGGTTGCGGGCATTGATCGGGCTCAGGGTCGTGTTCGCGGTCGTGCGGATACGGCCGCTGTCCACCAGTTGGGCCACCTCGGTCAGCAGGCGGTGCTGCTCGGCCATGTCTGGGGTCTGGAACAGCGAGCGGGTATACATCAGCTCGAAATGCAGCGAGATGGACTTGGCTTTGAGTTTCATGATGTCCACACCCTCCAACTCGTCGATGAAGGCCAGCGCGCCTTGGGGCTTGAGCGCTTCGACGATCTGCTCGTAGTGGTGCGAGGTGTGGGTCAGCCCAGCGACATAGTCGACCTCGGCGATTCCCGCCGCCTTGAGGGCGGTTGCCAGCGGCTGGCTGTGGTCGATCACGACGTGCGCGCCCAGTTCCAGGCACCACTTACGGGTGTCCTCCCGCGAGGCGGTCGCCACGACGCGGAGTTGCGTCAACTGGCGGGCCAGTTGGATCAGGATAGAACCGACGCCGCCCGCGCCGCCGATCACCAGCAGGGTTTCACCGCTACCGCCGCCCTTCGGCACGCGCAGCCGGTCGAATAACAGCTCATAGGCTGTGATGGTGGTCAGCGGCAGTGCCGCAGCCTGTTCGTCGCTCAGGGACTTCGGAGCGCGTGCGGCGATGCGCTCGTCGACCAGGTGTAGTTCGCTGTTGGCTCCGGGCCGGTTGAGGGGTCTCCTCGTTTTCAGTGCAATAAGTGACGGTACGAAAAGCTAGCACTGGCGCGGAGGTGGTGTTGGTAGATCGTTGATTTCATTGACTTTCCTGTTCACTTTCAAATCTGCGATTCGTGGCGT
>NZ_JBMBGX010000002.1:0-1267500 GCF_059769165.1 Curvibacter sp. Hmag1.1
CGCCACGAATCGCAGATTTGAAAGTGAACAGGAAAGTCAATGAAATCAACGATCTACCAACACCACCTCCGCGCCAGTGCTAGCTTTTCGTACCGTCACTTATTGCACTGAAAACGAGGAGACCCCAATATGCCGATACGCTGTCCTGCGAGCACCGATTTGCTGACGTTATGGACGATAGTTGTAGGTGGAGTGCCCTTGGGCGCTTCCTCAGGCGCCGGGTAGCCGAAACTCACGCCTTGCATGGAGAGCATAGGGTTGGGCAGGTTGGCCGGCTCCTTGAACTCAAAGCTGAAATCGGCTTCCGACAACAGCGGCGCAATCTTCTCCATCCGATCCAAGGCCTTGACCCGACTTTGGGCCTGCTTGGCTTTGCTGGCTTTGGCCTTAAAGCGTGCGATGAACTTTTGCAGGTGGGCGATCTTGTCTTGCTGCTTCGCGAAGGCATTTTGTTGGAGCTCCATCTGCTCGGCGCGCATGTCTTCAAACTTGCTGTAGTTCCCGCCGTAACGCACCAGCTTGCCCATGTCGATGTGCAGGGTCACGTTGGTTACCGCATCCAGAAACTCGCGGTCGTGGCTGATGACGACCATAGTGCCCTCATACTTCTTCAGCCAGGCTTCCAGCCACACCAGCGCGTCCAAGTCCAAGTGGTTGGTGGGCTCGTCCAACAGCAGCAGGTCACTGGGGCACATGAGGGCGCGGGCGAGTTGCAGGCGCATGCGCCAACCGCCAGAGAAACTGTTCACTGGTTTGTCCAGTTCGGTGGTTTTGAAACCCAGACCCAGAATCAGCGCTTGTGCGCGCGCAGCTGCGTCGTACTCACCGGCGTCGTGCAGGGCTGTGTAAGCGTTTGCCATGCGTTCGTAGTCTTCGGTCGCTTCCGCGGCTGTCACTTCCGCCCGTGCTGCCCCGAGTTGCGTATCGCCTTCGACCACAAAGTCGGTGGCGCCTTGTTCGGTTTCGGGCATATCCTGTGCCACCTGGCCCATGCGCCATTGGGCGGGGATGTAGTACTCGCCCGCGTCTTCGTGGAGATTGCCGTTCAGCAAGGCAAACAGCGAGGATTTGCCCGCACCGTTGCGACCCACAAGGCCTACCTTTTCGCCTGGATTCAAGGTGACCGAAGCGCCTTCGAGCAACACCTTGGCGCTACGGCGCAGGGTGACGTTTTTTAATGTAATCATGTTCTGGGAAGGGCCGTGAGGCCGTCAATAAATGGCTACCGGATGCATGACATCAGGCAGTTCGGCGTGTCCGGTGCGTGTGCTTACCGAATACCGCCCGGGTAAAAAACTTAAGGCTGCTGGAAGCGGACCAGTGCGTCTCGCGTCAGCAGTAGCACCTGATCTTCACCGGCACTGGTTTCGAGCCACACCACTTCCAACTCCGGAAAGGCCGCTTCGAAATACTCGCGCTCGTTTCCGATTTCCAGCACCAGTACGCCGTCGTCCGACAGCTTGGGCGGAAGGCCTGCGAGCAAGGTTCTGATGAAATCCATGCCGTCGCCGCTGCCGCCTGCCTGATTGCCGTCGAGGGCAATAAAGGGTTCCGCCAAATATTCGGCGGGCAGAGCGGCCATGCTCTTTGCATTCACGTATGGCGGGTTACATAGCACCAGATCGAACACGCCGGGGATTGCCTTTAGGCCATCAGACTCCAGCAATTTCATCCGGTTTTGCAACCGGTGCTTATCCACATTGACACGTGCAACGGCCAAGGCGTCCGCCGAAATATCAGCGCCAGTCACTTCCACGTCAGGATAGACCATGGTGGCCAGAATGCCCAAGCTGCCATTGCCCGTACAGAGGTCCAGCACGTGATGGGTGCTTTCTTTGAGCCAGTAGTCGATGCTGCCATCGACCAACAGTTCAGCGATCAAAGAGCGAGGAACAATGACGCGTTCGTCCACATAAAACGGCACACCTTGCAGCCATGCTTCTTGTGTGAGGTAGGCCGCCGGCTTGCGCGTGCTGATCCGCGCTCCCAAAAGCGTAGCGGCTCGCGCATATTCCTCGGGCGCTACAGGCCGATTTGACTCTACATCCTCGTCTGACAAGCCCGTATCCAGCGGCAAGCCGAGTGCGTGCAGTACCAGCCAAGCGGCTTCGTCCGCCGCGTTGGTGGTGCCATGGCCGAAGGACACGCCGGCTTCTGTGAGCTGCGCGGTGGCCTGTGCGACCAGTTCTTTCAAATTCATGCGGTCTCCGCCTGGTTCAGGTTCTCAAGTACCCGGCGGTAAATGTTTTTCAGAGGCTCGATGTCCGCGAGCTTCACGTATTCATTGATCTTGTGGATGGTGGCATTGGGCGGGCCGAGTTCAATCACTTGCGGGCACACCTGGGCGATGAAGCGCCCGTCACTGGTACCGCCGGTCGTGGAAAGTTGGGTCTCCAACCCTGTCTCTGAACGGATGGCGTCGCGCACGGCATCCACCAAGGGGCCAGGCGTCGTCAGGAAGGGAAGGCCGCCTATGGTCCATGCCAGGTCGTAGTCCAGCTCATGCTTGGCCAGCACGCTGGCCAGCCGTTTTTGCAGGCTTTCGGGGGTGGACTCGGTGGAGAAGCGGAAGTTGAAATCAATCACTACATGGCCGGGAATGACGTTACTCGCCCCGGTACCCCCATGGATGTTGCTGACCTGCCAGGTGGTCGGAGGGAAAAACGCATTGCCCTTGTCCCATTCGATACCCACCAACTCGGCTAAAGCAGGGGTAAACAGGTGGATCGGATTCTTGGCAAGGTGCGGATAGGCAATGTGACCTTGCACGCCTTTGACCGTGAGTTTGCCGCTCATGGTGCCGCGCCGCCCGTTTTTGATCATGTCACCGGTCTTTTCCACCGAGGTGGGCTCACCCACGATGCAGTAGTCCAGCACCTCTCCGCGGGCCTGAAGCTGCTTGCAGACCACCACGGTGCCGTCCAGAGCAGGGCCTTCTTCATCACTGGTCAATAGCAGGGCGATGTTGAGTTCAGGGGCAGGGTGTGCAGCCAAAAACTCTTCAATTGACGCCACAAAAGCCGCCAGGGAGGTCTTCATGTCGCTCGCGCCGCGTCCAAACAGTTTTCCATCACGGTGACTGGGCACAAAGGGCGCACTGTCCCATTGCTGCGCAGGGCCGGTGGGAACCACGTCGGTATGTCCGGCAAACACCAAGGTTTTTGCTATGCTTTTGGAAGCTACTCGCGCAGATCCTGTGAGCCCTGCAGGCCGTTTGGCCCATAAATTGGTGACTCGAAAATCGTCAGGCCCACTTTCAATGGTTTCACACACAAAGCCTAGAGGGCGCAAGCGATCGGCGATCAAGGCCTGGCATCCGCCATCAGAGGGCGTCACCGAGGCCATGGACAACAGGTGCTCGGTGAGCTGCAGCGTTTGCGTCATCAGTGTTTCACATCCAGGGTAATTTCCGTGAAGGAGGCTTCGTCATCTTCTTCCGGTACCGCGGCAGCCTTGGCCACCTTGGTGAAATCGTTTTGCAAGCGCCACATGAGGTTGGTGGGCGAGTCGGCGTGGGCCAAGCCTTCTTTGCGGTCGACCAAGCCGTCTTGAATCAGGCGGGCGATGTCGGCTTCGAAGGTCTGCGAGCCCTCGGCCATGGACTGCTCCATGGCTTCGCGCACTGCTGAAAAGTCGCCTTTTTCAATCATTTCGGCCACGAGCTTGGTATTGAGCAACACCTCGGCGGCCGGTGTCCGCAATCCGGATGTGGTACGGAGCAGGCGTTGCGAGACGATGGCTCGCAGGGCGGTGGCCAGATCGCCCAGCATGGTGGGGCGCACTTCCACCGGGTAAAAACTCAAAATCCGGTTCAGAGCCTGATAGCTGTTGTTGGCGTGCATCGTGGCCAGGCACAAGTGGCCGGATTGCGCGTAAGCAATCGCTGCCGACATGGTTTCCTGATCCCGGATTTCACCGATCAGAATCACATCCGGAGCCTGGCGCAAAGCGTTCTTCAAGGCCACGTGCAGCGAGGCGGTGTCGGTTCCAACTTCCCGCTGGTTCACCACCGACTTTTTGTTTTTGAACAAAAACTCCACCGGGTCTTCAATGGTCAGGATGTGACCGGACACACTTTCATTGCGGTAGTCCAGCATCGACGCCAACGTCGTGCTCTTGCCCGCACCCGTAGCGCCCACCATCAGCAGCAGGCCACGTTTTTCCATGATCAGGTCGGCCAGCACCGGAGGCAACTGCAAGCTGTGCAGGGGAGGCACGTCCACGCTGATGTAACGGATCACCGCTGCAATAGTGCCGCGCTGGCGCATGGCACTCACCCGGAAACGGCCTACGCCGGCCAGCGGGAAGCCTACGTTGAGCTCACCATCGCGCTCCAAAATCTCAATTTGTTGGGGCGACAACACCTCCGCCAACAGATTTTTGGGCGCGTCGGAAGGCAGGGTCTGGCTGTTGATCGGTACACACTGGCCGTTGATCTTGATCAGCGCAGGGGCGTGCGCCGACAGATACACGTCAGACGCCTTCTTCTCGCTCATGAGGCGCAGGATGCGCTCCATGGTGCCTGAAGGCTGGGGTGTGGTGGTCGTGGCCATGGTTGCCTTCCGGTTGGGGGAACTTAGTCGCGCAGCAAGTCGTTCAGGCTGGTGGTTGAGCGGGTCTTGGCGTCCACCTTCTTGACGATGATGGCGGCATACATGCTGTATTTGCCGTCACCCTTGGGCAGGCTACCGCTGACCACCACAGAGCCCGCAGGGATGCGGCCATAGCTTACGGTGTCGGTTGCGCGGTCATAGATCGGAGTGCTTTGGCCGATGTAAACGCCCATGGAAATCACCGAGTTTTCTTCGACGATCACGCCTTCCACCACTTCGGAGCGCGCGCCCACAAAGCAGTTGTCTTCAATGATGGTCGGGCCGGCCTGCATAGGCTCCAGCACTCCCCCTATGCCCACGCCACCGGACAAGTGCACGTGTTTGCCAATCTGGGCGCAGGAGCCCACGGTGGCCCATGTGTCGACCATGGTGCCTTCGTCCACATACGATCCGATGTTGCAGTAAGAAGGCATCAGGATCACGCCCTTGCCCTGGAAACTTCCGCGACGCGCCACGGCAGGCGGAACCACTCGAACACCGGTCGCCTTCAGGGCTTCAGCGCTCATGCCGGCGAACTTGGTGGGAACCTTGTCGTAAAAGCCCAGATCACCGGACTGGATGACTTCGTTGTCCTTGAGGCGGAAGCTCAGCAGCACTGCCTTCTTGATCCATTGGTGGGTGGTCCACTGTCCGACGCCTTCGCGGGTGGCTACGCGCAAGCGGCCGGCGTCGAGTTCGTTCAGCACATGCTCCACGGCTTCAAGCACTTCAGCGGGTGCGGATGCCACAGAAATGTTGGCGCGGTCTTCCCACGCGGCTTCTATAACGGATTGCAATTGTTGGCTCATGGTTTTTTCAGGGTTGTAATCGGAGAAAAAGGCTTCGAGGTCCGGCACTTCAAGCGCTGCGACCCCGAACGAATTGGACGATGCGCTGCGCTGCTTCCACGCATTCTGCGGTCTCAGCCACCAAAGCCATGCGGATGCGCCCGGCGCCGGGGTTGTGCCCGTTCGCCTCACGCGCCAGGTAGCTGCCGGGCAAGACGGTCACATTGTAAAGAGCGAGCAGTTCACGGGCGAACTCGGTGTCACTGCCATTGACATCCGCCCACAGGTAGAAGCCAGCGTCCGGCAAGGTGACGTCCATCACTTCGGAGAGTAAGGGCGTGACCTGGGCAAACTTGGCGCGGTACTTGGCGCGGTTGTCAATTACATGGACCTCATCGTCCCAAGCAGCAATGCTGGCCGCCTGTACGACAGGGCTCATGGCACTGCCATGGTAGGTGCGGTAAAGCAAAAACTGTTTGATCCAGTGTGCATCGCCCGCGCAGAAGCCGCTGCGCATGCCGGGCACGTTGCTCCGCTTGGACAGGCTGGTGAAGGACACCAGATTTTTAAAATCGCCACGACCCAATTTGGCTGCAGCTTCCAATCCACCCAGTGGCGCCTCATCGCGGAAGTAAATTTCGCTGTAGCACTCATCCGAGGCAATGACAAAGCCGTACTTGTCGCTCAACGCAAAAAGCTTTTCCCACTCGGACAAAGGCATGACCGCACCGGCAGGGTTCCCGGGGGAGCACACATACATGAGCTGCGTAGACGCCCATACGCTTTCCGGGACGCTGTCCCAATCCTGGGCGAAATTGCGGGAGGGCACAGAGGGCACAAAGTATGGCTGCGCACCTGCAAGCAGAGCAGCGCCTTCGTAGATCTGATAGAACGGATTCGGGCACACCACCTGCACAGTGCCATTGCTAGCTGCCGGATTAATGACTGTCTGCGCGAAGGCAAATAATGCTTCCCGGGATCCGTTGATGGGCAATATTTGCGTTGCGGCATCCAACTTCAGGCCATAGCGGCGCTGAATCCAATTCGCCATGGACAGGCGCAGTTTGGGATCACCCGCAGTGGCGGGGTAAGCAGCCAAGCCGCTTTCACCCGATTGGATGGCATGGCAATAGGCGTCTTTGATGAGTTGGGGGGTAGGGTGACGGGGCTCGCCGATGCCCAGACTGATGGGGCTGAACGCAGGGTTGGGCACAATGCCCGCAAACAACTGGCGCAGGCGCTCAAACGGGTACGCCTGCAGGCTGGACAAATTCGGATTCATGGGGCGGCATTATCCCTGAGTCGTCGTTAAACTTGGGGCTTCGGCCCCTGGGGTCCGTTCAGATCGATTTTGAGGAGTAAGCCATGTCTGCAGTTCCGTCCAATGGTGCCGGCAACCGTTATCTCAATATTGCCGGTGCATTGGAGCAAATCGGTGACGAAGGCGCTTTGCGCGAGATGCTTCCCATGGTTCTGGACTCCTTGCAGCGTGACGTTCCCGCGATCACGGAACTGCTGACGAAGGGGGATGTGCAGGGCGCCAACCACCTGTTGCACCCGCTTAAGGGCTTTATTCCCATCTTTTGCACCGCTGAATTGGTCGCGAAGGTATCCGAAGTGGAATTCATGAGTAAAAAGGGGGATGCGCCCACGGTAGCTGCCGCGTATGCCACGCTGGCGCCTGAGTTGCGTGTGTTGGAAGCAGAGGTGGCCGCGTATCTGGGTAGCCCGGCCTGAGTGCCATCGCGGCTGGAGGTGTGCCGACGTGCGGGTTGCTGCAGGGTATGATCCAGCGCTCGCGGGCCACTGGGAAGGCTCCATTTTTTCCAATAAAATCAATTACTTAGCGCTGTCTACATCTTCCTGTGCGTCTCAACTCCATCAAGCTCTCGGGCTTCAAGTCTTTCGCTGAACCCACCAACTTCCTGCTGCCCGGCCAGCTGGTAGGCGTGGTCGGCCCCAACGGCTGCGGTAAATCCAACATCATGGATGCGGTGCGCTGGGTGTTGGGCGAGAGCAAAGCCAGCGAGTTGCGTGGTGAGTCCATGCAGGACGTGATTTTCAATGGCACCACTTCCCGCAAGCCTGCGAGCCGCAGCAGCGTGGAACTGGTGTTTGACAATGCCGACCATCGGGCCGGCGGCCAATGGGGTCAGTTCGGTGAAATTGCAGTCAAACGGGTGCTGACCCGGGATGGGACAAGCAGCTACTTCATCAATAACCAGCCCGTGCGCCGCCGTGACGTCCAGGACGTGTTCCTGGGCACCGGTTTGGGGCCCCGTGCTTACGCGATCATCGGGCAGGGCACCATTTCCCGCATCATCGAGTCCAAGCCGGAAGAGCTGCGCTTGTTCCTCGAAGAGGCTGCGGGCGTATCCAAATACAAAGAGCGCCGCCGCGAGACGGAAAATCGCCTCTCCGACACCCGTGAAAACCTCACGCGCGTGGAAGACATCCTGCGAGAGCTGGGCACCAACCTTGAGCGCCTGGAAAAGCAGGCCGAAGTTGCGCAGAAATACAACGCACTGCAATCCGAGGTCACACTCAAGCAGCACCAGCAATGGTTCTTGAAGCGGGCCGAAGCATTGGCCGACAAAGCCAAGGTGCAGTCCGAAGGTCTGGCTGCCGTCAACGCGCTCGAAGCCCGTATGGCCGATTTGCGTCACATCGAGGCGGATCTGGAGACGGTGCGCCAAGCGCATTACGGAGCCGGTGACCAGGTCAATCAGGCGCAAGGTTTGTTGTACGAAGCCAGTACCGATGTGGGACGCCTGGAAGCCGAAATACGTTTCGTGGTGGAAGGCCGTCAGCGCGTGGAGCAGCGCTTGGTCACCCTCAAGGAACAGATCGCCCAATGGGCCACCCGAAAGGATGATGCCCAGGCCGAAATGGAGCGCCTGGCCGAGCTGGCTGCCTTGGGCGAAGAGCAAACAGAACTGCTGGCTGCCCAAGTGGAAGAACAGGCCCAGCAACTGCCAGACTTGGAAGAGGCATTGGCCAAGGCGCAAGGTGCCGCCAACGACCAACGCGGCTCCGTGGCGCAGGTGCAGCAACAGATTCAGGTGCTTGCCGCGGAGCAACGCGGCATCGAAGAGCAAAGCCGCCAGTTAGAGACCCGCCGCGACCGGTTGATGACCGACCGCAATGCACTGTCTGCACCGGACGAATCCCGGTTGACAAGTCTGCAAGAGCAGCTGGAAGCTGTGCAGGAAGCGCATCAGGTGGCGGATGCGCGGCTGCAAGACTTGCAGGACGCGGTCCCCCAGCTTGATGAGGCTCGCAAAGAACAGCAGCTTGCCGTCAACACCGAGTCCTCCCGCCAAGCGGACCTTTCGGCTCGTCTGGAGGCGCTCAAAGCGCTGCAGGAAAAGGTCAAGACCGATGGCAAGTTGCAGCCTTGGCTGGCCAAGCATGGCTTGGATCACTTGCAAGGCCTGTGGAGCCGCATTCACATTGAGCAAGGTTGGGAAAACGCCCTGGAAGGCGCATTGCGGGAGCGCTTGGGTGCGTTGGAGGTGTCCCGTTTGGAGATGCTCAAGGCATTTGCCGTGGACGCGCCGCCAGCCAAACTGTCCTTTTACACCCCACCGCAAGCCACTTTGCCCGAACGCGCGGGTCCCTTGCCCCGTTTGGCAGACTTGCTGCGAGTGAATGACGCGGGCCAAAAAGCGGTTCTGACCGACTGGTTGCAAGGCTGCTTTACTGCAGGCAGCTTCGAAGAAGCGTTGGCGCAGCGTGAGAAGCTGCAGCCCGGTGAAAGCATTTATGTCAAAAGCGGGCATGTGGTCACAAGCCACAGCGTCAGCTTTTATGCCCAGGACTCAGAGCAAGCCGGCTTGTTGGCCCGCGCCCAGGAAATCGAGAACCTGGAGAAGCAGCTCCGTGCTCAAGTACTGATTGCCGACGAATCCCGCGTCGCTCTGAGCCGCGCGGAGAGTGCGTACGCCGAGAGTGCCCAGCGATTGGTCAGTGCCCGCCGCGAGGCCGCCGAAAGCCAGGGGCGCGTGCATGAGTTGCAGGTCGAGACTCTGCGCCTGTCCCAGATGTTGGAGCAAACCCGTGCGCGCAGTGCCCAGATTGATGCCGATATGGCGGAAGTCGAAGCCCAGCTGGACGATTTGCAAGAGCGACGCGTGGAAGCGGAAGCACGCTTCGAATCGCTGGACATGCAACTGGCGGACAGCCAGGAGCGCCATGCCCAACTGGACGAGCGTGTCATCGAGGTGCAAAACAAACTGAGCCAGTGCCGCGAGCAGCAGCGCAGCCTGGAACGCCAGGCGCAGGAGGCGGTGTTTGCCCAGCGCAGCTTGCAAGCGCGCAATGCAGAACTCTCCCGCGCTATTGAAACAGCCATTCAACAGAATCAGAGCATCCAGGCGGAGGAACAGCGTGCGCAGGACGAGCTGCACCGCCTGACCGACGCGGCGGCCCAAGCCGGCCTGCAAAACGCTTTGGCCTTGAAGCTGGAGCGGGAACAGGCCTTGGCCGCCAAGCGCAGCGAATACGACGATCTCACCGCCAAGTTGCGCGCTAGTGACGAGCGCCGCTTGCAACTGGAGCGCGAGCTGGACCCGCTGCGCCAGCGAATTACCGAATTCCAGCTCAAGGAGCAGGCCGCGCGCCTTGGCTTTGAGCAGTTTGAAGCTCAGCTGGCGGATGCGCAGGCGGACCTTGAGGCCATCGAACAAAGCATCAAAGACGGCAATGTACGCTTGTTCGGCATGCAGGGTGACATTGACCGCCTGAACCGCGAGATCGCAGCCTTGGGTGCAGTGAACCTGGCTGCATTGGAGGAGCTGGCTGCTGCCCGCGAGCGCAAGCAATTCCTGGACATGCAAAACGTGGACCTGACCCAGGCCATGAACACCTTGGAAGACGCCATCCGCAAGATTGACGCGGAAACCCGTGAGTTGCTGTCCGGCACTTTCGACCAAGTGAATGCCCATTTCGGTCGTATGTTCCCCGAACTCTTCGGTGGGGGCAACGCGCGACTGGTCATTACCGGTGACGAAATTCTGGATTCCGGAGTGCAAGTGATCGCGCAGCCGCCCGGCAAAAAGAACCAGACCATCCATTTGCTATCGGGTGGCGAAAAAGCACTCACCGCGATTGCATTGGTGTTTGCGATTTTCCAGCTCAACCCCGCGCCTTTCTGTCTGTTAGACGAGGTGGATGCACCGCTGGACGATGCCAATACCGAGCGTTATGCCAAGTTGGTCGCCAGCATGAGCAAGGGAACTCAGTTCCTGTTTATCAGTCACAACAAGATCGCCATGGAAATGGCTGAACAACTCATCGGTGTCACGATGCAGGAGCAGGGCGTATCGCGCATTGTCGCGGTGGACATGGAATCCGCTGTCAACCTCGCAGAGCTCACTTGAACACCGCAAAAGCTAAACCTACATGAGCAATTTACAAATCGGATTGGCAATCGCAGGCGGTGTGGTGCTGGCAGTCGTGGTGGCCCACGGTGCCTGGTCGTCGCGTCGCAATGCCCCCCGCCAGGCCTTGCCGCCCCAAGATCCTGTGGATGGCGACCTCACACAAGAGCCTGTGCTCACCGAGGTCGATGCCGAAACGCCAGCCTTCAATCTGCCCCGACCGCCCGTGCGGCCGGCCATGGATTCATTGATCGACGTGATTGCCACGGTTGCACTCGATCCTGCTACGCCTGCAGTGTCCGGCGAAGCGGCCATGGCTGCCATGCCAGCGACGCGCCGTGCGGGCACCAAGCCCTTCTCTGTGGAGGGCTACAACCTGCAGTCCTTGGTGTGGGAAGTTCCTGCTCCCGGTCAGCGCTACGGCGGCTTCCAAGCCGGTGTGCAGCTGGCTAACCGATCTGGTGCGCTCAACGAGATCGAGTATTCCGAATTCGTGGTGAAGACGCAGGCGTTTGCAGACGCGATCAACGCTACGCCAGAGTTTCCTGAAATGCTGGATGAAGTCGCCCGTGCCCGCGAGCTGGACCACTTTGCCAGCGCCCATGACGCCCAACTCGGCTTCACCATCCGCGCCCGCAATGCATCCTGGAGCCCTGGCTACATCCACCAGAATGCAGCCAGGCTTGGCTTTGTGGCGGGCGTTATTCCCGGCCGCATGGTGCTGCCTGCATCCGTGGAGGGTTTACCTCCTGTGCTGGTGCTGAGCTTTGACTCCCAAGCTGCTTTGGCCGACGACCCGGCCCAGAGCGCCATTCGCGAACTGTCGCTGCACCTCGACGTGGCCCAGGTGGACAGGGCAGAGCGGCCATTCGATCGCATGCGTGAAACGGCGGATGCGTTGGCGCTTGCCATGGAAGGCGTAGTCACTGACGACAACGGCCAGCCATTGGCCGCGCAGACGATGGACGTGATCGCGGCTGACCTCCAGGTGCTTTACGACACGCTGCAGCAGCGGGATATTGCCGCCGGCTCGCCGATTGCCCGCCGCCTCTTCAGCTAAGTTTCTATCCGCTTTATGGCAACGCTGGACTTGTTTTCACCCGAGCCGGCAGTGCCGGACTCCCTCCCTCACAAACGCCTGCAGGCCCTGCGCGAGGAGCTGCACCGGCTTGGGCATGCCTACTATGTGCTGGATGCGCCTTTGGTGCCCGATGTCGAATACGACCGGCTGTTTCGCGAGCTCCAGGATTTGGAGGCTCAACATCCCGAATGGGTGACACCTGATTCCCCGACACAACGCGTGGGCGGGCAGGTGCTGGATGCCTTCACCAGCGTTCGCCATGCAGTGCCAATGCTCAGCATTCGTACAGAAACCGACACCGAATCTACAGGTGCACTCGCGTTCGATACCCGCGTCCGCAAAGAGCTGGAGCTGAACGAGGGTGATGCCCCGGTGGAGTACGTCGCTGAGCTGAAGTTTGACGGCTTGGCGATGAACCTGCGTTACGAGCAGGGCGTGCTGGTGCAGGCAGCAACACGGGGCGACGGTGAATATGGCGAAGACGTGACCCAGAACATCCGCACCATCGGCCAGATTCCGTTGAGATTGCCGGATGGCGTGCCTCCCGTTCTGGAAGTGCGCGGCGAGGTCTACATGCGCCGCGATGATTTCGAGGCCTTGAACGAACGCCAGCGTGCACGCATTGCCGCCGGTGAGAAGGGCGAAAAAACCTTTGTGAACCCGCGTAACGCTGCAGCCGGCGCTGTGCGGCAGCTGGATCCGGGCATCGCAGCCCAGCGGCCTCTAAGCTTCTTTGCCTATGGACTCGGTGAAGTCACCCCGGCTGCCGAAGGCGGGCCTGATTTCGGCAGTCACTACGCCATGCTCCAGACCCTGAAATCATGGGGTTTTCCGGTTGCAGCGCAGGTGGATACTGCGCGAGGTGCTCCTGAATTGATAGCGTATCACCAGCGCATCGGCGCTGGTCGCGATAGCTTGCCTTTCGATATCGACGGCGTGGTCTACAAGGTCAATAGCCTGGCTCTGCAGCAAAGGCTGGGCTTTGTCACCCGTGAGCCGCGCTGGGCTGTGGCTCACAAGTACCCGGCGCAGGAACAGCTGACCACGGTATTGGCCATTGACGTGCAAGTGGGGCGCACCGGCAAATTGACGCCTGTGGCCAAGTTGGCTCCGGTGTTCGTGGGTGGCGTCACCGTTACCAACGCCACCTTGCACAACGAGGACGAGGCCCGCCGCAAAGACGTTCGGGTGGGCGATACCGTCATCGTGCGCCGTGCGGGAGATGTGATTCCGGAAGTGGTTTCTGTGTTGCCTGAAAAGCGGGAGGGGGATGCACCCCAGTTCACCATGCCCCGCATCTGCCCGGTGTGCCAGTCCGCTGCGGTGCGGGAGGAGGGTGAGGCCGACTACCGCTGCACCGGCGGCCTGTTCTGCAGTGCCCAGCGCAAGCAGGCCATCCTGCATTTCGCGCAACGACGAGCAGTCGAGGTGGAAGGTTTGGGCGACAAACTCGTCGAGCAACTGGTGGATGCCAACGTCATCCGCAATCTGCCAGACCTCTACCGCTTGGGCTTGAGCGCATTGGCCAGCCTGGACCGCATGGCCGACAAGTCAGCACAAAACATCGTGGATGCTTTGGAAAAGTCCAAACAAACCACCTTGCCGCGCTTCTTGTTCGGGCTGGGTATCCGTCACGTGGGCGAAGCAACCGCGAAGGAACTCGCCCGCCACTTCGGCACGCTGGACGCCATCATGGAGGCGGACGAGGAAGCGCTGTTGGCTGTGTCTGACGTGGGCCCCATCGTCGCCCAAAGCATTCGCACCTTTTTTGACCAGGCCCACAACCGGGAAGTGGTGGAGCAGTTACGGGCCTGCGGGGTCACCTGGCCCGAAGGTGCCCCTGCCGATGCCGGTCCCAAACCTTTGGCTGGCAAAACGCTGGTGCTCACCGGCACCTTGCCCACCTTGGGGCGGGATGCTGCCAAAGACCTCATTGAAGCCGCCGGTGGCAAGGTCAGTGGCTCTGTGAGCAAGAAAACGCATTTCGTGGTCGCAGGAGCGGAAGCCGGCAGCAAACTGGACAAAGCCAATGAGCTGGGTGTTCCCGTGTTGGATGAAGCAGGCCTCTTGGAGTTGCTGAAATGACCGTACGCGACATTCTCAAGATGGGCGATCCACGCCTTTTGCGCGTGGCGCAACCGGTCACTGAGTTCGACTCCGATGCGCTGCACCTGCTGGTCACCGACATGCTGGACACCATGCGGGCTGCGAACGGTGCGGGCTTGGCTGCGCCGCAGATCGGTGTGGATTTGCAACTCGTGATCTTCGGCGGCAACGAACGCAATCCCCGCTACCCGGACCGACCCATCGTGCCGCCCACCGTGCTCTGCAACCCTGTGATTACCCCGCTGGGAGATGAAGAGGAAAACGACTGGGAGGGCTGTCTATCCGTTCCGGGCTTGCGGGGCGTGGTGCCAAGGTGGTCGCGCATCCGCTATACCGGCTTTGACCAGTATGGTGACGCGATTGACCGCACCGTGGATGGTTTTCATGCACGGGTGGTGCAGCATGAGTGCGACCATGTGTGGGGCAAGCTGTACCCTATGCGTGTGCGGGACTTCAGTCAGTTCGGCTACACCGAGGTATTGTTTCCGGGCATCGCAGCCGCAGAAGACGATTGAGGGCTCTCTCGATGTCCTCGCTTGGAGGCGCTGTGCTGTACCAAATGCAGTTTTGGGAATAAGCTCTACCGCAACCTTGCAGGAATGCGGATGTATCGACGATTCAAAACTCACCTGCGAATGAATTTGGCCGGTCTCGGGCTTGCCTCGCGGATTGTGGCTTCGTTCATCCTGGTGTTCGGACTCATGGGAAGTGTCGGTCTCTACCTGATGAAGCGGAGTCTTTTGCCGACCTTTGAGACCATAGAGCGCAAGGCCGCCTATGACGCGGCGAAACGGGTGTTAAGTGGTATTGACGAGCAATTGGTTTCCCTCAGTGTGTTGAACCACGACTGGGCGTACTGGGACGAGATGTATGAACATCTGCTCAAACCCAATCAAAAGTTTCAGGTCAGCAATATCGGGCCGGCAGCGATAGCAGCCTCCAACTTGAACGCGGTCTTGCTGGTGAATGCCAGTGGGGCAGTGGTTGGTTTCGGTGGCAGGGCGCTGAGCAATGGACGTATTCCGCAAATGCGGGACCTTTTGAGCTCGTTACTGGGGCGTTGGCAGGGGGCTGCCCCCCATGTCCCGACCACAAAGTGCGGTTTGTCCTGGATGTTGGAACGTCCTGTCAGCATTTGCTGGACAGGTGTCGTCCACAGTGACGGAACCCATACCCCGTCTGGGACAGTGGCCATGATGAGGGAGTTGGATCCGGAGGATCTGAAAAACATAGCGGCGAACGCCGGAATCGATTTCAGCATGAATGCACCCAATGACGCAAAGCCTGCCTTCTTTGGGACAGAAATCCCGCTTGAGATTCCGGGCTTCCAATATCTGCCGGCCCATGACCTGCAGCTGAGCAGCCATGACACTGTGATCGACATGCAAAGCCTGTTGTCAGGCGTCGATGGTCGTTCTGTAGCGCAAGTGGACATGCAGATTGAGCGCCAATGGATGGTCAAAGCAGAGAAACTTCTCTCAGACATGATGCTGCAATGGGCGATGGTGGCTTTTGTTTCAGGGGTGGTGTTGATCAGCGTCATTCAGCGATGGCTGGTGCGCCCTGTGGCCCGGTTGCGTACAGATTTGGCCTCACTTGGAGAGAGCAAGCGCTGGGACAGCGTCTTGAAGTACGACCGCCCGGATGAAATCGGAGAACTCACCAAGGGAATCAACTCTTTGTTGTTAGTGCTTCACGAGCAGGTGCGAAAGCTTGAAAGCATGTCCCGCACCGATTCGTTGACGGGTATCGCCAATCGCCGGAAATTGGATGAGCGGCTACCCCTGGAAATGAGTCGCTTGGCAAGACATGCAGATCCTTTGTCCCTCTTGCTCATTGATGTAGACCATTTCAAAAAATACAACGACCTCTATGGCCATCCCGAAGGGGACGTAGCGCTGAAAAAGGTGGCATCCGTATTGGCTGCGTGTTCGCGTCAACAGGACCTGGCTGCACGATTCGGTGGTGAGGAGTTCGCCATCCTTTTGCCGAATACTGATGAGGCAGGCGCCTTGGCTGTGGCGGAAAAAATCATGCTGGAAATGTCCAAGCTAGAGATTCCCCATGCCCAATCCCCTACCAGTCCGCGCTTGTCGGTGAGTGTGGGTGGCACGACCTGGTCGGAGGTTCAGCCCGGAGGCGCCGGAGCGCTAATTTCGCAGGCGGACAAAGCCCTGTACGTGGCCAAGCGCGACGGACGCATGCGTGCAAGCTTCTACAACGGCTGAAGCGGCCTTAAGTTAAACCGCCAAAGCGTCCAGGATTTCCGTTTCTATATCGATCTGCGCGCGATTGTGCTGAAGCTGTGCGCCATGGATCAAAAAGGTGTCTTCCACCCGCTCGCCAAGCGTAGCCACCTTGGCCAGTTGCACCACGATCTGGTGCTTGGCCAGTACCCGGGCGATGCAATAAAGCAGGCCCAGCCGGTCACTGGCAGAGATGTTCAGCAGCCAGCGCTGTGCCTTCTCGTCCGGTTTGAGCGACACCCGCGGAGCAATCGGAAAGCTCTTGACGCGGCGTGACACCCGGCCTCGGCTGGGCGCCGGCAGCGGCCCGGCCTCCGCAATGGCTTGCGCCAATCCGTTCTCCAGCATGCTGGTCATTTCACGGTAGTGCTCGTCCATGTCGGCCGAGGTCACCACCTGAAACGTATCCAACGCGTAGCCTTTTTTGGTGGTGTGGATACGGGCATCCAGAATGCTGAAGCCGCCTTGATCGAAGTAACCGCAGATACGTGCAAACAAATCCGGTTGATCTTGCGTATAGACCACGACCTGCAAGCCTTCGCCCACCGGCGAGCGGCGCGCACGGACAATCGGCTGGTCGGTTGCCACCAGACGCGACAGCTGCTTGGTGTGCCAGGCAATGTCTGCCGCATCATGCCGCATGAAGTAGCCCACATCCAGGGTGTCCCACAAAGGTTTATGGGCCTCAAAGGGCAGGGCGTACAGCGCCACCATCACCAAGGCTTCGCGCTTGCGTTGTTCTACTTCCGCGTCGGCATCCGGTGCGCGGCCACCCAAGGCACGCGCGGTGTATTTGTACAAGTCTTCCAGCAGCTTGCCCTTCCAGGCATTCCAGACCTTCGGGCTGGTGCCGCGGATATCAGCCACTGTCAGCAGATACAGGGCGGTGAGGTAACGCTCATTGCCCACCCGCTTGGCAAATTCCTGGATAACGTCCGGGTCCGACAGATCGGACTTCTGGGCAATCCGGCTCATGGTCAGGTGCTCGCCGACCAAAAACTCAATCAATTTGGCGTCATCGGCAGGCACGCCGTGTTCCTTGCAGAACCGGCGCGCTTCCATAATTCCGAGCTCGGAGTGGTCACCGCCACGTCCCTTGGCAATGTCGTGGAACAAGGATGCGATGTACAAAATCCAGGGCTTGTCCCAGCCGGAGGCCAGTTGCGAGCAGAACGGGTATTCGTGGGCGTGTTCCACCATGAAGAATCGGCGCGCATTGCGCAGCACCATTAGGATGTGCTGATCCACGGTGTAGACGTGGAACAAGTCATGCTGCATCTGCCCGACGATTTTGCGGAACACCCACAGGTAGCGCCCCAGCACCGAGGTCTGGTTCATCAACCGCATGGCATGGGTGATACCGTCCGGCGCCTGCATGATTTGCAGGAAAGTAGCGCGATTCACCGGGTCGCGCCGGTATTTGGCGTCCATCAGGTCACGGGCGTTGTACAGAGCACGCAAGGTGCGGGCTGACAGGCCTTTGATGCCCACAGTGGTCTGGTAGACCAGAAAGGTCTCCAGAATGGCGTGCGGGTTGCGGCGATAGAGATCGTCGCTGGCCACATCGATCATGCCGGCTTTGTCGTTGAAGTGATCATTGATGCGGCGGGGCGCATGGGTGGAGGGGTTCAACCGCTCCTCAATGTTCATCAACAGAATCTGGTTGAGCTGGGTAACGGCCTTGGCTGCCCAGTAGTAGCGCTTCATCAGCGCCTCACTGGCGCGCACCAACTGCTTGCGGTCCCCCTCCGGCGAGCCGGCGGTGTAGCCGAAAGACTCGGCCACGGCATTCTGCAGGTCAAAAATCAGGCGGTCTTCACGCCGTTTGGCGATGAAATGCAGCTTGGCACGGATCAGCAGCAGCAAAGCCTCATTGCGCTCAATCTGCTTGACCTCGAATTCGGTGGCCAAGCCTCCCCGGGCCAGATCCGCCCAGTTGTCGCCGTAGCCGGCCGCCTTGGCCACCCACAAAATGACCTGCAAGTCACGCAAGCCACCTGGGGATTCCTTGCAGTTCGGTTCCAGTGAATAGGGCGTGTCTTCAAACTTGGTGTGTCGCTGGCGCATTTCCAGCGTCTTGGCCACGAAAAAAGCCTTGGGGTCCATGGCCTCGGTGAAGGCTGTACGGAAAGCCTGCACCAATTCTGCGTTGCCGGTGATGAGGCGGCACTCCAGCAAGGCAGTCTGAACCGTGACGTCTTTTTCGGCTTCTTGCAAGCAGTCCGCCAAGGTGCGCACGCTGGAGCCGATTTCCAGACCCACATCCCAGCAGTTGCCAATGAAGCCCTCGATGCGCTTTTTGAGCTCAGAGTCGGTGTCGGCCGAATGGCCATCGGGTAGCAAGACCAACACATCGACGTCGGAGTGAGGAAACAACTCCGCCCGGCCGTATCCGCCCACCGCCAGCAGCGCATAGGGTTCTGCCAAGCCAGCGCCCGACCAGAGCTGCCGCAGCACCTCGTCCGTCAGGTCCGCCATGCGCTGCAAGACCTTGCGCACCTGGCGCACTGTCGCTTTGGGGGAGGCAACCAGATCCAGCAGTTGTGCTTTGCGCGCCCGGTAGTCGGTGCGCAGGGCTTGCAGCTCGGTCATTCGCAGAGGGCGTCAGGCGGTCACAAAATCTGGCGTCGCAGGACTGCCGGCGGAAAGGGTCAGCACCTCGTAACCGGTCGGCGTGACCAACACCGTGTGCTCCCACTGTGCCGATAAAGAGCGGTCCTTGGTGACAATGCTCCAGCCGTCTTTTTCAGGACCGTCCTTGATCTCTTTGCCACCGGCATTGATCATGGGCTCGATGGTGAAGGTCATGCCTTCCTTGAGCTTTTCCAGTGTCCCGGGGCGGCCGTAGTGCAGCACTTGAGGCTCTTCATGGAAGACCTGACCGATGCCATGTCCGCAAAACTCGCGCACCACGCTGAAGCCCTTGCCTTCAGCAAATTTCTGGATGGCATGGCCAATGTCACCGAGGTGGACCCCGGGCTTGACCATCTGGATGCCCACCCACATGGCTTCGTAGGTAATGGAACACAAGCGCTTGGCCGCAATGGAGCAATCACCCACCAGGAACATGCGGCTGGTGTCGCCGTGCCAGGTGTCTTTGATGACAGTGACGTCGATGTTGACGATGTCGCCTTTTTTCAGCTGCTTGTCATTGGGAATGCCGTGGCACACCTGCTGGTTCACCGAGGTGCAGATGGACTTGGGGTAGGGCGTGTTGCCGCCACCGGTGTAGTTCAGGGGTGCGGGAATGGCGCCTTGCACCTGCGTGATGTAGTCGTGAGCCAGCTTGTCGAGCTCGTTGGTCGTCACGCCGGGTTGGACGAAGGGCGTGAGGTAGTCCAGTACTTCGGAGGCCAGTTTGCCCGCGATACGCATGCCGGCAATGCCTTGGGCGTCTTTGTAAGTGATAGTCATGGGGCAGGATTATCCCATCCGGCGGAGCCGCGCGAGCCGGTGGGTAAAAGCGGCGTCCACTGGCGGGTAAAATCCGGAGCTTCCATGCGCGTCCCCAGTCAGCGGCCGTGTGTGGATCACCACTCCCCAACGCTCCAGCCCATTACAAGGCCACCATCGTGACCCTGCACATCACCTCTTTCGAGGGCGGTAACGCCCTGAGCAATTTCCGTGTCCAACAACTCCTGCCCGCCTTGGAAGGTGTGAGCGACAAGATTTCCGGCATTGCTGCCCGTTTTGTGCACCTGGCCGCCACCGAAGTGGCTCTGGACAAGCCCCTGGCTGACAAACTGGCCGCCTTGCTGACCTATGGTGATCCGTACACCGGTCCGTCTGAAGGCCCCGCGATCGTGGTGAGCCCCCGTTTCGGCACCGTGAGCCCATGGGCCTCCAAGGCTACCGACATCGCCCACAACTGCGGCCTGGCAGTGAAGCGCGTAGAGCGTCTGGTGGAGTACCGCCTGACCTTGAAGAACGGCCTATTGAGCAAAAGTGCTCTGACTCCGGAGCAGCTCCAGGCCGTGGCCGCCCTGCTGCACGACCGCATGACCGAGAGCGCCATGTTGGATCGCGCTCAAGCACAAGAGCTTTTCAACGCCCTTCAACCCGCGCCCATGGACCATGTGGACGTGTTGGCCGGCGGCAAAGACGCCTTGGTGAAAGCCAACACGCAATTCGGTTTGGCCCTGGCCGCTGATGAGATTGACTACCTGGTGAACGCCTTCACCACGCTGGGCCGCAACCCCACCGACGTGGAACTGATGATGTTTGCGCAAGCAAATAGCGAGCATTGCCGCCACAAGATTTTTAACGCCCAGTTCACCATCGACGGCGTGGCGCAAGACAAGAGCATGTTCGGCATGATCCGCAACACGCACCAGCTGCACCCCCAGTACATGCTGGTGGCGTACTCGGACAATGCCTCGGTGATGGAAGGTGTGCAGGTCGAGCGCTTTACAGCCAAATCGGCCACTGGCGCAGGTGCAGTGAGCGCGCCAAGCTACGAAAAGCATAGCAAGACCAACCATATCCTGATGAAGGTGGAAACCCACAACCACCCCACAGCCATCTCCCCATTCCCCGGCGCCTCTACGGGTGCGGGTGGCGAAATCCGTGACGAAGGTGCGACCGGCCGTGGCTCCAAGCCTAAAGCAGGCCTGACCGGCTTTACCGTCTCCAAGCTATGGGGAAGCACACTGGGCAAGCCCGAGCACATTGCCAGCCCGCTGCAAATCATGGTGGAAGGCCCCCTAGGCGGCGCGGCGTTCAACAACGAGTTCGGCCGACCCAACCTGCTGGGCTATTTCCGCGAGTACGAGCAGACAGTTGCTAGCGATGTGGACACCGTGGCACGCGGCTACCACAAGCCCATCACGATCGCGGGTGGCCTCGGCATCATCGATGCCGACCAGACCCACAAGATTGAATTCCCCGCTGGCAGCCTGCTGATCCAGCTCGGCGGCCCCGGCATGCGCATCGGCATGGGCGGCAGCGCCGCCAGCTCCATGGCCACCGGCGCCAACGCGGCCGAGCTGGACTTTGACTCGGTGCAACGCGGCAACCCCGAAATCGAACGCCGCGCCCAGGAAGTGATCAACCAGTGCTGGATGCAAGGCGAGCAGAACCCCATCTTGGCCATCCACGACGTAGGCGCGGGCGGCCTGTCCAACGCATTCCCCGAGCTGACCAACGACGCAGGCCGTGGTGCGCGCTTTGACCTGCGTGCCGTCAAGCTCGAAGAGTCCGGCATGGCACCCAAGGAAATCTGGTGCAACGAGAGCCAGGAACGCTATGTGCTGGCTATCGCTCCCGAGTCGCTGGCGCAGTTTGAAGCGCTGTGCGAGCGCGAGCGCTGCCCGTTCGCGGTGATTGGTGTGGCGACCGAAGAGCGCCAGTTGCAACTGGTGGACGAGGGCGCGGAGTCTCCGGTGGACATGCCAATGAATGTGCTGCTGGGCAAGCCGCCCAAGATGCACCGCGATGTGAAGACCGTGGCTCGCCAGTTCAAACCGCTGGACCTGACGGGTGTGGACCTGCAAAAAGCCGTGATCGACGTGCTGGCGCACCCCACCGTCGCTTCTAAGCGATTCCTGATCACCATCGGTGACCGCACCGTGGGTGGCCTGACCCACCGCGACCAGATGGTCGGCCCCTGGCAAGTGCCGGTGGCGGACTGCGCGGTCACTTTGGCTGACTTCAAAGGCTTTGCCGGTGAAGCCATGTCCATGGGCGAGCGCACGCCGCTGGCCGCGTTGGATGCACCCGCTTCCGGCCGCATGGCGGTGGCTGAAGCCATCACCAACCTGCTGGCTGCCCCCATCGACTTGCCACGCGTGAAGCTGTCCGCCAACTGGATGGCCGCCTGCGGCGAACCCGGCGAAGACGCGGCGCTGTACGCCACCGTGAAGGCCGTGGGCATGGAGCTGTGCCCGGCTTTGGGTATCTCCATTCCTGTGGGCAAGGACAGCCTGTCCATGCGCACCCAGTGGAAGGACGAGGGCAAGGACAAGAAAGTCACTTCCCCTGTTTCCCTGATCGTGAGTGGTTTTGCCACCTTGCAAGACGTGCGCGGCACGCTGACGCCCCAGCTCAACGCGACTGAAGACACCACATTGGTGTTGGTCGACCTGGGCAAAGGTCAGCACCGCATGGCCGCCAGCATCCTGGCGCAGACCCTGGACCAAGTCGGCGACAAGGTGCCCGATCTGGACGACGCCAAGGACTTGGTGAGCCTGGTCAACGCGGTAAATGCATTACGCGCCAAGGGCCAGGTGCTGGCTTACCACGACCGTGGCGATGGTGGTCTGCTGGCGACCGTGGCCGAAATGGCCTTTGCCGGTCGCGTGGGTGTGGCCCTGAATGTGGACATGCTGGTCACCGAGGGTGACGGCATTTCGGACAGCCGCATGGACGTGGGCGACAGCAAAAACTGGGCAGGGCAGGTGGGTGCCCGCCGTGAAGAAGCCACGCTCAAGGCCCTGTTCAGCGAAGAGCTGGGCGTCGTGTTGCAGGTGCGCACGGCAGAGCGCTCGGAAGTGATGGCCACTCTGCGCGAGCATGGCTTGTCCAAGTTCAGCCACTTCATCGGCAAGACACGTCCGGCAACCGATGCCATTGCTGCTGGCAAGGGCGAGCTGCAAATCTGGCGCGATGCCAAGAGCATCTTCAGCGCCAAGCTGGCCGACCTTCACCAGGTGTGGGACGCCGTGAGCTGGAAGATCGCTCAGCAGCGCGACAACCCTGTTTGTGCCGATGCCGAACACGCCGCAGCCGGCGCTGAAAACGATCCCGGCATGCATGTTTACATGCCAAATAAGGCCCTGGCGCTCGTGGAATATGCGCAAGCAGCTATCAAATCAGGAGCGCCTGCCATCCTCACGAGCCGACCCAAGGTGGCCGTGCTGCGCGAGCAGGGCGTCAACTCCCATGTTGAAATGGCCTACGCCTTCACAGAAGCCGGATTTGAGGCCTATGACGTGCACATGACTGACTTGCAGACCGGACGCGCCAAACTGCAGGACTTCAAAGGCGTGGTCGCTTGCGGCGGTTTCAGCTACGGCGACACCTTGGGTGCCGGCATCGGCTGGGCGCGCAGTATCACGTTCAACGACGTGCTGTCTGAGCAGTTCAAGGCCTTTTTTGCCCGCCAGGACACTTTCGGCTTGGGCGTGTGCAACGGCTGCCAGATGTTTGCCGAGCTGGCCGACATCATCCCCGGCGCGCAAGACTGGCCGCGCTTCACCACCAACCAGAGCGAGCGTTTCGAAGCCCGTCTCTCGCTGGTGGAAGTACTGGAGTCACCGTCCTTGTTCTTCACCGATCTGGCCGGCATGCGCCTGCCGATTGCGGTGGCGCACGGTGAGGGCTACGCCAACTTCAAGTACCGTGGCAATGCCGACAAGGCTATCGCCGCCATGCGCTATGTGGACAACACCGGTGCAGCGACCGAGGCCTATCCGTTCAACCCGAACGGCAGCGCCGGTGGCTTGACCGCGGTCACCACCGCAGACGGCCGCTTCACCGCCATGATGCCGCACCCCGAGCGTGTGTTCCGCAACATCCAAATGAGCTGGACCAGCTTGGACAAGAGTGAATTCAGCCCCTGGATGCAGCTGTGGCGCAATGCGCGCAAGTGGGTGGGTTAATCCCCTGAGCGGGACGTCAGTTTGAATCAAGGGGCCTGCGGGCCCCTTGTTTTTGGATTTACAGTCCCCAGCTGTCGACTTCCGGCTGCAGCCAAGGTGGTTGCCGCCTCTCAACTTTAGAAAGTACCTGATGTCCGATCTGATCAGCAAACTGCAGTGGCGCTACGCTGCCAAGAAATTCAATCCCGCCAAGGCAGTCCCCCAGGAAAAGCTGGACCGTATCCTGGAAGCTGTCCGCCTGACCGCCACCTCAAGCGGCTTGCAGCCCTATGAAGTGATTGTGGTGAGCAACAAGGAAGTGCGTGAAAAGATCGTGCCGGTTGCCTGGAACCAGGCGCAAATCACCGATGGCTCACACCTTCTGGTATTTGCAGCATGGGACAACTACACTGCGGACCGCATCAACATGATGTTCGACCTGGTGAACACCGAACGCGGCTTTATCAATGAAGGTTGGGAAAACTACCGCAAGATGATTCTGGGCACCTTCGTGCCCCGTGATGCCGAGGTGAATTACCAGCACGCTGCCCGCCAGGCCTACATTGGCGTGGGTACTGCACTGATTGCTGCGGCGGAAGAACAAGTCGATGCCACCCCTATGGAAGGTTTTGACCCCAAGGCCGTGGACGAGATCCTGGGCTTGGACAAGCGTGGCCTGCGCAGCGTGGTGATCATGCCTTTAGGCTACCGCGCCGATGAAGGTGATTGGTTGGTCAACCTGAAGAAGGTGCGCCGCAGCCGCGACAACTTTGTGACCGAAGTGAAGTGATACGCCTGCGCCGTCTGATCCAGCCGAGCAAAGCAGCCTTTTGGCTGATGCTCGCGCTCAATGGATTGTCGACGGCGCTGGTCTGGATTGTTCAGAACCGCAACCTGTCACCGATCGCTTCGGTGATCGTCGCGGTTTTTGCCATTGGCAATGCGGTGCTGGGCCTGCGGTTTGCGTGGCATCTGCTGAATTCACCTGCAGAAAACGAAGGCCCGACGCCGGGCCCGCGCTAGCCCTTAGTGCCCGAACTCCTGCTTGGGTCGGGTCTTGTGGAAAGTCATGGGCACGCCCTGTGCCGCTTCCAGCAGCTCTTTGCGACTCTGGTTGGCCACACTGGTTTTCATCTTGCCCACCACATGCATTTCGCAGGGTTTGCAGTCAAAGCGAAGAGTGAGCTTTTCTTTGCCGTTGATGAGTTGTAAAGGCTCCGCCTTCACTTGGCCTTGCACACCGGTCACGCCTTTGGCCTGCTTGGGGCAAAGGCTTAATGAGAAGCGCACGCAGTGCTTGGTGATCATCAGGCTCACCTCACCCAGTTCTTCCACCGCCTCATAGGCCGGGGCAATCACTTTGACACCATGCTTGGCGTAAAAGCCGTGGGCCGCCTGGTTGAACACATTGGCCAGATAGCTGAGCGTGTCTTCGGGGTAGGCCACAGGTGGCTCCACGGCAACACCGGGAAGCAGGCGCACAAAACCCGCTGCGCGGGCGCACTCCAGCGCTTCCACTGCTTCACGCCGCAAAGGGTTGAGCACAGAGGCGGGCACAAACCAGGGTTGGCTGAACTGCACTTGCACATCGAGCGCCGAAAAGATGGTTGCGCCCATTTTGCTGACGTTGTCCTTCAGCGTATCCATCGCCGTGCCAGTATCCTTGGCCAGCTCGCGGGGCAGGGTGGTGCGGGCGGTGGCGGTGAAGCCGTCTTCATCGGTCAGGGTGAGGGCAATGCCATCCGGGACTTCGCCCAACACGGCCCATACGCCGATGCGCCGGTCACTGCTCTTTTTGTCGAGCGTGCGGGTCCAGTTCACATCACGGTTGCGGTTTACCTCCACGCCTTTGCGCAGGTCTTTGAAACCGGCCATCAGGTCTTTGGGGAACACGCGCCACAAGCCCTTGGCCGCGTTGATGGATTCTGCGCGGTTGATGGCCAAGCCCACCAGTTCTTTTTGCAGGTCGTAATAGCACAGGCCATCGCCATTGCTTAAGTGTTTGCTGCGGTCCATCAGCTCCAGTTCCACGCTGTCGGCATTGACCTTGGTGACGTAGCCTATGGGCTGGCCCGGGTTCTTGGGAGTGTCGAATGCCCCGATGTCGATCTGGCGGCCCTGCACAAAGTAGTCGGTGAACTCGCGGTTGAAGTTCTGGTTAGGGTCGGGCTCGAAGGTGAAGGTGGTGCTGCCACTGCTGCTTCGGGCCAAGGGTTGGTCAGAGTAATGACGGTCCTCGATCAGCCGGTCCAGCAGCTTGCGGTAGTGGGCGGTGATGTTTTTCACATAGCCCATGTCCTTGTAGCGCCCTTCGATCTTGAAGCTGCGAATCCCTGCGTCCACCAAAGCGGCCAGGTTCTCGCTCTGGTTGTTGTCCTTCATGGACAGCACATGCTTGTCGTGGGCCACAAAGCGGCCCTTGTCGTCCACCACCTGGTAGGGAAGGCGGCAGGCCTGGCTGCATTCGCCCCGGTTGGCGCTACGCCCGGTGTGGGCTGTGCTGATGTAGCACTGGCCACTATAGGCCACGCACAGAGCGCCGTGGATAAAGAACTCCAGCGTGCACTGCTCCGGATCGGTCGCCGCGCGGATGGCGGCTATCTGCTTGGTGGTGAGCTCGCGGGCCAACACGATTTGACTCAGGCCCACGTCTTGCAAAAAGCGCGCTTTTTCAGGCGTGCGTATGTCGGTCTGGGTGCTGGCATGCAGCTGGATTGGCGGCATGTCGATGGTTAGCAGACCCATGTCCTGAACGATGAGGGCATCCACGCCAGCTTCATAGAGTTGCCAGGCCTGCTTGCGCGCAGGCTCCAGTTCGTCATCCCGCAGGATGGTGTTCATGGTGACAAAGACGCGGCTGTTGAAGTGGTGCGCGTGCTGCACCAGCCGCGCGATGTCGGCCACGCTGTTGTCGGCGCTCGAGCGGGCCCCGAAGCCGGGGCCGCCGATGTAGACCGCATCGGCGCCATGGTTCACGGCTTCGATACCGATGTCAGCCGTGCGGGCAGGCGCCAGCAATTCGAGTTGGAAATCTTGCAAAGACATGGGGCGGAATTATCCCGCAGCGCCCTTTAGAATCCAACGCACATCCGAAGAATCCCCGAATGACTCCGCAAAGAAAACTGGTTTCCATTATTGCTCCGTTCTATAACGAGGAAACTGGCGTCGAGCTCTTCTACAGCGCTATTGCTGCGGCTATCGAACCGATTCAACACGTTGACTTCGAGGTTATCTGCGTAGATGACGGCAGCCGAGACGGTACCTTGCCGATGTTGATTTCTCTGTCTCAACGAGATCAACGCTTCAAGGTGATTGAGCTGTCGCGCAATTTCGGCAAAGAGGCGGCGTTAACTGCGGGTTTGGATGCCGCAGCAGGTGATGCCGCGATCCCCATTGATGCGGATCTTCAAGATCCACCGGAGTTGATTACTCAGATGGTGGACGCTTGGCTGAGTGGCTATGACGTAGTGTTGGCCAGGCGCATTGACCGGAGTTCGGATGGTTTTCTCAAACGCAAGACAGCGGAGATGTTTTACCGGATTCATAACCGGTTCTCTTCCGTTCAGATTCCTGAGAATGTGGGAGATTTTCGTCTGATGGATCGGACGGTGCTGGACGCACTAAGGCAACTCCCGGAGCAACAGCGCTTTATGAAGGGCTTGTTTGCATGGGTAGGGTTTAAAGCGACCACAATTGATTACGCGCGCCAGGTCAGGTCTGCGGGCAGCAGCAAATTTTCCGGATGGAAGCTCTGGAATTTTGCATTGGAAGGCATCACAAGCTTCAGCACATCACCATTGAAATTCTGGTCTTATCTGGGTGGAGTGGGGCCTTGGTCAGTCTGCTTTATGCTCTGTTCATTGTGATCAGAACCGTGGTCTTCGGCGTCGATTTGCCGGGGTACGCATCGCTTTTAGTTGCCACTATCTTTTTCGGCAGCGTCCAACTCATCAGTGTCGGGATGTTGGGTGAATACATCGGTCGCATTTACATGGAGTCCAAGCGCCGTCCCTTGTACATTGTGCGCCGCCGTCACGATTCGCAAGGCTGAAGCCGACCAATGTTGACCCGCCGGTTCGTCAGATTCGCTGCCACTGGGGTTTTTAACACTCTGTTGCATGCAGCAATTGCGGCTGCGTGGATCCACTTCGTCTCGTACCGGCCCAGTGTCGCCAATGGGGTGGCCTTTGTGGTGGCAACGGTGGTTTCATTTTTTATCAACACGCTCTGGAGTTTTTCCAGCTCGTTAGACCGGGTGGTGATGCTGAAATTCGTGGTGGTTGCACTTATCGGTTTACCTATTGCAGCTGGCGTCTCAGGTCTGGTGGATGCTTTGGGATTCCCTTACCAGGCAGGGATAGCCGCGGTGGTGTGTGTCATGCCGCCAGTGAACTTTCTCATGCATCATTTCTGGACTTACCGCCATACACACAACCCGACATTGCCCATCCACGAATCCCCAGAAAGACCGAACCATGAGTGATATCCCCAAAACCGGAACAAGCTTCGTTACCAAAGTTATCGTCGTGGTGGTTGCCATTGGTGCATTGATATCGTATCTGACACCCAATACCGATGGGTTGGCCCGCTTTGATACTGCCATTAACCGTATTTTCATCCTCTCGTTTGTGCAAAACCCCGAGGGCCTCTTCATGGCCAGTGAGATCTGGGAGAGTGAAAAGCGGTATGACTTTGCGATCCGGGAGATGCGTCTTGCTATCGGTCTTTTGGAAATGCACAATGCAGACGCTGCTGTGATCAAGCGCTACAAAGATCGGCTGGAGTCACTCCGTCAAATGAAGTGACCCATTCAGACGCGGGGGGACTTGAACCTGTACTGATTGAAGTCAACCTTGATGGTGCAATTCAAGCCGTCCAATGCTTTGGACCTGTATTCAACCTTCGTTTCTAACGTCTCGGTCAAGATTCCAGACCAGTATCGGTCATCGCCTGACACCTTTTCAGGTGCATTGAGTCCGCATATCAGGCTCTTCTGAGTTTTCAGAAGTGCCGATCCGCGGAGATCGGCAATGGCGTCACTCCAAAGCCTGGCGTCACGGCGGTTGATTTCAGCCAGATTGCTCCAGCGAACATAGTTGTCGCAGGCAGAGGTTGAAAGCAGTGCCACCACGATCGCGTAGAGCGCCTTCTCTTGCATGGCTTTGCTACCACCCGTGAGCTGCATCAAACCGATCGAGATCAAAATGGCCAAAGGGAAGGAGCTGAAATAGTTGCCCACATAGTGCGGGTCCTCTGCAGCCCACTGGCGATAGGATTCAACAAAACCGTGCAAAAGGTTAGGGCAGAGAACAAAGAACGCAATGATGAGCAAAGGTAAAGGCCTTGCAAGGCGCGCACCCGACTCTTCTAGCTCTGGGCGTGGTAGCAGAAAAAGTGCGCCGAATGCAATGCACGTTGCGAACGCCACAGAAAGCCACAAGTTGTAATCCGCAGAAACCCCGGGAATAAAGTTGGCCAAGGCTTTTGGTTGGAAATGGAAACCATTGATAGAAAACCTGTAAACCGTAAGAGCAATATCAAGGGGGTTTCCGCCCACATCCAAACCTCTGCCCGGAGTGGACTGAAATTTGCGGTAAATCACATAAGCGGCAATGTAAGCAGTGACTACGAGTGGCAGCATCCAGTTCTTTTTCATAAACTGGAACAAAAGGGCGCTCCACCCACGCACATCGAGGCTGGCAGGCCATGGTGAGCGCAAACGACTTAAAAATACGACCGGAAAAATCCCCGCATAAAACAGCATGGGTTCGTATGCCAACAGCGAAAAACCAAACAACAAGTAGGGCCCAATAACCACCCGATCTGGCCGGTTGGAGTCGAGGATATGCAGGTACCAGATCAAGCCTGCAAACAAGGCGGCAAACTGCAAGTTGAACATCAGCAGAAAGCCATGGAACGGGCTGTAGTAGCCGGGGCTGACATCAATTAATGCCAGCCAGACAAGTCCGACCAACAACCCCGGCACACGCCCGAACAGCCGACAGCAAAACACAACAAATAGAACGAATACTGCACCATTCACCAACATCTTGGTGCTATTGGCGACTATCCAATTGCCTGACTGATAGGGCAAGCCAGCCAGCAGATTAATGGGGACCAACCAGAAGCGGCCTTGTGCCGATGCTGTATCCAAAACCTCCTGAAAGGTGGACCGGGTAATCCAGGGGTCGTCGGAGTTGGACAGCATCATTCCCCAGTGCTGCCCCACCAGCAGGCACAAACCCAAGACCAAAAGAATACTGACTGTTTTCGGGTGGCTTGCGATTGCTTCACCCGTCTTAAGAGCCGACTTGATATTCATGGCCGGAATGGTAAGCGACATCGCTACACTCACCCGCTCCCATGAGCACATTACCCACTACCCATTGGCCTCGCATTTTCCTGTTGTGGGGCTGTGGCATTCTGGCGGCCCTGCAGTTCGCCAAAATCTCCCTCGCTTTCCAGCTCCTCCAAACCCACTATGGAGTGAGCGCCGCACAGATGGGGTGGGTACTGTCGATGGTCGGGGTGGTGGGGCTGACTCTGGGTGTCAGTATGGGCTTGCTGGCTACCAAGGTCGGGTACCGGCGGCTGCTGGCAGGTGGTTTGTCGCTGGGGGCCGTTCTGGCTGCGCTTCAAGCGCTGGATTTGCCCTTTTATGCTTTCTTTGCAACCCGTGTGCTCGAGGGCGCCTCCCATCTGTCCGTGGTGGTCGCTGCCCCCACGCTGATGGCGGCTGCAGCCGGGCCACAACACCGCTCGGTGGCGATGGGCTTGTGGAGCACCTTTGTAGGTACCGCGTTTGCCTTGTGCGCCGCCTTCGGCCCCTCTTTTCTGGCGTTGTACGGCGTTCAATCGCTGTTTGCCTTGCATGCGGCACTCTTGTTTCTGGCAAGCGCAGGGGTCTGGCGCTTAGTTCCTGAAGACGCTGCGCGTATGCCGGATCCCGTGCGCACCAGTCTCTTGGCGCGCCATGTGCGCATCTACACCCAGTGGTCCACGGCCTTGCCGGGCCTGTGCTTCTTTTGCTACACCGGCATGGCCGTCGCATTGCTGACCTTTCTGCCCCAAGCCTTACCGCCCGGCCAACAGTGGGCCGCTGCAGCGTTGCCGTTTACCGGCATGGCAGGCACCTTTGGTGCGGGCTGGCTTACGCGGCGCCAAAGCCCCATGCGCCTGCTTCGCTGGGTGTATCCCTTGCTGGCCTTGGCGGGTATTGCTTGCGCTTTGGCAGCGTCTGCCCAATGGGGTTACACGGCAGCTGCTTTGTTGCTGATGGGTGTCTCCGGATTGGCGGGAGGCACGGCCTTCGCGTTGATTCCGTTTTTGAACAAGGATGCGGCACAACAAGCGCGTGCCAACGGGGCTGTCGCCCAGATGGGCAATCTGGGGGCGACCTTGGGCCCGCCCACTTTTGCGTTTGTTCTGACTCAGCAGCCCACATGGGGACTCGCACTTCCGGTAGTGGTTCTGGCTGTGCTCGGAAGCACCATCTTGCGTTGGGGCAGGCGCCAACAAGACATCCGGGTTGTGCTCTGAGCTGCCGTTTAGACTGTCGGCATGACAGTTCGCCGCTTTGAGAATCTGGATGCGATCCGTGGTTTCGCCATGGTGTGGATGACGGTCTTTCATTTCTGCTTCGACCTGAACAACGCCCGCGTCATCCAGCAGGATTTTCATCACGACCCGCTCTGGACCTGGCAGCGCACCTGCATCCTGAGCCTGTTCCTGTTGTGCGCCGGGGCAGGGCAGGCTATTGCACAGCGCCAAGGCCAAAGCTGGCGCCAGTTCGGTCGGCGATGGCTGCAGATTGCGGGTGCGGCCGGACTGGTATCGCTGGGGTCATGGTTCATGTTTCCCAACAGCTACATCTATTTCGGGGTGCTGCACGGCATGGCCGTCATGCTGCTGCTCGTGCGCCTGATGGCACCGTTGGGTGTGTGGTGTGCAGGCGCCGGGGGGCTGGTTATTGCTACGCATTTGATAGCTGGTCGCGCATTATCCACGGGCGCCAGCAGCTTGTTCGGCTTGGATTTTGATGCGCGTGGGCTGAATTGGCTGGGTTTGATTACCCGCTTGCCCATCACTGAAGACTATGTGCCCTTGTTCCCTTGGCTGGGCGTGATGTTGCTGGGATTTGCGGGCATGCAGTTGCTGCTGAACCGATCCCCCAATCTGCCCCCCAAAACGCCCGGCACCAGAGCCCATAGGGCATTGGCCCGCTTGGGCCGCTACAGCCTGAGCTACTACTTGCTTCACCAGCCGGTGATGCTGGGCCTCTTGTGGCTGGCCGGCTTTGGGTTTTAGGCAACAAAAAAGCGGCCTGAGCCGCTTTTTTGGGTGAACCGGAGTTCCGGACTTATTCGACCTTGGCTTTGGCGCGCAGGTCTTCCTGGAACTTGGCCAGCTTTTGCTGTTGCAGCTGCTGGGCGATCTGGGGCTTCACGTCTTCGTACTTGGGCAGCTGGGCTTCACGCACGTCTTCCAAACGGATGATGTGGAAACCGAACTGGGTTTTGACAGGGGCGTCTGTCATCTTGCCCTTGGACAAGCCGGTCAGCGCGTCA
Source organism: Curvibacter sp. Hmag1.1 (assembly GCF_059769165.1). Lineage (NCBI taxonomy): Bacteria > Pseudomonadati > Pseudomonadota > Betaproteobacteria > Burkholderiales > Comamonadaceae > Curvibacter > Curvibacter sp. Hmag1.1. Next base: position 32,339 of record NZ_JBMBGX010000002.1, read on the forward strand.
GAGAACTCTTTCACGTAGCTGCTGGCATTGGCCCAATCCAGGTCACCACCATTGGCGCCGGAGCCCGGGTCCTTGGAGTTCTTTTTGGCCAGATCTTCAAACTTGGCGCCTTTTTTGAGCTGGGCAATCAGGGCTTTGGCCTGGTCTTCTTTTTCTACCAGGATGTGGCGTGCGCGGTATTCCTTGCCGGCGTTGGCAGACGCGAATTTGTCGTACTCTGCCTTGGTCTCTTCGTCAGTGACAGGGTTCTTCTTCTGGAAGTCGCCGAACAATTCACGGATCAGGATGGACTGCTTGGTCAGCTCCAGCTGGTTCTTGTATTCGTCGCTGGCGTCCAAGCCGCGGGCCTGGGCTTCCTGCACAAAGATTTCGCGGGCAATCACTTCTTCCCGCAACTGACCTTGCATTTCAGGGGTCACAGGGCGACCGGAACGGGCCACCTGCTGGGCCAAGGCATCGATGCGTGTCTTGGGAACTGCCTTGCCGTTCACGATGGCGACGTTTTGCGCCATGGCGGAGGAGGCGACCACCATCAGGCTGGCTGCAGCCAAGGCGGACAAAATGTACTTCTTCATACCGTTTCCTTCAGGAATGCTTTAAATCTGAGAGTTGCCAGAGGGCGAGGCTTCGGCCTCAATGGCCAAGGCGTGCAGGCCCTGATCAATGAAATCTTGCAACGAATCATACACAAGGCGATGCCTTGCTACGCGGCTCACACCGGTAAATAAAGGTGAAGCAATCTTCACCCGGAAATGGGTTCCAACCCCGCTGTCATTGGCCCCGACGTGGCCTGCGTGCTGGTAGCTTTCGTCGATCACCTGAAGTGTTACAGGTTGCAAACGTTCGCGCAGCCGTTGCTCGAGGTTGGCGGCGGTGGGTACGTTGGCGCTCATGGGGTGGGCGGGTCCTGCTTGGAGTCATCGCCTTTCAAGTAAGGCGAAATGTAGAGCCCCTGTCCGATCAGAAAGGCCAGCGGGAACACATAGCCCCAAAGCTTGAAATTGGCCCACGCGTCTTCGCTGAAATAGGCGGCGACATAGCCGTTGCTGATCGCCATGAAAGCGGTGTAAGCAATCCAGGCGATGTTGAGCTTGTGCCACACGGCGTCTGGCAGTTCCAGCTGGCTGCCCAGCATGGACTTCAAGAAGTTGTGCTTCATGCCCCACACGGCCACGGCCAGTGCGATGGCCATGCCCGCGTACAACACCGTGGGTTTCCACATGATGAAGCGTTTGTCGTGCAATACCAAAGTGATAGTGCCGAACACCAGAATCATGCCCAAGGTGATCTTGTGCATGGTGGTGAGCTTTTTGTCGATCCAGTAAATGATCGCCATCTGGGCCACCGTGGCGGCCATCAGCACCGGGGTGGCAAAGTAAATGGCTTCGTCTTTGCTGATGCCAAACCAGTCATGCAGCTTGTAGGCTGCGAAAAACAGCAGGATGGGGATGAAGTCGAGTAAGGTTTTCATTCTGGCGTGAAGTGTAGCGAGGCCGAGTTCATGCAATAGCGCAAACCGGTCTCGGTGGGGCCGTCGGGAAACACATGGCCCAGATGCGCGCCGCATTGGCTGCACACCGTTTCTACCCGCACCATGCCGTGGCTGCGGTCGGTGATCTCGGTAATGGCGCCCGGGATCGCCAGCGAGAAGCTGGGCCAACCGCAATGGGCGTCAAACTTGGTGTCCGAGTTAAACAGCTTGGCACTACAGCACATGCAGTGGTAGCTGCCGTCGGCCCAGTGGGCCTCAAACTTGCCGGTGAAGGGGCGCTCGGTGGCAGCGTGGCGCGTCACTTGGTATGCGACCGGCTCGGCCCCTTTTTCGGCCAACAAGGCTTTCCATTCGGCGTCGGTTTTCTGGATGGGGAATGTCATGGGAACTCCTTCAATAGGTGGATGCACAGCAGCCCTGAAAGTTCAGGAACTGCAGCTGATGGAGATTTGCGCGGCCCAGTCCGGGGGAAAGCCTGCCCACGCATCGAACTCCCTGTGTTCGTCGTACGGCGCCTCCAGAACTTTCAGCAAATCAGCCACCATGCTGAAATCTTTTTGCCGCGCCGCTTGAATAGCTTGCTCGCCCAAGTGATTGCGCAGCACAAACTTCGGGTTCGATTTAAGCATCAAATTTGCCGCTGGCGCTCGTGGAATATGCGCGAGTAGCTCTGAATATGATAGCAACCAGGCATCAAAACCGGCCCTATCTAGGAAGAGGTCGCGCACCGAATTGCCTGCCGAGGCTTCATCCCGCACCCAGTGGCTCAGGCGGCGCCAGAAGATTGTGAAGTCCACTTTGTCAGCGGCCAGCAGCTTCAGGATGCCCTCAATCACCGGCTTGTGCGCCTCTTGCACTTCGCTGAAGCCCAGCTTGGCTGCCATCCGTTCCGCAAATGCGCGGGGGTAGATGTCCTTGAAGGTCTCCAGCGCGGCAATCGCATGCTCCTGCTCGTCAATCAAAGGCATCATGGCCTGGCCCAGGCAAAACAGGTTCCAGTAGGCCACATTCGGCTGCTTGTAGAAGGCGTAGCGGCCGCCCGTGTCAGAGTGGTTGCAGATATGACCGGGGTCGTAGGCATCCATGAACTGGAAGGGGCCGTAATCGATGGTCAGGCCCAGGATGCTCATGTTGTCGGTGTTCATCACCCCATGGCAAAAGCCCACCGCTTGCCAGCGCGCCACCATGTGGGCGGTGCGCTCCGTCACGGCGGCAAGCAGCGAGACGTAGGGGTTGCCGTTCCAGCGTGCGTCAGTGCGGCAGTCGGGGTAGTAGTGGTCGATCACAAAGTCGGCCAGGATTTTCAACTCGCCCGGCATCCCGTGGTGGCAAAAGTGCTCAAAATGCCCGAAGCGGATGAAGCTGGGGGCCACGCGCGTCACCACAGCCGCAGTCTCAATCGTCTCGCGCCGCACCGGAGCATCCGACCCGGTCACGCACAGCGCGCGCGAGGTGGGGATGCCTAAGCCGTTCATGGCCTCGCTGGCCAGAAACTCGCGGATGCTGCTGCGCAATACCGCCCGGCCATCGCCCATGCGGGAAAACGGTGTCAGCCCGGCGCCCTTGAGCTGCACCTCCAAGCCATTCAGTTCCCCCAACAAGATGGCACGGCCATCACCCAGTTGCCCGGCCCATTGTCCGAACTGGTGGCCGCTGTACACGCTGGCCAACGGTTCACTGCCCTGTAGAAGCCGGTTGCCCGTAAGGGCTTGCAGCACTTCTGGGTTGTCCAGATGGCTCGCATCCAGCCCTGCCCAGCGGGCGGCTGATGCGCTGGTGCCTACCCAATAGGGAGCGGGCAGGGGCGTGGGTTCCAGAGGTGCGTAGAAAGCTTCACCGAGGCCCGCGAAGCGGTTATTCCATGGGAGAGAGAGGTCCAGCGGCTCTGGCGCGGGTGGCAAATGAGGCATATGTGAATTGTCCCGCATATGACTAATTCAGCGTCTCCAAGGGGACTTGCGCGCAGTACTATGTGTGTCGCCGGAGTTGCAAGCGCATGTTTCCAGCGTTGGTGTGATCCCCATAAAACTTAGATAGAGGTGACTTGATGTTAGGTCTGATGCAAAGCCAGCAGTTGCTGATCTCCACCTTGATGGACTTCGCCGAGCGCCACCATGGCGAAGGCGAAGTGGTTTCGCGCAGGGTCGAAGGCGATATCCACCGCACCAACTACCGCGAGGTCGCCGCCCGTTCCCGCAAAGTCGCAAATGCTCTCGATGGTCTGAACCTCACCTTCAGCGACCGTGTGGCCACCTTGGCCTGGAACGGTTACCGCCATCTGGAGCTCTATTTCGGGGTGAGCGGGTCCGGTCGTGTGTTGCACACTCTGAACCCGCGCTTGCACCCGGACCAGATCGTCTGGATTGCTAACCATGCCGAAGACCAGCTGCTGTGCTTCGACATGAGCTTCCTGCCCATTGTGCAGGCCGTGCATAGCCGCTGCACCACCATCAAGCATTTCATTGCGCTCTGCGATGCGGACAAGTTGCCAGCGGACTCCGGTATTCCCGGTCTGCAAAGCTATGAGGCCTGGATCGCCCAACAGCCCGCCACCTACACCTGGCCCGAGTTTGACGAGAACTCCGCCTCCAGCATGTGCTACACCAGTGGCACTACCGGCAACCCCAAGGCAGCGTTGTACAGCCACCGCTCCACCATCCTGCACGCGTTCTCCAGCGCCCTGCCGGATTCGCTGAACATGAGTGCCCGTGACTCGGTGTTGCCCGTAGTTCCCATGTTCCACGTCAATGCCTGGGGCCTGCCTTACTCGGCTGCCATGACCGGAGCCAAGCTCGTGTTTCCCGGCCCTGCGATGGATGGCAAATCCATTTTCGAATTGATCGAGGCTGAGAAAGTCAGTTTCGCAGCAGGTGTGCCGACCGTGTGGCAGATGATGTTGTCGCATGTGCAAGCAGGAGGGCTGCGGTTCTCAACCCTGAAGCGCACGGTGATTGGTGGCTCTGCCTGCCCGCCGGCCATGATCACTGCCTTTAATGATATTTACGGTGTGGAAGTGCTCCATGCTTGGGGTATGACCGAGATGTCCCCTTTGGGCACGGTTTGCACCTTGAAGAACAAGCACCTGACCCTCGATCCCGCAGAAAAAATGAAGGTTCGCCTCAAGCAAGGCCGTGGGATTTATGGTGTGGACATGAAGATTGTGGACGGCGAGGGCGCCGAGTTGCCCTGGGATGGCAAAGCCTATGGGGACTTGCTGGTTAAAGGACCGTGGGTCATCAGCGAGTATTTCAAAGGCGAGGGCGGCTCGCCGCTGGTGAATGGTTGGTTCCCCACCGGGGACGTTGCCACGATCGACCCCGATGGTTTCATGCAAATCACCGATCGCAGCAAGGACGTGATCAAGTCCGGCGGTGAGTGGATCAGCTCCATTGATGTGGAAAACATTGCCATGGCCCATCCTGCAGTGGCCATGGCCGCCTGCATTGGCATGAAACACCCCAAGTGGGACGAGCGCCCCATCATTGCGGTGGTCAAAAAGCCGGGCAGTGAAGTCACCCGTGATGGGCTGATTGCTTTTTACGACGGCAAGACCGCCAAATGGCAGGTGCCGGACGACGTGGTGTTCGTCGAAGCCATTCCTTTGGGGGGCACGGGCAAGATGCAGAAGACCAAGTTGCGAGAACTATTGCGTGACTACAAACTGCCCAATACCTGAGTTGGTTCCGGGCGGGAAAAACAGGTATTTTCCCTAGGGAAAACCCTTTGTCCCAGCGGTGACAAAGGGGCTTTGCGAGGCGGGCAAAGTCCCTACAATCTTTAAAAAAAGAACGATCGTTCTATTTTGAGATAAACCTCACCCACGGAGCCTGCATGACCGCCCAGTACCAAGTCCATGGCGATATCGCCGTCATCACCCTGAACCACCCGCCAGTCAACGGTTTGGGCCTTACCACCCGCCAGGGAATTGCAGACGGCATGGCCCAGGCCAATGCCGATGCCGCGGTCAAAGCCATTGTGATCACCGGCGCCGGCAAGGCGTTTTCCGGCGGTGCGGACATCACTGAATTCGGCAGCCCCAAGGCCCTGCAAGAGCCCAACCTGATCAGCGTGATCAAGGTGCTGGAAAGCTCTGCCAAGCCGGTCGTCGCAGCCATCCACACCGTGGCCATGGGCGGTGGTTTGGAGTTGGCATTGGGTTGCCACTACCGCATTGCAGCACCCGGCACCAGCATTGCACTGCCGGAAGTCAAACTCGGCCTGGTACCTGGTGCAGGCGGTACCCAGCGCCTGCCACGCGTGTTGGGCGTGGAGCCCGCACTCAACATGATCGTCAGCGGCGAGCCCGTCAAGAGCGAAATGCTCGCCATGCTGCCTGGCCAGAAGCTATTCGACAAGCTGTCAGCTTCTCCCGAAAGCCTGGCTGAAGAAGCCCTGGCCTTTGCCCGTTCGGTGGCCGATGTGCGCCCCTTGCCACTGGTGCGCGACCTGAAGTGCAAGCACCCGCAAGGCGATGCGTACTTCCAGTTCGCCCGCAACATGGTCAAGGGCATGAGCAAAAACTTCCCGGCCCCTGCCAAGTGCGTGGACGTGGTGGAAGCCGCTACCAAGAAGAAGTTTGACGAAGGCATGCAGGTCGAGCGCGAGGCGTTCATCAACCTGATGTTCACTGCGGAAAGCAAGTCCTTGCGCCACCTGTTCCTGGCGGAGCGTGCAGCATCCAAAATCGCAGATGTGCCCTCGGACACTCCGCAGCGCGCTATCAACTCGGTAGCAGTGATCGGCGCAGGCACCATGGGTGGCGGCATTGCCATGAACTTCCTGAACGCTGGCATCCCCGTCAAGATGCTGGAGATGAAGCAGGAAGCCTTGGACCGCGGCATTGCCACCATCCGCAAGAACTACGAAGCCCAAGTCGTCAAGAAAAAGCTCAAGCAAGACAAGTACGAGCAGCGCATGAGCCTGCTGAGCACCACCTTGAGCTACGACGACCTCACCGGCACCGACATGGTGATCGAGGCGGTGTTTGAAGAGCTGGGCGTCAAGGAAGCCGTGTTCAAGGAACTGGACCGCGTGATGAAGCCCGGTGCCATCCTGGCCTCCAACACCTCGACCTTGGACGTCAACAAAATCGCCAACTTCACCCAACGCCCCGAGGACGTAGTGGGCCTGCATTTCTTCAGCCCTGCCAACGTGATGAAGCTGCTGGAAGTAGTGCGCGGCGAAAAGACCGCTAAAGACGTCATGGCGACCGTCATGTCGGTCGCAAAGAAGATCAAAAAGACCGCTGTGGTGTCCGGTGTGTGCGACGGCTTCATCGGCAACCGCATGATCGAGCAGTACGGCCGCCAGGGCGGTTTCCTGCTGGATGAAGGCTGCACCCCCGAGCAGGTGGACAAGGCCATGGAGAGATTCGGCATGGCCATGGGCCCCTTCCGCATGGGCGATCTGGCGGGCAACGACATCGGCTGGGCCATTCGCAAGCGCCGCTATCTTGAGAAGCCACACATGAAGTACAGCAAGACTGCGGACTTGCTGTGCGAAAAAGGCCGCTTCGGCCAGAAGACCGGCGCCGGCTGGTATGACTATGTGCCCGGCAAGCGCGACGCCATCCCGAACGCGGAAGTGGTGGCCATGATTGAAGAGCACCGCAAGGCGCTGGGCATTACACCCCGCAAGATCTCGGACGAAGAAATCGTGCAGCGCCTGGTGTTCAGCCTGGTCAACGAGGCCGCCCACATTCTGGAAGAGGGCATCGCCGCCAAGGCCAGCGATATCGACATCGTTTACATCTTCGGCTACGGCTTTCCGGCCCACCGCGGTGGGCCCATGAACTACGCCGACGAAGTCGGCCTGTTCAATGTGGTGCAAGCCATGAACCGCTTTGCCCAGAACCCGCTGGACGATGCCAAATTCTGGCAACCCGCTCCTTTGTTGGCCAAGCTGGCCGCTGAAGGCAAAACCTTCAACTGAACGGCGGCTGCACCATGGCCAAGAAAATTGCCTTGGGCCTGGTCGGTGTGCTGGTGGTGCTGGCGCTGGTGTTGTGCATCAACACTTGGCGCCAAGGCTCCCGGCAGCTGACGGTCGAAGCCATCCCTGTGCTGCCGGTGGACGAAGCCGGAGCAGCCCAACGCTTGGGCGAGGCGGTGCGCCTGCGCACCATCACCTCGCGGGACGACGCTAACCTGAGCGCCGACCAGTTCAAGCAACTGCACACCCTGCTGCAAAACCGCTTCCCCAAGGCGCACGCCGTTCTCAAGCGCGAAGTGGTGGCGGACTACAGCCTGCTCTACACCTGGCAGGGTACCAATCCGGAAGCCAAACCCATGCTGGTGATGGCGCACCAGGACGTGGTGCCCATCGCTCCGGGGACCGAGAAAGACTGGGCTACCGAGCCGTTCAGCGGAGCCGTGAAAGACGGCTTTATCTGGGGCCGGGGCGCCTGGGACGACAAGGGCAACCTCATGGCGCAGATGGAGGCGCTGGAGATGCTGGTCACCAGTGGATTCCAGCCCGAGCGCACCATCTACTTCGCCTTCGGGGCAGACGAAGAAGTGGGCGGCCTGCGAGGTGCTTCCAAAATTGCCGCACTGCTCAAAGAGCGCAAAGTCCGGCTGGAGATGGTGATTGACGAAGGCTTGTTAATCACCCAAGGCATCATGCCCGGCATTCAGACCCCGGTCGCAGTGGTAGGGGTAGCGGAGAAAGGCTATTTGTCCGTAGTGCTCAAGATGGGGGCCAAGCCCGGCCACTCGTCCATGCCGCCACCCAAGGGCACGAGTGCCATCGCCATGATGAGCGCAGCCCTCAAGCGACTCGATGATGAACAGCTGCCCGGCGGGATCCGTGGGGTCGCCGGTGAAATGTTTGCCACCATCGCACCCGAGATGAGCGGTTTTTCCCGTGTGGCACTGAGCAATTTGTGGCTGTTCGGTCCGGTCGTGCAAAAGCAACTGGAGGCCAGCGCCAGCACCAACGCCGTTTTGCGCACCACCACAGCACTAACCATCGTGAATGCCGGCAACAAGGAAAACGTGCTGCCCGGTAACGCCGAGGCTACCGTCAACTTCCGCTTGCTGCCGGGCGACACCAAAGAACAGATCATCGAGCGCACCCGAGCGCTGGTGGCCGACGCCACCAAGACCGACAAGTTCGAGCTGTTTGCTTTGCCCGGTGCAGTGGATGCATCCAAGGTCGCACCCACCGATTCCGCGCAGTACGCCCTGATCAATCGCACCATCCGCGAAGTGTTTCCGGGAACGCTGGTAACGCCCGGTCTCATGGTGGGTGGCACCGATTCCATCCATTTCGGCGACATTAGCGATCACATTTTCAAGTTTTCGCCGGTGCGGGCATCACCGGAAGATCTGGGGCGCTTTCACGGCACCAACGAACGCATTGCAGTCAGCAACTACGCCGAGCTGATCCGCTTTTACCACCGCTTTTTGACGCAGGGTGCCAAGGCGCCCCGCAACTAAACCCATTCAGGAGACCCACCATGACATCAGCAGTTATCGTTTCGACCGCACGCACGCCATTGACCAAGGCTTGGAAGGGCGCTTTCAACATGACCCATGGCGCCACCATGGGCGGCCACGTGGTCGAGCACGCTATCCAGCGCGCAGGCATTGAGGCCGGCGAGGTGGACGACGTCATCATGGGCTGTGGCACGCCTGAAGGCGCGACCGGCGCCAACATTGCCCGCCAGATCGCCCTGCGTGCCGGCTGTCCGGTCACTGTGTCGGGCATGACCATCAACCGCTTTTGCTCCTCCGGCCTGCAAACCATTGCCACCGCTGCCCAGCGCGTGATCGCCGGCGAGGGCGATGTGTATGTGGCCGGTGGCGTGGAGGCGATCTCCTGCACCGGGCAGGAAATGAACATGCACATGTTGCAAGACCCTTGGTTGGCCAAGAACAAGCCGGAGGTCTACTGGGCCATGCTGCAAACTGCTGAGCAGGTCGCCAAGCGTTACAACATCGGCCGCGAAGCCATGGACGAATACGGCGCTTCCAGCCAGCAGAAAGCCAGCGCTGCGCTGGAAAAAGGTTTGTTCAAGGATGAAATCGCGCCCATCACCGTCACCATGGGCGTGGCCGACAAGGTCATGGGTCTGATGACCAAGCAAGTCACCGTAAGCGATGACGAAGGCATACGCGCCGGCACCACCTACGAAGGCATCAAGGATTTGCGTTCTGCATTGCCGGGTGGCCTCGTGTCTGCCGGTAACGCCAGCCAGCTCTCCGACGGCGCAGGCGCTACCGTCGTCATGCACGAAAAGTTGGCCGAGCAGAAAGGCCTCAATCCTCTGGGCCGCTTCCTGGGCTTTGCTGTGGCCGGTTGCGAGCCGGACGAAATGGGCATCGGCCCAGTGTTTGCCATCCCCAAGGTCTTGAAGCGCCTGGGTTTGACCATGAACGACATCGACTTGTGGGAACTGAACGAAGCGTTCGCCGTGCAAGTGCTCTACTGCCGTGACAAGCTGGGCATCCCCGCAGACAAGCTCAACGTGAACGGCGGCGCCATTGCCGTGGGTCACCCCTTCGGCATGAGCGGCCAACGCCTGACCGGCCATGCCCTCATCGAAGGCAAGCGCCGCGGTGCCAAAAAGGTCTGCGTCACCATGTGTATCGGCGGCGGCATGGGCGCTGCTGGCGTGTTTGAAGTGCTGTAACCCGCACGACAGCTTTTGCCATCTGAATCGAGCCGGCCTGCGCACAATTCGCAGTCCGGCTTTTTTTCTATGAGACCTTGTCCATGACCCTGCGCACCACCCTCGATTTCCTGCTCCACGACTGGCTGGACACCACCGGCCTCACCAGCCGTGAGCGTTTTGCGGACCACAACCGCGAAACCTTTGACGCCGTGCTGGACACCTGCGAGCGCATTGCGCGGGAAAAATACGCGCCATTCAACCGGCTGGTGGACACGCAGGAGCCTCACTTTGATGGCGAGAAGGTCACGCTGCCGCAGGCCACCCACGATGCGTTCAAAGCCTATGCCGAATCCGGCATGTTGAGCGCTGCGCAAGATTACGACATAGGTGGCATGCAGCTGCCCTACAGCGTGGAGGCCGCAGCCAATGCATTTTTTGCCTGCGCGTCGGTCAGCATTGGCTCCAGCCTGCTGTCGGTGGGTAATGCCAATTTGCTGATGGCGCACGGCACCGAATTGCAAAAGCAGGTGTTCGCCCACAAGGAGTTTTCCGGTCAATGGTCCGGCACCATGTGCCTGAGCGAGCCGCAGGCCGGCTCGTCTCTGAGTGATGTGGCCACCCGCGCAGTGCCGGATGGAGAGGGCTTTGAGTCCGACCCGCTGGGCGCGCGTTACCGCCTGCGTGGCAACAAAATGTGGATCTCCAGCGGCGAGCATGAGCTCACGGAAAACATCGTGCATCTGGTGCTCGCCAAAATTCCGAATGCGGACGGCAAGTTGGTTCCGGGCACCCGCGGCATATCGCTTTTTATCGTTCCCAAGAAGATGGTGAATGCGCAGGGTGAGTTGACGGGCGTGCGCAACGACGTGGCCCTCGCCGGGCTGAACCACAAACTGGGCTGGCGCGGTACGACCAATACCTTACTGAACTTTGGCGAGGGCAAGTTCCCCTTGGATGGCCAAGCGGGAGCCGTGGGCTACCTCGTGGGGCAGCCGGGCAAGGGTCTGGCGTGTATGTTCCACATGATGAACGAGGCCCGCATCGGCGTGGGCATTGCCGCCACCATGCTGGGCATGGCAGGCTACTACGCCTCACTGGACTACGCCAAAAATCGCCCGCAAGGGCGCCCCATTACCGGTGCCGGCAAGGACGCCGCCGCTCCGCAAACCCGCATCATTGAGCACGCCGATGTGAAGCGCATGCTGCTCACGCAAAAGGCCTATTGCGAAGGCGCATTGGCTTTGGAGCTGTACTGTGCCCGCCTGATTGACGAGCAGCACACCGGCACCGCGCAAGACGCCGAAGAAGCCCGCTTGTTGCTTGAAGTGTTGACCCCGATTGCCAAAAGCTGGCCCAGCGAATGGTGCCTGGAGGCCAACTCACTGGCCATCCAGGTGCACGGCGGCTATGGCTACACACGCGATTTCCCCGTGGAGCAGTACTGGCGGGACAACCGCCTGAACATGATCCACGAAGGTACCCATGGCATTCAAGCCATGGACCTGCTGGGGCGCAAGGTGCTGATGGAGGAGGGCAAAGGCCTCACGCTGCTGAGCCACCGCATCATGGCCACCGTCAACCGTTGCAATGGCATTCCCTCGCTGGCGCCCCATGCCAAGGCTTTGGCCCGCGCGCTGCAGGATGTGGGTTTTGCCACCCAGAAGGCGTGGTCCACCGGTGTGCCCGGCGAGGCCTTGGCCAATGCCGTGCCGTACATGCAAGCTTTCGGCCACACCGTGCTCGCGTGGATCTGGCTGGACGTGGCCGGCTGCGCGCTGGACAACGACCCGCAGCAGGATTCTTTGGAGACTCAGGGGCATGTGGGGTGCGCAAAATTCTTCTTCCACTATGAGTTGCCGAAGATAAATGCCTGGCTGGGTGTGGTGCAATCGAGGGATCTGACTTGTGCAACATTCCCCGAAGGAGCTTTCTGATGGCATTTTTCAAGAAATACAACGGCACCACCAACGCCCGCTTGGTGCGCATGGAGCGCCTGATCTGGACGCTGATTTACGGCGGCCTGTTGGCCATGGTGCTGGGCTATTTCATCGACCAGCAAGAGGCGCAGGACGCAGCGCTGTTCTACAACCTGGGCGGCCTGGCGGTGGCCGGTGGCGTGGTGATGGTGTTCATCCGCTCACGCCTGCGCGAGGAATAGTCCCCGGAGTGACGGCATATCGCCGCCGGGACAGGCGGCGTGCACGGCACTGCGCACAATGCCGTCCACGTTTTTGACAACCAAGGGCAGACACCATGACACGCACCATCCAACAACTCTTTGACCTCACCGGCAAAACCGCGCTCATTACCGGCGGCTCCCGCGGCTTGGGCCTGCAGCTGGCCCATGCCTTGGGCGAAGCCGGCGCCAAGGTGCTGATCAGCTCGCGCAAAGCGGCAGATCTGGAAGAAGCGTGTGCCGAGTTGCAAGCCGCGGGCATCGACGCGCGTTGGGTCGCTGCCGACTGCGCCAAAGAGTCCGAGATTCAGCGCTTGGCGGATGAAACCCTGCAGCGCCTGGGCCACGTCGACATTCTGGTGAACAACGCCGGCGCCTCATGGGGTGCACCCGCTGAGGACCACCCGTTGGAGGCCTGGGACAAGGTGATGAACCTGAATGTGCGGGGCTACTTTTTGCTGAGCCAGATCATCGCCAAGAAGAGCATGATCCCGCGCAAAACCGGTCGCATCATCAACCTGGCCTCGATTGCCGGGCTGAACGGCAATCCGCCGGCCATGCAAACCATTGCCTACAACACCTCCAAGGGCGCGGTCATCAACTTCACCCGCGCACTCGCAGCCGAGTGGGGCAAGTACAACATCACCGTGAACGCGGTGTGCCCGGGTTTCTTTCCCAGCAAGATGACAGCCGGTTTGTTGCAGGCCATGGGCGAAGAAAACCTGGCCGCTGCCGCACCCCTCAAGCGCCTGGGCGACGACGAAGACCTCAAGGGCCTGTGCGTCCTGTATGCATCCGACGCCGGCAAACACATCACCGGCCAATGGCTGGCGGTGGACGGCGGCGTGAGCGTGGTGACGGGCGGATGACCAGCCTCTGGGAAAAAGCGGTGGGCTTCGGCGTTGAGATTCCCTTCGTCACCCACCTGGGTTTCGAGCTCACGGTGTTTGAGGGCGGGCGCTCTGAGATCCGCTACACCCCGCGGCCTGAACACCTGAACTCGTTCAACGTCACCCACGGTGGCGCGCAAATGACCCTGCTGGACGTGACCATGGCCAGTGCGGCCCGCAGTGAAACACCTGAGCTGGGTGTGGTCACGATCGAGATGAAGACCAGCTTCATGCAACCCGCTGTCGGCGCCCTGACCGCCAAGGGCGAACTCATGCACCGCACCGCCACCATGGCCTTTACCCAGGCCACGGTCTATGACGCAAACGGAAAAGCTTGTGCCCACGCCACCGGCACCTTCAAGTACATGAAACGCCTGGCCACCGGCGCACGCAGCGTGAACGCACTGAACGCACCGGGCACCGGCATTGCCACCGACTAGCGCTTTATGGGCCGAAATGGCCTCTGGCGCCCGTTAAGCAAGCGCGAGCAGCTATCAAAAGAATAGCGTTTGAGGAGTCAGCATGCACAGCGAGACCGATTTCCCGGCCACCCACACGGTGTTCAACCAGGCCGAGCCCTTGGCAGATACCCAACTGCTGGCGGGCAACCGAGCCTTGCAGAGCGCACTGGCGTTTCATGCTCCGGGCATGGATACGTCTGCGCTGCAATCGCTGGGGGAGCTAATGGGCAGCCGCGCCATGCAGACCCATGCGCGCCTGGCCAACACCCATCCACCGGTGCTGCACAGCCATGACCGGCTGGGCCGCCGGGTGGACCAGGTCGAGTTCCACCCCAGCTACCACGCGCTGATGGATGCCGCCGCCCAGGCCGGCCTGCATGGCAGCCCCTGGGACCCGGCGGCGGGTGAGGGCGCCCACTTGCGGCGGGCGGCTGCGTTCATGCTGTTCATCGAGGCGGAGCCTTCCATCCTGTGCCCTATTTCCATGACCTACGCGGTGCTACCGGCGCTACGGGGCAACCCGGCCGTGTTTGAAGCCTGGGCACCGGGCCTGATGGCGCGGGCCTATGACCCCGGGTTCAAGCTCTACCGCCACAAACGCGGCCTGACCATGGGCATGGGCATGACCGAGAAGCAAGGCGGCTCTGACGTACGGGCCAACACGACTCAAGCCATCCCCGATGGCGAAGATGCATGGGGCCCGCGCTTCAAGCTTCTGGGCCACAAGTGGTTTTTCTCGGCCCCCATGTGCGACGCCTTTCTGGTGCTGGCGCAAAGCCCCGCGGGCTTGTCCTGCTTTTTTGTGCCGCGCATCCTGCCAGACTTCGCGGATCCGCATTCACCCGGCACGGTGAATGCCATCCGTATCCAGCGCCTGAAAGACAAGCTGGGCAACCACGCCAATGCCAGCTCGGAAGTGGAGTTTCAGCACGCCACTGCCTGGCTGGTGGGCGTGGAGGGGCGCGGGGTGCCGCAGATTCTGGAAATGGGCACCATGACCCGGCTGGACTGTGCCCTGGGCACCACCGGCCTGATGCGCCAGGCGCTCAGCATCGCGCTGCACCACACTTCGCAGCGCCAGGCCTTTGGCAAGGCCCTGATCGAGCAACCGCTGATGCGCAATGTGCTGGCCGACCTTGCTATCGAATGCGAAGCGGCTTGCGCACTCGCTATGCGGCTTGCAAGCGCTTTTGACCATGCATCTGACCCGCACGAACTGCTGATGGGCCGCCTGCTGACGCCGGTGGCCAAGTACTGGATCTGCAAGCGCGGCGCGACCTTTGCCCAAGAAGCCATGGAATGCCTTGGGGGCAACGGCTATGTGGAAGAGGGCGGAGAAGGCACCATGGCCCGCATCTACCGCGAGATGCCTCTCAACTCCATCTGGGAGGGCGCCGGCAACATCATGGCGCTGGACCTGCTTCGCGCCCTGCGCAAGGGCGATACCGCCGCAGCCCTGGCCCGTGAACTTGCTCCCGCCCGTGGAGCCCACCCCGCGCTCGACAGGCTGGCAGCGTCCTTGCCTACGCGGGTGGAACTCATGGCTACCGAGATGGAAGCTCGCCGCCTCGCACAAGACGTGGCACTTGCCGTGCAAGCTGCGCTCTTGTACCAAACGGCTCCCTCTGCGGTGTTCGAGGCGTTTTGTGATTCCCGGCTGGGTGGCAACTGGGGCTACAGCTTCGGAACCCTGGGTGCTGCGGTGGATTGTGACGCCATCTTGCAGCGCGCCATGCCCTATTGATTTTTCTGGAGAAACCCATGACCGACCTCATTCTTCACCACTACCCCACCTCGCCTTTTTCTGAAAAGGTGCGTCTGGTGCTGGGCTACAAACAGCTGGCCTGGAAGTCCGTCATCATCCCGGCCATCATGCCCAAGCCCGATGTGGTGGCACTGACCGGCGGCTACCGCAAAACGCCGTTCTTGCAGATCGGCGCTGATGTGTACTGCGACAGCGCCCTGATCTGCGAAGTGCTGGAGCAGCTGCGGCCCACGCCTACCCTCTACCCCGAAAACGACAAGGGCCTCAGCCGCATCGTTGCGCAGTGGGCGGACAGCACTTTGTTCTGGGCCGCCATGGCCTACAACCTGCAACCCAAGGGGGCGGCCAGCATGTTTGAAGGTGCGCCCCCCGAAGCCGCAAAGGCCTTCGGTGCCGACCGCGCCGCCATGTCCAGCGGCATGACGCGCCTGCGCCCCGGTGACGCTGCTGCGGCCTACAAGAGCTACCTGCGCCGCATCGCCAGCATGCTCGAAGGCCAGGACTTTTTGTTGGGGCAAGCCCCCTGCGTGGCCGACTTTGCCGCCTACCACCCGTTGTGGTTTACCGCCAAACGGGTGCCGGTGATGGCCGACATCCTGAACGCAACCCCCTCGGTACAGGCATGGATGGCACGCATGGCGGCCATCGGTCACGGCAGCTTCGAGAAGCTGTCTGCTACAGAAGCCATAGCAGCTTGCGCAGATGATGCGGGCGCTACAGCCCCGTTGGACACCTACTTCCAGGATGAGCACGGCATCCCTCTGGGCAGCGAAGTGACCATCGCCGCCGAGACCTTCGGCCAGGAAACTACGGCCGGTATCTTGGTCGCAGCCACCCGCACCCGCTTTACGTTGAATCGCGTGGACGAGCGCGCCGGCACCGTGCATGTGCACTTTCCGCGCATCGGCTATGTGCTCAAGGCGGCGCAGGCATGAGCTTGGATATTCAATGGCAGTGGCTCGCTTTTGATGCACTGAGCCGCGACCAGTTGTACGAATTGCTGCGACTGCGCAGCGAGGTGTTTGTGGTCGAACAAAACTGTGTGTTCCAGGACATGGACAACCTCGACCAACAAGCCATGCACCTTCTGGGAGTGAGGGTGGCTGCGGGTTCTGCGCAGGTTAAGGAGGAGCCCGCACAGCGGGCGGGGGACACGGAGCAGAGCCCGCTGCCGCCCTCACTCCCCGGCGGGTCTGTTGGGCAAACCAAGACAGAACTCATCGCGTATGTGCGCTGCTTCCCCGCCGGCGTAACGTTCGACGAAGCCAGCATTGGCCGCGTGGTGACCAAGCCCGACGCCCGCGGTGGTGGTCTCGGCCACTTGTTGATGGCTGAGGCCGTCAAAGCGCTGGAAGGCGAGTGGGGCGCACAACCGATTCGCATCGGTGCGCAAGCCCACCTCAAGGCCTTTTACGAGCGACACGGCTTTGTGGATGTGGGCAAGCCCTACATCGAAGACGGCATTCCGCACCTGGAAATGCTACGCGGCGCCTGAAAAGCACCGTTTTCAAATACTTATAACGAGGAGAACCCCTGTGATTTCAAACTTTCAAGGCAAAACCGCGGTACTGACCGGCGCAGGTTCCGGCTTCGGGCTGGAGTGCGCACGCATAGGCGCCCGGCTGGGCATGAATTTGGTACTCGCCGACGTGCAGCAAGACGCGCTGGACAAGGCGGTTGCCGAAATGGAAGCCGCAGGCGCCCAGGTGCTGGGCATGCGGGTAGACGTGTCGCAGGCTGCACAGGTGGAGGCGCTGGGGGCCGCCACGCTGCAGCGCTTTGGCGCGCCGCACCTGGTGTTTAACAATGCCGGCGTAGGGGCAGGTGGCCTGATCTGGGAGAACTCCGCTCGCGACTGGGAATGGGTGCTGGGCGTCAACCTCATGGGCGTGGCCCACGGGGTGCGGGTGTTCACCCCCATGATGCTGGAAGCCGCCAAGCAGGACCCTGCTTGGCAGGGCCACATCGTCAACACTGCCAGCATGGCCGGCCTGCTGAACGCCCCCAACATGGGGGTTTACAACGTGAGCAAACACGCCGTGGTGTCCCTGAGCGAGACCCTGTACCAGGACTTGGCGTTGGTCACCGACCAAGTGTCTGCCAGCGTGCTGTGCCCCTTCTTTGTGCCGACCGGCATCAGCCAAAGCGAGCGCAACCGCCCCTCGGATGCGGCTCCAGCCCAACTCACCCGTAGCCAGATGATCGGCCAGGCCATGACCGACAAGGCAGTGACGAGTGGCAAGGTGACTGCCGCACAGGTGGCGCAAATGGTGTTCGATGCCGTGGCCGAAGGCCGTTTCTACATCTACAGCCACCCCAAAGCCATCGGGTCCGTCCAGACCCGCATGGAAGATGTGATGCTGGCCCGCAACCCTACCGACCCGTTTGCCCACAAGCCCGAATTGGGCATAGAACTGCGAAAAGCCCTGCGAACTCCAGCCTGAAGCGCGGCAGCTTGAGGTAGAGTAATCTCCAACGCAGAGGCATCATTTTTGATGCAGCCAACTTGGAGCCATCGATGCGCTGGAAAGCCCTTACACGCCGGTTTCTTCTACTCGCAGGCCTGGCCTCCGTGGGGCTCAGTGCTTCAGCTGCGGGCCTGCAAGTTCAGGTGCAGGATAAGAACGGCAAACCCCTGCCCAATGCGGTGGTGTTTCTGGAGTCGGCAGACGCCAAGTCGGCCTCCAAACCCCTCAAGGGCGTTGAGGTGGTGCAGGCTGCCAAGCAGTTTTCCCCTGCGGTAACGGTGGTAACCACGGGCACCTCGATTCTTTTTCCCAATAACGACACGGTGCGGCACCATGTGTATTCGTTTTCCCCCGCAAAGACATTTGATTTGAAGCTGTACGCCGGTGTACCTGCTAACCCCGTGGTGTTCGACAAGAGCGGCATCGCGGTGCTGGGCTGCAACATCCACGACAACATGGTCGCGTGGGTGGTGGTGGTGGACACGCCCTATTTCGGAAAAACCGACGCCCAGGGCCATCTCACCATCGATGCACCCGCCGGCAGCTACAAGCTGCGCACTTGGCACGCCAGTTTGCCGACCGGCGCAGCCGCCGCAGAGCAGGCCCAAACCGTCGGCGGTGGCAATGCGCCCGTCGTCATCAAACTCGCGGGGAGTGCGGCTTGATTCTGGGTAGGATTTACGACCGGTGGGGAGTGGGAACCAAATTCGTCGCGTTCTCACTGGTACTTTTGTTGCTGATCCAGGCTGCGGTGTACGGCGTGGTGCAAGTCAACGTCGAACGCAACGTGCGTGGGCAGGTGAAGCAGGAATTGGTGATCGGCGACAAAGTGTGGTGGCAGCTGCTCGACCAGAACGCCCAACGACTGCGCTTCGGTGCAGAGGTGGTAGCCAAGGATTTCGGTTTCCGCTCGGCACTGAGCTCCGGAGACACTGAGACCCTGCGATCCACTCTGGAAAACCATGGTGGACGGGTGAATGCAACAGTCACGGCATTTCTCGACCCGCAGTTTGCGCTGCAGGCCACAGGTTTTGAGATGGCCGCCCAGGACAAGCTGTCCCCGGTTCTGCATCGCGTGGCGATGGAACTGGGGCAGGGCGAATTGACCTACAAGATCGAGCTGATTGATTCCAAGCTCTTTCAGTTTGTGATGGTGCCGGTCAAAGCGCCACTCACCATAGGCTGGGTGCTGATGGGCTTTGGACTGGAGCAGGCTGAAGCGGATCGCATGTTTCAGCTCTCCGGGGTACACATTGCATTGCTCAGTGAAAGTCGCAAGCTGTTGCTGAGCAGTCTTCCGGCGTCTCTGCACCCCCAACTCACTGAGCTGGGCTCTTCCGCGGACCTGGTGTTGGGGCATGACACGCTGGTGGTAGAAAACAGTGCGGTGCGTGCACAGGCGAAAGGCATTCAGACCTACGTGCTTCGCTCGCTCGATGACGTCGTGGCTCCCTACCGGAAAGTGCAGTTGGCTTTGTTGCTGATCACCGCGGTTGGTCTGGCACTTTTTGCAATAGGTAGCGCCCTGCTTGCGCAGCGTGTAACTGTTCCGTTGCGTTCCTTGGCCGGAGCGGCAGAGCAACTCAGCCGCGGAGACTATTCGCATTCTTTGCCGGCCATGCGCCACCGGGACGAGGTCGGGGACTTGTCCCGCGCGTTTGACCAGATGCGCACCAGCATCCAGGGCCAGCAACATGAAATCATGCAGCTGGCTTATTGGGATCGACTGACTGGTCTGCCCAACCGCACCCAGTTTCGCGACCTCATCAAGCAATCCATTCAGGCCAGCAGTGCAGGGGGCGGCCCGGCTCATCCCGTTACCGTGATCATGCTGAACCTGGACCGCTTCAAACACGTCAACGATGTACTGGGCTATGCCTTCGGCGACCAGCTGCTCAAGGCCGTGGCAGACCGCTTGTCCACCCACATTACGCCAGATGTGGGCACCGTAGCGCGTTTGGGAGGGGACGAATTCGCCGTCATGGTGGAAGATCAGGATGCCACCCAGGCCACCCCGATTGCCCACCGCATTGCCACCGCCTTTGAGGCCCCGCTCAAGCTGGAAGACCAGACCGTCGATCTGAGTGCCGGCATCGGCCTGGCGTCCTGGCCCCTGCATGCGCAGGATGTGGACATGCTGCTCAGCCGTGCCGAGATTGCCATGTACGTGGCCAAACGCAAGACGACCGGCATCCAGATTTACGACCCTGCGTTGGATTCCTCCAGTACCCAGACCCTGTCCTTGCTGACCGAGCTGCGCCATGCAGTGGAAGACGGTCAGTTGCGCCTCTACCTGCAGCCCAAGCTCAACCTGTCTGACAACACGGTGATTGCTGCCGAAGCACTGGTACGCTGGCAGCACCCTGTGCGTGGCTTGGTGCCGCCCATGCAGTTCATTCCGTTTGCGGAGCAGACAGGCTTTGTCCGCCAACTCACTTTGTGGATGTTTGAAGAAGTTGCCAAAGAGTTGCCGCGCTTGCGGGCTGACGGCCGCCCCCCCTGCGGGTAGCAATCAACCTGTCTACCCGTGACCTGCTGGACCAGGACTTCCCGGCCAAGCTGGATGCCATGATGCTCAAGCACAACGCACCGACCAACGCCTTCTGCCTGGAAATCACCGAGAGCGCCATCATGGACGACCCCCAGCGTGCGGAGGCCACCTTGAATCGTCTCTCGGAACGTGGATTCAAACTCTCGATTGACGACTTCGGTACCGGGTATTCGTCCTTGGCCTACCTCAAGCGGCTACCGGTCAATGAACTCAAGATCGATAAATCGTTTGTGATGGGCATGGAGAACGACGAGAGCGACGCCAAGATCGTGCGCTCCACCATCGATCTGGCGCACAACCTGGGCCTGAGCGTGGTGGCTGAAGGGGTTGAAAACCAGGCCATTCTGGACAAACTCGTGGAATTGCAATGCGACGAGGCGCAGGGCTACTTCATGAGCAAGCCGATCCCGCTGCCTGATTTCATTGCCTGGCGTGCCAAACACCAGGCCTCGCAGGCCGCTTGATCTACGCGGCCTCTAGCAGGCCGGCCCAGCGGCTGCGGTAGCTCGCAGCCACCCGGTACGTTGTGAGCTGCACACCCACAGTGTCTTCCAGATTCACCCCGTAGCCGCCTCCCATGGTGATCACTGCGGGGATGCGGCGCTGCCAGCACCAGTCCAGCACGCGGCGGTCACGGGCCTCCAAGCCATCGGCCGTGAGCTTCAAGCGGCCCAGCCGGTCGCCTTCATGCGGGTCCGCACCCGCCAAAAAGAACACCAGGCCAGGGGTGAAGCGGCCTTCCAGCTCTTGCAAGGCATGCTCCAGGGTGCTCAGGTACTCCGCGTCCGCGCAACCATCGGGCAGCGGAATGTCGAGGTCGCTGTCCTCTTTGCGGAAGGGAAAGTTCTTGTCTCCGTGCAGTGAAAGTGTGAACACCGATTCGTCGTGCCGGAAGATGCTGGCCGTGCCGTTGCCTTGGTGCACGTCGAGATCAATCACCGCCACTTGTAGGGGTTGCCGGCGGCTGCCATCGGGGTGGCGACTGCGGCCCCATTCGGCTTGCAGCACGCGGGCGGCTACTGCCAGGTCATTGAACACACAAAAGCCACCGCCCTTGTGGGCATAGGCGTGGTGCGTGCCGCCGGCAAGGTTGGCCGCCAAGCCCTCAATCATTGCCACACGTGCCGCAGCCACAGTGGCGCCTACCGAGCGCAGGGCGCGTTCGGCCATGGCGGGGCTCCAGGGGAAGCCGATTTCGCGCAGCACTGCAGGCTCGGCGGTGCCCTGAAGAATGGAATCTATGTAGGCCGGCGTATGCACCAGCGCCAACTCGCCCTCGGTGGCAGCGGGTGCTTCTGTTAACTGGATGGAGGGCAGCTCATCGGCGATGCGGTCCCGCAGCATGCGGTACTTGGCCATGGGAAAGCGGTGGCCCTCGGGCAAGGGCAAAACGAACTGGTCGGAGTAAAAGGCCTGCATGCGGGGATTGTGGCAAACCACGCCCATCCACGGGCCTTGAGGGCTATGAGTTGGGGCCTTCCATCAAGGGCTTGGAAATAGCGCCCGAAAAAATGAGAAAATACGTGTTTTCACACCAACCTCAACAGGATCGCCACATGGGCAACAAAATCTTTACCGAAGCCGACCGCAAAGCCACTCCCGCACCCAAGCCCCTGCCAGGCTACACCCTGCCTACTGCAGGCCGCGGTCAGCGCATCAGCTTGGAACGTGGTGTTGCAACTCGCAGCAAGAAGAACCCCGGCAAGCGTCACCGCTAAGCCCTGCATCCGCTGGCGACCCCGCGTCGCCGCATGCAAAACAAAAAGGCCCTCTATTGAGGGCCTTTTGCTTTTGGGGAAGTCGCGCTTTTCGGCAATGCGTGCAGCTCAAGACATCACGCGGATTTGCAAGGCTTCTTGAGCCACCATGTTGATGCTTTTGCCTTCTGCCTGTGCGGCAATCACCAGTTGTTCATGCAACTCAGGTGAAATTCTCAGATTGAATTTCCCCGAAAAGTGCTTTCTGGGTTCGATCCCTTTTTCTTTGCAGACATCCAGGAAAACCTGCAAAGACTTCTTGAATTCAGCGCGCAACTCCTTGGGAGTTTCACCATAGAAATCTGCTCCGCCATTCAATCCAAGAATCTCCCCGCGAAAGAGGTCCAGCTCTTCGTCGAACTCAATCTTGGCGTGATAGCCGTCCACTGTCATTACGTTCATGGTGTTGCTCCGTGTTGCTCTAGCCGCTTGCGAATACTTGCGACAGCACCCTTGTCCGTGTTGAGGGAGGGGTGAGGCCTGTGAAAAACCCGCACTTCGCCAAACAATACAACCGCCACACGACTGCCTTCTCGCTCACCTCAGCACCCAATTCTGGTTCACTCCACACCGATAGACACTGATAGAGCTTACGGCTCATTTCCAGCCTCTTGTAGCGACAGGCGCCTCCCTCAAAACCAAAACATCGATCAGTTTTTTGCGCTTGTGGGGGAGTCCATATAAGCCCAGTCAGGCAACTTCTTCACGACTCTACTACGCAGAGCGAAAAGGAATTTCAGAAGCAACGACCCGCTCTGCTAAGTCAGGTTGCCCAGTGTTTCTGAGCATTTGTCGTAATGCATTGGCGGCTAGTGCGCTTGAAACGGATGGACCAAGAATTATTCGATTCACCAAGTCTCCCAACGAGAGGTTTTCTGTTTTTAACTCTGGTATGGGCTTGATGGGTAGCTTGAGTTTTGGCTCGATTCCTCGATTCGTAGCTAAGTGACCAAAGTACTTCTTGAAGGACTGTTCGGGGTCTTTGTCGCTCATGTACACGACTCGCCACTCTTGTTCTTCGTGGAATCCATGATGCTTTGTAAAAAGAGCGAACATCTTGAGGCGATGCATCCAAGCCCAAGCAGCATTGAAGAAGTCGTCCTCCACTTTTGCGTGGACTGAGATCACATCGGCTAGGCTCATGAGCTTTTCGCTGATCCATTTTTTCCGTTCGACTTTCGAGGCGTAATGCACCTTGCCAACGATCAGCGGTGACTTTGGATTTACGTTGATTTTTGCAGTGTCGATTACAAGTGCAGCCCCTGCGCCTGAGTTTCCGTATCCTCGCCACATGGATAGCAAGCCGTCGTTATCCTCTGGGGCATGCTCTGAAAAGCAAAGTATGTAAGTATTTAATACGTGTTTGGAATCAAAGTCGTTGAACAGGTAGTCAAAGCTTTCCAACAGCTTTCGGTGATTCTCCGGTGTTCCACATGCAAGCCGAATTGCTTCATTTTTGTGTAGTTCATTCGCGCCTTCGTTCATCCCGAACTGTAGCTCTTCGAGATCATTCATAAAGAGTGGATTGGAAAACCAGAACTGCTCTTTGGTAACGATCTGCTCAAAAGTCTGGATAGACGTGTAATGCGCAAGCAAGGGGCGTGAAGACGGGAAAGATAACTCCTCTTCAAAGTCTACCCAGAGCTTTTCTGAAGCTCGATCAAGGAAGGTTGGTTCGCTCATATCTGTTGAGTTATCTAAGTTTGAACAGGCATAAAAATCCCAGCAAACGCCGCAGCTTGTCAGTAATGGAAAGCCTCGTTGATTTTGCGATATTTGTGTCTATGTGG
This sequence comes from Curvibacter sp. Hmag1.1, assembly GCF_059769165.1. Taxonomy (NCBI): domain Bacteria; kingdom Pseudomonadati; phylum Pseudomonadota; class Betaproteobacteria; order Burkholderiales; family Comamonadaceae; genus Curvibacter; species Curvibacter sp. Hmag1.1. The sequence goes on from NZ_JBMBGX010000002.1 coordinate 56,306, forward strand.
CTCAGCGATCAAGCGGCATACACCGCATCCCAAGACGCAAACCCTTTCACCTCAATCGGGTTGCCGCTCGGGTCGCGAAAGAACATCGTAGCCTGCTCGCCAGGCTGGCCTGCAAAGCGGACTTGGGGCTCCAGCACAAAGGCCACGTTGTGCTGCTTGAGGCGCTCTGCCAGCGCATTCCAATCGTCCATCAGCAGAATCACTCCCAAGTGCGGCATGGGCACCATGTGCGCGCCGACCTTGCCAGTGTTGGTGGTGTGGAAGGGCTCGCCCAGATGGAGTGAAATCTGGTGGCTGAAGAAGTCGAAGTCCACCCAGGTGTCGGTGCTGCGGCCTTCGCGGCAGCCCAGCACGGTGCCGTAGAAGGCACGGGCCTCGTTCAGATCGCGGACATGAAAAGCCAGATGAAACAGTGCGCGCATGGCATCCTCACAAAACACAGTGCGTCCAATGGTAGCCGCCTTATTGCAGCGCCGCAGGTGCCACGCCCAGCCGCCACAGCGTGGTGACTTCGCGGCTGCGGGCGCGGTGTAAAGCATCCTGCGCATCCAGCGCTTTGCCGTGTTGCGGGTGGGCGTCACAGCGGCCCAGCACCACGAGGCCGGCGGCACCGATGGCATCCGCCAGCATGGTGGCACTGCGCAGGCCAAGGCGCTCTGCCAAGTCGGAAATGATGAGCCAGCCTTCGCCGCCCTCCAGCAGGTGGGCCGGCAAACCCGCCAGAAACGCCAGCAGCATGCGGCTGTTTTCGTCGTAGACCGCGTATTCGACAGGCGCACTCGGGCGCGCCGGCAGCCAGGGCGGGTTGCACACCACCAAGTTTGCGCGGCCTGCCGGAAACATGTCGGTCTGCTGCAGGTCAATGCCGGCAGTTACCCCCAAGCGGGCAAAGTTTTCCGTGGCGCAGGCCATGGCGCGAGCGTCCTGGTCGGTGGCGACGATGTGCATGTCCTGTCGCCGGGCCAGCACCGCCGACAACACGCCGGAGCCTGTGCCTATGTCAAAGGCAACAAAGGGCAGGGCGTCGCGCACGTCCTTGCCTGACTGGGCGGGCAGGGGCGCGGCGGCCACCAAGTCTACATATTCACCTCGCACCGGCGAGAACACGCCGTAGTGCGGGTGAATGCGGTTCTCGGGGCCCGTGCCTAAGGCGGCGATTTCTACGCCGTTTTTGCGCCACTCGCTGGCGCTGCGCATGCCAAGCAGGTCGCGCAGGGAGGCGACGCTGGCCGGTTCGTCCACCGCCGCTGCGCCCCAGGCCTGGGTGCAGGCTAGCTTGGCGTCCGGCGCGCGGCGCAGGGGGATGGCGTAGTCCGCATCAAACGGCAGCAGCACCATGGCCAGAATGCGGGCGCGCTGGGCTTGGGCCTGGCGGTGCAGGTGAAACACTTGCGGGTCCATCGCTGCGTCGGCAGACGCGGGTTGTGCTTTGGCGGGTGCTGCGCCTCGGCTTTTGCGCCGGGGCGGGGTGTCTATGCGGCGCTGCAGGGCTTGCAGCAGTTGGCGGGCGTTGTTGAAGTCGCCGCGCCACAAGAGGGCTGTTCCGCCGCAGGCCAGCTGGTAGGCGGCGTCTGCGGTCATGGTGTCGTCGGCCAACACCACCTTGGCCGGGGCTGCAGCGCCGCGCTCCGAGCGCCAAAGGGCGGAGCAGGGCTGGCCGTGTTCGGTCCAGTGCAAAAGCGGGCGGGGGGCGGCAGAGGGCGTAGAGCCGACGCTGTGGGGGGAAGAAAGCATCGGATTGCCGTCTGAAAAGGAGGTACTGCGTTTGTACCCCAGAAACGCGGTGGCCGTGTGGCACACTCCCGCCCTTGATCGATTTCCCCTGCCGGTGCCAGACCGGCTTTTTTCGCAATGCAGAAAATCATCGCGCAAATTGCGCAAGAAATCCGTGTACGCCCCCAGCAGGTGGAGGCCGCCGTGGCCTTGTTGGATGGCGGCGCCACCGTGCCCTTCATCGCCCGCTACCGCAAAGAAGTGACGGACGGTCTGGACGACATCCAGCTGCGCGAGCTGGAAGCCCGCCTGAGCTACCTGCGCGAACTGCGCGACCGCAAGGAAGCGGTGGTCAAAAGCATTGAAGAACAAGGCAAGCTCACACCCGCCTTGTTGGCCGCCATCGACGCGGCTGCGACCAAGCAGGAAGTGGAAGACATTTACCTGCCCTTCAAGCCCAAGCGCCGCACCAAGGGCATGATTGCCCGCGAAGCCGGCATAGAACCGCTGGCGGACAAGCTGTATGCCAACCCGCAGCTGGTGCCCATGGACGAGGCACAGGCCTTTGTGCTCAAGGAAAAAACCGAAGCCGGCGACGACTTCACCACCGTGCTGGCGGTGCTGGACGGCGTGCGCGACATCTTGAGCGAGCGCTGGGCTGAAGACCCGGTGCTGGTGCAGGACCTGCGCGAGTGGCTGTGGCAAGAGGGTCTGTTCCGCTCCAAGCTCATGGATGGCAAGGACGAGAACAACGCCGACGTGGCCAAGTTCCGTGATTACTTTGACTACGACGAGCCCATCGGCCGCGTGCCCAGCCACCGTGCGCTGGCGGTGTTCCGTGGCCGCTCGCTGGACATTCTGGATGCGAAGCTGGTGTTGCCCGAGCCGGTTTCTGTATCAAATCAGGCTGTAGCGCCCGCAACATCTGCGCAAGCAGCTACAAATTCTGTAGCAAAACGACCTGGAGCCGTCGTGTCTTTGGCGGAAGGGCGCCTAGCGCTCAAGCTGGGTTGGAGCCACCAGGGCCGCCCCGGCGACGACTTGATCCGCAAGTGTGTGGCTTGGACCTGGAAGGTCAAGCTCAGCCTGTCCACCGAACGCGACTTGTTTGCCCGCCTGCGCGAAGACGCCGAGAAGGTGGCCATCAAGGTGTTTGCTGACAACTTGCGCGACCTGTTGCTGGCAGCGCCCGCCGGCCCGCGCGTGGTGATGGGCCTGGACCCCGGCATCCGTACCGGTGTGAAAGTGGCGGTGGTCGATGCCACCGGCAAGCTGGTGGACACCGCGACCGTGTTCCCCCACGAGCCCCGCAAAGACTGGGAAGGCTCGCTGCATACCTTGGGCAAGCTGTGCGCCAAGCACAGCGTGAACCTGATTGCCATCGGCAACGGCACCGCCAGCCGCGAGACGGACAAGCTGGCTGCAGATTTGATCAAACTCTTGGCCAAGATGGCCGCCCAGGCCGGCGCGCCTGAAATCAAGGTCGACAAGGTGGTAGTGAGCGAGGCGGGCGCCTCGGTGTACTCCGCCAGTGAATACGCTTCTCAAGAAATGCCCGATGTGGACGTGAGCCTGCGCGGTGCGGCCTCCATCGCCCGCCGTCTGCAAGACCCGCTGGCCGAGCTGGTAAAGATCGACCCCAAGAGCATCGGTGTGGGCCAGTACCAGCACGATGTGAACCAGAGCGAACTCGCCAAAACCCTGGACGCCGTGGTGGAAGACTGCGTGAACTCGGTGGGTGTGGACCTGAACACCGCCTCGGTGCCACTCCTCAGTCGTGTCTCGGGCCTGTCAGGTACCGTAGCCAAGGCCGTGGTGCGCTGGCGCGAGTCCAACGGCGCCTTTAGCAGCCGCCAGGATTTGATGAAGGTGACCGGTTTGGGTGCCAAGACCTTTGAGCAGAGTGCAGGCTTTTTGCGCATTCGCGGGGGCAGCAACCCGCTGGACATGACCGGCGTGCACCCCGAAACCTACCCGGTGGTGGAGCAAATCATGTCCAAAACCGGCAAGCCAGTCGCCGAGATCATGGGCCGGGCCGACATGCTCAAGACGCTCAAGCCTGAGCTGTTTGCCAACGAGCAGTTTGGTGTGATCACCGTCAAAGACATCTTCACCGAGCTGGAAAAGCCCGGCCGCGACCCACGCCCGGACTTCAAGGTGGCGCGCTTCAACGACGGCGTGGAAGACATTGCCGACCTGAAGGAAGGCATGATTCTGGAAGGCACCGTGAGCAACGTGGCCCAGTTCGGCGCCTTTATTGACCTGGGCGTGCACCAGGACGGCTTGGTGCATGTGAGCCAGCTGGCGCACAAGTTTGTGAACGATGCCCGCGAGGTCGTGAAGACTGGCGATATCGTCAAGGTGCAGGTGGTGGAAGTGGATGTGGCCCGCAAGCGCATCGGCCTTACTATGAAAATAGGAGCTGCTCCCGCAGGCGCCAAGGGCGCTGGAGGCCAAAGAGCCGGTGATAACCGCTACCAGGGCCCCGCCCGTGGCGAGCGCCAAGTCGGCCGCTACCAAGACAGCGCCCCGGCTGCCGGCAACGCCATGGCAGCGGCATTCGCCAAGCTCAAGCGCTGAGTCTTTGCCAGCACGCGGCGCCCTCTGCAGGCCATAATCGAGCGGTCATCGTTTGTAGTTTGCGGAAGGCACGTCATGAATCTCAGCGCGTTGCTGGAGCAGCAGTTCCACCTGCCCAGCATTCCCAAAGTGGTCGCCTTGCTGCTGAGCGAACTGGAGCGCCCGGAGCCAGACCTCCACAAAATCAACCGGCTGATCAGCACCGACCCGGCGCTGACCACCCGTTTGCTGCAGCTCGCGAACTCCAGCTTCTTCCAGCAGTCCGGCAAGATCAGCACCGTATCGGAAGCTTTGGCCCTGCTGGACTTGAGCCATGTGCAGACCATGGCGCAGGCTGCAGCAGCGGCGGCCTCGCCCAAGGCGGTGCCCGGCATTCATTTGCCGCAGTTCTGGGACTACAGCCTGAATGTGGCCAAGCTCTCGCGCTCGTTGGCCACCTTGGTGCGGCTCAACCCGCAAGCCGCCTTCACAACCGGGCTGATTCACGCGGTAGGCGAACTCGCCATGCACCTGGCCATGCCCGAGGTGTGCGCCATGCTGGACAACGAAGTGCCCGCCCTCGGCCTGAACCGTGCGTTTGTAGAGCGCAGTGTGCTGGGCTACTGCTATGCCAGCGTGGGGGCCGGCTATGCCCGCATGTGGCAATTCCCCAAGCCCATGGTGGACGCCATCGAGCACCAATACGCGCCATTCGAAAACAACGTCTACGAGCCCCTGGCCGGCGTTATCCACCTGGCGGCGTGGCGCGCACGCGGCAAGGAAGCCCACTTGAACGACAAAGGCCTGGCCGTGACCTACCCCGACGCGGTGGGTGTGGCGCTGGGCCTGAACATCGACATGGTGCTGCAACAAGACCCTTTTGACTGGGCAGCCCATACCTGACTGAAACATGAAAGCACTTCGAATTTATGCGGGCCCGGTGGCCCGCGCGTCTTTGGCGGCCCAGGGCCTGCAACCTCAACATGTCGCCACCATACCCGGTGCCGCCGGTGGCCCCAAGGGGTTGATTCTGGGCGCGATGGACCGTTTTTTGTTTGGGGAATGGCTGCCTCGCTCTGATCAACCGGTGGATCTGGTCGGTGCGTCGATTGGTGCCTGGCGCATGGCAACCGCTTGCCTGGACAACCCGGTGGCTGCGTTTGAACGGCTGGAGCACGACTACATTCACCAGCATTACGAGCTGGCACCTGGCCAGAAGCGGGTGACGGCGGACCAGGTGAGCGAAACCTTCGGCCGCAGCCTGCAATCGTTTTACGGCGGGCGTATTCCCGAGGTGCTCAAGCACCCGCGCTACCGGCTGCATATCGTGACTTCGCGCGGACGCCACTTGCTGCACACCGAGCACGGGCTGCGCACGCCACTGGGCTACCTCGGCGCCTTCCTGACTAACACGGTGCGGCGCAAAGCCATGGGTGCCTGGCTGGAGCGGGTGGTGTTTTCCAGTACGGTGGTCGGTCAGGGTGGGGCAGCGGCTTTGCCGTTTGCTACCGGTGATTACCGCACCCGCCAGGTGGCCTTGAGTGAAGGCAACTTCAACCCGGCCTTACAAGCCAGCTGCTCGATTCCCTTTGTGCTGCGGGCCATCCAGGACATTCCGGGTGCCCCCAAAGGCGCCTATTGGGACGGCGGAATCACCGACTACCACTTGCACCTGAACTACCCGGGTGCCGGCAGCATGCAAGGCGCTATCAATTCAGGAGCTGCTCGCGCACAGTCGACGGGCGCCAGCGGCCAAATGAATGCCCCAAGGCTTGTGCTGTACCCGCATTTCCAGAAGAGCGTGGTGCCAGGCTGGCTGGACAAAGGCTTGAAGTGGCGGCACCGCAGCAGCCCGTTTCTGGACACCATGGTGCTGCTGGCACCCAACCCGGACTGGGTAAAAACTTTACCGAACAGCAAACTACCGGACCGCACAGACTTTACGCACTACGGCAATGATCTGGATGCACGGGTCAAGGCATGGACAGCCGCCACCCGTGCCAGCCAGCAGATGGTGGACGAGTTCATCGCCTGGCTGGACAAGCCCGACATGAACCTGGTGCACCCTTTATGACAAACCTGCGCTTTCCGCCTCTTGCTCTCGCTACTTTGCTGGGCGTATTCCTGCTGACCCAGGCCATGCCCCTGCATGCCGGACCTTTGCTGGACCGCATCAAACAGCAGATCCTGGAACGGCGCGAGAGCATGGGCAAGGGCGCTGCCGAGGAGTCTATGGAAGACCCGGATGGCACCGCCGTGAGCGACAGCCGGCTCAAAGTGCTGCGCGATGTGGCCTACGGCAGCGACCCCAAGCAGAAGATGGACATCTACCTGCCGGAGGCCGCCTCGGGCACCGCAGCCCCCGTGATCTTCATGGTGCATGGTGGCGGCTGGCGTACCGGCGACAAGCGCCACAGCAATGTGGTGGATAACAAGGCAAACCGTTGGCTGGCCAAGGGGTTTGTGTTCATCTCCGTGAACAACCGCTTGCTGCCCGACGCCGATCCTTTGGACCAGGTGCGCGATGTGGCACGGGCTTTGGCCAGTGCACAGTCCAAAGCGCAGGGCTGGGGCGCCGACCCCAAGCAGTTTGTACTGATGGGGCACTCCGCCGGTGCACATTTGATTGCCTTGTTGTCTTCGTCTTCCATTTACGGCCCCCAAGCGGGCGCACAGCCCTGGTTGGGCTCGGTGTTGCTCGACAGTGCGGCGCTGGACGTGGCCCCCATCATGAAAGAGCGCCACTTCAAGCTTTATGACCCGGCCTTCGGTACCGATCCGGATTTCTGGAAAGCCGCATCCCCCTACCAGCAGCTTCAGGCTTCAGCCAAGCCCATGTTGGCGGTATGTTCCACCCGGCGCGAAGATTCCTGCGCCCAAGCCAAAGCATTCAGTGCCCATGCCACCTCGCTGGGCGTGCGGGTACAGGTGTCAGGGCATGACCTGAGCCACGGGGAAATCAACAAAGAACTGGGCACTGCGGGGGCCTATACGCAGGCTGTCGAGCAATTCATGGGCGGGCTCAGCCCGGTCGTGGCCGCGGTGCTGGCCCGCTGACTTGGGGGCCACGAGGGCCCCACAAGCATTTACATCGCGCTACTGAGCATGTGCCGGTAATCGTCTGCGGTCGCAAGACGGGGGTTGGTTTTGTGGCAGTGGTCCGCCAGAGCACCGCTGATGATGCGGTCGAACAAGTCCTCGGTGACGCCCATGGCAGCCAGACCGGTGGGCAAGCCCAACCGGGCGTTCATGTCTTTTACCGCCTCGCCCAGGTCAGAGGCGGACGCCACACCCATGGCGTGGGCCATCCGTTGCAGGCGCTTGTCCTTTTGCACGGATTCAGCCGCCGCATTGAAGGCGATGACTGCGGGCAAAAACATGGCATTCAGGGTGCCATGGTGCAGGCGAGGGTCCACACCGCCCAGACTGTGGCTCAAGGAGTGGACGCAACCCAACCCTTTCTGAAAGGCCATGGCGCCTTGCATGCTGGCACTCATGAGCTGAGTGCGCGCCTCCACGTCACTGCCGTTGGTGGTGGCACGTTCGATGTGTGCCCATGCCCGCTCCAGACCATCCAACGCAATGCCGTCTGCCGGCGGGTTGAAGGACGCCGCCATGAAGGTTTCCATGCAATGCGCGACGGCGTCCATGCCGGTGGCCGCCGTCAGACGCGGTGGCAGGCCCAAAGTGAGTTCCGGGTCGCAAATCGCGGTTTTGGGCACCAGGTGCCAGCTATGAAAGCCCAGCTTGCGATGGTCATCCACGATGATGATGGCGCCGCGCGCCACTTCGCTGCCGGTGCCGCTGGTGGTGGGTACCGCGATCAAGGGAGCGACCCGCTCGGTGATGCGCGCCGAGCCGCCCTCGATGGTGGCGTAGTAGGTGAGGGGGCCTTCATGCGTGGCGGCAATGGCAACACCCTTGGCGCAATCGATCGCGGAGCCGCCGCCCACCGCAATCAGGCCATCGCAGCCCTGCGCGCGGTAGAGGTCTGCCGCCGCTCGAACCGCGGCCTCTGTGGGGTTGGAGGGGGTCTGGTCGAAAACCGCCACGGGCATGCCGCCCAAGGCATCCAATGCTTTTTGCAGAACTCCGGCCGCTTTGACACCTGCATCGGTCACGATCAATGGGCGAGTGATGCCGGTGCGCTCGCATTCGCTGCGTAATTGCCGGATGGCGCCACACTCGAACTGAATCTGGGTCACGTAATAGATCAAAGCCATGGTGCCGCCGTGTAGGATTGAACGAATCCCCACTGTAGCGATTCTTCTGCCTGCCATGAGTCACCATTTTGACCACCACGCCAACCCGCGCACGTTGCTCACACCGGCCACCCTGAAAGTGGTGGACAGCATCGCCCGCGCCGGCCATGTACCCATGCACGCGATGAATGCAGCACAGGCCAAAGCGGCCTACGCGGCGGCAGCCAATGTGCTGGAGCTGCCGGTGCAAAAGCTGGCCCGTGTGGAGGACTTCACCATCCCTGCGCGGGATGGCTACTCATTGCCGGCACGCCACTATGCGCCCACCCACGACACCTTGCCGGTGCTGCTGTACTTGCACGGCGGCGGCTTTACCGTTGGCAACATAGCCACCCATGACGGCTTGTGCCGCCGATTGGCCCACCTGGCGGGCTGCGCGGTGGTGTCGCTGGACTACCGGCTGGCGCCGGAGTTCAAATTTCCCACCGCCCATGAGGACAGCTGGGATGCACTGCAATGGATTGCACACCATGGAGCAACCAGGGGCTTGGACGGAGCACGAGTGGCCATCGGTGGGGACAGTGCAGGGGGCACTTTGTCGGCGGCTTGTGCCATCGAAGCGCGTGACCATGCGCTGCCTTTGGCATTGCAGCTCTTGTTCTATCCGGGCTGCGCCGGCCACCAGAACACGGCCTCCCACAAGCGATTTGCCAAGGGCTTTGTGCTGGATGAAGCAAACATTACCTATTTCTTTGAACAATACATCCGCACACCTGCCGACCGTGATGATTGGCGCTTCGCCCCCCTGGACGGCTTACGCGCGGACGGATTCGAGGCAGACCTGAGCGGAGTGGCACCGGCTTGGATCGGGCTCGCGGAGTGTGACCCGCTGGTGGACGAGGGGGTGCAATATGCAGACCGGCTACGCATGGCGGGTGTCGCTGTGGACCTGGAGATTTACCGTGGCGTCGTTCATGAGTTCATCAAAATGGGCCGTGCCATCAGCGAGGCCGCGACGGCCCATGCGGATGCGGCCCGCGCCTTGCGCGCCGCTTTTCACCTGACTTGAGGAGGCTCAGCCATGACCCTTGTGCGCAATGACATCCGCTTCTTTCACACCCTGAGGGTGCGTTGGTCTGAAGTGGACATGCAAAAAATTGTGTTCAATGCCCACTACCTGACCTATCTGGACACTGCCATGGCGGACTATTGGCGCGCCTTGGCGGTACCTTATGAGGCTGCGATGGTGATGCTGGAGGGCGACCTCTACGTCAAAAAGGCCACTGTGGAATACCACGCCTCTGCCCACTACGACGATCTGTTGCACGTGGGCTTGCGTTGCGAGCGAATTGGCACCAGCTCCATCAACTTCAGGGGGGCGATTTTTCAGGGCGAGAAGCTGCTGATCACGGCCGAGTTGGTTTACGTGTTCGCAGACCCCGCGACCCAAACCTCGCGCTCAGTTCCCGATGCGCTACGCCGCTTGATGACGGACTATGAAGCGGGCAAGCCTTCTGTTCGTGCTCACACCGGGGCATGGGGGGCGCTGGCGGAGCAGATTGCTCCACTACGCCACCGTGTGTTTGCAGACGAGCAGGGGATTGATGAAGCGCTCATGTGCGACGAGGCAGACGCTACCGCCATCCATGCCGTAGCTGAGAACGGACTGGGCCAGGTCGTGGCGAGCGGGCGTCTCATGAAGCATGAGCCTGGCATGGGCCGAATCGGGCGCATGGCCACCGAAAAAGCATTGCGGGGCCAGGGTCTGGCCCGGCAGGTTTTGCATGCGTTGATGGCCGTCTCCAAAGACCGGGGAGACACTGGCATCGTCTTGCATGCGCAAGTAAGCGCGGTGGGCTTTTACCTCAGGGAAGGATTTGTCCGGCAAGGCGCAGAGTACATGGAAGCCGGCATTGCGCACCAGACGATGGAATTGCAGTGGGCCTGAAGCCCTGGAAAACTTAAAAACCCAGTGATGCCAGCAGGTCGTCCACGTCGTCCTGCTTGAGCGCAGTCTCTGCCGTCTGGGGGCCTTCGAGTACATGGGTGTCCACAGAGGCCGCAGCACCAGCCTCGCCGGACTTCGGCACAGCGACTGTTTCAGGGGAGCTGTCGATCAGCAACTGCACCAACTGCATTTCGGTACGGGTGATGATGTCGATGACCTTTTTGATCACTTGACCAGACAAGTCCTGAAAGTCCTGCGCCATCATGATGTCGCTCAGCACTTCAGCCTGCTTGCCCGAAAACTCAGCAGTAGAGTGGGCAAACTTTGCGCATGTCAGCAGCATGCCGCGCGCCTTGTCGGTATTGAGGTCGGGAGCCTGGGCCAATCGGTTCAGGGCTTCGCCCAACTCATTGCCACGGCCGGAAAGATCATCACATGCCGGTTTGGCCACTTCTACCAGGGTCAACACCTTGTTGGCGGCGTCCTCGGTCATTTTCCCGACATAGGCCAGGCGATCGCGCGCGTTCGGTATCTCCTCCACGATGTTGTGGAGCTGGTTATTCCCCAGCACCGACAGAGCCTCGTGCATCTCACGGGTGATCGATCCCAGTCGGGCGAATGCTTCTTCTTTGGTGAGCGGTGTGGACATAAGCGAACGGATTCCCTTCGGCGCGTTGTCTTTCTTTATCTATTATGGGGGGCTAATCAAGCAACGTCATCCGTCTAGACAAAAATTCAGCGGGTGAATACCGTTCAAATGTCTTCCAACAGGGGATAAGGAAGCGGCAGCAGCTGAATTTCGCTATCGCCCGCACTCAAAGGCCCTTCGGTAGCCGACAACTGAAGCGACACGATGGCCACATAACCACCCTGCGGATCAGGCGCAGCCTGGACTACGAGACCAACGGGCTGATCGGCATCACCGTTAGCGAGGATCTCTTGACCAGCCGTGAGAAGGGATGTGCTCCGGGCAACAAAAGCCCTGCGTTTTAACGTGCCGCGGAACTGGCTACGCGCCACCACCTCTTGGCCCGGGTAGCAGCCTTTTTTGAAACTCACGCCCCCCACAGATTCGTAATTCAACATTTGGGGCACGAATGCCTCAAAGACCGGGTTGGACAATGTGGCGACTCCGCTCATCACCTCACCCCATTGCCACACCGGCAATTCCATTTCCGCCCCTTCGGGCGCTGCACGGCTCACCGGGCTGACCATGAGCTGCCTGTGCACTGTTGCCGCCGGGTAAAGGTTAATGATTGAATCCTGCTCAATATCCCACTTAGCCCACGCCGGATATGCGCCAGCAGCTATATTTTTTGTAGCATTTCCCGCGAGGCCCCAAAGGGAGAGCTCGTCCGACGCATCTGTGAGCTTGGCCTTGGCACGCATGACAAACATCGACAGTCGCTTCAAGGTGGTGGGCAGCAGATCCCGGCTGCAGACCAAAAGCACATCCCCGTCGGGGGCTTTGAAGCCAATAAATGATGCCTGCATGCGCCCTTTGGCGGAACAAAAGGCGGCGAGACGGGCTTGGTCAAGCCCTAGAAGCGCAAAGTCTTGCGTCAATTGGCCGTGAATAAACTTGGCGGAGTCTTCGCCATGGATGCGGATCACGCCCAAATGGCTCAAACGCGCGACACCGTCGGGCAGGGAAGGGGAGGGCAACAGGTTCTGACTGGTCATAGGCTGAATTATGATTCCCCGTTTCATCCAGACAGAGAGTAGGGCTGTGCGCTTTTTGATTGCGGTTGTTCTGGCAGTAGCTGCCCTGTTTGCCGCAGGATTTGCGTGGGTCCATGCACCACTGGCGCAAAGCGCTGCCAGCGTGGACCTGAATATTGAGCCAGGTAGCAGCCCCAGAGACGTGGCTCGTTTGGTCGCCGCAGCCGGAGTCAAGGTCCAGCCCGACCTGTTGTATTGGTGGTTCCGGATTTCAGGGAAGTCCCGCAACATCCGGGCGGGCAGCTACGAGTTGCCGGAGGGCACCACGCCCATGACTCTGCTGCAAAAGGTAGTTCAAGGTGATGAAGCCTTACGTTCCGTGACCCTGGTGGAGGGCTGGACCTTCCGCCAAGCCAGACAGGCACTAGCCAAGGCCGAAGGTCTGCGACCTGACAGCAAAACCATGTCTGATGAATCAGTGATGGAAGCCTTGGACAGGAGTGGTCAACACCCCGAAGGGCGCTTTTTCCCGGACACTTACACCTACTCCAAGGGCAGCAGTGATCTGGCTGTGTTGCGGCGGGCCATGCGCTCCATGGATCAACACCTGGAAGCGGCATGGAAACTCAGGACTCCCTCGTTGGCGCTGCAGAGCCCTGACCAGGCACTGGTACTGGCGAGCATCATCGAAAAGGAAACAGGGCGCACTGCAGACCAAGGATTGATTTCAGCCGTGTTCAACAACCGCCTGCAGATCGGCATGCGTTTGCAAACAGACCCGACGGTAATTTATGGCTTGGGTGACAAGTTTGATGGCAACCTGCGTCGTACTGATTTGCAGACCGACTCGCCTTACAACACCTACACACGCAACGGCCTGCCACCCACACCTATTTCGCTTCCCGGCCGCTCGGCATTACTGGCGGCGGTCAACCCGCAGAGCTCCAAGGCCCTCTATTTCGTGGCCCGCGGGGATGGCAGTAGCCACTTCAGCAATACCCTGGACGAGCACAATAGGGCAGTTGACAAATACCAAAGAGGGCGCTGAGTTGCCGGCTATGCAAGGACTATTCATCAGTTTTGAAGGTATCGATGGTGCGGGCAAGTCCACACACATTGATGCTGTGCGACAAGCTTTTTTGGATGCAGGCCGTACCGTCACATTGACCCGGGAACCGGGTGGAACGCCCTTGGCCGAACAGTTGCGCAACATGGTGTTGAACGACCCGATGGACGCCATGACCGAGGCCCTGCTGGTGTTTGCAGCGCGTCGTGACCATGTGCAAAAGGTGATCGTTCCAGCGCTGCACAAAGGGGATGTCGTGTTGTGCGACCGTTTTTCGGACGCCAGTTTTGCATACCAAGGTGCAGGAAGAGGCTTTGACTGGCAAATGTTGGAAACCCTGGAGTATTGGGTGCAGGGTAAGTTGCCTTCGCACGGTGGCAACTCCGCGGCAGACCTATTGAAGCCTCAAACCACCATCTGGTTCGATTTACCCCCGGCCGTTGCTGCTGTCCGACTGGCTGGCGCCCGGGTTCCGGACAAATTTGAGTCGCAGCCAGAGGCGTTCTTTGACCAAGTCGCTAGGGGATATGCACGCCGGGCGACGTCCGACCCGGCGCGTTTTGCACGAATTGATGCAGACCAGGCGCCTTCAGAAGTCCGACGTGACGTGATGGCTGCATTATCTGAACGTGGCTACTTCTCCACATGACAGACGGCAACACTTATCCTGTGGCGCCTTGGATTCAGCGTCAGACGGATTCGCTCTTGAGCCAGCGAGGTCATGCGTGGCTATTGCAGGGCCCCTCGGGACTCGGGCAATACGCTCTGGGCCTCGCTTTGGCCAGAGCATGGCTATGTGAATCCCCTGGCCCCCATGGCGCCTGTGGTACCTGCGGAAGCTGCCATGCCATCGATGTGCGCACCCACGCAGATTTGTGTGTGTTGATGCCGGAGACCACCATGCTCGAGCTGCTATGGCCGCTCAGTGAGAAAGCGCAATCCGAAATCGACGACAAGAAACGCAAACCGAGTAAAGAGATTCGTGTTGACGCCATGCGGGAAGCCGTAGAGTTTGCGCAGCGAACAAGCGCGAGGGGCAGGGGGAAAGTGGTGCTGGTATTCCCCGCGGAAGACATGAACCACATCACGGCGAATGCTTTGCTGAAGACCTTGGAAGAGCCGGTGGGCGATGTGCGGTTTGTATTGGCCAGTGAATCTGCGCATCAGTTGTTGCCTACCATTCGTAGCCGGTGTATAGCTCACACCATGGAATGGCCATCCCCAGATGAGGCCAGCGATTGGCTGGTGGCGCAGGGCCTTTCACGGGACGTGATTCCTTTGGCACTTCAGGCTTCAGGCGGCAGGCCAGACGATGCCTTGGCTATCGCGAGTGCCGGTTCCGCGCTGGAAGCCTGGCCCCTGATACCCAAAGCCTTGCTGGCAGGAGATACGACTGTCTTCGAGGACTGGGGAGCTGCGCTTCAGATCGACGCTGCACACAAGGTTTGCCACGATTTGATGCTTCAGTTTTCCGGGGCTGAGCCCCGGTTCTTTCCAAAGACCTCATTGCAAGGCATAAAGACGGATATCAAGTTGCTAGCTCAATGGTCCAAACAGTTAGCTGGTGCAATGAAAACCATGGAACATCCCTTCAACGCAGGGTTGATGGCGGAAGCTCTTGTCTCTCAGGCGCAATCCGTCCTAAACTCTGGCGACCCAAGGAAAAAATGAGCAGCACCTCTACCCCCAGCGCCCGGCCCAGCGTTATCCAGCTCTCCATCAAGGAAAAGGCTGCACTCTACGCTGCGTACATTCCCATGTTTACCGAGGGTGGGGTTTTCATACCTACTACCCGTGACTACAACTTAGGTGACGATGTCTACGTGCTTTTGTCCTTGCCTGAAGATATGCAGCGCTACCCTGTAGCCGGCAAAGTGGCATGGATCACCCCAGCAAAAGCTGCCGGGGGAAGAACCCAGGGCGTTGGCATTCTTTTTCCCAAGGACGAGAAGTCGAGGGCGCTCAAGCTCAAGATCGAAGAGATTTTGGGTGCTCATATGGCATCTGACCGCCCAACCCAAACAGTCTAAAGATTCACTTCATCGGGACTGCCTGCGACTCCGTTCCTATGCATGCACCCGAGATCACATCGGGTACCGCATGTTTACAGACTCCCATTGCCACCTTACTTTTCCAGAGCTGGCACTCAGTTGGCCCAGTATTTCCGAAGCAATGCGGGCCGCCAAAGTGGACCGTGCTTTGTGTATTTGCACGACTCTGGAAGAGTTTGAAGCTGTTCATTCATTTGCACTTTCCGTTCCGCACATCTGGGCTAGCGCAGGCGTACATCCTGACAACGAAGGGGTCAGGGAACCGGACCTAGAAACGCTGTTGTCTCTCGGCTCACTTCCCAAAGTAATTGCGATTGGCGAAACGGGTCTGGACTACTACCGTCTCGGCGACAGAAGCATTGTTGATATGGAATGGCAACGTGAGCGCTTCAGACTCCACATCAGAGCAGCGCGCCAATTGGGTAAACCGCTGGTTATCCACACGCGAAATGCATCTGAGGACACCCTTAGGTTGCTCAAGGAGGAGGGTGAGTGCGGAGATAGCCAGAGCGCCGGTGGCGTGTTCCATTGTTTTACTGAAGATACCTTGGTCGCCCGCCGTGCGTTGGACCTGGGCTTCTACATTTCTTTCTCTGGAATTGTCACCTTCAAGTCAGCGCAGAGCATCCGGGATGTTGTTGCCATGGTTCCCCTCGATCGCCTGTTGATCGAGACGGATAGTCCCTATTTGGCTCCAGTGCCCCACCGCGGGAAGACCAACAATCCATCCTATGTGCCCTTCGTCGCACAAGAACTTGCCCGGATCAGGGACTGTTCCATTGAAGATATTGCGTCCGTTACCAGCCGGAACTTTGAGGGTTTATTCAAGGTAGAGACATGAGAAATTACATTAAGTTTCTGGTTTTTACCTATGTTTTTATTGGATTTTCCATCTGTAGAGCCGGATCCTATGAAGACTTTTTTCTCGCCATAGACAAGGACAACGCGGTCGTCGTTGAAGCGTTGCTGCAGCGTGGTTTTGATCCCAACACAGTCAATCCCCGTGGCTTGCCGGCACTGTTGGTTTCTATCAAGGCACCAGCGCCGAAGATTGTGAAGCTTCTCTTGGCCCATCCGGAACTCAAGGTGGAAGCTCGTAGCCCCCAGGATGAAAGCGCCTTGATGCTTGCAGCCTTTGCCGGTGATCTGGCACTCTGTGAAGCATTGGTCGCTCTGGACGCTGATGTAAATAAGCCCGGATGGACTCCATTGCACTATGCAGCGACGAATGCCCATACTGCCGTCATGCATTATTTGTTGGATCAATTCGCCTATGTGGATGCGACTTCTCCCAACGGGACAACGCCGTTAATGATGGCCGCAATGTATGGGAATAGTTCCGCGGTAAAGCTTTTGCTGGAAGCCGGTGCAGATCCTGGCTTAAAGAATGACAAGGGTCTAGGGGCTTTGGAGTTTGCCCAGCAAGTAAAGAAAGAGGAATCCGCAGCCATCATTGCAGCCTTTATACGGGCACGACGACCCAAAGGTGCTTGGTAGTTACTTCATACGATGTATATTATGTTAAGTTGCATAAAAAATTGAATTAGCGGATTTCGAATTGGACAGTCGGAACCGTTGGGTCGGAAAATGATGCTCCAAGGGGTCTCCTCGTTTTCAGTGCAATAAGTGACGGTACGAAAAGCTAGCACTGGCGCGGAGGTGGTGTTGGTAGATCGTTGATTTCATTGACTTTCCTGTTCACTTTCAAATCTGCGATTCGTGGCGTCAAACCGTGGTCGGTTTCATCCATTGGTGCCAGTTATCGATGCATTTGGCCGCGAAGGCAGGATTTGGTCAGCATAGCGGTCAACCGGGAAGCGAAACACACCCCGCAAGTTGATGCTCTCCAGCCTGGTGGGCGCAATCTTCCCGATCAGTTCCGGTGGAATGACCTGGCGGCGGTTCGACCAGCGATCCAGGACCGCCTGCATCTGTGAGGTATTCCACGCCATCACGATGTTGGCCATCAGGCTCAACGCATCGGCCACAGCCTGCATTTCATCGACACGTTTGGCCTGCGCCGGGCTGATCCGGCCGGTATAAATGGCGCGCTTGAGGGCGTTAACAGCCTCGCCCCGATTGAGCACCCGGCGCAACTCGTTCCTGAAAGCGTCCTTGACAAAGTAGTCAGCCAAAAACGCCGTACGCAGCAACCGCCCCAATTGCACGCCAGCCTCATAGATTGGATCGCCCTGGGCGGCAGAACCGAACCGCGCAAGAGCTGCCACCGCACTGGCATGTCCGCTCATGACCGAGGCTGCCAGGTGCACCAGACTATCCCAATGCTTTTCGATCAAAGCGACGTCGACATTGGCTTCGCACACCGCAGCGATTTCTGCGGGCACTTTGGTGCCGCGTGGCACAAAGAGGTGGCGCTGTTTGAGTTCCTTCAACCGCGGGCAAAGATCAAAACCAAGCAAACGGGCATGTGACATGGCAAAGTCGGTGTAGCCATGGGTATCCACAGCAAGCTGGCTGGTCTCCAGCTTTTCTTGGCGGATGACACCTTCAATGGCCACGCCCGCCTGGCGCTCATTGAGCACAAAGGGCTGCGCATGGAAGATGCCCCACCGGTCTTTTACATGGGAGTAGATTCCAATGGAAGGTGTGTTGCGCCGAGGATCAAGCCGGGCTTGCCACACCCGTTTGGTGGTCTCCATGCTCATCATGTCAGAAGATGCCAAATCGGACCGCCCCCAGGTGGCGGCAATCGGGTGTCGCTGCATGAATTCCAGCACAGCCTGGCAGGCCTGGCTCAGACGCCGTTCGTCCCGCGCCCAGCGCATGGCCTGGCGAATGCTGGTGGCAGACAATTGCGGAATCATGCGCGCGCATTCGACCGCAGTCAGACTGGTGCCGTGGGCCATGATGCCGGCATAGACCATCAGCAGCTCGTCGGTAGAGCGCGGCTCACGTCCGAGCATGATCCAGCTAAAGCGCACCTGGGCGTCAACGGCCAGAATCACTTCCGGCAATTGAACCTCACCGATGCGGTGATCCAAAGCCGCGCGCAGCTTGGTCACTTCTGGGTCTTCGTCCTCTGCGGGCAATGGCGACAAATGGAGTTCATCATCCACGCGCAGTACGCCACTGCGGGCTGCAGCGGCCACCGCATCGACACCGGCAGTTACTCTGGCCAGCAAAGGCTTCAAGAAAGTGGCAGCCTTGCTGGGTAACGATAGACGGGCATAGTGTTTCTTGGACTCTGCCTGCCAACGCTCGTCCGTGAAGAACAAGCGCGCACGACCCCGAAAGCTCAGGCTGTGCTCAATCCAGACCGAGCCATTGCGCACCGCGCGGCGCAGGGCAAACAGGGTGGCCACCTCCAACGCCTGAAACGCCCGTTCCCGGTCTGGGCTGGAGATCGAAACCTGCCAGATCATTCCCAGACTTGGTGCCACCACTTCAACTGGCAGCTTTCTGGATCCTTTGAGATATAAAGCTTGCAGCTTGGCAAGGTACTCGATGGCAGGATGCTCGCCGGTGGCCTGCCAGGGCAGCTTTGCAATGGCGACGAGCAACGACCGCACGGGGCGAATTCCATCAATCAATCCCTCGCGGACCAGGGAGGCCCTGCTCGGTGGTTTGCGTTTCTGGGTTTCGGTGATCAAGGCTTCAAGACGGGCACGCAACTCAGCATCTGGCACCGCACCTTGCGCGCTCAAGGCAACAAGTTCGCCGAGCAGCGTTTTGTACATTGCGGCCCAATTGACGGTAGCGGGGACATCGGCGGCAGCCTGACGCCACAGATCGGCGATCCGGCGCTGCACCATAAGGATCAACTGGTCTGTGGTGGTGAACAGGCAATACCGAAGAAAGCATGCGACCTCCACGGTGCGCGCTGGCTCTTTGATCTTGGCTCCGGCTGAGGGCGGCCTGGAGACAAGTCGGCGCGCGTAGCGGCGCAAGATGAGATCGGGGATGTCTGCCAGGTGCTTATGAACGTCCAGCGTGTAAAGCAGGTCGATGCGCTCCAGTACCTCGCTGATTTGGCGGGTTGAGTGTTTCGCCGGTGCAGCCCATAGCCAACTCTGCTGGGTTTGTCCATCTGGGCGCAGCTCTGAAACTGAGGCTCGCCAGCGATCAAGTGTTGCTGGATCAACGCTGGCGGCGATGGCGGTGCCTGTTTCAACTTCAAGCTGGGCAAGTGCCGCCGCAATCAGTGTCCGAATTGCCCGCTCGTGCACGATCACCAGCTTGTTCTTGTACAGCCATTGACGCGCCCGCACGAGTAGCTGATCGCGGTCGGCGCAGCGCGCCACTTCGTCGCGCAGTTCACGTACCAGTGAGCGGCGCTGGTGCTCGCTCATCCACTGGAATCCAAGGACCGTGCAGGCTACTTGTTGGTGATCGAATAGCGTGCGCCCGCGTTCATACATGGCTCTCAGCGAGGCGACTTCTGGTGCTGCAATGCCAAGCTCGTTGCCAAGGTGGCGCCACAAGGCTACTGGAATTACCCGAAAGGCACCGAGCAAACGCCCACTCATGCGCAGGAAACCAATATGGAGCGCCAGACCAAGCTTGTGGGAATCACCTCGGCGTGCATTGATTGCGTCGCGCTCGGCACCATCGAAGGTGAAAAATGCCTTCATCTCGAAGTCGCTGATATCGCGGGGGAGCCCACGCATCCCCAAAAACGTTGTGTGCCAACCCTGCATCGTGAACCTCAAAAGTGGGAGGCCACCATACCCGTTTACAAAGCGAACAGGAAAGTCAATGAAATCAACGGTCTACCCAGACCACCCCCGCGCCAGTGCTAGCTTTGCGTACCGTCACTTATTGCACTGAAAACGAGGAGACCCCATATTGGGTGCCAACGGACAAGGTAAGTCCACGCTGGTCAAAACCGTGGCCCGAGATCTCGCGCCTCTGGGTGGCGAAGTGACCGAAGGCAAGGGCCTGAACATCGGCTATTTCGCCCAGCAGGAACTGGACGTGCTCCGCCCTGACGAAACCCCGCTGGAGCACATGATCCGGTTGGTGAAGGACATGACCGCTGCCGGCAAAATTGCCGGACAGCAGACCCGTGAACAGGACCTCCGCAGCTTCTTGGGAACATTCAACTTCAGCGGCGACATGGTCAAGCAGGCCGTAGGCAGCATGAGCGGTGGTGAGAAGGCCCGACTTGTGCTGTGCATGATCGTGTGGCAACGCCCTAACCTGCTGCTACTTGACGAGCCGACCAACCACCTAGATCTGGCAACACGCGAAGCGCTGGCCATGGCGCTGAACGAATTCGAAGGCACCGTGATGCTGGTGAGTCATGACCGGGCCTTGTTGCGCTCGGTCTGCGATGAGTTCTGGATGGTTTCTCGAGGTGGGGTCGAGCCCTTCGATGGCGATCTGGATGATTACCAGAAATACCTTTTGGATGAAGCCAAGCGTCAGCGAGAGCTTGCCAAAGAGGAGGCCAAGGCTGGTGTTCCTGCAGTATCTGTGACGGCCCCTGTTGCTGTGAAAGTTGGCCCAACTGCAGACGAACTGAAAAAGTGGAAAAAAGACCTCGCCGCAACCGAGGCGCGTATGGAAACTCTCAATGCCGAGGGCGCAGAGTTGGAGGCCAAACTCTCCACCAACCCGCACCCTTCAGAGATTGCAGAAGCGGGAAAAAGATTGAAAGCAGTGAATGTGGAGCTCCAAAATCTGGAGGAGGTTTGGCTCGACCTCACTGCCAAGTTGGAGGTCTGATCCGGCCGTCGGGGCGTAAGCCCCAAATAAAAAAACCCGCCTTCGAATGAAGGCGGGTTTTAAGGTCCACTTTGTAGGTGGTGGGAACTGAGAGATTCGAACTCTCGACCTACGGATTAAGAGTCCGCTGCTCTACCAGCTGAGCTAAATTCCCCTAAATCGTCAAAATCTTGGTGGGACCAGCGGGGGTCGAACCCACGACAAACGGATTAAAAGTCCGCTGCTCTACCAACTGAGCTATGGTCCCGACAGTGCTCATTAATTGCTTATTGAACCCTGCGTAGCCTCAAATTATAGCGTCTTTTTTGAGGCCAAATGAGTTGGAACCGATAATTTATCGA
Organism: Curvibacter sp. Hmag1.1; assembly: GCF_059769165.1. Taxonomy (NCBI): domain Bacteria; kingdom Pseudomonadati; phylum Pseudomonadota; class Betaproteobacteria; order Burkholderiales; family Comamonadaceae; genus Curvibacter; species Curvibacter sp. Hmag1.1. The sequence continues at coordinate 77,536 of NZ_JBMBGX010000002.1, forward strand.
TCACCCAGCCTGCCGCACACATTCCAAAGGTGGCCGTAACACTTACCAAGGAACCGTAGCCGTGGCAATTCAGCGTTCCATTGCCTTCCACAGCGCAGGAGGCATCCGGACCACGAACTGCCTCCTTGCTGTAGACGCAAGCGACCTTCATGTTTTTCCCGTCTTTGGGCGCCCCATGTGATTTCCGAAGACGGTAGCGTAGCTGGGCTAAAAGGGGGTCATGCGTGGTTTGACTCAAATCAGAAATATCCACGAGATGCGCCAAACGCTTACCACCTGCGGCACCGACAGACACAAATAGGACCTTGGTCTCACGCGACCATGCAGCCATTGCAACTTTCGCCTTGACGTTGTCACATGCATCAATGACTGCATCTACTTGTCCACCCAAAATTGCGGGCCAGTTGTCCTCGTCAACGAAGTCGTCGACCACCACCACCCGGCACGCAGGATTGATATCTGCAATGCGTTCCCGCATCGCTTCGATCTTGGACATACCGATTGTGCTGGTCAAAGCGTGCAACTGCCGATTAATGTTGGATTCGGACACATGATCCATATCGATCAATGTCAGCGCAGCAATTCCGCTCCTGGCAAGAGCTTCCACAGCCCAGGAGCCCACACCGCCGATCCCTACAACAGCGACATGCGAATTGCGAAAGCACCCGGCCGGCTCAACTCCAAAGAGCCGGTCTATGCCGGAAAACCGGCGGTTGAGGTCAGCCGCCTCAACCGCCCCTGAAGCAATGCCGGTCACTTCAAACGAGCCAAACGGTCCTTGGCAGCACTCGCAGCTTCTGACGATGGATAACTCGCAATCAGTTCTTCCAAAGTCTTTCTGGCCGCCTTGGTGTCTTTCAATTCAGACTGACAGTTAGCCAGTGCGAGTAACGCCTCAGGCGCGCGCAAATGATCGCCTGATTGCTGCACCAAGCTACGGAAATTAGCCTGTGCGTCCTTGTAGTCCTTGGTCGCGTACTGCGCACTACCCAGCCAGAACAATGAAGAAGGACGGTATCCAGAGGTCGGATAACGATTCAGGAAGTCGAGAAACACTGACTGCGCCGTAGCAAAGTCGCCTTTGCGAAATACAGCAAGCGCTGCTTCAAAATCGCGCTTCTCAGAGGGTTCTGCAAAGAACTCGCGACCGTCCACGGACACTTTCGAAGGCTCCAGTTTTCGCAGACGATCTTCAAGAAGTTGCGAAGAGTCTTTTTGTTTGCGCTGTGCCTCCGCCAGATCCCGCGCGAGCTGTTCTACCTGGCCACGAAGCTTGGCCGTGTCTGCACGACTAGCCTCAAGCTGATTTTGAAGCTCCAGAAGTGAACGGCGAAGTTGAGCCGCATCATCCGCATTTCGCTTGGATTCATCAGCAATTTTTTGATCGCTGTCAGCGCGCAAAACCTCAATTCGCTGGCGTAAATCAAGAATCGCGCGACGTGCCTCTTCATCGTCAAACAGGCCTGCAAATGACTGCCCTGCCCCTAAGCACAACAAAAGTGCTACTGATGCAGCGTGAGCAAAACGCTTCGTCAAAGGAGACATCATGACTTATCGGTAGCTGAACTCGGCGCGACGGTTCTTTTCCAGAGCGGCTTCGGAGTTACCCAGAACGGCCGGCTTTTCCTTGCCATAGCTGATAGCTTCCATTTGCGCATCAGACACGCCTTGGAGTTGCAAAGCCTTGCGCACTGCCTCTGCCCGCTTCTGGCCCAGAGCCAAGTTGTATTCGCGGCCACCACGTTCATCGGTATGGCCTTCAATGCTTACTTTGCGGGATTTGTCCGCTTTCAAGTACTTGGCGTGTGCTTCCAACGTGGCCTGGAACTCGGAGCGAATGACAAAACTATCGTAGTCAAAGTAAACCGTCTTCAATGCAGCACTCAACGCTGGATCCTGTGCATTTTTGTCCAAGGTAACAGTGGCGACATTGCTCTTTGCTACGCCGGCACCGTCATTGGTTCCAGTGGCTGCCGAACCTGCATTCACCGTTTGACCAGACTTGTCTTCGACTGGCACCTTGTCCAGCTTAACCGCAGAACCACAAGCACTCAAAAGAGCCACAACCGACATGAGCAAAACCAATTTTTTCATTCTCAAACTCCAAGTTAAATTTCAAAATTATTTCTGAGCGGGGCCCCAATCGGGCTCACGAATATCACCACCCTGGCCCGCCAGTCGGGCCTTGATGCGGCCGTCCAAAGTGGTTGTCATTAGCGCCTCTTTTCCTTGCAACAAAGTTGCGTAAATAATGAGGCGACTATTGGGAGAAAAGCTCGGGTTTTCGTCAGCCGCAGTATCAGTAATGGCTGAAACACTTCCGCTGACAATGTCCATCACGTGCAACTTGAATGCACCGTTGACCCTCGACACATACGCCAACCACTTTCCATCCGGACTCAGGGCTGGAGAGATGTTGTAGCCGCCAGAAAAGGTTACTCGTTCTGCACTCCCACCGCCAGCTGGAACCCTGTAAATCTGCGGGGAGCCGCCCCGGTCACTCACAAAGTAAATTGTCTTTCCATCAGACGTATAAACGGGTTCTGTATCGATCGCAGGCGATTGCATCAGGCGCCTGGGTTCCCCACCATTGGCATCCATCACATACAACTGCGACCCTCCATCACGACTGAGAGTGAGCGCAATGGACCGACCGTCCGGTGACCACGTGGGCGCACTGTTGGACCCCTTAAAGCTCGCGACGAGACGACGACGGCCGGTCGCAACGTCGTGAACATAAACCACCGGCTTTCGAGCTTCAAAGGACACATAGGCGAGTTGATTGCCATTGGGGGCCCAGGATGGGGAAATGATCGGCTCCGGGCTACTTAATGCGCTTTGAGCATTTTCGCCATCCGCGTCTGCGACCCACAGGTTATAGGTCGGCCCCGCCTTCGTAACGTAAGAGATCCTCGTGGAAAAAACCCCTTTATCCCCAGTCAAACGCTCGTAAACGAAGTCAGCGATCCGGTGAGCCGCCAAGCGAAGATCACCCGGCAGCACAGCGTGGCTCTGTCCCCCCAAATCCTGATTTCTTACGACATCCCATAAGCGGAATCGAACATCGAAGCGCCCGTCAGCCAATCGCGTGACGCTACCTGCAACAAGGGCATCAGCCCCACGTTGTCGCATAACGTTCAAATCCGGACGGGCACTCTCATCCAAACCAGAGCCGGACTCCACCCCTTTGAATTGACCGCTTCGTTCCAGATCCGCCTGCACGATGGCTGCAATTTTCTGAGGGGATTGATCCTCACCACGGAAAGCAGCAATTGCAACTGGGATTTGGGTCATTCCCACTCCGGAAACTTCAACCCGAAATTGCGCTTGAGCCTGTAATGCGGCCAAACCAAAGAAGCAAATTAACCAGAATTTTTTCATCGTGTTTCGATTATCACCGTGTGTAGACCCTAAGCTGTTCAAAACCCAAGCTTTGCTGGTAACCAACGGGGGCTTGGATCAACTTGTTTCCGATTCGTTCCCGGACTCGTTGCGCATTTGCATTTTCCCGGTCACGGCTGCTCTCCGGATGCCAAAGGTGGTAGACCTCCGTCGAGTAAAAGCCGTTCTTACGACAAAGCCCCGCATTGTGCAAACGCAGAACAAAGTCCGCGTCTTCATGCCCCCAGCCGACAAAGGTTTCATCGAATCCGTTGATCTCGATGTAATCCGCTTTATGTAAAGCCATATTGCAACTTCGAATGCCCTTCCACCTGAAAGCGGTCTGACGACGAATGGACAAATCAGGCAATCGGAACTTAGCGGTCCACTTGCTGGATTCCCCGCGAAATCTTCTCGCTATCCACTGCCACGTGGATTGATTGGACAAGTTAACTTCCCGGGCAATTGCACTTTGGGTCAGTCCTTGGCTGAGAAGGACACGACTACCATTCACAAAGTGCCCGTTCTGTGCCAGCATTCGGTGGCGCTTTACGAAGTCGATCTCAGGAACACAATCCCCATCGAGCAAGATCAAATAACCACCCGCGGCTTGGGCCACTCCCAAATTGCGCACCTTAGCGGCAGTGAAACCAACGTCCGGATGCCATACGTGTTTGACTGGGAAGTTCGCCAGACTTTCAATAGCGAGAGCTTCTGAAAGGTGCTGTTGATTGGAGCCATCATCTGCAACGATCACTTCGAAATGACGATCCGATTGGTGATCGAGTGCTGCAAGTACGCAACCAAGCGCATCACTGCGGTTGTAGGTTGTAATGACAATGGAGATTAGCTCTTTGGAAGGCATTTTCGACTAGACTTAGCCGCCCTTGATGCCGGAAATCACTCTCGGCGCTGGCTTGAAAGCTCAGGGGCTCAGGTCACTTTGGATGTTACCACCCCATGCCCACCATATCTGTCTACATCATCGCCTTCAACGAAGTTGAAAAAGTTAGTGCCGCCATCCAGAGCGTCAAATGGGCAGACGAAATCATCCTAGTAGATTCGTACAGCACTGACGGTACCGCAGATATTGCGACTGCCTTGGGAGCACGGGTAGTACAAGTTGACTTCAAGGGATTTGGTGACCTCCGAAATCAAGCAATAAACGCCTGCACCAAAGATTGGATTTTTAGCCTTGACGCGGATGAACGCTGCACACCGGAAGCTGCAGCAGAAATAAAGCAGTTGATATCGCGCGATGAGACGCATGAGGTCTATCACACACCTCGACGTAACTTCTTTATGGGGCGCTGGATCAAGCACTCTGGTTGGTACCCCAATTATCGCCAACCCCAACTATTTCGCCGTGGGGCAATGACATATGACATGAAGCCCGTGCACGAGGGTTATGTGTTGCACTCTAAGTTACCTATCGGGCACATGAAGTCTGCCATTTGGCAATTCCCCTTCAAGAACATGGCCGAGGTTATGCACAAGGCAAATCGTTACTCCAGCCTAGGGGCTGAAAAGATACAACACAAGAAACTATCTATGTGGACCGCATTGCTTCATGCGAAATGGGCCTTCTGGAAGCATTACCTGTTTAAGCTTGGATTTTTGGACGGTTGGGCAGGCTTGGTGATCGCAATCGGCAACTTTGAGGGTACTTTCTATCGTTACGTCAAAGCTATTGAGATTCAGCGTGGAGATGTATGGAAAAGGGCTCCCACGGAGTTGAAGTCCTTCCATGAGTGAAGCAGACCGCGCCCACTACATCCGCCTTTTAGGTTTCCTCAAACCGTACTGGCGGGCTTTTCTGTTCGCAGTACTCTGCATGATCTGCACAGCAGCGACAGAGCCAGTGTTTCCCGCCATCATGCGACATTTGTTGGATAGCGGATTCAAGACCAATGACGCTCGAATGGTGTGGCTGATCCCGTTGAGCATCGTGCTGCTATTCGTGGTGCGGGGAGCCCTCTCTTTCTTGACCAATTATTTGATGACCTGGGTATCAACCCGATTGGTGGTGGACCTCCGGCGGGCAATGTTTAACAAATTGGTGGAAGCACCCACACATATCTTCCAAACTCAACCGGCCTCGCAATGGATTGCCCGTCTACTATACGACGTAGACAACATTAACCAAGCAGCCACAAACGTATTGGTCACCGCCATCCGCGAGACGCTGACCGCAATTGCATTGTTGAGCTATCTTCTTTACTTGGATTGGAAGCTGACGCTCGTGACACTCACCGTGGGTCCAGTAATTGCTGTTTTGATTCAAAGCTTCGGAAAACGGATTCGTAAAGCTAGCAAGGCCAGTTTGGAATCCTTACGTGCCGTTGCCCATACTGTTGAAGAGACCACCGCAGCAAATAAAGTCATCAAGATATACGGGGGGCAGGAACAACAGAAAGACCGGTTTTTTGAGGTTACAGAAAGCTTTCGTCGCAGCATGATGAAGGAGGCCGTGCCAGCTTCGGCTTTAACTCCGATCACGCACATGACAGCTTCGTTTGCAATCGCATTCATTATTTTTATGGCGCTAAGTCGCTCTATGGGGCAAGCAGGTGATTCTGCCGGAAGCTTCGTATCTTTCATTACGGCCATGTTGTTACTGATTTCACCGATCAAACAACTGACAACAATTAGTCCCATACTTCAACGTGGTCTAGCCGCGTGCGAAAGTGTATTCGGCGTATTGGATGGACCTGTAGAGTCTGATGCCGGCACAGCGGAATTGAAAAACTGTAAGGGAAACATCAAATTCGACAACGTAACGTTTCGCTATCCGGGCAGCGACAAGCTAGCCTTAGAGAGTGTTAGCATCGAGGTCCGCTCCGGGCAAACCGTCGCCTTGGTGGGTGCCTCGGGGGGGGGGAAGAGTTCACTTGCAGCTCTCATTCCGCGTTTTTACTCGCCCGACACCGGATCAATATCAATTGATGGCGTTGACATTTCAACGTTGGATTTGGCCAACCTGCGCGAACATATAGCTCTGGTAAGTCAGGATATTGTTCTCCTCAATGACACCATCCGAGCGAATATCGCATTCGGTCAGTCCCGCAACACCGATGACTCACGGATAAAGGATGCTGCAATTGCCGCTCACGCTTGGGAGTTCATTGCCCGATTACCTTTAGGGCTCGACACTCTCGTAGGGGAAAATGGAGCGTCCCTTTCCGGTGGACAACGTCAGCGCATTGCAATTGCAAGGGCGATACTCAAAAACGCACCCATTTTGATTCTTGATGAGGCCACATCAGCGCTGGATACGGAATCAGAGAGAGTCGTGCAAGAGGCCTTGGCTGGCCTGATGAACAACCGCACCACGTTAGTAATTGCACATCGACTCAGTACGATTGAACGAGCAAACCTGATCGTGGTGATGGATCAAGGACGCATTGTGGAAACTGGAGACCATGTAACGTTGGTCCGACACAATGGGCATTACGCAAATCTCCAACGTATACAGACATGAAGATCCCAATCCTTATGTATCACCAGATTGATGTACCGCCCCCCAGCGGTACGCCGTTGCGTGGTTTGGTGGTATCCCCCGCTTCTTTTTCCTGGCAAATGCGCATGCTTCGCGTTCTAGGATACAAAGGACTATCAATGCGAGACCTAGAGCCCTACATCCTTGGCACCAAGCAAGGCAAAGTAGTGGGCCTCACATTTGACGATGGGTATCAAAATAATTTAACTTATGCCCTCCCAATCCTGAAGGCCAATGGGTTTACAGCCACTTGCTACGGGGTGAGCAGCATGATTGGAGGGACAAATATTTGGGATGAAGGAAAAGTTGCTCAGAAACCACTTATGAGTTTGGGAAACTGGCGCTATTGGAGTGAGAGTGGAATGGATGTGGGCTCCCACACCCAACTACATTCAAACCTCATGGATCTGTCAGAGGAGGAAGCACTCAAACAGATTGTGCAGTCGAAGAATGAACTTCAACAAATGCTGGATATTGAAGTCCGACACTTCTGTTACCCATACGGTTGGTTCAAACCTGAACATGAAAAAATGGTGCGATCCGCAGGCTATGTCACTGCTACAAGCACCCGCCGAGGACGATTCCAAACCGGTGATAACCCTTATGCACTCAAGCGAATCATGGTGGCGAGGGCTACTAATCCACTACAGTTTTTCTTGAAAGTTTCCACCAATTACGAGGACAACAAATCGTGAAGCGGTTTGTCATCTACTGCAAAAGTTATAGCACCGATGTAAAGCGCGTGCTAAGGCTGACTCAATCCTTGGAACAATTCAATGTCGAAGACATTGAATTTATCGTGTCATGCCCCAAAAACGACCGGGTACTTTTTGCTCAATATCTAAGAGAACGGAAAGTAACACTGATTGACGACGAGGAGATCATCTTAAGTAACCCGGCACATTCACTGGCGAAGTTTTCATCCATTCCGGGACATTTAGCGCAACAAATAATCAAATCAGAATTCTGGCGCTTAGGACTGGCCGTCAATTATTTGTGCCTTGATTCTGACTGCCTGTTTATTCGACCATTTAGGCAGGGTGAGTTTATTTCAGACAATGGGACCCCCTATTCGGTAGTAGACGAGTGCAGGGAACTACTTGTTCCAGCACTAGCTGCAGGTAAACAGCGCGTAATTGACAACTTTCGCACCGAAGCGAAAAGCGTGCAGGACGTAATTGAAAGGCCGGGCAAGTACTACAACTTCGGACCTAACTGCCCGGTTTGGAACAGGAAGGTATGGGAAAGTCTAGATGAGAATTTTGTAAAGCCTCGTGGGACCTCGCTGGCAGACCTCATTCTTGCGTATCCCATTGAAATGCGTTGGTACGGTGAAGCCTTGCTCAGATACAAGGCTATCGACCTCCTACCATCGCAACCGTTTTTCAAAATGTATGCCTACGCGTGGCAATTGAAGGCAGACCGTAGATTGGGCATAAGAGAGTCTGACCTCGCAGAGTTTTACTGCGGGGTCACATATCAATCGGCTTGGGAACGAGAAATGGACTGGCCTAGTGAAGGGGGCCACACTATGTCTAGATTCGGTCGACGGCTTCGACGCGCATTAGGGCGCACGTAGAGTATGAACCATCCACCCCCCACACTTCAGAACATTCCCATCCTGCTCACGTCCAGTGTGATAGCGCACGACCCGGGAGTAGCACTTAAAAACACCGAGGCTAGGGTTCGCTATGCACTGGAATCCGTGCGGGAATGGCTGCGTATTTGCCCCGAACTACCACTGGTCCTCTGCGATGGCTCGGGCTTTGACTTCACGGGGCTGATGGCACAGCACTTTCCCCAAGCAAAAGTGGAGTGCCTCTACTTCATGAATGATCAAGCCATGGTTCTCCAAAGAGGAAGGGGCTGGGGAGAGGGAGAAATCGTCCGCCACGCCATAGAGAACTCCTGGTCCATTCGGCATGCTGGTGCGTTCGCCAAGTGCACTTCGAAACTGTGGGTATCGAACTACCTTGAACTCATGGAAATTTGGAATGGGTCTCTGCTGCTAAAGGGCGTATTCCTGGATGTCTTCTCCGCTTTCCAGAAACCTGTGTTTGATTACATTGATACCCGCTTCTACGTAGTCTCTGTCGCAACCTATACCCAGCTTTTCATCGATGCACACCTTTCCATAGACCAGCACCAGGGCCGTGGATTGGAGCAGTGTTTTTTTGAAATTGTGCAGAAGCAGCAACTGCAAGGTATCCTGACTACACGCCCACCCGTGATTGAGGGCGTAGGAGGTGGAATCGGCCGCGCTTATCAGAACCCGCTGAAACGGAGACTGAAGGAACGACCAAGGTCTTGGTTGGTGCGTCGCAACCCGGCATTCAATGCACTCTTTATTGACGATTGAGTGTGGCCCCTAGGCCCCATACTTAGGATTTCCGCGTGAGACCCGGCTTCGACGGGACGTATTGTTCAAGCTCAGAAACAGCAGAAAAAAGGCCTGCATCTGCAGATAGTGATCCTGATATACCGCGTCTACAAACCCGCGTAACCCCCAGAATGAGGCTAGCAAAAACAGCGCAAGCCCTCCAGTCCAGTCCTCAGTCGCAAGAGTCCGCCAACCCTGGATAGCAAACGACACAAGGAGCCAAGCAAACAGCAGCATGCCTAGCCAGCCAAAAGCCAGCCCAAGATTGATCCAAGCCTGGTGTGCATGGGAAAAAGCGAGCACCGGAGGGTGGCCGCACACCTGAAGGATACGCTTTTGGTAGGCCTGCCGTGAGCCGTCCAACCCCCATGGGAATTGCACGACCATATCGGAACCCGCGCGCATTAATAAAACCCGTGCGCCATCCTGCTCCAGAAGTCCGGCCTTTAGCACTTCGACGTAATTTTCCCCTTTGTTACCATAGCGGCTAAGGATGACTGCCTCATCAACATCTGATAGACCTTCGCACAAAATACGTGTTGAGTTCCCCATGACCCAGCCCAGTTCGAGCTTATCCCACATGGAATACCAGCGCTCATCTCTTTGAGCTGTGTGCAATAGTGCCCCTACAAAAATCAAGAGGCTGGATAGACCCGCCAGACCGTAGAGCACTTGCCTAATCGTCGGCTTCCAGCGTCTGTTCAAACTACTTCCATTGCGCATCCGACTAGATGCAAAGTGAAGAACAATTGCCATGACGATAAGGATCAGACTGAAATACACTGCACCACGGGAACCAGCGATCAAAACGCTAAGGAAACAAATTCCTATTAACGCGCAAGCCTTGACCATCTTCACGCCGGCCCCCTCGGACCAAGCACGGCATGCGCATGCCAAAGCTATTGCCATGGCCTGTGAGGCTGCGTATCCCAGATTGCCGTGCATCGGCTCCACTCCACGAAAACCCATAGGGAACGGCTTTAGCTGCCATTTCCACGCTTCGGAAGAGGAAAAAGCATCGCGTATGGTGAACCACAGACTCGCCAGAGAGGGCTCGGCGAAGAAAACCGGGCCCAGCAGCCCTATCCAGGCCATGCACAAAAGCAAAATATGCAGAAAAACCGGCGCCGCACTGACCAACGCCAATTCCCATAGGCCCAGTCGACTCGACCTCAGCACAAAGATGGCCCCCCACGCCAGCACCCAGGTCAGAATAGACTCGCCCCACTGCCCGCGAAGGTTAATCCAAGCAACCGACGGATCCGCAGACCAGAGGGGGAACAGCAGCAAGAAGGCGCACCAAGCATAAAGCGGCCAGGGTACTAGACGAGCGACTTCCCGTGGTTGCTGGGTCTGGTGCTCTGGCGAAAACAGCAGACACCAAAGCAGCATTCCCAGCATCGCAACATGAAGAAGATTGCGTAGCGCGATCGTGCCAGAAATCGAAAGTATGGATAAAAAGACAACTAACAGTGTCAAAAATGTCCATTGGAAGCGGCTTGTATGCATTGCGGATCTAAATCTAAAGAAGTGCGGTCAGTCGTCTTTAACGATCAACTTACTTATTGTTGCGCTCCAAGAATGTGGAAAGAAACCAGGTCTTAGTCCAGCTTGAGGTGAGACCCCACAAGCATCGAACCATAGTGGGACAGATGGTTCTCGTCCTTGAATACGCTATGCCCATCTTGGATGATAGCACAGCTGTCTTTGCCGCAGTAGGCAGGCTTCGGGTCCAGCAATCGCACGCGGGGATGCTGCTCCATGACCTCTGCAACAACCTCCCGCAAGACCCGAGTTTGCGTTTTGTCAGCCGTCACATCGATATCGCATGAACGCGGGGGGGTGCGAGCCATGGGCAGTTTGCCTAGGCATAGGCGAGGGTCAAAACCGGGTTCCGCCAAGGGCAGGAAATAGTAGACAAGCTTACCCGCATTTTCCAGCATTCGCAGGGTGCGATCCAAGGCCAACTTGTAAGCCAGCACCTGTTCCTGAGTCGCATCATTGAGCAGATAGCGGCCCCGGTAAACAATGAAAACTTTGCGGATACGCATATCGGCAGCGATGGTCTGCCAAGTCTCGTTCACACCCGGCTGGCAGTGGTACGGCGGGGCAGTAGTGCCCAGTCCCAGCAAAGGAGCGCAAGCGCCACGCCCGCGAACCTGCAGGTTGTCGCCGCTGGACGCCAAGGCCTGACTTAGCCCCCAGAAAGCATGCACGGCATGGCTGTCTCCTACCACTACGGCATTAACGGGTGATTCACGGCGGGTGAATAGACAAACCTCCCGCTCGGGGAAGCGGAACGGGATTTCACACCTGTCTTCTGTGATCAGCCCTACCTTCTCGAAATCCACGAAATCCTGCTGAGCCTGTTCGCTGAGTTGAATCATCTTGCGATGGCGTATGCGTTCCAGGCCATCGCGATGGTCGATGTTGTTTCCCAGCAGACCAACAAATACGACCAAAATCACCAGCACGCCAACGGCCCAGCGCCGCGGCAGCCCGCGAAAAGGGCGCTCTACACCCCAGTAGGTTAATACTGCTAATACAAAAGCAATCAGCAAGAGCGCCAGACGCACTTGTACCGGCGGCTGGCCGCCTTCAAAAATGTGTGCAAAACTCAGCAACGGCCAATGCCAGAGATATAAGGGGTAACTGATAAGCCCGATTGACACCATCGGGCGTGAAGACAGCAGTCTGCTCACTGTGCCCCGACCCTGCTCTGTGCCCGCAACGAGTACGGTGGCCGCGAGCACCGGAACTAGTGCTATTGCCCCCGGAAACGGGTATTCGGAATGCAACAGAAACATTCCGAGCAGTAAGGCTAGCAATGCGCCCCATTGAGTAGCGGGATGCCGCATCCATTTGGGTAAAGTTCCGGTCTGAAACCACTGCAAAGCTATAAGGGCGCCGGCAAGCAGCTCCCATGCACGCGTCCAAGGGGCATAAAAGCTTTGCGTTTGGTCCACAAATACTAAGACAGAAGCGTAGAGCAGGGACACTGTCAATAGAGCCAAGGTCACACCTCGCATATATCGGGACAGGCGCCACATCCCCCACAACAGCAGAGGCCAGACAATGTAGAACTGCTCCTCAATCCCTAGCGACCAAAGATGCAGTAAAGGCTTGACCTCTGACGCACGATCAAAGTAACCAGCCTCGAACCAGAGTGTTAGGTTCGCAATGAAACCCGCACCAGCGGCAATATGCTTGCCCAACTGCTTGTACTCATCTGCCAGCAGGGTATACCAACCTACCAACAGGCAGGCCAGAAGCACAAGGAACAATGCTGGGAAAATACGCAAAACTCGCCGTGCATAAAACCCAATCAGGCCAAACCTGCCGCGATGCATCTCCATGTACAGGATGCTAGTGATCAAGAAACCAGAGATGACGAAAAAAACGTCAACACCGATGAAGCCGCCTGGCAGGAGCGACGGAAAGGCATGAAAACCCAGCACGGAAAGAACTGCAACAGCCCGCAAGCCATCGATATCGGGACGGTAATCAATACGCATGGAACTGCCTTAAAGGCTTAAAGACGAAAGGGAGACCACAGCGCCTGCACCCAATCTAGGATCTTCCTAGTAGCTGCCTGTGTAGTGAATGGGCTGTATTGTCCTGTATCTGGTAGCCCTTCAGCATGCCAACGGTTGCAGAAAGAATCCAACTGTTCTGACAGGTCAGAAGCATCAGAACCAACTGAGGCAATGTGCCCCTGTCCGCAAATGATCCCCGCCATCTGTGGATTGTTTTTGACAGTTGCCACAATCGGCCGCTGCATCCAAAGATACTCATACAGTTTCGACGGAATGTATTCCGCGCAAATCGGCTCCGTACCATGTAGCAATAGCAAGACATCAGCACTCCGCATACGCCGCAATATCTGCTCGCGCCCGGATAATCCAGTGGCTGGATCTGCCTCTATCCTGCCCAAGTGCCTTACAAGGTCCCTCACCTTTGAATTTGTGAGCGCAGCTTCAGACACCGCATCCAATGGCCCACCGGTCAATTGCAGTTCAATTTTGTCGCGGAGCTCCGGGCGTTGAGCTACCAAGGATTCCAATGCGTCAATGATGGGAGTTAGGTTGCGTGTGGGAGACAGTGAACCGAAATGTCCAATCACCATCTTGGGGCCCGGCACATAAGGTGGCATTTCCTTGAATGGCGCGTCGATTCCCGGCAGCATCATCTTGCCGCGATCACCCAGTTGGGGGTGTCGCCGCTTTGCACTAGCCAAAGCCTGGTCAGTGAACCAAATAGCGACATCCGCCTGTAAACAAATAAGGCGCTCCACCTCGGCCTGCATCAAATCCTGCTTGCTGACCGGTTCGCTGCCCGGCATGACCAATGGGTCGTGCACTTCAGCCAACCACCGCACGCCCGTGGCCTGCTTCAATGCGCTGCCAGCAAGATGCGCCGCAAACGCACCGCCGGTTGAATAAATCAGGTCGAACTTGCGCCCCCGGGCTAATTGCCGGCCTTTCAGATAGGCGGAGAGCCACCAAGACCAGGAGCTCTCAACAGGGCGAAGCGTCTTCTCTACCAACATAAATGGCAGCAGCGGCAACGAAAGCAAAACCATCACCAATCTGTACGCAAAGGGAGAAGCAAACTGCTTGCGCAGTACATGGCGCATTTCAAATCGGATCCCTGCAGGACCTGCGGGCCACAGTTGATAGTGCTCATAGTGCCGATCCTGACTCCCTGAAACACCACTAAGTACGACCAACTCAATGCCAGCTGCCTCCAGGTGCGGTAACTTGTCAGTAATGGTCTGGCTCGCTGCGCGGCCGTCCATATTGAAAGCATGGGAAAGCACCAGCCATCGTTGTTTGTACTTACGAGTGACCTCGCAAAACACCTTGTCATATCGCAGGCCAGCTTGATCCCATGAGTTAGCTTTCGCAAATTCCACCGCGCTAGTGCTCAGCGAGCCGGCAGTAGACTGGTCAAGCAACAAAGCATCTATCTTTCTCGCAAGCCCGACAGTGTCTGCCGGCTCGGAGAGCAATAACGCATTGCTACCCGCTGTTAAATCCCGGGCAATCCCGCTGAACGGTGCATCGCTCACTAGCACCGGTAGTCCATACGCCATGCCCTCCAGCACTACCATGCCGTACGAATCTTCCAGGGTGGGATGCACCAGCATGTCAGCGGCCCCGTAGGCCAGCGACATGTCTTTCAGGCTACCCAAGAAATGAACGCGTGAACGTAGTCCAAGATTCGCCGCCTGTTGCTCATACTCCTTCGCTTTTTCCGAGCGGCCGACCACGAGCAATTCCACCTTGCCTTTGATATGGGCCAACGCTTCCAGCAAGGTTTTGAGGCCTTTCTTTACGAAGTCATTGCCGACAAAAAGAAGCATCGGCACGTCTGTCGACACGCCGAGCGCCCGCCGCGCTTCGGCCTTGGCATCTGGTGTGGCCGGGCCCGGCACTGCATCCACGCCTGGCGTGATGACCTCCAGCATCGGGCGCGATTTTGGAAATGCGCGCTCCACCACTTCTTTCAGCGTGGCTGATGCGCACACCACCTTCTTTTTGCGGGCAAAAGCGAATCGCCGCTCTTCCAGCCACAGGTAAGCCAGAAGTCGCGGGCTGGTCAGCACTTTCAACCACCGCAGAGCCAACGCAAAGCCCTGCTCGCCGGCAAACAGTGTGTGCTTGACCGGCAGCACATGCACGGTGTGCACATTGCCATGCCAGGTGTTTTCATGGGAATGCACGATGTCAAAACCCGTGCGCGTGGCGCGCCAGGTCTTCCAGGCAAAGTAGAGTTGGTTAATCCAGCGCGGGCGCTCCAGGGGCTTGGGCACCTGGTGGTAGGTCACTCCGGGAAAATCATGCGAAATGGTCTGCGCGAACACATGCACTTCATGCTGTTGCGCGAGCTGCTCCACCACCGAGATGGAATAGCGCTCAGCCCCCCCCCCGGTCACTGAAAAATTGCGGCTCAAGACCGCGATACGCAAACGCTCAGTCACAAGCCACCATCACAGCAACACAATGTCGTATTGCTCCTGGGCCATGGCTGCCTCGCTTTGCAGCGACACAGGTTTGCCGATGAACTCAGAGAGGCCTGCCAAGTGCTGGCTTTCTTCATCCAACAGCAGTTCAATCACCTTGGGCGACGCCACCACCCGGAATTCACGCGGGGTGAACTGTCGGGCTTCACGCAAAATCTCACGCAGGATGTCATAGGCCACACTACGCGGCGTCTTGACTATGCCCTTGCCTTCGCAGGTCGGACAGGGCTCGCACAGCATGTGAGCCAGCGATTCACGCGTGCGCTTGCGCGTCATCTCAACAAGGCCCAGCTGCGAGAAGCCACCCGCCATCGTCTTTACCCGGTCACGCCCCAGCTGTTTGCGGAATTCCGCCAACACAGCCTCCCGGTGGTCTTCGCGGGCCATGTCGATAAAGTCAACAATGATGATGCCGCCCAGATTGCGCAATCGCAATTGACGTGCGATTGCCTGTGCCGCTTCAAGATTGGTTTTGAAAATGGTGTCGTCAAAGTTGCGCGCACCGACAAAGCCGCCCGTGTTCACATCCACCGTAGTCAGGGCTTCGGTCTGGTCCACGATCAGGTAGCCGCCCGATTTGAGCTCCACCCGACGCGCCAGCGCTTTGGCGATTTCCTCGTCAATCGAATACAGGTCGAAGATGGGGCGCTCACCCTTGTAGTGCTGCAACTTCTCAGCCGCTGCGGGCATGAACTCCGCTCCAAAGGTCTTTAGCGCATCAAACTGCTCGCGCGAATCCACGCGAATCGTCTGCGTCGTTTCGCCCACCAAGTCACGCAACACACGCTGCAACAGGTTCAAATCCTGGTGCAACAAACTTTGCGGCGGCAGACGAAGCGATGCATCCTTGATCCGGGCCCACGCCTTGCGAAGGTAGGCGATATCGTCGCCCAGCTCCTTGTCCGACGCATCTTCGCCATTGGTGCGCAAGATGAACCCGCCGCCCTCTTTGCCGGCAAGCGCCTGCATGCGGCTGCGCAGCTCATCACGCTGAGCAGTAGGGATTTTTTGCGACACGCCGATGTGGTCGTCTTGCGGCAAAAACACCAGCAGGCGGCCGGCAATGCTGATTTGCGTAGAAAGGCGGGCGCCCTTGGTACCGATCGGGTCCTTGATGACTTGCACCATGAGGGACTGGCCCTCAAACACCTGCTTCTCAATCGGAATCTGGGGCTGTGACGCGCGGGAGGCACTCAGCGACTCCCCCTCTGCGGGCGGGTGCCATACATCCGCAACATGCAAAAAGGCAGCCCTCTCCAGGCCGATGTCGATGAAGGCCGACTGCATGCCGGGCAAGACCCTGGCCACCTTGCCGAGGTACACATTACCCACCAGACCGCGCTCCAGCGTGCGCTCCACATGCAGTTCCTGCACTGCACCGTGTTCCACGATGGCCACCCGCGTCTCTTGCGGTGACCAGTTGATCAGGATGTCTTGTTGCATGCAAAGCCCACCTCGCGCAAGGCCTGCGCTGTTTCAAACAAAGGGAGGCCCATGATGCCAGAGTAAGAGCCCTCAATGCGCGCGATAAACGCGGCCGCCCTGCCCTGCACACCGTACGCACCGGCCTTGCCCATGGGCTCGCCACTGGCCACGTAAGCGTCAATGTCGTCTTCGCTCATGGCAGAGAAAGTGACTACCGATTCCGAACATGCCTGCGCCGTTTTGTCGCCCCATGCCACCGCGACAGCGGTAAACACGCGGTGGGTTCCGCCTGCCAAGGCGCGCAACATGCGCTTGGCATCCTCTGCATCCGCTGGCTTGCCAAGGATGGTGTCACCCAAGGCGACGGTGGTATCTGCACAAAGAATAGGACGATTTTGGCCTCTAGCGCCCGCCAGACGTGCGCGAGCAGCTATCAATTTAAGAGTGGTCACCCGCTGCACATAGACCGCAGGCGTATCGCCCTCCAACACCACTTCCAGGCTCTCAGCATCTTCATCTGGGGTGGGCAAGAGCAACTCGTGCGCAACGCCGATCTGGCTCAGCAACTCGCGACGGCGCGGACTCTGGGAGGCGAGATAGATGTAATCCGGGGCACTCATGGTCATTCCCTGTGGTACGGGTGATTGGCGTTGACCGACCAAGCCCGGTAAAGCTGCTCAATCAGCAGCACCCGCACCATGGCGTGGGGCAAGGTCAGGTCGGAGAGGCGTATGCGCTCGTGCGCGGCCTGGCGGAACTCGGGCTCCAGACCGTCCGGGCCGCCTATGATGAGCGCCACATCGGTGCCGCCCAGCTGCCATTCTTTCAGACGGACGGCCAGCGCCGTGGTGCGCAAGCTGGTGCCGCGTTCGTCGAGCGCCACAATGCGCGCCCCCTTGGGGATGGCTTCTTCGATGCGCTTGCGTTCAGCGGCGTAAAGCTGTTCCACCGTTTTGGAGCCTCTCGGCTCCGTCTTGATGGCTTTGAGCTCTACTTTGAGCTCATGGGGAAATCGCTTGGCGTAGTCGTCCCACGCGGTTTGCGCCCAGTCCGGTACCCGCTGACCGACAGCGACGATGACCAGCTTCACGCAGAACCTCAGGCTTTACGGGGAGCGGCTTTCTTCGCAGGCGCCTTCTTGGCGGCAGCGGGCTTGGCCGCAGCTTTTTTGGCGACCGTCTTTTTGACTTCGGGCTTGACCACCACCGTCTTCACCGCCGCCTTGGCCGCAGGCTTTGCAGCGCTGGTTTTGGAGGCGGCTTTCTTGGCAGGTGCTTTCACGCCAGCGGCTTTGTCTGCAGCCTTCTTCAGAGCAGCTTTGGACGGGAAGGCTTCTTCCACGCCCTTCTTGGCTGCGCTGGAACGGCGCATGCTCGGCTCCACGGCCTTCGCAGCGGCTTTTTTGACAGTAGGCTTGGCTTCTTCGCTGGCTTTGGCGACCACGGGCTTGGCCGCACCCAGCTTCAGGCGAACGGGCTTCTCACCCCACAGCTCTTCGAGGTGGTAGTACTGGCGGAAATTGGGCTGCATGATGTGCACCACGACCTGGTTGCAATCCACAATGATCCACTCGCCATTGCCTTCGCCTTCAATACGCGGCTTGGCAAAACCGGCTTCGCGCACCGCATCGCGCACGCTGGCAGCCAAGGCTTTGGTTTGGCGGTTGCTGGTGCCGGAGGCGATGATCACTCGCTCAAACAAAGCAGACAGGTGCTCAGTGTCGAACACCACAATATCTTGCGCCTTCACATCTTCTAGACCATCGACGACGGCACGTTGAAGTTTCTGGGTGTTTTTGGCAACGGTGGAAGTAGTCATCAGTGAGGTCGGTAAAGAAGGTGTTGGTCAATATAACGCGCAACCGGTTCAAAAACCAGTGGGGCAATGCTCTCGCCGGAGGCTACACGTTGTCGGATTTCGGTGGCACTGACAGCCATGGGAGGCATGTGCAGCACAGTCAGGCCGGGGATTTCGGCACTAAAGGTATCAAATTGACACTTGGCGCCCGTTGAATCTGCGCGGGCAGCTACACAAATTATAGCAAGTGCCGGCAGCGCCTCGGATTCATGCCAAGTATGCAGGGCTCGCGCCTGGTCTTGGCCGATCAGCAAGTGCAGGGCCGCCCCCGGATTTTCCGCATGCAGTTCGCGCAAGGTGTCTACGGTGTAGCTGGCACCAGTGCGCCGGGTTTCGCGCGCATCTACCTGCACTTCCGGAATATCGGCAAAGGCCAGGGTAGCCATGGCCAAGCGGTGTTCCGCAGGACTCAAGGCTCTAGCCTTGTGCCACGCATGCCCGGTCGGTATGACCAACAGCTTGTCCAGCGACAGCTCAGCGATGGCGGCCTTGGCCAGCGCCACATGCCCGAGGTGCGGTGGGTCAAACGCCCCCCCGAACACGCCAATGCGCAGGGGGCGGGTGGCAGGAGCTGTCAAACCCAGTCCCGCGCCGTGAGGAAGTGAGAGGTCAGCGCCTCTTCCGGCGAGCCGGCAGCCGCAACATGCTGGTAGGACCAGCTGGCATGCGGCGGCATGGACAGCAGAATTGACTCTGTACGTCCGCCTGACTGCAGGCCGAAATGGGTGCCCCGGTCCCACACCAAGTTGAACTCCACATAGCGCCCGCGGCGGTACAACTGGAAGTCCCGCTCGCGCTGGGTGTAGGCCATATCTTTGCGGCGCTCGGCAATGGGCAGGTAGGCCGCCAAAAAGGCATCACCCACCGACTGCAACATCGCAAAGCTGCGGTCCTG
The DNA here is from genome assembly GCF_059769165.1 of Curvibacter sp. Hmag1.1. NCBI lineage: Bacteria > Pseudomonadati > Pseudomonadota > Betaproteobacteria > Burkholderiales > Comamonadaceae > Curvibacter > Curvibacter sp. Hmag1.1. Next base: position 96,998 of record NZ_JBMBGX010000002.1, read on the forward strand.
ACCCAACTCTGAAAAGTCATCAAAAAAGATGCCGCCCACGCCACGAGGCTCATTGCGATGCTTCAGGAAGAAATACTCATCACACCATTTTTTGAAGCGGGGGTACTTGTCGTCCCCGTAATCCGATAACGCGTCCTTGCACGTCTGATGAAAATGCACCGCGTCCTCATCAAGCCCGTAATAGGGCGTCAGGTCCATTCCACCGCCAAACCAGCATACGGTGTCACCCTGCGGGTTCTTGGCAGCCAGCATGCGCACATTCATGTGCACGGTGGGCACATAAGGGTTGCGCGGGTGGAAGACCAGCGAAACACCCATGGCCTCAAAAGGCGCGCCGGACAACTCCGGACGATGCTGGGTCGCGCTGGGCGGCAGTTTGGGGCCCCGCACATGCGAGAAACCGCATCCGGCGCGCTCAAACACGGCGCCACCTTCCAGAATGCGGGTGATGCCATTGCCTTGCAACGGCTCCCCTGGCGCTTTTTCCCATGCGTCGGAAAGAAAAGTGCCGCCATCCATCGCGGCGATAGCGGTTGTGATGCGGTCTTGCAAACCCATCAGGTAGGCGCGCACCCGCTCAGGGGTCGCTATGGTGTCAGACATGGTCTTGCTTTCTTTCATGCGGGTCCGGCCGCTTGGCCGCCAGAAATGTCACAGGCGCTGCCGCCTCTGGATGTTTGCCACGCACGCCTTGCAACAGGCCGGCCATGTGGGCGAGGTCTGCCTGCGGGTCCCCACTCAAGCTCATGAACCGGGTGGCATCCACCACTTTGCGGTCATAGTCCAAACAGACCACTCCGACAGGCACATTTGCCTTGAGTGCCACTTGGTAAAAGCCACTGCGCCAGCCTTCGGTGCGTTTACGGGTCCCCTCAGGCGACAGACCCAGCCAATAGAGTTCAGATTGTTGCCGGGCGCGTTGAACGCCCTCCACGACCTGTCCCACCACTCCCTGGGGCGAATGCCGGTGCACGGGTATGCCCCCTACCCACTTCAGCCAGCGGCCGAACAGCGGGAACTTGAATAGGGTGTCCTTAGCCCAGAAATTGAGCTGCAGCCCTACGGCCCACTTGGCCAGGATGGCCACGATGAAGTCCCAGTTGCTGGTGTGGGGGTACACCACCATCACACCCTGCAGCGCCGGGAGCCCATCAAAGTCCACCCTCCAGCCCAGGAGCCCGAGAATTTTTCGGGCCAAAGGGCTGCCCTGCAGCTGCACGGGGTGTGGCGCATGTCCGGCGGATTCCACCGGATCAGCCTTTGACGGCGCGGTACCCGATGTCACGGCGGAATTGCATGCCGTCGAACTGAATCTCGTCGATCACTTGGTAGGCACGCTGCTGCGCCTGCTTGACGCTGTCGGCCAACGCCGTCACGCAGAGCACGCGGCCTCCGGAGGTCAACACCGTGCCGTCTTGCAGGGTGGTACCGGCATGGAACACGGCGGCGTCTTCGCTTTCTTTGGGGATGCCGGTAATGGCATCACCCTTGCGCGGGTTCATCGGGTAGCCGTGAGCAGCAAGCACCACGCCCAGCGCAGTGCGACGGTCCCACTGCAACTCGACTTCATCGAGTTTTCCGTGCGGGCCGGGCTCGGTGGCGGCCATCAGCACGTCCACCAGATCGGTCTTGAGGCGCATCATGATGGGCTGGGTCTCGGGGTCGCCCATGCGGCAATTGAACTCCAGCGTCTTGGGCTGGCCGTTCTTGTCGATCATCAGCCCGGCGTACAAAAAGCCGCTGAACGGAATGCCGTCGGCTTCCATACCCTTGACCGTGGGCAGAATGATCTCGCGCATCGCCTTGGCATGCACATCCGGGGTGACCACCGGTGCGGGCGAATAAGCACCCATACCACCCGTGTTGGGGCCCTGGTCACCATCCTGCAAGCGCTTGTGGTCTTGGCTCGTAGCAAGGGGCAGCACGTTTTTGCCATCCACCATGACGATGAAGCTGGCCTCTTCGCCTTCCAGAAACTCTTCAATCACCACACGCGGCACTGCCACCCCATCCGCGCCGTCGTTATGGGCCACGCCCAGGGTGTTGTCTACCAGCATGAAGTCAATGGCTTCATGGGCTTCGCCCACGGTCATGGCTACCACCACGCCCTTGCCGGCAGCCAAGCCGTCGGCCTTGACCACCGTGGGCGCGCCCATCTTGTCGACGTAAGCATGGGCAGCCACCGGGTCGGAGAAGGTGGCGTATTCGGCCGTCGGAATGCCATGGCGGCGCATGAATGCCTTGCTGAAGGCCTTGGAGCTTTCCAGCTGAGCGGCGGCCTTGGTCGGGCCGAAGATGCGCATATTGTGGGCGCGAAACTCATCGACCACTCCGGCTGCCAAAGGCACTTCGGGGCCCACCAAGGTCAAGGTAATCTTGTTGTCCTGCGCCCACTGGCGCAGTTGCACCACATCGGTGATGGGCACATTTTTGAGGCGCGGGTCGGTAGCGGTGCCACCGTTGCCGGGCGCCACATAGACCATCTGCACCTTGGGGGACTGGGCCAGTTTCCAGGCCAGCGCATGTTCACGGCCACCGCCGCCAATTACGAGTACGTTCATATCTATGGTTCAGAGTGCTGCGTTGTGGAAGATGTCCTGGGTGTCGTCCAGGTCTTCCAGTACATCCAGAAGTTTTTGCATGCGCTCGGCGTCCTCGCCGGAGAGCTCAATCGTGGAATCAGAACGCATGGTCACCGTGGCGACTTCAGCGGTCAGGCCGGCAGCCTCCAAAGCGGCCTTGACGGCCTCAAAGTCAGCCGGCGCGGTCAGCACCTCAATCGCGCCTTCGTCATCCGTAATCACGTCCTCGGCGCCGGCCTCCAGCGCCACTTCCATGACCTTGTCTTCGCTGGTGCCAGGGGCAAAAATCATTTGACCCACGTGCTTGAATTGGAAGGCCACCGAGCCTTCGGTGCCCATGTTGCCGCCATGCTTGCTGAACGCATGGCGCACTTCAGCCACGGTGCGCACCTTGTTGTCCGTCATGGTGTCCACGATGATGGCCGCGCCACCGATGCCGTAACCCTCGTAGCGGATTTCTTCGTAGCTGATGCCGTCCAGTGAGCCGGTGGCCTTGTCGACGTTGTATTTCACCCGGTCTGCAGGCATGTTGGCGGCTTTGGCCTTTTCGATGGCCAGACGCAAACGCGGGTTCATGGCCGGGTCGCCCCCGCCTTGTCGGGCCGCTACCGTGATTTCACGGACGATACGGGTCCAAATCTTGCCTCGCTTCTCGTCCTGACGCCCCTTGCGGTGCTGAATATTGGCCCATTTGCTATGTCCTGCCACACGAAACCCTTTAAAAATTCGTTACGCTACTCCCTCGATTGTACTTTTTGAGACATCTATGGCTTCCATCCAAGACGAAGGCATCCTGATTGCCCAGCACGCCGCAGGCAAGTCTGCAGTGCAATGTTTCCTCCGGCCCGACAAGGCCAACCGCCACGGCCTCATCACGGGCGCCACCGGCACCGGCAAAACCATCACCCTGCAGAGCCTGGCCGAAGGCTTTTCCGCCCTGGGCGTGCCGGTGTTCATGGCCGACGTCAAAGGCGACCTGACCGGCATCTCCCAAAAAGGTGCATTGACCGAGAAGCTGGCCAAGGTCATCAAGGAACGGGGTTTTGAAGAACCCGCGTTTTCCGCCTTCCCCACCACGCTGTGGGACGTGTTCGGCCAACAAGGCCACCCCGTGCGCGCCACGGTCAGCGACCTGGGACCGTTGCTGCTGGCCCGCATGCTCAACCTCAACGAAACCCAGGCCGGCGTGCTGCAACTGGTGTTCAAGATTGCGGATGACGACGGCTTGTTGCTGCTCGACATGAAAGACCTGCGCGCCATGTGCCAGGACGTGGGCGACAACGCCGCCAGCTACACCACCGAATACGGCAACATCAGCGCCGCCAGCATTGGCGCCATCCAGCGTGGCCTGATGCAGATCGAAGAGCAAGGTGGCGACCAATTCTTCGGCGAGCCCATGCTCAACATCGAAGACTTCATGCAGACCGATGGCTCGGGCAAAGGGGTGGTCAACATCCTCGCGGCAGACAAGCTCATGCAGTCGCCCCGTCTGTATGCGACCTTTTTGTTGTGGATGCTGAGCGAACTGTTCGAGGCTTTGCCTGAGGTGGGCGACCTCGATAAGCCCAAGCTCGTGTTCTTCTTCGACGAGGCTCACCTGTTGTTTGCCGACGCGCCCAAGGTGCTGATCGAGCGCATTGAGTTGGTGGTGCGACTGGTTCGTTCCAAGGGCGTGGGCGTATTCTTTGTGACGCAAAACCCCCTGGACATTCCCGACAGCGTACTGGCCCAGCTGGGCAACCGCGTACAACACGCCTTGCGCGCCTTCACCCCGCGCGACCAGAAAGCCGTAAAGAGCGCTGCAGACACCATGCGCGCCAACCCCGGTCTGGACGTGGCAACTGCCATCACCGAGCTGGGGGTTGGTGAAGCGCTGGTGAGCCTGATGGATGAAAAAGGCCGCCCTTCTCTCACCGAACGCGTCTTCGTCATTCCTCCGGCCAGCCAGATTGGCCCTATCACCCCCGAGCAACGCAAGACGCTGATCACCGAATCCATCGTGGCCGGTGTGTACGAAAAAGCGGTAGACCGCGAATCTGCATTCGAAGCCCTCAAGGGTCGCACGCAAAACCGTGCGCCGGCTGCAGCGGAAGCGGAAGCTGAAGGCGATGCAGCCCCTGCCGCTCCGCGTACCCGTGCCGGCCGCGCAGCGCCTGCTGCGGAGCCGGAGGCAGCGCCCGCCGGCGGCGGCATCCTGGACAGCATTGGCGACATGTTGGGTGGCGGCGCCCGCCGTTCGCGCGCCAGCGTGGGCGAGCAGCTCATCAAGAGTGCAGCCAGCTCCATCGGCCGCGAAGTGGGCCGCCAGATCATCCGCGGGGTGCTGGGCAGCATCCTGGGCGGCAGCAAGCGATAACCACCACAAGGAACAAGAACATGGTCACCATCGATCCCGCGGCACGTGCCAACGTCACCCTCATCGACCACCCGCTGGTGCAGCACAAGCTCACCCTCATGCGCAAAAAGGAAGCCAGCACCAGCAGCTTCCGTCGGCTGCTCAACGAACTGGCCGGCCTGATGATTTACGAAGTCTGCCGCGACATGCCGCTGCAAGATCTGGAAATTGAAACCCCGTTGGAAACCACCACCGGCAAGGTCATTGACGGCAAGAAGCTGGTATTTGCCAGCGTGCTGCGTGCCGGCAACGGCATTCTGGACGGCGTGCTCTCCGTGGTGCCGGGCGCCCGCGTAGGCCACGTGGGCCTGTACCGCGACCCCAAAACCCTGCAGGCGGTGGAGTACTACTTCAAGATGCCCAGCAATATGGAAGAACGCGATGTCGTCGTCGTGGACCCCATGTTGGCCACCGGCAACTCAGCGGCTGCGGCCGTCACGCGCCTCAAGGCCTGCAACCCCAAGTCCATCAAATTCCTGTGCCTGCTGACCTGCCCTGAAGGCATCAACACCATGTACAAGGAACACCCCGATGTTCGCATCTTCACCGCTGCCATCGACCGTGGCCTGAACGACCACGGTTACATCATGCCGGGCCTGGGTGATGCGGGCGATCGCATATTCGGTACGCAGTAGGCGATTTGCAAAAAAATAGCCGTTGGCGCCCGTGGAATATGCGCGGGCAGCTAGGTTTTTGATAGCACTCTGCCTCACAGGGTGCGGGAGTTTTCACCATGCTCGACCTGCTTTTCCACAACGCCACCTTGCCAGACGGGCGCAGCCACATGTCGGTGGCGGTACAAGGCGGCCGCATCACCGAGGTGACACAAGGGCTCACGCCCGAGGCCGCTCCGGCGGCTGAGGTGGTGGACGCTCGCGGCATGCTTCTCAGCAGCCCATTTGTGGATGCGCACTTCCACATGGACGCCACGCTCAGCCTGGGCTTGCCGCGACTGAACCAGAGTGGCACCTTGTTGGAGGGCATTGCGCTGTGGGGCGAGCTCAAACCCCATCTCACTTTTGATGCGCTGGTGGATCGCGCGCTGGCCTACTGCGACTGGGCCGTCGCCAACGGTCTGTTGGCCATCCGCAGCCATGTGGACACCAGTGACCCGAGCATGCTGGCGGTGGAAGCCCTGTTGGCTGTCAAAAAGAAGGTCGCGCCCTATATCGACCTGCAGCTGGTCGCTTTTCCGCAAGACGGCGTGTTGCGCAGCAAAGGGGGTGTCGAGAACCTCAAGAAGGCGCTGAGCCTGGGTGTAGACGTGGTGGGTGGCATTCCGCACTTCGAGCGGACCATGGCTGATGGGGCAGCCAGCGTCAAACTGCTGTGCGAGCTGGCTGCTGAGCAAGGCAAACTAGTCGACATGCACTGCGACGAGTCGGACGACCCGCTCTCGCGCCACGTCGAAACCCTGGCCTATGAAGCCAATCGTCTGGGCCTGCACGGCCGCGTGACCGGCTCGCACCTCACCTCCATGCACAGCATGGACAACTACTACGTGAGCAAACTGCTGCCGCTGATGGCGGAGGCGCAATTGAGCGTGGTGAGCAACCCGCTCATCAACATCACGCTTCAGGGCCGGCACGACACCTACCCCAAGCGCCGCGGCATGACCCGGGTGCCTGAAATCATGGCAGCCGGTATGACGGTGGTCTTTGGTCAGGACTGCTGCATGGACCCCTGGTACAGCATGGGAAGCGGCGACATGTTGGAGGTCGCCAGCATGGGCCTGCACGTGGCGCAAATGACCAGCCAGCCAGCCATGCAGCAATGCTTCGACGCAGTTACCACCAACCCCGCCCGCATCCTGCACCTGGAAGGCTATGGCCTCGAAAAAGGCTGCCACGCAGACCTGGTGTTGCTGCAAGCCCAAAACCCGATTGAGGCCATCCGCCTCAAAGCCACCCGCCTCAAGGTCTGGCGCAGGGGCGCGTTGGTGGCACAAACTCCGGCGCGGACAGCGGCGTTGACACTGCCAGGCCGGCCGGAGAGCACATCTTTCTTGCATACCAAATAGGTCTCTAGCGCTCATGGATATTGCGCGAGCAGCTAGCAAAAACATAGCGTTCTCGATGGCTGCTGCGCAAAGCACCTCGGTCCCGCTGGAGGTGGTGGCCAATGTGCAAAACCACCTGCGCTTTGTGGAAGCCGCTGCGCAGCATGGCGTGCAGTGGCTGGTCTTCCCGGAACTGTCCCTCACCGGCTACGAACTGGCCGCAATGCCCGACTTGGTGCTGCACGCGGACCACGCGCTCTTGGCGCCCCTGCGCGAAGCAGCCCAACGCACAGGCATGGCCATTACCGTGGGCGCTCCGGTGGACAGCGGCAGCCCCCTGCCCTTCATAGGCGCGATCACCCTGCGACCGGATGGCCAACACTCCGTTTACGCGAAGCACCACCTGCATGGCAGCGAAACCCGGTTCGCCACCGCCGGCTCAGTGCAGGTAGGCCTGCAGGCATGGGCAGGTCAGCAGATCGCCAGTGCGATCTGTGCCGACACCAATTACCCCAGCCATGCAGCGCAAGCTGCTGCTGCAGGCGCCTGCGTCTACGCAGCCGGCATCCTCACTTCTGCCAATGGCTATGCCGCCGAAGCCCCCCTGTGGGCCAGCTATGCGCGGGAACACGCCATGACGGTCGTGATCGCCAACCACGGGGGACCATCGGGGTGCTATTTGTCGGCGGGGAGAAGCGGAATCTGGGATTCATCAGGCACCTGCCTAGCGAGTGCCAAGGGTAACGGAGACTGGTTAGTGATTGCCAATCCCGATCGCTGAAGAAGGGCCCCTAGGCAGCTCACTGTAATTAGTGAGCTTCCCACCAGGCTTGGGCTTGGGCACGGTCAAAAGCTGGCAAGATGTCCTTGACGATAGTGACACCTTTCAAAGCCGGAAACTTACTGCGAAACAAGGCCTCATCAGTCGCAAAGGCATCGCTAATTGCGATGTCAAAGGTACCACCCGAAGCGCCAACCACCGCTTGATCAATCAACGGAACTTGGGAACCCGCCTTGAATTCCTCGCCCTTACGTTCCCGGACAGTCGCGTCTACGTGACCCAAGTAATAAACGCCAGATTTCTTAGCAACAATGTCGCTATGTAAGGGGGCAAAAAAGTAGCCATTTATCAGAAAGCCGCTTGCGGTGCTGGTCAGACCCAGGAGTTTGTAGGATCCGGGATCAAGCTCCATACGTACGAAATAGCTGTTGCCTATCTCCGCCTTGTTTGACTCCACCCGGGCTTTGTCGTCCATGGTGAAGTTCAGTCGATCCTTGGAATCCTTGGCGTCCGGCTTTTCCACATTGACGACCAACAGCTTGGGTTGATATGAGGTTTTGTACGAGTTCTTAAGCGTGACTGTCATTAGCAAAACCGGCTTGCTACTGGCCGTGATTTTGTCGCCATCGTTTTCAAACGCCATCTTGGTACGTGTTGCACAACCGGTCAGCAACACCGCAAACAGCAGTACGCCCAAGGTGATTAGTTTTTTGATCATTGATTCATCCCTTTTTGTTTAATTGTTGCGCACGCAAAATAGCATCAGCACTTGCATCCGCCGCCCGGAAATCGGAGCCTCGTGTTTATAGCCGAGGTGTTTCACAATTCCGCGGACGAAAGCAAAAAACTCTTGTACTGGTTACACACATGCCACTGCCGATTTCTGCCACTCACTACTGGCTCATGAAAGCCGAGCCCGCCGAGGCCTCGATTGACGACGTGCTGGCCATGCCCGACGCCACCGTGGGCTGGACCGGCGTGCGCAACTACCAAGCCCGCAACTTCATGCGCGACAGCATGCAGGTGGGCGATGGGGTGCTGTTCTACCACTCCAGTTGTGCGCAGCCCGGTGTGGTGGGCATTGCGCGGGTCGCGTCCGGCATCAAGGTAGACCCCACCCAATTTGACCCCGCGTCGCCCTATTTCGATGCGGCGAGCAAGCCCGAAGCGCCCCGCTGGCTCCTGGTCGATGTACAGGTAGTCCACAAGACGCGCAACCTCACGTTGCCGGAGCTTCGGGCTGATGCGGCCCTCGCCGATCTCCTCATTCTCAAAAAAGGCAACCGGCTGTCCATCACGCCGGTGGAGCCTGCGCATTGGCAACAAATCGTGAGCGTGCTCGGACATCCGGGAGCCTGAACGATGCAGAGGCCGCGTTTTCCAAAGTTATGGGCGTGCGTTCTTTGGCTGGCAGGTGCGCTGCTTTCAAGTGCCCATGCCGGTCGCTTCGTAGACATTGCGCCCGAGCGGGTGGCCAGCCTCACCCAACAATTGCCTGAAAAACCATCCGGTTTGGGGCCTGCTTGTCAGGATCGCTCCGCCTGGGGGCAAGCAGACGTTCAACGGCGCCTGCAAGAGGTCACCAAAGCCGCTGGAAAAATCGTCGCGCAGCCCGTGCCTCCGTGGGACGACGAGGCCTACCTCGAATACAGCCGCAATGGCGTTCGTGGCAATGGCGAACGCATGATGAACGCGCGCAAAGCGGGGCTGCATGTGCTGGTGCTGGCGGAATGCAGCCAATGGGCCGGCAGCTACCTGCCCTCCATCTCACGCTTGCTCCAAGCCCTGAGCACACAACCCACCTGGACGTGGCCGGCCCATGACAAGGATTTGCGCAATTTCCGCGGGCAGCGTTTTGAGGTGGACTTGTTTGCCGCCGACACAGCCAACGAACTGGCTCAGACGCTTTACCTGCTGGGCGACAAGTTGGATGGCTCGACACGAAAGATGGTGCGGGATACCGTGGTGCAACGCGTACTCGCCCCGGTGCGCGCCAGCTACGAGACCGGAGGCAAAGACCACTGGTGGCTCAAGGCAGACCACAACTGGAGCGCGGTGTGCCTCAAAGGGGTGACAGGCACTGCATTGGCGCTGCTGCCCGACCGTGAAGACCGTGCAGTGTTTGTGGCGGGCGCGGAGCATTACATCCGCAACTACCTGGGTGGTTTCCCGCCGGACGGCTACGCGCTGGAGGGCCCCGGCTACTGGAACTATGGCTTCTCGCACTACACAGAGTTGCGGGAAATGCTGATGCAGGCCACCGCTAACCGGCTCGACCTGTTTGACCACCCGCTTGTGCGCGAAGTGGCGCTCTATGGGTACCGGTTTGAGATGACGCCGGGGAATGTGGCGCTGTTTGGAGACGCTGGGCGTAACACCCGCATGGATGACACCACCCGCGCCTATGCCAACGAGGCCTATGGTCTGGGCCAGCCGCAAACCCTGTTCAGCCAAAGCGTGAGTGTCAATGCCCCGGCCAACTCCAGCCCGCTGGTGCAGGCATCCATCAAGCTGTTCAGCAAGCCGGCGCCTGCAGGACCTGGCAGCGCCTCGACAGTGGGCTTGCAGACCTACTTCAACACTGTGGGCGTGCTGGTGTCCCGCCCCGGGCCGGGCGAGACCCTGGGCTTTGCCATCAAGGCGGGCGGCAACGGCAACCACAGCCACAATGATGTGGGCTCCTACACCATCGCCCTTGGCGCCGAACAGCCGGTGGGCGATGCGGGTGCCACGGTGTACTCCTCCAAAACCTTCAGCAAAGACCGCTTCACCATCCGCGGCATCAACTCCTGGGGCCACCCGGTTCCCGTGGTGGCGGGCCAGTTGCAACGCGAGTCCACCAAGGTCAAAGCGCCAGTTCTCGAGCAACGAGGCGACGCCAACGCCAGCATGATGCGCATCGACATGAAGCCCGCCTATGCACTGGATTCGCTACAAAAACTGGAGCGCTCCGCACAGCATATTCGGGGGCCAGAGCCCAAAGTGATCATTGAGGAGGCTTTTCGCTTCAGCACCCCTCAGCCCTTTGAAACAGCCATCATCAGCACCGGCCAGTTCCAGCGTGTAGCGGACGACACCTTGGACTTCTGGCAAAAACGGGAACACCTGCGGGCCAAAATCAGCGCCTCGCAGGCCTTCGAGCTTCAGACAGAGACGGTGACGGAAGAAGGGCTCACCTTCAACCGCACCGCCATCCGCTTCCTTCAAGCCGTCACCGGCAATGCCTGGGTGCGCATGGAATTCACCCCCGCGCCCCGCTGATCGCCGGCAAGGGCAGGCGCGATTTGCATGCGCCTTGGCGCGAATGGCGAGTGACGTGGCGCGTCTTGCCGCCTACGATTCAGCCATTCCGTCAACAACCCTCTCTGCATTCACAGGAAAACGCCATGTCTACATCTTCACGCTCCCAAGTCGTCCTCATCACCGGTGCTTCATCCGGCATGGGCAAAGAAGCCGCCAAGTTACTGCTTCGCCAAGGCCATGTGGTCTACACCGCTGCGCGCCGCGTCGAGCTGATGCAAGACCTGCAGGCTCTGGGTGCACATCCCCTCAAAATGGATGTCACTGATGAAGCCCAGATGCAAGCCGGTATCGCGCAAATCACCGCAGCCCACGGCGGCGTGGACGTGCTGGTGAACAACGCTGGCTTCGGCATCTACGGTGCCATGGAAGACACCAGCATGGCCGATGCGCGCTACCAGTTCGATGTGAACTTCTTCGGCCTGGCACGCTTGACCCAATTGGTGCTGCCCCATATGCGCAGCCAACAGCGCGGGCGCATCATCAACATCTCGTCCATGGGCGGCAAGATGTATACCCCGCTGGGTAGCTGGTACCACGCCACCAAGCACGCCCTGGAGGGCTGGAGCGATTGCCTGCGCCTGGAGCTGGCGCCCTTCGGCATACAGGTGGTGATTGTGGAGCCCGGCATCATTGCCACCGAGTTCGGCGACGTGATGACCGGCCCGCTGCTGGAACGCTCCGGCAAAGGCCCTTACGCCAAGCTGGCACACATCGTGGCCAAGGCCACCGGAGACGCTTACAGCAAGCCCAATGCTGCGTCCCCGGCTTCCGTGATTGCGGACGTGATCGCCGAAGCCATTGCCACACCCAAGCCCAAAACCCGCTACGTGGCAGGCAAAATGGCCAAACCTCTGATGTTCATCCGCAAATGGTTCGGTGACCGCTTCTTTGACATGGCGGTCATGAGCCAGATGAAGTAATCATCGCCACCTGACAGGAGCACCCTGTGAAACACGCCAGCAAATTTGCCATTCAACGCGGCTGGAAGCTGCTTCTGGCCGACATGGCGCTCCCCGTGGGTGAGGTGCTCGCGTGGGCAGGCCTGCCGGGCGACATGTTTTCGCGCCCGGATGCCAGCCTGAGCCCGGCAGACTTCTTCAAGCTCTGGAACGGCATGGAGCAAGTGGCCGGTGGCGACGACCTGCCCCTGCGCTTCGGCCGGGCCATTTCGGTCGAGGCGTTTGATCCGCCCATCTTCGCCAGCCTGTGTGCCCCCAACATGAATGTGGCACTGCAGCGGCTCTCCAGCTTCAAGCGCCTTATCGGGCCCATGATTCTGGAAGTGCAAGTCACCTCCAACGGCACCTCGGCAGACTTGAGCTGCTACGGCTATGAGGGGCATCTGCCCCGCAGCCTTGCGGCCACCGAAATGGTGTTTTTTACCCAGCTGGCGCGTCTGGCCACCCGCAAACAGGTGGTGCCCCTGCGGGTGGAGCTGGTGCAATTACCGGATGACTGCGCCCCGCTGGAGGCCTTCTTCGGCTGCGCCTTGCAAGCCGCCGACCGTAACCGCATTACCTTCAGCCCTCAAGACGCAGCACGCCCGTTTTTGACCGAAGACAACGCCATGTGGGAGAGCTTTGAGCCCGCCTTGATGAAGCGCATCACCGATCAGGACCACACGGCCAAAGCCTCTGAGCGGGTGCACAGCGCCTTGCTGGAGCTGCTGCCCGGCGGGCGTAGCGGCATTGACGATGTGGCCACCAAACTGCTCACCAGCCGGCGGACCTTGCAACGGCAGTTGCTCGCAGAAGGCCTGAGCTTTCAGGATGTGCTCAACCGCACCCGCCGGGAGCTGGCCGAGCACTACCTGCACCAGGATGCCATCACGCCCGGAGAGGTATCGTGGCTGCTGGGCTTTCAGGACGGCAACTCATTCATTCGCGCCTTCAAGGGCTGGACCGGCAGCACACCCGGTCAGTACCGCAGCAACATGCCGCGCCAGGCTGCCCCCGTGTAATGCGGGTTGCCCCTAGGGGGCGGTCTGCTATGGTTTCACATCACAACAAAGGAGACATGTTTCATGACTGCATTGCAAGCATTGGTGGGTTTTGCACTTTGGACGCTGGCCTTGATCACGCTGGTGTTTTTGTACCGCGGCCTGCGCTTTTTGCGGGGCACGCCCATCAACCACTGGCCGCGGGGCAACAAACCGCAGGACGACGCCAGCCTGGTCAAACGCCTCGAAGACGCCCACGCCAACTGCATGGAAAACCTGCCGGTTTTTGCGGTGCTCGTGCTTGCGGCCAGCCTCATGGACAAGTCCAACACCATTCAAACGATCGCGCCCTTCGTTCTCTACGCCCGCATCGGCCAGACCCTGGCGCATCTGTGGGGCACAGGCCCGCTGCAGGTGTTTGTGCGAGCCAGTTTCTGGAGCGTACAGCTGGTGATTTGCCTCTGGATGGCCATTCAGCTGCTGGCGGCCTGAGGGACCCATTCATCATCCAACGAGCACTTGACGCCCATGGAATATGCGCAGGTAGCTCCTGAATTGATAGCAAACACCATGATCATAAACACTGACCTCGCCCGCCTTGCCCTCCAGGAAGAGCGCCTGCAGTTTGACGCCTTTGACCAACGCACCGCATGGGCGCTGGGCAGCCGCATCAAGGCCCTTAGCGAAGAGGCCGGCGTAGCGCTGGCGATAGAAATTCGCCTGGGCAAGGACACCGTGTTCTTCTACAGCATGCCCGGCACCGGCCCCACCAACGCGGACTGGGCGCGGCGCAAGCGCAACTCGGTGGAGTTGCTGCATACCAGCTCTTACGCGCTCAACCTCAAGCTGGAAAAAGAAGGCAGCACCCTGGAGGCCAAACAAGGCCTGCCCCTGCGCGACTACGCCACGCACGGTGGCAGCGTGCCCATACGGGTGCGCGGCGTGGGTGTGGTCGGGGTGGTGACCGTTTCAGGCATCCCGCAGCGGGACGACCACGCCATGGCCATCAAAGCACTGGCCGAGCTTTGCGGAGTCCCTTTGCACGAAGTGGCGCTGGATTAACGCGGAACCGGTTAGCGCCGCCGCGCAGAGCGCACGCCGGAGAGCTCGTTCACGATCTTGAGCACCCGGGTCAGGCGGCCGGATTCGGCCACTTCCACGGTGAACGTCATCCAGGCGGTGCCTTTGACAGACTGGGTCTGCACCCCGATGACATTCATCTTTTCTTTGGCGAATACCTCCGAGATGTCGCGCAGCAGGCCCTGGCGGTCCAAAGCCTCAACTGCAACGTCCACCGGATACACGTTCCCGTCTTTGCCACTCGGGGCGCCCCACTCCACCTCGATCAGGCGGTCGCCACTGCGCTGCACCATGTTGCGCAAGTTCGAGCAGTCCGACCGGTGCACGCTCACGCCCTTGCCACGGGTCACAAAGCCGCTGATCAAATCCGGCGGAGCCGGCTTGCAGCACTTGGCCAACTGCGTCATCAGCGAGTCGATACCCACCACCAGCACCCCGCCCTTGCCGCCGGACAGGGCCCGTGGCTTTTTGAGCGGCATGTAGTCGTCTTGCGTGCCGACGGGCTCTGGCGGGCGCAGCAGAAGCTCGATGTTGCGCAGCGAAAACTCGTCTTTGCCCACCACCTCAAACAAGGCGTCGGCATTGTTGAAGCCCAACTGGCTGGCCAGGTCATCCAGCTTGATAGCGGTCTTGCCTTCACGCTGCAGCAGCTTTTCTACCGCCTCGCGGCCCTTGGCCATGGTCTCACCCATGGCCAGCGCATTGAACCAGGCCCGCACCTTGGCCCGCGCGCGGTGGCTGACCAGGTAGCCCAGCTCAGGGTTGAGCCAATCGCGCGAGGGGCCGCCTTCTTTCACGGCGGTCACTTCCACGGTCTGGCCGTTTTTGAGAGGGGTGTTCAGCGGCACCATGGCCCCATCCACCTTGGCGCCCCGGCAACGGTGGCCCAGGTTGGTGTGCACGCTGTAGGCAAAGTCGACCGCGGTTGCCCCCTGCGGCAGCTCCACAATGGCGGCATCCGGCGTCAGCACATAAATGCGGTCGTCAAACATGCCCTGGCCGTCAGGCGTTGCGTGGGCTCCAGAGAGATCGCGCTCCCAGGCTAGCAATTGGCGCAGCACGGCGATCTTGGCGTCGTACTCACCAGCGGCTGTCACGCTGCCGCCATAGCCTTTGGCGCCTGCTTCTTTGTAGGCCCAATGGGCGGCAACACCATGCTCGGCATGGTCGTGCATGGCCTGGGTGCGGATTTGCACCTCAATGGGTTGGCTGCCTGCATCCCTTACAACGGTGTGCAGCGACTGGTACCCATTGGGCTTGGGCCGGGCGATGTAGTCGTCAAATTCTTCAGTGATCGGTGTAAAGCGGGTGTGCACCAGGCTGAGTGCCGCGTAGCAGTCCGGCACCGTGGGCACCACGATGCGCAGCGCCCGGATGTCGTACACCTGATCGAAGCCCAGCGATTTGCCCCGCATCTTTTTGACGATGCTGTAAATGTGTTTGGGCCGGCCCTGCACGGTGGCGTGCACACCTTGCGCTGCCAGTTCATCTGCCAACTGCTGGCGCAGTCGCTCCACCGAGGCTTCCCGCTCAGTCCGCTTTTCGTCCAGCAGTTTGGCGACCTGCTTGTAGGTATCGGGCTCGAGGAAGCGGAACGACAGGTCCTCCATCTCCCATTTGATTTCCCAGATGCCCAGCCGGTTGGCCAGGGGCGCAAACACCTGCAGGGCCTCAGAAGCCAGCCCCGGCGGCACCGGCAACTTGGTCGCCGCAAAGTGCCGCAAGGTCTGCAAGCGCGACGCCAAGCGCAGCATGACCACACGCAGGTCCTTGCTGAAGGCCAACAGCATCTTGCGAACGCTCTCCGTTTGTGCTGCGGCGGTTTGCGCCATGGGTGCCGCACTACTGCTGTGGCTGGCCGACTGCTGGGCCAGCCGGGCCATACGCTGCAAGCGCACCAGCTTGGTGGTTTCCAGGGCTAGGTCGGCAAAGTTGTCGCCGAAAGCTTTGGCGATGATTTCGTGGGGCTTGTTCAGGTGGTCACAGGCATACACCAAGTAGCTGGCAGCCTGCATGGCCTCCGAGCCGCCAATGGTGTGCAGAATAGCGGCTACGGCATCCGCGTGTTGCAGTACGTTTTCGCCGGTATCCAGCGACTCCGTCGCCAACAAAGGCTCTGCAAAGGCGCGAGCGCGCTGCAGGGCTCCGACCTGCTCGGGCAGGCTGTCTGCGGTGGCCGCAATCACTTGAGGGGTGGCCGTGGCAATGTCCCCGGCGTACAAACTTTTCATGGAAGGCTCACAAGGCGGGGAACGTTACCCCAGCAAAAAAGAAGTCACTGCGTCCTGTTGGTCTTGTGCAATCAGGGTCGGGGCGTGGCCCACACCGGCAAACTCCACCAGGCGGGCTTTGGGGCCACGCTGCGTCATGGCCAGTGCCGTCTCGGGTGACAAAAGGTCGGACTCCGCGCCGCGAATCAACAAAGTGTCTGCCGTGATGGCGTCATACAACTGCCACAGCTGGGCCTGGCCGGCTAGCGCCAGCTCCTCTGTCACCGCCCTGAACGGGATGGCTATCGCAGGGTCGTAGTGCAGCCCGACTTTGCCGTCCGGCAGGGTCTTGACCATGTGGCGTGACAACTCCAGCCACTGCGCCGGTGTATGCGGCCCGAAACTGCTCGAAATCGCCCACATGGCGTCAGCCGCCTGTTGCAGATTGTCAAAGCTCACCGAACGGCCCAGATAGGTGCCGATCCGCTGCAGCGACGACCACTGGATTACCGGACCCACGTCGTTGAGCACGAGCTTGCGCACCTGCACACCCACCGAAGCGGCATGCGCGGTCACCGCCAAACCGATCAAGCCGCCCATGCTGGTACCCACCCAATCCAGCGTGGCCGGTTTCAGATGTGCCAACAGACCCAACATGTCGCCGGCATACGTCGGCACGCCATAACCGGCAGGGTCTTTCAGCCAATCGCTCTGGCCGCGTCCGGCGACGTCGGGGCAGACCACACGGATGGACTGGGAAGCGCGGGCTACCAGGGCCTGTGCCAGCACGTCAAAGTCGCGCCCCTGGCGCGAGAGGCCATGCACACACACCACAGTGTGAGCGGCGTCTGCCGCGCCCCACTGCCAATACGCCATGCGGCGCGGGCCGTTGGCGTCAGCGCAGGGTACGTAATTCAGCGTAGGTTCAGCCATGGTGCAATCACTCGTTTGATAATGACCACATCCTAATGGAATCCCCCCAACACTTTGTGAAGGAAGACGCATGTTGAAAGGTAAAACCGCCCTCGTTACCGGCTCCACCAGCGGCATCGGTTTGGGTATCGCCAAGGCACTGGCCGCACAAGGCGCCAACATCGTGCTTAACGGCTTTGGCGACGTGGAAGGCCCCAAGGCCGAAGTGGCCGCTCTGGGCGTGCAAGTGAGCTACCACGGTGCGGACATGAGCAAGCCTGCCGAGATCGCAGCCATGATCGAGCACGCCGAGGCCACTTTCGGCGGCGTGGACATTCTGGTCAACAACGCGGGCATCCAGCATGTAGCGCGGGTCGAAAACTTCCCCATCGAGAAATGGGACGCCATCATCGCCATCAACATGAGCAGCGCCTTCCACGCCACGCGCCTGGCCCTGCCCGGCATGCAAGCCAAAAACTGGGGCCGCATCATAAACGTGGCGTCTGTGCATGGACTGGTGGGCTCGGCCGAAAAGTCGGCCTATGTGGCGGCCAAACACGGCGTGGTGGGCCTGACCAAGGTGACGGCGCTGGAAAACGCTACCACCGGCGTGACCTGCAACGCCATCTGCCCCGGCTGGGTGCTGACCCCGCTGGTGCAAAAGCAGGTGGACGCCAAAGCTGCCGCGCAAGGCATCAGCAACGCGGACGCTACCAAACAGCTGTTGGGCGAAAAGGAGCCCTCCATGCAATTCACCACACCCGAGGAGCTGGGTGCCTTGGCCGTGTTTTTCTGCTCCCCCGCTGGCGACAACGTGCGCGGCGTGGCATGGAATATGGACGGTGGCTGGACAGCGCAGTAATTTCGAAGAAAATCGGGCCCTGGCGCCCGATAGATATGCGCGAGAAGCTATGAATTCAATAGCAAAAAGCCCCTGCAGGACCCTGCAGGGGCTTTTCTCATTCAGACTCACACGCTCAGCTGGACTGCTTGAACGCCATCACGGCCTGGTTACGCAAGGTGCGCAGCAAGGCCAGTTCTTTTTCGTCCAGCTCCAGTGCGCCATGTTTGAGCTTGTCGGCGTAAATCAGGCCGAAAGGCGCGCCCTTGATCTGCAGGGGCAAGAGCAAAAATGCGGGTGCATTCAGGCCGCTGCGGTACCACGCGGGCAGACGCTGCACGATGCGCAACTCGGCAGCGTCACTGATCATGGTGTCGGCGCCTTTGACGCACACCACCCCGAACAAATCCGGCGAAGCAGCCTTGAGGTGCGTCTTGAAGCCTTTGATGTGCGCCTCCACGCCCTGCCCCAAACCGAAGCGGCCGGTCATCATTTCCGTCTTGGCGTCGCGCATGCAAAAAATGATGCGGTCAAACTCCAAGGCACGCAGCATGGTCTCCAGGATCATGCGCAGCACATCGGTGAGCTTGAAGTCATCCACCATGGCGTTGGTGATGTCTTGGATCCCCGCGGAAAGTGTTTCGGCCACCAGGTTGCTGCGGCGGGTAGAAAGCGGCGCACCGGGTTCATCCAAGGGGGCGGCTTGGGTGGCTTGCAGCGCAAAGCTGCCCAGATTGCCGTCTGTTTCCGCCTGCAGGGGCGCGGCGCGGCTGGTGAGCTCTACCGGCAGCTGCAGCAACTTGGCAGCAGCCGATCCCGGCGCCACATGAATGTCCATGGCATTGGCAAGGTCCACCAGCTTGAGGCGGGCCTTGGCGGTGGCCTCGTTGACCAGCTTGATGCTGCTGCCCATCACATTCGCATATTTCTTGGTGACAGCGGCAATACGGTCGTCCACATCTTTGGCATCGCTGCGCAGAAGCACGTCCGCGATTTCATTGGATGCGAGTGCAATCCACCGGATGCGCTCTGCTGCGTCGGACGGTGCGGTTGGCGGCGGCGTGCCTGTGGGCTTGCGCATACAGCGCTGAATACTCGGAGGCAAACCCCAGCTTTTGGCGATGCCCAGACCGAGCTCTTCATAGCTCAGGCCCAACACGCTGATGGAGGCAGCTTCTTCGGTCTTGCGATCCCGGGCTGACTGGGTGAGGGTACGGATGTTGTTGGCCTCTTCCGGGAAATAGAACTGCGCCAACAACCGGCCCAGATTCTGGAACATGGAGCCGATAAACGCCTCCTCGCTGTCGCGCGCCACCGGGCATAGCTCTCCCCCAATGGAGCCGGCCATCAGCGAACGCAGAAACTCTTCTTTGAGCTGGGCCGCATGGGCTTTGTCCTGCATGTGCTCCAGCAATACCAGGCTGAGCGCCATATTGCGGATGCCGTTGAAGCCCACCAGGTGCACGGCCCGCGACACGGTGCTGATGCTGCCACCCCGTGCGTAGTGCGCACTGTTCACCAGGCGCAACAGCTTGTTGGTCAGTGCCACGTCCTTGAGGATTTCGTTGGTGACACTGCCCACACTCTCTTTGTCAGAGCGCGCCATGCTCTGGATACGGGTCACCGAATCCGACAACGCCGGAAAGTCGCTCTTGTGCCGCATACGCCGCAGCAAAAACTCCAGGGTGGCGTTGTTGGAGGCTTCGCTGGCTTGTGCGGGCCCTTGCAGGGACTGCACCCACAGCTCCAGCTCGCTTTGAAATACCCGTGCGCTGACAAACCGCTTGGAATTGTCCTTGGCCAGCGCCCGCAACACGATGGCACGCAGCTGATCGTCCACCCCGGCAGGCATTACCTTTGGGAGATCCAATTGCTCGTTGGTGACGCGGTAGATGGCCCGGTAGGGATCGGTCTCCATCACCAGCTGCCGGCCCATCAGCATTTCCGCCAGCACCAAGCCGGCCGAAAAAATGTCCATGGCGGGGCTGGGTGCAGCGCCATTTGCAGCCTCAGGGGAGATGTAGCCGATAGTGCCCCCGCTCCCGGGGTTGGGCTCTTTGCTGTTGGCATCGGGAATACGGGCCGCAATGCCGAAATCCATGACCCGCGCCCGGCCCGCTCCATCGATCACGATATTGGAAGGCTTCAGGTCCCTGTGCACCACGCCGGCGGCATGGGCCACCGCCACGGCATCGAGCACATCCATCATCAGGGCGACTGCCTGGCTGGCTGGCAGCGCCCCATTCTGTTTCAGGTGCTGGTCCAGCGTGTTGCCGGCTATGTACTCAAACACCAGGTAAGGCTGCGCCTCGTGGATGTCAGCCTCATAGACGGGCACGATGTTAGGGTGAGTCACCCGCCCCACGCTGCGGGCCTCTTGCAGCCATTGCGCCACAGCCTGCCCGTCGACACCGGCACCCGGACGCATCACCTTGACTGCCACCTCGCGCTCCATGCGCGGGTCGAAGGCCAGCCACACCGTACTTTGGGCGCCCTTACCCAAAATGCGGATCAACTCGAACCGCCCCAACAGGCTCTTGGCTACTTGTCGACCGCGGCTGTCATCGCCGCTTCGGGCTGTCTGGTTATCTGGCATGAAAATCCGTGTGGAAGGGGCTGCTGTGGCTCAAGGCGGTGTCAGTATGTCATCAAAGTTTCGCCACTGACTTATCGGCCACATACATTTCAAAATCAATGGCGGCCAGCGGACGGCTGTACAGATAGCCCTGGAACAGCCGGCAATGGTTGGCAAGCAGGAAGTCACGCTGGCCTACCGTCTCGACGCCCTCTGCAATCACCGCAAACCCCAGGCTCTCACCCAGTTGCAGCACAGTGCGGGCAATGGCTGCGTCGCTGGGATCGGTAAGCACGTCGCGCACAAAGGCCTGGTCGATTTTGATCTGGTCCAGGGGAAGTTTTTTCAGGTAGCTGAGAGAAGAAAATCCGGTGCCGAAGTCATCCAGCGAGCAGCCCACGCCCAGCGCATGGAGACTGTGCATCTTGGCGATGATGTCGTTCATGTCATGGACCAACATGCTTTCCGTCAACTCCAGCTTCAGGCGGGCGGCCACCACACCATGTTGCTCCATTGCACTTGCTACCTGCAGTACAAAATCTGCCTGCAAAAACTGCTTGGCACTCACATTGACCGACAGGCTCAGCCCTGCCATGACAGGCAGCTTGGCCCAACGCTGCAAGGTTCGGCAAGCCTCTTGCAATACCCAGCTTCCCAATGGAAGTATGAGCCCGGACTCCTCTGCCACCGGAATGAAGTCACCGGGTGACACCAGCCCCAGTTGGGGATGTCGCCAGCGCAGAAGCGCCTCAGCACCCATGGCCCGCCCGTCGGACTGCACCTGCGGCTGGTACACCAGAAAGAACTCGTTGCGGGCAATGCCCCGCTCTATGTCACGCTCCAGGGTATTCGCCTCGGCTGTTTCCGTCAGCAAAATGTGCACCAGCGCCAACATCCCCAACATCGCTGTACTGGCATTGATCCACACGCCGATCCTGCGCACAGATGCAGGTATGTTGAATTCAGAAGGGATGCTCCAGGACGTGCTGGCGAAGACCACAAACGTCACCATCAGCACGGCTGTCAGGGACCACCGCAGAACCGGCGGTTCATTGCGCAACACGAGCAAGGACGCCAGGGTCAAGACCAGCAAAAAGAGGTGGGAGGTTCGAGGAGCCACTGCATCCGGAACATCAAAATAGAGGGAGAACAGACCGATCACGACATACGTCACCAGCGACACCAACAAGAAAGCCGCCCGCGTCCGGCGCAAATGCGTCAACCAGGCAACACAACCCCCGGTCAACAACAACCCGAACTCAACGACGGCCACCTCGTACTCGCCGGTCAGTCCGAAGAACACCGACCACCCTGCCCCCAAGCCCATCAACAGCCCGGCACTCACCCACAGAATCAGGCGGATGCGGTGCCGGTGGATGCCGGATCTGAGCTCATTCGAATTCATGCCGCGTCTTTCCGCACCGAGACAGCATGGACATAGCGCAAAAACTCATCGGCAGGCACCGGCCGGCTGTACAAATAGCCTTGGTAACTGTTGCATCCGTTTGCAACCAAAAAGTCGCGTTGCTCACCGGTTTCAACCCCTTCGGCGATGACCTTCAGGCCCAGCGTTTTGCCCAGTGCCAAGATGGTTTGAACGATGGCGGCATCGTTCGGGTCGGTCAACACATCCCGGACAAAGGACTGGTCAATCTTGAGCTGATCCAGCGGCAAGCGCTTGAGGTAGGAAAGTGATGAATAGCCCGTGCCGAAATCATCGAGCGAAAAGCCGACACCACGGGCGCGCAGGGCAGACATTTTGACGATCACATCGTCCAGGTTGTCGGCCAACAGACTTTCAGTGAGCTCCAACTTGAGGCAGTGCGGATTGGCACCGGTGTAGTCCAGCATGTCCAGAATATGCTGCGCAAAATCCTGCTGCCGGAATTGCCGGGAGCTGACGTTGACAGCCAGCGTCAGCGCGCGAGTCTCTGGGTCCGCGGCCCAAGCGACCAGCTGGGCGCATGCGGCCTCCAGAATCCAGCTGCCCAAGGTCAGGATCTGGCCCGAGTCTTCTGCCACCGGGATGAACTCCGCCGGCGATACCATGCCACGCGTTGGATGGTTCCAGCGCAACAGGGCCTCGGCCCCCATGACGCAACCTGATTTGTCTACCTGTGGCTGGAAGAACAACACAAACTGACCGAACAAAATGCCCTGGCGTATGTCGGCCTCCAGCTCAGCGCGCTTGGTCACTGCTGCCTGCATTTGCGGGTCGTAAAAGCGCAAGCCATTGCGACCTGCGCCTTTGGCTTGGTACATCGCGAGGTCCGCCTGCTTCAAGAGATCTTCCACCTCGACCTCATGGCCATTGAAAAGCGTCAGGCCCATGCTGGGCGTGCTGTGGAACTCATGGCCGGCGAGCTGATAGGGCCAGTTCAACTTGGCGATGATTTTTTCACCGACTGCCGTCGCCTGTGAGGCTGCAATGTCATGGAATTCGTCCAGGCCTTCAAGCATCACCACATATTCGTCGCCACCCAGACGGGCAACCGTGTCTTCTTCCCGCACGGTATCGAGCAAGCGTTGCGCAACCTGCTGCAGCAGTAAGTCCCCTTTGTCATGCCCCAAGGTGTCGTTCAGGTTCTTGAAGTGGTCCAGGTCAATGAACAACAGTGCGCCGCAATGGGCACTGCGCGCACTGCTGGCCAGGGCGTGCCGCAAACGGTCGATCAGCATGCGGCGGTTCGGCAAGCCGGTCAGCGGGTCGTAAAACGCGAGCTGACGAATCTGGTCTTCGGCCGCCTTGCGTTGCGTGATGTCGGTCACTGTCGCAACAAAATGGCTGACTGCTCCGGTTTCATCATTGACCGCCGTGATGTGCAGCCACTGGGGATGGATCTCGCCATTTTTACGGCGGTTCCACATCTCGCCTTGCCACGTACCGGTACTGGCCAACGAGGCATTTAGCTCCTCGTAAAAGGCATTGTCATGCCAGCCTGAGCTGAACATGGTCGGGGTGTTGCCGATGACTTCCACATCCTCATAGCCCGAGATCCGGGTAAACGCCTCATTAACCCGCAAAATCCGCCGATGCGCATCGGTGACCATCATGCCCTCCTGGGCTTCGAATGCGGTCGCCGCCACCCGCAACTCTGCTTCAGTTTGTTTGCGTTCGCTGAGGTCAATATCAAACCGGAACAGCTCCTTGTCGTTGCGGTGCCCGGTCACCGCGGCATGGCCCGTCAGAACCGGCACTTCCCGACCCGTTCTGTGCAGCAACAACATTTCGCGAGCTTCCGGCGCCCGGCCCGATTCCAGCATGCCGGCAATCAAACTCCTGAATTCTGATCGCGCCTCCGGCGGCACCAACACCTCGACCAGATTGCGCCCCAAAACTTCCTCCTCGCTATAGCCATAAAACAGTTCGGAGGCATGATTCCAGTAAGTAATCGTGCCGTCAGGCGTGAACCCTTGCACGGCCACTGCACTGATGTTTTGCAACAGGCTGCGAAATCGCATTTCCGACGCACGAAGGGCCTCGGCAGCAGCATGACGGTTGGTCACATCCCGTGCGAGCAGCACGACCAGGTTGTGGTCACCTTCCTCCGCACCGAGTGCGTGGGTGCGCCCCTCCAGGCGACGGGGTCCCTGAAGGGTGGGCAAGTCGACTTCAAACGTGAGCGTGGTACTGGTCTGCAGCGTGGCCCGGATCTGACTCAGCACCCGGTCTGCTTCAGATGCCGGAAAAACGTCATGCAGTGTGTGGCCGACCATGCCGGAAACATTCATGCCCGAACCCGGGTCGACCTGACTGAGCACCTCCACCAATTTGCCGTCTTTGTCCAGGAGGCACAGCAGGTCCGGTATGGCATGGACGGTGGCACGCAAGCGGGCCTCGTGGGCACGAAGGGCATCTTCACCCTGCAAGCGTTGGCGTGCATCGTCCAGAATGCGGCCCAGGCCCCAGGCTGCCGAGGCATAAATCAACCAGGCGGACAACATCCGGGAGAAATCCGGGTCCGCGACACCCGGTTGAAAGAACAACAGGCAGGCCAAGGTCAGCAGCTGGCTGACCAAACTGAACAACGGCATCCACCCCAGCCACTGCTCGCGAACCGCGGTGCGACCCCACTGGTGATACGCCAATCCCGCAGCCGTGCTCACCACCATGGCCATCACCCCGCTCCAGCCGGCAAAGTCGCCCACATCGAGAAAAAAGAGCAGCGCCAGCGCAGCTGCCAAGCAAGCTGTCACCGGCCCGCCTATTGCCGCCGCCATGCTCAGCACGACGGTGCTTCCATTGACCTGCAAGCCGGGGGACAACGACACCGGATTCAAAACGGCCACCATGCAAATGGCCGCGAACAAAAAACCGGTAGCAACCTCGCTCAGCACCCCTCTTCTGCGCAAGGAGCGGATGGTGAAGCTGTAAGTGAGGCTGAGCGCCAGCAACAAGGCGACGCTTTTGACAAGGTCTAATGCCAAGGGGCGCTCCCGCAGCCAAGATCGTTATGGAAAACCAAACGTCTCTCCCTGAATAGTTATTCGGGAGATTATGGCGCGCAGCCTGTTTTTTGAGCAGCGTCTTTTATAGGGATTTCGCTAGCTTTTGCGGGCTTATGGGCCCGAAGCCATTCACTGGCTGCTTTGCTCGCGCAACTGCCGGCGCAATTCCTGTCGCTGGCTTGCATCCAAGCCCGCATTGCCTCCGGCGGCTTGCTCCCCGTTGGATCGCAGCACCGCCTTCAGCTCACTCCGGCGCTTGGCCCCGTCGGTCGGGGCAGGACGGGATGCTTCCGCACCCAGGCCCGGGCGGGGCGCAGCGGGCTGCGCCCACACGGTGGTGCAAGCCAGCAGGGACGGGACAATGATCCGGATTAGGTGCATGATCGACAGTCAAATAGCGAACCTTGATGGTGGCATTTCGGCCGGCGCAACGCTGTAAAGCGCGCCCCAGATTTGTAACATAGTGTCAAAGCTGGGCCTTACGCCGGTGGTTTGTGGCTCCATCCGCGCAAAATCCGGCCTGTTACATATTTGAGGACGACATGCAAGCCCAATCCAACCGACCCAACAAAATCCTTGTGGTGGATGATGACGCACGCATCCGTGACCTGCTGCGCCGCTACCTCACTCAAGAAGGCTTTGAAGTGTTGTTGGCGGAAGACGGCAAGTCCCTGACCCGCATCATGCTCCGGGAGACGGCCGACCTCATCGTGCTGGATTTGATGATGCCGGGCGAAGACGGCCTCTCCATCTGCCGCCGCCTGCGTGCTGCCAACGATGTGACCCCCGTCATCATGCTGACCGCCAAGGGCGAAGACATTGATCGCATCGTGGGCCTGGAAGTCGGGGCGGACGATTATCTGGGCAAACCCTTTAACCCCCGTGAATTGCTGGCACGCATCCACGCTGTGCTACGCCGCCGGCCTACCCAGGAAGCCCCGGGCGCGCCATCCAGCGACAACGAAATCGTCAGGTTCGGCACTTTTGTGTTTGATCTCGGGCTGCGCACCCTGAAAAAAGCCGATCAGGAAATCACCCTCACCACCGGTGAATTCGCCATGCTCAAGGCACTGGTGCGCCACCCCCGCATTCCCCTCTCCCGCGAAAAGCTGGCGCAATTGTCCCGTGGCCGCGAGTTCGAGCCTTTCGACCGCAGTCTGGACGTTCAGGTTTCCCGACTGCGTAAGCTGTTGGAAACCGACCCCACCACCCCCCGCTTTATCCAGACGGTCTGGGGAGTAGGCTACGTATTTGTTCCAGACGAAGCATCCGCCTGAGCCACAGGTTTCACCGATTGCAAGCTACCCAAATTCCCGACTTTGACGCCAGCGCTCCGGCCGACCTGGCGGAGGATGAACCCAGTGGATGGCGCAAGCCGTTCTCCCGGGTCAGTCTGTTTTGGCGCACCTTTTTCCTGATCGCCATTCTGCTGATCGGCAGCATCTTGGCGTGGCTACAGACTCTGCGAGCCCTGGAATTTGAACCCCGTGCCGTGCAGACCGCCCAGTTGCTGGCCTCCCAGGTCAATCTGAGCCGGGCGGCGTTGGTCTATGCCGACGGCATTGCCCGCATTTCACTCATCAAGACCATGAAGGATGAGGAAGGTCTGCGCATCGTGCCGCGCGAGCCTGGCGACACCTTTGAGTCCAAGGACAATGACGCCTTCAGCCGCCGGGTCGTGGCTGAGCTGGGCACCCGCTTGGGCAAGGGCACCGTGGTGGCCAGCAGCATGAATGGCCAGCCGGGCCTGTGGGTCAGCTTTGTGATCGACGGGGATGACTACTGGCTACAAACCGACCAAGCCAAGTTCAACCCTGCAGGTGGCACGACCTGGCTGATCTGGCTCTTGGTAGCCACTGTCATGTCCCTAGCCGGTGCGGCCCTGATTGCGGGCCTGATCAATCGCCCGCTCAAAGAGCTTTCGTTTGCGGCCAGCCGCATGCGTGAAGGCAACTTCAGCGCCAGTCAGCTCGATGAACATGTCAACACCAGCGAAATCCGCGAAGTCAACATCGGCTTCAACCGCATGGCCCAGAAACTGGCCAAAGTGGAGCAAGACCGCGCGCTGATGTTGGCCGGCATTTCACATGACCTGCGCACCCCTCTGGCCCGCCTGCGCCTGGAAACCGAGATGAGCGTCAACAACGAAGAGGCCCGCGCCCACATGGCGGCGGATATCAGCCAGCTCGACGCCATCATCGACAAGTTTCTCGACTACGCCCGACCTGACCGGGTGAGCCTCACGCCGGTGGTACTGGGTGATGTGGTGGACACCTGCATCTACTCCATGCGCAAACTGCCGGACGTCCAAGTGCGGGTGGACATGGAAGATGACATGCTGGTTTACGCTGACGAGGTCGAGCTCGGACGCGTCATTACCAACCTGCTGGAGAACGCCCGGCGCTATGGCAAATCTGTGCATACCGGCATTGCGGACATCCACATTTCGGCAGTAGCCAAAGACAAGTGGGTGCTGGTGAAGGTCCGTGACCACGGCATCGGTGTTGCACCCGAACAGCTCTACCAGCTCACCCAGCCCTTCTTTCGCGGGGAGGCCGCGCGCACCGCCGCCAACGGAGCCGGTTTGGGCCTGGCCATCGTCGAAAAAACCATGCAGCGCATGGGCGGCACTTTCCACATTGCCAACTCCAGCTCTGGCGGCCTGTCCGCGAACCTGCGACTGCAAAGGGCCACGCGCTTCTAGGCCCGCCCCGGGGAAGGGCAACGCTCAGGGTTTGCTGAGCAGAACCACCGCGCGCGCTTCCATGGCGCGACCTTCCCCTACCGGGCCCATCTTCTCCGCTGTTTTGGCCTTGACGTTCACGCAGCCGATATCCAGATCCAGCACAAACGCAACGCGTTCCCGCATAGCCTGAATATGCGGTGCCAGCTTGGGCGCCTGGGCGATCACGGTGCTATCGAGGTTGACGATGTGGTACCCCAGCGCCCGCACATCAGCCGCTACTTTGGCCAGCAGCACGGTGGAGTCCGCACCTTTGTACTGCGGGTCGGTGTCAGGAAAGTGCTTGCCGATGTCGCCCAGCGCTGCGGCACCCAGTAGGGCGTCGGTAATGGCGTGCAGCAAGGCGTCGGCGTCCGAATGGCCCAGCAGACCTTTGGTATGCGGGATTTCCACCCCACCCAGAATGAGCTTGCGGCCTTCGACCAGTTGGTGGGTGTCCCAGCCTTCACCGATGCGGATGTTCATGTATGGATTCCGGTTTTTGGTTCAAATTTGCCTCTCGCGCCCATGGAATACGCGCTAGCAGCTATGAAAAAGATAGTATTTCCGCCAACCATCAGACTCGCGCTGCCAGCACCGCGGCAGCCAGCGCAAAGTCTTGCGGGTAAGTGACCTTGAAATTCTGCGCGCTGCCTTCGACGAGCTTAGGGCTTTGCCCCACGAACTCCAGCGCGCTGGCCTCATCCGTCACCGCATCACCGGCCGCCCGCAAGGCAGTTTGCAGGGCACCGATGCGGAACATCTGCGGAGTTTGGGCCAGCCACTTGTCACTGCGGTCTACCGTCGCGGCTACGCGGCCGCCTTGTTCCTGCTTCAGGGTGTCGGGCAGCTTCAAGGCCAGCAGACCACCGACGGCATCGTGCTGGCACGCGTCAATCAGGCGGTCCACATCGGCGGCTGTGAGCAGACAGCGCGCGGCATCGTGCACCAGCACCCAATCCTGCGCTTGAGCACCCTGCTCAAGCAAAGCAGAAAGTCCATTCAACACACTGCCAGCGCGCGTGGCACCTCCGCAGGAAGCTACAAAAACAGGAGCACCACGAGGCGGGACAGCAGATTCAAAAAACGTATCCCCAGCCGATACCACCACCTGAATACCCGCCAATCGCTCCACCGCAGCCAAGGCCTGCAGGGTGTGCAGCACCATGGCCCGGCCGCCCAACACGGCGTATTGCTTGGGCCCGGCAGCACCTGAGCGGCTGCCAGTGCCTGCGCAAGGCACCAGACCCCAAAGTCGAGGACTCACAGCGGAGTGTGACGGGACCGGGCGCGCTTCTGCGGGCGACAAAGGGGATATGGGAGGTGTTTGGGTCATAGAGGGAGCGACCATTCTAAAATCACCCTAGCGCAATCCAGCCCCACACCCGGTTTTTCTGGAGTGGGGCTATTTGCACGCCAGCCGCCCTTTCAGGCGGCTGCACCTATTTTGGCCGCCCAGACTGCACCCCACCGATTCATGGATCTTCCCAAGCTCACCCCCGGTAAACGTTTCACCCTGCCCCGCCCCACCGGCTCTGCCGACGCCATGTTGCTGGCACGCCTGGGCACCCGGGAGAAAGCAGCGGGCAAGCCCATGACGGTGGTAACAGCAGACGCCAGCGACGCACAGCGCTTGCTGGACGAAATTGCCTTTTTCGCACCTGACCTGCGTTGTGCACTGTTCCCCGACTGGGAAACCCTGCCTTACGACACCTTTTCACCTCACCAGGATTTAATCAGTGAGCGTCTGGCCACTCTGTGGCGCATCAGCCAGCGCGACAAGGAAAATGGGGCCGACGTGGTCATCGTGCCCGCCACCACCGCGCTGTACCGCTTGGCCCCCCCCAGCTTTCTGGCGGGCTACACCTTCGAGTTCAAGGTCAAACAAAAGCTGGATGAGGCGCGCCTCAAAAGCCAGCTCACGCTGGCGGGCTACAGCCATGTCACGCAGGTGGTGAGCCCCGGCGAATACGCGGTGCGCGGCGGGCTGATCGACCTCTTCCCCATGGGTAGCCTGGTGCCTTACCGGGTGGACTTGTTTGACGACGAGATCGACAGCATCCGCACCTTTGACCCCGACAGCCAGCGCAGCCTCTACCCGGTGCCCGAAGTGCGTCTGTTGCCCGGCCGCGAGTTCCCCATGGACGACGACGCCCGCGCCAAGTTCCGCAGCCGCTGGCGCGAA
This sequence comes from Curvibacter sp. Hmag1.1, assembly GCF_059769165.1. Lineage (NCBI taxonomy): Bacteria > Pseudomonadati > Pseudomonadota > Betaproteobacteria > Burkholderiales > Comamonadaceae > Curvibacter > Curvibacter sp. Hmag1.1. The sequence goes on from NZ_JBMBGX010000002.1 coordinate 126,971, forward strand.
TTGCTGGACGGCGACCCGACCAAGAGCCGCATCTACAAAGACATCGGCAACGGCGTAGCCACCGCCGGCATCGAGTACTACCTGCCGCTCTTTTTTGAAGATACCGCCACCGTGTTCGACTACGTGGGCGCAGACGCCACGGTAGTGCTGCATGGCGACTTGGAGCCGGCCTTCCAGCGTTTCTGGCAAGACACCAAAGACCGCTACCGCCTGGTGCAGGGCGACCCGGACCGCCCGGTGCTGCCGCCCGAAAGCCTGTTTCTCGGCACGGAGCAGTTTTACGCCAAGGCCAACGAGCATGCCCAACTGGCCATTCGCGCCCAGTCCGAAGGCACCGAGTTTTCTGAGGTCAGCCCGCTGCCCGAGCTGGGTGTGGTGCGCGGCACCGAAGAGCCGCTGGCCTTGCTCAAACAGCACGCCCGCAACACCCAGCAGCGCCTGCTGGTGCTGGCCGAGAGCGATGGCCGGCGCGAAAGCCTGCTGGACTTTTTGCGCGCCTCGCAGTTCAGCCCGCCCGCCTTTGACAGCCTGCAGGAGTTTCTGGACAGCAAAGAGCCCATAGGCATTGCCACTTCGGGTCTGACCAAGGGCTTCAGCTGGCTGGAAGCCGGTATCGACCTCATCACCGAGACCGAGCTGTTTGCCGCCGGCCCCACAACACGCCGCCGCAAGAAGCAAGAGCAGGTCAGCGATGTGGAAGCGCTGATCAAAGACCTCTCTGAGCTCAACGTGGGCGACCCGGTGGTGCACAGCTCCCACGGCATCGGCCGCTACCGTGGGCTGATGCACATGGACATGGGCAACAAAAACGCTGCCGGTGAGCCTGAGTTGCAAGAGTTCTTGCATCTTGAATACGCCGACAAGGCTACGCTCTATGTGCCGGTCAGCCAGCTGCAGTTGATTAGCCGCTACACCGGCGTGAGCGCCGACGAAGCGCCCTTGCACCGCCTGGGCAGCGGCCAGTGGGAAAAAGCCAAGCGCAAGGCCGCCGAGCAGGTGCGCGACAGTGCGGCCGAACTGCTCAACATCTACGCCCGCCGCGCCGCCCGCGAGGGGCATCCTTTCCGCTACAGCCCGGGCGATTACGAGACCTTTGCCAACGACTTCGGCTTTGAAGAAACCGCTGACCAGAAAGCGGCCATCCACTGCGTGATCCAGGACATGATTTCGCCCCGCCCCATGGACCGCCTGGTCTGCGGCGATGTGGGTTTCGGCAAGACCGAGGTGGCCTTGCGGGCGGCCTTCATCGCTGTGACCGGCGGCAAGCAGGTGGCGTTTCTGGCGCCTACGACCCTCTTGGCTGAGCAGCATTTCCAGACCCTGGTGGACCGCTTCAGCAAGTGGCCGGTGAAGATTGCCGAGATGAGCCGCTTTCGCAGCGCCAAGGAAATTACCGCGGCCCTCAAGGGCGTGGCCGATGGCACCGTGGACATCGTGGTGGGCACGCACAAGCTCTTGTCTGAGTCCACCCAGTTCAAAAACCTGGGGCTCTTGATCATCGACGAAGAGCACCGTTTCGGCGTGCGCCACAAAGAGCAAATGAAGGCGCTGCGGGCCGAGGTGGATGTGCTGACGCTCACCGCGACCCCTATCCCGCGTACGCTGGGCATGGCACTGGAAGGCCTGCGCGACCTGAGCGTAATTGCGACCGCCCCCCAGCGCCGCCTGGCCATCAAGACCTTTGTGCGCACCGAGGGCAACGGCGTGATCCGCGAAGCAGTGCTGCGCGAGCTCAAGCGCGGCGGGCAGGTCTACTTCCTGCACAACGAGGTGGAGACCATCGAGAACCGCCGCCAGAAACTCGAAGAGCTGCTGCCGGAGGCCCGTATAGCCGTGGCCCATGGCCAGATGCCCGAGCGCCAGTTAGAGGCCGTCATGCGCGACTTTGTGGCCCAGCGCTACAACCTGCTGCTGTGCTCCACCATCATCGAGACCGGCATTGACGTGCCGAGCGCCAACACCATTGTCATGAGCCGAGCCGACAAGTTCGGCCTCGCCCAGCTGCACCAGCTGCGCGGCCGCGTGGGGCGAAGCCACCACCAAGCCTATGCCTACCTGATGGTGCCCGACATCGAGGGCCTGACCAAACACGCCCAACAACGCTTGGACGCCATCCAGCAGATGGAAGAGCTGGGCAGCGGCTTTTACCTGGCCATGCACGACCTGGAAATCCGGGGGGCCGGCGAAGTGCTGGGCGAAAACCAGAGCGGCAACATGCTGGAAGTGGGCTTTCAGCTGTACAACGAAATGCTGTCGGAAGCCGTGCGCTGCCTCAAAAACGGCCAGGAGCCGGACTTGCTGAGCCCGCTCAACGTCACCACCGAGATCAACCTGCACGCCCCCGCCCTGCTACCGGACGACTACTGCGGCGACGTGCACTTGCGCCTGTCGTTCTACAAAAAGCTGGCGACCGCCAAAACCACCGACCAAGTGGACGGGCTGCTGGAGGAAATTGTGGACCGCTTCGGCAAGCTGCCGGCCCAAGCCCAAACGCTGATCGATGTGCACCGCCTGCGCGTGATCGCCAAGCCTTATGGGGTGATCAAGGTCGACGCTGCACCGGGCGTGATCCACATCACCTTCAAGAAGAACCCGCCGGTGGAGATGATCAAGCTCATCGAGCTGATCCAGAAGAACAAGCACATCAAGCTGGCCGGCAACGAGAAGCTTCGCGTCGAACGCGAGCTGCCCGAAGTCAAAGACCGGGCCCAGATGGTGCGCGACATCCTCCGCTCTTTGGGTCAACCCGTCGCCGAGAAGACCTCCGCATAAACCAAATCAGCCCCCGGCGCACATCGCACCTGCGCGAGCAGCTACCAAACTTATAGCAAAACCACACCATGCCCAGCAACGAAATCTCCCCCGGCCTCGTCGTCCAAAACCTGCCCGATGCGCTGCGCTTGAGCGACTACAAGCTCATCGCCTTCGACATGGACTCGACCCTCATCAACATCGAGTGCATTGACGAAATTGCAGATGCAGTGGGTCGCAAGGCCCAGGTGGCCGCCATCACCGAAGCCGCCATGCGCGGCGAGATCACCGACTTCAAAGACAGCCTGCGCCGCCGTTTGGCCCTGCTGCAGGGCGTGACCGAGGCCGACCTGCACGCCGTCAAAACCGAGCGACTGCGTTTGAACCCCGGCGCGGCTGCGCTGGTAGCTGCCTGTAAACAGGCCGGACTCAAAGTGCTGCTGGTGAGCGGCGGTTTTACCTACTTTGCCTCGCATGTGTGCGAGCTGCTGGACATAGACTTTATGCGCTCCAACGCCTTGCAAATCGAAAACGGCGCCCTCACCGGCGCTCTGGTGCAACAGGCCTGGGGGGACATTTGTGACGGAGCCGAGAAACGCCGCACCCTGCTGGAAGTTGCGTCCCTGCTGAACATCCGCCCCGATCAGTGCATTGCAGTCGGCGACGGCGCCAACGACCTGCCCATGATGGGCGCTGCGGGACTCTCGGTGGCATTCCACGCCAAGCCTGCCGTGCGCGAGCAAGCGCAGGTCGCCATCAACGAGGGCGGCTTGGACCGCCTGTTGGACGTATTGAAGGCCTGATGGTCTGCTAAAGACCTTGGGGTGCCGGTGGGGGCGCTCGCCGGCCGCCCTCAGGCGCTGTTGACCTTGGGCTGCCCCTGTTCCACGACAAATGCGGCCAGCGTGCTGACACCGCTGTCTGCGCGGGTCGCGTCATCCACCACCCGCAAGCTCACGCTGAGCTGTTGCGGGGTGAACTCCGCCACCCCATAACCGCGCCGCTCACGGTCGGCCATGACGAAGTGCGGGTTCTCCGCAAGTACCTCCGCCAGACCTTTGTTATCCCCTCCACGGGAAGTGATACTGGTGCCGCAAAACTCCACGCCCACCGCTTTACTATCTGGACGCGCGTAATCGGCTTTCACATGGCCGACCCAGTTGGAGTGCACATCGCCCCCCAGAAACACCGGGTTGCTAACCTTGTGGCGCTGCAAGGCCTGGGTGAGACGGGACCGTGCAGGCGCATAGCCATCCCATCCGTCGTTGTGGAGCACCAGGCCGTCGCCGGGCTTGAAATCCCGCTGCCCGAACACGGTTTGCTGGGCGATCACACTCCAGGTCCCACCGCCGGTGGCCAAGGACTGTTCCAACCACCGCTCCTGCTCCATGCCCAGCAAGGTTCGGGCAGGGTCATTCCAACTCGCACAGGCGGCGGGGTTCACCCCGCTGGAGCCGAATGCCCCGCCTTTGGTACAGGCCTGCCGGTCGCGGTACTGGCGGTCATCCACCGTGTGCAGCACCGCCAAACGACCGAAGGCTACACGGTCATACAGCCGTAGTTCGCTGCCGGTTTGCATCACACCCGCCACCGCTTTGCGCAGCACCGAGGCGCGCAAGGGCATGTGTTCGTAATAGGCCTGGTAGGCTGCCAGACGGCGTGCGGCAAAGTCCGGCACCTCGGGCCCGAAGGTACCTTGCACGGAGCCGGCATAGTCGTTCTGCACCTCATGGTCATCCCAGGTCATGATCCAAGGGCAGGCAGCGTGCATGGCCTGCAGATCACCATCACTTTTGTACAGCGCATAGCGGGCGCGGTAGTCATCGAGGTTCATGACGGCACCCGTGGGAACGCGGCGCACAGATTTGCTGCTGCCCCCGTACTCGTAGATATAGTCGCCCAGAAACATTACGGCATCGAGGTTTTCAGCGCGCATGTGCCGGTAGGCACTGTAAAAGCCATGCTCCCAATGCTGGCAGGACGCATAGGCCAGACGCAGCTTCTGCGCGGCGGCGCCGGGCGCGGGGAAGGTGCGGGTGCGCCCCATAGCGCTCACCGCCGTGCCGACTTGGAAGCGATAGAAATACCAGCGGTCCGGCTCCAGGCCCTACACTTCTACGTGTACCGAGTGCGCCAGCTCCGGAACTGCATTCACCGAGCCGGTTTGCACCATGCGTTGGAAGCCTTCGTCATGGGCGACTTCCCATCGCACAGCTACTGGGGAGGAACCCCATGCGGCCGTGTCAGCCGCTTGAAGCTGTACCAAACGTGTCCACAACACCACCGAATCGTGTCTGGGTGAGCCACTGGCGACGCCCATTGCAAAAGGGTCACTGACCAATCGGGGCTGAGCGCGGGCACCGTCCGGCAGCCACAAGCCCCCGGCAATGGCACCGGCCATCGCCAACACACGGCGCCGGTCGAAGAACGGTGGAATGTCCGCAGCCATGGTCAATACGCGGTGCGCCTATTCCGCAGCGATCTGGCGCAAAGCTTGTTCAAACACCTCCGGCGGCTGCCCACCAGAGATCAAGTGCCGGTCATTGATCACCACCGCCGGCACCGAGTGAATGCCGGCATTCAAATAGAACTGCTCTTGCTCCCGCACCGCGTCGGCAAACTCATCACCTGCCAGCACTGCACGTGCCTCGTCTCCCGACAAACCCACCGATTCGGCCGCCTCTATCAACACTGCATGCTGACTCGGGTCCTTGCCGTCGGTGAAATAGGCCTTGAACAGCGCTTTTTTAAGGGCTGTCTGCAAGCCGGTGTCTTCGGCCCAGTGCAACAGCCGGTGCGCATCGAAGGTGTTGTAGATACGGGCGCGCTTGTCCATGTTGAAGGTAAAGCCCAGCGCCTCACCGCGGGCGCGGATGTTCTCGCGGGCGGCAGCGGCTTGCTCCGGGGTGGATCCGTACTTCTTGCTCAGGTGCTCCGTGATCTCCTCCCCTTCGGGCACCATCTGCGGGTTGAGCTCGAAGGGTTGGAATTGCATCTGTACTTCGACCTCGCCTTGAAGGCGGGAAAGTGCAATTTCCAGGGATTGCAAACCGATGGCGCACCAGGGGCAGGACACATCGGAGACGAAATCAATTTTGAGCGTAGTGGTCATATGAGGCCGGTCGCCTATTTCCGGCACCGGTGTGTTGGTTTTCACAATAAATGGTGCGCTGCCACCTAAAATCTGGGCAGCGTTTTCCCCTACACCTTACCGTATGTCTGCCGTGCGTTTTCTGGTTGCTGACAGCAGCCCTGCATTACAAACTTTTGCCAGAAACCTGATCACCGGCTATGGCTTTGAGCCGGCCTGGGTGGCGGTGGCCTCTACCCCGGAGGCGGCTCTCGCATCGGCGCGGGAGCAGGCGCCCCACTTTTTGCTCACCGATTGCTTTTCCAAAGAACAGACCACAGGATTGCTGTTGGCTGCGGAGTTGAAAAAAAATGCACCTGATTTGCGCTGGGCCCTGATGAGCGCCCGGATGGATGAAGAGCTGGACACCTTGGCCCGCAACGCCGGCGCCATGTTTCAGCTGGCCAAGCCCTTTGCGGCGGCAGACATCAAGACCGCCATGGGCAAAGCATTGGAGCAATGGGGACAGGACAACCATGAGGTCGGACGGCGCATGCCGGGCTACAGGCGCCCGCGCGCGGTACCCGTCGTACCGGTAGTGCCTGATGTGCCAGCCTACAAGGCAGGCGATTACGTGGAGTACCAAGGTGTGCGGGACACCGTGAGACACGTCATTTTCCGCCGCGGGGAGTTGGTCGTTCAGTTGTCCAACGTGAGCGGCATGGTGCCTGCAACCAAACTCCGCAAACTTTGAATTTGCAGCGACCGCTGCAAATTCAAAGGCCGTAAGGCAACCTCACAGCGCCTGACCGAGCCGCGCAATGCCTTCTTCAATCTTGGCCACATCCGCCGTGGCGAAACTCAGGCGCAATGTAGTCTGATCCGGATCGTGTGCATAGAACGGCGCGCCAGGGACGAAGGCCACCAGTTTGTCGATAGCCCGCTTCGCAAAATCGCCTGCGTGGGTTGGTTTTCCGTTGGCACCCGTCAGGCGTGCCCAGAAAAACATGCCGCCCTGGGGTGCATCAAACGCAATGGCATCGCCCAGTTCCGCATGCAAACGCGCAGCCATCACACGGGCGCGTTCGGCATAGGTAGCACGCACCGCCGCTAAAGCAGTCGGCAAACGGTTGAGCGTGAGATAGTGCGCAGCCGTCGCTTGGGTCAGGTTGCTGGTGTGCGCGTCACTGAATTGTTTGCACATGGTGGCACGGCCTAGCAAGGCCGGCGGCGCAATCAACCAGCCCACACGCAAACCCGGGCTCAGCACCTTGCTGAACGAGCCGCAATGCGCCAGCCACTCGCGGCTGCCGGGTACTTCGTCGCTCAAGGCCAGCAGGCTGGGCGGTGGCGCCTGGTCAAAAAACAACTCACCGTAGGGGTCATCCTCCACCAACAGTGTCTGAGTGCGGACGGCGATCTCCAGAATGCGTTTGCGGCGCTCAAGACTCAGCATGGCGCCACTGGGGTTACCAAACGAGGGAATCAGGTATACCAGCTTGGGTTTGTGCTCTTCGATCAAGGCTTCGAGTTTGTCCACATCCACCCCGTTCGCGTCAATAGGGGCACCGATCACATGCGCGCCATAAAGGCGGAAACACTGGATGGTGGCCAGAAACGTGGGCGCCTCCATGATGACCTTGTCACCGGGGGAGATCATGGTTTTGCCGATGAGGTCCAATGCTTGCTGGCTACCTGTAGTCACGATCAAGCCATCGGGCGCCACCGTAGCGCCTTTACCGGCCATGTGTTGACTGATGCCTTCGCGCAGCGGTTGATAGCCCTCGGTAGCGCCGTACTGCAGCACCGGGCCGGGATTGTTCTTGAGAACTGCGTCAGTTGATTCGCGGATGCCTTCGACGTCAAACAAGGCGGGGTCAGGGAAGCCGCCGGCAAAACTGATGATGCCGGGCTTGCCGAGCAGCTTGAACAGCTCACGGATGGCTGAGGTTTCGACGTTGTTCAAACGATCTGCAAATTGCATATTTAATTTCACAATTCAAACAAAAAAATATTAATAACCCGAGCAAAACCAGATTCTCAAGTCGCTCTACTTCAGGTAAATTGTCATCGACACCGGTCACTTTGATTAACCAGGAGACGACATGACCCAGCTCGCAGCGTTCTTTGAAACCGTGAAATTGCCATCCATGTCCGAGGTGGCCCACGCTCTCATTCAATCCCTGAATGACGACAGTGCGGGCATCCCCGAAATACGTGACCTCATTGCCAAAGACCCGGCACTTTCAGCCAAGCTATTGCGCTTGGCCAATAGCGCCCAGTTCGGCTTGCCCCGTGGCGTCAGCAGTCTAGATGATGCTATCACCATGGTGGGCATGTCGAAGGTGCGTACTTTAGCGCTGGGCGCTTGTTTGAGCGAATCTTTTCCGACGATTCCGGGGCTTGACCGTAAAGAATTCTGGCGTACGAGCATGGCCTGTGCGGGCTATGCCCAGTGGCTTGCCACTGGCCTGGGCATGGACGGGCAGCAAGCGTGGCTCACCGGCATGATGCTGCGCTTGGGCGAGCTGCTGATCGTGCAAGCAGAGCCGGACGTGCTGCAGGAAATTGAAAAGCTGCCGCACATTCCCGGAGTGCGCTGGCAACGTGAGGCCCGGCTCACCGGCTTTACAGAAGGCCAAATCACTTCAGAGCTGGCACGTCGCTGGAATTTCCCGCCCCAGATGGTGCAGGCGCTGGCCCAATCGGCCGAGCCAGTCACTACCCATGGATTCTCCCGACTGGCCGGTGTAGTCCATCTGGCGGGGTTAATGGCAGAGACGGATCACAACGGTCCCGATGTCATCGATACTCTGCCGACCGACGTGATTTCTGCGCTCATGCTGGATATGGACTGGTTGCACGCGAAATTCCCCAAAGAAGAATCTTTTGTAAATATCACTGCATTGTGAAACCTGCCCAGATAGAAGACTTTTTCGCAACCCTGCAGGCCGCCAACCCCAACCCGCAAACCGAGCTGGAGTTCAGCTCTGTTTTCGAGTTGCTGGCGGCCGTTTTGTTGTCGGCGCAAGCGACCGATGTGGGGGTCAATAAAGCCACCCGCAAGCTGTTTGCAGTTGCCAACACACCGCAAAGGATTCTGGACCTCGGCTTGTCAGGCTTGGAACAGCACATCAAAACCATTGGCCTTTTCCGCAGCAAAGCCAAGCACTTGATGGAAACCTGCCGCATGCTGGTGGATCTGCATGGAGGGCGGGTACCTGCTGACCGGGAATCCCTGGAAGCGCTGCCCGGCGTCGGTCGCAAAACCGCCAATGTGGTGTTGAATGTGGCTTTCGGTCAACCGACCATGGCAGTGGACACGCACCTTTTCCGCTTGGGCAATCGCACGGGACTGGCCCCCGGCAAGACACCGCTGGAGGTTGAGCTGAAGTTGCTCAAGCGCATACCTGCCCGCTATATGGTTGACGCACACCATTGGCTTATCCTGCATGGGCGTTATGTCTGCCAGGCCCGCAAACCTTTGTGTTGGCAATGCAGCGTAAATCAAGCTTGCGGATATAAACTCAAGACTCCCGCACCCGCGGGCTGAGAGAACACTGAAACCAGCAAAGCTTCATGGCGGATATCAATACATTCATCCAAACGGTCAAATTGCCTGTGATGCCGGAGGCGGCCCACGCGCTGATTCGCACTCTGAATGATGAAGATGCGGACGTGGTGACCGTGCGTGACATCATCGCCAAAGACCCGGCCCTGACCACGACCCTGCTACGCATGGCCAACAGTGCCCTGTTCGGCTTATCCCGCTCTGTCACGACCTTGGACAACGCCGTCAGCGTGGTGGGCATGGCGCAGATCCGTGCCCGGGCGCTGGGGATTTGCATGTCGCAAGTTTTCAAGTTGCCTGAAAGCATCAACCGCTTGGAGTTCTGGCGCTACAGCATGGTGTGTGCGGGCTACGCGAAGTTTCTGGCTCACAAAACCGGTCTGGATGAGCAGCAGGCATGGCTCACTGCCATGATGCTGCGCTTGGGTGAATTGGTGTTGTCAATGCACAGCCCGGACATCATTGCCCCCATTGAACAACTGCCACGTGCCGCCGGAGAGCGATGGAAGCGTGAGCGCGAGCTGATCGGCTTTGATGAGGGCCAGATTACCGGCGAGGTAGCCCGTCGCTGGGATTTCCCTGAGGAAGTGGTCTTGGCCCTGGGTCATTGCGCAGATGCATTGGCCGCCGTGAATCAGTCCCGCTTGTGTGCAGTCGTGCATTTGGCGGCCCTATGGGCAGACCAAAGTTATGACCATGCAGCCATTAAAGAAGCGGTAACGAATTCGTCTCCGCAAATCATGGGCTACCTGGGTTTGAACGCTGAGGAGTTGGTAAACAGCGTTCCGGATCCAGAGGTGTTCAGCGATATTTCCGCACTCCTGTCTAGCTGACAAACCCGGCGATGTCGACTTTGCCTAGCGCGACTACGACACAATAAGAAAAGGGACCCTCGGGTCCCTTTTCTGTTTCCGAATCAGCGCTTGAATTTCAATGCCAAAACCTTGTCTGCTGCACACTGGCCTTGCGGCTTTCCGCCATCGCTGGCGAAGCGATAGTGAATGCCGGCGTAAATGCGGGATGCGGCAGCTTCATCGGCCGCAGCCTTGAAGCTCTTGAAAGTTCGGGGCCCCCAGCCACGATCGTTATGGGTGTTATCGACAAAGGAGGTGTTGGCACCAAACTCTTTGCCCAGCACCGCGGCAGCCGCACTGCTTTGCACTGAGTGACCCGACGGATAGTCAGGAAACGGGGGTGTTGGCATCAAACTGGGAGTCCAATTGCTGTCGATGACCAGCTGCACATAAGTCACCGGACGCAGCACATTGAGCTTGTACTTCGTATTCCACGCTGCCACAAAGGCATCGGACATGGCCATATTCAGGCGGGCAAACACTTCTGCCGCAGAGCCCAAATCCGCCTTCTTTGCGCGAAGCAAATCGTTGGCAACATAAGCCCAATGGCCTGCGGGCGTGGGCGTCTTACCCGCGTCATCTGCCCAGTAAAGCGCGAACTGGCGCTGCTCTTGCGTGGCTGCGTTGCTGATCTGGTAGACCTCCATGCCATCCTTGTAGAACGCAGAGCCCGGTTCCTCAGAATAAGCGGGCGGCAAGGGTGCAGGGCAATCATCTGCTGTCTTCATCACAAAGGGGCGGTTCTTGCCCCAATAAGGCAATAGCGGCGCTGCAAAGGCTGGAGGTGTGGCAGACCATTTACCGGTTCCACTGGGCGGAACATAGTTCTGCTGATGCCTGCGGATTGGCCCCCAAGCTTCATGGCCGCCATCCGTACGTGCCCAAGTCATGATCGCCATGGCCATCAATTTGCCGAAAGTCTCGGACCGGTTGGTGATTTCCGCCGTAACGCTGTTGGGGTCAAAGTCCTGTGTGTATTTCAGGGGGAGGCTACGCTCCAGAGTGTCAATGCGCGCCTTGTTTTCGGCACTGGCGTTACTGAACATCATGCGAGTCATGGTGGCCATTGCTGCATTGGCTACCGTGGGCCAATGCAAAGGCTCATCAGGTTGCGCCCATGGCAGCGAGCTAAGCTCGTTGAGTTGACCGGCAAGACTCTGGTACCCGGGCATGCCCGGCACCACAGATTCGTAAAGAGTGAGACCCATGTAGCCGAGGGCCCGTGAAGCTACCGGCGGGCTAAAGCCGGGTGTTTGCTGGATGAGCTGAAAAGCTAGAAAGAACCAGTCGTACACCACCCCTGAGCTATAGGCATTAGCTGGTTTGGCCACCGCCACTTGGGCGGGCTGCGCCATGCTGAGAGGACTTAACAGGGTCGCAAAGGAAGCCGCAATGGCCAATGCGAGTGCTCGAATTTTCATTGTGCTTTCCAGGCTTGAACACCTGTCTCCCGGTTGACGACATAGAACGCATCAGATGCCACATTAGTCCATGGGCCCCAGTCTTCGTGTGGCCACTGCACGCGAACCTTCACATCTTTTGCGTTACCAAGGCCGAAGTGCATCCAACCGAGATGGCCGCTTGCATGGCCACCACCAATGGTGAGTTCCTGGCGTTCAATGCGGCCGCCCAAATCCACCTCCACCCAGGCGCCTATGGCGTCCCGGTTGCCACCGCCTTGCTGCAAACGAAGTTGCATCCAATGGCCCATGGACGCAGGTTTCTCTGCTGTTCCCGCACCTACGTGCCGCCACAGTTGTGCTTTGTCCTGGCGGTTCACCACCACCATATCGAGCAGACCGTCACCGTTCAAATCCGCCATCATGCCGCCCCGCCCGCGCTTGAAACTGGCGACACCCGCCTGCTGCCCCACCTCCGTGAAGTGCCCGTCAGGCTGCTGGAGCAGCAGGTTGTTGGGATCCAGAATGGCGAAGTCGGGCATCGATGAGACGTTGCCTTTGACAATAAAAAGGTCGGCCCAGCCATCATTGTTGGCGTCCGCAAACTGGGCATGCCAAGCTGTGCTGGGGTGAAAATCACCACCCACATAAGGACGGTGTGCCGTGATACCGCGCTTGTAGGCCTGATCGATATAGCTTGGTTTGCCGGGCCCTGCTTCCAGCTTCTGGAATTTGTTGTCCGCCATGCTGGTAATGAAGTATTCAGGGTAGCCATCACCATCAATGTCATGGCCAGCGATTCCCATACCCCAGACTTGGAGTTGCTTCCAACCGTCCTGCTCGGTGTACAGCTTTGCCGGTGCACCCGGTGCCACCTTCCACAATTGCTCTTGCCCGCCCTGGTAATACTCGCGGTCGTTAGATACCCTCAGACTCGCTTGTCCGCTGCGGTTCCAATCAGAGAACAACATGCTGAGTGCGCAGTAACCCGGTGCGAGTTTTTCGGGTGCACCATAGGACTTGCCGGTTTCGTCCGGCCGCATCAAGAAGCCGGGAGTGCAGGTACCCCATGGAAAATCTGGACGACTGCGGTCGTAGTAACTGCCAAAGGCCATGGTCGGCAAAGTCTGCCCTTTTTCCCAGGTAGCAGAAAACGCGGTGTGCCAATCATTGCTGGGCGGAATGTTCCAACGCGCGTTGGCATTCTCAAATTTGCATTGCCCCAAGCCCCGGAAAACCGCCAACTCGCCAACACGTAGAACCACCAGATCAACATTCCCGTCCGCATCAATGTCTATCGGGTAAGCACCGGTCGCATTGGTCAGCTCCATATTCGAGCGCTGCTCTTGCAACTTGATCGGTCCTCCGCGGGTGCTCTTGTTGCGATAGAACTTGGCTTTGTTCACACCGCCGGTGACATACATCTCGGGCAGGCCATCGTTATCGCAATCAAACACGGCAACACCACCGCCGACCATAAACTCATCCTGCCCTTCAAATCGGATCTGCAGGCCTGAAGTTTCTGTTTCCTCCACAAACTTGGGCGTTGCGGGCAACGCCCCTCCCTGCGCAAACGCTTGCTGCATCAAGGTCGCAACCAGCACGTACCCCATCTTTCTGAACATCATTACCGAGACTCCCTCATCAAATTTCCGAAAAGTTACGTGAATCATTACCCGGACACATGATTCGCTTCCTTCAAAAGCGGACGCAAAAACTGGTGCAAAACCATTGCAGCGGCCCCCACAGCGGCGGCATGCAAGCCATAGCGTGCAGGCCGCACTTCAGGCGCTTGCATCCCTGCAGACTGCGCGTAGGCGCATTGGATGTTGCGGGCAGCCTCCACGAGACCCGGATAATCGACTGTGGAGCGCCCGCCAACCACGATCACCCGTGGGTTGAACATGGCATCCAGGTTTTGCAGCATCATTCCAAGATACTGCGCGGCGTGTTCCAAGCTCGTTTGCTCTTTGAGAGCACGTGCACCCACAAAAGCCTCTGCACAACCCCGGCGCCCGCAGGAGCACAGCGGGCCGTTGACCTGCAAAATACTGTGTCCTATTTCACCGGCCGTACCCCTCGCACCGGTAAAAAGCCTGTCGTTAAGCACCACACCGGCACCCACACCGACATCGCAATTCAAAAAAATAAGCGGATCTTCATTGCCTCCGCCCCCGAATTCGTACTCACCCAGGGCAGCGGTATCGCCATCATTCTGTAAGTGAATATGGGCCGCTGGAATACCGAGTTTGCCGAACTCTTGCGCCACCATCTCCAAAAATGGCACATTGCGCCAACCGAGATTCGGCGCCAATCGGACAATGCCGCCAGCGTCATCGATAGCGCCGGGGAGACACACGCCTACACCGGACAACAACATCTGGTTGAGATCCAACTGTTTGGTAAGAACACGGAGAAGTTGAGTTGCCAGCTTGCAGGCACTGGCCGGCCGTGGGTCGTCCAGCACCGCTTCTTTGTGGCTGAGCACCTGTCCGGTCAGCGAAACGGAGACAATGCGCACGCAATCGACCGCGATCTCGATCCCCACCAACACGCGTTTGTTGGCATCGATATGGAGCGGGGTGGAAGGCCTGCCCATGCCCTGCCCCGCCACAGGCGCTTCAGGTTCGGTGAGCCAGTGTTCGTCCAGCAGTTCACGCACCAAACCGCTCACTGTGGACTTGGTCAAGCCGCTCAGAGTGGCCAAACGGGCCCTTGAAAGTCCGGGCTGGCTGCGGATCAGTCGCAGCAAAACACTGCGATTGATCCGCTTGAGCAACTGCAAATCACCCGTGGTTTTCATGCAATGTGCTCAACACTCAAGGAACAGCACAGAAAACCGGTTTACTGCGGATTGCGCTCACACTCCGATTTGCCTTCCGGCTTCTTGCCCAGAATGATCATGCCCAACACTTCATCTTCGGTCACGTCCTGGGTGCGGTAGGTACCCACCACCTTGCCGTTTTTCATGACAGCCAGACGGTCGCTCAGCGCAAACACGTCGTGCATGTCATGGCTGATCAGGAAAATGCCTACGCCTTCCGCTTTGAGCTGCTCAATGAGCTTGGCCACCATTGCCGTTTCCTCAGGGCCCAGAGCCGCTGTGGGTTCGTCCATGATGAGAATCTGGGCATTGAAGTAAATGGCTCGCGAAATCGCCACCACCTGACGTTGACCACCGGACAGGCGACGCACAGGCGTGTGGTAGTTCTTGAAGTTCTTGTTCAGGCGTTGAAAGACCTTGCGGGCATCGGCGTCCATCCGATGGTCGTCCAATGTCCTCCAGGGAGTGAGCAGCTCACGTCCGAGGAAAAGGTTGGCCACCGAATTCAGGTTGTCGGCCAGTGCCAAGGTCTGGTAGATGGATTCAATGCCGGCGGCCTGCGCGTCCGCAGGTGTGCGGATGTGGGCCTTGGTGCCGTTGATGATGACGTCGCCGCTATCGATGGGATACGCGCCGGCCAGCATCTTCATCAGGGTGGACTTGCCCGCACCGTTGTGACCCAGCACGGCCACAACTTCACCGGGGTAGAGGTTGATGCTCACGTTTTCCACCGCATGCACACCACCGAACGCCTTGTTGATGTTGCGCATTTCCACCAGGCATTTGCTGGTGTCCACGGCGGCTTTGGTTTTAGTAGTTTCCATGTTGGCGCTCACAGCACATCTCCCGTCCATTTGCGATAAGCCACATCAAAGACCACAGCTGCAATGAGCACCTGGCCGATGATCACATAGCGGGTACCGATGGACACATCCAGCAGCAACATGCCACTGTCAATACATTGCATGATCAGGGCACCCAACACGGAGCCCAGAATTGTCCCGCTACCGCCCGCCAGCGCTGTGCCGCCGATCACCGTTGCGGCAATCACCAGCAACTCAAGGTTGTTACCCAGGGAGTTGGTACCGGCATTCAGACGGGAAATCGCCACAATCGCGGCGATGGTTGTGAGCACCGCCAACAGCAGAAACAGCATCATGGTGACGCGCTTGACCGGAATACCCACCAAGGCTGCAGCATCAGGGTTGCCGCCCATGGCAAACACGTAACGGCCGAAGCGCGTACGGTGCACGATGAACGCCATGATCACGGCCACGGCACCCCAGATCAACACGGGGATGGGTACGCCCTGAGCGTCATCCTTGCCGGGGATTTGATATGCATTCATCACCGCAACGAATCCCATTACCAGAACGATGGGAATCAAAGACAGTGCGATGTCCAGACCCAAAGGGTTGGTCGGCACGTCATAACGCTGCTTGGAGCGGCGCTTGGCGAGCATGGACAAGAAAATGCACAAGGAAATCACGCCACCCAGAATCCAGCTGGCTGTGGTGCCTATGCCGCCATTGAAGCCACCACCGAGCTTCAGAAAGAAGGGATCGGACAATGGCTGGGTCTTGCCATCAGCCACCAGATAAGCTGCGCCGCGGAAGGACATCAAGCCCCCCAGGGTCACCACAAAAGACGGCACACCCACATAGGCCGTCAACAAGCCCTGGTAGACCGCAACGACTATGGCAGCCGCAAGTCCAGCCAAACAAGCTGTCGGCCAAGACCAATCCAAGGTGTACATCAAGAACGCAATGAGCACACCTACAAAGCCCATCACCGAACCCACGGAGAGGTCGATGTGACGGGCCACAATAATGAGCACCATGACGGTCGCAAGAATGCCGACCACCGCAGTCTGCTGTGCAATGTTGTAGAGGTTTTCGGCAGAGAAAAAGATACCGCCAGACAGAACATTAAAAACAACGGTGGTGACCACCAACACTGCGGTCATCAGCACCATGCGCCAATCGATGGCCGAATGCTTCAAGTTTTTTAGAGCTTGATTCATTGACTTCCCCAAACGAAACCGAAAACGGAGTTCTAAAACGACACCGCGGGCACCAAGCACAAGCCCGGCCCGCGGTGAATGGCTAACTAAAGTTAGAAGAAACGCTTACTTGCAAGCTGCCACTTTGGACACATCCACGCCCTTGCACAGAACGTCTTTCTTGATGTAGCCAGCCTTCAAGACCACATCCAGGTTGGCTTGGGTCACAGGGATAGGCTTCAGGAAGATGGACTTCAGAGTCACCTTCTTGGGGCCGCCAGCCCAGTCACCAGCACCGGTCACAGGCTTGCCGGAACCCAGCTCCACAGCAGCCTTGGCTGCAGCGGTACCGAGGTCAGCAGAGTTCTTCCACACGGACACAGTCTGGGTACCCAGAGCCACGCGGTTCAGAGCAGCGTGGTCGCCGTCTTGACCGGACACTGGAATACCTTGCAAGCCCTTGGCAGTCAAAGCAGCCACTACGCCACCGGCCATACCGTCGTTCTGAGCCACAACGGCGTCAACCTTGTTGCCGTTCTTGGTCAGGATCTGTTCCATGTTCTTCTGGGCGTTCTGTGGGTTCCAACCGGCAGTGAACTCTTCACCAACGATCTTCACGTCACCGCTCTTGATTGCGGCTTCCAGAACTTCGCCTTGGCCTTCACGCAGGAAGTTGGCGTTGTTGTCGCCTGGGTCACCCTTGATGATCGCGTAGTTGCCCTTTGGCTTGACAGCCAAAATCGCACGTGCAGTCATACGGCCCACTTCCTTGTTGTCGAAAGTGATGTAGGTGGTGCCGGGAGCTTCGAACAAACGGTCATAAGCGATCACTGGGATCTTCAGCTGGGCAGCCTTGTTCACGGCAGGCAGGATGGCGTCCTTGTCGCGGGCCAGAATGATCAGGACCTTGGCGCCCTTGGCGATCAAGCTGTCGATGTCAGTCAATTGCTTTTCGGTAGAGGAACCAGCGTCAGACATGATGTACTTGGCGCCGCTCTTGGCCAACTCGGCCTTGATAGCTGCTTCGTCAGTCTTCCAGCGTTCTTCCTGGTACGCGTCGAAGCTCACGCCGACGGTCAGCTGAGCAAAAGAGGAACCGGCTGCCATGGCCAGTGCCAAAGCGGTCAATTGACGTTGAAATTTCATGTATGTCTCCAGAATAATTACCCGGTATGGGCGTCTGTGTTGAATCAACTTTTTCCTACCGCCGCCCATGGACTGCATGAGTTAGTTCGGACAGTAGACGAAGTGTCCACCAGATTTCTTGCGTTCTACACTAGGGGAAATACCGAGAGCCGCACGAACATCGTTACAAGTTCATTAACGATTTTTTATCGTTAATAGACCCTTACAAACGCAACCAGGCTCCCGTGGGCACTTCTGGACCGACCCACTCGTGTGACTGAACAGGGCCCCGAAAGCCCCGCCGCAGGAGATCGCAGCCCCGTATCACACCGGCGTGCGTGATCCATACCTCATCCTGCTGACGTTGCAAGTGCTCCTTCCACGCCTCGGAAACTCCTGCCATGAACTCCGCCACGCTCTGCTTCCCGCCGAATCGATGGGCCCAGAAGTCCGCCGTCCATGCGTCCACCGCATCCTTGCCTATGTCGCTCCAGCGCTTGCCCTCCCAGTGGCCGAAGTCCATCTCTGCCAACCGGGCGTCGATCACTACTTCAGGCAAGTCTGCCCGCACACTGCGCAACGCCGCCGCCAACTCGCGACAGCGCACACGTGGCGAGCACCGCAAGGCAATGCCAAGCGGCAATTCCTGCGCAAGGGCGCTGGCGGCCACCTGTGTGGCGGCTGGCTCACTACCCAGCTCCAACGCGCCGTAACACAGGCCGGGCTCCGCCATGACCTTGGCGTGCCGGGCCAGCCACAGCGTCACGCAGGGCCCCCAAGCGCACAGGCCATTCCGAGGTAGAAGGCTATTTCGCACACCTGCTGTGTGGCACCCAGGCAGTCACCGGTGAAGCCCTGCAAACGCCGTGAAAACCAGCGGTACATCCAAAGCCATGCCACTGCTGCAGCCAACATGCCAACGAGCAATGCCCGGCGCCAGTCCGAGGGAGAGAATGGCATTGCTACCATTTCTATAGCTGCCGGCGCAGCAGCGGTGAGCGCCAAGGCCCCAAAACACCACACAGCAGCCACGAGCAAAGCGGTCAAAGAAATCTGGTCTGCCAGTGGTTTGGACTTGGACTGCGCGGTATCGCCCACATGCGGCAGCAGGCGGATGGTCAAAAGCGGCCACGTGCGCGACACCACATGCCCGGCGAACACCGCCCCCACCATCACACTCAGGCCCACAGAGCCCAAAAGCGCCAGCAAGGCCACTTTGCACAGCAGCGCCAGCATGACGGCAATGGCACCGAAGGCTCCGACGCGGGAGTCTTTCATGATGTCCAGAGCACGTTCCCGGTTCAGGCTGCCGCCGAGTCCATCTGCCACATCGGCCAAACCATCTTCATGGAAGGCGCCGGTCATCACCACGCTCAAGACCGTACCCAAGGCAGCCGCCACCAGAGGTGAATAAGGGCTGGGCGGCAGCAGGGCCCACAAGCCCCAGGTGAGCAGCGCTACCGCCCCCCCCCCACCAGCCAGCCCACGCCGGGGAAGTGCGCCGCACTGGCGCGCAGCATAGCCGGGCTGAAGCCCACCCAATCCGCCAAGCGACCGGTCACCGGCACACGGCTGAAAAACTGCAGAGCCAGCAAGTAATGGCGAATGAAACTGCGCATTGTTGTGAAATGCAGAGTTCAGACCACCGCCACGTGGCCGTCTGCCTTTTCAGACACGCCCGCCGTAGCAAAGCTCGCCATGTCGCGCAAGATGGCGCAGGCAGACTGCAGCAGCGGCCAGGCCAGCGCCGCACCAGAGCCTTCGCCCAAGCGCAAGCCCAAATCCAGCAGCACCTGCACGCCCAGGTGTTGCAGCATGAACTCATGACCGCGCTCCCCGGAGCGATGCGCAAACACGCAACGTTGCAAGACCAATGGCTGCAAGGCATGCGCCACCACGATGGCGCTGGTGGCAATAAAGCCGTCCACCACAATCACCCGCCGCTCATGGGCCGCCTGCAACACGGCGCCCACCATGGTGGCGATTTCAAAGCCACCGAACGCCGCCAACGCATCTAGGGGCGCTTTCGCACCGGCATGCAAGGACAGCACCTCGCGCAGCACATCGGTTTTGCGCTGGACCGCCGGAGCATCCAAGCCAGTACCGGCTCCGGTACACACCGCGATGTCCAAGCCGCCCAAGCGCGACAGCAACATGGAAGCGGCCGATGTGTTGCCTATGCCCATCTCTCCCAACAGCAAAGCATTACCTGGCAAGCCCCTTACGAGTTCCATGCCATGTTGCAAGGCTTGGTCACGCTGGGCAGCCGTCATTGCGGGCTGCGCAGAAGAATCCGCAGTACCCCGCTCTGCACCGGGCGCCTTGCGCACCTGCAAGCCGGCCCTCGTAGCACCCGCGGGTAAGCCAGCCAGAAAGTCGTGCTTCACACCGCAATCCACCACCGTCAAGGCAATGCCATTCTGTTTGGAGAGCACGCTCACTGCCGCGCCACCGGCCAGAAAGTTCTCTACCATCTGCCAGGTCACATCACTCGGAAATGCCGAAATGCCGCGAGCCGTGAGCCCATGATCACCCGCAAACACCACCATTTGCGGATGCTCCAGCGCCGGTGCAGTGCTACCAAGAATTTGGCCGATTTTGAGCGCCGCATCTTCCAGGCGCCCGAGTGAACCCAGCGGTTTGGTTTTGTTATTGAGCGTGTCTTGTAGCGCTTGCGTCAATGCCGGATCGGCAATATCGGCCAGGACAGTCCGCCCCAGAGCAAGGTCCCAAGCGGCTGCGGTGTCGTTTTGAGTTTCGGTAGATTGGGCGTGCGGGCCCGATGCGGCGTGCGCCGACGATGAATTCATGGCATTCCCCTGTGCTGAATCAAAGAAGCACAGCCCGGCCTTGCTGTGCATGAACAACATCAGGCCGGTCTTCTGGCTTGGAATCACCTGACCCGACGCGCCCTCCCGGCCTTGGCAGCCAGTGGCATTGAGCGCGAGTCATCATCCTTACAGCGTTGGGCACGCGACGGATTTGCACCGTCTTCCCGATTCTCCCCAAACCGTGGCAAGGGGCACCTGAAGGCATCGATGATAGCAGTGCTCTAGTGAACAACCGCACCTCACAAGGCTCTGCTAACGCGCCACCATTGCGTCCAACACGCCCGCGTCAAAGTGGTTCCCGATGTAGTCCGCCAAACCATCAAACACCTTGTCCAAAGTAGGCACATCACCCCGCAAACGCGCACCGAACAAGGCCTGCAAGACAGCGGCATCTTCCAATATGCCGTGCAAATAAACGCCCATCACGTTGCCGGCGGCATTGCACCAGCCGAGGTCGTCGGGCAAGACGGCTTGAGCCAAGTTGCCTGCCACAGCCATAGCTACATGCTGGGCCGTTAGGCCATGGTGAATTTCATAGCCGGACACAGGCACGCCAGCGAGTGAAGCCCAAGGAGAAGCTGTTCCGGCATCACCTCTGCCAACAACCGAGCCGGAGGGGGCATGGCCGGGGGCCGATTTCTGCGCGTTTGGCAGCATGAGGCCCCCGGCCATGCCTCCTTCGGCTTGCGCCTGCCAAGAAGAAGTAAATCGCGTGGATGTATGCCGAACCGTCTTGTCCTCCGCAAACACCGTCACCAGCGGCAACAAGCCCAGTCCGGGCGCATTGCCATCGATTCCGTGCGGGTCAATCAACGCCTCGCCCAACATCTGCAAACCACCACAAACCCCCAACACCGCCCCACCCCGCTCCGCATGCTGCGCCACCGCAGCATCCAGCCCCTGTTCCCGCAACCATGCCAAGTCACCGCAGGTGTGCTTGGACCCGGGCAGGATGATCCAGTCGCCAGGTTTCAAGCCCGCCAACTCGCTGGGGCTTCGCACCCACTGCAACCTGAGCCCCGGAATATTCTTGAGCGGCTGGAACTCGTCCAGATTGCTGATACGCGGGTAGGCAATCACCGCCACAGTCAGATTGACCGAACCGCGCGCCACACTGCGGTCGTCAAACACGCCGTCTTCCTCCGGCAGGCCGTGCTGCCACCACATGGGTAGCACGGCCACCGTAGGTACGCCAGTCATTTCCTGCAGCATCTCAGGGGCCGGCGACAACAGCGAAGCATCACCGCGGAACTTGTTGAGTACAAAGCCCTTGATCAAGGCCCGCTCATCCTCGGGCAGCAAGGCCCAGGTGCCATAGAGGTGCGCAAACGCACCACCGCGGTCGATGTCGGTCACCAGCAAGCAGGCTGCGTTGCAATGCTTGGCCACCCGCATATTCACAATGTCACTGCTGGAGAGGTTGATCTCGGCGGGTGAGCCCGCTCCCTCGATCACCACCACATCGTTTTCAGCGCGCAGTTCGTCCAATGCCGCCGCGATCTGGGGCCACACCTTGAGGCTGCGACCGCGCCATGGCAAGGCCGTGAGTTCGGGGCTTACCTGCCCCATCAACACCACCTGGCTGTGAGTGTCGCGCTCAGGCTTCAACAGCAGGGGGTTCATGCGCACATCGGGAACTGCGTTCGCGGCGAGTGATTGGAAGTACTGGGCTGAACCTATCTCACCCTGCCCATTCTCAGACGCAACCACTCTTGCGTTATTGCTCATGTTCTGCGCTTTAAAAGGCGCCACTTTGAGTCCTTGCCGCGCGTAGTAGCGGCATAGCGCCGTCGTCAGCCAGCTTTTGCCAGCGCCACTGGTGGTGCCCAGCACCATGATGCATTGGGCAGTCATGGCAGCGCCCTCACCCATTCCAACACTTGCGTGGCTGCCACCTCCGGCGTGCCCATGTGGTCTGCGTCCACCACGAGGTACTTGCTGGCAGGGTGTGCTGGCGCTTTCTCGAATGCGTAGGAGGGGCCGCCGGAATACAGCGGGTCCTTGGTGCCGATCACCCAGATAAAGGGCACTGCTTTCTTGAACCTGGACGCGCTCAAGGGCATGTGCCCCAAGCCTTCAGGGTCAAAGTAGCTCAGCAGCACATCCGCCCGCATGCGCACGGGGCGCGACTTGCCCTGGTTAAGGTCTTCCATGTCCAGCATGTCAGCGCCCTTGCCCTCAAGCACCATCTGGCGCGCTTGATCCACAGACGCCTTGCCGATACCCCGGCCATAGGTGAAAGCCGGCGAATGCCCTGGTGCCAAGGCAATCACCCCATCCGCATCGCCTTGGGTCGCCATGTAGGCCAAGGCCGCATTCGCCCCAAAACTGTGTCCTGCCAACAGCACCCGCGCGTAGCCCTTGTCGCGCAGCGCTTTGACTTGGGCTGCGATCTCGGAGATGGCGACGGGATACGGTTGGTCGTAATTGCGTCTGCGGGACCAGGGCATTTCGATGCTCTGCGTGTCGCAGGCGGGCTCCATCTGCCGGCCGAAACCAGCGAGGTTGTTCGGGTGGCCCCACTTACCATGCATCAGCAATATGGCGCAGGGCTTGGGCTGGGCGATGGCGGCGGGCGCCCACAGTGCCAGGCCCTTTAAGGCCAAAGCAAGCATCCACACTCGCCGGCTACTTGAAGAATGTCGCATGGTCAGTTTCCAGATTTCAGGTTGGCAACAAGGGCATCGACGGCATCAGGCGGCAGAACGCCGAGCCGTGCCCAACCGGGCAATCCAAAGGATGTGGTGTCACGGAGTTTGATGCCACGAGCGCGCAAGGTGGGCAGCAGGACTGAAAGGTTACGCCCCTCGGGCGGTCGGGCGCAAAAGAAATTGGCGTCGCTGGACTTCACGGTCCAACCCGCTTTTTCAAGTGCGCTGACTTGATTGCGCTTCCACTCACGCAAAGTACCCAGACTCTGCATTACCCACGCCTGCGTGTCTGGTGCCGTCCAGCTGTGCAACAACGCTACACCGTGGGCCCCCAGCACCCACGACGGGGCCATGGCATCCAGAGCGGCAACGGCAGTCTGTGCATGGAGCGGCGCAATGGCATAGGCGGCGCGCACGCCCGTGAGTCCCAGCGCCTTGTTCGGGGAGAACATTTGCCACACGCTCTCGCTCCGGCTTGAAGACAAGGCCGGCTCGCCGCTCAGACGCAGTGGCGCATACGCGCCATCCAGCACCACGGTGCTGCGCTCCAGATTCATGGGCCAACCCAAGTGGTTTTGACCGGTGGGACTGGCAGGGTCGCAGGCCCAAACCAAGTCCGCAGCATCCGGGTCGCTCGCCTGTGTCAGCCCCCAAGCCTGCGCGGCATGCCCGTAGTCGCCATATGCGTGCTGCGGCAGATGCACCCGGCTACCACCCGCTTGGCGCACCCAGGCACTGATGCGGAAGATGAACTCGCTGGCGCTGCCCGCCAGCACGACCCGCCACGGATCGACTCTGTGATGCCTTGCCAAAGCTGACTTCAAGGCGGTGTACTGGGGGTCGGGGTAGCGGGTCGCATCAGCCGCCTGCACCGCAGCCCAAGCCATGGGGCACGGCCCGCAGGCGTTGGAGTTGGTGGAGAAATCGAACTGCGCCGCGCCTGCCGCATCAGGCCCGCCGTGGAGTCGAAGTGCGGGTTTCACTCAAGCCCCTATCGCTATCAAAAGAAGAGCTGCCAGCGCAGAGCCCACGAGCGCCAGCACCGCTTTGGAGGCATAAACCTGCGCGGTTTCCATATCGTCCCCCTGTGCTTCCCGGCCATCAGGGTTCAGCACATACACCGCTGGTTTTCGAAGAACCACACCCAGCACCAAAGCCATGGCCGCCATGGGCCAGCCGCTGTTGGGCGAAGGTGTTTTTCGTGCTTCGACGGGCAATCGACTGCGCAATGCCCATGCACGCCGGCCTGCAACCAGCAAGAGCAACACGGCCGTGACTCGGGCAGGCACCCAGCTCAGTACATCGTCGGAACGCGCCGCCCATTTGCCGGCCCAAGCCCAATTGCGGCCCTTGTAGATGCCGGGGTAGCCCCACATGGCATCTGACGTATTGGCAAATCGGTAGAGCACTGCACCCGGCAGACCCAGCACCACGAACCAGAACACGGGTGCGACCACGGAGTCATTCAGGTTTTCTGCCAGCGTCTCAATGGCACTCTCACGTACCTGCACGCCGGTGAGCCGGGTTACATCCCTGCTCACCAACCAGGCCAGTCGCTCACGCCCTGCATCCAACCCTTGCGCCAAGGCTGCTTCGACGGCTTGCACTTCACTTTTCAGCATTGCCCACGCCAGCATGGGTTTGAGCAACAAGCCCATAGCCACACCGGCGGCCCACCAAGGCAGCTCCAAGGCAGCTCCTAGCAAGAGCAAAGACGCGATCAAAAACAGAGCAGCTCCCGCACACCAGATGAGCGCCCCCAGCACAAAACCTGCAACATCCCGCACAGCTGGGTCCTGGCGCGCGCGACGCTGCAACCAGGCCCCGGTGCGCTCCAGATAGTTCCCCATCCAGACCACCGGGTGCAGGCGCGCAGGCGGTTCGCCCCAAACGTGGTCCACGGCAAATGCCACCAGCAGCGCCAACGCGTTGCAGAGGACCCAAGTGCTGATCATGGGCTGTCAGTCCTCAATGCCACGCTGGGCCGGAATGCCCGCCTTGAACGCGTGTTTGACCATCTGGATCTCGCTCACCGTATCCGCCAACTCAATGATTTCGAGTGGGCAACGGCGTCCGGTCAGCACCACATGCACATGACCGGGGCGGGACTTGAGAGTTTCCAGCACATCGTCCAGCGGCATCCAGCCGTAGATCAGCGGGTAGGTGATTTCGTCCAGCGTGACCATGAAGTAATCGCCGCTCAGGATGGCTGCTTTGGCCTTGGCCCAGCCGTCGCGCGCCAGCTGGGCGCTGTGCTCCAGGTCCTGGCTTTTCCAGCTGAAGCCGTCGCCCAAGCCCTCGATGGGGATGCCGATCTGCTCGAACATGCGGTGTTCACCAAAGCGGGCGGTGGGCACCTTCATGAACTGGAAGATCTTGACCTTCTTGCCACGGCCATGCGCGCGCAGGGCCAGGCCGAAAGCAGCCGTGCTTTTGCCTTTGCCGTCGCCCGTGTTGACGATGACGATGCCGCGGCGTTCGCCCTCGGCTTTTTCATAGGGCTTTTCGGTGGGTGGGGTTTCGATGTGCATGGGTTCTCTGACAAAACTACGAGTGTGAATCGGCTCAGGGGAAGCCGGGGCGGGCTTTCCGCGCAGGTTAAGGAGGAGCCCGCAACGCGGGCGGGGGACACGGAGCGGAAAGCCTGCCCCGGGCTTCCCCAGCAAGTGCCAATAGCGCGCCGGAAGAACCGGAACGAATGCCCTGCTCCGTGTCCCCCGCCCTGCGGGCTCCTCCTTAACCTACGCAGAGCAACCATTCCGGTCCTCCCTCGATGGCCTGGTCTTCGGCAACGCCACCCACTGCCCTTCAATGGCATGGATGGCGATACGGTGGTCGAACACGTCAACCAGCGCAGCATGGGTGCTTGCATCATTGCTCCCTCCATGGTGGGTGATACGTCCTTGCGCCATCACGACCACTTGGTCGGCATGCAGGGCCATGCTGATTTCATGCAAAACGCTCACTACCGTGGTGCCTTGCGCCACCAAAGCGCGCACTACATCCAGCCAGTCGGCTTGGTGCGGCGGGTCCAGGTTGGCCAGGGGCTCGTCCATAAGCAGCACTTGGGTCTGCACCGCCAGCGCCCGTGCCAGTAGCACCCGCTGACGCTCGCCGCCGCTCAGGTGGCCCAGCGGGCGGCAGCGCCAGTCCCAGGACTGGGTCGCACGAAGCGCTTGCTCTACGGCCGCTAGGTCTGCCGGGCTGGCCGGCGCCAACCAGGCTTGGTGCGGCAGGCGGCCCAGCAAGGCCACGTCCCACACCGTCAAATCATCGGCAGAGGTTTCGTTCTGACCCAGCCAGGCCAACTGGCGGGCGCGCTCGCGCTGCGGCAGTGACTGCATGGGTTTTCCCAACAGATGCACCGTACCGCTATGGGGCAGCACTCCGGCCAGACAGCGCAGCAAGGTGGACTTGCCCGCTCCATTGGGGCCGACGATGCTGGTCCATTGGCCAGCCGCTATGTCTAATGACACACCGTGCAGCACCTGCTGCTTTGCGATGCCATTTCCGAGGCTGGCGCTTATGGAATCTGCGCGGATAGCTATGTTTTTCCTAGCATTTTCATGCGTCATGCGGCACCTCCGCTATGCCGGCCACCACGGTGCATCAACCACAGAAGGTAGCCACCGCCCAGCACTGCGGTAAGTACGCCCACTGGCAGCTCTTGCGGTGCCAGCAGGCCACGCGCCAGCGTGTCGGCCGACATAAGCAGCACACCACCCACCAAGCTGGAAAGCAACATCAGGTGGGCATGGGTGGTTTTGACCATAGAACGCACCAGGTGCGGCGCTGCCAGGCCAACAAAAGCGATCAGCCCTGTTTGCGCCACCGCCGTACCGGTGGCCAGCGCCAGCACAGCCACCAAAGCGGCGCGCATGGGCGCCACCGGCAGACCCAGGCTGAGTGCAGTTGCATCCCCCAGGCTCAGGCCGTCGAGCACCCGTGCCAACAGCCAGGCGGCCAGCACACACACCAGCCACACACCGGCCATCAGGCTGAACGAAGTCCATCCTACAAAGGCCGTAGATCCCAGCATGAAAGCCTGCATGGCTTGCAGTGAATCGGGGGTGAATAGCAACACCAGGTGTGTAGTGGCACCCAGCACCACTCCCACCACCACACCCGCAAGCAACAGGCGCAGGGTGTGGCCCACACCTCGGCTGAGCAACAGGGTCAAGATCACTGCGGCCACCGCGCCCACGAAAGCCGCTCCGGTCAAGCCGATGCGCACCCAAACGCTGCTGGAAAACACGCTGACCGCAACCGCGCCATTCATCATGCTGCCGGCGCTGCCGCCACCCAGCATGCCTGCGCCACCGCCCAAGGCCGCCAGAGCCAAAGCCACGCCCAGCGAAGCGCCCGAGGCGCTGCCCAACAGATAAGGGTCCGCCAGCGGGTTGCGGAACAAGCCTTGCGCTACCGCACCGGCCAAGCCCAACAGCGCACCAGCCGCCCAAGCGCCCGCCGTGCGCGGCAGCCGGATCTGCCAGACGATCTGCTGTGCCATGGCCGTCTGGCCCGGATCCTGGTCGGGATTCAGCAAGGGCGTCAGCAAGTTCTCAAACCCGGTGCTGCCCACACAGATGCCGACGGCCAGCAGCAACAGGGCTGCAAGCACCCCTGCCAGAGCCAGCCAGCGCACCAAGGGGTTGTTCACGACTTGCCTCCATTCACGGGGGACTTGGTCTCCAGGCACTTGGCCATGATGCGCGCGGCCTCGGCCATGCGCGGGCCGGGCCGCACCAACACGTTGGACTCTTCCGTGGGGAAAATGCACACCCGGTTTTCACGCAACGCGCGTATGGACTGCCAACCGGGCCGCGCCATCAAGGCACCTGCGCTGCGCTGACCGATCAGGATCACGTCCGGATTGGCCCGCACAATGAACTCGGGATTGAGTTTGGGGAAAGGGCCCAACTTGCCGGGCACGATATTTTTGGCACCCAGCCGGGTCAGCGTTTCGCCGATGAAGGACGATTCACCTGCCGCATACGGCCCTTCGTTCACCTCAAAGTACACCTTGGCGCCGCGTGCTTTGGCGGGCAGGGACTGGGCCGCAGCCGACACGCCCGCATCTATCGCGCGCCAGATGCGCTGGGCGTCCTGCACCTCCAGCAATTGGCCCAGTTTGAGCAATACACGCTGCACATCCGCATGGGTTTTGGGCTCCAAGGCGAACACTTTGATGCCCAAAGACTCCAGCCGCTCGCCTGCGCGGGACGACTTGGCCATGAGCACCACATCGGGTTTGAGGGCGACGATCATCTCGATATTCGGGTCCAGCCCACCACCGACCTGGGGCAGCTTTTGCAAGCTGGCCGGATAGGTGGAATAGCGGTCCACCCCCACGATGCGATCGCAGCGGCCCAGCTCACAGACTGTTTCTGCCAATGAGGGAAGCAGGCTGACGATGCGTTGCGGCGCGGCTGGCAAGGTGATGGTTACTCCGCGGTCGTCGGTGACTTGCAGGGCGTGGGTGGCACCCGCATAGCCAAATACCAGCGCGATCACCACCGTCAGGCGAGGCACCCATACGTTTTGCTGCGTGTCCCCCGCCTGCTGCGCAGGCTCCTCCTTGACCTCCGCAAAACGCATGGGCGCCCCACCTTCCCGCCAGCACCTGAGCAGGCGCAGTGGCCAAGGGCTTTGCGAAGGTAAAGGAGGAGCCCGCAACGCGGGCGGGGGACACGCAGCAAAGTCCTTGGCCACTGCGCTTGCGGCCCACAAACATGCTCGGTGAAAAATCCCTGCACACCACGACATCAGGCAGCACCCTTCAAAGTCAAAGGCAGCCCGGCTGCCATCAAGGTCACTCGCTCACATGCGGCCGCAACGTCCTGGTTCAAACGCCCCAACGCATCCACAAACGCGCGCACCTCGCGCCCCATGGGGATCACGCCCAGACCGATCTCGTTGCCCACCAAGACCACTGGCCCCTTGGAATCCTGAATTGCAATCAAAAGAGAAGCTGCTCGCGCAGTATCCATGGGCGCGGGAGCCTTGTTTGACTCATTCTCTGCTGGCATCAGCAGGTTGGTGAGCCACAGCGTCAGGCAGTCCACCACCACCAGCGTGCGGGCATCGCTGTGCTGGCGAATGGCTTCGGCCAAGGCAAGCGGTTCTTCCACCGTGCGCATGCCGGGCACGCGCTCGGCGCGGTCAGCCTGGTGGCGGGCAATGCGCTGGCGCATTTCTTCATCCCAGGGTTGGGCGGTGGCAATCAACACAGCCTCATGGTCGGGCGAGGCATCCAGCCACTGCCGGGCTAGCAGTTCGGCCCGGCGGGATTTGCCACTCTTCTGGCCACCCAGAATCAGCTCAGTGGGGGATATGGTCATTGTCCTCATGGCTTGAATGCTCCCGCGAGGTCCGCGTCCATCCACTGCAAAAACAGCGCATGCATCTTGTGCACACCGTCGGTCAAAGCGGCCGGGCCCGGTTGCAGGATGTCGGGCGATTTGATCTCAAACAGCTGCTGGTGCCGTACTGCGTTCACTTCGGCCCAGCCTTCTCGCGCAGCCACGTTCTCGGGGCGGAATTTCTTGCCGCACCAGGAGCCCAGAATGATGTCGGGGTTACGGCGGAAGATCTCTGCGCCATCGGCAATGATGCGCTGCTTGCCCATGGGCTCTTGCGCCAACTCGGGGAAGCAATCGTCACCTCCGGCGATGCCCATCAGCTCCGAGACCCAACGAATAGCGCTGATGTGGGGCGTGTCCCATTCCTCAAAAAACACCCTGGGACGCCGGGCACCTGCGGCGACCTTGGCCGCCACCGCGGCTTGCATGGCACGCAGATCCGCTTGCATGTCCGCAATGCGTTGTGCGCCCTGCTCCACCTCGCCCACCATGGCGGCGAGCTGGTACAGCATGGAAAAAATCTCGGCCACGCTGCGCTGGTTGAAGATGGTGACTTGCACGCCGCGCTTGACAAGGTCGGACGCGATATCCGCCTGCAGATCAGAAAAACCCAGCACGCAGTCTGGTTGCAAGTCCATGATCTTGTCGGTCTTGGCGCTCAAGAACGCGCTGACTTTGGGTTTCTCTTCCCGGGCGCGGCGCGGCCGCACGGTATAGCCCGAGATACCCACAATGCGATGCTCCTGCCCCAGCAGATACAGCCACTCGGTGGTTTCTTCTGTCAGGCAGACAATGCGTTGCGGGCCGCGCTCAAAGTGCAGCAGATCGTGCGTCATGCAGAGACTCCATCAGGCGCTGTCAACAGCTCGACCACAGCAGCCGGGCAGGAAGGAAACCACGCATGAAAGTAACTTGCACGGACAGCACCGTGCTGCCACACCGCCTCGCCGGCATCGGGCAGCGGGTCGTGGTCCGGTTTGGCCGTGCGGGTGGCGGACTGCAGCGTGGTGCTGGTGGTGGAGTAATGGAATGTGTGACCGCGCAGGGTGCCGCTTTGCAACTGGAGTTGCTGCGGCCCCAAGGCCGCCAAACGCTTGTGCATGGTGACCTCACCGGGCAACAAGCCCCACTGTGCATGGCGGGCGCCGTCAGTGGTGACCAAGGTGTCAAACAAAGCCATCATGCCGCCACACTCGGCCCACACCGGCTTGCCCGTAGCGATGTGCGCAGCCAGGCTTTCGCGCAAAGAGATGTTGTCGGCAATCGCCTGCGCATGCAACTCCGGGTAGCCACCGGGAATCCACACGGCATCACAGGACGGCAATGTGCCATCGCCCAATGGCGAGAAAAACACCAGCTCAGCGCCAAGTGCGCGCAGGGTGTCCAGGTTCGCCGCATAGATAAAGCAAAAGGCTGCGTCGCGGGCTACTGCAATGCGTTTGTGCAACAAGGAAGGAGGCTGGGGTGACAGGCTGTTCTGCGTAGGTAAAGGAGGAGCCCGCAAAGCGGGCGGGGGACACGGAGCAGAGCGGCCTGTCGCCCCAGCTTCCGGCAGCACGTCAGCAGAGCTGAAGCTCACCGACCACCGCTGCAAATCCTTCAGTGTCATCCTCCCCAACGGCGTCTCAGCCAACGCATCCGCCGCCGCATCCAGCCTCTCCATTGCATCCGTGACTTCACTGGCCACCGTCAGACCCAAATGGCGCTCCGGAAGCGTCATCGCGGCATTGCGCATCACCGCGCCCATGAAATGTTCGGGCTCACGTACGCTGCCTTGCAGCATCGTGGCATGGCGCTCGCTGGCCACACGGTTCGCCAACACGCCAGCCCAAGGCAGATTCGGAAGGTAATGCTGAAGGCCGTAGGCCAATGCCCCGAAAGTGCCCGCCATGGCAGAGGCATCTACCACCGCCAACACCGGCAGACCGAACTTCCCCGCCAGATCGGCAGCGCTGGGGTCTCCGTCAAACAAACCCATCACTCCTTCCACGAGGATCAGATCGGCCTCTTGCGCCGCCGCGTGCAAGCGCGCGCGGCAGTCCTCCTCGCCCGTCATCCACAAGTCCATCTGGTAGACCGGCGCGCCGCTGGCCAGCGTATGCCAGTACGGGTCCAGAAAATCCGGTCCGCACTTGAACACCCTGACCTTGCGCCCCTGACGGGTGTGCAAACGCGCCAACGCCGAGGTGATGGTGGTCTTACCCTGCCCGGAAGCGGGCGCGGCAATCAAAATCGCGGGGCACGCAGTATTCATGAGTTCAAAGTGCCCATTTCAGACCAACATACAAAGAGCGGCCCGCGGTCGCATAGCCCGTAGCGGTCTGGTACTGGGTGTCCGTGGCATTGTCTACCCGGGTCAGCAACTTCCAATCCTTGGTCAGCTTTTTCTCGGCAGTCAGATTCAACAGCACATAGCCTGGCAGGTAGTTGGTGTTGGCGTTTTCGTTATAGCGTTGCGAGTAAGCCTGAATCTCTGTTCCCCACAGCCAGCCAGCAACATGGGTGTCTAGCGCCAGCAAGCCGTGATGGGTAGAGCGGCGCCCCAGCAGCTTGCCGGTTTGCACATCTCTAGGGTCTTCCAGGTCCAAAGATCCCCGCAACGTGAAGCCCTCAAACACCTGCTTGGCCGCAATGGTGATGCCTTTGTAGCGCGCTTGTGCGGTGTTGAAGTAGCAGCCCTTGCCGCTTCCAGTGCCAAGATTGCTGGGGCAAGTCCCGGTGTTTGCCACAAAACTGATCAGGTTGTTCACGTCGTTGTGATAGACGGTCACGTCCAGCGAGTGAGGGCCGCTCTGGCGGTGCAGGCCCAGTTCGGTGTTGCGGCTGGTTTCTGCACTCAAATCTGCAGAGCCATAGATGCTGAAACGCTGAAACAAAGTGGGCGCCCGGAAAGAGGTTCCTACCGAAGCCGTGGCACGCCATTGCTCAGACAGGGCGAGGCCGTAACCTACTGCACCGGTGTTGACGCCACCGAAAACGCTGTCTGCATCGTGCCGGGCATTGAATTGCACGCTGTGCCCGCCCTTGGACCAGCCGTAACCCACAGCCGCAGAATTTTGGAAATGCTCGGTGTCTTTTGGCGTGGTACTGGCGTTGTTGAGCTGGTCTTCGCGCCGCTCCAGAGCGAGCGTGGCGGTGCCAGCACCTGCCTTGTATTCATTGAGCCAGAGGTAGTTGTTCAGTACGGTCTTGGTCAGGTAGACGGTAGGCGTGGTTTCGTACTTTTCCTGCGAGTTGCTCATGCTCACCGTAGTTCGGTACGCGTCTGTCCATTCACCTTTCCAGCTCAAGCCACCCGCTTGGAGTACCTTGAGGTTGCGATCGTCCTTGGCGGTACTGTCATAGCCGGAATCCAGCAGACTGCTCAGAGCCGTAAGTTCCAGGCGGTGTGCTTCATTCAATTGCAGGCCCAGACGCCCGGTGTACGACTCCAAGCGGTAGCCGTCGTCATCCCCATTCACGGTATTGGGGGAGCGTGCATTAAAACCCTTGGAATAGTCATTGGCGGCATTGATGGCGTAGTCCCACTGTGCATTCCCGCCGCTCACACCGGCCGCGAGTTGATGGGTGCCATAGGTCGCGGCACCGATCGATACGTATGGGGCCGGTGCACCCTCACCTTTGCGGGTAAAAATCTGCAGTACTCCGCCGATGGCATCAGACCCGTACACCGCCGTGGCCGGACCGCGCAGAATTTCGATGCGGT
This sequence comes from Curvibacter sp. Hmag1.1, assembly GCF_059769165.1. NCBI lineage: Bacteria > Pseudomonadati > Pseudomonadota > Betaproteobacteria > Burkholderiales > Comamonadaceae > Curvibacter > Curvibacter sp. Hmag1.1. The sequence goes on from NZ_JBMBGX010000002.1 coordinate 160,118, forward strand.
CAATCTGGGCGACGGGAAGTGCTTCCCAACTTGCGCCACCTGTGGATTGCGAATCCATCCGCACGCCATCAACATAAACCGCCATAAAGCGAGATTCCGCACCCCGCACATAGACGCTAGTGGTGGACCCGGGGCCACCATTGCGGGCCAACTCAAAACCCGGCACCCGGGACAAGACTTCCGCCAAGCTTGCCGCGCCATTGCGATCCAGATCGGTGCGATCCAGTATGGATACATCAGCCACCAGGTCCGTCACTGATTGCTCCACGCGGGTGGCTGTGACGACTACCTCCTTGAGCGACCTGACAGGCTCATCAGATTGCGCTGCACAGACACCATGGATGCACAACAAAGCAACAGACACGCCGATAGGTGTCCGGGAAAACAAAAAAGACATGAAAAAAACCCGACTAGAAACTCTCCCCGGCTTCCCCGCCAGGGCATGAGCGTTAAGGAGTTGCGCCTGGCGCAGCTCCACCTTGTTGGCCGGTATCCGGGCTGGTGGAAACAACCTTCATCGTCTTCCCAAGCGCGTGTTCAAAACGCTCAGTGACTGTGATGAAAGCGGTGTCGAAGTGACACGTCCACTTACCGTTGCGGGGGCAGCGCAGGTTAGGGACCGCCGCGTACGGCAGACCCCTCCTGCTTCCCGTTGAACTGCGGCATGCGAACCACACCGCGAGCACCAACAGGGCGCATTTTACGCAGCTAATGCTTGCGCCACGCCTACAATAAATGCCTTATGTCGAATCAGACTCCCATCGACCAAATCGCTGAGCGTGTGGAACGCCTGCTGCTTCGCTATGAAGAATTGCAGCGCACCAACGCCCTGCTCACCAGCCAGGTGGAAACACTCACCCATGAGCGTGATGCGCTGAAGTCCCGTCTGGGTGCAGCACGTGCCCGTGTGGATGCGCTGCTGGAACGCATCCCTGACAACTTGGCGACCCACAAAGACCCGACATGAAACAGCTGGAAGTTCAAATCATGGGGCAAAGCTACCTGCTGGGTTGCCCCGACGGTGGTGATGCACGCTTGCTGGAAGCCGTGGAGCGTGTAGACACTGCCATGTGCAAAATCCGCGATGCCGGCAAGGTGCGTGCCCGTGACCGCATTGCCGTACTGGCAGCGCTCAATCTCGCTTTCGACCTGGCCGACAAAGCTCCCACCAACGAAACGGCACCCGTGTCGGCCCCTGCCGCCACCACAGCACCTATCGAAGGCGATGGTGCCCTATTGCTGAACTCCTTGCTGGAGCGACTGGACGCAGCACTGGGCGACGACGGGCGCCTGTTGTAGGGCAACGAAATAAGCCCTTCCCCCGGCGCAAGTTGAGGGTTGCGACCTACAATAGAGACGTCTGCGAACCCGCCGGGCTTTATATTTCCTTGAACCAATGCTCATTGAGCCAGGGCTTGGAATATTGCTCGACTAGCGTGATCATCTCGCGTCAGATGAACCCAAAGTTGACGCTGACCTCGCCCACCTGAACCCCGGTTCAGGATGCCGGTCCGGTGGATCTTCGCAGGCACCTCATTCCAACCTTCAGGCGCCCCCTCCATGCCGTTTGAACCCCTCCTGATTCTCGAACTGGCAACACTGGGGTTAGCCACCGGTTTTGTCGCCGGCCTGTTGGGCATTGGCGGCGGCATGTTGATCGGCCCTTTTCTCACCTGGATATTGACCTCCCGCGGGGTGCCGGCGGACATTGCCGTAAAGATGGCGATTGCCACGTCCATGGCGACCATCATGTTCACCAGCATTTCGAGCGTACGCGCCCACCATCAGCGGGGAGCCGTGCGGTGGGACGTGGTGAAACGCCTGGCCCCCGGCATTGTGTTGGGTGGTGCACTGGCGAGCCTTGGCGTGTTCGCCCTGCTCAAAGGGACCACGCTGGCATTGCTGTTCGCCTTGTTCATCGGCTACTCGGCCACGCAAATGTTTCTGGACAAGAAACCCAAACCGAACCGCCAGATGCCCGGCACTGCAGGCCAGTGGGCGGCGGGCAGCGTCATTGGCTTCTTGTCCGGACTGGTGGGAGCTGGCGGTGGCTTTGTGAGCGTGCCCTTCATGGTGGCGCACAACATCCTCATCATCAATGCGGTGGCGACCAGTGCGGCACTGGGATTCCCGATTGCGCTAGCCAACACCAGCGGCTATGTACTCGCTGGCCTGACACTACCTGGCTTGCCCGCCTGGTCATTGGGCTATGTCTGGCTGCCGGGCTTGGCAGTAATCGCTGCGTGCAGCGTATGGACAGCACCGCTGGGGGCACGTACAGCGCACAGGCTGCCGGTTGCCAAACTCAAGCGGGTGTTTGCCTGCGTGTTGTACCTCTTGGCGGCCTACATGCTTTGGAAAGGCTTGAGCGCCTGAACGGCGCCCGCATCACACCGGTGCAGCCGGTTTTTCGGGCTCTACCGCTTGCTCGAAAAAGTAGGCAATGCGCTGCCGGGGAGCCAGATAGTCCAGCGCTGCCGGTGGCAGATTACCGGGCTTCAAGCTACGACGTATACCCAGCTGCGGGGCTTTTTCCAGATCTAGGATCAGGGCCTCGTGCTTGGGCACTCCGGGCTCATGCAACACCACACGTGGCTTGAGCGGGCGGGACGAATTCACGGACACCACGATGCCGTACCGGTCGTCAATCAATTGCACCACCGAGCCCGGGGGATACACACCCATCATCCGGATGAATGCGCTCAAAGCCGCTGAATCGAAGCGGGATTTGAACTGCGCGAAAATCAGTGACAAGGCTTCATGCGGCGTCAAGGCAGCGCCCGGGCGGCTGGGGTTGCACAGGTTGTCATAGCGGTTCACCAGCGCAAGAATGCGGCCGGAAGTTCCCATGGCGTCGCCGCGCAAGCGAGACGGGAACCCGCTGCCATCCACCATTTCGTGGTGATGCAGCATGGCCAGCAGCGCCGGCGGGTTCAACTCCATGGCACGGCCTATCGAGATGCCCTGGGCCACATGCTCCTGGTACAGACGGTATTCGGCGCTGGAAAAGTTGTCTTCCAGCCAGCGCACGCGGTCCGGTAACTTGACTTTGCCTATGTCGTGCAGATAGGCCGCCATGCCCAAATCCATCAGCTCGCCACGCGAGAGGCCCATGGCCTTGCCCAGCAGCAGAGCGATGATGGTCACATTGACCGAATGCATGGATGACTTGTCTCCTGCAGTCTCGGAAAGCAGGCGGATGGAAGCCTCGCCCTTGTCCAGCATGTCATTGACGTAGGTCGTCACCATTTCCATACAGGGGGCTGCTGCTTCCTTGGGGTTGGACTGCACAATGTCCAGGGTCTTGCGGTAAAGCCGCACTGATTCTGCAAATCGCCGCTCACACACGACCAGACTTCGCTCTTGCGCCGCCAGCATGGCGGCACGCAGTTGACGCTGCTCCCGCTCACGGGCAGCGGCCTCCTGGCGTGCCAACTCTGCGGTGGCGGCCTCACTGAGTGCTCCGGACGTTGCACCCTGATCTGCAACCTCAGGCAGCACATCACTCTTGGCGGGCACATAGCGGACCTGGGGCTTGCCCAGCCCGCGAATTACATCAATCTGTTTCTGGGAACTGATCTTGAAACTGCCGGTGGGAAATGGATGCGCCATCCAACCTACATCCAACTCGATGTAATGCCCCACGCGCAAAAGCGCGACATCAATCCACACAGACTCTTCAGATTTCATAAGCTCGTTGTTCGCTTGCGCAGCGTTCTTTTCTCGGAATTCGACATCAACACGTCAAACTTCAGCGCAAGTCCCTTCATTCCCAAATGAGCATACCCCAGCGTTTAGGGCTCCTCAGCCGGATAGGAGACATTTCTGCAAATCCGCCACACGCAGCGACATAAAAAAAGCCCGCTCAAAGCGGGCTTTTTGCGGGGCATGCAGCCGGGTTTTAACCCATGTGCAAGCCGCCATTCACCGAGAAGTCAGCGCCAGTGGCGTATCCGCCCTCTTCCGACGCCAGCCAGGCAATGATGGATGCAATTTCCGAAGGCTCGCCAAGGCGTTTGACGGGCACCGTCGCCACGATCTTGGCCAGCACATCCTCACGGATGGCCTTGACCATGTCGGTGCCGATGTAGCCGGGGCTCACGGTGTTGACGGTCACACCCTTGGTGGCCAGTTCCTGGGCCAAAGCCATGGAGAAGCCATGCATACCGGCCTTGGCAGCCGAGTAGTTGGTCTGGCCGGCCTGGCCTTTTTCACCGTTCACGCTGGAAATATTGATGATACGGCCCCAGCCTTTTTCCACCATGTCAGGCACCACTTGCTTGGTGACGTTGAACATGGAGTCCAGGTTGGTGCTCATCACCGCTTGCCAGTCTTCGCGGCTCATCTTCAGGAACATACGGTCACGGGTGATACCGGCGTTGTTCACCAGCACGTCGATGCTGCCGTGCTCAGCCTTGGTCTTGCTGAAGGCTTCGACGGTGGAATCCCAATCACCCACGTTGCCCACAGAGGCGTAGAAGGTATAGCCCAGTTCCTTTTGCTCGGCCAGCCACTTGGCATGGTCGCGCGTAGGGCCGCAACCGGCGATGACTTTGAAGCCTTCCTTGTGCAGGCGTTGGCAGATGGCGGTTCCGATGCCACCCATGCCGCCGGTGACGTACGCTACTTTTTGACTCATTTTGTTTCCTCTTTTTAAATCACATTGCTATCAATTCAGTAGCTGCCAGCGCACATTCCTTGGGCGCTAGCAGCCCAAAACACCTCAAATCAACGCTCGACCGCCAGGGCCACGCCCATGCCGCCGCCAATACACAGGGACGCAACCCCCTTCTTGGCGCCGCTGCGCTGCATTTCGTGCAGCAGGGTTACCAGGATACGGGCGCCAGACGCGCCGATGGGGTGGCCGATGGCGATGGCGCCACCGTTGACGTTGACCTTGGCGGGATCGATGTCCAGCAGCTTGTTCACCGCGCAGGCCTGGGCGGCGAACGCTTCGTTCAGCTCAAACAAATCAACGTCGGATGCCTTCCAGCCTGCGCGTGCCAGCGCGCGCTGGGTGGCAGACACCGGGCCTAGGCCCATGAGGGCGGGGTCCAGGCCGGTGGTGCCGAAGCTGGCAATGCGTGCCAATGGCGTCAAGCCCAGGGCTGCAGCCTTCTTGGCGGTCATGACCACCACACCAGCAGCGCCATCGTTGATGCCGGAGGCGTTACCGGCGGTCACGCTGCCCGCCTTGTCAAAGGCGGGGCGCAGGCCGGCCAGGGCTTCGGCGTTGGTCTTCTTGTTGATGAACTCGTCAGCGTCAAACACCACGGGGTCACCCTTGCGCTGGGGGATGACCACCGGCACGATTTCGGCTTTGAATTTGCCGGCCTCTTGCGCAGCAGCTGCTTTTTGCTGGCTGCCCAGAGCTAGCGCATCCTGCTGCTCACGGGTAATGCCCTGCGCCTTGGCCACGTTCTCGGCGGTAATACCCATGTGGTACTGGTTGTACACATCCCACAGGCCGTCGGTGATCATGGTATCGGCCATCTTCCAGTCGCCCATGCGCTGGCCGTCACGGCTACCCAGCAGCACGTGGGGAGATGCGCTCATGTTTTCCTGGCCGCCGGCAATCACGATATCGCTGTCGCCCCAGGCCACTGCCTGTGCGGCCAGCATCACGGCCTTAAGGCCGGAGCCGCAGACGGCATTGATAGTCAATGCGGGAGTTTCCTTGGCCAAGCCGGCTTTCATCACGGCCTGGCGTGCAGGGTTCTGGCCTGCGCCAGCGGCCAGCACCTGACCCAGGATGACTTCGCCCACAGCGTCTACAGGCAGCCCGCTGCGCTCGAGCAGGCTTTTAATCACAATGCTTCCCAGCTCGGTTGCGGGGGTTTTGGCCAAAGAGCCACCGAATTTTCCAACTGCAGTACGGGCCGCAGCAACGATCACGATATCTTCCATCAGGTGTCTCCTTCTTAATGAATCAAAAACTCAGGCTTTCGCCTGTACATAGCGCCCTGGAGCCGCCTCTATGACTTTGTACTTGCCCTTGCCATAGCTCTTGGGTGCAGCAATTTGCTTGCCAGCGTGGCCCTTGAGCCACTGGGACCAGTCGGTCCACCAGCTGCCGGGATGTTCGACAGCACCCTCCAACCACTGTGCATGCGTCTTGGGCAACTTGCCATCAGCACGGATCCAGTGGCTGCGTTTGTTTTTCGATGGCGGGTTGATAACCCCCGCAATGTGACCCGATGCGCCCTGCACAAAGCGCTTCTTGCCGGGTAGCAGCTGCGTAGAGGCATAGGCACCGCCAATGGGCACGATGTGGTCTTCCCGCGAGCCGTAGATGTAGACCGGAATGTCCAGCGCGCTCAAGTCCAGCTTCTCGCCACACACGGTGAGCTTGCCGGGCTTCTTGAGGTTGTTTTCCAGGTAGGTGTTGCGCAAGTACCAGGCGTAATACGGGCCGGGCAAATTGGTGCTGTCGCTGTTCCAATACAAGAGGTCAAACGGCGGCGGAGTTTCACCCTTGAGGTAGTTGCCCACTACGTAGTTCCAGACCAGGTCGTTCGGGCGCAAGAAACTGAAGGTACTGGCCAAATCCTGGCCCTTCATCAAACCGCCCTTGCCCAACTCGGCCTCGCGGTACTTGACCATGCCCTCGTCGATAAACACGTCCAGGATGCCGGTGTCCGAAAAGTCGAGGAAAGTGGTGAGGAAGGTGGCACTGTCCACCGGCTTTTCGCCACGGGCGGCCAAAACACCCAGCGCTGTGCCCAGCATGGTGCCGCCCACGCAAAAGCCCAGCGCGTTGATGGTGGGCGATCCGCTGATCTCTTGGGTGACGCCGATGGCCTTGATCACGGCGCCATCGATGTAATCGTCCCAGGTTTTGTGGGCTAGCGACTGGTCCGGGTTGCGCCAACTCACCACGAAAGTGCGGTGGCCCTGCTCTACCGCGTAGCGAATCAGAGAATTGTCCGGCTGCAAATCCAGAATGTAGAACTTGTTGATGCATGGTGGCACCAGCAGAAAGGGCTTTTCGTAGACCTTGGCGGTCAACGGTTTGTATTCGATGAGTTGGAACAACTCGTTCTCAAACACTACGGCGCCTTCGGTGGTGGCCACGTTCTTTCCAACTTCGAACAGGCTCTCGTCCGTCATGGACACATGGCCTTGCTGCAAGTCATGCACCAGATTCTTCACACCCAAGGCGATGCTCTCACCTTTGGTTTCAATGGCCTTTTTTTGAGCTTCGGCGTTCAGGGCCAAAAAGTTGCTGGGGGAAGCAGCCGCCATCCATTGCTCGACCGCAAAGCGGATGCGGTTTTTGGTTTTGGCATCGGTTTCCACTGCTTCGGCCAAACCCATCATGGTGCGGGCATTCAACAGATAGGCGGCTGCGGCGTAAGCGGCCACAGGGTTGTCATGCCAGGCCGGGGCAGCAAACCGGCGGTCCGGCAAAGCGGGCGACTGCGTCATGCCTTGGGTGAACAGTTTCAGAGCCTCTTCGGTGTAAGACTTCTGCAGCGCCTCCAGGCGCTCCGGCGCGAAGCGGATTTCAGGGAGTGCCTCGGGCATCGCCGGGAACCCAGCGCCTGCGGCACCGGCATCGAGACCCTTGAAGGATTCCAGCGCCTTGGAAAAGCTTTGGGTGAAAGCCTGTTGAAACTGCTCGGCCGCCTGGGCCATAAAGTCAGAAGAGGGTTGCGTCACGCCATCACCTTGAAATTTAGTGGGTCTAGTCTAACTGCCAAGTATGGCAGGCTTAAGCTGCGATATCCTGACAGGACTACCTCTCCGAAACCCTGATGTACATCATTCCCATCGCCTGGATCTACGTTGCCCTGATGATGAGTGTGGCCGAGGCCACCAACACCACAGGTTCGGTGCTGGGCGCCATCTTCACTTTTTTGCTGTACGGCGTGCTGCCGGTAGCTCTGATGATGTATTTCATGGGCACCCCGGGCCGCAAACGGGCTTTGAGGGCTCAAGAAATGGCCGAGCGCCAAGCCGCAATTGACGCGCATCAAGCGGCGGCACAGGCGACGACGTCACTCCAGCCAGATGCAGGCGGCCAGCCGCCCGCTGACGCGGTCCCGCCGGTGGCTGAAAAACCGTAAGGGGTTGCTGACGGTGCACCACGCCGCGCTGCCGTCATTTCCCCAGATGCTGTTGACGCCCGCAAGGTGCAAGCGCTGACGCGCGAGCGCCGGCAAATCCGCCAGCCATTTGCCGGCAGACAAGGGGGCAAAGCAGGCTGCAGCAGCCGGCAAAGCCTCAACGAATGCGGCGCGCACTTCGTGGCCCACCTCAAACGCTTGCGGCCCTATGCAGGGGCCTAGCCACGCTATGATTTCAGGAGCTGCTCGCGCACTATCCACGGGCGGTGGAGCGCCAAAACACTTTAAAGTCTCCTCCAGCACGCCCTGCCCGCCAACACCCGCCAAACCACGCCAGCCCGCGTGTGCGGCCGCCACCCGGCTGCCATCCGCTGCCGCGAAAAGCACAGGCAGGCAGTCCGCCACCATGATGGTGCAGACCGTACCTGCCTGTGTGGCGTAGCAGGCATCGGCTTCAGTCCCGTCTGGCGTACTGGCCTCCACGTGCAAGCAGGTGTTGCCGTGCACCTGATCCAAAAACACAGGTCTACCGCCTACGGCCTGGGCCAAGCGTTGCCGGTTGACCTCTACTGCGGCCCCATCGTCAGCCACATGCAGGCCCAGATTCAGGCTGTCATACGGGGCACTGGAAACTCCCCCTTGGCGAGTGGTACACAAGGCCCGAACCCGGGGCGGGGCCGGCCAGGCTGGGATGATCCAACCCTCGTGCGTTGCAGCCATATTAAGACGTTCCATCCGGGCAGGCGTCGGGACTTGCGCTTTGGAAGGCCTCCAATGCCATGCACGCATCAAACGCAGCCATGGTGCGGGGCAATCCGTCCAAGGACACCGCAAATCGTTTGGCATTAAAGATCAGCGGCACCAGGCAACAGTCGGCCAATGTGGGTGACTCTCCAAAACAAAAGGTATGTGGCGCAGGCAAGCCGCGTTTCTGCTGCCACGTGTCCAAGGTTGACACCTGTTGCTCGAACGCCTCCAGTCCGCTGCGGGTCCAGTGGTGGTACCACTGGTCTTTGGAAGCATCATCCAACTGCATGGGGCCTTTAAGGTATTTCAGTACCCGCAAGTTGTTCAAAGGGTGGATTTCACAGGCAATCGACTGGGCCAAAGCCCGCACCTTCGCGCGGCCCAATGCATCAGCTGGCAGCAGCGGGCGCTCAGGGTGGACTTCATCCAGATACTCCATGATGGCCATGGACTGCGTCAGCACCTCGCCAGCATCCTCCAATGTGGGCACCAAGCCATCGGGATGCAGCTCTCGGTACGCGGGCTGCAATTGCTCGCCGCGCACCAAGTGCACTGCAGCGTAGTCATAGGGAAGGCCCTTGAGGGCCAAGGCAATGCGCACCCTGAAAGCGGCCGACGATCGAAAGTAGCTGAACAACTTCATGCCACCGAGGATAAACCGATGCCGTTACCATTCCACCATTCACCCCGATTTGGAGACACCATGATTCTTGAGCTTGCCGACATCCGCATCCATCCCGGCCAGAATGCCGCCTTTGATGAAGCCATTGCCCGCGGCTTGCGTGACGTGATCTCCAAAGCCAAGGGTTGCCAGGGATTCAAGGTCAACAAAGGCATTGAGAGCCCCGAACGCTACATCCTGCAGATTTTCTGGGACACCCTGGAAAACCACACGGTCGACTTCCGGGAAGGCGAACTCTTCCCCCAATGGCGTGCCATCGTCGGCCCTTTCTTTGCCCAACCACCCGTGGTGGAGCACTTTGATCTGGTGGTGAAATCCGTTTAACGCTGGAGATTCCCATGAGCTTTGTGTTCAACCCGCCAGCCGTCGCCAGCGTGGCAGTTGCCGGCCAGCCTGCCCGGTTTCCGGTGCACCGCATCTACTGTGTAGGCCGGAACTACGAAGACCATGCCAAAGAAATGGGCCACACAGGTCGTGAGCCCCCGTTTTTCTTCATGAAGCCTGCTGATGCCGTGCTGGCCGCAGAAGCGGGCCAGACGGTGGATATGCCCTACCCCACTCTCACCGCCAACCTGCACCACGAGGTGGAACTGGTGGTAGCCATAGGCACCGGAGGGAGCAACATTCTGGCCGCCGACGCACACCGCCACATTTACGGTTACGCCGTGGGCCTAGACATGACGCGCCGGGACCTGCAAAACGACATGAAGAAGCAAGGCCGCCCATGGTGCATCGGCAAAGGCTTTGAACACTCTGCCCCCATAGGCCCCATCACCCCTGGGGCTCTGGTGCCGGATGTAGAGTCCGCCACCATTGCGTTGCAAATCAACGGCACAGACCGCCAGCGCAGCACGGTGGCAAAGCTCATCTGGAACATTGCCGAAACCATTGAGCAACTGTCTGCAGCTTGGGCGCTGCAACCCGGCGACCTGATTTATACCGGCACCCCCGAAGGCGTCAGCGCCGTGGTGCGTGGTGATGTATTGCATGCCACTGTGGACGGACTGGAATCCCTCACCGTGCGTATAGTCTGACCCATGCAACGCTCCCCCATCAAACATTGCAAAGAATGCGGCTCTGCCGTCGAGTACCGCGTGCCGGACGACGGGGACACCAAGCCCCGTGCTGTCTGCCCTGCCTGCCACACCATTCACTACGAAAACCCGTTGAATGTGGTGGGTACCGTGCCGCATTGGGGAGACAAGATTTTGCTGTGCAAGCGCAACATCGAGCCGCGCTTCGGCAAATGGACCTTGCCCGCAGGCTTCATGGAGCTCAACGAGACTACAGCGGAAGGTGCAGCGAGGGAGACTGACGAAGAAGCAGGCGCCCAGTTTGAGCTGGAGGGCCTTTTCAGCCTGCTAAATGTGGCACGCGTAGGCCAAGTCCACATGTTCTATCGCGCCCGGCTCACGAGTGACCAGTTCAACCCCGGTACCGAGACCATCGAGGCGCGCCTCTTCAGCGAGGAAGAAATCCCCTGGGACGAGATTGCGTTTCGCACCGTCAAGGAAACTTTGGAACACTATTTCGCCGACCGCCGCTCCGGGCACTACGGCATTCACACCATCGACATCGCGTGAGCACCGCCATGCTGCCCAGCTATGTGGTGCTGGACCTGGAGACCACGGGTGGCAACGCAACCCAAGACCGGATTACCGAGATCGCTGCGGTACGCATTGACAACGGAGTCGAAACCGCACGCTGGTCTACCCTGGTGAACCCGGGCGTGCGCATTCCACCCTTTATCCAGAGCCTGACCGGCATTACCGACGCCATGGTGGAAGATGCGCCCACCTTTGCCCAGGTTTCCAAGCAACTGCTGGAGTTGCTGGAAGGCGCCGTATTCGTAGCCCACAACGTGCGGTTTGACCACGGCTTCGTCGCCAACGAACTGGCGCGATTGGATGTAACACTCAAAGCCAAGACGCTGTGCACCGTTCGCCTCTCGCGCCGGCTGTACCCCCAGCACAAAGGCCATGGGCTGGACGCCATCCTGCAGCGGCATGGTCTGCAAACTCAAGCACGCCACAGGGCCATGGGCGACGTGGAAGTGGTTCTGGCCTGGCTGGATGTGGCCGCGCGCGAACTGGGTGCCGAAGCCCTGCAAACTGAAGCCTTGGGACTACTGCAGGGCAGCGCCGCCCTGCCCCCGCAACTTGAAACTCCTGTGTCGGATATTCCGGATACGCCGGGTGTGTACCTGTTTTACGGGGAAGGCAGCATTCCGCTCTATGTGGGCAAAAGCGTGACCTTGCGCACCCGTGTGATGTCGCACTTTCAGGCCTCCACCAAAGTGGCGCGCGAGATGCGCATCCTGCAGGAAATCCGCCGTATCGAATGGCGCGAAACGGCAGGCGAGCTTGGCGCCTTGCTACTGGAATCCCGGCTGATTAAAGAGCTACAACCCATTCATAACCGGCTGCTGCGGCGTGAAAAGCAACTCACTTCCTGGAAGCTTCACGATGACCCGGCCGCACGGCCCTTGCTGCAATTGGTCCGACTGGACCAGGTGAACGCGGCTGACATGGGACAACTTTACGGCGCCTATCGCTCCAAGCGCCAAGCCATGGACGCCCTGCGGACTTTGTGCGAGACGCACCAGCTCTGCCCCAACGCACTCGGGCTGGAATCCGGCAAAGGCGCATGCTTTGCCAGCCAGATCGGACGCTGCAAGGGCGTGTGCGCGGGCCGCGAAGTGCCGGCCTTGCACCGTGTTCGCTTGCAAATGGCATTGGCTGAGCATCGCCTGCAAGCCTGGCCCCACACCGGTCGCATGGGCATCCGGGAGCACAACCCGCTCACCGGTAGAACCGACATCCACGTCTTTGATCAGTGGTGCCATGTGGCTACGGTGCATGACGACGATGCGCTACGAGACGCCATCTCTGCCCGTCAGCCCCTGGCGTTTGATCTGGATACCTATCGCTTGCTGCTCAAACGGCTGACCGGCAGCGGACTGCGTTCGCGCGAAGTGCTGCACCTCGGATCTCAACATGTCCACGCCGGTTAAGAACCTGCGGGTTCAGTTAGCAAGTGCCTTGCTGGACTTGGTAGTGCAAGTGCCAGAGAGTGGCGAAACTGCCCGGGCAGACACCGCCGCTCGCGCCCACGCTATTGCCCGCAAAGCAGCCAGGCAAGCCAGCATGATTGCGGCTACGCTGTCCCTGCCGCCGGGCTGGATGGGTTGGCTCACCGTACTGCCGGAAATGGTGGGGGTCTGGAAGATTCAGGCGCAGATGGTGGCGGACATTGCCGCGCTGCATGGCCGGCGCAGCAGCCTGGGCAAGGAGCAAATGTTGTACTGCTTGTTCAAACATGTATCAGCACAGCTGTTCCGCGATTTCGCGGTGCGCGCCGGTGAGCGGGTGGTGGTGCGTTCGAGCACCATGAAAGCCTTGGAAGCTCTTGCACTGCAAATCAGCGGCAAGCTGCTGGGCTCTGCGCTGAAAAAAGGCGCCTCTCGCTGGATACCCCTGGCCGGTGCGGTGGGGGTCGGTGCCTATGCGTACTACGACACGCTCCAGGTGGCCAAGAACGCCCATCAGCTCTTTGCTGCTGATCCACAATAAGCCTCTTTTTCGATTTCTGTTGATTGCCTCCTCCATGGCCAAACTCTTTTTCCGCTACTCGGCCATGAATGCCGGCAAGTCCACCTCCCTGCTTCAAATCGCCTACAACTACGAAGAACAGGGTCAGCGGGTGCGGCTCTATACCGCCCGCATTGACGACCGCAGTGGCGTAGGCAGCATCGCATCCCGACTCGGCATTCAGCGTCAAGCTGACACGTTTGATGAACACACGGACTTCGAAGCCCTGCTAAGCGCGCAAGCCGGCTTGGCTTGCGTTCTCATCGATGAAGCCCAGTTCCTGCAACCGGAACAGGTGCGCCAGCTGCACCGCATAGCGCACATGGCCAACATCCCTGCGATTTGCTTTGGCCTGCGCTCCGACTTTCAGGGCAAGCCCTTCGCCGGGGCAGCCCATTTGCTGACGCTGGCCGATGACATTGAAGAGATCAAGACCATCTGTGCTTGTGGTCGCAAGGCCACGATGAATGTACGGGTTGACGACGAAGGCAATCGCGTAAGTGAAGGCGAGCAAGTAGTCATAGGTGGAAACAACCGATACCAACAGGCTTGTGCCCGCTGCTTTTATGAGGGCGCCACTGACCATTGAAACGGAAATAAGGCGCGAAACTGCAGCCCAATGAGAAAAGCCGTTAAGCATTTCTGCTTAACGGCTTTATCATTTTTTGGTCGGTGTGAAAGGATTCGAACCTTCGACCCCTTGCACCCCATGCAAGTGCGCTACCAGGCTGCGCCACACACCGATCGAGCCTCAAATTATAACCAGATATTCAGGTGTCTTTAGGCTGGAGCCAGAAGAAGTTCACGAATATCCATCAATTCCCTTTTGATGGCCTGCATCTCAATGCCTGCAATCTCATCAGGTGCGGATTCCGTGAGGTCTTCAAAGTCATCGATCTCGACCTCATCCAGCTCAAGCACCTCCATACCGTCCAGCTGAACTTCGCCATTGCGCTTCTTGTCACGCTCGGCCTGAAGCAACTCCTGCATCTTGTTGCGGGCACCGCTGATGGTGAAGCCTTGGTCATAGAGAAGATCACGGATTTTCCGGATCATCAGAACTTCATGGTGCTGGTAGTAGCGGCGGTTGCCACGGCGCTTCATCGGCCGCAGCTGCGTGAATTCCTGCTCCCAATAACGTAGCACATGCGGCTTGACGCCACACAAATCGCCCACCTCACCGATGGTGAAATAGCGTTTGGCGGGGATGGGAGGAAGCGTTTTCTCCATTGAAATCAATGCTGTACGAGACAAAGCGTAGAGGTTACTCTAAGTTTTGTCTGTACGCAAAGATTCCTTTACACAGCGGCTACAAATAAATCAGCAGCTGTGCTTTAGTTCACGACTCGGTCTTGCCTTCGTCTTGAATTTGCTCTTTGAGCTTGTGGCTAGCATGAAAGGTCACCACTCTGCGCGCTTGGATGGGAATGGCCTCACCCGTGCGCGGATTGCGACCGGGACGGGGGGCTTTGGTGCGGATCTGAAAGTTGCCGAACCCGGAAATCTTCACGTCCGTGCCATCGACCAGGCTACTCGCGATGAGGTCAAAGAACGCGTCAATCATGTCTTTTGACTCGCGCTTGTTCAGTCCGATTTGCTCAAACAGCAAATCGGACAGTTGCGCCTTGGTCAATGCCGGGGTTTCCAGACTTTCAACAGAAAATTCCATGACTGCGCCCTTCTGCGGTTCAAGCATTACGCACGCTGACGGGCGCCCACCGACGTCACCAACTGGTCCACCACGGCTTTCATGGCAGATTCAATTTGTTCTTCCGTCAGCGTAGCTTCGTCACTGTTCAGGGTCAGACGCAATGCCAAGCTGCGGTCGGCATTACCGGCAGCGGCTTCAACGTCTTTAGTTACCTTAGGCCGGTATACGTCGAATAGCTGGACGTCACGCAGCAGCCCTTGCGTTGGTGCGGCGCGCACTGCTGCCACCAGGTCGGCATGGGTGACCTGGTCACCCACCACAACGGCCACGTCGCGCTGTACGGCTTGGAACTTGGCGACACTCTGGAAGACGGGCACTTGGCGTGCAAGGACGGCATCCAGTTCCAATTCAAACACGATGGGCGCGGTGGTCAGCTCATAGGACTGGCGCCACTTGGGGTGCAACTCGCCTACGAACCCGACGGAGCGACCGTTGAGTTTGATTTCTGCTGTGCGGCCTGGGTGCAATGCGGGATGCTGGCCGGGTACAAACTCAGGCTTCAGGGGCGCGAGCAAGGCCTCGACATCCCCCTTCACGTCAAAGAAGTCTACGCCCTGCTCTTTGCGGCCCCATTGCAATGCATCAGCACCGCCACTGGCCAAGCCGGATACGCGCATAGGCTGGTCAAAGCCTTCAACCGTGGAGTCGGTACTCTTGATTGAGGCATTGCGCAGGAACACACGACCCAACTCAAATACCCGCACCCGTGGTGCCTTGCGGGCCAGATTGAAGCGCAGCACTTGCAGCAAGGATCCGATCAGGGAGGAACGCATGACGCTCATCTGGCTGGCAATCGGATTCAACAGTTTGATGGGGTTCGGATTACCGGCAAGCTCGTGCTCCCAGCGCTCTTCCACGAAACTGAAGTTGATGGTTTCCTGGTAGCCCAGCGCGGCAAGTGAACGGCGCACTGCAAATGCACTGCGCTGATCTTCTTGGCGAATCTTGGCCGTGATGGGCGCTTGCGGCGGTGTGTGCGGCAAATTGTTGTAGCCCACCATGCGAGCGACTTCTTCAATCAGGTCTTCTTCGATCTGCAGATCGAAGCGGAAGGACGGAGGGGTTACCGTGATCACACCCTCAGACTCCTGCACCGGCAAACTCAAGCGACGCAGTGCATCCGCACACTGAGCTTGGGTCAGCGGCATACCGATGACCTTGACTGCACGCGCAACACGCAGAGAAACAGGTGCAGCCGCAGGAACATTGGCTACCAAATCATCTACAGGGCCGCACTGGGTTTCAGAGGTGCCGCAGATATCGATGATCAGTTGCGTGATGCGCTCAATGTGTTCCACCGTTTGCTGCGGATCCACGCCACGCTCGAAACGGTGACCGGCATCCGTCGAAAAGTTGAATCGGCGCGAACGGCCTGCGATGGACTTGGGCCACCAGAAGGCGGCTTCCACATAGATGTGGCGGGTATCGTCAGACACGGCGGTGGCATCACCGCCCATGATGCCGGCCAAGGATTCGACTTGCTGCGCATCGGCAATGACACCCACTTTTTCGTCCAAAGTCACGGTATTGCCGTTGAGAAGCTTGAGTTGCTCGCCCTGCTTGCCCCAGCGCACATCGAGTCCGCCATGGATTTTCTCGAGATCGAATATGTGGCTGGGGCGACCCAGCTCGAACATCACATAGTTCGAAATGTCTACCAAGGGGCTGACGCTGCGCTGGCCACAACGAGCCAGTCGGTCCACCATCCACTGAGGCGTTTTGGCTTTGGTATTGACGTTGCGGATGATGCGCCCGGAGAAACGGCCACACAAACCTGGAGCGCTGATTTTGACAGCCACTTTGTCCTGGATTGCGACCGCGGCTGATGGGAACTCGGGGGCCAACAAAGGCGCGCCGGTCAGGGCGGACACTTCACGCGCTACTCCATACACGCTTAAGCAATGTGCCAGGTTGGGCGTCAGTTTGAGGGTGAACAGGGTGTCGTCCAGATCCAGATACTCACGGATGTTTTTGCCCAGAGGCGCGTCCAGGGGCAGCTCCATCAGGCCGCCATGGTCTTCAGACAACTTGAGCTCGCGTGCGGAGCACAACATGCCCTGGCTTTCCACGCCACGGAGCTTGCCGACTTTGATCAGGAAGGGTTTGCCATCCTCGCCCGGAGGTAACTCCGCACCCACCAAGGCGCATGGAATTCGGATACCCACGCGTGCATTGGGGGCGCCACAGACGATGTTGAGCAGCTCGGATTGGCCCACATCGACCTTGCAGACGCGCAAGCGATCCGCATTGGGGTGTTGCTCGGCCTCCTTGATCTCACCCACTACGATGTGGGTAAAGGGAGGAGCGACAGGCTTGAGATCTTCGACCTCCAGACCAGCCATGGTCAAGGTTTCGGCGAGTTGGTCGGTAGAGATGGCGGGGTTGCAGAAAGTGCGCAACCAGGATTCTGAGAATTGCATGTTCGGGACCGGCGAGGTTGTTGTTCTTGTGGTTTACTGGAATTGCGACAGGAAGCGGACATCACCGTCGAAGAACAGGCGCAGGTCGTTCACGCCATAACGCAACATGGTCAAACGATCCGGCCCCATGCCAAAGGCAAAGCCGATGAACTTTTCAGGGTCCAAGCCCATATTGCGGATCACATTGGGGTGCACTTGGCCGGAGCCGGCGACTTCAAGCCATCGGCCTGCAAGCGGGCCGGTTTGGAACTGGATGTCGATTTCGGCGCTGGGCTCGGTGAACGGGAAAAAACTGGGGCGGAAACGTAGCACCAAGTCGTCCGACTCGAAAAAGGTTCGGCAGAAATCGGTAAAAACGAACTTCAGGTCTTTGAAGCTCACGTTTTCACCCACCCACAGGCCTTCGCACTGGTGGAACATGGGTGAATGGGTGGCATCGCTATCGACGCGGTACGTGCGCCCCGGGGCAATGACGCGGATCTCCGGCATGTCACCGGCATAGAGGCCTTCCGAAGAAGCACCCGCAGCGGCGCGGTGGGCCTTGACATGCTGCACTGCGTAACGGATTTGCATGGGGCTGGTATGGGTGCGCAGCAGGTTGGGCGCGGCCTCGGAGCCACCTTCCACATAGAAGGTGTCATGCATGGAACGGGCAGGATGGTCTTCGGGCGTATTGAGGGCGGTGAAGTTGAACCAATCGGATTCGATTTCCGGCCCTTGAGCCACTTCAAAGCCCATGGAGCCGAAGATGGCTTCAATGCGCTCCAGCGTCAAGGAAACCGGGTGCAAACCACCCTGTCCGCGCTGACGGCCGGGCAAAGTGACGTCCAGCGCTTCCGCTTGGAGCTGGGTTTGCAGTTCGGCATCGGCCAAAGCCTGGCGACGCTCGGTGAGCGCAGCCTCGATGGCCTGCTTGGCCAAGTTGATGGCGGCACCGCGGGATTTTTTCTCTTCCACGCTGAGGGCGGCCATGCCCTTCATGAGCTCGGTGATCTTGCCGGATTTGCCCAAGAAAAGGGCCTTGGCATTCTCCAGATCAGCGGGCGTGGCAGCTTGCAAAAATGCAGCTTTGGCGGTGTCAACGATGTCGTTCAACTCGGTCATAAATAGGTACTTGACGATTCAGATCAATGAAAAAGGGCTAGTGCTTTTTCAAGCGCTAGCCCTTGTTTCTGGTGCGCGGAGTGCTACTGAATCAATAGCACTCTGCTGCGGACTCAAGCAGCCAGTTTGGCTTTTACTTGTTCCACAATGCCAGCAAAAGCAGCCATGTCGTGGATAGCGATATCGGACAGAACCTTACGGTCGATCTCGATGTTGGCTTTCTTCAGACCATTGGCAAACTGGCTGTACGTCAGACCGCATTGACGGGCTGCCGCGTTGATACGGGCAATCCACAACTGACGGAACACACGTTTCTTGGTACGACGGTCACGGTAGGCATATTGCCCAGCCTTCATTACCGCTTCTTTGGCGATACGGAAGACATTACCGCGGCGACCGCGGAAACCCTTAGCAAGGGCCAGAACTTTTTTATGGCGGGCGCGAGCCGTTACACCACGTTTGACGCGAGGCATGTGATTACTCCTTGTACGTCGTTAATTAAATACCACGACCGGGCAGCATCTGTGCCATGTGACCCATGTTGGTCTCATGTACAGCTGCGGAACCGCGCAGGTGGCGTTTATTTTTAGTGGTCTTCTTGGTCAAGATGTGACGTTTGAAGGCTTGACCGCGCTTGACGGTACCACCTGGACGTACGCGGAAGCGTTTCTTCGCCGCGCTCTTGGTCTTCATTTTGGGCATGTTCATGCTCCTTTTCATTTGTGCTCGTGAGGCGTCTGGAAAACGACTTCCAGCCTTGTTGGCCCCGAGCCACTTGTGCAAAACCCGTTGCCGGGTTTGCTTTTTGCACGTCGCTTTTCAGCGACTTGCTAACCCCTGGCAGGTGACCAGACCTGCCCGGAATACTTACGCTGCAGCTTCCGCTGCAGGCTTTGGAGAGCCACCACCCGGCTTTTTACGGCCCGGCGCGATCATCATGATCATCTGGCGGCCTTCCAGCTTGGGGAACTGCTCAACGATGATGGTGTCACCCAACTCGTCGCGCATGCGCTGGAGCATGGCCAAACCAATTTCCTGGTGGGTGATTTCACGACCACGGAAACGCAAAGTGATCTTGCACTTGTCGCCATCCGCCAAGAAGCGCTTGATGTTGCGCATCTTGATGTTGTAGTCGCCGTCATCGGTACCCGGACGGAACTTGATTTCCTTGATCTCAATGACCGTCTGCTTGGCTTTCGCTTCCGCTGCCTTCTTTTGCTCTTGATACTTGAACTTGCCGTAGTCCATCAACCGGCACACGGGCGGGTTGGCAGTGGCAGCAATTTCAACCAAGTCAACGTCGAGGTCACCCGCCATGCGGAGGGCTTCCATCAGGCTGACGACACCCAGAGGCTCGTTTTCAGGGCCGGAGAGGCGAACCTCAGGGGCCATGATTTCACGGTTCAAACGGTGTTTACGTTCTTCGCGCTGGCGGCGGTCACGAAATTCAGTAGCGATGGCTCAATCCTTCACAATATCTGCTACAAAAACTGTAGCGGTTGCCGCACAGCACGCGCCGTCAAACCGGTGTTTCCTTGGGGAGACCTCAGGATGATTTGTTGGCAATGTCCGCGGTAATGCGCTCAATGAACGACTCCAAGGGCATTGCGCCGAGGTCTTGACCACCCCGGGCACGCACTGCGACAGCGCCTGCTGCCATCTCTTTGTCACCAATAACAACCAGATAAGGCAGCTTCTGCATCGAATGCTCCCGTATTTTATAGGTTATTTTCTCGTTGCGCAGATCTAAATGAACCCTAAGCCCTTGATTTTGCAGCGTTTTAGCGACGCTTCGGGCGTAATCGGCCTGTGCATCGGTGATATTGAGCACCGCTACCTGCACGGGAGCGAGCCAGGCAGGCAAGGCACCAGCGCTCTCTTCAATCAAGATGCCGATGAAGCGCTCCAGGCTGCCGACGATCGCGCGGTGCAGCATGACGGGACGATGGCGGCTACCGTCTTCCCCGACAAATTCTGCATCCAGGCGCTCGGGCAAGTTAGGATCCACTTGGATCGTGCCGCACTGCCATGGACGGCCCAAGGCGTCCTTGAGCGTGTATTCGATCTTGGGGCCGTAGAAAGCACCCTCGCCCGGCAAGTATTCAAAATCGCAGCCTGAAGCGCGCAGACCTTCAGCCAAGGCGTTTTCTGCACGGTCCCAACCCTCTTCGGTGCCGATACGTTTTTCGGGCCGGGTGGACAGTTTGTAGATGATGTTGGTGAAGCCGAAGTCTTTGTAGACCTTCTGGAGCAAGGTTGTAAAGGCTTTCACCTCATCCTGAATCTGGTCTTCAGTACAGAAGATGTGACCATCGTCTTGCGTAAAGGCACGCACGCGCATGATGCCGTGCAGTCCGCCCGAGGGCTCGTTGCGGTGGCACTGGCCGAATTCGCCGAAGCGTAAAGGCAGATCGCGGTAGCTCTTGATGCCCTGCTTGTAGATCAGGATGTGGCCCGGGCAGTTCATGGGCTTCAGGGCGTAGTCGCGCTTTTCACTCTCGGTGGTGAACATGTTTTCGCGGTACTTGTCCCAGTGGCCGGTTTTCTCCCAGAGGCTCTTGTCAATAATTTGAGGGCCCTTGACCTCAAGGTAACCGTTGTCCTGGTACACCTTGCGCATGTACTGCTCGACGCCTTGCCAGAGTGTCCAGCCCTTGGGGTGCCAGAAGACTGTACCGGGGGAATGCTCGTCGATGTGGAACAGATCGAGTTCGCGACCCAGCTTGCGGTGGTCACGCTTCTCGGCCTCTTCGAGCATGGTCAAGTGCTGCTGCAATTCGTCCTTGGTGGCCCAAGCCGTGCCGTAAATGCGCTGCAGCATTTCATTGCGATGGTCTCCACGCCAGTAGGCCCCTGCCACTTTCATGAGTTTGAAATGTTTGAGTTTGCCGGTGCTGGGCACGTGGGGGCCTCGGCACAGATCTTCAAAATTGCCTTCGCGGTACAGCGACACGTCTTCATTCGCAGGAATGCTGGCAATGATTTCTGCCTTGTATTGCTCGCCCAAACTCTTGAAGTATTCCACCGCGTCGTCACGCGGCAACACCCGACGCACAACAGGCTCATCCTTGTTGGCGAGTTCGGTCATCTTCTTTTCAATTGCGGCCAAATCCTCTGGAGTGAACGGCCGCTTGTAGGAAAAGTCATAAAAGAAACCGTGCTCGATCACGGGCCCGATGGTCACTTGCGCATCGGGGAACAGCTCCTTGACGGCATAGGCCAACAAGTGGGCCGTGGAGTGGCGAATGACTTCCAAACCATCGGCATCTTTGGCTGTGATGATGGACAGCGCGCTATCGGCGGTCATCTGGAAACTGGTGTCCACCACTTTTGCAGCATCAGCAGACTCGCCTTCGGCTCGGACCTTGCCGGCCAAAGCTGCTTTGGCCAAGCCGGTGCCGATAGAGGCAGCCACTTCGGCCACGGTAACCGGGCCGGGGAATTCACGTTTGGAACCGTCAGGGAGTGTGATGTGGATCATGGTGATGTCGAGGAAAGAGGGTCTTGAAAAGCAAAAAGCGCGGAGGGGTCCGCGCTTTACTATGAATTTGGTAGCTGACTGCGCAAAAGGCGCGCGGACTACGGCCTTATTCGCTGAAGAATGTTGCCGGTGTAGTTCGCGGTGTCATAACCAAACTGCCTTTCTCGCTCTTATACAAAGTTGATACCTGTATTTTAACCGCAGTCTGCATGGATGAAAAAAGGCCGGGCGCCTTGTGAGCGACCCGGCCTTGACTCCACAGCGGTTGGCTTAGTGGAATTGCTCTTCTTCAGTAGAACCGGTCAGTGCCTTCACAGAGGAGGAACCGCCCTGGATCACGGTAGTCACATCGTCGAAGTAACCCGCGCCGACTTCCTGCTGGTGGGACACGAAGGTGTAACCCTTTTCGCGGGCTGCGAATTCGGGCTCCTGCACCATGTTGGTGTAGTGCTTCATGCCTTCGCCTTGGGCGTATGCGTGTGCGAACTGGAAGGTGTTGAACCAGTTGATGTGGATACCTGCCAAGGTGATGAACTGGTATTTGTAACCCAGCGCAGACAGGTCTTCCTGGAAGGATGCGATCTGGCTGTCGTTGAGGTTCTTCTTCCAGTTGAAGGAAGGTGAGCAGTTGTAGGACAGCAACTTGCCGGGACAAGCAGCGTGCACCGCTTGGGCGAACTCACGGGCAAAGCCGATATCCGGCACGCCTGTTTCGCACCACACTAAGTCCGCATAAGGTGCGTATGCCACACCGCGGCTGATGGCTTGTTCCAGACCGTTTTTGACACGGTAGAAGCCTTCTTGTGTGCGCTCGCCAGTCAAGAAAGGTTTGTCGTTGGCATCGTGGTCGGAAGTGATGAGGTTGGCAGCTTCTGCATCGGTACGGGCCAGCACGATGGTGGGCACGCCCATGACGTCAGCAGCAAAGCGCGCAGAGATCAGCTTTTCAACAGCTTCCTGGGTAGGAACGAGAACCTTGCCACCCATGTGGCCGCACTTTTTCACGGCTGCCAACTGGTCTTCAAAGTGAACACCTGCAGCGCCGCTTTGAATCATGTTCTTCATCAGTTCAAACGCATTCAGCACGCCGCCGAAGCCGGCTTCTGCGTCAGCCACGATGGGCAGGAAGTAGTCGATGAATTCTTTATCGCCCGGGTTGATACCGCGGGACCACTGGATTTCGTCAGCACGCTTGAACGTGTTGTTGATGCGGCGAACCATGGTGGGCACCGAGTCGTAGGCGTACAAAGACTGGTCGGGGTACATGGTCTCAGAGGTGTTGCCGTCTGCAGCCACTTGCCAGCCGGACAGGTACACCGCTTCCAAGCCAGCCTTGGCTTGCTGCATGGCTTGGCCTGCAGAGATCGCACCGAATGCGTTGACGTAACCCTTCTTGGCGCCGCCGTTCACTTTTTCCCACAGCTTCTCAGCACCGCGCTGTGCCAGGGTGTACTCAGGCTGCAGGCTACCGCGCAGACGCACGACGTCGGCGGCGCTGTAACCACGCTTGACCAGCTTCCAACGGGGGTTGGTCGCCCAGTCTTTTTCCAAGGCTGCGATTTGTTGTTCGCGGCTCAATTGCTCTTTGATGGATTGCGGCATGAGAACACTCCTAGGTTGGTTGATTGATTCGGCCAATTTCGATTGCCGATGACTGAATTCTAAGTCTTATATAAGACACATGTTCAATCTTATGTCTTATATAAGACATAAATTTTCATCAATCAAATCAAGCACTTAGAGAATCTATTTCTCAATGCAAAATCAATAAACTCCATACGATATGGCGGCCGCGAAATCCAGACCCACTTAATTCACAATACGAAATGAAAAAGCGCCTAGTAAAAAATCAATAGAACGCAGCGTAACGCTCCATCTCCCACGCACTGACCTGCTGGTGAAAAGCGTCCCACTCAGCACGCTTGATAGCCAAAAACTGGTCCACAAAAGCTTGCCCCATGGACGCAGTCAAAGCACCATCCGCTGCCAAAGCGTCCAATGCCTCCTGCAAGCTCCGGGGCAGTTGAGCAGGCAAGGCCTCACCAGCTGCCGCTACCGCATAGAGGTCTTGCTCACAAGGCTGAGGTGGAACCATGCCACGGTCTACGCCATCGAGGCCCGCGAGCAAGGTGCCGGCCAAAGCGGCGTACACGTTACATGACGGGTCTGGCAAACGCCATTCCATGCGACCTGCCACCGTGCGCACCACACAAGTCCGGTTGTTATCTCCGTAGGCCTTCCACACAGGCGACCACGTAGTACCAGACGCACTGGCACTGCTGGCCAAACGCTTGTAGCTGTTCACTGTGGGAGCACAAATGGCAGCCAATGCATCCGCGTGCGCCAATAGGCCAGCTGCAAATGCGTGCCCTACTCGGCTCAAACCCAAGCTGCCGGACACATCAGAAAACACCGGCACACCTTCGGCATCCGTGATGCTTAAATGGAAATGCAGCCCGCTGCCGGGAGCCTGCGCCAGTGGCTTTGGCATGCAGCTAAACACCATGCCGTGACGTTCAGCCACTGCGTGTGCTGCCAGTTTGAACAGCATGAAGCGATCTGCCGCGGCCAATGCATGGTCAAAGCGATAGTTGATCTCGTACTGACCGGTGGCATCTTCATGGTCCATCTGCTGCAATTCAAAGCCCAGACTGGTGAGCGTCTGCCGCATGTCGTCCAGGTAAGCCGCATTGCGATGGATGGACTTCAAATCGTACGAAGGCTTATCCAAACCATCTTGCACGTCCGCCACTTGCCAACGGCCGTCGCGCTTGTTGAGCAGAAAGTATTCCGGCTCGATACCCACCCACAACGTCCAGCCCCGCTCTTTCAATTTCTGAATCGCTTTTTGCAGCAACTGGCGCGAGCAGGTTTCCAGAGGCTCCCCTCCGGCAAATCCGTCGCAGACCGCAAGCGCCACGCCCGGCATAAAGGGCAGCGCACGAATGGTTTCCGGCACCACACGCCCGTAATACTCACTGCGGGCCCCGTAACGCGGCAGGCCAGTACCCCAGATACTGGGACCGGCAAATCCAGCGCCTGCCTCCACCCATTCGCGCAAGTTCTCAACGGGGACCAATTTGCCCTTGGCCACACCGTGGATATCGGTGAACTGCGGCAACAGCGAATGAATACCTTGCGCTTTGAGCGCGGCTATGAGGGCGGGATAGTTATGCATAAAAATAGCCTATGGCGCCCGCCGCACCTGCGCGACGAGCTATGAAATCAATAGCGGAGCAAGCATTGCCGGACGATCAGGCCGGTTGGATGGCGGCCGTACCCGCGCGAGTGGCGGCGGCAATTTCGCGTTCCCTCTTGCGTGTCTGACGGGCAACCCACACGCTATAGCTGATGATCACAATGGTCACCGTCAAAATGAGCAAAGTGGCAGCGGCATAGATGGTCGGATTGATACCACGGCGCGCGTAGCCAAAAATGACTTGCGGCAAGGTGTTCACGCCAGGGCCGGACAGAAACTCCGAGATCACCACATCGTCAAACGACAGCGTGAAACTCAAGAGAAACGCAGCCAGGATGCCCTGCGCAATGTTCGGCAAGGTAATCAGGAAGAACACCTCATGCGGGCGGGCGCCCAAGTCCATCGCGGCCTCCTCGATGGAGCGGTTCATCTCCAGAAGACGGGATTGCACAACGACCATACCGTACGCCATGCCCAACAAGGTATGCCCCAGAATGATGGTGAACATGCCGCGTTCAGGCCAACCGAACACGTTTTGAGCACCTACCATGAGCAGCAGAAGGGACAGACCAATCACCACCTCTGGCATCACCAAGGGTGCGTTCACCATGCCGGAAAACGCAGTACGCCCGAGGAAGCGCCGGTAGCGCACCAGCACAAAGGCCGCAAAGGTACCCAGCACGGCAGACAGCACGCCTGTAACCAAGGCCACCTGAACTGACAGCCAGAAGCCTTCCACGATTTTGGTGTCTTTGGTCAGTGCCTCGTACCAACGGAATGAAAACCCGGTGAAGTTGGCATCCTGACGGGTGCTGTTGAACGAGAACACCACCATGAACAAAAGTGGCATGTAGAGGAAGGCGTACACCACGGCCAACCAGGCCTTGCCGAAGTGCTTTTCAAACCAGGCTTTCATGATTCACCTCAATGCTTGGCTTCAGCGGCTTCGCCGGTGTAGCGGTAATAAAAGGCCAAGGGCACCACAATCAGTCCGATCATGACAACCGCCAAGGCGCTCGCCCGGGGCCAGTTGTTGCTGGTGAACATTTCGTCCCAGACAACGCGGCCGATCATGATGTTTTCGGGTCCACCCAACAGGGAGGGAATGACGAATTCACCGACCGATGGAATAAACACCAGCATGAAACCCGCGACGATGCCCGCTTTGGACAGTGGCACCGTAATCAGCCAGAAGGCCTTGAATGGCGAAGTACCCAGGTCGTAAGCCGCTTCCAGCAAACGGAAGTCCATCTTCACCAGGTTGGCGTACAAGGGAAGAATCATGAAGGGCAAATACACATAGGTCATGCCCACCAGCATGGACACATTGGTGTAAAGCATTTGTACGGGCTCGGAGGTGAGGCCGACAGCCATCATGAACTGATTGATCACACCCTGGTCCGCCAGAATGCCTTTCCATGCATAGACGCGCAGCAGAAACGAGGTCCAGAACGGCAACATCACCATCATCAGCAATGCCGGCCGCACGCTAGGTTTGGACCTGGCAATGAAATAGGCGAAGGGATAGCCGATCAGCAGACACAAAACGGCCGTGCACAAGGCGTACCAGATGGAGCGCAGATAGGCTTCGATGTAGAGGGTCTGAAACAGCGGGCCGCCTTCACCGGTGCGGAAGATGGACCAATAGTTTTCGTACTTCAACTTGAGCAAACCGGTGCTCGCATCCCAGATCGGCTTGAACGGGTTGATGTCGTTGCCCATGTCTACAAAACTGATGTAGAGCAGGATCAAAAAAGGCAGCAGGAAAAAGATCAACAGCCAACCGTAGGGCACGCCGATCACAAAACGGCGACCCGGCATCGATAGATTTGTGGAGGCCATGGCAGTCCTTAATCGCGCAGCACGATGCCGGAGCGGTCACCCCACCAGAAAAACACATTGTCTTCCCAGGTGATGTCACTCAAATCCTGTCGGGAGGTGTTGGCCTCGGTGATCTTTACTTTGGTGCCGTCGGTCGCCACCACGATGTAGGTGTTGTAAGAGCCGAAATACGCAATCTCTTTGACTTTGCCCGTAAAGACATTCACCGCCGCTGCAGGTCGCGTCTTGCTGATTTCGATCTTCTCGGGGCGCACTGCAATGCCGACCGGCATATTAAGCGTGCCACTCACGCCATGGCCCACCTGAATTTCGCCGATACCGGTGACCGCTGCACAGCGGTCTACCTCGTCCACGCTGAGGCGGCCTTCGAAGATGTTCACATTCCCGATAAAGTCCGCCACGAACCGGTTGGCCGGGTGCTCATACACCTCTTCGGGGCTGCCAACCTGCAACACGCGGCCCTTGCTCATGACCGCAATTCGGCTCGCCATCGTCATGGCTTCTTCCTGGTCGTGGGTCACCATGACACAGGTCACGCCGACCTTTTCAATGATGTTCACCAGCTCGAACTGGGTTTGTTCACGCAGCTTTTTGTCCAAAGCACCCAGAGGTTCATCCAACAGCAGCAACTTGGGGCGTTTAGCAAGACTGCGGGCCAGCGCAACACGCTGCTGTTGCCCGCCCGACAATTGGTGGGGTTTGCGTTTGGCATAGGCGCCAAGCTGCACGAGATCCAGCATCTCACCGACACGCTGCTTGATTTCGTCTTTGGGCAGGCCTTCCCGCTTCAGTCCGAATGCCACGTTTTCCCAAATGTCCAGATGAGGGAAAAGCGCATAGCTCTGGAACATCATGTTGATGGGGCGGTCATACGGCGCCAGCTTGGCGACGTCCTGGCCACCTAACAAAATACGACCGGAGGTCGGCGACTCAAAGCCCGCCAACATGCGCAGCAAAGTGGATTTGCCACAACCAGAGCTGCCCAGCAAGGCAAAGATCTCGCCCTGCCCGATCGACAGTGAAACCTCGTCCACGGCGACGGCCTCGTCAAACCGCTTGACCAGCTTTTCGGTTACCAGATATCCCATTTTGTCGGGTTGCACTGCCATGTGATGACCTTTGATGATGTCTCTAGAAGCAAAAAGGGCTGTTCATACCGGCGTACAAACAGCCCTTGAAAGCACTCAAATCAGGAAATTACTTGCCTTTTTTGAATGCGTTGTAGGCGTTAGCCATGGACTCGCGCGCTTCGTTGGTGAAGCTGCTGGGAGGAATCATCTTGCCGAAGTACTCAGCATCCACAAAGATGCTCTTGTTGCTGGCGATTTCAGGCTTGATCTTGTCCACAGCGGCCTTGTTGCCGGTGTTGTAGTTCATTTCATTGGTCATCAGCGCTGCGTTGTCTGGGCGCAGATAGAAGTCGATGAACGCGTGCGCGTTGTTGGGGTGCTTGGCGTCCTTGGTCAGACCAATGGAGTCAATGAAGATCAGAGCACCGGTGCTGGGCAACAAGGCCTCGATCACATCCTTGGAGCCGTTTTCTTTGGCACGACCGGCTGCAATGTTGATATCACCTGCCCAACCGATAGCCGCGCAGGCTTTGCCGCCAGCGATGTCATCGATCATGGTGGAGCTGAACAAACGGACATCCTTGCGAACCTTGGCCAACATGGCTGCGGCTTCCTTGTAGTCGTCGCTGCTGTTGGAGTAAGCGTCCTTGCCGATGTAGTGCAGAGCCACGGGCAGAATTTCAGTCGGGGAATCCAGGTAAGCGATGCCGCAAGACTTCAGCTTGGCGGTGTACTTGGGGTTGAACACCAGGTCCCAAGCGTTTTCAGGCATGGGCATGCCACCCAAAGCCTTCTCAACCTTGGTCTTGTTGATGCCTACTGTGGTGAAGCTCCATGCCCATGGGACCAGATGCTTGTTTTCGGGGTCCGCCTTGGTCATGGTGGCCATCAATGCTGGATCCAAATTCGCCAGATTCTTGATCTTGGCTTTGTCCAGAGGCTGCAGCAGACCGCCTTCGATTTGCGGTTTGGCAAACACCGTACCGGGAACCACCAGGTCGTAACCGGTGTTGCCGGCAACCAGCTTGGCGTGCAAAGCCTCGTTGGTTTCAAACGTGTCGTAATTGACCTTGATGCCGGTTTCTTTCTCGAAGGCGGCGATCATGCCTTCGGGAATGTAGTCAGGCCAGTTGTAGATGTTCAGTACCTTCTCTTCGGTATTGGCAGGTGCTGCAGGTGCGCTGGCAACTGCTGCCGGCGCAGCTGCGGCTGCAGGCGCCTCTTCTTTTTTGCCGCAAGCGGCCAAGACCAGCGCTGAGAGCGCAAACGTGCAAAGGTACTTATTCATGGTGAGCAAATCTCCGTAGAAATGGATTCGGGGGACTACGAACTACAAGCCTGACTCAAGCAATATTCAGACCAAAAAAGATTATAGAAGTGCTATAGCAGGCCCCGGGCCTTCAACTCGGACTGAGTGAGGTCCAATGCCAGATAAATCAGGCGCATCATCTCGTCGATGTCAGCTCGCGTCATGATCAACGGGGGGGCAATGATCATCCGATCGCCGACTGCACGCATGATCAGGCCGTTTTGAAAGCAATGGCCGCGACAAATCATGCCGACGCCGTCATCGCCGTGAAAACGTGTCTTGCGGGCTTTGTCTTTCACCAACACCAAGCCACCCACGAAACCACAGGTCTCCGCCACGCCGACCAGCGGGTGGTCGTTCAGCTCGGCATAGCGCTGGGCAAAGTACGCACCGATTTCGCCATGCACCTTTTGAGGGAGCTGCTCACGCTCCATGATCTCGAGATTGGCCAAGCCCACCGCACATGCGACCGGGTGACCGCTGTAGGTATAGCCGTGGTTGAACTCACCGCCCTGCTCTATCAGCACCTTCGCCACGCGGTTTCCCACCATGACGCCGCCCAAGGGGATGTAGCCGCTGGTGATTGCCTTGGCAAAGGTCACAAGGTCGGGCTTGTAGCCGAACTTCTCATAGCCAAACCAGTGACCCAGACGACCAAAGGCACAAATGACTTCATCACTGATCAACAAGATGCCGTACTTGTCAACGATGCGCTGGATTTCAGGCCAGTAGGTGGAAGGAGGGATAATCACGCCCCCCGCGCCCTGCACTGGTTCAGCAATAAATGCCGCAACCTTGTCTGGCCCGACTGCCAGGATTTTTTCCTCCAGCCAACCTGCAGCGCGAACACCGAATTCGTCGGCGGTCTCGCCCGGCAAACCATTCTCGAAATAGTAAGGTTGCTCAATATGGGTGATATTGGGAATCGGCAGGTCGCCCTGTGCGTGCATGCCACTCATTCCCCCCAGCGAGGCACCTGCCATGGTGCTGCCGTGGTAGGCGTTGTTCCGGCTGATGATGACCTTGCGTTGCGGCTGCCCGAGCAAGTCCCAGTAGCGGCGCACCATGCGCACGTTGGAATCGTTGCTTTCGCTACCGCTGGAGGAATAGAACACATGCTGGAAGCTGCGGTCACCCACGTCAGGTGCCAGCGATGCCAATTTGGCAGCAAGTTGAACCGCCGGCACATTGGTAGTTTGGAAAAAGCTGTTGTAGTAAGGCAGCGTCATCATTTGCTGATGGGCGGCATCTGCCAGCTCTTTGCGGCCGTAGCCGGCGTTGACACACCATAATCCGCTCATGCAATCCAGAATGCGATGGCCTTCGGAGTCCCAAACGTACACACCTTCCGCACGGGTAATCACCCGCGCACCACGGCCGTTAAGGTCCTTGAAATCAGTAAACGGATGAAGGAAATGGGCGCTGTCCAAAGACTGGATCAGGGCGGTATCGACGACTGTGTTCATGGCAGGCTCGTGAATAAGCAAAACAAATTTAGACGTGGAGCAAGAGGTGCTCACGTTCCCACGGAGAGATGACTTTCATGAACTCATCAAACTCCAGCTCCTTGATTTCAGAGTAGACCGTAATGAACTCTTTGCCCAGCACCTCGTGAAGATCGGACTCCTTGCGCAGCCAGTCCAGCGCTTCGCCCAGGCTACGCGGCAAGGCATAGGGGGACAGGTACGCATCACCCCGCATTTCGGGCTTGGGTTTGATCTTGTTTTTGAGCCCCAGGTATCCGCAAGCCAGCGTCATGGCCATGGCCACGTAAGGGTTGGCATCTGCACCGATTACGCGGTTTTCCACACGGCGGGCCGCAGGTGAAGAAATGGGTGAACGGATACCTACCGTGCGGTTGTCATAACCCCACTCGATGTTGATAGGCGCCGCCGTGTTGCGGGATAGACGGCGGTAGCTGTTGACGTAGGGCGCCACCAGCACCATGGCTGCAGGGATATAGCGCTGCAAGCCGCCGATGTAATGCATAAATGCTTCGGACGGCGTGCCGTCCTCATTGCTGAACACGTTCTTGCCGGAGGCAATGTCCACGAGGCTTTGGTGTACGTGCATGGCACTGCCGGGCTCGCCGGCAATCGGCTTGGCCATGAACGTGGCATACATGTCGTGCCGCATGGCTGCTTCACGGACGGTCCGCTTGAAGAAGAAAACTTCATCCGCCAGGCCCAGGGGCTTGTTATGGAAGAAGTTGATTTCCATCTGCCCTGCCCCCACTTCGTGGATCAAGGTGTCGACGTTCAGCTCCATCTTGTCGGAATACTCGTAGATCTCTTCAAACAAGGGATCGAACTCGTTCACCGCATCAATGCTGTAGGCCTGACGGGAGGTTTCAGCGCGGCCGCTGCGCCCTACCGGTGCCCTTAGCAAGGTGTTGGGATCGGTGTTGCGCGCTGTCAGGTAGAACTCCAGCTCAGGCGCCACGATGGGCTGCAGACCTTCGGCCTCGTACAGGTCGCACACGCGGCGCAGTACGCTTCGAGGGGCGAAGGGCACCAGCTTTCCTTCATGGTCAAAGCAATCGTGAATCACCTGGGCTGTGGGATCAGCCGCCCAAGGAACGATACGCACGGACGAGGGGTCCGGCCGCAATTGCATGTCTTTGTCGGTGGGGTCGATCACGTCATAGTAGGGGCCGCTTTCGGGGAACTCACCCGTCACGCCCATGGCCACAATGGCTTGGGGCAAACGCATTCCACGGTCTTCTGTGAACTTGGCACGGGGCAAAATTTTCCCGCGAGCCACACCCGTCAAGTCAGGCACCAGACATTCGACTTCGGTGACACGCCGCTCGTTGAGCCATTGCTCCAGATCGTTGAAATTCATCGTTTTGTTTTCAGTCATTTTTCATCTCCTTGAAACGTTGCCGGCCTTGAAAGTCCTTGGCACAACGCTTGCAACAAATTCATTCTGGTGCAGAATTGGCTTCAAACCGGAGCCATTTAAACGGCCTCCATGGTGCCACTTTAACCGGACAAAACCGAATTGCTGTCAGAACTTATCCTGAGTGAAATGCACCAGCTGGCCGACAAAGGCATGCCGCTGCACCGCCAGCTTTACGAGGCCATGAGGCGCGCCATCCTCGAAGGCAAGCTCCATGCCGGCGACAAGCTTCCTTCCAGCCGGGAACTCACCCAAGATCTGGACCTCTCCCGGAACACGGTGGTGGCCGCCGTCAACCAGTTGGTGACGGAGGGCTATCTGGTCAGCCGTGTAGGCAGCGGCACCTACGTCAACGACCAAACGCGCCCCATCACACGACTTCGACCGGCACGTGCACACACCCACACCGGACTGTCTAACCGGGGTGTGGCTGTATCCACCCAGTTCACATCTGCGCAATTGGAGGTCCAACCGTTCACCCCCGGCGTTGCGGATTTCAGCGCCTTCCCGGTCTCCCTGTGGCAGCGCCTCCAGAACAAACACTGGCGCATGACCTACCCGGACATGCTGGACTACTCCTATGGCGGGGGCCACACCCCCTTGCGCCGTGCAGTCGCGGATTACCTGCGGGTCTCACGCAGTGTTCCAGTGGAAGTAGAACAAGTCATCATCACCAACGGTACCCAACAATCGCTGGACCTGTGCGCGCACATGTTGGCAGACTATGGCGATACTGTCTGGATGGAAGACCCTGCGTACTGGGGCGCAGTCAAGGCATTCACGGCAGCAGGCTTGAAGCTCCACGCTGTGGCGGTGGACCCCCAGGGCATGGCGCCTTCTGCCGTCGATGAAAAGCACCCGCCGCGGCTGATTTACACAACCCCTTCTCACCAATATCCCACGGGTGCTGTCATGTCCCTGGCAAGGCGTCAGCAGCTGTTGGCGCTGGGGCAACAGCACAACGCGTGGATTCTGGAGGATGACTACGACAGCGAATTCCGTTTCAGCGGGCCTCCCCTGTCATCGCTGGCAGGGTTGGATACCGACAGCAGGGTTTTGTACCTCGGGTCATTTTCCAAGGTGCTGTATCCGGGCTTGAAGCTGGGCTACCTCGTCGTACCCAAGAGTCTGGCTGCTGCATTCAAACAAGCGCACTATGACCTGAACCGGCCGGGACAACTCCCTTTGCAAGCGGCCCTGGCAGAGTTCATCGAGCTGGGACACTTCGCCGCGGCACTGCGCAAAGCCCGCCAGAGCTACGCCCAGCGGCGCAAATGCCTGCTGGATGCGTTGCAACCGGTATTGGGCAACCGCGCAAGCATCAGTGGTGCGGAGCAAGGCCTGCATCTTTGCCTGCAACTGCCTACAGAAGTGGACGATGAAGCCCTGGCGCGGCGCATCGGTCAGGCGGGGATGGTGGTGCGACCGCTATCTGCTTATTGCCTGCAGCGCCAAGACGCCAAGGGGCTGGTCATCGGCTACGGCTACGCCACACTGGGTGACATCGCTCATTGGGGCCCAGTATTGGCGCGGCTGGTCTCCAACGCTATAGAAGGTCTTTGAGCTGGTGATACGCCATGCCCAGCACCAAGCTGGGCATGCGCAGCAAACGCCCGCCGGGGAAGCGACGGTGCTGGATGCGGGCAAACACATCCAGGCGTTTTGCCTGACCGTCGATTGCTTGTGCCACCAAGCGGCCAGCCAAACCCGTGAGCGCGACCCCATGGCCACTGAAACCCTGCAGGTAATAGATGTTGGAGTCCAGCCGGCCGAAATCCGGTGCTCTGCTCATGCTGATGTCGACGAAACCGCCCCACACATGGTCCACCGCAACGTCTTTCAGCTCCGGAAAAGCAGCCGCCATTCGCTTGGCCATTTTTGCTTTGAGATTGGCGGGGGTAGCTGTGGAATAGCTAACGCCACCACCGAACAGCATGCGGTGGTCTGCACTGAAACGGAAATAGTCGACCGCAAAATTGTTGTCGCAAACAGCGGCATTGCCCGGCAGCAAGGCCCGAGCGGCAGATTCCCCCAAGGGCTCTGTGCCGATGACGTAAGTGCCGACGGGCATGATGCGTGCACTGATTTCCGGAGCCAGATCGGGGCCGATTTCCGGCAGGGCACAGTTACCGGCTAGCACCGCAAATTGGGCACTTACAGAACCGCATGCAGTCGACGCCCGAACCGTGGGGCCTCTGTGCAGCCCGGTCACTGCTGAGTATTCAAAAACCTGAACGCCTGCGGCCAGAGCGGCACGTGCCAAGCCCAAACCGTATTTCAGGGGATGCAGATGTCCTGACTGCCCTTCCCACGTTGCTGCGCAGTATCGTGGGCTGCGAATGTGCTGCTCAAGTGCATCGCCGGTCAGCCACTCGGTCGCGAATCCGTAGTCGCGCTCCAGCGTCTCCGCGTCTTCACGCAGGGCTTTCGCTTTGCGCGGGCTGTCGGCCACCGTCAGGTAGCCTTTGACCAAGTCGCATTCAATGCCATGCTGGGCCACGCGCTCTTGCAACAATGCAACCGCCTCCAGCGACATGTCCCAGACCTGCCTCGCCGCCGATGCACCGGCCTGCTCCTCGTAGGGCCCCTGTCCGCTGGCCAGCCCGACGATGAACTGTCCACCATTGCGACCCGAAGCGCCACTGCAAATGCGGTCGGCCTCCAGCAGCGCCACCGTGTAGCCCGCAGCCCGCAAGTCCAAGGCAGCACACAAGCCCGCAAAACCGCCCCCGACCACGACCACATCTACGGTCACGTCTCCCTGCAAGGGCGCACAGGGCTGCGGACGCTGCACACTGGCCTCGTAGTAGCTATGGCGGTTGAGCTGGGTGTCGGACTGGAGCAAGGACATGGTGCGCGGCCTTACGCCTTGGAAGCTTTGGCGATTTGACCGCTCAAATAGGTCCAGACGAAAGTGGCAGCTGCGTTACTGGTGAGTTCGGCGTGGTCATAGGCGGGTGCAACCTCCACACAGTCCATCCCGACGAAATGCAGTGGGGCCAGTTCTTCGAGCAGAGTCAAAACTTGGGAACTGGTCATTCCGCCCGGCTCTGGAGTGCCGGTCCCGGGCGCAAAGGCAGGGTCCAGGCAATCGATATCCAGAGTCAGATAACAAGGGGTATCACCCAAGCGCTCCCGAATCTGGGTGATCACACCCGCTAACCCAGCACCATCTCGCCCACGCAAATCTCGTGCAGTGAATATCAGACCGCCTTGATCTTTCACATATTCGCGGGCAGCACGCTCACCGCTGGAACGCAGTCCGATTTGAACTGTTTTCTCAGGAACGACCAGTCCTTCCTGAATGGCCTCATACGTCCAGGTGCCGTGGCCCGAGGGTTCACCAAAATGGTCTTCCCATGTGTCGCAATGTGCATCAAAATGAATCAATGCCACCTGGCCATGCCGGCGCTTGAGGGCACGCAGCAAAGGCAATGTCACCGAATGGTCGCCCCCCAGAAAAACGCAATGGTGCTTGTCCATCAATAGCGCCGCTTGTGTCTCGATAGCCTCACGCACCACCGTCAGTGGAGAGGCGTTCGGCAACGCCATATCACCGGCGTCACCCAGGTGAGCCAATGGAGACACTTCAAACACGGGATGCAGTCCGTCACACAGCATTAAGGACGCGCGACGGATCTCCTGGGGACCGAAGCGGGCGCCCGGCCGGTTGGTAACCGCACCGTCAAATGGAATGCCCGCCAGGGCATAGGCCTGTCCGGCGAGCGCCTGACTGGCGAGAAAACGGTTGCTGTTGCTGGCGTAAGCGAATTGGCCGATACCCATGGTCGTTATCCAAGAAAGAGTTATTTGATTGAAGAACGAAGTTAACTGATCGCCTCTTGCGGACTGGTGCCACTTCGCGCGCGCTGATTGGTGTAGGCTCCCGCACTTTGCGGCATCCGCCGCGCGATATAACGCCCCATGCATTCCAACAACGCCCGCCCCCGCTTGTTTTCCTACGCCCTTCTGGCCATGAGCATGGCTCTGGTGGGTAGCTATGTAGCACTGTCCAAGCCCTTGGTGCTGGTGCTGCCGGTATTTTTGTTGGCGTGGTTGCGGTTCGGCATCGGAGGCTTGGCCACCTTGCATTGGCTCAAGCGCCCGGCAGATGAGTTGCCCATGTCACCCGCCACCCGGAAATATCTCTTTCTGGAATCTTTTTTCGGCAATTTCCTTTTCTCGATCTGCATGCTTTTCGGTGTCAGCATGACCACGGCAGTCTCTGCAGGCGTGATCATGGCGGCCATCCCGGCGGTGGTGGCGCTGATGAGCTGGGTATTTCTGAAAGAAAAAATCAACACCCGCACCTGGGCTGCAGTTGTCTGCAGTGCGTTGGGCATCGGTTTGCTTGCGCTATCAAAAAATGAGCTGCACGCGCATACTCCATCGGCGCCAGAGGCCAATTCAACCTTGCATAACCCTTTGCTCGGGAACGCGCTGGTCTTTGCTGCCGTGTTGTGTGAAGCTGCGTATGCCGTGATCGCCAAGAAGCTGACGGGCGCCCTCAGCCCCCGACGGATTACCGCCTTGATCAACTTGTGGGGCTTTGCGCTGATGACCCCCTTCGGCCTCTACATGGCGTGGTCGTTCAACTTCGCTGCTGTATCGCCGGGGTCGTGGCTATTGCTGGTGTTTTACGCGTTGGCCGCCAGCGTGTGGACAGTATGGCTGTGGATGAGCGGACTCAAAAACGTACCCGCATCCCGGGCAGGTGTTTTCACCGTAATGTTGCCGATCTCTGCCGCCGTTGTCGGCGTGGTGGTCTTGGGCGAGCCACTAGGCGGCTTGCAGCTTCTTGCTTTCGGCATAGCGCTGCTCAGCGTGGTGCTGGCTACCCTGCCTGGCAAGGACAGCACAGGCTCACATTAATGGCTTGCTGCTGACCACCACTCCGTCGCGGTCCGCATAGAGCCACTCACCGGGGCGCACCCACACGCCCTGAATGCGCACAGGCAGCTGCACCAATCCCTGCTGACGTTTTTCTGTGGGCAATGGCATGGGGGCCAGCGCAAGGATACCCACCTGTTGT
The DNA here is from genome assembly GCF_059769165.1 of Curvibacter sp. Hmag1.1. Classification (NCBI taxonomy): domain Bacteria; kingdom Pseudomonadati; phylum Pseudomonadota; class Betaproteobacteria; order Burkholderiales; family Comamonadaceae; genus Curvibacter; species Curvibacter sp. Hmag1.1. The sequence continues at coordinate 197,275 of NZ_JBMBGX010000002.1, forward strand.
TGCTCCAGCTCAGCCAGATCCCGTACACAACCGTCAATCAACACACCGGCCCAACCATTGCGGGCTGCCGCTGCGGCCAGATTGCCACCCAATAAGGCGCGGCGCAGAGAAGCACCACCGTCCACGACCAGAACCTGCGCAACCCGGCCGATGGGCGTATCGATCCAGCCCTGCGAGTCCACCGCCTGCTTGACGAAGGTGTTGTCTTCAAAACATTGAACCGTATAGACCGGCCCCATGAAGGTTTTCAATCCGCCGAAGTCCTTGAATACGGGCGGAAGGACACGGAAATCGCCACTCTGATCGTTCTTGTGAACATCGCAAAAATCACAGGTCGAAAATGGTGCATGGGCCGGGGTAGACACGTGGGGACTCCTTGGTGTGTGGTTTCAGGCAATTCTCCAATGAAAAAAACAACATTCCCCTAGGAAAATTGACGTAGCGCCCTTGGATTCACGCTTTTTTGCCATTAGCATGTGCGCTACCAGTGAAGAAGCTGTTTTTTGCTGGCGGTAAATCAACTTCTAAAAGGACAATCAATCATGGCAACTGCGAAAAAAGCACCGGCAAAGAAAGCCGCTGCTCCAGCAAAGAAGGCTGCTCCCGCTACCAAAGCTGCAGCTCCCGCAAAGAAAGTAGCCGCTAAGGCAGCCCCCGCCAAGAAGGCCGCGGCTCCAGCCAAGAAAGCTGCAGCCCCTGCGAAGAAAGTAGCTGCGAAGAAGGCTCCTGCCAAGAAGCGCACCGTGAACGCTGCATTCATGAAGGCTTTGACACCTAGCGCCGCATTGGCTGCTGTGGTGGGTGCAGCTGCTCTGCCACGTACTGAAGTCGTCAGCAAGCTGTGGGCTTACATCAAGAAGAATGGCCTGCAAGACGCAGTCAACAAGCGCAACATCAACGCTGATGCCAAGCTCAAGGAAATCTTCGGCAAGGCCCAAGTGACCATGTTTGAGTTGGCTGGCTTGATCGGCAAGCACCTGAAGTAAGACGCGCAAGCGCACATCCCAAAAGAGGCCGGAGTGACCCGGCCTTTTTTTGTTTCTATCCATTTGTCACATGGGTGACTGGTGCCAATCCTCATAAGGGAAAGTCGCTAGTCGTTATTGGTGCAGATAACGAATCTGCGCCCTACTGCGTGCCTAGAATCCACCCCCTCATGCTGCGATTCATCTTCACACGACTGAGCCTGATCATTCCGACATTCTTCGGCATGACATTGCTCGCATTCTTCCTGATCCGGTTGGTCCCCGGTGATCCCATCGAAACCCTGGCCGGCGAACGCGGCATTGACGCGGCACGCCATGCAGTGCTCCTCAAGGAGTACGGTCTGGACCAGCCTGTCATGGTGCAGTACGGCATCTACATTGCCAAAGTACTCAAAGGCGACTTGGGCAAATCGATCATCACCCAGGAACCCGTCCTGAGTGAATTCGCCACCCTGTTCCCTGCCACCATCGAGTTGGCAGTGTGCGCAATCATTTTTGCCTTGTTGATCGGCATACCCGCCGGCATCATTGCGGCTGTTAAGCGCAATTCGTTCCTGGACCATGGCGTGATGGGCGTATCGCTCACCGGCTACTCCATGCCGATTTTCTGGTGGGGCTTGCTGCTGATTCTTCTGTTTTCCGTGCAGCTGGATCTGACGCCGGTGTCCGGCCGGATCGCGGTGCAGCACTTCATTGAACCGGTCACCGGCTTCCTGCTCATTGATACCTTGTTGGCAGGCGAGACTGCCGCCTTCTGGTCCGCAGCCTCTCACCTGATATTGCCCACCATCGTTTTGGGCACCAACCCGCTGGCTGTGATCGCGCGCATGACACGCTCGGCCATGCTGGAGGTGATGGGGGAAGACTACATCCGCACCGCAAGAGCCAAAGGCCTGACCGGGCTGCGGGTGGTCGCAGTCCATGCGCTGCGCAATGCCATGATTCCCGTGATTACGGTGATCGGACTTCAGGTGGGCGTGTTGTTCACCGGGGCCATCCTGACCGAAACCATCTTCTCGTGGCCGGGTGTGGGGAAATGGCTGATCGAAGCCATCAGCCGGCGTGACTACCCGGTCCTGCAAGGCGGCATGCTGCTGCTGGGCCTCATGGTCATGACGGTCAACCTGTTGGTGGATATCACCTACGGCATCATCAACCCACGCATCCGCCACCAGAAATAATGAGCACTTCCACGATGAACGCTGCGGTGGCGTCACAACCGACGCATCCCTTCCAGGAATTCTGGCGCTATTTCAAAGGCAACAAGGGCGCTCTGGCCGGCTTGGCAATTGTGGTCTTGGTTCTACTCATGGCCTTATTTGCGCCCTGGATTGCACCTTACCCGCCCGACCTCACCAACAATGCGGCATTTTTAAAGCCTCCCGCATGGCAGGAAGGCGGCTCTCGCGCCTACTTGCTGGGAACCGATGCCATCGGCCGCGACATTCTGTCGCGTCTCATGCACGGCGCACGTCTCTCACTGGTCATCGGCATTGCCGTGGTGACCTTGTCGGTCGTGGTCGGCACTGTGTTGGGACTGGTCGCAGGGTATTTCAAAGGCATTCTGGAAATCGCCATCATGAGGATGATGGACATCATCCTCACGCTGCCCAGTCTTCTGCTGGCTATCGTGATTGTGGCCATCCTCGGCCCGGGCCTGGTGAACGCCATGTTGGCGGTAGCGATTGTGGTGCTTCCACACTATGTGCGCATTACCCGTGCAGCCGTGATTGCCGAGACCTCGCGCGACTATGTGACTGCTGCCCGCATGACAGGTGCCGGTCATATCCGTCTGATGTTCAGCGAGGTGCTACCCAACTGCACCGCACCGCTCATCGTGCAAGCGTCTCTGGGTATCTCCACCGCCATTCTGGATGCCGCCGCACTGGGCTTTCTGGGCCTGGGCGCACAACCTCCCTCACCGGAGTGGGGAACCATGCTGGCCGATGCGCGTGAGTTCGTGCTGCGCGCCTGGTGGGTGGTGACCTTCCCCGGCCTGGCGATTCTGATCACGGTTTTGGCGTTCAACCTGTTGGGCGATGGCCTGCGCGACGCGCTGGACCCCAAACTCAAACGCTAAGCCCAAGAGAAAAACAATATGGCATTGCTAGAAATTGAAAACCTCTCCGTAGAGTTCCCGTCGCACAACGGCGTGATGCATGCGGTGCAGGACGTGAGCCTCTCACTCGAGGCCGGTGAAGTACTGGGTGTGGTCGGCGAGTCCGGCTCCGGCAAAAGCGTCACCATGATGGCGCTCATGGGCTTGGTGGCTTTTCCCGGTCGCGTACAAGCCAAAAAGCTGCGCTTCGATGGGAATGACCTCCTGGGCCTGAGCGACCGCGAACGCCGTCGCTTCACCGGCAAAGACATGTCCATGATTTTTCAGGACCCCACCACCAGCCTGAACCCCTGCTTCACCGTGGGCTTCCAGCTGGCTGAAACCCTGAAACTGCATCTGGGCCTGGACAAAAAAGCCGCGCACAAGCGCTCCATCGAGCTGCTGGAGCAAGTCGGCATTCCGGCCCCCGAGAGCCGTCTCAAGGTGTACCCGCACCAGCTCTCCGGTGGCATGAGCCAGCGCGTGATGATTGCCATGGCGATTGCCTGCAACCCCAAGCTGTTGATTGCCGATGAACCCACAACGGCATTGGATGTAACCATTCAGGCGCAGATTCTGGACCTGCTCAAGAGCCTGCAAAAAGACCGTGGCATGGCCTTGGTGCTGATCACCCACAACATGGGGGTAGTGTCCGACATGGCCCAACGCGTGGCTGTGATGTACGCGGGTCAGGTCATGGAGCAACGCCAGGCAGACGCCCTGTTTGCCGCACCCGCCCACCCCTATACCGAGGCATTGCTCTCTGCCATGCCCGAACGCAGCATGCACCAGAGCCGCTTGAACACGATTCCCGGCATGGTGCCGGGTCTGTACGACCGTCCGGAAGGTTGCCTGTTCGCACCGCGCTGCAGCCATGCGCGCCAAGGTGCGTGCGACCAGCGCCCGGCACTCACCCCGTGGAGCGGCGGTAGTGTGCGTTGCCACTTTGCGTTGGGCGCACAGGAGGTGGTGGCATGAGCACCCCTAACACCTTGACACCGGTTGTCGAAGCCCGTGGTCTGCGGCAGGTCTACACCATCCGTCGCGGCTTCCTGCGCGCGCCTGATCATCTGCAAGCGGTGGCCGGCGTGTCATTCCAGGTCATGCCCGGACGGACACTGGCGGTGGTGGGAGAGTCCGGGTGTGGCAAGTCCACCCTGGCCCGCATGGTCTCCCTCATCGAATCGCCCACCGAAGGCACCTTGCAACTCGGAGGCGTGGACGCCACCAGCGCAGATAGCAGCGCCAAAGCGGCCTTGCGCAAAAAGGTGCAGCTGGTATTTCAAAATCCCTACGGATCATTGAACCCGCGCAAGCGGATCGGCCAGATACTGGAAGCCCCACTGGAAATCAACACGGACCTGAATGCTGCCCAGCGGCAGGAAAAAGCCCGCGCCATGCTGGCCAAAGTGGGCTTGCGCCCCGAGCACTACGACCGCTATCCGCACATGTTTTCCGGCGGGCAGCGTCAGCGTATAGCGATTGCCCGCGCCTTGATGCTGGACCCGGCCCTGGTGGTGGCAGATGAACCCGTGTCTGCCCTGGATGTGTCCATTCAGGCCCAGGTGCTGAACCTTCTGGCAGACCTGCAGGAGGAGCTGGGCCTGGCCTATCTCTTCATCTCGCACGACCTGGGTGTGGTCCGCCATATCGCCCACGACGTGATGGTGATGTACCTCGGGCAAGTGGTGGAGCAAGGCGACAAGACCACCATTTTTGAGCAACCCTTGCATCCTTACACGCGCGCACTCATGGCCTCCACACCGGGCATGCACGCACCCGGTGGCAAGAGCCAGCGCATCGTACTGAAGGGCGAGCTGCCCTCCCCACTGAATCCGCCCAAGGGCTGCGTGTTTTCCACGCGCTGCCCCCACGCTACCGAGCGTTGTCACGCCGAGCGACCTGTCCTGCAGCCCTTGGCTGGCAGGCAAGTTGCTTGTCATGAAGCTTCTGCATTTAGCCAACCCGCTGCATAGGCAGCATCAACCCCCAGAGGAGTATCTCCAATGACCCTGACCCTGAAGAAAGCCACGGCTGCACGACGCACCAAAAGTGCATTGTTGTGTGCTCTGGCCCTGCCCGCTGCTCTGGCACTTTCGCCGGTAGCCGCCAAGACCCTGGTGTACTGCTCGGAAGGCAGCCCTGAGAACTTCTACCCCGGTGTGAACACTACCGGCACGTCCTTCGACGTGACTGAACAGATTTACGACAACCTGGTGCACTTCGAGCGTGGCGGCACCAAGGTTGAACCCTCTCTGGCGGAGAGCTGGACCATTTCCAAAGACGGCCTGGAGTACACCTTCAAGCTGCGCAAGGGCGTGAAGTTCCAGTCCAACAAAAACTTCAAGCCAAGCCGCGATTTCAACGCGGATGACGTGTTGTTCATGTTCGAGCGCCAGTGGAAAGAAAACGACCCGTACTTCCGTGTCACCAGCCCCAACCATGCTTACTTCGGCGACATGGGCATGCCCAAGCTGCTCAAGTCCGTGGACAAGGTAGACGAGTACACCGTCAAGATCACCCTGAATCAACCTGAAGCACCTTTCCTGGCCAACCTGGCCATGCAATTCGCCGGTATCCAGTCCAAGGAATACGCGATTGCCATGCTGAAAGCCGGCAGCCCCGAGAAGATCGACCAGGACCCGCTGGGCACAGGTCCCTACCAGGTGGTGCAGTACCAGAAGGATTCCATCATCCGCTTCAAGGCCAACCCCCAGTACTGGGCCGGCAAAGCCAAGATCGATGACCTGATCTTCTCCATCACCCCGGACGCCTCCGTGCGCTGGGCCAAGCTGCAAAAGGGTGAGTGCCATGTCATGCCCTACCCCAACCCTGCTGACCTCGACGCTATCCGCAAGGACCCCAACGTCACCGTGATGGAACAGCCCGGCCTGAATATCGGATACCTCGCCTACAACACCACCAAGAAGCCTTTTGACGACGTGCGCGTGCGCAAGGCGCTGAACATGGCTATCGACAAGAAAGCCATCGTGTCCGCCGTGTACCTGAGCACCGGTGTTGCCGCTGTGAACCCGATTCCTCCGGGCCAGTGGTCTTACAACAAGGCTCTGAAAGACGACCTGTACAACCCTGAGCAGGCCAAGAAATTGTTGGCAGCCGCCGGCTACCCCAACGGCTTCACCACCGACCTGTGGGCCATGCCCGTGCAGCGTCCCTACAACCCCAATGCCAAACGCATTGCAGAGTTGATGCAAGCCGACCTGGCCAAGGTAGGTGTGACCGCCGAGATCAAGAGCTTCGAGTGGGGTGAGTACCGCAAGCGCATGCAAGCCGGTGAACACCAGATGGGCATGCTGGGTTGGACCGGTGACAACGGAGACCCGGACAACTTCCTGAACACCTTGTTGGGTTGCAGCTCGGCCAAGCAAAACGGCTCCAACGTGGCCAAGTTCTGCTACCAGCCGTTTGAAGACCTGGTGCAGAAGGCCAAGGTCGTGTCCAACCCTGCAGAGCGTACCAAGTTGTACGAAAAAGCCCAGGTGATCTTCAAAGAACAGGCTCCCTGGTTCACCATTGCCCACGCAGTGCAGTTGAAGCCCGTGCGCAAAGAAGTGGTGGACTTCAAGCTGAGCCCCTTCGGTCGCCACACCTTCTACGGCGTGGACATGAAGTAAGACTGCAGTTGCAGCCATCAAAAAGGGCCGGAATCCACCGGCCCTTTTTTTATGTCAAATCAAATGATAGCGCCCGTCAAATATGCGCGAGCAGCTATCAATATCAGAGCAACACAAACTCCGTCAAACAGGCCCTTGGGAGACGGGGAAGCCCACAATATCCGTCAAGGCCGGATAGCCGCTGACCGCGAACGACGCCAGCCGCCCGCCCATGACCGCACCCTCGACACTGCCAACGTTCAGCCCTGTATAGATCCAATCCCCTGCAATCGACAGGTTCGCAAAACCGGTGCCCCAAGCCTTCAGGCGCGCGGCAGTGCTGCCGGGGGGCGAGGTCACGTAGCTCTCGGTGGGATCGATATTGGCGCGCCAGAACTGCTGGTTGAAGCGCTGCACGCCCTCGGCGGGCCGGGCGGGGTCGGTGCGCAGCAAGCTGAAATCCAGGCCCATGGGGTCGCCGGGTGGGCTGATGACATTGGTGGTTGCCTTGGGCAGCAAAGGCCCCATGCTGGCCTGCAAATACTGCACACACTGGGCTTGCACACGCGCATAGGCACGGGCCGGGTAAGCCGTGTCCTCAAAGGGCGGTGGCGCTTCGTACTCGGCCATTGCCCCGCTGAAGTACCACAGAGATTGGGGTGCCGAATCGGCCGGCCAATCCTCCCACTTCAGCAGGTGGGTAAAGTCCACCTGCCCATCCAAGGGGTTCAGATAAGTGGCACCGATCACGGTATCTGTCGGGTTCTTGAACTCAATATCCCAACCCATGTCGGTGGTGCTGCGATTCATCCAAAGTTGCATGGTCTGGGTCTGGACGGTTGTGACCTTCTCCACCATGTGCTTCCAAGCCGGATTCGCCTCCAACAGCTCTTTGCACAAGTACGGTACGGCACCGATGGAGATGGCGAACACCAGATGGTCGAAATCGCGCCCTGCCCGGAGCTCGCGTTGCGCCACTGGCTTCCAGCCATTCCAGTAGGACTCCAGATCGACCTTGCCCTCGCGCAATGCATCACCTTCCACCAATTGATCAAACTTGGGTTGACCGGGCCAGGCCGGCAGCCCCTTGACGTCGATGAGGGGGTCATAGCCGCGTGCAGGGTTCTTGAGCTTGGCCTGCACACCGAAGCGTACCGACTCCACTGCAGTGCCCTCTGCGTTGAGGTGCAGGCTCTCCACCTTGTGGAAGAACTCGAACTTCACGCCACGCTTTTTCAGCACTTCGAATAAAGGCGCAATCACGGTTTCCCCCGTACCCGCTTCAAACAACCAGGCGAATGCCCCCGCATAGGCAAAGCTGCGCAGGGTCCAGTGCAGATAGCAGCCGGCCCCCATCAGGGCGGTGCGTGCCGTGTCGCCTTTGGGGTATTGGTAAGACAGGTTGACCGTGTTCAACGCCATCGGGCTGGAAGCCACCATGACCGATGCACCATGCCGGATCAGCCAGTCGCTGAAGTTCTCGTCGTCCAGCTGGTCAAATCCTTTCGTGGCCACTTCGTCCTTGATGCAACCACGCAGAATGGCCAGCAGAAACTCGGCAACGATCAGCAGGCGCCGCAATTCGGTGTTGCCTTCCACCAATCGCTCAGCTGCGTTGCGCACCCAATCCCAAGCGGCGTCCAACGCCTTCCACAGCACAGAGTCCACACCATGCAGCACCACGGACTCAGCCTGCAGCACTGCCACCACGGCTTTCACCAATCCACGGCCCAAAGCCCACTCTGCTGTCTGCACGAGGCTGAGTTCGTCGTGGCTGCTTGCATGGTGATCCAGCAAGGCGTCCAGCACATCAGCTGTCGCCGCCACCCAATGCTCCACTTTTTGCAGCTTGGCTAGTGACTCCAGATCGCCGGGAATCAAGTCATTGCGGGGGGAAGTAAATGGCCAGCGTGACATCTTGCCATCGATGTATTCCCACATGAGCACAAAGCTCTCGGGCTTGAAGGCCTCCTCAAACGTGGCCAGCGGCTGACCGGGCTGGCGGCCCAGTGCCTCGTAGCACTGACGCATGATCGGCAGTGCGTTGTAGTAGCTACCGAGAAAGCCATGAATGCCATGCTCCTCAATGCGCATGTGCTCGCCACGTGCCGTGGCGCACTTGCCACCCAGACGCCAACCCATCTGGTAGATGGTGATGTCCATGGATTGCCGCCAGTCCGGCTGGCTGCTCAACTCGAATGCGGTGGTGAGAGCGGAAATACCGCCCCCCCAGAATGGCAACCTTTTTGCGGGTGACCGGCGCACCGCCCCGGAGTTCAAGCACATCGGACATGACAGACTTTCAAGGTAAGTGTGACCGCACCGCGCGGCCACCGACCGCGAAGTTTATGCCTGCCAGCCAGCCGCTTTGAGAACGTCCAAAAACTTGTTGCGATGCTGCTCATGGACGAACGGATGGCCGAACATGATGGCCTGCATGTTGTAGCCCCGACCGCTCATGGCTTGTTGCAAGCTGGCTTGTGCCGCCTCCATGTCGCCGGCCGCCGACAGGCACGCCGCGAGCAACAGGTGATTGAAGTACCAGTCCGCCCGCTTGGCAGTTGCCTCACGGGCATAACGAACAGCATCCGCATGGCGACCGTCAATGAAACAACCGATCGCACGGCTACGGATCCAGAGACTCAGGTGCGGGTCATGCGGACTGGCGTCCACCGCCTGCAGGATGAACTCTTCCGCTTCTTCCGTGCGGCCCGAAAACACCAGCAAGCGCCCCAGCTCTCCGGCCGCAGCCGCAGCCTGGGGGTACAGGCCGAGGGCGCACTCCAGCTCTGCAATGGCCGCTTGCATCTGTCCGGCACAGGACAACGCCGTGCCCAGGGTGAAGTGGGCAAAGGCATCACGCTCATCATTGCGCACGGCCACCAGGGCCAACCGGTTGGCTTCGGCGACAGCGGCCCGTGGGTCTTCCGCCCATGCGCCCCACAGCTTGGCCATATGGGTGAAAGACATCAGGGACAAACTGGCCGAGTCGCCGGGTTTGATCTCCAAGGCGCGAGTCAACAGTGACTGCGCTTGCATCACATGCTCGGGCGTGGTGCGCCAGAAATGCCAACGCGCCCGCATGAGCAGATCCCAGTGCTCCATATTCTGATTCGGCACTTCACTGGCAACCCGCTCCTCACTGTGCAGGTAAACCGGCTCTATCGCACTCACGATCTGACCGGATATCTCTGCCTGCACCGCAAACATGTCACTCAAGGGTCGATCAAAGCGGTCAGCCCAGAGGGTCTCACCTGTGGATGTGTCGACCAGCTCCGCCGTCATGCGCAGCATGGTTCCGGCACGCCGCACGCTACCCAGCACCAGATAGCGGGCCCTGAGCGCCGACCCAACCGCCTGGTTGCTCTCTTTGGTGTTCCGGTAGGCAAATGACGAGTTCCGGGACACAACCAACAACCATGGGGATTTGGTCAGGTGACTAATGATGTCTTCAGCCAGACCGTCCGAGAAGTACTCCTGCTCCGGGTCTGCATTCAGATTCACAAAAGGCAACACAGCAATGGTGCGCCGGTAGGCCTGCTGGTCGGACGCGCGTCCTTTGCCCTTGGAAGCCTGGGCTGTCTCCACAGCGGATGGAACAGCAGCGAGGCGCAGGGTAAAGCGATAGCCACGCCCCGGGACCGTGGCGATGGCATCGGCACCCAGGATGCGGCGCAAACTGGATACGTGCACCTGCAGGTTGTTTTCCTCGACCACCAGACCGGGCCACACCAAATCAAACAGCTTTTTCTTGGTAACCAGCTCGCCCGCGTGATCGACCAATACACACAGCACGTCAAAGGCTCGGGCCCCCACCATGACCGTCTGGCCATCGCACAGTAAGCGACGCTCATGCCTTTGCAAAACGAAATTACCAAACGCACTGATTCCAGAGTCTGATTCGGCGGAAATAGTGTTTACGGTCAAAGGTGCGCTTTCTGGTTTTTAAGGATGGCAGACAAGGAGTTGCGCCAGCGAATTCAGGAATTTTAAGGAGTCCTTTAAGACTTTTGGGGAGGAGGTCTTCAAACTCAGTCCCAGTCGTTGTTACAAAACCATACATCATGCCTAACCCCCTCCACCCCGCCGACACCAACACCAGCCTTTGGAAACAAACCACCGTCCTGCGCAATGCGCAAGGCCAGGAAGAAGCCATCAGTGTCGGCCCTGACGGAAATGTCTGGAGCTTCATCGCAGACAGCGGCGACAGTCGCTTTGACGCCTCCGGCCAGCGCCTGGAAAACCTCGGTATGCCTGCCGATTTCGTCACGGTCGGCCGCAATGCAGCAGGTGCCTTGGTCGTCATCGCAGCCAAGGGCTTGCACCTTCAGTACCGCACGGAGACCCCGTTGACCGCATTGGACATGGCAGACGGACTCAGCCACCGCTGGACACCCGCCAAACCTGTCCAATTGCCAGTGATTGCTGGCGCAGTGGGTGTACGCCGTTTGTACACCCAGAACGATTTCAGCGGCATGCGCATTGCCCTGATCGTGGATACCGAAACCGCCGAACACGGCTCCAGTTACGTCATGGCATGCTCCCAATGGACTGAGAACGGCCCGGGCCCTTTCATCCTGCTTCCGCCTCTGGGTGCCAAAAAGGCAACGCCTGTGCAACCCGCCCCGGCGCAGGGCGTGCGCATGTTTCGTACGGCTCAAGCAGCCTGAAAGTGCGCTGGCGCTCGTCAGATGTGCGCCAGCAGCTCCTGATTTTGTAGCAGAAAGTACCCTCAAGCCTGATACAGCTCCAGGGGCAGGCCGTCCGGATCGGCAAAGAACGTGAAAGTCTTGCCGGTGTACTCATCCACCCGGACAGGCTCCACAGCTACCCCCTTTGCTTCGAGCGCAACCTTGGCTTGCTCCACATCGGCCACAGCGAAACACAGGTGTCGCAAGCCACAGGCTTCCGGGCGGGAGGGCCGTGCTGGTGGCTGTGGAAAAGAAAACAACTCCAGTTGCGTGCCGTCTGGCAACGCCAGGTCCAGCTTCCAGGAGTCCCGCGCGGCACGGTAGTTTTCTGCTAGCACTTTCAGGCCTAACAACTCCACATAGAAATGTTTGGAGCGCGCATAGTCCGAGGCGATGATGGCCACGTGATGGACTGCCCGTAGCTCCAGGGCAGCCGGGTTCATCGCTTGAGGGCAGCTTGGGTCATGGCGTTCAGGGTGCCGCGGGTGCTGATGAGCTCGGGCTCCAGCACCACCTCTATTACTGTGCCGTTGGGCCGCGCAAGCGCCGCCAGCAACTCGGCCTCGAAGTCAGCGCTCTTTCGGATAGTCACACCTGCATAGCCGTAGGCACGGGCCAATGCGGCAAAGTCGGGGTTGGCGAGTGCCGTGCCTGCCACATGTTGCGGGTATTCGCGCTCTTGGTGCATGCGGATGGTGCCGTACATGCCATTGTTAAGCAGCAGAATGATGCTCTTGGCGCCGTACTGCACCGCTGTGGCCAACTCCTGCCCGTTCATCAAAAAGTCGCCATCACCCGCAATGGTGAACGCCACTCGGCCCGCGCCGGCTTGACCTGCGGCACCTTGGCTGACGATGGCAGCGGCAATGCCCGCCGGCACGCCATAGCCCATGGCGCCGTTGGTCGGTGCCAGTTGCGTCTTGAAGCCCGCAGCAAGGCCGGTGTAGCGATAAAAGCGGTGCAGCCAGCTGGCAAAGTTGCCGGCGCCATTGGTCAGCACAGCATCTGCCGGCAAGTGCTTTTGCAAGGTCGCGATCACCGAGGGCATATCCACCAGACCGCGCTCGTTGTCAGCGGGCAAGTCTTTGATCACGCTGGGCACCAGATTGGCCTGATAGTCAGCGTTGCAGCCTTGCGTCCAAGCTTCCCACGGCACATTCACCGGAGCGGTCAGTACCTCCAGCGAACGGGCGGCGGCGCGCATGCTGGCATGGATGGCCAGGTCGGCCTGGTACACGCGATTGAGCTCCTCGGCGCTGGCGTGGATGTGCACCAGCGTTTGCGCCGTCTTGGGCGCTTGCAGAAGCGTGTAGCCGCCGGTCGTCATCTCGCCCAAGCGCGGGCCGATGGCAATGATCAGGTCACTCTCTCGCACACGCTTGGCCAGTGCGGGATTGATACCTATGCCTACATCGCCCGCGTACTGCGGATGATGGTTGTCAAACGTGTCCTGGAATCGGAATGCATTGCCCACCGGCAGGCGCCAGTTTTCAGCAAAGCGTTGCAGGGCCTGGGCGGCTCGTGGCGTCCAGCCGCCACCACCAGCGATAACAAAGGGACGCTCTGCTTTCAGGAGCAGCTGGCGCAGATCCCGCAAGGCGCCGGGGTCACTCCAAGCCTCTACCGGCTCCACGCGGGCCAGCGGCTGTAGCAGTTTTCCATTGGCCGCCGGCACCAGTGCCTGGGTCAGCATGTCCTCAGGCAACACCAGCACCACCGGGCCAGGGCGGCCATTCATGGCGGTGGCAAATGCGCGGGCCACGTATTCAGGGATGCGCGCGGCATCGTCTATCCGCTCCACGCGCTTGGCCATGCCCAGAGCACTGGGGCCGAACATGACGCGGTAGTCCATCTCCTGAAAGGCTTCGCGGTCGCGCTGGTCGCTGGCCACATCGCCCACAAACAGCACCATGGGGGTGGAATCTTGAAACGCCGTGTGCACGCCGATGCTGGCATTCGTCGCACCCGGTCCCCGGGTCACAAAGCAAATACCGGGGCGCCCGGTGAGCTTACCATGGGCCTCAGCCATGAAGGCAGCGCCGCCCTCCTGCCGGTTCACAATGAAGCGGATGTGCTCGCCATAGCGGTGAAACCCATCCAGCACCGCGAGATAGCTCTCGCCGGGCACGCCGAATGCATGGGTCACGCCTTGGGCGATCAGGCACTGCACCAGAAGGTGGCCGGCGAGTTCAGGGGAAGGCAAATCAGGGAGGGAAGGAGGTGTCTGCATGCCCGCCATTGTGCCGCGCCAAGGCATGCGCTTCCCGCATGCCCTACCCCGGTTTTCTCATGCCATTTCGGCCAGCGCCAAGCCGCCTTCCAGATGCCACACTTGGGTGTGCCCACGCTCCCGCAGCAAGGCCGCCGCCTGCCGGCTGCGTGCACCACTGCGGCAGAACATCACCAAAGGCCCCAGGGCCTGAGACATCTCTGCAGGCATGGTCTGGCGCAGGGTTTCGAGCGGCATGTTGAGCGTGGCAGTTTTCGCCGACAGCGATGCGGGCAGCAAATGGCGACCGGCCTCATGTTCTGCCACATCACGCACATCGACCAGCCGGGCATCCGGGTACAACTGCAAAAAGGCCGACAGCGCCTCGCAAGACAGCGCGCCGTCTTCACCGGCTTCGTCGGTCAGGCTGTGGCCAACGGGAGAGTTCATCTGCGCGACCTCTTGCGCTGGCGTGGCGCGCAATACCTGACCACAGCGGGCGATGCGGGCGCAGGTTTCTTCAATGAAAGCGTCATCCACGATCGCGCCTATGGACAAGCGCACCGCGCCCAGGGTCTGCCACTCAGTCAAGCCCATGGCCTGCAACACATAGCTGGGCTCGGCCTTAGCCGCGCTGCAGGCGCTGCCCGCGCTGATGCGCATGCCTGCAGCATCAAACACGTTGAGCAGGGTCTTGCTGGACAGGCCCGGAACGGAAAAGTTGAGTGTGGTGGGCAAGCTGCCATCGAAGGGCATGTTGAACACCACGTTAGGAAAGGCGGCTTGCAATGCATCCGCCAGGCGGGCCCGGTCGCGGGCCAGTTGTTCGTGGGAGCGGAAGACCCCTTCCCCGCCCTGCTCCAGCACTTCCAGCACAGCACCCAGCGCGGCAATGCCAGGCATGTTTTCAGTGCCGGCGCGGCTGCCGCCTTCTTGGCCGCCACCGGCCATGAGCGCCGTGTAAGGGCTGCCAGCGCGCACATACAGCATGCCTATGCCCTTGGGCGCATACAGCTTGTGGCCGGAGAACGGCGCGTAGTCAATGCGGGTGGCCGCCAGGTTCAAATTAAGCTTGCCCAGCGCCTGCACACAGTCCACCAGCCACAGCGCGCGGGATGCGCTGGTCTGCAACACGGCCTCAATGCCAGCGATGTCCGACACCACGCCCGTTTCGTTATTGGCCGCCATGGTGCACAGCAGGGTCGCGCCCGGCAGGTGCTGTTGCAGATATGCAAGATCGTGCAAGCCCTGCGTGTTGACTGGCACGGTCAGCACCGGCAGGTTTAGCCCTAGCAGGCGGTTCCAATGCGCCACGGCTTGGGGCACGGCCTTGTGTTCGGTCGCGCCCAGCAGAATAGGCCCATCCACCGCTTCGCCTGCATCGCGTCGGGCCCGCACCTCACACAGGGCGGACAGCACCGCGGTTTGAATGCCTTCCGTCGCGCCGCTCACAAACAGCAGTTGCCCGTTGCCCGTGCCCAGCACCCGTGCGGCTCGGGCGCGTACGCCGTCCAGCAAAGCCTTGGCGCGCAAACCTGTGCTGTGGCTACTGCTGGGGTTGCCGAACTGGCCCATGAGCATGCGCAGGGCCGCATCCGCAGCGGCTGGCAGCACGGGGGTGGTGGCATTGCAGTCCAGGTAAATCTCGTGGGCAGGTGCGTGCATGGCAGGCTCAAAAAAGGTGGCAATGAAGCACTCGATGGTAGGCACCTCGCCACAAACGAACATTCCATTTCCTACTGCATTTAGTCAGAACATAGAATATTCATTCCATTAAATAGACGAACACAGCAATGGCAGCCTATAAAGAACTGGACCGAACCGATCGCGCCATCCTGAGCGAGCTGCAACAGGACGGCAGCTTGTCAGTCGCCCAACTCAGTGAAAAGGTGGGCCTGTCCACCACTCCATGCTGGAAGCGGGTGAAGAGCATGGAAGAGTCGGGCCTGATCGAAAAGCGCGTTGCCATCGTCAATCGCGAACAGGCCGGCCTGCCAGTGACTGTGTTCGTGAGCCTGCGCACCAACCGGCACGACGAAGCGTGGCTGCGCGAATTCGCCGCCGCCGTGGCCGGCATGCCGGAAGTGATGGAATTCCACCGCATGAGCGGCGATGTGGACTACCTGCTCAAGGTCGTGGCCGCCGACATCGCGGGCTACGACCGTTTCTACAAACGCCTGATCCAGCTGGCCCAGCTGGCGGGTGTGTCTTCCGCCTTCTCGATGGAGCAGATCAAAAGCACCACAGCGCTACCATTGTGATAGCGCCTCGCGCATATTGCACGGGCGCCAGGGGCGCATTGGGTTCAAATAGCTAGGCCAGTTGCGGAACGCGACTGCGTGCGTAGCTGCCATCCCCATGTTGGAACACCCGGTCTGAAGGCAACACATCCCCCGGCGCAAACGAGGGCCCGCTGTTCAGCCGTTCGTAGACCGGGTCAAAGTCGATGCGGGCCAGTTCCAGAAGGTCGCTCAGGCTGTCGAGCACGAAGTAGCACTCCTGAAAATCGTCAATCCGATAGCGGGTGCGCATGACCCGCTCCAAGTCAAAGCCGATGCGGTGGGGCGATGCGCTGTGCACCGCAAAGCCACTCTCGGTGAATGACGAGGCAATGCCTGCGCCGTAGATGCGTAGAGCCTCCTCAGCGCCGCTTGCGCCCTGCACCTGTTCTTTGACCAAACCGAACTCCACCGTGTACCAGTACACCCGTGCCAACTCGGTCAGTTTGCCGATGCGCTGGGCGCGCAGGCCGGCCTGGCCATAGAGCTGGATGAAGTCCGCCATCACCGGGTGCATCAGCATGGGAACATGGCCGAACACGTCGTGAAACACGTCGGGCTCTTGCAGGTAGTCCAGCTGGTCCGCACCGCGAATGAAGTTGCCACTGGGGAAGCGCCGGTTGGCCAAGTGATTAAAAAACACCTCATCCGGCACCAGGCCCGGCACGGCTACTAACTGCCAGCCGGTGCGGGGCATTAACACATCGTTCAGGGCGGCGAAGTCGGGGATGGCGTCTGCACTCAAGGGCAAGGCGTGCATGCCTTCCACAAACTCGCGGCAGGCCAGTTGCGGTAGCAGGGCGGTTTGGCGCTCAAACAGCGTCTTCCAGACAGCGTGGTCTGCGGCGCTGTAGTGCGCCCAGTGCTGGGGGATGGTGTAGTCGTCCACCGCGCCACTCCCTCAACGTGCGGCCAGCACCGTGCCCCGGCAATCGCCAAAGCCGATGCGGCGCGCGCCCGCTGCTGTGCAAGCACCCCGCAGAATGATGGTGTCGCCATCCTGGAGGAAGGTGCGCACTTCGCCGTTGGCCAAGGTGATGGGCTGCTTGCCGCCCTGGGTCAGCTCCAGCAGCGAGCCGCCCTGCTCCGGCGCCGGGCCGGACAAGGTGCCGGTGCCCAGCAGGTCACCCGCGCGCAGGTTGCAACCGTTGACCGTGTGGTGGGCGACCAGCTGCGCCAGCGTCCAGTACGCGTCCCGCATGTTGGACCGCGACAGGCGCACGCCGCCATCGCCTGCAGCGCGCATGGCGGGCGTTTGCAGCCAGACTTCGAGCTGCACATCCAGCGCACCCCGCGTACGGTTGGCCTCACTGGCTAAGTAAGGCAAGGGCTGCGGGTCGGCGGCGTCGCGCACAAAGGGCGCGCGAAACGGGGCCAGTGCCTCCATGGTCACCAACCAGGGGGACACCGTGGTGGCAAAGTTTTTCGCCAAAAACGGACCCAGGGGTTGGTATTCCCAGGCCTGCACATCGCGTGCGCTCCAGTCGTTGAGCAGCGTGAGTCCGAAGATGGCATCTTCCGCGTCGGCAAGCGCCACAGGCTCGCCCATGCGATTGCCACTTGCTACCCAGGCACCGAGTTCGAGCTCATAGTCGATCCGCGCACTGGGCCCGAAATCCGGCACCATGGCACCCGGCTTGAGCGTTTGCCCCTTAGGCCTGTGAAACTGCTGGCCACTGGCGCCTATGCTGCTGGCCCGGCCGTGGTAGCCGATGGGTACCCACTTGTAGTTGGGCAGCAGCGGGTTGTCCGGGCGGAACAGCTTGCCCACCGTGGTGGCGTGGTGGATGCCGGTGTAGAAGTCGGTGTAGTCCCCCACTTCGCAGGGCAGGCCCAGCTCCACTTCGGTCTGGCGCAACAACGCATCGGCCCAGACTTTTTGCAGGGCGGAGCCCTCGCGCAAACCTTCCCAAATCGCCAGCCGCAAAGCGCGGCGCTGGGCCACAGGTGCGGCCATCAGACGGTGCATGTCGTTGTGGTCAATCAGGCCGGTGGCGTGCAAGTCCAACACGCGGTCGCCAATGGCCACGCCGATGTGCCAGGGCTCCAACACGTTGTGGCGGAAGCGGCCAAAGGGCAGGTTCTGGATCGGGAAGTCGGTGTCCGGCGCGTTGGCGGACTCGACCCAGCTTTGCGTGTCGGGCGCGTGGGTGGCATCCAAGATGTTGGGCACTGTGCTCATGCTTTCGTTCCGAATTCGTTGGCGTGCAAAAAGGCGGCGTGTTTGGGCGCGCGCTTGGTCACGCTCCATTCTTCGAGCATGGCCCATTTCACCTGATCCATTTGCGCCAGCTTGGCCTGTTCGTCGGGGTCCGGGCACGACAACTCCAGCCGGTGGCCGTTGGGGTCAAAGAAGTAAATGCTATGGAACATGCCGTGGTCGGTTACGCCCAACACGTCCACACCTTGCGCTTCGAGGTGCGCTTTGAACTCCAGCAGCTCCGCCCGGTCTTTCACCTTGAAGGCGATGTGCTGCACCCAAGCAGGCGTGTTGGGGTCGCGCCCCATGGGCGGCTGGGTGGGCAACTCAAAGAAGGCCAGTACGTTGCCCTGCCCTGCATCCAAAAAGACGTGCATGTACGGGTCAGGCGCTTTGGTACTGGGCACCAGGTCTTCGGCAATGGCCAGCACAAAGTCCATGTGCAGCATCTTCTGGTACCAGAGCACGGTTTCTTTGGCGTCTTTGCAGCGGTAGGCCACGTGGTGGATGCGTTCTATTTTCATGGTGTCTCCTCGGGTCGCGTGCTGTCGAACTTATGCCACTTCGAGTGCGCCACGGCGCATCTGGTCGCGCTCCAGCGATTCGAACAGAGCCTTGAAGTTACCCTCACCAAAGCCCTCATCGCCCCGGCGCTGGATGAACTCAAAAAAAACCGGGCCGAGCTGGGTTTGCGAAAAGATTTGCAGCAGCAGGCGCGGCTGGCCGCCTTCTGTGCTGCCATCCAGCAAGATGCCGCGGCTCTGTAACTCCGCCACGGGCTGGCCGTGCCCGGGCAGTCGGCCTTCCAGCATTTCGTAGTACACGTCGTTGGGCGCGGTCATCAAGGGCACACCCGCCATGGCCAGCTTGTCCACGGTGCTCACCAGGTCGTCACAAATCAGGGCAATGTGCTGAATGCCCTCGCCGTTGAATTGCATCAGGTATTCCTCGATCTGGCCTCCGCCCTGGCGGGACTCTTCGTTCAAGGGGATGCGGATCTTGCCGTCCGGCGCGGTCATGGCCTTTGAGGTCAAACCGGTGTACTCGCCCTTGATGTCGAAGTAACGGATTTCGCGGAAGTTGAACAAGCGCTCGTAAAAGTCGGCCCAAAAGGCCATGCGGCCACGGTAGACGTTGTGGGTCAAGTGGTCGATGAGCTTCAAGCCATGGCCCACAGGGTGGCGGTCCACACCCTCGATGAATTCAAAGTCGATGTCGTAAATCGACTTGCCGTCTTCATAACGGTCAATCAAATACAGCGGCGCGCCGCCAATGCCTTTGACGGCGGGCAGGTTCAGCTCCATGGGGCCGGGGCGCAGCTCTACAGGCTGGGCACCCAGTTCTAGCGCGCGCTTGTAGGCGTGGTGGGAGTCTTTCACGCGGAACGCCATGCCGCAGGCGCTGGGGCCGTGCTCAGCGGCGAAATAGCCGGCCACGCTCTTGGGTTCGCGGTTGACGATGAAATTGATATCGCCCTGGCGGTACAACACCACATCTTTGGAACGGTGCTTGGCCACCAGCGTGAAGCCCATGCGCTCAAACACGGGCTCGATCACGCCCGCGATGGGCGACGCAAACTCCACAAACTCGAAACCCATCAGGCCCATGGGGTTCTCAAACAAATCGGTAGTGGTGGTGCGCATGGCAAGGCTCCTCGAAAGCGTGTTTTGAAAAGCTTGATTGTGGGCACATGGCGCTGCAATGGGTATGCAAGTTTGGCACCGAACACTCGCCTTATGCATAATTTATGCATGAATTTGAAAAATACCGAAGATTCACTGCTTGATAGCTATGACATCAGTCTTCTTGCTGCACTGCAGCGTGATGCCTATGCCACCCACCAACAGATCGGTGAGCAGGTGCATCTGTCGGCCTCACAGGTGAGCCGGCGGGTGCAGCGCCTGCAGGCTGGTGGCTTTGTGCGGCGCTATGTCGCCCTGCTGGAGCCCCAAGCACTGGGCCTGGGCGTGCGTGCCATGAGCTATGTCACGCTGACCCGCCACGGGGGTGATGAGGGCGCCGCATTCGAGACCGAAATCGGCTCCATCCCCGAAGTGCTGGAGTGCTATTCGGTGGCCGGAGAATCGGACTACATCCTGCACATCGTCTGTGCAGATTTGAGTGTGTTGTCCGAGCAGGTATTGCGCCGCATCACCCGCATTCAGGGTGTGGGCAGCATACGGTCCAACATCGTGCTCAACTGCATCAAGAGCAGCACCGAATTGCCGCTGGGGCACTTGGGGCGATAAGTCCGTGCCCGCTGGACATGGCGGTCCACTATGTGCGATAGCGCACAGACTGCCGTGTGCCCTCATCCACACACTGAGAGGACGAAGTCACAACACATAAGCGGCTGGCCTTTCACTCAGGGAACCCCATGAAGACAGAACTAGATCCGCGCGAGAACGGGCTACTAGCCTCCCTACCCGAGCAGGAGTGGAAACGATGGCAACCCTGCTTGACGCTGATAGATCTGCCACTGGGCAAAGTCTTGTACGAGTCTGGCGTGATTCAGCAGCAGGTCTATTTCCCCACAAATGCCATCGTCTCACTTTTGTATGTGCTCGGAGACGGTGCGTCTGCGGAAATTGCTGTAGTGGGCAAAGAGGGTATTGTGGGAATATCCCTCTTCATGGGTGGCGGCTCCACCCCTAGTCGCGCAGTGGTGCAAAGCGCGGGCAAAGGCTTTCAAGTGAGTTCGGAGTTCATGAAGTCTGAATTTGACCGGTCTGGGCCTGTGATGCACCTGATGCTGCGCTACACCCAAGCGTTGATAACCCAAATGTCCCAAACAGCCGTGTGCAACCGCCACCACAGCTTGGATCAACAGCTCTGCCGTTGGCTGCTTTTGAGCCTGGATCGCTTGAGTGGCAGCGAACTGGTCATGACGCAGGAACTGATCGCCAACATGCTTGGCGTCCGGCGTGAGGGAGTCACCGATGCAGCACTCAAGCTTCAACGGGCAGGGTTAATCAGCTATGCACGCGGCCATATCAGTGTGCTCAACCGACCCGGACTGGAACAACGCACCTGCGAATGCTATGACGTCGTGAAAAAGGAGTACGAACGCTTGCTCCCCCACTCCATAGCCAGCTAAGTGCGCTGAAGTACAGACGGAGATAGTAGATCGCGCTTACAAACACAGCATCAGGCCAAGCGTGGGCAACTTTACTTTGAATCAAAGGGCTCGTATGGCGATACGTATAAACCTTGCGTTGATTCATGACGAAAAACCGGTGACCAAAACCTGCAGCGATTTCCTGTTTGCGCACTGCCCCACCATGCTGGAGGGCCAGCGTCTGGCTGGTGAGACAGACAGACTGCGGGCAGAGCTCGAGTCACTAAAGAGAGAAATCGCCAGTCTGCGTGAAGAGGAGGCTGTTATCCGACATTCCGCTCGACATGACGAGCTCACAGGACTTCCCAACCGCGCTCACTTCGCAGCGTGCCTGGAGGACGGAATAAAGCAGCAGAGCCTCAAAGACGACCGACTAGCAGTCTTTTTTATGGATGTTGACCACTTCAAAGAAGTGAACGACCGTTACGGACACGCGGCAGGCGACGCATTGTTGAGAGTTGTGGCCACCCGTCTTCACCGCGCCATGCGCAAGGACGACATGGTCTGCCGCTTGGGTGGTGACGAATTCGCTTGCCTGCTTCCTGGTGTGTCGGACAAGTCGCAGCTCGCGCGTCTTGCGCGCAAGTTGCTTGCCTCCATTGCAACGCCATGCAATTTGAACGGAGTAATGGTTGACGTACATATCAGCATTGGTATTGCGGTATCACATCCGAACCATAAAAAAAGTCTCAACTTACTTGCCATGGCGGACGAGGCAATGTACGTGGCCAAGCGGTCAAACTCCGGTTATGCCTTTGCCGAGCTTCGCGGACCCTGTGCTTGAGTGGATTCCACCCTTCAGGTCAGGCCCGTTGACCTGCCATGCATGGCCTACACTGGAGCGCCCGCCACCTTTAATTCGTACCATGCGCCATTGGATTCTGGCTATTGCTTTCACCGTTACCGCCATTGGCCCTGTGGCCGCACAGACCACGCGCGAGCTGGCCTACCAATTGGCGGAGACATCGATGGATGACTCCTTCAAGAGTCTCAAACCTGTACTGGACGGCGCCTTCGACAATCTCCAACGCAATGCTGCCAGCAGTGGCAAATCTGACCGGTCGCTGGAAATTTTCATTGAGGAAATGAAAAACGCCTTCAATCGCGAAAACTTCATCAAAGCGATTGCCGAGGTATGGGCTCGCGATATGACGCGCGAAGAACTACAGCAAGCCTTGGAGTTCACCAACTCACCTGTCGGCAAGAAATTCCGCGTCGTGAGCCAGTCAATGAAAGAACCGCGCAACTTGATGCCCATTTTTCTGGATGCTTGTAGTCGCGCCAGAGCGCGGGCGCTCAATGTCGGCATGAACACGGCGGGACTGGATGCAGCCTGCAGCCAGTTCCGCTGAACAGCCAAGGGCTTATGCCGACGCAGTCGCTCCCGTGCGCTTGCCCACGCCCAGTGCCGCGCCCACACTCAGCAACAACACCAGTGCCGCGCCCAGCAGCGTGGAGCCATACCAGCCCCGGTCCATGAACATGCCGAACACCAGCGGAGAAATGGCAAAGCCTGTGTCTAGCCCCGAGTACACCAAGCCGTAGACCCGGCCGGTTGCGCCCTTGGGCGTGGCCTTCTTGATCATCATGTCGCGCGAGGGGCCGCCTATGCCCACTGCAAAACCGGTAATGGCCAACACCACCATGGTGCCGGTCGCCCCCAACAGGCCGGTGCCGCACAGTGCCAGCAGCACCGCACCAGCCGCCATGGCCAGCGCCACCACACGGTCAGAGTGGCGCGACTTGGCCGCCACAAACCCGCCAATGAACATGCCCACCGCGCCGCACAGCATGTAAGACGAAATGGTGAGCGTGGCCGCCTCAAAACTCACCCCGTGCATGGCTTTGAGGATGGACACCGCATAGCTCTGCACCACGGCCAGGGTCATGGTGGAGAGCAAAAAGAAACCGAAGCACCACCACACCACCGGCAGTTTCATAAAGGCCATGTCGTGCTCGGCTTTAGCCGCACCGGCCACCTGCTCCGGCTTGCGGGCGACCGTAGTGTGCAAATGCGCACGCTGAACAAACAACAGGGCAATCACTCCAACGTACATCACCGCTGCCGCCAGATACGCCTGCCGCCAGCCAATGAGTGCGCCCAAGCCCGCAAAAAACACCGGGGCCAGGGCCCAACCCAGATTGCCGGTCAAACCATGGGCACTGAAGGCATAGCCCAAACGCGGGGCCGACACCCGCTGGTTCAGGATGGTGAAGTCCACAGGGTGGAAGGTGGCATTGCCCAGGCCGGCCAGAGCCGCCACGGCGAACAGGCCTGCATAGCCGGTCACCATGGAAGCCGCCACGCAGGCGGCAGCAAACAGGGCCAGCGCCACAAAGAGCAAAGGCCGCGCACCCAGCCGGTCCACCACAAAGCCGGCACAAGCCTGCCCCACACCGGACACCACAAAAAACACCGTCATCAGCAAGCCCAGCTGCGAATAGCTCAGGCCGAACTCCTGCATGAATACCGGAAAAAGCAACGGCAACAACAAGTGCCCGAAGTGCGAGCTGGCATGGGCCAGGCCGACCAGACCGATCACGGTGGCATCTTGTTTGAAAGGCGCTGCGACAGCGGCTGGGGCTTGGAGGGTGGTGGTGGTCATGCAGCCATCGTACGACCGTACGGGTTTTCTGGAATGCGACAAAAAGACAATAATCATCGAAAACCCGCCAAGCCGCCATGAGACGTCCCCACCGCACACCCCACGCCTTGCAACCGGTCCCCAGCGATGCATCGCCCAGCCGACCACCCACGCGCGATCGACCGGTGCGCAGCCGCGGGCGCGCGCTGGCCATGCACGCGCACATCGAGCCGCACCAACACGCGTGGTCGCAGTTCACCTACTGCGCCAGCGGCCTGATGCAAGTCACCGTGACGCAGGGCGAGCGCGAAACCACCTTCATCGTGCCGCCCAGCCGCGCGGTGTGGATCGCGCCGCAGGTGCAACACAACGTGGTGGTGCTGGAGAGCGCCGAACTGCGTACCGTGGACATCGCCCCCGGGGCTCTGCCGCCGGACTGGACCGATTGCCGTGTGCTGGTGGTGAGCACCCTGCTGCGTGAGCTGATTGGCGCGCTACAGGGCAGCCAAGCCGGTGAGCGGGAGAACGCGCTCATGGCCCTCACGCTGGACGAAATCCGCCGCGCTGATATTCAGGACCTTGGCGTGCCCATGCCCCACCCGGTGCATGGCGACAAGCGGCTGCGCGCCCTGTGCGAAGCTGTGCTGCGCGACCCGGCCGAGAAAAACCAGCTGCGCGAATGGGTGGCCGAGGTGGGCGCCAGCGAGCGCACGGTGGCCCGCCTGTTCCGCGAAGAGCTGGGCACCAGCTACCAGCAGTGGCGCACCCAGGCGGTGCTGGCGCACGCCCTGCCCCAGCTCGCCCGCGGCATGCCCATTGCCCAGGTCGCTGCGGCCAGCGGCTACGCCAGCGACAGCGCGTTTTCTGCCATGTTCAAACAGGCCATGGGCCAGGCACCCAGCTATTTCCAGAGCAAGTCGCTATCAAAGTAGGAGCTGCCTGCGCATATTCCATGAGCGCCAGAGTCACTTTTTATATACAACCGGAGCCAACACATGTCCAAGCCCCCCATCGCCATCCGCGCAGCTGACGCAGCGCCCCGCACCAAGCCGTCCAACTACCCCGAGCCCTTTGCCTCCCGCATGACGGGGCGCGAAAAGCGCGCGCTAGGCGATGTGTTCGGGCTGCGCAACTTCGGCGTGAACCAGACCCGCCTAGCACCCGGCGCCATCTCGGCCCTACGCCACCACCACACCAAGCAGGACGAGTTCATCTACATCCTGCAAGGCCACCCCACCCTGCTGACCGACGAAGGCGCCACAGCACTTGCGCCCGGCATGTGCGCCGGCTTTGTCGCCGGCAGCGGCAACGGCCACCAGCTAATGAACCAGACAGAGGATGACGTGGTGTACCTGGAGGTAGGCGACCGAACACCCGGTGACGAAGGCCACTACCCCGACGACGACCTGCAAGCCGTGATGCGGGACGGGGCTTGGGTATTCATGCACAAGGATGGAACGCCATATCCATCCACAAAAACGCCGTAATATTTCAGCGATGAACGCTACCCCGCTCCACCTGCAAACCCCGCTCCTCGAATCCCGCGCCCTCGGCCTCGCCGCACAGCGCACTGTCTGGCTCAAGATGGAGGCGCTGCAGCCGCCCGGCAGCTTCAAGATTCGTGGCATTGGCCATGCCTGCCAGATCCATGCGCAGCGCGGGGCCAAGCGTTTTGTGTCGTCGTCCGGCGGCAACGCGGGCATGGCCGTGGCTTATGCCGGGCGGGTGCTGAACATTCCGGTGACGGTGGTGGTACCGCAGACCACCACAGCCCGGGCGCAAGAACTGCTGCGACTGGAGAACGCCCAAGTGATCGTGCATGGCGCGTCATGGCAAGAGGCTAATGAACAGGCGCTCTCCATGGTGGGGCCGGACGATGCGTTTTTACACCCGTTTGACGACCCGCTGCTGTGGACGGGCCACGCCAGCATGATCGATGAAGTGGCCCGCGCTGGCGTGGTGCCCGATGCGGTGGTGTTGTCGGTAGGCGGTGGCGGTTTACTGTCAGGCGTGGCGGAGGGCATGGCGCGCAATGGCTGGGGGCACGTGCCCATCATCGCGGTGGAAACAGAAGGTGCCGCCTCGCTGCATGCCGCCATGCAGGCGGGGCACACCGTGGCCCTGGACGCCATCACCAGCATTGCCAGCTCGCTGGGTGCCAAGCGCGTGTGCGAGCAGGCGATGCAGTACACGCAGCAGCGCCCGGTGCAAAGCGTGTTGGTATCCGACGCGAGCGCGCTGGAAGCCTGCGAGCGCTTTTTGAATGACCACCGTGTGCTGGTCGAGCCTGCCTGTGGGGCGAGCCTTGCGCTGGCCTATGAAGCGCACCCGGTACTGGCGCCCTACCGCAATGTGCTGTTCGTGGTGTGCGGCGGCGCCACGGCCACGGTGGACCAAATTCGCCAGTGGCGGAAGGTCTGATTCCTTAGGCCTCCAGAGGCATGTGCTATCGAATCAGTAGCTGCTCGCGGATATTCCACGGGCGCTAGCAGCCAACTTTCTCTGAATATCTTCAGGCAGTGACCTGCACACCTTTCCAGAACGCTACGCGGTCGCGGACCATGGCGGCTTCGGGCTTGGGGTCTGCGTAGTACCAGACGGCGTCGATGTTCATTTCGCCGTTCACCATCAGCGAGTAGTAGCTGGCTTGGCCTTTCCAGGCGCAGCTGGTTTTGTGGTTGCTGAACTGCACGTAGTCGCGGTTCAGGCTGCTGGCGGGAAAGTAGTGGTTGCCTTCGACGAGCACGGTGTCGTCGCTCTGGGCAATCACGGTGCCGTTCCAAATGGCTTTCATGGCGGTCTCCGGTGGGGCTAATGAGCTTGCCATTGCAACACAGGCGGCCGCCATGAGCGCCACACGGGGGCAATCGGTTTCGCTTATCCTGTGCCACTACTTGAAAGGCCTCTTATGCGACTGTCCACTCCCCTCCTCCGCCGCACACTGCTGGTGCTGGCCACCGGCCTTTTCGCGATAGGGTCTACCCATGCCCAAAACGCCGTGCGGGTGGGCTCCAAGATCGACACCGAGGGCAAGTTGCTGGGCAACATCGTGGTGCTGGCCTTGGAGGCCAACGGCATCAAGACGGAAAACAAGGTCTCGCTGGGCAACACCAAGGTGGTACGCACCGCCCTGCTGGCCGGTGAAATTGATCTCTACCCCGAGTACACCGGCAACGGCGCTTTCATGCTGGGCGACGAAAACAGCAAAGCCTGGAAAGACCTGCGCGCTGGCTACGAGCTGGCCAAGAAGATGGATTTTGAGAAAAACAAAATCGTCTGGCTGGAACCCGCCAATGCCAACAACACCTGGGCGATTGCGGTACGCAAAGACATCGCCACCGCCAACAAGCTGCGCACCCTGGACGACATGGGCCAGTACATCGCCAAGGGCGGTGCCTTCAAGCTGGCCGCCTCCGCCGAGTTCATGGAACGTGCTGACGCCATGCCCGCCTTCCAGGCCGCCTACGGATTCAAGCTGCGTGCGGACCAGGCATTGGTGCTCGCCGGTGGCGACACCGCTGCCACCATCAAGGCAGCTGCCGAGAAAACATCGGGCGTGAACGCTGCCATGGCCTACGGCACCGACGGCCCGGTGGCCGCGCTGGGCCTGGTAGTGATGGAAGACCCCAAGGGCGTGCAGCCGGTCTATGCCCCGGCGCCGCTGGTGCGTGAAGAAGTGCTCAAGCGCTACCCCGCCATTGCCACCGTGCTGGCGCCCATCTTCAAGTCGCTGGATGGCCCCACCCTGCAAACCCTGAATGCCCGCATTCAACTGGAAGGCCAAGACCCTCGCAAGGTGGCTACTGCCTACCTGCAAAGCAAGGGCTTTTTGAAGTAAGCCGCTGAGTGGAAGAAGCGCCTGCCCACCGCTGGAACCCGGTGCTGGCGCTGTGTGTAGCGCTGGCGCTGGGGGCCGCGTGGGCCCTGCCCTTTGTACGGGTCGCACCGAACCGGCTGCTGTCTGGCGAGCCGGTTTTCCTCACGGACTTGCTCACAACCCACACGAGCTGGGCCGGCGCAGCGCTGTTTGTGGCTTGGCTGTGCCTCGCCATCGCGCGGCCGCACAAACGGTTCACCCAGGCCAGCGTTGCGCTGCTGATGGCCATGAGCCTGGCCGGCCTGTGGCTGCTGGCTGGCCAGCACGCCAGCACGGCCAGCCAAGGCGATAACCCTCTGACCCGTACCGCGCTGGGTGCGGGCTTCTGGACGCTGGCAGCGCTGGCTTGGTTGGCGGCGCTGGACGCGGTCACCCGTTTGCAACTGGCCACCCTGCCACGCTTGGTGATGCAAGGTGCCTTGTTCGTGCCCCTGTTGCTGTCACTGGGCGCGGGGCAGGACTTGTCCATCGCCAAGGAATACGCCAACCACAGCGATGTGTTCGGCCCCGCCATCATGCGCCACCTGCAAATCGTGCTGTTGGCTATTGCGCCGGCCGTGACCATCGGCGTGCCGCTGGCCTGGCGCATGAGCCGCGCGCGGGGGCTGCGTGAGACCTTGTTCCCGGTGCTCAATGTGATTCAAACCATTCCCTCCATCGCCTTGTTCGGCTTGCTGATGGCGCCGCTCGGGTGGCTAGCGGCCCAAGCCCCTGCGCTGGGCCGGCTCGGCATTAGCGGGGTGGGCCTGGCGCCTGCGGTGCTGGCGCTGCTGCTGTATGCACTGCTGCCCATCGTGCGCTCAGCGTTGGCCGGGCTGGGGCAGGTGCCGGAGGCTACTGTCACCGCAGCGCGCGCCATGGGCATGACGCCGCGGCAAGTGCTGTGGCATGTCGAGCTACCGCTGGCCTTGCCGGTGCTGCTGATCGGGCTGCGCACCGCGGTCGTGCAAACCACGGGCCTGGCCGCAGTGACAGCGCTGGTTGGGGCAGGTGGTTTGGGCAGCATCATGTTTGATGGCTTGTTCAGCGCAGCCAACGAGCTGGTGATGCTGGGTGTGATTCCTATCGTGCTGTTGGCGGTGCTGGCAGACAGTTTTTTCAAGATGCTTGGCACCTTGCTGGAGAAGCCCGCCGCATGATCACCTTTGACCACACCTGCAAGTCGTATGACGGCACACCCGCTATCACCGACCTGAACCTGCACATCGCCCAAGGCGAACTGGTGGTGTTGCTCGGGCCTTCGGGCTCTGGCAAATCCACCGCCCTCAAGATGATCAACCGCATGGTCGATCACGATGGCGGCCGCATTCTGCTCAATGGTGAAGAAATTTACAGCTTCAATGTGCAGGACTTGCGCCGCCGCATGGGCTATGCGATCCAGTCGGTAGGTCTGTTCCCCCACTGGACCGTGGCGCGCAACATCGCCACCGTGCCCACGCTGCTGGGCTGGGATGCCGCCCGCGTGCAAGCCCGGGTCACGGAACTGCTGCAACTGCTGGACATGGCCCCCGAGTCATACGCCAGCCGCTACCCGCACCAGCTCTCCGGCGGGCAACAGCAGCGGGTGGGCGTGGCGCGTGCGCTGGCCGCCGACCCCGATGTTCTGCTGATGGACGAGCCCTTTGGCGCGCTGGACCCGGTGACCCGCGCAACGTTACAACTGGAGCTCAAGCGCATTCACCGCGCCACCGGCAAAACCATTGTGCTGGTCACCCACGACATGGACGAAGCCCTGCTCCTGGCCTCTCGAATCGTGCTGCTGAACCACGGCCGCATTGCGCAGGTGGGCACACCGCTGGAGCTGCTGCAACAACCCGCCAGCGACTTTGTGGCCGACTTTCTGGGGCGCGCAGACTTGGGGCTCAAGCAGCTTTCACTGCGGCCGATTGCGCCCTTGGTACAAGCCGTGCGAGGAGCGACACCGACGCATGCCATCGCCGATACCGCCACGGTGCGGGAAGCCATTTCGCAGATGGCAGCGTTAGGCGTGTCGGTGCTGGGGGTGCGCAATGTCAACGGCACCTTGCTCGGCCAGGTGCAGGCTGCCGACTTGCTGGAAGCCCGGCATGGCTGAAGCAATCAAAACCCCGGCTGTGATGGCCGCACACCGCCAAACAGGGCGCCAAAGCCGTTGGTGGGCCGACCGGCTGGCTTGGACCTTGGCAGTGCTGCTGGCGCTGGCCTATGGGCTGCCGTATTCACAACCCGTCTTTGCTGCGCTGTTCCCCACTCTGCCACGCCCGGTGTACCTGCAAGAACCCTTGGCCGGTTTGTTGTGGCAGCACCTTGGGCTGGTGCTGCTGTCCAGTGCGTTGGCTGTTCTCTTGGGCACAGCCGCCGGGTTGGCTACCACGCGGGAGACGGGGCGCGCCTTCAAACCCTTGATGGAAACACTGGCCGCCATGGGGCAAACCTTTCCGCCCGTGGCGGTGTTGGCGGTGGCGGTGCCTGCGGTGGGCTTCGGCGAGTTGCCGGCACTGATTGCCCTCTCACTCTTCGGGCTACTGCCAGTGTTGCAAGGCACGCTGGCCGGGCTTGAGTCGGTGCCACGCCCGGTGCTGGAATCCGCCCGGGCCATGGGGCTGTCACCTCGGCACATCCTCACCCAAGTGCAGATTCCACTGGCCCTGCCTTTGTGGCTTTCCGGCGTGCGCACGTCCGTCATCATCAACATCGGCACGGCAGCCATTGCCTCCACAGTAGGAGCCAAAACGCTGGGCTCCCCCATCATCGTCGGGCTCTCGGGGTTCAATACGGCCTATGTATTGCAAGGCGCACTTCTGGTGGGCCTGCTGGCGATATCGGCGGACCTAGTGTTTGATCGGCTGGCACGGCGACTGCAGTGGGACACCGCAGGCCCAGCGTCAAAATGCTCCTGAATTGATAGCTGCTCGCGCATATTTCACGGGCGCAAGAGCACTCTTTGATCTGAAATTGCGGCGTATCAAGGCGCCAAGGTGCCCTTGTACCTACAGTGGTTGTTTCCCCTTTTCACGGTACAACCCATGAGCTCTTTCGACCACAGCACCCTCATCAAGCAGATCAACGAAAACCTGGGTCCCTTACGCAAGGCACAACCCGAGGCCATGCAAGGATTTGGGCTGTTGGCCAAGGCATCGATGGCGGAAGGCGCCCTGAGCGCAAAACACAAAGAGTTAATGGCGCTGGCCATAGGCATCACCCAGCATTGCTCGGGATGCATCGGCTTTCATGTGAAGGCTCTCCACAAGCTGGGGTGCACCCGTGCTGAGCTGGATGAGATGTTGGCCGTGTGTGTTTACATGGGCGGCGGCCCCGCCCTGATGTACGCCGCAGAAGCCGCTGCAGCCTGGGACGCCATGGCGCCCCAGACGGCTTAGCTGAAGCTGAACTGCCCCGGCGCCAGGATGGGGTCCACCCCCACCTGAATCGTCGATTTGGGCAGGAACTTGCCCTCGAGCAACAACTTGGAGAGCGGGTTCTCAATGCGCTGCTGAATGGCGCGCTTCAGGGGTCGCGCACCAAACACCGGGTCGAAGCCCACCTTGGCCAGCTCGGCCACCGCCGCGTCGCTCACGGCTAGAGTCAGATCCATCTTGGCCAGACGTGCCATCAGCGTGGCCAGCTGGATCTTGGCAATAGAGGCGATGTTAGCGGCATCCAGCGAGTGGAAGACCACGGTCTCGTCGATCCGGTTCAGGAACTCGGGGCGGAAGTGGTTTTTCAACTCGCCGGTGACTGCTTCTTTCACATCCTCGTAGTCCTGGCCCACCATGCTCTGGATGAGCTGGCTGCCGATGTTGCTGGTCATCACGATCACGGTGTTTTTAAAGTCCACGGTGCGACCCTGGCCGTCGGTCAGGCGGCCATCGTCCAGCACTTGCAGCAGCACATTGAACACGTCGGGGTGGGCTTTTTCCACCTCGTCGAGCAGCAGCACGGCATAGGGTTTGCGGCGCACGGCTTCCGTGAGGTAACCGCCCTCCTCATAGCCCACATACCCCGGAGGCGCACCGATCAAACGGGCGACCGAATGCTTCTCCATGAACTCGCTCATGTCGATGCGCACCAGGTGCTCTTCGCTGTCAAACAAAAATCCGGCCAGCGCCTTGCACAGCTCGGTCTTGCCCACGCCCGTGGGGCCGAGGAACAAGAAAGAACCCGTAGGCCGGTTCGGGTCCGACAGGCCCGAACGGGAACGGCGGATGGCGTTGGACACGGCGGCAATGGCTTCTTCCTGCCCCACCACGCGGTCGCGCAGCTTGCCTTCCATTTGCAGCAGCTTGTCGCGTTCGCCCTGCATCATCTTGGCCACCGGAATGCCCGTAGCGCGGCTCACCACCTCGGCAATTTCCTCCGCGCCCACCTGGGTACGCAGCAAGCGATTGGCGCCGCCTGCAGCCGCTTTGCCGGCTTCCTGATCCTGGGCTTCCTTGAGGCGCTTCTCCAGCTCAGGCAGCTTGCCGTATTGCAACTCGGCCACTTTGGCCAAGTCGCCCTTGCGGGTCAGGCTCTCGATTTGGGTGCGCAGCTTGTCGATCTCTTCGCGCACCTGGGCGCTGCCTTGGGCGGTGGCTTTTTCGGCCTTCCAGATTTCGTCCAGATCGGCAATCTCTTTTTGCAGGCTGTTGATCTCTTCGTTGATCAGCTCAAAGCGCTTGAGCGAGGCTTCGTCCTTCTCTTTCTTGACGGCTTCGCGCTCGATCTGCAGCTGGATCAAGCGGCGGTCCAGCTTGTCCATGACTTCAGGCTTGGAGTCCAGCTCGATCTTGATTTTGGAGGCAGCCTCGTCAATCAGGTCGATGGCCTTGTCCGGCAAAAAGCGGTCGGTGATGTAGCGGTGGCTCAGCTCGGCAGCAGCCACGATGGCCGGGTCGGTGATGTCCACGCCGTGGTGCACTTCGTAGCGCTCTTTCAGGCCGCGCAGAATGGCGATGGTGGCTTCCACCGTGGGCTCGCCGACCAGAATCTTCTGGAAGCGGCGCTCCAGCGCGGCATCCTTCTCGATGTATTTGCGGTACTCGTCCAGCGTGGTGGCGCCTACGCAATGCAGCTCGCCACGCGCCAATGCCGGCTTGAGCATATTGCCCGCGTCCATGGCGCCCTCGCCCTTGCCGGCGCCCACCATGGTGTGCAGCTCGTCGATGAACACAATGGTCTGGCCTTCGTCCTTGGCCAGGTCTTTGAGCACGTTCTTCAGGCGTTCTTCAAATTCGCCACGGAACTTGGCACCCGCCAAGAGCGCCGCCATGTCCAGCGAAAGCACGCGTTTGCCCTTGAGGCTGTCGGGCACCTCGCCCTCCACAAT
Source organism: Curvibacter sp. Hmag1.1 (assembly GCF_059769165.1). Lineage (NCBI taxonomy): Bacteria > Pseudomonadati > Pseudomonadota > Betaproteobacteria > Burkholderiales > Comamonadaceae > Curvibacter > Curvibacter sp. Hmag1.1. The sequence goes on from NZ_JBMBGX010000002.1 coordinate 230,219, forward strand.
GCGCTGGGCCAGGCCTTCGACGATGGCGGTCTTGCCCACACCGGGCTCGCCGATCAAGACGGGGTTGTTTTTGGTGCGGCGTTGCAGCACCTGGATGGCGCGGCGGATTTCGTCGTCCCGCCCGATCACCGGGTCCAGCTTGCCCATGCGGGCGCGCTCGGTCAGGTCTATGCAGTATTTCTTGAGGGATTCGCGCTGGTCTTCTGCGTCCGAACTATCCACCTTCTGGCCGCCACGCACGGCGTCGATAGCCGCCTCCAGGCTCTTGCGGGTCAGCCCGTTGGTGCGGGCCATTTGCCCGGCGTCGCCCTTGTGGTCCGCCACGGCCAGCAAAAACAGCTCGCCGGCAATGAACTGGTCGCCACGCTTGATGGCTTCTTTCTCGGCCGCCTGCAGCAGCGACACCATATCGCGCCCCACGGTGACCTGCTCATGGCCTTGCACCTGCGGCAGGCGCTTGATGCCGGCCTCGGCAGACGCCAGCAAGCCCGCCACATTAACGCCGGCCCGGTTCATCAAGGCCTTGGGCGCATCGTCGGTGCGGATCATGGCCGCGAGGACGTGCACAGGCTCAATGAAGGCGTTGTCATGGGTGAGCGCCAGGGTCTGAGCTTCGGCCAGCGCTTCCTGGAATTTGGTGGTGAGTTTGTCGATTCGCATGGTGTGACCCCCGTGTGTTCTGAGATTAACCCCCAGCTTGGGTCCGCGGGGGTGGATTTCAAGCCTGCCAACGCCGAGACCTTGATCCAGCACAAATCCAGAGCTCAAAGCTGCACACATCCGATAATGGAGGCGCACCCTGTTTTACCCGATTTCCTCCATGCAGATTCACCAATTCCAAGTCAGCTACGTGGCCGAGCACGACCGTATTTTGGTACGCATGAACTCGCCCGAGGGGGAAGAGCAACGCCTGTGGCTGACCCGCCGGATGCTGCGGGGCTTGTACCCGCATTTGGCAAAAACATCCGAACAGCTGGCCTTGCCGAACCCCACGCCTGCGGGCCATGACGGGGCAGCGCAGCATGCGGTGGACGCTTTCCAGCGGCAGGAATCCTTGCAACAGGCCGATTTCGATACGCCTTTTCAATCCCGGCGACCCCTGTTGAGTGACACAGACCAGCCCTTGCTGGTCACTACCGCGCACATCCAGTTGCAGGGCGCAGACATGCTGTCGGTGCGGTTTGAGGAAACACAGCCCGGCGCTGCAGAGTCACGCCAGCTGGAAATCAACATGGGCAGCGACACCCTGATTGCCCTGCTGCATGTGATCGGCCTGGCCATGCGCAACAGCGACTGGGGAATTGACCCACCCAAAGGCTTGGAGCCCACCCTGCCCATCATCCAGGAGATCGAGACGGACGCTCAGCCCTCCGAGTGGGACGCTTTTGCCAACGCAGAGCCGCCCAAGTACCTGAACTGATACCCGGCCAGCCCCTCGGCTCAGGCGTTAGGCGCCGTGATACCCCAGCGGGCCAGGGCCTCGTCATCGCTCACGCGGGCGTCCACCCAGTGCGCGCCTTCAGGCGTGGTCTCTTTTTTCCAGAACGGCGCCTGGGTCTTGAGGTAGTCCATGATGAATTCGCAGGCCTGAAAACTCTGCCCGCGATGGGCCGAGGTCACTGCAACCAGCACCACCCCCTCAGTGGGTTGCAACACCCCTACCCGGTGCACCACGCGGGCGCCGTAGATGTCGAAGCGGGCAAACGCGGCGTCCACCATGGCTTCAATCGACTTCTCAGTCATACCGGGGTAGTGTTCCAGCTCCAGGGTCTGCACCGAACCGGCTGCACCGGGGGTGTTGCGGTCGCGCACGGTGCCGACAAAGCTGCACACTGCACCCACGCGCGGGTCGGCAGCCTGCAGCTGACTGATTTCCAAGCCTAAGTCGAAGGCTTCGGTCTGGATACGAACGCGGGGCGTTGCGGGTGTGGGATGGGCCATGGGCAGATTGTGGCACCGTGGTAGCATGCCCGCATGTTCGTAGCTCACACCCCCATGCTCTCTGCCGCACCCGCGTGCGCAGGTGCGTTGTGCGCGAACAAATCCAAAAAGCCGAAGCTCATTTGACCGGAGCTGCGGTTCCGTCCTCAAATGAGCGATGGAACTGCTACACAGGCACCCTACCCTTTTTTTGCACCTCCCGCCGCGCGTTTGTCGATGGTTCTTCCATCGGTCTTTTCCTCGAAAAGGATGTACGTATGCGCGAGTTGACTCCTGATTTTTCCGGCCTGTGGATTCCACTGGTCACCCCCTTTGAGCGTGGAGCGGTGGACCACCCCGCCCTTTACCGATTGGTGCGGCACCTCGCGAACCAGGGGGTGGCAGGTTTCGTGGTGTGTGGCTCCACCGGCGAGGCCGCTGCCCTCAGCCCTCGGGAACAGCTGGCGGTCTTGGACACCGTCCGGTCCGCGGCAGGTGACTTGCATCTGGTGATGGGCCTGTCGGGCTACCACCTGCCGGAGACTCTGGAATGGGTGCGCACCCTAAATAGCCGCGGATTGCACGGCATTCTGGTACCGGCACCACACTACATCCGCCCCAGTCAGACAGGCCTTATTCAGTGGTTCGAGGCGATTGCCAATGTCAGCACATCGCCGGTCGTGATCTACGACATTCCCGCCCGCACGGGGAGCACGCTGGCGCTGGAGACACTGCGGACCTTGCCGCAGCACCCGCGCATCGTGGCGATCAAGGACTGCGGTGCTGACGACATCAAGACCCAGTATCTGATTGCGGATGGAGCCCTTCAGGTATTGGCGGGGGACGATAGCCGCATCTTCAACACCGTGGCGCTGGGAGGCGCTGGCGCTATCGCGGCGGGCGGCCACCTGCACACGCAGCGCATGGTGCAAGTCATTGCCTTGCTGCGGGCCGGGGAACTGCAAACGGCCCGGGCACTTTGGCGCCCTTTGCTGCCCTTGCTGAATGCTTTATTTGCGGAGCCCAACCCAGGGCCCTTGAAGGCGCTGATGGCCCATCAGGGCCTGCTATTGAATGAACTGCGTGCGCCAATGGATGCAGCATCCGAAGGCTTGACTGCACGACTGCAGGAAATCAGCGACGGGATACCTGCGCTGGTGGCGCAAACCCAGGCCGCTTGATCAGCCGCCCGTGACCGGGGGGAAGAACGCAACTTCGCACCCCTCTGTCAGGGTGGCGTCCGGGCCGCTCATGACCTGGTTGAGGGCCATGCGGACAGACCGGTTGGTGTCCAGCGCTTCGGCGCCGGCACCGCCGCGCGCCAGCAATTCAGACCGCAGCGCACCCAGAGTGAGTGCCTGTGTCTCCAGCACTTCGCTGGAGGTGCCCATGGCCTCGCGCATGGAGGCAAAGTAGCGGATGGTGACTTTCATCGCAGCAACTCGCTAAAGGGGATGTACTGCACGGTTTGGCCATACAAGATCGGTTGCCCGGGTGGGACATCGACCACACCATCCCCCCAGACAGCGGAGGTGAGAACGCCGGAGCTCTGGTTGTTGAACAGGTCCAGCCCGCCATTGGCATTGCGACGCACCCGCAAAAATTCGCGGCGCTTGTCGGCTTTGGGCCAATCGAAATCTGCGCGAACCGCCATGCTTTTCATGGCAAGGTCACGCACACCTTGCAGGCGCAACAAGAACGGCCGCACCAACAGCAGGAAGGTCACGTAGCTGGATACCGGGTTACCGGGCAGCCCGATGAAGTGCGCCGCGCCAATGCGCCCGTGCGCAAAGGGTTTGCCTGGCTTGATGGCGATCTGCCACAAATCCAGCGTTCCCAGGCTTTGCACTGCGGGCTTGATATGGTCTTCCTCGCCCACCGACACGCCACCGCTGGTAAGAATGACGTCGTTGTCAGCTGCTGCACCCTGCAGCGCTGCGATGGTGGCGGCACGGTTATCCGGCACGATGCCCAGATCCGCCACCTCACAGCCCATTCGGCGCAGCAGATTGAGCAGGAAAAAGCGGTTGGAGTTGTAGATGGCGCCGGGGGGCATGTCCTGCGGGGCGACGGTGCCGGGCATGACCAGCTCGTCCCCGGTCGAGAACAAGGCCACTCGCGGCTTGCGCACTACTTCCAGATGCGCCATGCCGATGCTGGCAGCCAGGCCCAATTCAGCCGGCCCCAAGCGGGTACCCGCGGGCAACACGCAATCCCCACGCTGCACGTCTTCACCCGCATGGCGGATGTACTGGCCCGGCAAGGGCGTGGTGCTGACCCGGATGGTCTCGGGCTGGCCATGGCGCTCGTCGTGGATAGGCGTGCAGTCTTCCTGCATGACCACCGCATCGGCTCCGGGGGGCACCGGTGCACCGGTGAAAATGCGGGCCGCCGTGCCGGCTTGCAGATGTTCACCGACCGAGCCGGCGGCAATCCGCTGCGTGACCCGCAGCTCGTGGGAGCCGCGCAAAAGGTCTTCGGCATGCACGGCATAGCCGTCCATGGAGCTGTTGTCGAAGGCCGGCACTTGAAGGCTGGACACCACGTTCGTGGCCAGCACCCGGCCGTCTGCCTCAAAAGTGGAAACCTGTTCGGTCGCCGTCAAGGGCACCACTGCTGCCAGCAACTGCGCCAGCGCATCGTCCAACGGCAAAAGAGGCTTGCGAGGGGCGCTGGGTGCAGAAGTCATTTGCTATCTATTCAGGAGCTACTCGCGCACATTTGACGGGCGCAAAGCAGCGTTTTCATACACAAGTCAAACACACTCACGCTCAATGAGCGCTTTGATGGCGGGCACGTCCGCATCCATCACCAGCACGCGCTTGGGCAGGGCTTCGATGCCTTCAAACTGCGACGGGCGAACGGGGTCACGACCCAAGGCCTCGACCACGGTGGCCGCGAACTTGATGGGCAATGCGGTTTCCAACACCACCATGGGCACGCCGGCAGTCAGGTGCTCCAAGGCCACCTTCAGGCCATCGGCGGTGTGGGTATCGATCATCATGCCGTGCTGCTCGTACGTGGCACGAATGGTGTCCAGGCGGTTGGCGTGGGTGCTCTTGCCGCTCACAAAACCGTACTTGGCAGCCGCTTGCGCGAAGACGGGGTCGGCGCTCAGGTCGAACTGGCCGGTCTGGGACAGGCCTTCGCCGAACAGCGCCTTCACTCGCGCACCGTCGCGGCCCAGCAGGTCAAACACAAAGCGTTCGAAGTTGCTGGCCTTGGAAATGTCCATGGAAGGGCTGGAGGTCTCATGCGTGTCTGCAGTGCCGCGCACCCGGTACACGCCGGTGCGGAAGAACTCGTCGAGCACATCGTTTTCGTTGGTGGCAACCACCAGCTTGTCGACTGGCAAACCCATCTGGCGGGCCACATGGCCGGCACACACGTTGCCGAAGTTGCCGCTGGGTACGCTGAACGACACCTTTTGGGCATTCGACTCGGTTGCCTGGATGTAACCGGCAAAGTAGTACACCACCTGGGCCAGCAAACGCGCCCAGTTGATGGAGTTGACCGTACCAATCTTGTACTTGCGCTTGAACTCGAGGTCGTTGGATACCGCCTTGACGATGTCCTGGCAATCATCAAACACGCCCTTGATGGCGATGTTGTAGATGTTGGCGTCCTGCAGGCTGAACATTTGTGCCTGCTGGAACGGGCTCATGCGGCCGTGCGGGCTGGTCATGAAGACGCGCACGCCCTTTTTGCCACGCATGGCGTGCTCTGCGGCGCTGCCGGTGTCGCCACTGGTGGCACCCAGAATGTTGAGCTCTTCGCCGCGGCGGGCCAGTTCGTATTCGAACAGGTTGCCCAACAGCTGCATGGCCATGTCCTTGAACGCCAGGGTCGGGCCGTTGGAGAGCGCTTCGATCCAGACGCCGTCTTGCAGGTGGCGCAAGGGCACAATCTCGCCGGTGCCGAACACTTCAGCGGTGTAGGTCTTGGCGCACAAGGCACGCAGGTCGTCGGCGGGAATGTCGTCGATGTACAGCGACAGGATTTCAAACGCCAGCGTGGCGTAGCCCTGCTCGTGGTAGACCTTGCGCCAGCGGGTCAGCGTAGCGTCGTCCACTTGCGGATAGGCCACCGGCATGTAAAGCCCGCCGTCCGGCGCCAGGCCTTCGAGCAGGATTTCGCAGAAGCGTTTGCGGTCTTGCGTATTGTTCGATACAGCGCGGGTAGAGAGATATTGCATGGGGCAGTGTCCTGATTACGCCAGCTCTTCCTTGCGGATGCGGGTGATGGGCTGCAACACGGTGGGCAGCGCTTGCATCTGGGCGAGAGCCGCGTTCATCTTGGCTTCTGCGCAGTCGTGGGTCAGGATGATGACGTCGGTCTGGGTGGCTGCTTCGCCGCTGATCTCATCCGCTTCACGTTGCAGCACGGCATCGATGCTGATGCCGGCCTCGGCCAGCAAACCGGTGACCTTGGCCAATACACCGGCCTCGTCGGCCACGCGCAGGCGCAGGTAGTAGCTGGTCACGACTTCGCTCATGGCCACCACGGGGGTGTTGCTGATGGCGTCGGGCTGGAAAGCCAGATGCGGCACGCGCTGGGCGGCATCTGCGGTGTGCAGGCGGGTGATGTCCACCAAGTCGGCAATTACGGCGCTGGCAGTGGGCTCAGAGCCCGCGCCCTTGCCGTAGTACAGCGTAGTGCCCACGGCGTCGCCATGGGCCATGACGGCGTTCATCGCGCCTTCCACATTGGCGATCAGGCGTTTGGCCGGTACCAGTGTGGGGTGCACCCGCAGCTCAATGCCGGCAGACGTGCGCTTGGTAATGCCCAACAGCTTGATGCGGTAGCCCAGTTGCTCGGCGTATTTGATGTCGGCCGCGCCCAGCTTGGTGATGCCTTCCACATAGGCCTTGTCGAACTGCACAGGAATGCCGAAGGCAATCGCGCTCATCAAGGTGACTTTGTGTGCGGCATCCACGCCTTCGATGTCGAAGGTAGGGTCGGCTTCGGCGTAGCCCAAGCGCTGGGCTTCCTTGAGCACAACGTCAAAGTCCAGGCCCTTGTCGCGCATCTCGGACAGGATGAAGTTGGTGGTGCCGTTGATGATGCCGGCAATCCATTGAATACGGTTGGCCGTCAGGCCTTCGCGCAATGCCTTGATGATGGGAATGCCACCGGCCACTGCCGCTTCAAACGCCACCATCACGCCCTTGGCGGATGCAGCGGCAAAAATTTCGGTGCCGTGCACGGCGAGCAAGGCCTTGTTGGCAGTGACCACATGCTTGCCGGCCGCAATGGCTTCGAGCACCAGCGCCTTGGCAATGCCGTAGCCGCCGATCAACTCGATGACGATATCGATCTCGGGGTTGGCAATGACGGCGCGCGCGTCGTTCACCACCTTCACATCGGGGCCGACGACGCTTTGGGCACGCGCCACGTCGAGGTCAGCCACCATGGTGATTTCGATACCGCGGCCGGCACGGCCCTGGATTTCTTGCTGGTTGCGCTTGAGCACATTGAATGTGCCGCTTCCCACGGTGCCAATGCCGAGCAGGCCTACTTGTATCGGTTTCATATCGTTCTTACGTAAAAAGTGCGTCTAGCCCTTGCAAACAGTGCGCGGGCAGCTATCAAAATCAGAGTGAGTCAGTTCCCGTTGCGCTTGCGATAGCTCTCAAGGAACTTGGCAATGCGGCCGATGGCTTCGCGCAAATCGTCCTCATGCGGGAGGAACACGATGCGGAAGTGGTCGGGCGCATGCCAGTTAAAGCCGGTTCCCTGCACCAGCATGACGCGGGTCTCGCGCAGCAGCTCCAGGAAAAATTGCCGGTCGTCCGAGATGGGGTACACCTTGGGGTCCAGCTTGGGAAACATGTACAGCGCGGCCTGCGGCTTCACACAGGTCACGCCGGGAATGGCGGTAATCAGCTCATAGGCCAGGTCGCGCTGACGGCGCAGGCGCCCGCCTTCGCACACCAGATCGTTGATGCTCTGGTAACCGCCCAAAGCGGTCTGGATCGCCCACTGGCCGGGTACGTTGGAGCACAGCTTCATGTTCGAGAGCATGTTGAGGCCCTCGATGTAGTCAGCCGCCGACTTCTTGTTGCCTGACACCACCAGCCAGCCTGCGCGATACCCGCAGGAGCGGTAGCTTTTGGACAGGGAATTGAAGGTGAGCGTCAACACGTCTGTCGACAAGCTGGCCATGGCCGTGTGCTGGATGCCGTCGTACAAGACCTTGTCGTAAACCTCGTCCGCCAGAATCACCAGGCCGTGCTGGCGGGCGATCTCGATGATGCCCTGCAGGAGCTCAGTGGAATACAACACGCCGGTCGGGTTATTGGGGTTGATCACCACAATGCCCTTGGTGCGTGGCGTAATCTTGGCGCGGATGTCGTCCAGGTCGGGCATCCAGCCATTGTTCTCATCGCACAGGTAATGCACCGGTGTGCCGCCGGACAGGCTGGTGGCTGCAGTCCACAAGGGATAGTCAGGCATAGGCAACAGCAACTCGTCGCCATTGTCCAGCAAGGCATTGGTGGCCATGGTGATCAGCTCACTGGCGCCGTTGCCCAGATAAATGTCATCCAGGGTAACGCCGGCAATGCCCTGCTTCTGGGTCTCATGCATGACCGCTTTGCGGGCTGCAAAAATGCCTTTGCTGTCGGAGTAGCCTGCCGAATTGGGCAGATTGCGGATCATGTCCTGCTGGATTTCTTCGGGCGCATCAAAACCGAACACCGCCAAGTTGCCCAGATTGAGCTTGATGATCTTCTGACCCTCGTCCTCCATCTGACGCGCCGCGTCCATGATAGGACCGCGGATGTCGTAGAGCACGTTGGCCAGCTTGGCAGATTTCTGAATGGTTTTCAAAGTCCCTCCGGGAGGTGTCAGCACAGGGCGAAACCTATAATTTGACCACAGTTCGGCAGGCATCCCGCCCCGCCGGCCTCTCCCGGACCACACCTCTCCCCATGAAATTCATTCCCGACGCTTTACAAGGCCCCTCCATCACCGGTTATGGCCCCGGCTGGGTCGAAGTGAACGGTGAGAAATACCACTCCAGCATCATTGTGAGCAGCCAAGGCGTTATTCAGCCTTGGTCCTGCTTGCGCTTCGAAGATCTGGGAGAGCCTCACTTCGAAGAGTTGGCCACTTTTGCATCGGAGCTGGTGCTTTTTGGTAGTGGCGCAAGCATCCGCTTCACCCATCCTCAGTGGCTCAAGCCTTTGTACAGCCGTCGTATCGGGCTGGAAACCATGGACACCCAGGCGGCCTGCCGCACCTATAACTTTTTGTCCGGTGAAGGCCGCAAAGTGGTGGCTGCACTCATCATCTAGGTGACGCCCTCGGGAAAGGCGTCCGGGCGGTGCCTTTTCAGAGTAAAATTATGGGTTGCGGTCCAGAGCGAAGAATTGCTGTCACGTTCGACGCTGTCCCCTATGACTGACCAGGCCGGCTCGCCGGGCTGAAACACCGAGATTGAAATTCCATATGGCGATTGTTGTCAACAAACCCCTTCCCGAATTTGAGGCCAACGCCACCGGCGGCATCAAGGTGACCAACACCACCCACGTCGGGAAAACCATGGTTTTGTACTTCTACCCCAAGGACAATACCCCCGGCTGCACTACCGAAGCCATGCAATTCAGGGACAAGTACAAGGATTTCGTGAAAGCTGGCGCAGAAGTGTTCGGCGTATCACGGGACAACATGAAGTCCCACGACGAGTTCAAGGCCAAGCTGGAACTCCCCTTTGAGCTGATCGCTGACACAGAAGAAAAAATGTGCCACATGTTCGGCGTGGTCAAAAACAAGATCATGTACGGCAAAAAGGTCAAAGGCATTGAACGCAGCACCTTCCTGATCGGCGCTGATGGCCTGGTCAAAGAAGAATGGCGCGGTCTGAAAGTTCCAGGTCATGTGGATGACGTGCTGAAGGCTGTGAAGGCCCTCAAAAAAGCCGCCTGATTACCTTGTTGTTTTGATGCACCCGTTGGCGTTTGGCGTCACGGGGCTCATGCATAATGGTTCGCATGCCGTTGAAGCTTGCAACCGCGCTCCCCGAAAAAGCCGCCTTGGCTCAAGGCGGCTTTTTCGCTTTTTCGGCATTGCTTTTCCACTTCCCAACTTCTGCGAATCCACTACATGCCACTGCCCCCTGCCCCGTCCAAGCGTGCCGACCGATTGACCGCCAAAGACTTTGAGGCTCCCGCGCGAGCATCCGCCCGCCCGGCCCGCAAGGCCGCCCCAGAAGTTGTGCTACCCCAAACAGCCCAGGTCGTCCAGGAACGGCCGGTCGCCCGGGAAACCAAGAAGTCCATACAGACTCCTGCCCTGACGCGTGCACCCGCCACCGTGACCGCCCAAGCTCCCGCGCCTGTGGCACTGCCTACGAAGTCCGTGTCCAAAGCGGTCGCCGCTGCCCCGGAAGCCAAGCGCAGCAAACGTGCAAAAACGAACGGCCCGAAAAAGCTCTTCGTGCTGGACACCAACGTCTTGCTGCACGATCCCATGTGCCTGTTCCGCTTTGAGGAACATGACATTTATCTGCCGATGATCGTTCTGGAGGAGTTGGACGGTCACAAAAAAGGCATGACCGAAGTGGCCCGCAACGCACGCCAAACCAGTCGCACCCTGGATGCGCTGGCGGGCACACCGGGCGCGGACATTACCGCAGGCTTCATGCTGGACAGCACCGGCCACAAAGACGCGCGCGGCAAGCTGATGTTCCAGACAGAGCCGCTGAACTACACCCTGCCCACCAGCTTGCCCCAAGGCAAGGCAGACAACCAGATTTTGGGCGTGGTGGAAGCGCTGCGCCAGCACTACGCCCCTCGCGAAGTGGTGCTGGTTTCGAAAGACATCAACATGCGCGTCAAGGCGCGTGCTTTGGGATTGGCCACCGACGACTACCAGAACGACAAGACTCTGGAAGACGGCGACCTGCTGTATTCCGGCTCGCTTGCCCTACCCTCGGACTTCTGGGCTACCCATGGACAGAGCGTAGAGAGCTGGCAGCAAGGCCAACACACCTTCTACAAGGTGGATGGCCCTGTTGTGCCCCAGATGATGATCAACCAATTCGTCTACTTCGAGTCTCCCGGCGAACCCAGCTTGTATGCGCGTGTGACCGAAATCCGTGGCACTACTGCGGTCCTCAAAACGTTGAAGGACTTCAACCATCTCAAGAATGCAGTGTGGGGCGTGACAACCCGCAATCGCGAACAGAACTTTGCGATGAACCTGCTGACCGATCCGGAAGTCGATTTCGTGACCCTCACCGGCACAGCAGGTACTGGCAAGACCCTGATGGCTTTGGCCGCTGGCCTGACCCAAGTACTGGATGACCGACGTTACACCGAGATCATCGTGACCCGCGCCACCGTGAGCGTGGGTGAGGATATCGGTTTTCTGCCTGGCACTGAGGAAGAGAAAATGGGCCCCTGGATGGGCGCACTGGACGACAACCTCGAAGTGCTTGGAAAGACAGACACCAACGCAGGGGAGTGGGGCCGAGCTGCCACCAACGAGCTGATTCGCAGCCGCGTCAAGATCAAGAGCATGAACTTCATGCGCGGACGTACTTTCCTGAACAAGTATGTCATCATCGACGAGGCTCAAAACTTGACGCCCAAGCAGATGAAGACACTGATCACCCGGGCAGGGCCTGGCACCAAAATCATCTGCATGGGCAACCTTGCCCAGATTGATACGCCTTACCTGACAGAGGGCTCCTCAGGCTTGACCTTTGCCGTGGACAAGTTCAAGGGCTGGCCCCACGGCGGTCACATCACCCTGGCCCGTGGCGAGCGCTCTCGCCTGGCAGACTTCGCCAGTGAAGTGCTATGAAATAGATAGCTACTAGCGCACATTTAAAAAGGGCTGGAAGCCAAATTGGTTTCCAGCCCTTTTTCTATCGGGTTGACTGAAGATCAGTAATCGTCCCCACCACTATGGGCCAGGTTTTCAAACTTGGTGAACCGGTTCATAAACGCGAGCTTGACGGCACCTGTCGGGCCGTTACGCTGTTTGGCGATGATGACTTCAGCCACACCTGGCTCTTTACATTGGTCCTTGGTGTAGTACTCATCACGGTAAATGAACATGATGATGTCCGCATCCTGCTCAATGGCGCCGGACTCGCGCAAGTCACTCATCATCGGGCGCTTGTCGGGCCGCTGCTCCACCGAGCGGTTGAGCTGGGACAATGCAATGACCGGGCATTTGAGCTCTCGGGCCAACATCTTCAAACCCCGGGAAATTTCGCCGAGCTCGGTGGCACGGTTTTCACCATCGCCACCGCTTCCGCTCATCAGCTGCAAATAGTCCACCACGATGAGGCCAAGCTGTCCGCACTGTCGTGCCAGCCTACGGGCATTGGCACGCACTTCGCTGGAGTTCAGACCGGCACTTTCATCGATATGCAGTGAAATGGTCCGCAGCTTCTCAATTGCTTCTGACAAACGAGGCCATTCTTCATCCGTCAGCTTGCCTGTACGCAAATGCCCTTGGTCTACGCGGCCGATGGAGCCCACGATACGCACCGCCAATTGGGCGGCACCCATTTCCATCGAGAAGATGGCGACCGGCAAACCTTCGTTCAAAGCGACATGTTCAGCGATGTTGATGGCCAAGGCCGTCTTGCCCATGGAGGGACGTGCCGCCAACACAATCAAATCACCGGCTTGCAGACCTGCCGTCATGCGGTCAAAGTCAATGAAACCCGTGGGGACGCCGGTGACGTCGTTCGGGTTGTCCGCCATTTCCTGCACACGGTCCAGCAAATTGACCACCAGACTGTCCATGGACTGAAAGCCCTGCTTATTTCGCTTGCCGGCCTCGCCGATGTTGAAGATCTTCTGTTCGGATTCGTCGACGATTTCAGAGACCGGGCGCCCCTTGGGATTGAACGCATTCGTGGCGATTTCGTCACTGGCGCCGACCAGCTTGCGCAGGATGGATCGGTCGCGCACGATCTCCGCGTAACGACGGATGTTGCTCGCACTCGGCACGTACTGGGCCAAAGAGTTGAGGTAGGTGAGTCCACCCACCTCCTCTGCCTTGCCCTGGTTCTGCAGGTGCTCGAAGACGGTAATGACGTCAGCCGGCTTGTTCCCGTTGATCAGCGTGCCGATAGACGCGTAGATCAAGCGATGCTCGTGACGGTAAAAGTCCGCATCCATCAGGATGTCACTGACGCGATCCCAAGCCTCGTTGTCCAACAGCAGACCACCTATAACACTGGACTCGCCTTCAATGGAGTGAGGCGGCACTCGCAATTGGGCAATTTGCCGGTCGGACTCAAAGCCATCGAGAGAGGTAGGGACTGCTGACATGAAGTTTCCTTGGAACCCTTCATCCTAAAGCGGGCCGGAGCGCGCGTCGAGGGAAAGGCTGGGGGCAAGCTGTGGGAAAACTGTGCAAATAGCGGGATAAGTGCCCGCACAAAATACAAAAGCCGCAAGGGACAGGCCCTGGCGGCTTTTTTGCGGATGCTGCCTGTTGCCAGGCGGCATGCCAAAGACTGCTTAAGCGGTTTCGCCGTACACAGACACAGTGATATCCACCACCACGTCAGTGTGCAGAGCCACGCTCACAGTGCTGTCGCTCACGACCTTGATAGGGCCGTTAGGCATGCGGATCTGGGACTTGGCCACTTTGTAGCCAGTCTTGCCCAGTTCTTCAGCGATGTCATAGTTGGTGACGGAACCGAACAAACGGCCATCCACGCCAGCCTTTTGGGTCAACTTGATGGTTGTACCACCGAGCTTTTCGCCCAAAGCCTGGCATTCAGCCAACTTGGCTGCAGCTGCTTTTTCCAGTTCGGCGCGCTTGGCTTCGAACTCTGCCTTGGCAGATTCAGTAGCACGGCGTGCACGGCCGGAGGGGATCAGGAAGTTGCGAGCGTAGCCGTCTTTAACCTTGACGATTTCGCCGAGGTTGCCGAGGTTCACGACCTTGTCGAGCAGAATGATTTGCATGGTCGGGACTCCTTAGATCTTGTGCTGGTCGCTGTAAGGCAGCATCGCCAAGAAGCGAGCGCGCTTGATAGCGGTGTTCAGTTGGCGCTGGAAAATAGCGCGGGTGCCGGTCAGGCGTGCGGGGATAATCTTGCCGTTTTCAGCAATGAAATCACGCAAAGTGTCGATATCTTTGTAGTCGATTTCTTCCACACCGGTCACGGTGAAGCGGCAGAAACGCTTGCGCTTGAACAGCAGCGATTGGGTATTGCGCTTGGGGCGCTTGTCTTTGTTGAAACGTTTTGGTCCGGGCATGATGGACTCCTAAAAAATTAATCTTGCAAAAATTCTTGAATATGGAAAACGACTGACTTTCCCTGTCGTGCATTAGCCAAAAAACCGGTGAAGTTCCAGACACTGCCTATGGCTTGCTTGGCAAGCCGCTCTGCCAGAGTTCCGAAGGCCACCGCCTTGACTACCACCTTCACGGTTCTGCTGCTACCGGCTTCCTGAACGACTGACTCATGTTCGAGCCGCAGATTCAAGGCTGGTAAGCCTGCCGGTGTATAGCGCATGGTTTCTACCTCTGCGATACAAGCACCTAGAACCAATGAATTCGCTTGCACTCCTTAACGGGAAAGGTCCGTTGACCCGTTCAATTAGGCTTGGTACTCGGCCTGCTGGGCCTTGCGTGCGTCTTCACGCTCGACTGTCTTCATCATGGAAGAAGGACCGGTTTCGGCTTTCTTCTTGGACACAGTCAGGTGGCGCAACACGGCGTCGTTGAACTTGAATGCGTGTTCCAGTTCAGACATTACAGCCTGGTCGGCTTCAATGTTGACGCACAGGTAGTGGGCCTTGGCCAGCTTGTTGATCATGTAAACCATCTGACGACGGCCCCAGTCTTCAACACGGTGCACCTTGCCACCGCCAGCGGTGATCATGCCCTTGTAACGCTCCAGCATTGCAGGAACTTGTTCGCTCTGATCCGGGTGGATCATGAGGATGATTTCGTAATGACGCATTGATACTCCTTGAGGATTTCCCAGCATCTGGGTTGAAAAAGCTGCCCCCGGCGTCTAGACAGGGTGCAGCAAGGCGAAGCCCGTGATTATAGCCTAACCCAAGGGAGGAGCCAAATCCCTGTCGTCCGGCGAGTCGGGGGGGCTCAGCAAGCTGACAATAACGGCGACCAGTACCCCGACAGGAACTCCAAAAACTCCAGCCGATACAGGTTGAATTCCAAACCAGAGATGTTCGCCTGAAAATCCGAACCACTGCCGTAAAACCGGAAAGTTAAGCACCATGTAGACCACCGTGGTACCCAGCCCGGCCAACATGCCGGCCACCGCACCGGACCGTGTCATGCGCTTCCAGAAAATACCCAGAACCATGGCAGGCACAAAGGCCGCACCTGCAAGCGAAAACGACGCAGACACCAGGTAGAGAATTCCAGCAGGTCGCTGTGCTGCCGCATAGGCAGCCATCAATGCCACCACCAACAAGGCGAACTTTGACAGCATCACCCTGCGCATGGCCTCCGCTTTGTTGCTGTTGCCCTCAAAGTACACATCATGTGCAAGTGCATTGCCAATGGTCAGCAGCAGTCCGTCTGCCGTGGATAGCGCTGCAGCCAAGCCACCGGCAGCCACCAGCACTGACACCACATAAGGTAGCCCGCCAATATCCGGTGACGCAAGCATGATCAAATCCGCCCCCAGCCGCAGCTCTGCGAACTGCAGCACCCCGTCACTATTCACATCGCTGAACGAAAGCAGATTCGGATCTTTGGACCATTGAAGCATCCACCCCGGAAGTGCATCAAAGGATTGCCCCACCAGATGCGCCATGACCTCGTACTTGACCAGAACAGCCAACGCCGGCGCCGAGAGATACAAGAGCGCGATGAAAACCAGCGACCAGGCCACCGACCTCCGCGTCTGGATAACGCCCGGAGTGGTGTAGTAACGGGTTAAAAGGTGAGGCAAACCGGCCGTGCCCACCATGAGACAAAACATCAGCGCCAGGAAGTTGGCACGAGAAGTGTTGAATTCCGCTTGCTCATCCGCGGTGCCATCCGGATTGCCGGCAAAAGCCCGCGTTTGCGGTGCCATACCGCCAAGTACTCGTGCCCTCTCAGTGTTTTCAACAAGCCCGCGAGTCCACATGTCTCGTGCAGCTACCGCATCTTTGGGAAGTGCAGCCAGAGACTTCCGAGTGGCTTGAACCAAAGCATCCGGTGCCTTGCTATCGCCCAGGATCCTCAGTTGACGCCTCAGCTCCTCGCGCTCTTCCGCCAAAGAAGCCTCAACATCCAGCAGCTTGCGTCGGAACTCTTCCGCACGACGTGCATAGATCGCAATAACTTCCTGCTCTTGGGGCGAAACCGCAAACGAGGCTTCCAAATCGGTGATTTTCACCAGCTGCTGCCCATAAGCGAGGGGGGCGAACGGATTCCCGGTCTGCTGGTAAGACAGCCATGAGACAGGGATGAGAAACGCCAGAATAATGACTACATATTGGGTGACCTGCGTCCAAGTGACCGCCCGCATTCCACCCAAGAAGGAGCAGACGAGCACGCCCCCGAGCGCCAGAAGAATGCCGATCTCAAAATGCACCCCCGTCAAACGGGACGTAATCAAGCCGACGCCATAAAGCTGCGCAACCACATAGGTAAACGAACACAACACCGCAGACCAAGCCGCAATTCGCCGCGGCCAGTGCCCGCCAAACCGAACCCGGAAGAAATCCGGTACGGTGTAAATATTCATGCTGCGCAAGTACGGTGCGACCAACAAAGCCACCAGGCAAAACCCGCCCGTCCAACCCAGCACGTAAGCCAAACCGCCCGGCTGCGTGCCCGAACCACTGAAACCTTGTGAATACAAGCCTCCGGCCAGGCTGATGAACGAAGCAGCGCTCATCCAATCTGCAGCAGTCGCCATGCCGTTATAGACACCGGGAATTCGACGGCCAGCTACGTAGTATTCATTCGCATCCGCAGTGCGAGCGAATACCCCGATTACCGCGTACAGGACCAAAGTCACCGACAAAAAAATGCCGGCAACCCAAGCTTTCGGCAAGCCCCATTGTTCAGCCAGCGCCAAGGCCACAAGAAAGAAAAGCAAGCCAACTACAAAAGTCGCAAAGCGCTTGTGAAGGCTTGTCGTGTACTGCCGGTATTCAGTGGCATCAAACAAAAAGGCTTCCGCGGAGCGCCGGTTGGCAACGATGGCAAACGCGACCACGATGCCAATAAATATCAGTAGTGATCCCTGTGCCGCAAACCAATACGCGATCGGCCAGGAAAAAAAATTTCCGGGCAGATCGCGTGCAAAAAAAGTAACCCCGAAAGAGAAAACAAACCACAGCGCAAGCAGGCTCGCATGCAAGCGCCAGTTACGCCGGGTTGTCGTCTCTGGCATCAGACCGCTAGTTGCTGCCAGGTGGCAATCACGGAATCAGGATTCAGCGAAATGGAGGAAATCCCCTGCTGTTCCAGCCACTTTGCAAAGTCAGGGTGATCGCTAGGCCCCTGACCGCAAATGCCCACGTACTTGCCCTGACGCTTGCAAGCATCGATCGCCATGGTGATCAGCGCTTTCACGGCCGGATCGCGCTCGTCAAAGTCCGCCGCCAGGAGGTCCAGACCTGAATCACGATCCAGCCCCAAGGAGAGTTGGGTCAGATCATTGGAGCCGATAGAGAAGCCGTCAAAGAACTCCAGGAACTGATCAGCCAGGATCGCATTGCTCGGAATCTCGCACATCATGATGAGCTTGAGGTCTGCCTCGCCGCGGCGCAAGCCATGACGGCCCAGCAACTCGGTCACCCGTTTCGCCTGGCCCAGGGTACGTACAAACGGCACCATAACCTGCACATTGGTCAGCCCCATTTCATTACGCACACGCTTCAGCGCCTCACATTCCATGGCGAATGCCTCGCCGAACTCCGTGCTGATATATCGGGCGGCGCCACGGAAACCGAGCATCGGGTTTTCTTCTTCCGGTTCATACCGGCTGCCGCCGATCAACTTGCGGTACTCGTTGCTCTTGAAGTCGCTCAAACGCACGATGACTGGCTTGGGCCAGAAAGCTGCCGCGATAGTTGCAACCCCCTCTGCCACCCGGTCGACATAAAACGCACGGGGCGACGCGTGGCCTCGCGCCACAGACTCCACCGCCTTCTTCAGATCCGCATCCACATTGGGATAGTCCAAAATGGCCTTGGGGTGCACGCCAATGTTGTTGTTGATGATGAACTCCAACCGGGCTAGGCCCACACCCTGATTTGGCAATTGACAGAAGTCGAATGCCAACTGTGGGTTGCCGACGTTCATCATGATCTTGACGGGGATTTCGGGCATCACGCCGCGCTGTACCTCAGACACTTCGGTTTCCAACAAACCGTCGTAAATGAAGCCGGTGTCGCCCTCTGCGCAGCTCACCGTCACCAGCATGCCTTCTTTCAACAGGTCCGTAGCGTTGCCGCATCCAACCACTGCAGGAATACCCAACTCACGGGCAATGATGGCCGCATGGCAGGTCCGGCCGCCCCGGTTAGTCACGATGGCGCTCGCGCGCTTCATGACCGGTTCCCAGTTGGGGTCAGTCATGTCAGTGACCAACACGTCGCCGGCCTGCACTTTGTCCATCTCGCTGATGTTGTGCACGATGCGCACCGGGCCTGTGCCAATCTTCTGACCGATGGCGCGACCTTCGGCCACCACATTGCCCTTGCCTTTGAGTTTGTAGCGGTACTCGGCTGTCGCCCCCGCCTGGCTCTTCACGGTCTCAGGGCGGGCTTGCAGTATGTAGAGCTGGCCGTCTATGCCGTCTTTGCCCCACTCGATATCCATGGGGCGACCATAGTGCTCTTCAATCACCAAGGCGTACTGCGCGAGCAACTCCACATCAGCGTCGGTCAAAGAGTAGCGGTTACGCAACTCAGTGGGGACATCGGTGGTTTTCACCAACTTGCCGCCTGCTGCTTTTTCCTCGGGGGTGGTGAACACCATCTGCAAGAGCTTGGAGCCCAGGTTACGGCGGATCACCGCGCGCTTGCCCGCCTTGAGCATGGGCTTGTGCACATAAAACTCGTCAGGATTCACCGCACCCTGCACCACTGTCTCACCCAAGCCATAGCTGGAGGTGATGAAAACCACCTGATCAAAACCGGACTCGGTATCGATCGTGAACATCACACCGGCAGCACCCAGATCCGAGCGCACCATGCGCTGTACACCTGCACTCAGCGCTACCACGTCATGCGCGAAACCTTTGTGCACGCGGTAGCTGATCGCGCGATCGTTGTACAAAGAGGCGAATACCTCTTTCATCTTGTGGAGCACATCTTCGATGCCCACCACGTTCAGATAGGTTTCCTGCTGACCTGCAAATGAGGCATCCGGCAGGTCTTCCGCAGTGGCCGACGAACGCACGGCGAAACTGGCTTGGTCGTTGCCGGCCGACAAGGTGGCAA
This sequence comes from Curvibacter sp. Hmag1.1, assembly GCF_059769165.1. Classification (NCBI taxonomy): domain Bacteria; kingdom Pseudomonadati; phylum Pseudomonadota; class Betaproteobacteria; order Burkholderiales; family Comamonadaceae; genus Curvibacter; species Curvibacter sp. Hmag1.1. The sequence continues at coordinate 249,541 of NZ_JBMBGX010000002.1, forward strand.
AGGCATCGCGGATCGATTGCTCCAAATCAGCCGGAAAAGGCTGCGCCTCCACCATGGCACGGATTTCTGCGCCCACTGTGGCCAATGCGCGCACGTCCTCGGTGTCCAGGTTTTTCAGTTTTGCGCTGATCTTGTCAGCCAATCCGTCGTGGGCCAAAAACTGGCGGAATGCGTGGGCTGTAGTGGCAAAGCCCGTGGGGACCCGCACGCCTTGCGGTAGCTGGGAAATCATCTCTCCCAAGCTGGCGTTCTTGCCGCCGACGGACTCAACGTCCGTCATGCGCAAGCGCTCGAAGGGCACGACCAGGTCGGTCGCATTGAAAAGTTCAGACATAGGATGCTCCAGAAGTTAAAACCTTTCCATGACCCGCCGGACCATGCCGGGCACGGGTCGCGCAGCCTGTCACTTTCCTGTTGTTGCTGTTGTGGGAAACGTAACCGGTACCTAAATGCGCTAAATTGCGGTGATTGTAGGTGTCCACACCGTGTAACCCGATTACGGAAAACCCCTGTGCGCTTGCAACTGACTGACGCCATTACCCGGAACACCATGCCCCAACGCTCTGTTTTTTTTATCTCTGACGGCACCGGCATCACCGCCGAGACATTCGGCAATGCCATCCTGGCCCAGTTCGAAACCAAGGCAAGGCATGTGCGCCTGCCCTTTGTGGACACCGTCGACAAGGCTCACCAGGCGGTCCGGCAAATCAACCATACGGGTGTGGTGGACGGCAACAAGCCCATTGTGTTCACGACCTTGGTGAACATGGATGTACTGAAAGTCATTCAGGAAGGCTGTCAGGGCATGTTGCTCGATATGTTCGGGATGTTTGTTCACCCCTTGGAGCAAGAGTTGGGCCTCAAGTCCAACCACCGCATCGGCCGCTTCAGTGATGCAAGCAAAAGCAAGGAATACCACGACCGGATTGAGGCTATCAACTTCTCTCTGGCACACGACGATGGTCAAAGCAACCGTGACCTGGAGCAAAGCGACGTGATTCTGGTGGGCGTAAGCCGCAGCGGGAAGACCCCCACATCACTGTATCTGGCCATGCAATACGGCCTGAAGGCGTCTAACTATCCGCTGATACCTGAAGATTTCGAACGTCGCCAACTTCCTCCTGCGCTGGTGCCGCACCGCGGAAAAATTTTCGGTCTCACGATCCAGCCGGAGCGATTGGCCGAAATTCGCAATGAGCGCCGCCCCAATTCCAGATACGCGTCTCTGGAGAATTGCCGTATGGAAGTGAGTGAGGCGGAAGCCATGATGCGCCGCACCGGCATCCGGTGGCTGTCCACCACCACCAAATCCATCGAAGAAATTGCTACGACGATTCTTCAGGAAATACATCCTGAACGCTTGGTGTACTGAGAGCCTGTAGTTCACGCTCTAGCGATGAAACACTCGCACTTTCCACGTAAACGCATTGTTTGCCGGTTCTTTTGCAGAAGTCCTTCACGCGCCAGTAGGCGTTGTGGCTGATACATCCGGTCTGGCAAATCACCAGGTCCGCTGCGGCCAGGTTGGCATCCAGCAGGGAGGCGTTGTCCTCTACGCCTCCGTCATGGTGTGCAAAATGTCCGCCCACCCGCTCCACCACTTGGCGGTAATTGGCCACATTGCCACTGCGCCCGCCCACACAAAGCACCGCCTTTTGAAGTAGCGGTACAGGCGCATTTGACAATGCCCGCTGCTCTTGCACGGGCTGTGTGTATCGTGGAACACCTTGTGCAACTTCTTCAGGTACACGCTCTGCCTGAATCACGCGTCGGCGCAAGTCCGCGTTCTGCATCTCTAACTCGTGCTGACGATCCAAGGCGCGGCCCAGGCGGACTTGCAAGCGCTCCTTGTCTGACAGGTCCGGAATGGAACTACGCAGACTCTCCAATGCTTCGGCCAACAAGGTCAAGCGGGTGTCCTTGGCAATGGCATCAGCACGCGCTTGCAGCAGCAAGGCCTGCGTCTGCTCCATCTCTGCATTTTTCTCCGTCAGCACGCGCGTCATGCGCTCTTGGATTTTTCCCAGTTCACGACCGAGTAACGCGTTCTCATCTGCCAATGCATTGAAACGGGCGATCTCCAGACGTACACCCGCACCGGCTTGATGCTGAAACATGTGCAGGTCCTTGCACATTGCATCCCTAAGCGCAGCCTCACAACGAGGATGGGTCAAAGCGGCCCAGAAAGCACCGGCCACGTCACCCGCCTTGAGCGATCGGGCCCACAATTCCGCCAACGCTTGAGAATCTTTTGCGGATTTGAAAGCGCGGATTTCGCGCACGTATCGGGACTCCAACTCTGCCTGCATCAGCTCAGAAAGCTTGCATCGTCTCGCTGCCTCAGAGACCGCGCCGGAATGCACTTCATAGTCATTCGCCAATGCACTTGCGCCCAAAGCTTTGTTGACGAGACGCCGGAGGGTATCTATCGGCAAGCAGACTCCAACCAAGGGGCAATGGCAGTGACTCTCCAGATCCCACAAGCGCTTGCGACGGGAGCCGGAGTTTGGTGGCTCTGGCAAGGCATAGGATGACAATGAGGGCACAGTTTTCGCCCCGGATTCATTCCGGTGAACCGCTACATTTTTTATAGCTGTTCCCGCATATTTATCGTGCACTAGCGGCATATTTGAACCTCAATCTCGGCTTGTACCTTGATGGTATTCACTCTGTCTTTGTGACAGCATGCGGGCCCGCCACGCAATGGCCGGAACGTGCTTGGTTCGCTTCGTCGGCTTCACGGGAGAGTTCAGCAATTCCGGGGCGCAGCAGGGGCACAGGTCACGGTATCGCCCCGAACCCATGGAGGTGAACCGGATGCGGCTGTGACCTAGTGCAGCAACAGCCGGACTTTGGGCAGCATCCACTGTCGAATCTGAACGCGCGGACCAATTCTCCGGGTCGTTTTGCTCTCCACTCTCACTCGAATGCCTGTCTCTTTCACTCTGCATGGTCTGTCCTTAATCGGGAAGTGAGTTCGCTGAATTTCATTAAGTATATGCGAATCATTCTCATTTAAGTCGATATAATCACCACGCTTACGTGGGAAATTTGTAGTTCTTTACAACACTGCAAAAGAGTGACGACGGGATAATTCAAGCTTTCACAAACAGGAGGTCCCCATGAAAGGCGACGCACAAGTCATTTCCCATTTGCAGGCGCAGCTCAAGAATGAACTGACCGCTATCAACCAGTACTTCCTGCATTACCGGATGTACAAACACTGGGGCTTCGACAAACTCGCCAAAAAAGAGTACGAAGAGTCCATAGGGGAAATGAAGCATGCAGACATGCTGATGGACCGCATCTTCATGCTGGATGGCCTACCCAACCTGCAAGACATGGCAAAAATCATGGTGGGCGAGTCCGTGCCCGAAGCTCTAGAATGCGACTTGAAAGCAGAGGTCGGAGCGCAATCCACAATCAAAGCAGGCATTGCGCATTGCGAGTCAGTGCGCGATTACGTATCGCGTGACCTGTTGCAAAAGATTCTGGATGACACCGAGGAACACATTGATTTCCTGGAAACCCAGATCGATCTGATCTCCAAAGTCGGATTGCAAAACTATCTGCAAAGCCAGATGGGCGAGCTTTCTTGACCCTGCTACGCGCTCAGGCAGACACAGCGTCTGCCAGCATGGCCCGCCCCACCGCCTGAAGTGTGGCATGGGGTGAGTTCAGCAACTTATCCCCTACCAATCGCTTGTAGGCCGCGGTCGCGGTGAGCGGAACCTTTTCCAACCAAAACAGGGCCTCTTCCCCCCTGCCCCGCTCCGCCAGCATGCTGGCATAGTTGAACTGCCCTCGGAAGTCTCCCCCTTCGGCACCCTTTTTGAACCAAGCCAAAGCGGACTCTGCGTCTTTGGCCACTACGCGACCGTCTTCATGAAAGTGCCCGATCTTGGTCATGGACTTCGCGTGCCCTAACTTGGCAGCTGTCGTGTACCACTGCAATGCTTCATCGTCGTTTTTCTTGACACCCTTTCCGGCTGCCAGCAAGTTAGCGTAGTTGTACATACCGGAATCCAAGCCATTGTGCGCAGCCTGCCGGAACCAATTTGCTGCAGCAAAAAAATCCACGGCAGTACCCCACCCGTTTTCAAAGCAACGACCACACATGTTCATGCCCATGACTTGGCCCTGAGTTCCGGCTTTCAGGAAAAAACGCAAGGCCTCTTTATGGTTGGCCTCCTCCCCATGACCATCGAGCAGCCATTGGCCCATGACCGTCTGTGCGTCAGCACTTCCGAGCTCAGACGCATGCCGCATCCACTGCGCTGCACTCCGGGGTTCTGCGCCAATCACCGCTTGCCAGGCAGCGGGGTTCATGGCCGCTATTTCGGCAAGACTGAATGGCTTTGGCGGAAATGTCATGGAGCAGAAATCAAATACGAATAATTCTCAACTATATCTGTTACTGAACTATTCCGGAATGCAACAGGGCGCACAGCCCAGTTTTGTAGACACAACCCCACAAACACTACACATTTTTTTACATGCAATGCAAATGCGATGAATTCTTATTTAGAATACGAGCTCCGATCAACACTCAGTAAGCGTCTCATGATTGTTTGCGTCTGCCACCGCGTATCCGACAAGGAAATTCACCAACACGCCAGTGAAGGGAAGAGCTTCGAGGACATCCAGATTGATCTCGGTGTCGCTACACAATGTGGCCGCTGCGAAGACTGTGCGCGTGAGGTGGTGGAGCAATGCCACGCCAATGCGGCCATGGTCCACGGAGCGTGGAAGACCATGATGGTGACGCGCTCTTTGTAAATCATTTTTTTCTACATAAACAAGAATGCTTCTTGTTTATCCACCCAATCAGCAAGCCAAGTCAGAGCCCTATCCCGGTGCTCAGGACATAGCCAGCAAATTCTTTCAATTGAACGTTTTGAACGCTATGCCCACATCCAAACCCCTCCTTATTGCCGCCCCGCCTCCGGTAGCTGCCACCACCCTCCTGCCCTTGGGAGCCATGCTGCTTGCAGGTTCATTCTCTGCAGTTGCCCAGGAGAGTGCCGGCGACCCCGTCAAGTCACTGAAGCAAATCACCATCACCGAGCAGCTTGAAGAAGAGCAAGACAAGGACTCGGTACGCGCAACCACCACCAGCATCGGCAAAGGCAAACAAGACCTCAGAGACGTACCTCAATCCATCACCGTAGTGACAGAGAAACTGGTGGATGACCGTAACCTGGATACCCTCAAAGACGTGCTGCACAACACCGCAGGCGTGACTTTTCTGGCTGCTGAAGGTGGTGAGGAAGACATTCGGTTACGCGGTTTTTCCTTGGCGCAAACGGGTGACATCTATGTCGACGGCATGCGTGACCCGGCGTTTTACGACCGCGACACATTCAATAGCGACAAGATTGAACTCCTACGCGGTTCTGCATCCATGCTTTTTGGTCGGGGCTCCACGGGTGGTGCAGTCAACCAAGCCAGCAAACAAGGACGGGCTATTGATGACCACGAAGTCACCACCACGCTGGGCAGCTACAACTACCGCCGGGTCACAGGGGACTTCAATATCAAGACTGGTGAGGACTCCGGACTGCGCATCAACGCGATGGTGACCAAAGCCGACAACAACGGCGCAGGCAGCAGCATCGACAAGCGAGGAATAGCCGCCAACTACCGTTGGGGAATCGGCACCAAAGACGAGTTCTCCGTAGGCTTGTACTCCCTCGACAACGACAACGGCATCAACTACGGCGTGCGTTGGATACGTCCGACTTCTACCGCAGCGGCAAACACTGCTGGCTTGAACGAAGCAATTGCCCCGCAAACCTATTACGGCATGGCCAGTGACTACAACAAGGGAACTGCGGACTACATCACTGCGAGCCACATCCATCGATTCGATGACGACAGTGAACTCAAGACCAGTGCAAGGCGCGGCGTGTACACCCGCGACCAGCGCGCAACACTGTGGAACTATGCGGCAGGAACAGGGCTGAACAATTTCTCTGATGCGACCGTGCTTACCCGTGGAGCCCAAAACAAGATCCAGGACTTGAACTCGGTCTACCTCCAGAGCGACTACAGCAAAAAGTTCAAAGCGTGGGGAGTCAACCACGAAGTGTTTGCCGGCGTGGACGTCGCGCAGGAAAACAAAAATGTGTTTCGCGTGACCGGCGGAGCAACCCGCCCGTCTACGACCGTGGGCACGCCGAATGACGGAGCATCCGTGGATGAAGGCGCACGCGTAGTCTCACGCTCCAGTGCTTTCCAAGCGGACAATCTGGGCCTGTACGCCATGGACCTCGTCCAAGTGGCCGAGCACTGGAAAGTCCTGGGTGGCCTGCGCTTTGATCGCATGCGTGGCAACTACATCACCGAGAACGCCGCAGGCCAAAAAACCGGTGCTTATGAACAAACAGTGGGCGACTGGAGTCAGCGTGTGGGTGCGCTGTATCAGCCTAACGAGCTGAGTTCGTATCACGTGTCGTGGGGGACGTCATTCAATACCTCTGCGGATACCTATTCCTACACCACCACCAGCCAAAACACGCCGCCCGAGCAAAGCCGCAACTTTGAAATCGGAGCCAAACTGGACTCGGCAGACCGTCGCTACACCACACGACTGGCGATCTTCCATTCCACCAAGTTCAATGAGCGCAATACCGACCCGGACTCTGCAGCCACCCAGATGTTGCTGTCGGGCAAGCGTCACGCCAGCGGTCTGGAAGTGGATTTCAGCGGCATGTTGACCAGCAAGTGGGAAATCTATGGTTCGTATATGTGGATGCCTGATGCCATGATTGACATCTCGAACTCCACAGCCAACGGCGCACGCGAAGGCGAGCGTCCCGGTCTGACGCCCATTCACAGTGGTACGGTGTGGACGACCTACCAATTCACCCCCGAGCTCCGCTTGGGCACCGGCATCAATTTCCGCGGCGAGCAAACCCCGGCGACTAACCCGGGCGTCGTGGCCCCCGCTTACGCCACGTGGGACCTGATGGGTGAATACAAATTCAGCGAGAAAACTGCGCTCAAGGTGAATGTGACGAACGCGCTCAACAAGCTGTACGCCGATGGCCTGTACACCTCCTTCTACACCCCAGGGCCCGGACGCAACATCCAAGCCACGCTGAACCTCAAGTTCTAAACTATCCACCTCGCTGCCAGCTACCGCCATGCTTTTGCACCTGCCCGACCTGTTGACTCCGCAAGAAGTCGCCCATGCACAGCAACTCCTGAAAGAGGCGCCGTGGGTGGACGGGCGCAAAGGCACCGGCGAGCTGGCCAAACAGGTCAAGAACAACGAGCAGCTCGACCATGAGGGCGAGGAGGCGCGCAGCATCCGCGACATGGTGCTGCGCGGTCTGGACCGCAGCCCCACCTTCTTTTCGGCCGCATTGCCAAAGAAAGCGTTCCCTCCCCGCGTGAACCGCTACGGAGGCGACACCAATTACTACGGCAACCACATCGACGGCTCGGTGCGGTATATGCCCGGCAGCGGGCAGCGCCTTCGCACTGATGTGTCCTGCACCGTGTTTCTCTCCGATCCTGAAGACTATGACGGCGGCGAACTGACGATTGCAGACACCTATGGCGAACAAAGCGTCAAGCTGCCTGCAGGCCATGCCGTGCTCTACCCCGGCACCAGCCTGCACCAGGTCAAGCCAGTCACCCGCGGCCAACGCATCGCCTGCTTTTTCTGGGTGGAGAGCCTGGTGCGCAGCGATGAGCAGCGCCGCATGCTTTATGAGCTCGACATGAACTTGCTCGCCATGCGTCGCCGCCACGGCGACTCGGCGGAGACTACCGCACTGACCGGCGTGTACCACAACATGCTGCGCATGTGGGCGGACACCTGAAGACCGCCGGTTTCTGTCACTTCGCACCCTTACCCATGCCAATGCAACCTTCTCAAAGCCACCGATCACTGCCTGCCATGAGCCGCAACACCGCGATCGTGCTGGGCGTCGTGCTGCTGCACGGCGCCGTCCTCTGGGCGGTGCAAAGCGGCCTCATGCGGCGCGTCGCGGAAGTCATGATTCCTGCCGAAATTCTGGTGGAAATCATGGCGCCAGCCGCACCGTCGAAGGCACCGGCCCCGACACCCCAGCCCACGCAACAACCCAAATCTGTTAACAAAACCGCTACCAACAAACAACCCGCACCAACCACCCCGACACCGGTGGCAACGCCCCAGCCTGTGCCGACACCACTGGCAGTAGCCCCCAGTACCAATGCCCCGGCTCCCTCCGCTGCGGCTCCGACAGCGGTGGCCAATGCCGGCAGCAACCAAAGTGCCAACGGCAGCAGCAATGCACCTGCCGCGCCGCCGGCTCCACCCGCCCCGCCGAAACTGGAGCTCCCTTCCAGCGACGCCGACTACCTCAACAACGCCAGACCTGCCTACCCCGCCACCAGCAAGCGCCTGCGGGAAACAGGCATCGTGGTAGTCCGGGTGTTCATCGATACCGACGGTCAAGCCAGCCAGGCCAGCGTGAAGCAAAGCAGCGGCTTTGACCGCTTGGACCAAACCTCTGTGGAGACGGCCCTCAAGTGGCGCTATGTGCCGGGCAAAAAAGCCGGCGTGCCCCAAGGCATGTGGTTTGACGTGCCGTTCAACTGGCAGTTGACGCGCTGAAGCGCAGCTATCCATTCATTTTTTTGAACCTATTTCTGGAGCTTTTTCATGGAATCCCAACTCGGACTCATCACCCTCTGGACCCAAGGCGACTGGGTCACCAAATCAGTCGCAGTGCTGCTGCTAGGCATGTCACTGGCCTCCTGGATCGTCATTTTGATCAAGACCTTGGACATCCTCAAGTTCAAATCGCTGGCCGCACGCACGGAGTACTTCTGGCATAGCGCTGAGTTTGAAGAGGGCATTGATACGCTGGGCGCGCCTACTGACAACCCCTTTGTGCAGCTGGCCCGTGCTGGACAGGAAGCCACTGCCCACCACCGCAACACGCAAACCCAGCTGCACGACGCACTGGACATCAGCGACTGGATCAGCCGCTCCTTGCGCAACAGCATTGACGACAGCACTGCCCGCTTCCAGAGCGGCCTCGCCGTCTTGGCCTCGGTAGGCTCCACGGCTCCGTTCGTGGGTCTGTTCGGCACCGTTTGGGGCATTTACCACGCGCTCATGGGCATTGGTGCCTCCGGGCAAGCCACCATCGACAAGGTGGCGGGCCCCATCGGCGAAGCACTGATCATGACGGCGCTCGGTCTGGCTGTAGCCATTCCCGCAGTGCTGGGCTACAACGCGTTGGTGCGGGGCAACAAGTCCATCCTGACCAAGCTCAACCGCTTTGCGCACGACTTGCACGCTTACTTTGTGACCGGGGCCCGCGTCAGCAACAGCCAAGGCACTGACGGCAAGGTCGTTGCCATGAAAAAAGCCTGATCGGCGAAAGGTTCCCCATGTCATTTGGAATGCAAGACGCCGGTTCTGAAAGCGACAACGAGGTGATGAACGAGATCAACATGACGCCCCTGGTGGACGTAATGTTGGTGCTACTCATCATCTTCATCATCACGGTGCCGGTCATGAAACACGCGGTGAATGTGGAGCTGCCCACTGCGACCAGCCAGCCCCAGCAGACCAAGCCCGAAACCCTGCAACTCAGTGTGGATGCGCAAGGTGCCTACTTCCTGAACCAGACTCCGGTTACCGGCGATGCGCTGGGTGCCGCGTTACAAGCCGAGGCCGCCAAAGAACCGCAGCCTGAGCTGCATATCCGCGGCGACAAGGCCGCACGCTATGAGTATGTGGCCCAGGCCATGGCGGCGGCGCAAACGGCGGGACTGCGCAAAATCGGCTTTATCACCGAGCCCAAGCCTTAAGCCATGGCCCACAGCCCCCTACCCGCTCTGCGCACCCTGGCACCCATGCCGGAGCTACGCGCCCATGCCGCAGGCCTTGTCTCCGGTCCCGCCGTGGCCGCCACGCCGGTGGTGCAAGCCAGCGCCCTGCTGGGCACCCGCCAGAGCGTGGACATTGAATACAAAGGCCAACGCTACCGCTTGCAAACCACCAAGGCGGGCAAGCTCATCCTCACCAAATAGAGGAGATTCATTATGAAAATAGCTGCCGGCGCACAGTGGATGTGCGCGAGCAGCTATTTTTTTGATAGCAACTGGCCGCGACTTACAGGCCGATGGCAGCGATGCCGGCCTTTGCGATTTGCGCGTCTTCGTTGGACTTGACACCGCTCACACCCACTGCGCCCAGGCACTGACCGTCTTTCATGATCGGCACGCCGCCTTCCAACAAGGCATCCAGGTTGGGAGCGCTCAGGAAGGACACGCGTCCGCCGTTGATCATGTCTTCATAGACTTTGCTCTCGCGGCGGCCCAAGGCAGCGGTGCGGGCCTTGCCGGGAGCAATGTGGGAGGAAATGGGTGCCGCACCGTCCAGTCGCTGGAATGACAACAGGTGACCGCCGTCGTCCACAATGGCGATGCTTACCGCCCAGTTGTGTTTGACTGCTTCGGCTTGGGCGGCAGCCGCAATGGTGGCGACATCAGAGAATTCGAGTACAGCTTTGGATTTCATGGTGTGTAGGGTATGGGTGGGTGGAAACCCTGAGCATACCCAAACAAACCGCCCATTTGCCCCCTCCTGACGCAGATCAGCCCCACCCGAAATGGCATGAATAGACACACAAAGCCCGGGGCTGCCCTTGCAAAACCCTAAAATGTCTTCACCTGCCGAATACGTGAGCACTTGCCGCGCGTACACCGCAGTTTTTTAACTGGAGTATCACCATGACAGATCGCACTACTACCTTCGGCCAGAGCCTGGGCTATGGCGCATCGACCGCGCAACGCAACAAGGTGCTGCGCAACACTTACTGGCTGCTCTCGCTGAGCCTGATTCCCACCGTGTTGGGCGCTTGGGCTGGCGTAGAACTGAATATCGCACCGCTGTTCCGCGGCGTCCTCGGCTTTGTTTTGTTCCTGGCTGTGGCCTTCGGCTTCATCTTCGCGATTGAGAAGACCAAGAACTCTGCAGCAGGTGTCCCCGTCCTGCTGGGCTTCACCTTCTTCATGGGCTTGATGATGTCGCCCCTGATCCAGCGCACCCTGGGTTTCAGCAACGGTCCGCAACTGATCATGACGGCGTTCGGCGGTACCGCTGGTGTGTTTTTTGCCATGGCCAGCCTGGCCACGGTCATCAAGCGTGACCTGACCGGCATGGGCAAGTGGCTGATGGTGGGCACCATCGTGCTGCTGGTGGGCGGACTGATCAACGCCTTCGTGGGTTCCACCGCTGGCATGATGGCGCTCTCCATGGCGGCTATCGGCATCTTCAGCTTCTGGATGCTGTACGACATCAAGCGCATTGTCGATGGTGGCGAAACCAACTACATCACCGCTACGCTGGCCTTGTACCTGGATATCGTGAACGTGTTCCAGAACCTGCTGGCCCTGTTGGGCATCTTCGGTGGCGAGCGCGACTAAGCACCGCGCACCCCCAAAAAAAGGCCCCCCGGGGCCTTTTTTGTTTTCAGCAACTTGTGGTTAATACTTGGCGTCACCTGCCGATATAACTAGCAGCACTCCATCCGCCTTATGACACTTCGCCCCCTGATCCTCCTCTCTGCCGTACTGCTGGCCGGTTGCGATCTGCAATCCATCCAGGCAGCAATGGCAGACCCGCGGATCGCCCAGCGGGAAGCTGAAGCCAAAGCCATAGGCAGCGCCTGCCGCCATGGCCTGCGCAGCATTGAAGACTGCTACTCGCTCAATGAAAAAGCGTCCAAAGCGGCCATCTTCGAAGGCTGGAAGGAGATGGACAGCTATATGCGTGAAAACAAGATTGAAGGCATAGCGCCCCAAGGTCTCAAGCCGCCACCTCCACCGCCGCCCGCGGATGCGGTGATTACTGAAAAATCAGACGAAGAGCCCAAGGCCAAATCCAAGGCCAAAGCAAAAGCGGAGCACTAGGCTCCGCTTTTTTATCCCAAGAGCAGGCCACCCTGCCCTCAGTAGCCTGGTATCAGCCCTGCAGCTCAAACACCGCAATACTCTCCACGTGGGCGGTATGGGGGAACATGTTCACCACCCCGGCCTTTGTGCAGGTATAGCCCGCTTCGTTGACCAACACACCCGCATCGCGCGCCAGTGTAGAAGGTGCACAGCTGACGTAGACAATGCGCCGGGGCGGCGTCCAGCCTTTGCGCAACTCAGGCTGCTGGTGCAAGGCTGCCAGCGCCTGCACGAGGGCATAAGCGCCTTCGCGGGGCGGGTCGATCAGCCACTTGTCGGCCGTGCCATCGGCAATCAATAACTCCGGCGTCATCTCAAACAGGTTGCGCGCTACGAATTTGGTAGCTGCCAGCGCAGGTGCATCGGGCGCCAGAGCCTTTTTTTGCGTGGAATTGAAGGTCAGGTTCTCGCGCGAGCGGGCTACCAGCGACTCCGCGCCCTCCACGCCCAGCACTTCGCGCGCCTGGGTAGCCAAGGGCAAAGTGAAGTTGCCCAAGCCACAGAACCAGTCAATCACCCGCTCGGTCTTTTGCACCTGCAACAACCCCAAAGCGCGGGAGACCAGAACGCGGTTGATGTGCGGATTCACCTGCGTGAAGTCCGTGGGGCGGAACGGCATGGTGATGCCGTAATCCGGCAAGGTGTAGGCCAGGTCGCCGGTTTCATGGCCGGGCAGCTCGTCCAGGCGGTGGATGGTCTCCGGCCCTTTGGGCTGCAGCCACCATTGCAGGCCGGGCTGGGTGGCCGCAAAGGCGCGCAGACGGCCCTTGTCGGCCTCCGACAGCGGCTCCATGTGGCGCATCACCAGAGCGATGACGCCGGCCTGGCTGTCCTGGCTGGTGCCCATGTCGCCCATGGCAAGTTCGAGCTGGGGAATCGTTTCCACCGCATCCATGGACTCAATCAATTGGCGCAGCGGCAGCAGCATGGCACTCACGCGGGGCGCCAACACTGGGCAGACCTTCATGTCGGCCACATAGCGGCTCTTGCGCTCGTGGAATCCGATCAGCACTGCCCCCTTTTTTCGCACAAAGCGCACCGACAGGCGCGAGCGGTAGCGGTAGCCCCAAGCCGGGCCCTCGATGGGCCGCACCACATTGTCGGGCTTGAGCTTGCCGATGTGCCAGAGGTTATCTTCCAGCACGCGCTGTTTGACAGCCACCTGGGCCCCTACGTGCAAATGCTGCATCTTGCAGCCGCCGCAGGCGCCTTCATGCAGGCCGAAGTGCGGGCAGGCAGGCTGCACCCGTTGGGAGGATTCGGTGTGGATCTCGGTGAGCGTGCCTTTCTCGAAACTGGCTTTGCTGCGGTGCATTTGTGCACTTACCACCTCAAAGGGCAAAGCGCCTTCAATGAATACCACTTTGCCATCGGGGCGGTGGGCCACGCCCTGGGCTTCGAGATCGAGGGATTTCACAGCCAGCCAGCCTTCTGGCAGCGGCTTGGGAGGAACCATGTCGTTGTTGTGTACGTCTGTCATCCCTGAATTGTCTCAGGTCAGGCGCACTCACATCAGAAACTCCCGCTTGATCCCGCGCCGGGCCAGATAGCGCTTGAGTTTGAACAGCGCCTCATTCTGGATCTGGCGCACCCGTTCGCGGGTCAAGCCCAGCCGCTCACTCAGCGTCTCCAGGGTCTCCGGGTCGCGGTCATGCAGGCCGAAACGAGCTTCCAGCACCTCTTGCTCACGCGGATTCAGGGTTGCGATCCATTGTTCCAACAAGGCGTCCACCTCATGGGCCAATGCCGTACTGTCCGGGGCTGCAGCCAAGGTGTCAGCAAGGCTGTCGCCCAAGGAATGCTCATCGCCGCCTGCGTCATTGCGGGCATCCAGCGAACGCGGCGCCTCCGCCATGGCCAGCAGGTCGGTCACATCCACGGCATCCCGCCCAAGCAGTGCGGCAATGTCTTCCACCCGGATGCCCTCAGGCCGCTGTGCCAAAAGAACCGCATCATTCTCCAGCAGGCGGCGCGCGCGAAGCACCTGCTGCACCTCGCGCACCACGTTCACCGGCAAGCGCACGGCGCGGCCCTGGTACATGAGCGCGCGGTCTACCGACTGGCGTATCCACCAGGTGGCGTAGGTGGAAAAGCGAAACCCGCGCTCGGGCTCAAACTTGTCGATGGCATGCATGAGCCCGAGGTTGCCTTCTTCAATCAGGTCGGACATAGGCACTCCCCGCCCCGCGTAGCCTTTGGCGATGCTGATCACCAGGCGCAGGTTGTGCTCAATCATGCTTTGGCGGGCGGCAAAGTCGCCCGCACGCGCACGGGTCGCCACTTCAAACTCCTGCTCAGGGGTAAACAGCGGAGTCCGGCGCACCCCGCGCAGGTACACCGACAAAGCATCAGGCCCCTGCTCGAGGGTGGACGGGTCTTCCTCTGCGATCAGCGCTTCTTTTGCTATGAAATCAGGAGCTGTACGCGCACAAGGATCGGGCGCCAGGGGGTTGTTTGGCTCTAAATCCTGCTCCACACCCTCGCCGTTGACACTGTCGTCATCATCGGCAAGGGCGGGGTTAGGGGCCATGGTGTGCTACCGGGCGGGCAGGTATTTGGTGGGGTCTACCGGCTTGCCCTGCTTGCGCACTTCAAAGTGCAGCTTGACGCGGTCGGCATCGCTGTTGCCCATCTCGGCGATTTTTTGCCCCCGCTTCACGGTCTGGTCTTCTTTGACCAGCAGGGTCTGGTTGTGGGCGTAGGCCGTGAGGTAGGTGTTGTTGTGCTTGAGGATGATCAGGTTGCCGTAACCCCGCAAGCCGGAGCCCGCATAGACCACTTTACCTTCCGCGGCAGCCAGCACCGGATCGCCGGCGTTACCAGCAATATCCACACCCTTGTTTTTGACTTCATCGAAGCCAGTCAATACGGCACCGTTGCCGGGCCACATCCAGGCCACGGTGTCATCGCCACCGCTGACCGCGACGGGCGCGGGGGTCGCAGCGGGTGCGCTGGCCGGCGCAGACGCCGCCTTGGCCGGAGCGCTGGCAGCAGTGCTTGCTGCGGGAGCGGGGTTGCTGGCCGGAGGCAATGCGGTGGTAGTGCTGGTAGCAGCGACTACCGGCTTGGCGCTGACAGTTTCGTTTGCGACCGGCGGCACGATGCGCAACACCTGGCCGACTTCAATCTTGTTGGGATTCTCCAGTGCATTCCAGCGGCTGATGTCCTTGTGGCTCTGCCCGCTTTCCAGGCCGATGCGAATCAGGGTGTCACCGGGCTTGACGGTGTAGTAGCCGGGCTTGCCTGCGTTTTCAAAGCCTGGGGGCTGCTTCACGGGTTGGGTGCGCGGGTCGGTGCTCACGCTTTGCTGAGGCGCCTGGTTGGAGCGGTCTTCCACTGGCGCACGGGTGATCGGCTTGGAACCACATCCGGCCAACACCAGCACCGCGGTGCCCATGGCACCTACCCAGAAACTACGCGAACCCACCATATTGAATTTTCCCTTCAGGCAACGCCCGATTTTAGGGGCACAAAGTGCACCGCCTCCAGAATGCTCTGGCGCAGGCCTTGTGGCGTCTTGTCGACGACCAGCAAGGCTTGTCCGCCCGCATGCACCATCGGCGCAACCAGACGGCCACCAACCGCCAATTGGTCGATCCAGGCTTGAGGCAAAGCATCGCCGCCCGCAGCAGAAATGATGCCCGCATAGGGTCCGCCCTGGGCGTAGCCCACCATGCCATCACCGAATAAGAGGTGCAGGTTGGGCAAACGCAAATGGCGCAGGTTGTCGCGTGCCTTGTCGTGCAGGCCCTTGAGCCGCTCGATGCTGTACACCTCGGTGGCGACACAGCTAAGCACCGCAGCCTGGTAGCCGCAGCCGGTGCCGATTTCCAGCACCCGACCCATGCGGCCTGTAGCGCCATTGCGCATCAGCTCAATCATGCGGGACACCACGCCGGGCTTGGAGATTGTCTGCCCCAGACCGATGGGCAAACTGGTGTCTTCATACGCTTGATTGACCAGGGCGCTGTCCACAAAACGATGCCGCTCTATCGTCCCCATGGCAGTGAGCACCAAGGGGTCCGTCACACCCTGCCCAGCCAACTTTTGCACCATACGCTGACGCACGGCCACTGAGTCCATACCCAGCCCTTGCGGCACCGGAATGGCTTTGGGGACCGGTTTGGACTTGGCAACCATGGGTGCGATGACGGGCGCTTTGGCTATCGGCACCAGTTTGGGCGCCGAAGGTGCGATGCCCCCTCCGGCGCTCGGGCGGTTTTTGGCCAATGTGCTGTCCAAGCGCGCTGGAAAGGAAGGCCTTTCCTTCATACAGGCGCTGCGGAGATACGGCTGACGGTTTGGGCCCAGTAGCCGAGGTTGGCGTGGTCAGTCAAATCCACCTTGAGGGGTGTAACCGCTACATGGCCCTGTGCCGTGGCATGGAAATCGGTGCCTTCGGCGTCATCCATCACCGGGCCGGCCGCACCAATCCAGAACATGGTTTCGCCCCGGGGGCTTTGTTGCTTGATGACTTTTTCAGCGGCGTGGCGTTTGCCCAAGCGGCAAAGGCGCGTAATACCGATTTGCTCCAAGGGGAGGTTGGGTATGTTGACGTTGAGCAACCAGGGCGCAGTGGTAATCATCTGCTGCTGATGCATGGCCAACACCATCTCGCGCGCCTTGAGTGCGGCGGACTGCAAGTGCACCCAATCACGCTCAACCTGCGAAAAAGCGATGGCAGGAATCCCGAACAGAAAGCCCTCCATGGCCGCGCCCACGGTGCCGGAATAAATGGTGTCGTCGCCCATATTCGCGCCATTGTTGATCCCGGAGACCACCAGGTCGGGGCGGTAATCCAACAAGCCCGTCAGCGCAATGTGCACACAGTCTGCGGGAGTGCCATTGACGTAGCGGAAACCATTGGACGCACGGTGCACGTACAAGGGGGAATGCAAGGTCAGTGCATTCGATTTGGCACTGTTGTTTTGCTCTGGGGCAATGACTTCGACTTCTGCGATGTCTTTGAGTGCTTCGTACAGCGCCACTATGCCTGCCGCCTGGTAACCGTCGTCGTTGGAAATGAGAATTTTCATGGCTAAAAAGAGTGTTGAGGCATTGTAGGTGCCTGCCTGGTGCGAGGTCGCCGTCGGGACATTCCATCAACCCCTGGGCTGACCTTCAGTCCTATGATTTGGAAACACTCATTTGGAGAAGCACCATGCATGCCTGGCTATGTGAAAACCCCATCGGCGTAGATGCCCTGAACTGGAAAGAACTGCCCACCCCCACGCCCAAAGCGGGCGAGGTACTCATAGAGATCAAGGCAGCGAGCCTGAACTTCCCGGACATCCTCATCGTCCAAAACAAGTACCAGATCAAACCACCTTTGCCCTTTGTGCCCGGAGCCGAGTACGCGGGGACGGTAACAGCGCTTGGCGAAGGCGTGAAGCACCTGCAGATCGGCCAATCGGTGGCGTGCCTCAGTGGCACCGGAGGCTTCGGCACCCACACCCTCGCCCCGGCGGCACTGTGCATGCCTCTCCCTCCAGGATTCCCGATGGTGGATGCTGCGGCCTTCATCATGATTTATGCCACGTCCTACCACGCGCTGGTAGACCGGGCCCAGCTGCGCGCCGGCGAAACGGTATTGGTGCTGGGCGCAGCAGGCGGCGTGGGGACATCCGCGATCCAGATCGCCAAGGCCATGGGGGCCCGCGTGATCGCGGCGGCATCCAGTGCCGATAAGTGCGCTCTATGCACCTCTTTGGGTGCAGATGCCACCATCAACTACAGCACAGAAAATCTGCGGGACAGACTGAAAGAACTCACCGGAGGAAAAGGGCCGGACGTCATTTACGACCCTGTGGGGGGTGACATCACCGAACAGGCTTTCCGCTCCATTGCGTGGCGCGGCCGCTATCTGGTGGTGGGCTTTGCCTCGGGGCCGATTCCTGCATTGCCCTTTAACCTTGCACTGCTCAAGGGCGCGTCCATCGTGGGCGTGTTTTGGGGCGAGTTCGCCAAACGCGAGCCACAGGCAAATACGGCCATGATGAAAGAATTGGCGCAGTGGTATGGACAAGGAAAAATCAAACCTGCCATCGAC
Organism: Curvibacter sp. Hmag1.1; assembly: GCF_059769165.1. Classification (NCBI taxonomy): domain Bacteria; kingdom Pseudomonadati; phylum Pseudomonadota; class Betaproteobacteria; order Burkholderiales; family Comamonadaceae; genus Curvibacter; species Curvibacter sp. Hmag1.1. Next base: position 267,557 of record NZ_JBMBGX010000002.1, read on the forward strand.
CGCACCATGCCAATGTCCGAGTTGAAGGCCGCCTACGCCCACATGGGCTCGCGCCAGGTAATGGGAAAGCTGGTGCTGGTAAACAATGCCACCTAGCGATCGAACAAAGTACAGACGAAAAAATGCCCGCTTGCGCGGGCATTTTTTATGTTTTGGGGTGGCTGATGGGGGAAAATCCAAAATGCACGCAAGCTATTGATTTAAAACAATTTTCTTAAAAAAAACAGACGAAATTCATCCCAAAAGTGCCACACCAAGTATTACACCAAGTGCTACACCTATCGTAACGTACCCCATGCGATTCCAATTCACCAATCAATTAGCAATGAGGCAAATTTGACAGTGAAGTGGCACCTATCCAATAAACAGTAGCTCAGGACTAGCCAAATGACGTCATGCTCAGCGCATTTCAAATTCCGTTAATAGATTTGGAACGACCGTGTTTAACGTAGCAAATATCTTAAATGACCGTTCCAATATGGAATTAATGGTCAATTGATTTCAACAGAAATTTCAATCCAAAGATTTGAAAAAATGTTGTAAAAAAGTATGATCTTTTCAATAAATTTTGAAGAACACTGGACGCTAAATACTATTAGAGTGAAACTCCTACTCTCTGATTGAACCTAGGAAAAGGAATTTAGAATGTCAGATTCATCAATCAGCAAAAGGAATAAACCAATGGCAACAAGCTACCGCGATCTTAAAGCCCAAATTGAAGAACTAACCGCTAAGGCTGAGGCTGCACGAGTCTCTGAAGTGGCTGCTGTTGTAGCTGACATCAAAGAGAAGATCGAAGAATACGGACTGACTGCTTCTGATCTGGGCTTCAAGACTGATAAGGGAACACGCAAATCAGTTGGTCAGGCAATCGCTGAAGCCAATGAGAAGAAGTCGGTGGAACCGAAGTACAAAGGGCCAAATGGTGAACTGTGGTCTGGACGTGGGCGCGCGCCAGTGTGGACACAAAACCTGCCAACCGACAAAACGCTCGATGACTACAAAGTTTAACTTGCAAATCGGAATATAAAAAAGCACCCAATCGGGTGCTTTTTTATTTAAAGATATTAAACCAAGCCAAAATTCACCAACTGGAAACGATAGGCTGGTCGGTTTATTTGATTCTACATTTTTTGGGCACAGTTACAGAAATGACGACTTTTTTTTTCCATCAGAAAGCCAAATCTCGCCATTTTTTTTCAAAAGTTTTCTATTGCTATTCAAAACAGCATTCTTAATACCCTCAATCTCCAACGAATTCAATTTGCATTGCTTTTGAACAAACGCATCTAAATTTTTCATTGAATATCGCAAATGCACCGGTATAACAACATTATATGACGCCGATCTACCGTTTTCATTTATTAAGTATGATGTAGGCGAATCTTTATTTTTTTCGGGTTCGGTGGGTGTCGTCCTGTTCTTTTCTAGTTCACCAGGCATCGCTTTTATTTTATCGGTTTCAACATGTGAGTCCACACGCTTATTAACCTCAGTTGTGGTGGTCTCAATATTTCCAGATACGGCAGATTCGCTGCCAGCCCTGCGAGTTAATTCGGCGTCTCGACCCGCCTTAACAATTCCTCGATTCTGACTTGTTGTAGTACCTTGTTTTGGATGTGTGGATCCGATTCTTTCAATTGTCGCACCGCCTACACCATCTCGCACATCGGCACTAACAGATTCCCTTGAAAGTAGAAGATTAATTTGCTTTTCCTTATCTTCTATTTGAGATTTGGCGTTTGAAATTTGAGCTTTCAAACCCCTAATTTCCATATTTCTATCATTGACACCAGCATATACATATGCTATCAAAGTACTGATAACAACGAGCATGATGAAAATCATAAATGATACAGCAAAAATATTGTACCTAGCCTTATCTCCATCATTAGGTCTAATACTACTCTTTAACGCATTATTCATTGCCTCAGCATCATCTCTTGCCTTGGCAATAATACTAATTTGATTTGCCAAAGTTTTTTTCTCTGCTTCATGGCGCTCAAATATGCTTTGCAGCACAGGCGAATTCTTTATTAAATCAAAGTCATTTCGTCCAAATTTCTCGCCTGAAATTGCTCGCTGGACCATTATATTTTCACTATTTTTCGAGTCAACAGAATTGCCTGAGGTCCGGTTATTTTTTTCACACTCTATCAGCCTAGAACTCAACTCCTTTACTCTATTTTGCAATACATATAGTTGACTAAATTTCTCTGCATCTATTTTCTGAAATTCGGCCTGCACTTTATCGGACTGAGTCTTTGTGAAATGAAAAATATTCTCCTTAATCCGATCTTTGTATTTACGCAAGAGATTGGACACCTCAATAACATTTAGCCCATAGCCCGATTTGGCCATATTATGAAACTTCAAATCAGCAGAAAAATATATATCTGCCTCTAAAATTCCATCAAAATGTTGACCAATCTCGAAAAAAGTTTCTGGCGAGCTAACTATATTGTCATCAATTGAAACGATAGCGCGTCCAATAGGATTGGTACTCCCGTCGACGATAGTACCGTGCTTAATATAGGAGGCAACCAATTCAGAAGCAAGTTCAGGCGGCCTGATTTTACCGGCAGAGGCTGCTTCTTTAATCTGAATTGTGAACTGCCTTCCATTTGTCGCTGCCCATATCAAGTTAGCCAACATTTCGCGCAATACAGTTACAAGTATTTTTGAATCTACAGTTCCATTTCTTACAAATACACCAACACCAGCAAATGCACCATCCCTTGGCCCACCAAAATCATCAATTTTTTGATATAGCGCCAAAAGATATAACGAATTTTTCGAATCCCGCTCAACTTTATAAAATCGAAATACTTCGCTACTCCACAAAAATGGAAGGTGCGTGTCACATAGAATATAAATAGGTTCGGGTAGAATAAAGTCAGACGGACTATGAAAACCATTGGCACCGTCAGCCGTGCCAAAAACAGCAAAAGCTATATCTTTCATTTATGAGAATTTCAAAAACTTTGCCAAAATTCGCTCAAAAAAGCTTTTTTGATACAACGGTTTTCCTGTCACATTCGTGTATATCCAATTAATTACACGGCGAGATGGGGTCGGGTTGTATTGCTTCAAAAAATCCTTTTGCGGCTTTTTCTTAGTTACTGGGTCAGGCTCTGAGGCAGCGTCCTCTACTTGACCGACCTCACCAATACTGAATTCCGAGATTGAATGCTTTGTATCATGCAGCTTACTATGGGTTAATCTCATATTTATTTTTACAAATTCATCAATAGGTAATCCCCCATCGTAATCATCCCATTTAGTGACGAGCAGAAGGAATCTAGTGCTAGAAAAATGCTTATTCTGGAATCTCACATGATCAATGAATGAACTCATAAGTTGATCATCTTCCGCAGCCCTACTATGCTCAGTTACCAAAATAAATGAGATAGATGTACCAATCGTTTTGAAAAACACGTCTATGCTCACAGGTAACTCACCACTGCCGCCCTCAGGCACATCAATTTTCTGCAAAACGTCGCCTGGCATTTCGAGAAATGTTAGGTTGATGGCCTCTTTGTCACGATTGTCGTTGGGAGTAAATCTAACATTCAGATAGATTGGCTCTCTATTCTCAACCAGTACCGTTCTTTCAGGGAATATTTTTTGTGAAAAAGTCCAAAGAATTTTTTTAAATAATGCATTCCCAGCGTCCGAGCCTTTCTTGACGTTGAATGGCACTAATTGTCCTTCTGACTCCACACTCGATAGAAAATTTATGATTGACGATGTAACTACAGTTTTACCCCTTTGAGAACCGCCAAAGAGAAAAATGAAGTTTGTATTCATTCGCTGGATTGCATCTATCTGTTGTAGTTCAGTAAATGGAGGTTTCATATCCGATTGATTGTTATTTTCTGGACGTGAATTAAGCTCAGAGTCTCCAAACAAACCGATACCACCAGGATCACGGGGAGGCATGCCTCCTGATCCTGAAACAATTTCTTTTAAGCTTTCATCATAAGATTGTTTAACCATAATTAATCCTTAAAATTCACTTTTTAAAACTTGAGCGCCTTTATTCTTTGAAGCAAAACTGGCTCCCGAATTCTGGCCACGTGGTGTCAAGAAAAAGACAAACATTGGCACAATTAGGTCAATTGCAAGTGCAAGAAATACACAAATCCACACGCCCCAATGTGATAAGTGCGCTCCCGCAGATCGATATGTATGACTTATTTTCCCTATGGCGTCGTTTTCTACTCGCATGTTTAAGTCATAACTGAAAGGCACCTCTTTTACTAAAGATTGGGTGCGCTGCCCAACTTCGTTATACACACTTACTGCTCGTTGAATAGCCTCTAAAGCATTAGCTCGTGTAACTTCGTTATCCTGAACACCCAATTCCGAGTTCTTTGCCGCTAAGTTTTTCAATTCTGGGTCAATTTTTAGACTAACTTCTTTCAAATACGATCTCTTTTCCGGTGCATTTAACTTTGCAAGTACCTCGCTATTATTTAATACGCCGTCCTCACCTAAAATCAAATTCTCATAATCGTTTCCTAGTTTTACTAAAGCTGATTCTGATGTTCCCTTATTGGGCATTCTAGTTATTTTCGTCTTAATTAACGCTTCAATTTCATTTAATATTGAATTCGCCTTGGGACCCAGACCAGGTTCGGCTGGACTCAGGATTTGTATCTTTAATTGTTTGACCAAGGCCGTGACTTTCTGACGAAGAACTTCTGCATCTTCATTAGATAATGATGATGTAGCTCCTTCTTTCAATTCATTTAGCGCTCTAGTTTTACTATTTAATTCCTCCACAATTAGCTCCGTATGCATAAATGTGCTGTAAAATTTGTTAAACAAACCACTAAAACTAATCATTACAACCAAAATATACAACCCCAAAAGCCCCGCAATTTTCGCGCCTGATATTCCTTGCATTAATCCACGGCGAAGACGGTAGTTTAAGGTGAATAGCATTAAGACAATTACCAAAGAAAAAACAGCCGAGGCGAATAAATTCCCAGCTGCACTTTCATATCCTGCTGTCATCGACCAAAAACTAAAACCAAGACAAAGAACAGTTATTAACAATAGCATCACACTTAAAACCAGATGCTCTTCCTTATCAAATTCTTTCATATACAACCTTTCATTTATTTATTGCAACAATACTCAAAACTTCTTTTGCAGCTAATTTAATAGAGTCCGACTCACTTCTTTCGATAAGCATTCTTCGCATTTCACCTATTGCGATATCTTTGTGATTCGCATATTTATAGTAATTCAGCAGACTATCTTTGGCCCATTTTCGATCATTTAATGCAGCTGCTGTCATTGCTAGAAATCTGTATATTTCGGCGAAGTCTGGTTTTAATTGCTGTGCAAGTAGAAGTGTATTTTTTGCATTTTCATGCTGCCCATTTAAATACAGTGCGTATCCATAGGAGCTAGCAATATCTGGGTCATATGGGCTGAGTTTAGAAGCTTGTGCCAGTAACAATAATGCTTCATTAGGTTGACTGGCCGTTATGAATGAATAACTTCTAATTAATAAGGAATTTGCTTTTTTTCTATCTTCAAATGAAATCTTATTGGGGATCTTTTCGATAGCTGGAGCGACGCGTTCCACATAGCTTTCGCGTGTAGCAGGTGGTTGAGACATATTGGTCTGCATTGATCTCAAGTCTTCGGGCGTTAGCCACGCCATGTCCGTGGGCTTCGCTGTTACTAACTTGCCAATAATGGGAGGAGGTACACCTAGTTCAGCCAAAAACCGCGACATATCGATAGTTGCCGACTTAGCACCGTCATTCTCTCCTGACGTAGGGTCTACGGCGCTGTGGACCCCAATTTTTGCATTCTTCCCAGCAACGCGTTCTTTACCTGCTGCGAAAATCATGAAGCAAGCACTCGCGCAAGTTGCACCATCATTAACAATGGTTTTTAATTGCCGGTAGCGTACCAACTTGGCCATACTAGCCCCTGCTGAAACTCGTCCACCAGGTGAGTTCAATGAGACAGCATTGACTTGTAAGCCAAGACGCCTTGCATCTTCTAGACTGTTTTCAAGCTTCTCAGCATCACCGTCGGTAATACTCCCATTGATGCCCACAATCACCCCTCCTTCCCGCGTTCCTTTCGGTGAAATATCGACTGCGCTAACACTGTTTGCGATCAAACACAAAAATAATGAAGCAAGTCTGCTTACTTGTGATTTAGTAGAGATGTTGCAAGAGATAAACATTGGGCGACTTACAAAGCAAGCTTTTTCATCTTTCATCTATCGTTCTATCACCTGATTCTTAATGCAAGAAAGAAAAATGTTTACAGGGGTACATTTTTGAGAATTTTCACTACCAGGAGTTGACTCATACGGATCTTGTGGGAATATTTTTATATGATTAGTCATATTTGCACTTTCGTTTACGCAGCATGATTTTTCTTCATGAAAGGTCCAATGAGTTTAGAAAGAACAAGGCCCAGTAGGTCTGAACTCTGGGCTGACCCTTTATCTTTCCTCTCCTTTTGAACAAAGAAAAGTTGATGAAATGCTTGCTTTTCCATCGTGTGACTCAGGTACCGTTTAGCAATACTTTTACGGATTGTGGATCGGCTAGTACGGGGCACTTCCATTAATTTATCAGGAGCTTTTTATAGTGAAATTCCTCTTCTTTGCACTATTCGTTTCGATGACGTTACCAGTTCAAGCTGACCATGAGTCAGCCGAAAGAATTCTGGAACAAGTCAAACAATATGCATCACGCACATACACATTCAAGCCTGCAAAAAAAGTGCGTGATTTACCCAGCAGCCAAACAACGATCTCTTCTCGCCATAAATCAGCATTAGAAATTCAGGGTAAAGAAGTTTTCTCTGTTCTATTGTTTGAAGGCGAGGTGTTGGCAAGTGAAAGTTATGCCAACGGTGCCACAGCTGATACGCCGGTAAATATCTATTCTGCAGCTAAAAGCTTCACTGCTCTTGCCGTTGGTGAAGCCTTTTGTGCGGGGAAGATTAAGAGTTTGGATGATGCGGCCCTGATCTATGCTCCGTCGCTCGAAGGGACCGCTTACGGCGCCGCCAGCATTCGCCACCTGTTGGGCTACACAAGTGGCGCCAAAGACCCAGGCGGGACAGGGTTTTCAGGAATACACAGTCCCGCTGACTTCACGGCCATGATGCGGCATGAGATTTCTTTACTAGATTTGCTGAAGAAGCATGGCGAGCACAGTCAGTTCAAACAAGGTGAAAAATTTATCTACAACGGTCTCGATTCTGAGGCCCTTAGTATGGTCGTGCGTGGTGCAACCGGTATGGCGTTACCCGCGTGGTTTGAAAACACGGTTTGGCAATTGGCGGGCGGCGAACACACAGGCGCATGGTTTACTGACAAAGACGGTAATGGCGTTGCCGAGGCGTTAGTTTGGTTTACCTCGCGCGATTTTTTGCGTATTGGCTTATACACACTTGAACGACTTACGGGAAAATCAAATGACGCCTGTATGAATACTTTTTTACAAGAAGCCGCACAACCAAGGACTTACAAAGGAGATTATTGGCGTTATCCGGCACCATCTTGGGGTTTAGGTATGCACATTGGTGCAGACAAAAGCGTTTGGTTTATGGGACATGGCGGTCAAAGATTGGCACTTAATCCGAAGACTGGGCGCATTCTGGTAATGAATAGTTTTCGAGAATGGAAAGGTATGGAGGCTGATGTCGTACGTCTTTTCAGTTGGTAAGTCCAAGGACTAGCTGATAAGCCAACTGCACATGGAGTCGGCTTGTTAGATTGGTTGCAGTAAGGTTAAATTTAACATTGATTTTCGCCTATCTTTCAAGCATTTTAAATGCTATCAAGTATTGATTACATGCGACGAACCAAAGCACGAGCTGAAACTAAAGAAGCACGGGTTTAACTTCGTAGGATGCAATGCAATTAGGGGCCTTTCATTTCTCATGAAAATGGGATACAGAATAGAAAGCACCTCCAATACATTTAAATTTCATTACTCAAGAAAATTTAGAAATTTACTATTTATCCAAAAGCACCTTCGGGTGCTTTTTTATTCCCCATTTGACTTTCAACAATAAATTTCGTAAAACAATAGAAGAAATAAAAATGCCCAAGCGGTTAACTCAGGCATTTTAAGTTCTGGAAAGAATAGCTGTGACAGGCTTGACCAGATAAGAATATTAAAACGTATTTAAAATCAAAAGTCAATACAACAACAAAATTAATTCCAGACTTTCGCAAGAAATAAGGAATTTATTATGTATGAAAGTTTTATTGACGCACTACCCGACAAGGTAAGAAGTGCCGAGTTTAAGGATGATGGCACGAGATTCAGAAGAAAGGAAAAGGCTCTTGCCTATCGTTATGTCGAGCTTAATCAACTCTACAAAAAATTCATTGCCTTGGATATAGACAAGCCAGCATCAGCATTTCTTTGGGATGAGCGAGGACTACCACCGCCCACCTTTGTAATTATCAATCCCAAAAACACGCACTGCCACTATCTGTATGAGCTGAAGACACCGATCTACTACACAGAGCAAGCACGTAGAGCCCCCCAGAAGTTCTATGAAGCAACAGACATTGCTTTGACCCACATGCTGGGTGCGGATCTGGGATTCACTGGCCACCTTGTCAAGAACCCCATTCACCCAGATTGGCGCACGATTTTCCACAGCGCCAGGTATGACCTAGAAGACTTCCAGGACTATGGTGTTGATCTCAGGGCATACAAGCGCAAACTGGCCTTGCAAGACTCAGGCATTGGCAGAAACACCACCTTGTTTGACACCCTTAGACACTGGGCATATGTAGAGGTCAAGAATTACCCTTCCCTTGCTGCTTTTCAAGCTTCTGTTGATACCAAGGCACTGACTATCAACGGTCACTTCCTAGACCATTTAAACGGTGCTCTTCCAGCAAAAGAAGTGCTTTCAACAGCGAAGTCTGTAGGCAAGTGGACTTGGAAACATAGAGCCAGCATTGGCACCCAGAAGAACAGAGGTGTTCTTGAGCTTCCAGAAGATATGCCTATCAAGGAAAAGCAGGCCCAAGGTGCAGCCTATACCAATGTGGTTAGAACTGAGTGTGTAGACGACAAAATTAAGCAGGCGATTCATACATGCAAGCAAAGAGGGCTCCAAGTTACTTCCGGAAATCTAGAGAAATGTGGTCTTGCAGGAAGCACTTTTAGAAAGCATAGAGAGGCAACTAACAATTGGATTAGACTTTTAGCATGAAGATTTTTATATCTATATGTCTAGTTATTTAGTGCCACTACGGTGTATATCAGATAGTTACCCCATCTATTGGGGTCATTGAGCAAAGAAAATTCCGAAGGACTTTATTCAAAAATTGAGTTTCCCGCCAGGGTTTCAATTGCATATAACATGTCCGAAGGACAAACTTCAATAGAAGTAAAAAATTGCGCCACGTACAACAGTTGACATTTAATTATCTTGCGCTAATTTAATATAAGCATCGGTTTCAAATCCCTGTTTAGACGGTGTGACATTTTTTATTATTATTAAGCACGAGAAATCCCAGAAATGGGATTTTCTCATTTCCCTTGACTTTTGCTTTTATTTCTTTAAATGTATTCAAAAGGAATTGAACGCAATGGAACACGCAGATAAACCCAAGAACAAAAAGAAGGATCTTGAGTATTTACTTAAAGGCATTGACTTGAAATCCATTCAATTGGAAATCGATATTCGCAATGGATCAAAAAAGGTCGAAAATCTTTTTTGGCTCATATGCATTCTTTTTGCTACTGGCTCTCTGTGCATCATCTTTCTTTTCTTGCACCAATACAAATACATTTAACAAAGGTAATACTATGAAAACAACAACAGCCGCTTTACTATCCATTCTTGCTTTCAACATCTACGCTCAAGACACTCAAAAGAAAGCCACTGAAGAGCCTTTAATCATTCAAAGCAGCCAAGGCAGAGTAGAAATAAAAAATCCTTCTAGGTGCACACAGCATAGATCCGACAAGGGTCCTATCGCAATCAACTGTGATAGTCAATGCAAGCAGACTACTGACAGCAAAGATGGCAAAGTCTTAATTCAATGCTGATTGACAGATAAATTCAGAAAAGAAAAAGCACCTAAAAAGGTGCTTCGTCTTTTTATAAACTGTTTCAATGCTATGCTTCTAAGTGAGCCCACAAGAGGCTTCCCCATCAAGATCCGCTTGATGATGAGAAAAAGGAGTCAGAATGAAAACAACAAAATCATTCTCCAAAATAGCATTGAAAGCCTTGTTTATACTTTTAATGTTATTGACCTGTGCTAACGCCTGGTAAATAAACAACTGGGGGAGTACTGTTAACGCAGTGCTGCCCCTTTTATTTCTATTAAATAAATTACCTGTTGTCAAGGATGCTTTTTAGGCAAAAAATGTATTTCCGCACTTGTGGCAAAAGAAACCGCTGTCATACAAAGCTTTCCATTTTGGATACTGATCCTTGTAGGCAGCGGACTTCTTGCTGTAGCCCCAAAATGAATAAGCAAAGAAGGCCCAAACTGCAAGGCTCGCATAGCGGAAACCAGCATCAGGCCCATGCGCTGCCAGCCAAGGTGAAGTAGCCAGCGCAATAAGCCCAATGGCAATCTCAGCCCACAAGGCCGGCTTCCTTGGCATGCTGAACCGTGACGCCAATGTTGTATGACTTGTACCGTTGCCAGTTCCTACGAAAGTGCCACCACCACCAGTGCCAACACCCACACCTGTCATAGAGCCGCTGCTGTAGGTGCTTCCAGTTTGCACAATCACTTTGACGGCTTGAACATGTTCACCGCCACACTTTGGACATTGAATTCCCATTTTTTTCCTTAAACGGTTACAAAACACAATCAACCCATATGGTTGATATACAACTTTAAAGCCAACCATACCGAATGGTTGACAAAGAACCTTATAGGTTTATTTTCCTAGCGACATTTAAATTTCAATCATCGCCTTCCGCCGAAATAAACTCATGCCAAAGCTTAAAAAGTCCTGAATACGATTCAATGGCAATCTTGCAGAATTCCGGGTTCTCGACCAGGAATTGAAACAATGAATATTTGTCGGGCTCAATGTTCAAGCCTTCCTTTTTTACATCAATCACCGCGTCTTCAAAAAATGGAGGTGGGCCGATAATGATTAAACTGGGATAAGCCAAAGCAATCATTGTTTCACCAATGACTGTATTAGTATCTTTACGGAATTTCGGCTTAATATGCTTCTCAAAAAATGAAACGTGTTTTTTCATATTTCTCACCTTCACATTTTTTATTCATTTGAAATGCAGCCAAGAATTGGCCGCACTTGCTTCATGAATTTATTGTTTGCTGCAAAGGGAAATACCTTTGACACTCTGGTTTTCAATGGCCATGAGGCTTGCAGACATTGGAAGAATCAGCGTGCCACGGTTTTGATAGGTGGTCACAACGTAGCTTGGAAATGAAAGCAATCCACCATTGGAAGAATTGACCGAATTGAAGGACAGTGTTTCAGCCCATGAACTGGGGGTTTCATTCGGATTGCTGACAGTGTTTGTTGTGCCATTGATAGCCAATGTCGCAACCCCATTGCTCGTGTCACACTTCCATGAGCCATCAAGCTCAGTTCCTGCCAAGGTCTGGGCCTTCACAGCGTAGAAATTGCCAACCCGGACCGTTGAGCTTGTTCCGTTGTCACCATTGCCGAAACGGTCGATCAGCAGCACCGTTCCCAAATTTCCGTTTTGCACCATCAAATTGCCCCAGTCATGGGCTTGGTTGTCACTACCCATGGCCGTCAACTTATAGAAGCCACCATTGGTGCCAGTCTCTTTGGCAAGGCTGATCGTGGCCTTCTGAGGTGTTGCTGCATCGGTGGTGTCAACGTCCACGCAACCTCCCGCGGAGTCCACTTTGCCGCCCACACAGAACGTGGCAGTTGTGCCATCGTTGGAAATCAAGATCTGACCGGCAAAGAACTCAGAATTGGCACTTGTGCCCTTGTCGCGGGTGGTGCCCATAAAGGAATAGGTGCCGGCAAGTTTTGTTGCATCACTTACTTGGTAGGGGGTACCTGACACAGTTGCCGTCTGACTGCCTACCGTCATGCTGCCAACCAGCGCACCCGTGCGGGTGTCTTGAGACAAGTTGACTTTCTTCGCCAATGCATAGGTCACAAAGTCACCAGACACGGTACGGTTCAAGGTGCCAGTTTCCTGAGTCAGGCCATAAAGCGAATTGTTGGGTGTCAGGGTGTAGGCGCCGGTGGCCTTGACCACTGACAAGCGCCATGTATCACCAATGCTGGCCAGAACGTCAAAAGACTCTGTAGTCGTATCGGTGGAAATCTCAGAAGCCCCCAAGGAAGCAAGATTGCTTGCTGCACTGCTGGACACAGTTGGTTTGGTGTCTGGTTGTGGACTGCTACCACCTCCGCCACCTCCACATGCCACGAGCACGGAGCAAAGAAGCGAAGCTGCGTAAAGACGCATTGGATTCATTATCATCCCCAAAAGTTAAAAATCAACGCCAAAGGTTGATCCTCGACTCTAACGCATGTTGCGCTTTAAACGCTGATAGACGACGCTATAGGTTGATCTTTTTTCTGGAAACTGCTTTGAAGACAACAAACCAACATGGCGATCTCTACAAGAGCATAGGACGCACCTTGCAGCTCCGCAGAGAGGCAACCTCCATGAATCAAGATGAGGTTGGGTTGGCCATCGGGATAGGAAAAGAGGCTGTTAGTCGTATGGAGCGCGGCATCACCATGCCAACTGTCCAGCGACTCGCTGAACTTGCCGACCTCTACAAGTGCGGCATTGACGAGCTACTGATAGAAAGCAGCACCAGGACTAACGACCAGGCAGAGCTGATCTCAAAAATCATGAACACCCTGCCTGACGCTGACAGGGCCATGATTGTCGAAGTCGTGCAAAGAATTGCTGAGCGCCTAAAGCACCACCTTTAACTTAAACAGTTTCAAGCCTTGACTTGTGGCCACAACGTGGCTACAATATATCAGATTGATATAGGGGATTGAAAATGGATGCAGTTGTAAAAGCCAGGGTTGATTCAGAAGATAGAGATGCAGCTATTGCAGTTCTAGAAAGTCTAGGACTTAGATTGTCAGATCTGATTCGTATGACAATTGTTCAGACTGCCAAATTGAAGACTTTGCCGTTTAAAACCCAAATCAGCAAATCCAATGCCTTAGCAATTAATGAAGTTAACAATGGTAAAGCGATCAGGATAAGCAGGGTCGTTGATATTGAAATTCCATCTAAAAAGAAGGAAAGACTTCTGAAAGAAATTGCGTGAGGGATCTCTTCTCTACAACTGTCTTTCAAAAAGATTTGAAAAGAGAGTATTCATCTTTTTCTACCGATGAAAAAAGCAAACAACTTCGGAGAGAGCTTGCGCTAGTGATTGGACGACTCATGTTTGATGTTTCATTGGAAATCCATCACAAAGATCATCGGCTTACTGGCAATTGGAATGGGTACAGAGACTGTCATGTATTTAATAATCTTGTGCTGATTTATAGGAAGTTTGACAAGAAAGACATGAATAAAAATTATGGTGAAAATGCCATTGTTTTTGCGAGATTGGGATCGCACTCTGAACTCGATTTATGAAAAGAATAAGTTAATGTAGTCAAATTGGGAGAAGCCTGTTAACACCCTACAAATGCGGCATTGACGAACTACTGATTGAGAGCAGCACCAGGACTAATGACCAGGCAGAGCTGATCTCAAAAATCATGAACACCCTGCCCGACGCTGACAGGGCCATGATTGTTGAAGTTGTGCAGCGAATTGCTGAACGGCTTAAGCACCACCTCTAAGCCAGTCACGAGGATTGACATTGGGCCCCCAAATGCTAAGATGAATCTGTAGGAATCTTTTCATGACACACACAATTCTTAAGTATGTAGGTCTTCCAGCTACGCAGCCGCGTCAGACTGCGGGACCTGTTGTGCGTGCTGTTCCTACACTGTCAGAGGCCGACGTTAAAGCACTGGACTCCATCAGATCCAGTGGCATGTTCACTCTTGAGAAATCCGCCGGAATGTATGCCGGTGTGACAAGATTGCGCCCCCAAAAATAGTCAGGGGCCGATGGTTAATGTCAGGATGACGAGCCAGCTAACGCTGAAGCTCCAAGGAAGTCAATTAACTCCAAATTTGCTTATCACGCGCTTCAAAGAGTGGAAGCTTGGGGGCGAGTATGGCAGTTACTGGTTTGGTCAAACCAAAACAGAAAATGACCTCACCCATACACATATGGCCCCGGTCACTCCCGGTGAGACTAAAGATAAGTGGGATTATTTCTGGTCACAGCGACAGCCCCACAGAAGGCGCAGCGATTGCTATGTGCTTTATGCCTACGAAAAAAATCACGGCTATCTACTCATAGATGTGATTTTCGATCCTGGTGCCCATGACTTATGGAAGCCGGAAGCGAAGCAGCAATTGCTGAATTATGAAATTGTTGCAGACAACTTCGTGTTTGCAGGAACCGTTCCGTAAGAGCATTGTTGAACAGCGTACGCACCACCTGTCGGTAAAAGCTAAATAAATATTTACATGACTGACCTAAATATTAAAGATTGCAATGAAAATTGCAGACAGAAATATTCTTCCATAGCAGAAAGCGACCTAATAGCTAAAATCATAAAGCTTGCGCCTACTGAAAATGAGTTTCACCTAAAAGCAAATGTTCCGAAAGAAGGATTGCTTGCAAAATTATGTGCCATTGAATGCGGTCACATCGAACAGGGATGGGGGTCTTGACAATCGTTCTTTGCATGTTAAATATGGAGAATGAGAAAAATAATTTATCGATTACCTTTAATATTTTGGATGTGGCTAGTTAGGCGCGAATGGAAGCCAAAAAAATTTCTATTCCTTGAGGCTGACTTAGATGGAAGTAAAGAGTTCTGCATTAAATGGGCGAAAGACAGAATTGGAATCGCTCACTGGTGCCCAGAGGTTTGGGGACTTCCAGTATGGATGATGAATCTCTACCTAAAGTCTCTGGATTAAAAAAAGCACTTACGGGTGCTTTTTTTATTCAAGCCCCCTTCACGCTTGGTGTCTGAACCCCAAGGTATTTCTTTCTCATGGCCAGCATAGTGACTACAGGCTTTTGGGCGCTGACTCCAACCAACAAAGCTTCTTGAGGCACTTCCCTTCCATTGAGGTACCAAGCCAAGGTGCCATCAATTCCAACCAAGGCTGGACCGTCCTCACGGTGAACTAAGCCATTAATGTACCAAGCTTGAGCACCGTTCATGAACTCAATGGCTGGACCACCAATTCGGTGTCTCTGACCATTGAGATACCAGGAATGGCTTCCGTCTGAAAATATCACAGCAGGACCACCTTTACGGTGCCTTCTGCCACGCATCCACCATTCCTTCCCACCGTCGGCCCATTCCACAGCAGGCCCATCCTCACGGTGCAATTCCCCAAATAGATACCAAGACACCGAACCATCGGATTCGGTGCAGGCAGGACCGTCTTCACGGTGAAGCTGGTCATTGAAATACCAGTATTCAACCCCCTCTTCCATATATTTTCCATTTTTCATTTCAATTTTCCTTCAAAGCTTTTTCAATTACAAAAAAAACAAATAAAAGTCAAATATAGAGCGCAACCCAACGTGCCACGTAGGATCACGACGCACTGCTTCATGTACTTAATTTTCTAAAAATATAAAAATACAACCATGCCAACAACAAATCAAATCAATGAAATAAGTCATTAATTTGAGTGGCCAAATTTAAATTAAAAGGAAATTAGTATGAGTATCAGCATCAAGTTCGCAACAATCCCAAATGGCTGCATTTCTACAGAGCAATATTTGAAGTCAAAGATGTTTAAAGAAACAGTGAAAAAATTAAAGCATCAAAATATTACAGTAGAGCAAAAATTGCCAACCATCCTATTGGGCTATCAAATTCTTGATATGAAGGCTCAAGTTCAAGTGTTGGGATACGAAGAATATTTCAACACAAATGAAGGCGATGAAGTTCTCGTTGATTTCGGAATCAAAATTCTCACACACCGTTACGATGAAATTATTAAAAATCTCAGCGCCGAAGATAAAGCAATGTTTCTTGAAATTTTATCTAAATAAGGAGACGAACAATGAACAAACATTTCGAAATGAATTGCCTTGAATTCTGCATCGGAGGTATGAATCAAAAATTAATTGATTTCTCAAACACCAATGATGGAAAGAATAGTTTGAAATTTATCAAGCATATGGGTTCAACTTCATTTGAAAGAATCCGTGAAAATGTGGTTCTATACAACTCAGTCTTTCTTGCACAAGCAATGGCCGAGACTATTGGGATCAGTTTGAATCAACATACAGCATGGACATTGATGAATGCCCCTTCTTTCAACACCTTTCATAAAGAGTTGATCGAAACCATCAATCGAAACTTCGGAATGTTGATGTCAAAATTGACACGAAAGCAACGACGAAAACTTGAAGCTCTTGTTGCATAAAATAAAGCACCCATCGAAATATGGGTGCTTTTTCAGTTAAATTCATATGAATTTAACTATCAAGCAACACCCATGAGCAGGCAAGTTCAAATCAACAAGATCGTTGGCCGACTGGTTGCCAAGAAGCGCGAAGCAGTGTCATTGACACAAGAAGACGTAGCAGGTCGGCTCAACCTGAACACCGAGAGTTACGGACGCATTGAGAGGGGTGTAACACCTCTAACAGTCTCTCGCCTGGTCAAGCTGGCCACACTATTTCAATGTGGAATAGACGAACTTGTACTTGAAACCAGCACAGGATTGACAGGACAAGCCCAGTACATTGCGAACATGCTAGACGGTGTATCCAGCAGCGACAGAGATGAAATCGTCAAGATTGTTGAGAAGATATGCGCCCTGTCCCACAAGAAGCATTTAAAGAGCATTAAGCCTTATTGAGTCGCCCTAGAAATCTATGTTTTCAAAAAACATTCAAGAAATTTTCAATTAAAACCTTCCGTCTAGAAATTTTCGTTTACCTGTTGACTATAAATTTATCTTTGATATAAATATTAGCAACAGGAGAAATTATGAAAGATAAAACAACTATAAAATTTGATTCATCCCAACGAATCTACTTTGAGGTAAAGTCTGGGATTAACACACCCACATTTAGGCAAACTTTACATATCTCAGCCACCGAAGATCCATTCTTTGAAAATGAATCTAGTTTTGGCGATCTTCTAGATTTGGCCATCAAGGGAAATACTGTTTTCAATGGAACGATTAGATCAGAAGACAGAAAATATCTATTAGATGGCTTTAATGCTTTGCAAAAAATCATTTACGAAAAGAAGAAGCAAGTTGAAGCGATTCCAGCGTTCGGAGAAGTCAAACAGATCAAGTTCAAACCGTAAAAAAAGCACCTTCGAGGTGCTTTTTATGGAGTTGGAAGGGTCGTACCGCTACTTCTAGATTTTCGCAAAAATTGAATAAGGTCGTCGACTCCCCATTGGGACGACTTCAAGCAATCGTATATCCATTCAAGTTCTTCATCAGTTAAATTGGAAATATCGGCTGACACTTTATCAATCGCCTTCTTCATAATTCTTTCTTGGAACACTAGATCTGCTATCAGATACCAAGGCAGATTGAGACCCATTGAACACAAGTTTTTAATTTTTAGTGTCTCTTCTGAAGTGACGGGCTCAAAAGGCAACACCAGCTTTTTTAATTTACGAATGGCTCTCTTCTCACAATTCATCGCTTCAAACCATTTAACCAATTTATTCCATAAATTTCCCCACCATCTCATACGCCGATCTCCTATTTGAGAAAAACATACGAAATCAAAGGCAAGTGTCAACCTCTTATTTAAACTAATTACTCTTACTTTAATCTTATTGAATCAAGGCTTACTATTTTTCGGCGTTTAATTATTTCATTGATCTCTGGAGTTAGGGTCTTTTCCCACTCCAACATGGCAGCTGACACTAAGCATCCTTCAAACCAGTATTCTTCAACTCGATTCTCACCACTACCTTTAATGACAGCAGGCCCATCCTCACGGTGAAGCAGTCCATTCTTTTTCCAAGCTTTCACATTGTTATTTACAACGCACTTTAATTCTTGCTTAATTTCACGACTCCAAGAAAAGAAAATCATTTTTTGTCTGGCGTGTTCTTCCAAGTTTGATTTATGCCGGTAATGTCCGGTCAAACTTCTCTGGATTTAGCTGGACATTGAACAATATGAGCAGGTCATTTCGACTAAGGCAAATCGTAGGACAGCGGATCGCCCAGAAATTCACCAGACGTTGAGTGACTACTCCGTCTTGCCGAGATTTTGGATGATCTATTGCAGATCTAGTGCCTTAAACCAGCACAGCATTGCTATCGAGCAGAAATTGAGTAGTTATCTCCTGCTGAAGACGGTTTATCTTCGTCCTCCAAGACAAACACACACTGCGAAAGATACTGCTCAACTTCAGGCCAGGCGCTTTGGTGGTCAAAAAACTGACGCACTTTCTTGCCTGCATCAATCACATCAGGGTCATTCAGCTGAACCTGCATTTGTGCGCTCTTGTTAGAGTCGGAGTCCTTGTGCTTTGCATGATCTTGCTTGGCATACGAATGGAACTCACGCACTTGGCCAAACAACGGAGATGACCCATTCAAACACGTCTGCCCATATACTGGTTCTTTTCGATCAACATGCCCTTGCGCGAAACTGTCTTGAACCAAATGCATCAGACTGCCTAGGGCCAGTGCCTTTACATGGGGACGTAGCCACGGACGGCCCATCGTGAACAAGTCTTGCACTGTGTGGCCATTGGAAAAATGCGTTCTCCAACCATCAATTGGAATATCACGCAGAGGTGTGTCCAAACGGTACTTGCCTTCCACAACGCCCCACGTAAACTGAGCCCACATCAAGATTTTTGCTTTGGTAACGCTGGCAGGTTCTCCATCCTCAGAAGCCATTGCGTGCAAGAACTGCAGATCCCCAAAGTGCGAACGGGTCAGATATGAGCCTTTGCCTGGCTGTTTGAAATAGGTCGGATCTGCTGCTGATTTTTTTTCAGCATCGCGAAACAATCCCACCCAGCATCGTGTTTGAGTTATGAAGCTGACGGTATCTTTTGTGTTGCAAGGCAAATTAGTGGCTTCGCCCGGTGTCAGCATAAATACCGGGTCATCATTCCATCGCAGACCGGCTATGACATAGGGGCCCGCGTATTCCAAATCGGAATCCGCGCAATCATTCCAGTCCCCATCACAGCCAAAGATTCTCTGCGTAAGCGTTTCATGCACCGGATCTGAGAAGTTGTGCAACGCGGATTCACTTATAGCAATTTCTGCCCTGATCATTGTCCCCCACCGCTTTGCAAATTTACGCTCAGCTTGGGTTCCCACGGGGGACAGCTGATGGGCGAAGGCGTGCGCCGTGAGCAACGTGAGCATTGACGCGATGATGAGCTTAGATTTCATGATGAAGCAGGTAGGAAGTTGAGGGGGAGCTTTCGAGCCTGACGGCCACTTTTTTACGTATTCCAGGAATAAATGCGCTTTATCTTTCTAGCCGAGTACATGCAATAGAAACCAAACGCAGTCACCATAATCACAGGATGTGAAGCCAACGCCTGTTTCTGGACTGAACCAGTTTGGCAGTCAAAACGCGCGGTTACTTTCCCCGATTAAGTTTTTAACAGACGGCCGATTACGGTAGGGCAAATTGGTGAAACGAAAGCCCGCCATTGTTCACAGGAAGACAGTTTTAATCATCTCACTTCCGACCATAACCGAGAGAACAACGTCAATCGCCCTTTTCTTGACTTAGAGGTAGCACGGTAGAAAGTCTGGCTCTACCAAGGGATTACAGCGTGAAATGGCGACACTGTTTCAATGTGGCATCGATGACCTAGTACTTGAAACATGCACAGGATTGACAGGACAAGCCCAATACATTGCGAATATGTTAGACGGTGTATCCAACAGCGACAGAGATGAAATCATTAAAATTGTTGAGAAGATATGCGCCCTTTCCCACAAGAATGATTTAAAGAGTGTTAAACCATATTGAGTCTCCGTGAAAATCTAAACCTTCAAGGCTTGCTTACTAACAAGTGTTCTTCGTAAAGCCGAATACAGTGGCATTTTCGTCATCCACCTCGATACACTCAATAGGAAAGTCGGGCATGATTTTTCCATCGGACACTAGTTTTTGAAGTCCACGCAGGCGTAGACCATCGTCTTTTACAGAGTACAACCCTGTTTCGCAATTTCGTGACACCTGCAATGCATTGAGCTGGCCTTGTGCCAAGAGTATTTCTGCTATCTCAGTGAGATTCTGTTCCGAAATTGGCGTTGAACGCACCTGTTCTTTAGCTAGTACAAGTTTGTTCAAGGGAACATAAGCGGAAGCGCGCGATTGTGGAATTTCCGTGAAATTCGCAATGGTTGCAATTTGTAGTGTCACTGTAGGTTTCTAAATACCGCCTTCATTTTGTGCGGCGACATTTTTCTGAAATTCACCATCAAATAAATAAATGCGTAGTGCCCAAGCCGCTGACGAATTCCACACCCCGATCAAAGGATCATCTATTTACGTCGCCAACTTAGGCCCCTTAACAATGACGAGCGACACCGTTGCAGTGTCTTAAAGTACCCGCCGAAACTGCACACTAGGTGCAGTGGTCACAACAATCAGTGATGTAAGGCAGTACTAGCATTAGTCGGGCAACACAGCGGAAGCGATCAAACGGCGAACAATTGCATCCCCATACTCGATACCTCGTTGTTCAAAAGCAGTAGATGCCGCGTCTTCGTTGTCGGAAGACAATCTTTCACGAACAACCATGTTGGATTCATTTTTTACATCGAAATACTCAGTCCAATGAACAGGCACTTGATGGCTGCGTCCGTCACCGCCTCGCACAGCAACATAGTCCACTCGTTCAACACTTCTGTACCCCGCAGCCGTCACGCGCACACGCTGCACTCCGTCTGACTCAACTGTAGCGACGGTCTTCAAGATACTCCGAGTAACGCATTCCGCGTGTTTGAACTTGGACTCGCCGTGGTAATTGGCAACTGACTCATGCTCCCAAAAGCACGACCTGCTGGAGTATGTATCCTTGTAGATATCTGAGTGAGGACGGTGCTGTTGATACAGCGGAATAGCAAGCAGTGGAGCAATTCCGAAATAAAAAGATCGGAAAAAATCATTGTGGTAGCCGTTGAAAAAAACACGTGCTTGGGCCAGCTCATAGAAGTGGAACTTCTCCGGCTCCATCCCAATGTCGGTATGCCGCATGTGCGCAGGCTCCACCACATTAATCATGTACTTCTTCTCAAAGCTGAAGTCATCGCCGTATCCAACTTGACTGTCTTTAAGTAACTTCAACATTTCCTGCTGTGCCAAAGGTGTGAACAACAAGCGGAACTGCACCTCGTGGTTGCGATTCGTTGCATCAAACAACGCATCGAATTCCCGGTTGGCCATTACCGTAAAGGTATTTCCTTCGGCCATGTCACGAGACTTGCTTTCCAGCCTCTTGATAGCCATATTTTTTCGGATCTTGTCAAAGAAACCATTGTCCAACTTCGAAAGCTTGGACGGCCTACGGTTGAAAACAAGATCAGGTGCGGCTTCATTGCCATATACAATGAAGGTCTGGTTTTCATATTCAGGATATGGGTGTTCAACTGACGCGCGAAGCGTTTCATGGCGTGTCTCCGTCCGCCACTTACCGTCGGAGCCACGAACCTGCTCCGTCCAACTTATTTGCAACGACCCGTGATAGGTCTTGCAACCCATCCAATGTGACAGAGTGCGCGCCAAGATGAATGGGTTGCCGTTGATAACACCTGTATGGGAGCAGACTATCGAATGTTCATTCCCTAGCTCGCCAGACCAACCAAAGGTGTCACGAAGTTCTGCCAACCGGCCATTGGTGAAGTACGGATCGAATGCAATACGCGGAACAGTCTTTTGCATCAACTTAGCCAGGATATCCCAGTCAAACAAGCGATTGAGTGGTGCCATTTGTCCCCAAGCTTCAGCGCGCATCTCTCCGCAGGCTCGCTCTAAATCTTTTGCCCTCGCTTGGGAATCGTTAATGATCTTATTCAACCAATAAATCAAAGGTGCAATCACTGTAGCCGGCACAATCAGCCACCACCAGGAATAGTGCGCCGCAACATACAACAGCGTAAACACTGCTGCCGCGATGACCAAGCCCCGCAAGATCCGCCACCACTTATTGATTGCATTAGCGCCGCCAGCTTGCTGCTCTAATTGCCGAAGCTGCTTAACAGTCTTTGCATTTTCAATTTCATCAACGCCTGATTGCTGAACTAAATCCTCAAAGAAATCAGACGTGTTATTGATGTAAGCAGTCTTGAAATGGGACTGGAACTGCTCCAGCGGTTCATGGATATCGTCTATCAAAAGAAGGTACCCCTTGCAGCAGCCTTAGTCTCAGCTGAAGCTGTAAAAGGAATACGAGTTGTGAAACCAGCCCTAGCAGCAACAATCTGCTTCGTCGGCCAAGAAAAAATTTCTTGATTCCACATTGCAACGGTATCGTTGTACAGGGTACGTGCCGCAGTGATTTCCTTTTGTAGATAGCTGTTTTGTCTCATCGCATCAGCAATGACCGCTTGCGACTGCAGGTCTGGATAGGACTCAAAAGCCACATTGATACGCGAAAAAATTCCGTCAATCTGTTGAGAAGTCTCATTTCGTTTGGAATCAGCACCTCCATCGCGGCCACTCCTATAAGCCGCCACTGACTTCATGACATCTTTATCCACATCGATTGACTTCGCTATCAGCCCAACTACGTTGTTGAGGATGACAACACGCTGTTCCAGATAGTTATCAATCTGAGACGCGTCCGCTTGGATTTTTTGTTGCAACTTGCGCAAATAGGCAAGTGCGTTAATCTTCATGAACAAAAAGATTGGCCCCGGCAAAACACCTATAACCAAAAGCACAATGCTTTCGACTCTTGGCAAGAACCCAGCCACAAGGGAAATAAGACCAGGAATAGCTAATACTGTCCAAAGTGAAATTTCAAACAACAGGGAGCCTATACCGACCGTAACGGGAATTTGCTTGTTGATGACATTTACGTCTCGCCCCTCTTGGTTAATGGGACCAGTTGTTTCGTCCAGATCGTTTGCCATGTTTACCTTTCTCTATAAATTTTTATATAACTAGAGGAAGAGGCTAGGAAAAATTGGCGAAACGAAAGCCCATCATTGTTCACAGGAGGACAGTTTTAGTTATCGCCCACCGAAAAAGAACGAGACGACCACGTTAATCGCCCTTTTTTTGACAAAAAGGTAGGACGGTGGACAGTCTGGCTCTACCGAGGTAATACAGCGCGAAATGGCGACACTGTTTCAATGTGGCATCGATGAACTAGTACTTGAAACCAGCACAGGATTGATAGGACAAGCCCAGTACATTGCGAACATGCTTGATGGCGTATCCAGCAGCGACAGGGATGAAATCGTCAAGATTGTGGAAAAGATATGCGCCCTATCCCACAAGAAGCATATGAAGAGCGTTAAACCGTACTAGATATTGGGATATAGCAATGGAGCAAATTGAAAGATCAAAGAGATATTTAAAAAGAATAGAAAATATTTATGAAGGTATATTTTCTTCATCGGGACACAATAAGCTTGATTACGATGATGATGTAATTTCATTCTTCATTCATTGCTACCACATAAGAGACTGGATCATTCAGCTTAACTTAAAGGGCATAACAGCCGAAGAAATAGACTCCTACATTAATAATCATCATGATTTAAAAATTTGTGCTGATCTGGCTAATGGTTCGAAACATTGCAAACTTACTAGAACCACACGAAGTGGTAGCAAACCACATATAGCAGGAAAAACACGAGAAACCTCTACTTGGTTGACAAGCAGTGGTGGTGGTGAAGTTATGAAATGTGAATACACTATCTTAAGCAACACTCAATTAATCGATGCTTTAGATCTTGCAAGAGAATGTATGAGGCTTTGGGATTTATATGTCAATAACTTAAAAGCCATGCCGTAATTTTACAAAAAACACTCAATAAATGACATGATCACGCGAGTGAGAACGCTCCGTCGTTCCTTAACCACGTGAGGCCGGGGCCGCCACAAGGCGAGTGCGCTGATGGTATTTCAATCACTCTTAGAAATATTGTTTAAATCAAAATCACTTGTAGCTTTTTTTAAATCCTTACCAGCAATTATTAATTTCCTTCTATCCAATAATTCAAGCAAAGGAATTATGTCATCAGCACTACCTTTTTCAATTAATTCTATGAACCACTTTTGCTTAGAGACATAGGCAACTTCATTTTTGCACAGCTCTGCAATTTTTTCTTCAATAGTCATAGACTGACTTGTAGCTATAAATCTCATTGCAAGATATAAAGAATTTGGCACCCTTGCACTTATTCTTGTTTCAACGCTCACCTTCGTTGAACTCATTTTTGTATTTTTCTTCATTGATTTTCTCCTAATTTAATCAATGAATAGCAGCTTAAATTTTGTTGTCAACAGGCATTTAGAAATTCCAGCTTTAGCCTATCATCCTATGCGCATAGGCCAAACATTAATGTTGCGTATTTTTAAATATGGACTGTTAACATTCCAAGTTGTTCATAGGTATCTGATTGAACTGTCCACAATCGGACTGTTAACATCGCAAATTCTTCTAACCCAAAGTATTTACATGTTCACAGTCGGACTTTTAACACTCCAAATTTCGACAGCCTAAACTCAAATAGTTGACTTCTATTTTTGGCCTGCTAATGTATTAAAAAGCACCGTTACTCCTACCCCCTGCAAATTCAAAAAACAGAGAAAAGGGAGATAAAGCAAGGTCAATCAATCCTACGTTATCCCTTTCGGGCTAACTTTAGGTTGAATATCATGGGGTTCCCCCATACCCCCTGCTGCGCGAAGCTCGATAAAAATAACAAAATGGAGGCTTCCAATGGAACCCATAAAAAAAGAAAAAGACCCGACTCTCAAAAAAAGAGCGGGCCAAGCAGGTGTAGAAGCCAATAAAAAAATTCGCACCAAGCGTTTTGAAATCAGATTCACACCTGAAGAATGGATAGCTCTTCAAGGAAGGGCCGCTGAAACTGGCGCTTCTTCTACTGCCATCTGGGCCCGTGCTGTTCTACTTCCAGCACACGATCAATCCAACCAAGAAACCAAAGCAGAGCACAAATTGCGTGTTCAGCTTTTGGCCTCTCTTGGAAAAATTGGTAGCAATATAAATCAGATCGCTCGATCTCTGAATCGCTTGAAAGTTTGGAATGAATCAACCGAAGGAATGTTCAAAGAACTCACCAAGATTCAGGAAGGAGTTCGAACTATTGCAGATCTATTTAAGGGGAAAAAATGAACATAACTATTTTCCCAACTGGCAAAGGAGGTTCAGAATCATCCGTTAAATATTTACTCAGTGAAGTTGATCACGAGAAGAAAAAACGTTCTGTCCTGCCTGAAATTCTCTTTGGCGATCCAAACACCTTTACTGAAATAGCCAACTCCACCAAGAGACAGCACAAGTACACCTCTGGTGTCATCGCCTTTCGTGATAACGAATCTGTCACCCCAGAGCAGATCACGACGCTGATTGAAACCTTCCGCTCAACATTTTTACCAAGTCTGACCGTTGACGAAAACTTTTCTGACTTCTGGGTCATGCACAAAGATAAAGAAAATATTGAACTTCATTTTCTGTACGCCAATACCGAGTTGGCCAGCATGTCTCAATTAAACATTCATCCGCCCGGTGAAAAGAACATTCAGTTTTTCAACACATTTGTGAGCGTAATGAATGACAACTTTGGATTCGCACAAGTGGTGCCCGATCCACTGAAAATCAGTTTAAAACCGTTTGAGGCCAAGTCACCCAATGGGAAAAAGGATAAGAAAGCTAAGGACGATTTTGCCAAGGTTCTTCACTCTGAGATCGTGGGTGGCTTCATTACGAATCGAAATCAGCTCATCGGATACATGAAGAAGAACGGCATGGACATTCCGAAAATTGGTGACGACTTCATCACCGTTCGCCTACCTGGTGCCAAGAAGAACACCCGCTTGAAGGGGCCACTTTTCAGGAGGGATTCAGACTATGCCGCACTGGTGAATGAACACCACCAGTCCAAGATCCCGAAGTTCCTAATCCCTGACGAAGCACAGTCACAAAAAGACAAGCTAACCGACCATATCGAGGCAAGAGCGGCCTTCAATCAGCGCCGATACCTGACACCTAGACCCGGTGCGAAACGCACTCACAAGCCGCTCAAGAAGGCTTCGCATGTAACCAAGGATCATGAAGATAAGCCAGTCCCAACCAATGTGATCCGCAGCGGATTGGAGGAACAGCTTACGCAGTTGAAAGAGCAGTCTGATCCTGCGACCAAACTACCAACGGCTAACCTTCCTCACCACGTTGCACGACGCCAAGATCAGCAAGAGCGTGAAGGACCGTTGTCTGGATTCATGGGTGCTGGTGCAGCACTTGGTGGACTGGAAGCTCAGATTGGCAGTCTATCTATGCAGTATCACAGCCTGCTTCTTCAACTTGCCAGCGCTAAAGGCCAAAGAGCTTCACAGATCAAAAGCCAGCTTATGGCATTGGAGCTGAAGCTGATTGCTTTAAATCTTGAGCTGGAAAAGAAAAAAGCACAGCACAAAGGCGATAAAGATTTAAGGATTAAATAAGCACCTTCATAGTACCCTTTAGACAAATAGTTAAAATCATATGATTTTAACTTGACATTGCATTTACTTCTGCCATTTATATATCAGGAGAAATTAAATGATCAAGAAAGAATCAAATGCATATAAGCAAATAAAGGACAACATAGCTAAGTTGACAATCATTCAGCAGGCCACTGAATTTTCACCTCAAAAACTCGTCCACATACACCTTGTGTATTGCACTGATCTTTTGGAAATAATGGATGTTGAAAAACTCAACGCAAAGAGTTTTTATAAATACTTCATCAAGGAATCTTGCAAGTATTTAAAAGAGAACCAGACCAACAAAGCATATCAAACAATTCTTGAATCAGTCAAAGAAAATTATCTAACCAAGAAATATTTCGGCGCAGATTATTACGAGATAGTCAAAGACTACAAAGAGCAGGAATCACCACTGAAGGAATTCGTTCTTGATGGCTACAAAACCATATTTCCTATTACACCCGACATGAGCAAGGCAGATGTAGCCAGGAGAAATCAGAAACTTGGGAAAATTTCAGTGAAGCACTGGATTGGTGACATTGTGAATTATGAATACTTTCATCAAGCACCTAACTTCATGCAAACGAATGTGAAAAATGCTATTCAAATGGCTGAGATATTTCTTCACAACCTGGTTAGCGACAAGGATCTTGACAGCGAAATCATGAAGCTTTCCAGCAATCTATACCTTGAAGAGAAATTGGCTCCAAAGTCAATTCAGATCAAAAGAAAGCTAGTAAAAATATAGAACCACAACCACAGGAGAATAATATGAAAGAGGGAGTATTTAAAAGCTCAGACAACACCGTTTATTACAAAAACAATCAATTACACCGTGAAGACGGTCCCGCTATTGAATGGGAAAATGGCAGCAAGCATTGGTATTTTCATGGCCTCTTGCATCGCACTGATGGACCCGCTATTGATTTGGTTGCACCGTATCTTGGCTGTACCATTAAAAAATGGTCTATCAATGGCAAATGGCACCGTGAAAATGGCCCTGCCGTTGAATGGGGAACTGGCTACAAGGAATGGTGGATTGACGGTCAACAGCTTAACGAAGACCAATTCAATCAATGGATCAAGGAAAGTCAAGCATAAAAAACCATTAGTCAAGAGCTTTTCAAGAACCTAAGAGAGATGTTGAAGGTACATCATATTGATTTTCTGATAACTCAGACCGCAAACGATGATCCAACAAAACGTGCAAGATATCGCGCATTTTGTCTGGTGTGGCGACGATGCGACCTTGATCGTCAAACTGAATCCCCCATGCTCGCAGCTGATTTATTTCACGTAGCCGCGTCATGTAAGCCGGGTTGTTGTAATAGCCTCTTGCCTTGATAACTGCCATGCGACGAAGATGTGTCGCATTTTTCCCAATAAATGTGTCAAAAACGTCGATGTTGGCTATTGCCGCCGAGAATCCTGGCTCTTGTTTCAACTCAACATACGCTGATTCATAGGTGTCTTTGTGACTAAGCAGCGACTCGAATGCGGGCTTGTTTGCTAAGAATACATGAGAGCCACTCATAAAGAAATCAAAATTCCTTGCTATCGTGAACGACGGATTTTCAACAATGTCCAAGCCCGCCTGACTAAAGACAATATTCATCATTCCTCTTTTCTTGCGAGTTGCCCAATCGGCATTGGTCTTCTTCACGCAATAAATGATTTCATTATCATGGCGCAAGCGGAAAACATATCCTGCGGCGTTATTGAGTTGCTTGACGTTTGTGACCAGACACTCTTCCATAGGTTTATCTACGAGTGTCTTAAGATTAAGGAATAGAGTATCGTCTGAAGACACCGACAAAAAACCATCCTCAGTGGGTTGGCTAAGTAAGCTATAAGCCTCAGAAAATGTGTGACTGCCTTGGTAACTCACCGCCAACGCTTTCAGCTCAGTCTTAAGAGGATCACTCATCACGACAGACACTGCTGAAAATGGATTTACCGCAGAGTTTGTGATGCGCTTTTTAAATATCCAAAGTGAAGCAGCAGATTGGGCAACATCGAAAGCACCAAATGCTTGCAAGTCAATTTCTACTGTCATTTTTCTCCCTTGTGCAAAACGTAGATTCCGTGAATCAGGCATGACTCAAGTTGGTCGCCCGGTTGAATTTGATCTGGTGACAGCGCCTTAACGCACCGCTTCTGCCCTTCGGTCAATATATTGAGTTCATACAGTTGCCAGCCAGTTACCAAAAGGAATGGATTCATAAGAATCTGACCAGAACGATATGTGATTACAAACATCAACAATATAAAGAGCAGAAATCCATAGAACTTTCCTTCTGCACCAAGATCTACTCCCATAAAGGAAACAACGTAGGGGAACACGTAGTTGATAAGATCATTTGGAACAGACTTGGAATCAATAACTTCAAGGTTCGAGTAGGCAGAAAGTCCCTTCATCAGAACGAAGAAAAGTACTAAGCTAAATGCGCATATTGCCAACAGAGTGAGTGCACGGCCTGGATTTGCCAGCTCTGGAAGGTGACATGTGGATATCGTAGCTATTGTACAAA
This sequence comes from Curvibacter sp. Hmag1.1, assembly GCF_059769165.1. Classification (NCBI taxonomy): domain Bacteria; kingdom Pseudomonadati; phylum Pseudomonadota; class Betaproteobacteria; order Burkholderiales; family Comamonadaceae; genus Curvibacter; species Curvibacter sp. Hmag1.1. The sequence goes on from NZ_JBMBGX010000002.1 coordinate 296,847, forward strand.
TGGGCTCTTTCCACGAAGAGTCTTTGATATCTTGAACGACAAAAATCAAACTCAATGGGAAATATGATCCTAGAAAAAGAATCAAGGCTGGAAGCAGACGCATTTTCATATCGAATCCTCACTCAGAATATGCAGTCGCCATTGAGCGCCGCCGAATACTGGATTTGTACAAAAACTATGCAGGCACTTCGCAACTCCGCTGTGTACCACTTGCCAAGAAACAGACGCAAGCACACTATCAGGTGCAATGACCGATGATTTGATGTGATCAAGCAATTTTTTGGTGCAGTGCAGCTGATACATAGACAATTGAGATTCAGTGCTTGTGCAAGCCCAACTTGTCGAACAAAATTCGGTTACGTCGCCCCGCGTCTTTAATCAACTTGTCGTAGGAAATAATTTCTATGCATCCATTCCCAGCCGCAAGGTTGAAAAAGTACCCTTCGTTATCCGCTGTGCGGTGATAACGGCCATAGACCTGTTTGTGCAGTGATGGCTTCAGGTCAGCTATTAGGTATCCGGTGTAACGAAGATTCGCGGGGTTTATTTGCCGTCCTTCAATATCGTTCACATTGCCGTCGCTGATTTCCCTGAATCGCTGAATGATTTGGTCGGCGGGGTCTTTGTCATAGTCGTCCCGTCCAGGGCGTTTGAATTCGATGATGATGACACCCCCGCTGGGCAAGTTGTCTGACTCAGCCACTCCAATGGGCGTGTCGTAAAAGAACGCAAAAATGTCAGGCTCTTTGCCGGAAGTGCCTTTTAGTCCCGGAACGCTGTTGAGTTTTTTGTCTGATGTCAGCAAGGTGTGATAGCAGAGTCGTTCATCAATAACCCACAGATTTTGCTGTTCAAAGAAAATATCTTTTGAAGTAGCACCCATCGGAAAAATCATCTTATGGAGTACGCGCTCGAACGGGTATTTGTCGTCGGTGCGAACTTTCTTCAAGCTTTGGCTTACGAGGTCGAGTATGGTTCTACGGTGGGCAACGTAGGCCGCCAATTGCGCCTTCCCAATTTCATTGGCTTGTTCAGCAACAATCTGAAATCGTTCTTGATACTGCTCGAAGGTTTCGGTTTCAAAAAGCGCGGCTACATGTCGCGCCTCTTTGCGAACTGAGTCTTCAACATCGCGTTTAACATGCAGCAGTGCCTCGTCTAGCTTTTCAGTGGTTAAGCCGGGCTGAATTCGTTGCTCGATCAGATCCTTGTAGCGAGGATGGGTAAGAGCACGATATTCAGGCGCTTGCTCTACAAATTTTTCGATCTGTGACCGCTTTTCTTCATTCGTAGATTGCAGGTCATCTGCAAGGAGTGGGCGCAATGTGTCTGTTATTCCTCGATTGAGCGATTGTCGAGAAACCAGTGTTTCATCAATATCGGGTTCATCGTCTGGCTGAAAGGAAATTCTGGTGCGCTCCTGATTAGCATGGTCATCGAGGTATTCGCCAGTAACCAAAACAATCAGCGTGTAAGGCTCTTGGTCAGCGTCAAGCAACTTTTCCGGCAATTCGGGCAATAAGTCACGTAATTTGTTCGATGTAACTTCCCGCCCATTTGCGCACAAATGCAGTTCGTGCCTTGAACGGCCATCCCGGTGCCTATAGGCTTGCAAAGCAAAAGTGTGCCCAAGTACATCAAAAAATCTTTCCTCAATGTGAGTCAAGACAGTCGATTCAAAAAGTTTGTGTAAATCAATAGGCGCGTGTCCCGGTGACTCCAACATCATTGGGGGACAAGAGCGTGCTGCAAACCGAATTAAGAAGTGCGCAAGGATTCTCTCGGCAATGATGGCAGGGTCATGCGACCAGCCACCTTTAAACTTGCTGTCCATTCCACGCATTGATATTGCAGTTCCCCGTGTCTCTTTCACTGGCGTAACTTTGTCAGCACCCTTTAAATCGTCTGCGATAGAGAAATCAAATTCACGCAGCAGGGTTTCGCCTTGTCGCTGAAATACACTGCGGATGCGGACGTTTGAAAATACTTTCAAGAAGGTAAAACGGCCAACACCTTTGCCGCCAACTTTGACTTTGGAAAGAGTATGAGCCTCCTGAAAAGAAGCTAGATTTATATCGTCAAACCCCACTCCATCATCGGAAATTTCGAAGCCATCCAGAATAAGAACTTCATCACCGCCTTGGTGAGCTAAATCATGGGCTGCTATGAGCCTAATGCGAATGGCGTGACTCAAAAACCCATCGCGGTGTTCTTCAATTGCGTCGATTGCGTTGGAGATGGCCTCAAACAGCGGCATCATTGCTTTGGCTTGCGAAAGCTCCAGACGGTCAACTAATCCCTTGATGTTTGCGAGCATGTAGTCCCCTTTACATATTGCTGGTCGAGTTAAAGATTCCCAACCAATTTCAACGCATCCCCTACCAGCGATGCCCCATCAATAGGGTTGCTCTCAAATACCATCATGTAGTGATAGCGGAACCCGGTTTCATGCGCAATCTGGTTAGCCTGAGACTCCCAAATTTTTCCAACCTTCAGCTTGTCCTTGGAGTCAGAGTTATCCCTATCATCACCCTTGGTTTCCACCACAATGATGTTCTTGCTCTCAGTGAGAACAATGAAGTCAGGGTAGTGATTCAGGAAACCATTCAGCAAGAAGCCTTTGCCACGCTCAAGGTTTCTGTGCCACCAGACAATGTTTTCCAGTTCTGCAACACCACGGATAACCTTGCTTTCCAAGTTATTCACACTGCCTTCGGTGACATAGAGGCTCTTGCTGATAGCAGGAGCATTTTCACTTGGTGCAATCGTTGCAGGCAACGAGAATGACGGACGAAGTTTTACTTTCTGAGTGGTGAGCCAGTTGCCAAATTCCTTTGCAGCATATTCATTTGCAAGGCTCTGAATCTTGGCCTTAATCAGCTTGACATAATCGTAATCACGCTCAAGGCAATCAGCACGTAGATCAGCATTCATGGCCTCAACAATACGAGTCAGGTAATGTTTGACGTCGTTGTCTTCAATAGGATAGAAAGTATTCTTCCCAATAAGGCTAAAGAGCCTACCAACAATAGAAGTGATTTGACCTGAAGCCGGCTGACTCTTGATGATGCGGTTCAGCTTTTCCTTCTCAGCTTTCTTCACCGCCTTGAAAGCCGGGGCGCTCTCCCCTTTGCCAATCTCTTCAGCGTCTACTGCATAAACATCAGATTCAACTGAAGTGAAGTTGATTGTGGCATCGAGGTTCGCCAAAACGAAGTTGGACAACAGGTTTTCTTTGGCCAGCTTATGCCATTCGTCACCACTGTCAAAGAAGCCACCATCAGAGGGCAGCTTAATGAAAAACTGAGGTAGCTGAATTGCTTTTGCCGACCCTTCAAAGATTGGCTTCATCCTGTGCTCATTCATATGCGCCTTCAGTTCTTCTGGGCAACATTCCCCATCTATAGCACTTGCCTGTTCTTCAAATTGTTGAGCCTGCGCGACAGCTTGGGCCTTGATAGCTTCAACACCAGTAGCGTCATATACAGATGCAGCCGGCTGCTGATCTTCATAGGCACCCGTGCTAGCCGCTTGCTCTACAGCGCTTTGCTCCCAGTCAGGATTGAGCTTGCTCTTTTCAATCTCGAGATCCTGTCCATCACAGGCTTCAGTAGGCTTTTCCTCTTCAAATGGAGAAGTCAGGTTTAGTTGTTCTTGACCTGGTGACGGTGTAAAACCCCGGTCTTGCTCAATCGCTGATAGGTCAAACTCTCTATAGTCCCGCTTGGAAAAACCAGCCTTATTCAAACCTTCAACCACTTGGGTCAAGGTGCTCTGAAAGTGGCTGGAAGAGGTAAACACATAGCTCAAGTTCAGTAGCTCAATGCTGTGCTTTCTGGTGTAAGGCATGCGAAGTACACGCCCCAGAATCTGAGTGACATCCACCACAGACGACTTGTTTGCCAGTGTCGCAAGCACATAGGCAAAAGGACAGTCCCAACCTTCTTTCAGCGCATTGACTGTGATGATGTATCGCACAGAGCAATCACGACTCATCAAATCCACATTCTTCAACTCGTTGATGTTGGCAGTCTTGATGGCAATGTGTTCTTTGGGAATGTTCAAATCCAGCAGAATTTCACGCACCTTCTCAAAGGTGGTGGTGTCGTCCTTGTTCTTCGGTTCAGCCTGGAACAGCACGATGGGTCGAATGTAACCACCGCCCTTTTCTTCAGCTTTCTTAGCGAACTCTTCCAACTGACGCCGCATATTTAGGGCCGCCATGATCACATCTTCTTGACTCCGTTGATTGGCAACAATCACAGGGAGCTTGACCATGTTTTGCTTTTTGAGGCGCAAGGCATCAACATAGCTGATGATGTTGCTGTTATCTCGTGGTGTAGCAGTCAGGTCAAATATGAAACTTGGGTTAAGGTTGCAAAGCATGTCCACCGACAACTTGCTTTCAGCATTGTGGCTTTCATCCACAACCACAATGGGCTTGAGGGTCCGCATGACATTGATGAGCGCTGAAGGATCGGTCCCTTCCAATGGTTCAACAACTTCACTTTCATCATTCAAGAAAGAAGCAAGGTAGCCGTTTTCTTGAAACGCTTTGCGGTTCTCCTTGTTGGTGGCCTTGAGTGAGTCAAACGACATCACAACCACCGATAGCTGCTCTTTCACAGTGTCCGCATTGAACCCTGCACCCTGAAGAACATCAGCCTTCTCATAAATCTGCACACGACCATTGAACAGGTCATTCAATCGCTGACGGTACGGGTGATCAATGTTGGACAGGTTCTTAACTGTCTGTTCAAGGATGGTCAGCGAAGGAACCAGCCAAACCACGAACTTAGGACGTGTAGGGTTGTACTCTGCAAAGGCAGAAAAAACTCTGTCCAAGGCATTTACTGCAATGAATGTTTTGCCACCAGCAGTAGGAACCTTCACACACACATGCGGAACTTCCTTGATGTTATTCTTGTATTCTTGATTGAGAACACCACGATCTTTCCAATAACTGATAAAAGCATTGGGAAGATGACCCTTGCACTCAAGCAGAGATCCCAAATATTTGTTGAGGTCTGTTAGAACATCAGCTTGATAGTCTTTTAGTTCCATTTTTTCTTTTTATTAGAATCGTGTGATGTCGCGCGGAATACGCTTGAATGTGATTCCATGCTTGTAGAGAAAGTCTTTATCTAAAGCACACTTATCAGCATAAATCACAAAATGCTCAGGCCTTGATTGGAGATGGTTGATATTCAAAGCTGCTAAAAACTCAATATCCAGAGATGTAATTCGATCTCGTTCATAGTAAAAAACACATAACGCTGTAGCTGTGGTTCCTATGGCATAAGGACTTACTTTGTTTTGCTTTTCAAATCGCGTTTCTTTGGGAATTCTTTCGGTGTAAGCAACGTAGTCCCGAATGACATCGAGACCAAGCTCTTCATTGAGGTTTTTAACTTCGTTAAATAATGTAGGCCCCACCGTGTAGAAATCAAACGCTCCACCTGTTCCAGGTACAGCTTTTGCTCCATCTCCATACCCGTCAATCACACGGCGCACACGTTCAGCAGTAATGCTTTCTGCATAGTCCATCATTTCGCAAAGAATGAAGCGGCGATTGCCGCCGTCCTGCGCATTTAGCTTTAAAACAGCATGGGCTGTTGTTCCGCTACCAGCAAAGGAATCAAGAATAATACTTTCTGACTTCATTACAAAGCCAAACAAATCTTCAAGTAAAATTGACGGCTTCGGGTAATCAAACGGTTTTGATCCATCTGAAAAAATGTTTTTAATTTCGATTGTTCCAGTTCGACCATCTAATTCAATGAGTGAAGCCAGCTTTGCTTTGTAGTCTTTTACATAAAGCTTTAACTCGATGAGCTTAGATTCATCCTCGCCAAACAAAATGCGGTCTTCATCTAAAAGCTTTTGCATTGTCTCAGGCGGAAACCTATAACCCATCAATGGTTGCTTGCATGCCTTCTTAGTCTCAGGATGAAAAACATCATAGCGATAACCCTCTTTTCCAGGGTTATGGACACTACGGCTTCCTGTGTAAATTCCATCATGATCTATGAACTTGTAGTCTTGGAACGGCCACAACTCTGATTTGTGTTCACGATACCATTCAGTATATGAAGACTTTAGTTCATCCAAGTCTTTGTGTTTTTCAGCCAATTCTTCACCAAGCTCAATTAGTTTTGTTTTGACCTCTAAATATGGGGAGGACCAAATTGGACCAATCAGATTCTTGGATTTTGCGTAGCACAAGATGTACTCATGTTCCAAACTGATATTCGTCGGGTTGTTATCTGTGACATTTCTCCAAACTATTTCTCCAACCCAGTTGCCAGCTCCAAATATTTCTTCAAGCAACAGCTTAAATGTCGCCATCTCATTGCGATCCAGACTAACGAAGAATATACCGTCATCAGCCAACAAGCGATGCAGAAGTTTCAAGCGGGGATACATCATGCAGAGCCACTTATCGTGCCTGCTTAAATCTTCGCCTTCTTTGCCAACCACTTGACCAAGCCATTTCTTGATCTTTGGGTCATTTACATTGTCGTTGTACACCCAGCCTTCATTACCAGTGTTGTAAGGTGGATCAATATAAATGCAATTCACCTTTCCTTCAAATTCGGGAAGAAGGCTTTTCAATGCCTCTAAATTGTCACCATGAATGATTCGGTTGTTCGTGGAATTCGCGGGGGAGTCTTCTTTAGCATTGAAGCTGTATTGCTTATCTAGCAAACGGAATGGAACATCATGATGGTGGTTGACCACCTTATTTTTCCCGACCCAGTGAAGTGTTGGCATATATCTATCTTTTTATAAATCCCTGGAAAATTTGCACCAGAACTGAATCGCCCCGGGTTTCGTGGAGGCCAGTTGGTTTAAAGTTGCTCTGCAAAAGGCATCACTACGTTAGTTCTTTGACGCGGGTGACGCTACGCAGATTGTTCGCCAGTAAACACTATTTGAAATAGATCGTCGGTTTCCCCTTGGTAGCTTTGCGTAAAAGCTGCCGCTTGTGTGCTTGACATGACAGAAGGCAACAGTTTCCACCTCCTTCAGGTGCTTGGCATCTGACACATTCATGCCGCCAAACTTGTTGCGCACGAGGTAGTCACACGTCTCCAATAAGCCGCGCCTGCGGCACAACTCGGCTACAGCCAGGCCCGCCTCCGATTCGGGCAAGAAGACATTGATCTTTTCTTCGGTAATTCTCTTCTTAACGTCCAATTTCCTGTCTAAGGGATTGGACTCCGAGCTTAGGCGCTACTCAAATCTAGGGGACGTCTGTGGAACAGTTAAATATGGACGCCATTGCCGCTGGTGGTGGAAGTGTGCATTGCGCTATACAGCAAGAACCTAAAGCCTATTTCAGCAAGTTTTTTTAGCAGTCACATAGACCAAGAATTTTGCTTTGCCGCATGAATCCAGATAAGCAAGCTAAAAAACACCAAGGTGCTTGACAAAGAATTCCATTTCCATAGATTAAATTAAAAAAGGAATTAATTATGGATTTGTCAAACAAAATAATCATCACAGACGAAGTATCAGCAGAATCATTAGACATTGCCGAAGAAGTCTATTTCGAATTTTCTAAGAAATTACTTGCAGAACTCTACAGAACTCATGCGGGATTTATTGCTGAATACGATCACGAATCAACGACGAAACATAGAATTGCAATGAACTATTTCAACTACTTCAAGGCAGTTTTATCCAAAGACCCAGGTCTTGGACTTTAAATATCAACCCATGACTTGGGCGGCAGTAGCATAACCAGCATATAGGCCGCCTTCAAAGATATAGAGAATTCCTCTATAACCCCGCCAATTTCAATCTTGACAAATCCTCGAAGATTCGCCCTGTCATATATAACCTCGCACACAGCCCCAATAGAAACCATAACCTCGTTATTGATATTTACACTGCCATCCCCGACAGTTATTAGAACTTGTTTCACAACCCCCACCCCTTAGGTCATTCATATTAATACTGGCCAATGTGAGGCATAAAACTGATCTTTGAGAAGGCCCTGCCCTTCCCCGATAGATTCAAAGAATCAGTTTAAGCAATCTTTTTCTTAATTGCTGTCTTAGCCTTTTATGGCCTTCTTCCGTTGCTTAATTGCTTTGGAATTGACCCATCCAGCAAGCACATTTTCACTCTTGATATGGAACTGAAACTTTGAGAAATCAATTCCCCATTCAATTTCTTCCAAAATATTGCGCAAGTTTTCCAGTGCAAATTCTTTACCATACACTGTATGGGTAATGTCACCATCCATGCTATGGCCAAGAATTCTTTTTCGCAGAACCAGGTCAACTAAATTATCAACCATTGCTGCACCAACGTTTTTCCGCAAACTGTGAAAAACCTTTTGGGACTCATCTACTGTAATTAACTCTTTCTTGTATTGAGTCCAATTGTAGGAAATATTCTTTGCATACCCATTAGAGGCAGTTTTAACCAAATACGGAAAAAGCAAAGAATTTTCACCATACTTTCCTTTAACCAGATTAAAGTAATCTAAAAAGTTAGTTTTTAGAAGGCCACTTGTTAATGGCATTTTTCTAATCGAAGAAGGTGTTTTTACTTCCTTGTCTTCACCATTGTCATTAATATCAAAAACCCAAATGCCTTTATCTTGATAAATGTCACTAATGCGAAGCTGTGCAATTTCATCAACCCGCATACCTGTTGACAATGAAATCAACGGCGCGAAGAATTGATCAGGCTTTTTGAACCTTTTGCAATAGGCATCAAAGTTTTCTACAAACAGCCTTTTAATTTCATTTTCCGTATAGGGAATCCATGAGTCTGTGTGTTTATCACGCTCTGATTTTTTCACAAGGTGCATGTTTGCAAACGGATTTTCAAACGTGTACTTCCCTGCCCCAATAGCAAAATCAAAGAAGCCTTTTAAAGTCTTGGTGTAGTTGTCCACAGTCAAGGGACTTTCCTGCAACCTGATCACTTCTTCCCGGTAATCACTGGCATGGGGCTTCCTGATCTCGTCCAGGTAGATCACCCCTTTTGCATCGTAAAAATCAATGAATTTTTTAACACGTGGAAAGTAACCGTCCTGTGTAGCTGGCGCGAAAGTTTTAGCCTTCGCAGCTTTGTAGGAGTCAAAAATATCAATCAGGCGGGTTCTTTTGGCCCAATCTGGTACCGAAGGTAGGGGCGTAGGCGTCCAAGTCTGCTGGGGCTGTTCTGAGAGGTTTGGAGTGTCAAACTGCTCTATGAGGGATTCATAGGCTTCTTTTTCAAGCTGCTTTTGCAAGTCAAAGTCAATTTTTACCCCGTTGGGCAGACTTACTACGAGCTCTCGAAAGTCGTCACCAATGCCAAGATTCTTTTTCATATCAATCGCCCATTGTTCAAAGGCCATGCTGATCTTTAATGAACGCAAGTATGCCTGACGGTGTTCCTTGGTCCTGAGACTCTGGATCACTGCTGGACGACTGACATGGGGGAGAAGAACCTTGGGAACCTTCAAGCGAATGTAGAAGGTTCCGTGCCGATTCTGGTAAGTGTTGCGCATTGTGCAAGTTCCATATTGGAGCTTGCGAACACTTTGGAGTGCTACACCGGGTGCTAGACCAAGTGCTACACCGATCAACTCTCTACTTACCTAAGTCCTTGATTTACAAAGACTTTTAGAAAATGGGGTGGCTGATGGGGCTCGAACCCACGACAACAGGAATCACAATCCTGGACTCTACCAACTGAGCTACAGCCACCGTAGACAAAAATTATAACCTGATTTTCAGGCTCCAGATCAATTCTGGGCTGTTTTGGCAGCACCGGGGGCCGGAACCTTGATTTGCACCTTGAAGCGCTGCTTCAAGCTTTCATAGTAGGCGCTGCTCTCGGACGCAGCAACCCATTGCGCATACTGCGCTTGCTCTTGCTTGCCTTTGGCTTCTTCCACTGCATTGCGTGGCAATACCTTATTGACACGCACCACCACATAGCCTTGGCCGCCCACATCGGCACCGGTAAAGCCGGGTAGCTTGGCCGGATTGACCTTCAATGCAGCATCCACCACAGCACCTGCCAGTCCTTGCGCGGCGTCGCGGGACACCGTGACAGCGGCGGGCATGGCCACGGCATTAGGATTGGCTTGCAAAGCGGCCAGCTTCTCGGTGCCTTCTTTTTTGGCCTGCTCAAGAGCGCGGCTTGCCACCAAACGTTCACGGACCTGGGCCTTCACCTCATTGAGCGCCAAGGGACGCGCCGGGCTATATGCCACCACACGGGCAGAAACCAGTTGATTAGCGCCCAGCTCCAGAGCTTCGGTATTGCGCTTCTTCTCCAGAGAATCGGTACTAAAAATGGCTTCCAACAACTTGGGATTCGCCAAGGGGCCGGCTGCGCCGGGCAGGGGCTGGCGCTGCACATTGGTGGCTGTTTTGACTTCCAGCTTTAAACGCTCGGCAACAGGCTTCAGGCTGTCAGATTGCTCGTACACACCATTGGTGAAGGCCTCTGCCACTTCAGCAAACTTTCGCTGCGCCGATTGAGCGCGCAATTCGGGCTCTAGGCTGACACGGGCCTCTTCGAATGTGGGCTGCTTTGCACCCTTCACATCTGCCAGCTTGATGATGTGGAAGCCGAAATCGGACTCCACCAAGTCGCTGATTTCGCCCTTCTTCATGGAGAACGCAGCATCTTCGAAGGGCTTCACCATCGCCCCACGACCGAAGAAATCGAGGTCTCCACCGCGAGGCGCTGAGCCTACGTCTTGAGAGTTCTTTTTGGCCACCTCGGCAAATGAATCCGGCGCCTTGCGCACTTGGGCCAGCAAAGCCGTCGCACGCTCTTTGGCCTTGGCGCGGTCAGCGGCCGGCATGTCCTTGGGAGCATTGATCAGGATGTGGCTGGCGCGACGCTCTTCTTTCGCACTCAAGCGACTGGCATTTTGCTCAAAGTAGGACTTGAGGTCGGCTTCATTCACGGACACTGTCTTTTTGACGGCTTCCAAGTCCAGCACCACGTACTCCACGTTGGCGGTTTCAGTGGACTGGAACAGGGCCGAATTCGCTTGGAAGTAAGCATCGATATCGGCATCTGATGGATTGATTTTGCTGGCGTAATCCGCAGGGCTGAAACGCAAAACCTGTACTTCACGGCGTTCAAAAAATGCGTTCAGAGCCAAGTCCGATAGTGCCTTGGGAGAAAACGCGGTACCCGTTACGGCGGACTCCACCTGCATCAAGGACAGATCACGCCGTACACGGGCCTCAAAACCTTCTGGGGTCAGTCCTTGGCTCGCAGCCAATTGACGATAACGCTCCATGTCCAGCGTGCCGTCGGGTTTGCGCAAGCTGGCGATGGTAGGGTTTTGCTGCAGCTCACGGGCCAATCGGGCGTTGCTGGTAGTCATGTGGGCGGTTTGCACCGCTTCGGCCATGACCTTTTCACGAACCAAGCGTTCCAGCGTGGTGTAGCGGGCTTCGGCAGAATCCAACAATTTGGGGTCCAGATTCGGCACGGAGGCACGCAGGCGATCCACCTCATTTTTGTGGGCAAAGTCCCACTCTTCTTGAGTGATCTTGGCGTTACCAACGGTTGCGACTGTTGCCCCACCACCGGCCATGCTCTTGTAGCCGTCCACACCGACCAGAACGAAGGCGGGGATGATCAGCAAGAACATGAGGAACATCAAGACCTTCGTGTGCTTGCGAACAAAATCAAACATGCGCTAACTCTCCATGTGAACAACAAAAAAGGCGAACAATTTGTTCGCCTTTGCTGGGTGGGGGTGGTGGGTGATGACGGGCTCGAACCGCCGACCTACGCCTTGTAAGGGCGCCGCTCTACCAACTGAGCTAATCACCCCCCCGAAAACCGGATTTCAGTTCAGGGCATCTTTCAATGCTTTGCCTGGACGGAACTTTGGAACCTTGGCAGCCTTGATTTTAATCGCAGCGCCGGTGCGTGGATTGCGACCTGTGCGAGCAGCGCGCTTACCAACCGCAAATGTACCAAAACCCACGAGGGACACTGTGCCGCCCTTTTTCAAGGTGGTCTTCACTGCGCCGATGGTGGATTCCAAAGCGCGTGTAGCAGCTGCTTTGGAAATGTCAGCGTGCTTAGCAATGTGCTCGATCAATTCTGTTTTATTCACAAGGACCCCTTAGTCGGAAGCGGAGTTAGACGATGTCTCTTCAAATTTCTGATGTATCAAGTACCGGATGATTTGCGCGACGCACAAATTTTCAACGGAACTCACACAATATTGCCGCGGCTTTTAAAGCAGCGCGGAGGCGAATTCTAGACGTAAATCTGCGACCTTCCTGCACTCTTCAAAGTTTTTTATTTGTGAGCGATTGTCATGCCGAAACAGGTTGACAGAATGGCAAACCAGCCAACTTTATTGGGCGCGGGCACGAATTTCCGGAAGGGCCTTTTGCAGGTAGTACACCATGGACCACACGGTGAGCACTGCAGCTATCCAGATCAACCAGACACCCCATACGTGAGTGTCGATAAGCCCGAACAACATACCGTCAAACAACAGGAACGGAATCGCCACCATCTGCACCACGGTCTTGAGTTTGCCGATCATGTGCACTGCCACACTCTTGCTGGCACCGATCTGCGCCATCCACTCCCGCAAGGCGGAGATGGCAATTTCACGGCCGATGATTATCAAGGCCACAAATACGTCGGCTCGCTGCAAGTGCACCAGTACCAGCACACACGCGCACACCAAAAACTTGTCTGCCACCGGGTCGAGGAATGCTCCGAAAGACGAAGTCTGGTTGAGCTTGCGAGCCAGGTAGCCATCCAACCAATCTGTCAGCGCAAACACCACAAACATGACGGTGGCGACCAGATTACGTTCGTGGATGCTGGCCATGCTATCGGGCAGATAGAACACGCCCACGATGAGGGGGATCGCGAAAATTCGCGTCCAGGTCATGATGGTGGGGATGGTGGTAAACATGGCTGGATTGTGGCACGCCTTAGTGCAACGCCCGGTAGATTTCCTCTGCAAGTTCACGCGATATGCCTTCGACCGATGCGATGTCCTGTGCGCTGGCCTGCTCCACCCCGCGCACGCCACCAAAGCGCTGCAACAGCCTGGCGCGCCGTTTGGGGCCAATCCCGGGAATTTCCTCCAGCTTGCTGCCGCCGGTGCGTACCTTGGCCCGCGCAGCGCGCATTCCGGTAATCGCGAAGCGGTGGGCCTCATCGCGGATTTGCGCCACCAACATCAGGGCCGCTGAATCGGCACCCAGATAGACCTTATCGCGCCCATCGGCAAACACCAGCTCCTCCAGCCCGACCTTGCGGCCCTCGCCTTTTTCAACACCCACAATCAGCGACAGGTCCAGCCCCAAGCTCTCAAAAACCTCTTTGGCCATGGACACCTGCCCTTTGCCGCCATCCACCAACACCAAGTCAGGTAGGCGCGCACTATTGCTGGGCGGGGTGCCGCTGTGCTTGGCCTCCCGGATCGCCTCGGCAATCTTGCTGTAACGCCGCGTGAGCACTTGCCGCATGGCGGCGTAGTCGTCCCCGCCGGTGATGCCGTCGATGTTGAAACGCCGGTACTCAGCGTTTTGCATCTTGTGCTGCTGAAAGACCACGCAAGAGGCCTGCGTAGCCTCGCCTGCAGTGTGGGAGATGTCAAAGCACTCGATACGCAATTCGTCGAGGTTTTCGAGCGCAAGGTCGAGGGCATCTGCAAGCGCGCGGGTACGCGCCTGCTGCGAACCCTCTTCGGCCAACAAGCGTGCCAGCTGCAAGCCGGCGTTGGTTTGAGCCATGTCCAACCACGCGCGCCGCTGCTCGCGGGGCTGATGAATCGCTGAGGCCTTCACACCAGTTTGCTCTGCCAGCGCCTGCATCAGGCCCTTGCTCACGGGCTCGCTCACCACCAACACCGAGGGCATGGGCACCTGGATGTAGTGCTGGGCAATAAAGGCTTCGAGCACCTGAACTTCTACCGATGCAGTGGCCAAGCCTTCTTCGGCAGATTCCATGGCTGAGGCGTCTTCCACATGCACCGGAAAGTAAGGCCGGTCGCCCAGATGGCGGCCCCCACGCACCATGGCGAGGTTTACACAGGCCTTGCCGCCTTGCACCTTCACGGCCAGGATGTCCACATCCCGGTCCGACACGTTGTCCACCGACTGCTGGTGCAACACATTCGATAAAGCAGCTACCTGGTTGCGCAACTCAGCTGCCTTCTCAAACTCCAGCTTCTCCGCGTGCGCCATCATGCGGGACTCCAGCCCGCGCATCACATCCTGGGCTTCTCCCCGCAGAAAGCGCTCTGCATTCGCTACATCCTGCGCGTAGTCCAGAGGCTGGATGTGGCCGACACACGGTCCGGAGCAGCGTTTGATCTGGTACAGCAAACAGGGCCGGGTGCGATTGGCAAAAATCGAATCTTCACAAGTGCGCAGGCGGAACACCTTCTGCATCAGCAGGATGGCCTCCTTCACCGCCCACGCGCTGGGGTAAGGGCCGAAGTAGCGGTGCTTTTTTTCCACCGCGCCACGGTAGTAGGACACGCGGGCGAACTCCGCCGGCTGTGGCGCGCGCGCCGTAACAGCAGCAGCAGCGGGAGCCATGTTCTTGGGTACCGGCGGAGTACCGGTCATCTTCAAATACGGGTAACTCTTGTCGTCCCGAAACAGGATGTTGTACTTGGGGTTCAGCGTCTTGATGAGGTTGTTTTCCAGCAGCAGCGCTTCCGCCTCAGAGCGCACCACGGTGGTCTCCATGCGCACGATCTTGCTGACCATGTGCCCGATGCGTGTGCCGCCATGGTTTTTCTGGAAATAGCTGCTGACCCGTTTTTTCAGGCTGATGGCCTTGCCGACATAAAGCACCTGCCCGTCGGCATCGAAATAGCGGTACACGCCGGGCAGGGACGGGAGCGCTGCCACTTCGCGCAGCAACTCTTCAGGATGGGTATCACTCATGGGCGCTATTGTCGGCCCACGCAGCGCCCTTGTGCACAATCGGCGACATGTCCTCCAAGCCCGCCAGCCCGCTCCCCAAGCCACACACCCCAGCCCCTGTATGGCTATGGGATGTGTTCTGCCAAGTCATCGACAACTATGGCGATATCGGCGTGTGCTGGCGCTTGTGCGCTGACCTTGCACAACGCGGCCACACCGTGCGCCTCTGGGTGGATGACAGCAGCGCGCTGGACTGGATGGCCCCCGGAGCGCGCCAAGGCCAATGGCCCGGCATCAGTGTGCGGGCATGGGAAGAAGCCGCGGACGCTGCCAAGCTGCGTGATCTCCCGCCGGCCGATGTGTGGATTGAAGGTTTCGGATGCCATATTGCTCCTGAATTTATAGCTGCTCGCGCACATTCCATCAGCGCTAACGCCCTAAATGACACTAGACCACCAGTCTGGATCAATCTGGAATACCTGTCAGCCGAAGACTATGTGAAACGCTGCCACGCCCTGCCCTCCCCGGTCATGCAGGGCCCTGCCAAAGGTTGGACCAAGCACTTTTATTACCCCGGCTTCACTGCAGGCACTGGAGGCCTTTTGCGCGAGCCGGCCTTGGAAGAATGGCAACACGGGCTGGATGACTCCTGGCGCGGCGCCCGGCTGGCCGACCAAGGCGTAGCCTGGACAGGGGAGCGCCTGATCAGCCTCTTTTGCTATGAACCGGCCGCCCTTGCGCAGGCCTTGGCAGACTGGATGCGCGCCGACACACCGACCTTGCTGCTGGTGACACCGGGGCGGGCAAGGCGCGCGGTAACTGAGGTGTTGCCCAATGCAGAAGCCTTGGCTGGGCTGAGTCTTCACAACAGCCCTTTGCGCCTTCACTACCTCGAAGCCTTGAGCCACCCCGAGTTCGACGCCCTGCTGCAGTGCTGCGACCTCAACTTCGTGCGCGGAGAAGACTCACTGGTACGCGCCCTCTGGGCCGGCCAACCGTTTGTCTGGCACATCTACCCCCAGGACGATGGCGCACACGCCGAGAAACTCGCCGCCTTTCTGGACTGCATGGGTGCAGACGCCACCGTTCGTCAGCTCCATGCGGCATGGAATGGACTGCCACCGATTCACAACGCCCCAGGCCTGCAAACCGCACCGGACTGGGGCCGCTTGCCACTGGATGCATGGCGTCAACAAGTTCAAGGCTGGCGCAACCGGCTGCGCCAGCAGCCGGATCTGGTGAGCGGGCTGCTCAGATTTGTGGAGAAAAGGCGATAAAATACGAGGCTTTGCTGAATTTGCCGCCTGAACTGCGTAGGTTTAAGGGGTGCAAATCATGCCCCGCCGCAGACTGCGGCCTACAGTCGCTGTACGCGACAAACGTCCTCGCAACCCTATGAAAATCGCACAAGAAATCCGCGCCGGCAATGTGATCATGCACGGCAAAGACCCCATGGTCGTCCTGAAAACCGAATACAGCCGCGGCGGCCGCAACTCTGCCACCGTGCGCATGAAGCTCAAGAGCCTGATCGCCAACTTCGGTACCGAAGTGGTGTTCAAGGCCGACGACAAGATGGACCAGATCATTCTGGACAAGAAGGATTGCACTTACTCCTACTTCGCTGATCCCCTGTATGTCTGGATGGATGCCGACTACAACCAGTACGAAGTCGAAGCCGAAAACATGGGCGACTCCCTGAACTACCTGGAAGACGGCATGACCGCCGAAGTGGTGTTCTACGAAGGCAAAGCCATCTCCGTAGAACTTCCCACCAGCGTGGAACGTGAAATCACCTGGACTGAGCCTGCTGTGAAGGGCGATACCTCCGGCAAGGTGCTCAAGCCTGCCAAAATCGCCACCGGCTTCGAAATCGGCGTGCCAATCTTCGTAGCCCAAGGCGACCGCGTTGAAATCGACACCCGTACCGGCGAATATCGCAAGCGCGTCTAATCCACGCACTGCACTGGCCCTTAGGGGCGCTCCAGAAAAAGCTCCCTCGGGAGCTTTTTTTATGGCCGCAAACAAGCTGCAAAAAACGGCACGTCTCTTGCCTTCAGAGTGCCACGAAACTGCCGCACAATGAAGCCATGGAAAACACGCAAAACCTCAACGAAAGCCGTATCGCCAACGCCTGGGCGGACCTGCAAAACCATTCTGACCAGGGCGGCGCCCTGGACCAGGACGCCTACCGCCTGGCCTTTGCAGACCCTGAGTTCCTGCTCCGCCGCGAAACGCGTGGCATCCGCATCCAGCTGGAGATGCTCAAGCCCGACCTGGACCAGGCCGCTCAGGGCGTGGACAACACCGTGGTGGTCTTTGGAAGCGCACGCTTCCCTTCACCCGAAGATGCGGAAGCCTTTGCACAAGCTGCCGAGGCCTCTGGCGATGCACAGCAAATTGCCCTGTCCAAGCGCCATCTGCGCAACGCCAAGCACTACGACAATGCCCGCCTGTTTGCCCGCCTGGTTGCGGGCCACAGCGCCCGCAAACCCCGCGAGGAGCGCCTGTTCATCTGCACCGGTGGCGGCCCCGGCATCATGGAAGCGGCCAACCGAGGCGCCCACGAGATGGGTGCACTCACCCCCGGCCTGAACATCACCCTGCCGCATGAGCAACGGGCCAACCCTTACGTGACACCGTCCTTGAGCTTCAAGTTCCACTACTTCGCCACCCGCAAGATGCATTTCATGATGCGTGCCAAAGCGCTGGTGGCGTTTCCTGGCGGCTTCGGCACCCTGGACGAGCTGTTTGAAGTGATCACGCTGGTACAGACCAAAAAGGCCAAGCCGGTGCCCATCATCCTGTTCGGTACGGACTACTGGAAACGCCTGATCAACATTGATGTGCTGGTGGAGGAAGGCGCAATTTCGCCCGAAGACCTGAACCTGCTGCACTACACCGACGACCCGCAGGACGCCTGGGACACCATCCGCAACTTTTACGGACTTCCCGTCTGAGGCCCTGCACGCAGGCCCCAGGCTGCGTGTGAACCCAGCCCCACCAGGGCACCCACGGTCCAGAACACCACCGACACCCCCACCACCACACCCGCCGTGCCAAAGAGCATGGGCATGAGCACGCTGGAGAGGTTGATGGTCATCAGACGCAGCGCAATCGCCTGGCCGTGCATGGCATGCGGCGTGATCTGGTGCAGGGTGCTCATGATCATGGGTTGCACCGTACCCAGCGTCAGCCCCAGCAACACTGAGCACACGCCCATGGCCCAGGCGCTGGGCATCAAGGGATAGACCGCAAATAGCAGCGCCGTCACCACCATGGCCGTGGTGACCACCGCCCATTCGCGCAGGCGCGACGCCAGCAGCGGCAGAAACACCCGCACTACCGCTGCTGCCACCGCAAAAGCACCGAGGATGGTGCCGATGACCGAGGCGCTATAGCCGCGCTCATGGCCCAGTACCGGCACCACAAAGGTGTGCACGTCCCAGCAGCTGGAGAGCAACCAGTTCACCAGCAACAGGCGGCGCATCATCGGCTCTTTGAACAGGGGCCAGGCACTGGGTGGTACGCCACCCGCATGCACCACGGGTTCCAGCTCCCGCGTGGTCCGCACACACCACCAAGCCAACGATGGCAGCAGCGCCGTCAGCGCAAACGCAGCCATAAAGCCGTTGTGGTCGGCCACCTTGCCGCCCAGCCACACACCGGCATGGTCAATCAACAAGCCTGCGCACACCGGGCCCAGGAAGTTGGAGATCGCAGGCCCGATGGACAGCCAGCTGAACACGCGGCGCAAATCGGTGGCGTCCGCGGCCGCCCGCCCCACGTGGCGCTGCAAGGCAATGGCGGCAGAACCGGTAGCGCCACCCATCATCAGCGCCGCAAAACACAGCACGGCGAATTGCGGATACAGGGCAGCCGCAGTGGCCCCGGTAATCGACGCCACCACCGCCCAGGACACCGGCTTGCGCAAGCCATGCCGGTCCGCAAAGCGCCCGGCCGGCAACGCCAGAAACACCTGCGACAAAGAAAACAAGGCCAGTAAAAAACCCACCGCCAACGGTCCGTAGCCCTGCTGCAAGGCCCACAGCGGCGCAGCCAGTCGCATGCCCGCCATGCTGGCATGCAGGCACACATGACCGCTGATCAGGCGCAGCAAAGCCCAAGGGCTTTTGGGGGGGGCGCTAACTGCTGAATGTGCAGGGGCGTGCAGGCCGCTCATAGTCCGGCGCCGTCGGCTTCCCGGTCCAGATCAGGATCACGATCTATGGGCAACAAAGCTTGCGCCTGGGTGTCCGGCAGGGCCTCCACCTTTTTGAGTGCCCGCCCCATGGCGCGGCTGCGCACTTCGGCGCTGTCCAGGGTTTTGAGCACGGTCTCGGTTTGCGACTTGACCTTGGCCAGCACATCGCCGAACTTGCTGAACTCGGTTTTGACAGCACCTAGCACATGCCACACCTCGCTGGAGCGCTTTTCCAAGGCCAGCGTTCGAAAGCCCATTTGTAGCGAGCTGAGCATGGCCAACAAGGTGGTGGGCCCGGCCAGGGTAATGCGGTGCTCGCGCTGCAAAGCTTCCATCAGGCCGGGGCGGCGCAGCACTTCAGCGTACAGGCCTTCGGTCGGCAGGAAAAGGATGGCGAAGTCGGTGGTGTGCGGGGGCTCCACATACTTCTCGGAAATCGACTTGGCCTCCAGCCTGATACGCATTTCCAGCGCCTTGCCGGCGGCCTCGGCAGCGGCGGCATCCGCCCTGCCCTGCGCGTCGAGCAGCCGCTCGTAGTCTTCGTTGGGGAACTTGGCGTCAATCGGCAGCCACAAGGGCTCACCATTGTCCGATTTGCCGGGCAGCTTGATGGCGAAATCGACCACATTCTTGCTGCCGGGACGGGTGGCGACCTGCGTGGCGTACTGGTCAGGCACAAACACCTGCTCCAAGAGCGATGCCAATTGGGCCTCACCGAACATGCCACGGGTTTTGACGTTGGTGAGCAGATGTTTCAAGTCGCCCACGCCTTGGGCTAGCGACTGCATTTCGCCCAGCCCTTTGTGCACCTGCTCCAGCCGCTCGGCCACTTGCTTGAAGCTCTCGCCCAAACGGGCTTGCAAGGTGGTCTGCAACTTCTCGTCCACCGTGGCGCGCATCTCGTCGAGCTTGGCGGAATTGGTGGTCTGCAGCTGGGCCAATTGGGCCTCGAGGGTCTGGCGCACCTCGGCCATGCGGCGGGCATTCGATTCGCTCAGGGCACTGAGCTGGTTGGCCAGGGTGTCGGACAGGGTCTTCTGCAAGAGCGCGAGTTGCTGGCCGAAGGCGTCGATCTGGGTGTTCTGGGTGCGGGTGGCTTCGGCGGTTTGCTGCACCAGACTTTGCTGGAAAGTGGCAAGGTTTTGTGCCAGCTCCTGACGACCACTGCGCGCGCTCTCTTGCACCTCGCGGCGCAGCTCGCGCTCCACGCGCTCGCTGCTGCTTTGCAGGCGAGCCAATAGCTCCTGGCGCTGGGCCTCCAGTTGGGCTGCTTCTTGGGCACGAGCCTGCGGGTCGTTGCCAGCGCGGCTACGCAACAGCAGCACCAGCAACACAAGTTGCAAGAGGCCCAAAACCACTCCCGCCACCACCATCCATTCCGTCATAGATTCCTTCTAGTTATGCATCATTTTGGCCGCTAGCACTCATTGAATATGCGTGAGCAGCTATCAATTAAATAGCAAAACCACACACAAGGCATGATGCGCACTTGCGTGAACCTGCCCTCCGCCCAAGCTTCAACGCCGCACGGCGCCTAGTGTGTTCACCGGGGTGAGCACCTCGCCGGTCGCAAAAAAGCGCAGCAAGTTGTCAGCGGCCAGCTGGGCCATGGCTCGGCGCGTGGCCAGGGTCGCGCTGGCAATATGCGGGGTCAGCACCACGTTGGGCACTGTCAGCAACTCCGGGTGCACTTGGGGTTCGCCTTCAAACACGTCCAGCCCGGCCGCGGCAATCTGCCCGCTGCGCAGGGCGTGGGCCAGCGCCGCATCGTCCACAATGCCGCCGCGCGCAATGTTGGTCAGGGTGGCAGTGGGCTTCATCTGCGCCAACTCCGCCGCACCGATGCTGTGGTGCGATTCGGCCGAGTACGGCAACACCAGCACCAGATGGTCGGCTTGTGCAAGCAGCGTCGCTTTGTCTACATACTGCGCGCCACAAGCCGCTTCCAGCCCCGCATCCAACCGGCTGCGGTTGTGATACATCACCTTCATGCCGAAGCCGTGGAAACCGCGCCGCGCAATGCCCTGGCCGATGCGCCCCATGCCCAGAATGCCGAGAGTGGCGCCATGGATGTCGCTGCCGCAAAACATGTCGTAGCTCCAGCGCTTCCACAAACCGGCGCGCAAAAAGTGCTCGCTCTCGGCCATGCGGCGGGCGGTGGCCATCATCAGCGCGAAGCCGAAGTCGGCGGTGGTCTCCGTGAGCACATCCGGGGCATTGGTGCCCAGCACACCGCTGGCCGTCATGGCCGGCACATCGAAGTTGTTAAAGCCCACGGCCATGTTGGCGCAAATTTTGAGCTGCGGGCAGGCCTGCAGCAGCTCGGCGCTGATGCGCTCGCCACCGGTGGTGAGCACCCCGTCTTTACCTTGCAGGCGGGTGGTCAAGTCCTGAGCAGACCAGACAGCGTCCGCCTGGTTGTGTTCTACCTCGAACACCGCTTCCAACTGGGCGAGCACTTCCGGGAAGATGGCCCGGCTGACCAGGATGCGGGGCTTGGAACTTGATGATGTCATGCTGAAACAGGGGGTTGGGTGGCGGGCACGGCGGAGACTTCCACCGGGCTCGGGATTTCAAACACCTGGCGCAAGTAGGCCAGGTATTTCTCGTCATCGCACATGTTCTTGGACGGTGTGTCGGAGAGCTTGGCCACCGGCTGGCCGTTGCAACGCACCATCTTGATGACGATTTGCAGCGGCGTGTAGCCGAGATCATTGGTCAGATTAGTGCCGATGCCGAAGGCTAGCTGGCAGCGCCCGCGGAACTGCTGGTAGAGCTCGATGGTGCGAGGAATGGTCAAGCCATCGCTGAAGATCAAGGTTTTGGTGCGCGGGTTGACCCGGTTGCGCAAGTAGTGGTCGATCATGCGCTCGCCCCAGGTGAACGGGTCGCCGCTGTCGTGGCGCGCGCCGTCGAAGAGCTTGCAGAAAAACATGTCAAAGTCGCGCAGAAAGGCATTCATGCCGTACACATCGCTGAGCGCAATGCCCAGGTCGCCGCGGTACTCCCGGGCCCAGGACTCAAAGGCGAATATCTGGCTGTCCCGCAAGCGCGGGCCCAAAGCCTGAGAGGCTTGCAGGTATTCGTGGGCCATGGTGCCCAAAGGCGTGAGCCCCAGCTTCATGGCGAGCAATACATTGCTGGTACCGGCCAACTGACCAGGGCGTCCCACCGCATTGCCGGGGCTTTGCAGGGTGCCCAGCTTGGCGCTGAGCACGCGCAGCACTTCGTCGTGCCAGGCGCGGGAGAAGCGGCGGCGGGTGCCGTAATCGGCGATCTTCAGGTCTTCCAGCCCGTCTGCACGCAACTGCTCGATCTTGGTTTCCAGGCGCTTGCGCCCTTCCACAAAATCCGGCACGCGCTGGGTGTTGCGGAAGTACACCTCGTTCACGATGGCCAACACCGGAATTTCAAACAAGATGGTGTGCAGCCACGGACCGACGATGCTGATGTCCAACTCACCATGGGCCAGGGGGGTGACGGTGATGTACTTTTCGTTCAGGCGGAACAGCCCCAGAAAGTCCACGAAGTCGCTTTTGATAAAGCGCATGGACCGCAGATAGGCCAGCTCGCTCTCCTGGAACTGAAGGCTGCACAGGGAACGGATTTCCTCGCGGATTTCTGCCGCATGGGCTGCCAGATCCATGCCCGGGTTGCGGCACTTGAAGCGGTACTCCACCTGCGCCCCCGGAAACTGATGCAGCACCACTTGCATCATGGTGAATTTGTAGAGGTCGGTGTCCAGCAGACTGGTGATGATCATGAGGCGTTCAAGCGGCCATGCGTAGCCGCGAGGAAAATTGCTATCAATTCAGGAGCTGCTCGCGCATACAGAATGTGCGCCAGCAGCCATTTTCATTCACATCTCCGTCATTCCACCCAGCGGGTGAAGTCGGCTACCGGAACGCGGGGAGTGTGGAAGGTGTTGACCGGCGCATCCGGGTCGGCATAACCGAGCGACATGCCGCAGACCAGCATTTCGCCCTCGCCCGCGCCGATGTGCGGAAGGATGATGCTGGAGAAGCCGTTCCACGCCGCCTGCGGGCAGGTGTGAAGGCCGCGCCCTCGCGCTGCCACCATGATGTTTTGCAGAAACGCTCCGTAGTCCACCAACGAGCCGCGCCCCATGACCTTGTCGACGGTGAACATCAGGCCCACCGGCGCATCGAAGAAGCGGAAGTTGCGCTGGTGCTGGGCGTACATTTTGTCTTTGTCGGCCTTGCCGATTCCCAATAAGCCATAGAGCCCCCAACCGTTCTCGCGACGGCGGTCTATATAGGGACTGAGCCACTGGGCAGGGTAGTAATCGTATTCCTCCTGGTATTGCGCAGCCAGCTCCGGGTTGGCGCGGATGGCATCGTGCGCGGCGCAGGTTTTATCTACCAGCGCATCGCGGCTCGCACCTTGCAGCACATAAACCTTCCAGGGTTGGCAGTTGGTACCGGAAGGCGCGCGGCTGGCTACGTCCAGAATGGCTTCAATATCTCCCCGGGCAACAGCCTTGGGCAGAAAGGCCCGGGCGGACATGCGGGAGCGGATGGCGTCATCGACGATA
Source organism: Curvibacter sp. Hmag1.1 (assembly GCF_059769165.1). Taxonomy (NCBI): domain Bacteria; kingdom Pseudomonadati; phylum Pseudomonadota; class Betaproteobacteria; order Burkholderiales; family Comamonadaceae; genus Curvibacter; species Curvibacter sp. Hmag1.1. The sequence continues at coordinate 320,497 of NZ_JBMBGX010000002.1, forward strand.
GCTGCAGTCATTGCAAGGTCTCCAGTAGTTGTCTCAAAGCATCAGGAAGCGGGACCGGCTTGCGGGTGAGCCTGTCCACATAGACATGGATGAAGTGGCCTTTGGCAGCGGTGGACTCACCCTCACCAAAAATGCCGATCTCGTAGCGCACGCTGGAGGTACCGAGTTTGGCAACCCGAATGCCGGCCTGCACCACCTCGGGGAAGGACACAGAAGCAAAGTAGTTGCACTGGGTTTCCACCACCAGTCCAATGGTGTGGCCCGCATGGATGTCGAGCACGCCCTGTTCCATCAGGTAGGCATTCACCGCAGTATCAAACCAGCTGTAGTACACCACGTTGTTGACGTGGCCGTAGACGTCGTTGTCACTCCAACGGGTGGGAATGGTGCGCAGTACCCGGTAGGCACTTCGCGGCTCGGCGTGGGGCTTCAGGGGCGCGTTCAGCTGCATGTGAACCATTTTGCCAGCGATACCGGCACCGTCAGGCGCAGGCCCTGATATTGGGGCGGGCGAGATGGATATATCCAAAAAATGCACTCCAACATTCATGACGCGCCCGTGAAAAATCGCCTCGCCCGGCCCGAATTAGGAAATTTGCACTAATTTGTTGCAGTGCAACAAAAAGTGCTTGCATTGACACACGGGCTCTCTATAATTCGAACCATGCTGCACTGCAACATAAAGTCCACTGGGACAGATGCTTACGGCGCAGATGGTGATTTTTTACCTTAACTCTTGGAGATCTCTATGCTGACCGTTGAACAAGTTATCGCTTCCCACAAAGCCAACATCGAAACCCTGTTTGGCTTGACCAACAAAGCTTTCGAAGGCGTGGAAAAGATTGTGGAATTGAACCTGACTGCTTCCAAAGCAGCTCTGGCAGAAGCCGCTACCCACACACAAACCATGTTGAGCGTGAAAGACGCCCAAGAGCTCTTGGCCCTGCAATCCGGCCTGCTGCAGCCTCTGGCTGAGAAGACTGCTGCTTACAGCCGTCACCTCTATGACATCGCTACTTCCACTGGCGCTGAATTCTCCAAGAATGCTGAAGCACAAGCTGCTGACGCTCAGAAAAAGTTTGCCGGCCTGGTCGACAGCGCTGCCAAAAACGCCCCTGCAGGTTCTGAATCTGTGGTCGCCATCATGAAGAGCTCTGTGGCTGCTGCCAACAATGCTTTGGAATCTGTGCAAAAAGCAGTTAAGCAAGCGACTGAAGTTGCCGAAGCTAACTTCAATGCTGTGGCCGCTACCGCGACCAACGCTACCAAGGCTGCTACTGCGAAAAAGCGCTAATTTGGGTACGGGGCACTAAAACAATTTAGGTTTTTTTGTCCCAACCACTAGCTACCAAGGGAAAACCCTGAGATAATCCAGTCATCAGAAACTCCCTTGTTTCTACCGGTTGTCTCCTCGGGTCCTTTCGAAACCTTCAGGTTCAGGGATCCCTTCAAGGCCTCGTTGTAAAACGGGGCCTTTTTTTTATTTGCCGCGGGCTGCCAATGCAGCCTTAAGCTCGGGAATCAATTTGAGCATGGCCTGGCGGCCGGCTTCGATAGAACGTTTGCGTGCACCGAAGTCTGAACTACTGATGCCCTGCAGTGCCGGGCGCACCACCACATCAGCTTCCCTCAGCTCAAACCGGTTGATGCTCTTGCCCATGATGGAAAAGGTCTGAAGCAGGATGTCGAGGGTTCCGCCTGTCAGGCTGCCTTCTGGCGGACTGGAAATATCCACCGCAATCACAAAATCCGCCCCCATGCGCCGGGCTGCAGCTACGGGCACGGGAGACACCAATCCTCCGTCCACATATTCACGCCCGTTGATCTTGACGGGCTGAAACACTGCAGGCACAGAGCTGGACGCCCGGACGGCCGTGCCGGTATCGCCCCGCTGGAACAGCACATCGTTGCCATTGTTGAGGTCAGTGGCAACGATACCCAAGGGCATGGGTAACTCTTCAATCAGCTTACCGCTCACTTGGCCATTGACATACTTGGCCAAGGCATCACCACGCAGCATGCCACGGCTGAAGATGGGCAGTGTCCAATCTGCAATGGCTGCCTCCTCCATGGTTTCTGCCACGCGCTGAAGCTGAGTCCCATTTTTGCCACTGGCGTAAATGGCAGCGACCAGACTACCCGCCGAGGTGCCGGTAACCAGCGTGGGCTTGATGCCGTTCTCTTCCAACACCTGAATGACGCCTACATGGGCAAAGCCGCGCGCGGCCCCTCCACCCAACGCCAGACCGATCTTGGGTGGTGGCTTGGGAACCGTACCCGCCGGCGCAGTCATATCCGGGCCGACCACGGCGGTGCCCTTGTCTACGGAAGGCACTGATGCGCACCCTGCTAACAGTACGACCGGGAGCAATGCCCAGGATAGACGTATTTTTCTCAATATCAACATCGAACAACACCTTGAAGAACCTCTGCACACGACCACTGTCACCAGCCGGTCACGCCCACTCGATAAACCATCCACATTCACATACCATCAAGCCATGAAACACCGCATCAAAGGAGTCCTCGTGAAAGCCATCTGGTTCATCGGTTTTATTGCAATCGTACTGCCCACCCTGATCTTTTTTGCCGGACAGCTCGGCTTTCTCACCGGGAAAGTACCGCAGGACCTTGGCGTGAAAGACGGGAGATTGAAACCCCCTTCGAATACGCCAAACAGTGTGAGCAGCCAGGCCAAGCTCTACCCGGATCACCCCTTACGTGGGTATGCAGACATTGCACCTTTCACGTTCAGTGGTGATGGCCAAGCGGCACTAAAAAAACTCGCTAGGATTCTGCGCAGCATGCCAAAAACAGTATTGGTAACTGAAACTGCGGACTACCTATACGCTCAGAGCACCACACCGACCTTGAAGTTCACAGATGATGTGGAGTTCTGGTTAAGCCCTGCAGAAAACGTGATTCACGTGCGCTCGGCAAGTCGTATCGGTCGCAAAGACTTTGCTGCCAACCGTACCCGTGTAGAAAACATAAGGGCCCAGTTCCAGCAGAACTGAGCCCTTGTCGCCCGCTGAGCGTTTGCGCAGCGGGCTTACAGCTTTCTAACCGATCAGCCGGCAGTAGCCTCTTCAGGCTTGGACTTGCCCTCTTTCTTGGGCAAGGGCTGAATATCGAGTACCACTTCGTCCTTCTCATCCAGATCCACTGTCAGGCGACCACCGTCCACCAAACGCCCAAAGAGCAACTCGTCAGCCAAGGCACGACGGATCGTGTCCTGGATCAAACGCTGCATGGGGCGGGCGCCCATCAGTGGATCGAAGCCCTTCTTACCAAGGTGCTTGCGCAACTTGTCGGTGAAAGTCACTTCCACTTTCTTCTCGGCCAACTGGGTTTCCAGTTGCAACAAGAACTTGTCGACAACACGCAAGATCACGACTTCGTCCAAAGCCTTGAATCCGACGATCGCGTCCAAGCGGTTACGGAACTCCGGCGTGAACAAGCGCTTGATGTCCATCATTTCGTCACCAGCTTCGCGCGGGTTGGTAAAGCCGATGGTGGCCTTGTTCATGGTCTCAGCCCCTGCATTCGTAGTCATGATGATGATCACGTTGCGGAAGTCAGCCTTGCGGCCGTTGTTGTCTGTCAACGAGCCATGGTCCATGACCTGCAACAGCACGTTGAAGATGTCCGGATGCGCCTTTTCGATTTCATCCAGCAACAGCACCGCGTGCGGCTTCTTGGTGATGGCTTCGGTCAACAAGCCGCCTTGATCAAAACCCACATAGCCAGGAGGCGCACCGATCAAGCGACTGACAGCATGACGCTCCATGTATTCACTCATGTCAAAGCGAATCAGGTCGATGCCCATGATGTAGGCCAACTGCTTGGCCGCTTCTGTCTTGCCGACGCCCGTGGGGCCGCTGAACAGGAATGAGCCAATCGGCTTGTCTCCTTTGCCCAGTCCGGAACGCGCCATCTTGACCGCCGAGGCCAATACGTCCAAAGCCTTGTCCTGGCCAAAGACCACGCTCTTGAGGTCACGCTCCAAGGTCTTGAGCTTGCTGCGGTCATCATTCGACACATTGGCCGGGGGAATGCGGGCGATCTTCGCCACAATTTCCTCTACCTCAGTCTTGCTGATGGTCTTCTTGCGTTTGCTCGGTGCCAGGATACGTTGGGCAGCACCAGCTTCATCAATCACATCGATCGCCTTGTCAGGCAGGTGGCGGTCATTGATGTACTTGGCACTCAACTCAGCGGCCGCTTGCAGCGCAGCCACAGCGTACTTGACGTTGTGGTGCTCTTCAAAGCGGGATTTCAGGCCCTTGAGGATTTCCACTGTCTGGTCAATGGTCGGCTCGACCACATCGACCTTCTGGAAACGACGGGACAACGCTGCGTCTTTTTCGAAAATGCCGCGATATTCGGTGAAGGTGGTCGCGCCGATGCACTTGAGTTGACCGGAACTCAGGCTGGGCTTGAGCAGGTTGGAGGCGTCCAAAGTGCCACCCGATGCTGCGCCGGCACCAATCAGGGTATGAATTTCATCGATGAACAGCACAGCATTGGGCTTTTCCTTCAGCGATTTGAGCACTGCCTTCAGGCGTTGTTCAAAGTCGCCGCGGTACTTGGTGCCTGCCAATAATGCGCCCATATCGAGCGAATACACCACGGAGTCCGCGAGGATTTCAGGCACATCGTTCTGGGAAATGCGCCATGCCAGACCCTCTGCAATTGCGGTCTTGCCAACACCCGCCTCACCCACCAACAAGGGATTATTTTTGCGACGACGGCACAGGATCTGGATGACACGCTCAACTTCGTAGTCGCGACCAATCAGAGGATCAATCTTGCCTTCTTTGGCCAGTTGATTCAGGTTCTGTGTGTACTGCTCCAAGGGCGAGGCTTTCTCGCTCTTTTCGCTCACACCCTCTTCGCTTTCAGCGGGGCTCTCATTGGACTTGGTAGCCTCTGGCGGATCAGTCTTCTTGATGCCATGAGCAATGAAGTTCACCACGTCCAAACGGGTCACGCCCTGCTGATGGAGGTAGTAAACCGCATGCGAATCTTTCTCACCGAAGATCGCCACCAGAACATTGGCGCCGGTTACTTCCTTCTTGCCACTGCCGGTACTTTGCACGTGCATGATGGCACGCTGAATGACGCGCTGGAAGCCCAGGGTTGGTTGGGTGTCCACTTCGTCCGTGCCTGCAACTTGAGGCGTATTGTCTTTGATGAAATTGGTCAGCGATTTGCGCAAATCGTCAATGTTTGCGGCGCATGCACGCAGTACTTCTGCCGCGCTGGGGTTGTCCAGCAAGGCCAACAACAAGTGCTCTACGGTAATGAACTCATGGCGCTGCTGACGGGCTTCCACGAAAGCCATGTGCAGGCTGACTTCCAATTCTTGGGCAATCATATGAATTCCTTTTTTTGCCTTGTGTTGATTAACTGTAATCCGATTTCTGGGGAGCTGGGCCGAAGTTTTCGCTTTCCCCTACAGATCTACGGGCTCACTGACACATTTCAATGGGTGCCCCGCTTTGTGGGCAGCTTCGAGCACTTGATCGACCTTGGTTGCTGCAATATCTTTTGGGTACACACCACAGACACCCCGCCCATCCAAATGGATCTTGAGCATGATCTGGGTCGCCGCTTCCAAGTCTTTGCCGAAAAATTCCTGGATGACCACCACCACGAACTCCATGGGTGTGTAGTCATCATTCAACATGACCACTTGGTACATGGAGGGGGGTTGAACGCGCTGGGACAAGCGCTCCAGTACGACCGTTCCATCATCGCCACCGGCAGGGGGCGGCTTCACAGCAGGAGGTTTGGGGATGTTTGTAGCCATGAAATGATTCTATCGAGCAAGACAGCAAGCCCCGCCGTTGTAGGACAAATGAGGCGTAAACATGTGTTTTCAATGGGTGATGTAAAAACCGCGTACAACGTGCGCTGTACGCGGTTTTTACGGCTACAGGTCAAGGAACCGTTGCGCTTACATGTTGTCGATCATGACTTTGCCAAATCCGGAACAGCTCACTTGTTGGGCACCGTCCATCAGTCGGGCAAAGTCGTAAGTCACTTTTTTGCTTGCTATCGACTTTTCAATCGATCGGATGATCAGGTCTGCAGCTTCCTTCCAACCCATATGGCGCAACATCATCTCTGCGGAGAGAATCTCTGAGCCCGGATTGACATAGTCTTTGCCCGCATATTTGGGGGCAGTGCCGTGGGTCGCCTCAAACATCGCCACCGTATCGGAGAGATTGGCGCCCGGCGCAATGCCGATACCTCCCACCTGGGCGGCCAAAGCATCGGAAATGTAGTCGCCGTTCAAATTCAAGGTGGCAATAACACTGTATTCCACCGGCCGCAAAAGAATTTGCTGCAGGAATGCATCTGCAATACTGTCCTTGATGATGATGTCTTTACCCGTATTCGGGTTCTTGAACCGGCACCACGGGCCGCCATCAATCGGCTGGGCGCCAAATTCACGCTGGGCCAAGGCATAAGCCCAATCACGGAAGCTGCCCTCAGTGAACTTCATGATGTTGCCTTTGTGAACAATCGTCACATTGGGTTTGTCATTGTCAATTGCATACTGAATTGCCTTGCGGACCAAACGTTCTGTGCCTTCACGGGACACTGGCTTTACACCCAGACCCGAGGTCTCGGGGAAACGGATTTTCTGGATACCGAAGTCCTCGCTCAATACCTTGATGAGCCGTTTAGCTTTCTCGGAGCCCGCCTCAAATTCAATACCGGCATAGATGTCTTCAGAGTTCTCACGGAAAACAACCATATTGGTCTTCTCCGGCTCCTTCAGGGGGCTGGGAACGCCCTTGAAATACTGGATCGGACGAAGGCACACATACAAATCCAACTCTTGACGCAGCGCCACGTTCAATGAACGGATACCTCCACCGACCGGGGTTGTCAGCGGACCCTTGATAGAGACCAAGTAGTCGCGCACAACGTCCAATGTTTCCTGAGGCAACCACACATCAGGACCATAAATACGCGTTGCCTTTTCGCCTGCAAAGATTTCCATCCACTCGATCTTGCGAGTACCACCGTAGGCTTTTTCCACCGCAGCATCAACGACCTTCAACATGACAGGCGTAATGTCCACACCAATGCCGTCACCCTCGATGTAAGGAATGATCGGGTGATCGGGCACATTCAATGTCTTGTCGTCATTGGCAGTTATTTTTTGACCTTGCAACGGTACCTGAATATGCTGATACATAAGAACTAAGCTCCGGTTTCCCTGGATGTCGTCGACGAATGAAATACTCTCAAGGCCTGGCGGCCTCCAAGTGCAAATTGAGATTTCATTCTAGTTGTAAAGTAAGCGACCGTAATTCTTCCATGGCCCACAATCAGGGCTCAATCAATTGCCAGTTTGTATGGCCTCTGCCGAATGAAACATCTGAAACTGTTACTTGCGGCGGCACTGCTTGCCGCCGCCGCTTTCTCTGGGGCGCAAGTGGCCCCTCAAATGAATTTGCCCCGCATCAAATTGGGTGCAGGTATGTACCAGATAGAAGCCCAAGTAGCCCGCACTTCAGATCAGCGTACTATCGGCCTGATGTACCGCAAAGAGATGCCGCAATACGAAGGCATGCTCTTCGTCTTTGAGCAACCGTCTGGGCTCTGTTTCTGGATGAAAAACACATTGATACCTTTGACCGCAGCGTTTATCGCAGACGATGGCAGCATCGTGAATCTTGCGGACATGAAGCCTCAAACGACCGACTCTCATTGCGCCCTGCGTCCTGTGCGCTATGTGCTCGAAATGAATCAGGGCTGGTTCGCCAAACGTGGATTGAAGGCCGGCACCAAACTAACCGGTGCGCCTTTTGAATCGCGCACTCAATAGAAAGGCCACTTCAATGGCTTAAAAACGCAAAAAGGGCGGCAGACCTTGGTCTGCCGCCCTTTCTTATCCGATGTATGCAGGCTTATTGGCCTACATCAGGTTTACACCGCTACCGAACTGAGTGCTGCATTCAAGGTTGCGCTAGGGCGCATGATGGCGTCCAGCTTGGCGGCATCGGGCAAGTAATAACCGCCGATATCCACTGCATGGCCCTGAACGGCAGCCAATTCTGCAACGATGGCAGACTCTTTCGCTGCGAGCTCCTTCGCCAACGGTGCAAACTGGGCTGCCAAAGTGGCATCTTCCGTCTGGCTCGCCAACTCTTGTGCCCAGTACAAGGACAAGTAGAACTGGCTGCCACGGTTGTCCAACTGACCTGTCTTGGGAGACGGGTTCTTGTTGTTGTCGAGTAGTTTGCCGGTCGCAGCGTCCAAAGTTTTGGACAAAACCTTGGCCTTGGCGTTTCCGGTTTTCAGACCCAAATCTTCAAGAGACACCGCCAGAGCAAGGAACTCACCCAAGGAATCCCAACGCAAGTGGTTTTCTTCCACCAATTGCTGCACATGCTTGGGGGCCGAACCACCCGCGCCGGTTTCGTACATGCCACCACCCGCCATCAAAGGCACGATGGAGAGCATCTTGGCCGAGGTGCCCAGCTCCATGATGGGGAACAAGTCTGTCAAATAGTCGCGCAAGATGTTTCCGGTTGCGCTGATAGTGTCCAGACCACGAATCACGCGCTCCAGTGTGTAGCGCATCGCACGTACCTGGCTCATGATCTGAATATCCAGACCAGTGGTGTCGTGCTCATGCAAGTACATCTTGACCTTGGTGATCAACTGAGCTTCGTGAGGACGGTAAGAGTCCAGCCAGAACACCACGGGCATGCCGGAGTTACGTGCACGGTTGACTGCCAGTTTGACCCAATCACGGATGGCAGCATCCTTGACCTGGCACATACGCCAGATATCGCCCGCTTCCACGTCCTGGCTCAACAGAACTTCACCAGTAGCCAGATCAGTGATGTTGGCAACGCCGTCTTCAGTGATTTCAAAAGTCTTGTCGTGAGAACCGTACTCTTCGGCTTGCTGGGCCATCAAACCCACGTTGGGTACGGTACCCATCGTCTTGGGATCGAATGCACCATGCCACTTGCAGAAGTTGATCATCTCCTGGTAGATACGGGCAAAAGTGGATTCAGGCATCACAGCCTTGACGTCCTTCAGGCGACCGTTGGCGTCCCACATCTTGCCGCCGTTACGGATCATGGCGGGCATGGAAGCGTCCACGATGATGTCGTTGGGGGAGTGGAAGTTGGTGATGCCCTTGGCTGAGTCAACCATGGCCAACTCAGGACGGTGCTCGTGGCAAGCATGCAGGTCACGCTTGATTTCGTCTTGCTTGCTTTGGGGCAATGTGGCGATCTTGCCGTACAGGTCCGCCATGCCGTTGTTCACATTCACGCCGAGTTCCTTGAACAGGGCGCCGTGTTTTTCAAACGCATCCTTGTAGAAAATCTTGACGCAGTGGCCGAACACGATGGGGTGGGACACCTTCATCATGGTCGCCTTGACGTGCAGGGAGAACATCACACCGGTCTTGCGTGCGTCCTCAATTTCACGTTCATAGAACTCCAGCAATGCCTTTTTGCTCATGAACATGCTGTCGATCACTTCGCGATCCAGCAAAGAAACTTTAGGCTTGAGCACAATGGTCTGGCCGCTCTTGGTGATCAATTCCATCTTCACGTCCCGTGCGCGGTCCAGGGTGATGGACTTTTCCCCATGGTAGAAGTCACCATGGTGCATGTGCGACACGTGTGAGCGTGATGCCTGACTCCACTCGGCCATGCTGTGGGGATTTTTGCGAGCGTATTCCTTGACTGCTTTGGGCGCGCGGCGGTCTGAATTACCTTCACGCAAAACGGGGTTCACAGCGCTACCGGTGCACTTGGAATAGCGGGCACGGATCGCCTTTTCTTCATCCGTCTTGGGGGCTTCAGGGTAGTCAGGAATTGCGTAGCCCTTGCTTTGGAGTTCCTTGATACAAGCCACCAACTGGCCCACAGAGGCGCTTATATTGGGCAGCTTGATGATGTTGGCATCTGCTTGCAGGGTTTTCTTGCCCAGTTCCACCAGGGTGTTGGGGACCTTCTGGTCGTCTTTCAGGAAGTCAGAAAACTCGCCCAACACGCGGGCAGCCACAGAAATATCCGACTCCACGACATTAATGCCTGCTGGTGCAGTGAATGTCCGGATCAAGGGCAAAAAGGAAGCAGTGGCCAGACGGGGGGCTTCGTCGGTCAGTGTGTAGATGATGGTCGGTTGCTGGGTGCTCATCTCTTATCTCCAAAAAATGATGTTTTGTTGCTGCCCTATTTATGGAAACTGGCAGCAATCGCCGGATAGTGCGTGATTGTGCTTTCAGTGGTCTGACCCGAAATGCAATTTTTGCAATGCATTACCGCAATGTGAAATTTAATACCGCCTCAAGGAAATTATTTTCCTTGTGCAGCGCAGCATCGCCATAAAAAAAGGCTCGAAGGTTGCCCTTCGAGCCTTTTCGGACCGCAAGAAAATCAGGCGAAATTCTTGGCAGCGAAGTCCCAATTGACCAGCTTGTCGAGGAATGTTTCGACAAACTTGGGGCGCATATTGCGGTAATCGATGTAGTAGGCGTGTTCCCAAACGTCGACGGTCAACAAGGCCGTGTCCGCAGTAGTCAGGGGGGTGCCCGCTGCGCCGGTGTTGACGATGTCCACAGAACCGTCGGCCTTTTTCACGAGCCAGGTCCAGCCGGAACCGAAGTTTCCTACTGCAGACTTTACGAACGCTTCCTTGAACGCTGCGTAGGAACCCCACTTCGCGTTGATGGCAGCAGCCAATGCACCTGTGGGTTCGCCGCCGCCCTGAGGCTTCATGCAGTTCCAGAAGAAAGTGTGGTTCCAGATCTGGGCTGCGTTGTTGTACACGCCACCGCTGGACTTTTTGATGATTTCTTCCAGAGACATGCTCTCGAACTCAGTGCCTTTTTGCAGATTGTTCAAGTTCACAACATACGCGTTGTGGTGCTTGCCGTGGTGGAACTCCAGCGTTTCCTGGGAGTAGGCGGGTGCCAGTGCATCAATCGCGTACGGCAGTGGGGGCAAGGTGTGTTCCATGAAATCCTCGTAGTGGGTGGGTTAATGACAAAACTGATTGTAGAAACTAATTGAGACGGGTTGCTTGAACCGATAGATCAACCGTACCGTCGGAGAGGGTTGCATGCACCTGCTCGCCAGGTTCCAATTTTTTGACCCCCGTGACAGCCACACCCTGTTTATCGGTCAACCAAGCGTAGCCGCGCTTCAAAACCAGAGAGGGATCCAAGAGGCCGAGCCGCAGTTCGGCTCGCTGCAAACGCTCCGCTTGGCCCCGCGACCATGCCTGCCGAACGCTCGGCAACTTCAAGCCTAGGGCTTGACCTCGCGCAGACTCTGCCCTGACTTTCGCAAACAAAGCGCTGCGCAAACCATGCCCCAAACTTTGCAAGCGCATGGCATGGGCCGCCACCAACCCGGAGGGGCGTCCGGCTCGCGCTGCCACCCGGTCCAATCGCTGGGATTGCGTGTCCAACACCCGGTGTGTCGCACTCACCAAGCGGTCCATCAGCAAGTCCGCGGCCGCTTCGCACACCGCGCCAGGGGTTGCCACCAACTCCGCTGCGGCAGTAGGAGTGGGCGCGCGCACATCCGCCACAAAATCAGCAATGGTGAAATCAGTTTCATGCCCCACCCCACTGACGACGGGCACCGGGCTTCCACTGATCGTCAATGCCAGTTGTTCGTCATTGAAGGCCCACAGGTCCTCCATGGAGCCGCCGCCTCTCACCAAAAGTATGACATCCAGCGGAGTGCCCCGGCCGTCGACATCAACCGCGCGTGACATCAAGGCCTGCAGGGACTGCACCAACTCACCAGGTGCCGCGTCCCCTTGCACCGCAGCTGGAGCAAGAAACACGGGAATGTGCGGCACGCGCCTGCGCAAAGTGGTTGCCACATCATGCAATGCGGCCGCACCCAGAGACGTCACCAAGCCAATACTGCGCGGCATGGCTGGCAAGGGACGTTTGCGGGCCGGGTCGAACAGCCCCTGGGCCTCCAAGCGAGCCTTGAGGCGCACAAATTCCTCAAACAAGGTTCCTTGCCCTTGGCGACGCATGCTCTCCACGATCAACTGAAGGTCGCCGCGTGGGCCGTAGATATCCAACCGTCCGGAAACCTCGACCAACTCTCCATCCCGAGGCGCAAAGTCAAGGTTTGTGGCAGCACGCTTGAACATGGCGCAGCGGATCTGCGCGTCCTGGTCTTTCAAGGAGAAATAGCAATGTCCGCTGGCCGCGCGCGAAAAGCCTGATAACTCACCGGTCACGCGCACGGGGTTGAACCGGGCATTCAGAGTGTCTGCAAGTGCCCTGCAAAGTGCGTCCACCCGCCAAACACGGCGCAATGGGTTGGCGTCTTCCATCATGGTCGCTCCATGGGAAAAAACAGGGCAAGCGCCCCGGAGCGATGCTGCAAAAATGTCATGAACGTGCACCTCATAAGCGCGGGAGTATGCCCTCAGCAGCAGCATCCCACCCGCAGGCCCTCAAGTTGTCACACTTTGGGCTTTGCCAAACCACAGCAAGCCAAGGCACTGGGCCATAATCCGCAAGCTTTCAACTGCGCGGAGATCCCCTTTTGTTTTCCATCATTCAAGCTGCCGGCTGGCCGATCTGGCCCCTGATTGCCTGCTCCATCCTCGCTCTGGCCATCATCATCGAGCGCTTTATCAGCCTCAAAACGGCCAAAGTGGCGCCTCCCCGCTTATTGGATGAAGTACTGAGCGTGACCAAAACATCGGTACCGGGCCCGGATGTGGTGAGCCAACTGGAGAAGAACTCCGCCTTGGGCGAGGTGCTTGCCTCCGCTTTGCGTGCCGTCAATAGCGACCCGCATTGCTCGGAGGACGACCTTCGCGCCACCATGGAAGGCGCCGGCCGGCTGGTTGCGCAGCGACTCGAAAACTACCTGACTGCGTTGGGAACAATCGCGTCCGCAGCGCCGTTGCTGGGCTTGTTCGGCACGGTGGTCGGCATGATAGAAATCTTTGGCTCGCAAGCACCTGGCAGCACAGGCGGCGGAAACCCTGCGCAACTGGCACATGGCATCTCGATTGCCCTCTACAACACCGCCTTCGGCCTGGTGGTCGCCATTCCGTCTCTGATTTTCTGGCGCTACTTCCGCGGGCGGGTGGACGCTTACCTGCTCACGTTGGAGTTGAGCTCAGAGCACCTGGTCCGTCACCTCAAGTCGCTGCGTAAATAAGGCCCGGCTATGAACTTTCGCCGCCGACATCAGGACGAGCCCGAGATCAATCTCATCCCGTTCATTGACGTGCTGCTGGTGGTGCTCATTTTTTTGATGCTCTCCACCACATACAGCAAATTCACAGAACTGCAGCTCAAGCTACCCGTTGCTGATGCGGATGCCCAGCGCGATTACCCCAAAGAGCTGATCGTGGCGGTTAGCGCTGACGGTGCTTACAGCATCAACCGCCAATTGCTGGCCGGTCGCAGTCTGGACAGCCTGTCTGCCGCGCTCACTGAAAACGCAAAGGCAGGCAAAGACACCGTGATCATCATCAGCGCCGACGCCAGCGCCCGGCATCAGGCTGTGGTAACGGTGATGGAGGCGGCACGCCGCGCGGGCTTGAACCAAATCACTTTCGCGACCCAGTCTTCCGGCAACGCCGGCAAATAGAGCATGGCAGCAGCGCTGCAAGCAGCTATCACACGGGCCTGGCAAGGCCGCGGCGTACTGAGTACTGCCCTGCTTCCGATTTCATGGATCTACGGAGCGCTGACGGCGGTGCATCGCTGGACCTACGCCACCGGTCTGAAACGCAGCGAAAAGCTGCAGGTTCCCGTGATCGTGGTGGGCAATGTGATCGCGGGCGGGGCCGGCAAAACCCCCACGGTGCTGGGCGTGATAGCCCACCTTCAAAACCTGGGTTTCAAGCCCGCCATCATTTCTCGAGGCTATGGCGGCAGTCACCAGTCACCCACCGTGGTCGCAGACGCCAGTACAGCCCACGATGTGGGCGATGAGCCCTTGCTGTTGTGGCGATCGTCCGGTGTTCCTGTGGTGGTGGCGCGCAACCGCGTCGCAGCTGGCAAGCTGCTACTGCAGACCCATCCGGACATTACCCACATCGTGTGTGACGACGGCTTGCAGCACTACCGGCTCTTTCGTGACCTGGAAGTTTGCGTATTTGATTCCCGCGGCTTGGGCAATGGACGTTTGCTTCCCGCAGGCATGTTGCGGCAACCATGGCCCCGCACACCCGTGACCGCAGCCGGGCAATCCACCCAAGGACTGATGGTGTTGAAGACCGGTCAGTCCGACCTAGAAGGGCACTTGGCAACGCGTGCCTTATCGGAAACCGCCATCAATGGACACGGACAAACCATAGCGCTCGATGCGCTCCGGCAATCCGGGACTCCTCTTCACGTGATTGCGGGGATTGCGCAGCCGGACAATTTCTTCAGGATGCTGCAAGCGAAGGGGTTGGATCTCCAGACAACTGAGGGGCTACCAGATCACTATGATTTTGATAGCTACTCGCGCAAATCTGACGGGCGCGAAGTGCTTATTTGCACAGAAAAAGACGCAACCAAACTGTGGCGACACCGTCCGGACGCATGGGCCGTGCCTTTGCTACAAACCTTGCCCCCGTCGTTTCTGGCGGCAATGGACCAAGCGCTCCTGCCGCAGCACACTCCACCGGTATCATCCCCCCATGGACACACGACTCATTGAATTGCTGGTTTGCCCCGTCACCAAAGGGCCTTTGGAATTTGACCGCGAGAAGCAAGAACTGATTTCGCGCAGCGCCCGCTTGGCCTACCCGGTACGGGATGGCATTCCCGTACTACTGGAAAACGAGGCGCGGGTGCTGACTGACGCGGAACTGGACGCCTGAACATGACCTACACGGTCCTCATCCCCGCCCGATTGGCGTCTACCCGGCTGCCCAATAAGCCTCTGGTGGACATCGCGGGCCTGCCTATGGTGGTGCGCGTGGCACAGCGCGTCAAAGCGGGACTCGATGCATCCATCCGTGTGGTGGTGGCCGCCGACGACGCCAGCATTGTTGCGGCATGTGAATCCCACCAGATTGAATGCCTGCTGACGCGGGTGGATCATCCCTCCGGTAGTGACCGCTTGGCAGAAGCCTGCGCCTTGCTCGGGCTCTCAGATGATTCTGTTGTAGTCAATGTGCAGGGGGACGAGCCCTTGATCGACACCGGCTTGGTCTCCGCAGTGGCCGACCTCCTGCAGGCCCACCCGCATGCCACCATGGGCACCGCCGCGCATGCCATCCACGACGTTGCTGACTTCAAGAATCCCAATGTGGTGAAGGTGGTCACCGACGCCAGCGGCTTGGCCCTGTACTTCAGCCGCGCGCCTATCGCGTGGTGGCGTGATGGTTTTGCCAATGGCATTGACACTTTGCCCGATCCGGCTCCGCTGCGCCATGTGGGGATCTACTCCTACCGCGTGGGCTTTTTGAAGACATTTCCCACCCTCCCCCAGGCCCCCATCGAAGTGGTGGAGGCGCTGGAGCAGCTGCGTGCCATGTGGCACGGCCACCGCATTGCGGTGCACGTCAGTCCTACGGCACCCGGCCCCGGTGTAGACACCCCGGAAGACCTGGAGCGGGTGCGCCGCCTGATCCAAGACAAAGGCTCCATGGCTGTGTAGCGTCTGTAAGTTTGATGCCGGTGAGGGCGTGATATTCTCTTGAGCTAATCGCCCGTCATAAAAGAGCGCGCTGAACAAGGCGCCCACGGAGACGCGCTGGCTTTTCATTCAATCCGAGGTATTCATGAGACTGATTCTGTTGGGCGCACCAGGCGCTGGCAAAGGTACGCAAGCAACTTTCATCTGCCAAAAGTACGGGATTCCCCAAATCTCTACCGGCGACATGCTGCGTGCCGCCGTGAAAGCCGGCACGCCCTTGGGCCTGCAAGCCCAAGCCGTCATGGCCTCTGGCGGGCTGGTCAGTGATGAACTCATCATCAACCTGGTGAAAGAGCGCCTGACCCAACCTGATTGCGCCAACGGATTCCTGTTTGACGGCTTCCCCCGCACCATTCCCCAAGCCGACGCGATGAAGGCAGCCGGTGTTGCGTTGGACTACGTGGTGGAAATCGATGTGCCATTCGAGGCCATCATCGAGCGCATGAGCGGCCGCCGCTCCCACCCGGCTTCGGGTCGTACCTACCACGTGAAATTCAATCCGCCCAAGGTGGAAGGCGTGGACGACGTAAGCGGTGAGCCCCTGATCCAGCGCGATGACGACAAGGAAGAAACTGTCAAAAAACGCTTGGAGGTCTACAGCGCGCAGACCCGACCTTTAGTGGAGTACTACTCCACTTGGGCAAAAAACGAGCCTGCGGCTGCACCACGCTACCGTGCCATCAGTGGTATGGGCGATGTAGGCGATATCACTGCACGCGTTCTGGAAGCCCTGTCCAAATAAGCATGGACCTCTCGCAAAAAAAAGCCGCGCAAGCGGCTTTTTTTACGTCAACAGCTCCAGTATTAATTGCACCCTTGCCTTGACCGCCGAAAGGCCGGGATAGGTCCTGAAACCCTGCGGCAAAGCGCCGCTGCGTACGACCCCACCCTTGGAACACCGGCTGGCCAGCGCGATCTGAATGCCACTTGCCGCAGCATGCTCCAAGGCAGATCGCATGCTTGCATTCACCGTGCCATTACCTGTGCCTGCAACCACTATGCCCTTCAAGGGTGACGCTGCAGCTGCAGACGTTGCGCACAATGCATTCACGAGTGAATCACCCGCGCCGGCATAGTTCATCACGATTTCAACCCGCGGGGCCTGCACTGCCCCTGTATCGAGTGCAAACACCGACTTGGGTTTTCCTTCCGCAGGCAAAGGGGACTGACACCAGCGCACACGCCCCTCCTCCACCCATGCCATTGGCCCCGCATCACCGGAATCAAAAGCGTCGACGCGGTAGGTATGGGCTTTTTGGACATGTTGTGCCGCGTGCACAGCACCCGCACAAACCGCTAGCACTCCAGTGCTGCGGGAATCCAAAGCTACAGTGACAGCATCCAGAATGTTTTGCGGACCATCCGGAGTCAACGCAGTTGCGGGTCGCATGGCACAAGTCAAGACCACGGGCTTGCCACGCCCCACCCCGGAGAGGCAGAGATGAAGGAAAAAAGCCGTTTCCTCTAGGGTGTCCGTTCCATGGGTGATCACGATGGCTGCTACAGACTGATCGGAAAGGTGCTTCACACAGGCCTGCTGCAAAGCCAACCACACGGACCACTCCATGTCTTTGCTATCTATTTGCGCAATTTGCTCGCTAACGAGATCACAGCCCTGCAGGCGGTCGGACATCCCCGGCACAGCCCCCAGTAAATCGGCAACGCTCACCTCGCCGGCTTTGTAACCCACATTGTCCGAACCACTGCTCGCCCGACCGGCAATCGTGCCCCCTGTGCCCAAAACCACGACTTTTCTGGAAGTCATACACCCTCGCTTGCCAAAATCAAAAAACTGGTTGAAAATACAGTTACTGGATAAGAAAACAGTGTGTATAGACACACAGCCCCATCCAGAACTCAAGGAGCCAGTATGCTTGAAAGTCCGAAACTCACTGCCCGCCAGCAACAGATTTTTGATCTGATTCAAAGCGCTATCGCCCGAACGGGTGCGCCGCCCACGCGTGCAGAGATTGCCAGTGAGCTCGGCTTCAAATCCGCCAATGCGGCCGAAGAGCATTTGCAGGCCCTGGCGCGCAAAGGTGTTATCGAACTTGTGAGTGGTACCTCACGCGGTATCCGGCTCAAGAGCGATGCGTTGCGCTCCATTCAGGAATCACGGCTGAAGCAATTCTCACTACCCTTGCCAGGCCTTGCGCAATTGGCGCTTCCTCTGGTCGGACGTGTAGCAGCCGGCTCACCCATCCTTGCCCAGGAGCATGTGGATCAAACCTACTACGTGGAGAACAGCCTGTTTCAGCGTCAACCGGACTACCTGCTGAAGGTACGCGGCATGTCCATGCGTGATGCCGGCATCATGGACGGCGATTTGCTGGCGGTGCAGGCTACGAAGGATGCCAAGAATGGACAAATCATCGTGGCCCGCTTGGGGGAAGAAGTAACGGTCAAACGTTTCCGCCGCAACAAGCACCTTATCGAGCTCCATGCTGAAAATCCGGACTACCAAACCATCGTGGTTGAACCGGGTGAACCATTTGAAATTGAAGGTCTCGCCGTAGGCCTGATTCGTAACACCATGTTGATGTGAACGGGAGCGAACCATGACCATAAGTACCCTCGCCTTCAGTCTGCTGGAATGCGTCCTTCCGCTGAAGTGGCTCGCCGGAGATCACCCAAAATCCCGGTACCACACAGCCGTAAATCACAAAAGCCCGACACATGCGGCACAAAATGCTATCCCCTTTGTAGCAGCTGACGCATACCGCACGGGCGCCAACGCCCTCTCACCCTTAAAGCCGACCCCTTTGCGTATCGTGCGAGTCATTGAACGCGGGCACTCCCGCGGCAATGTGGGACGTATGGTGATTTCAGGTCGCATGGCAGATGTATGCGCGGAGCTTGATCGCCTCGCTGCCTGCGAAGCCGCCTGAACAGCCGGACAGTCAATCCCGCACCCTTGCGTCACCGCAAGGCACAATGTCGTCTATGAATATAGTGATTCTTGACGATTACCAGGATGCAGTGCGCAAGCTGAATTGCGCCTCTAAGCTCGACGCCTACCAGGCTAAGGTATACACCAACACCGTCAAAGGACTTGGGCAACTCTCCGTCCGCTTGAAGGACGCAGACATCATCGTCCTGATCCGGGAACGTACACAGATTACCCGCGCCCTCATCGACAAGCTACCCCGGCTGAAGTTGATCGCCCAAACGGGCAAAGTGGGGGGCATCTGGATGTGCAGGCTTGCACCGAAAAAGGCATCGCCGTCGCTGAAGGCGTAGGCTCACCAGTCGCTCCTGCAGAACTCACATGGGCCCTCATCATGGCGGCGATGCGTCGCTTGCCACAATACATTGGCAACTTAAAGCATGGCGCCTGGCAGCAGTCCGGCTTGAAAGCCGGTTCTATGCCGCCCAACTTCGGTATCGGCAGCGTTCTGCGCGGTAAAACACTGGGGATCTGGGGCTATGGCCGTATCGGTCAACTCGTTGCGGGCTATGGCAAAGCATTTGGAATGCACGTCGTAGTTTGGGGAAGTGAAAGCTCCCGCGAGAAGGCAGCAGCTGATGGTTACGCAGCTGCTGCAGACAGGGAGTCTTTTTTCTCGCACTGCGACGTTGTCTCTGTGCATTTGCGCCTGAACGACGCTACCCGAAACATCGTGACATCAGCTGATTTGGCTTGCATGAAGACAACTGCGTTGCTAGTCAACACGTCACGCGCTGAGCTGATAGAAAACGATGCATTGATTGGCGGCTTGAACCGTGGGCGGCCGGGAATGGCTGCCATCGATGTGTTTGAAGCAGAACCCATTCTTCAAGGTCACGCTTTGCTGCGCTTGGAAAACTGTATTTGCACGCCACACATCGGCTATGTGGAGCAGGACAGCTATGAGCTGTACTTCGGCGCCGCCTTCGATAACGTAGTCAACTACATCAAGGGAACACCGTCCAACATCATCAATCCAGGCGCTTTACAGGTCCGTCGTTAAAGCAACGGCTGGCCCAAGGATTCACTCAACGCGGAGGTTTACCCGTCGCAGGTGCAATTCCGGAGATATCAAAGTCAATCAGATTGTCCGCCGCTGGGCTGTCCGGTACCAGGACCATGTCCGGCATGTCCGGCATGTCCAACTCAAGGTCCACTTCTTGGGAAGTTTGCTTAATGGTAGGCAACGCAACCTCAATCGGACCCGTGGAGGTAGCTTGTGCCGGAACGTCCTTGGCTGCAACCTTGCTCGCACTGAATGCGGCTGGTGCACCGTCCAATGCATTGACCAGACGGCTACCAATCGCGTGAAGCAACAACAACTCTTTGAAAGCGTCCAGCTCGAACTCCAGATGGGCCGCACTATCGGGTTGACGCACCATACAAATTTCCAGGAAGTCGAGAGCCTCTCGAGAAGGCCATAGCTTCACCAGGTGCGCGCATAACTCAGGATAGGCCTCCAGGCCCTCACCTGACTTCAGGAAGTCGCTGTAACCCGGAACTTGCCCGGTGAACACGGCGTTGAATTCTTCGCGGTAGCGGTCAAATTCGTCCTTCCGGCTCAAGGTGTGGAATATCTTCAGCAGATCCAGGCACACCAGCGGATTGAAGTCGACCGAATCAGCAACATGCCCCTCCAAAAGTTCAATGGCATCCTCGTACTGCCCCAAGGTCATGAAGAACTCGCCTTGCTGGCGGATGTCCAACATCTCTTGGGTGTTTATCGCGCGGAGGCTACCCGACAGGCTGTTGGAGAAATCACGCAAACCCATCAACCGCGATGACCTGGGGCTTTGCAACACTGGTGTAGCCGCCACATCCTGAGAAACAGACCCCTGCACCGCTTTTTCTGATGGCAAGTCAAAATCAAGCTCAAGATCTACGCCGAGGGCTTTCGGTGGTGCTGTGACTTTGGGAACAGCGGTATCGACGCTCACATTGGCTTGACTGATGGGCTCTGGAACGGCATCCAGCCCTTGGGCAACTTCAGCATCCGGCTTGAATGCAGACTCGGGGCCCGAAATCGCCCCCGCCTCACCCCGCCACCAAGGACTACCCTCTGCCGCCCGTTGCTGACGGCGAATGATCCAAAAGCCCCCACCTACCATCAGCAGGATCAAGGCGCCTAGCCCGAACACCACGGGATTCCAATAACGCTCGCTCTCTGCGCGCTGTAAGCGCTCGCTCAAATCTTTGACCTGGCGTTGGTTCTGCCCAGAAGCCTCGCTCAACTTCTGAATGCTGGCCTCCAAACTTTTGAGTCTCGCAGCGTCTTGAAGTACATCCTCCGGAGTGAGATTGAGCGCGCGCCAGAGGGCAGCGGCCTCGCCGCGTTTCTGCGCATCCTCCGTCGGTGTGCTGAGCAGCTCGGGGGTCGCCTTCAATGTGGGATCACGCTCAACCGAAAGGTCAAGTGGGGCAAGCTTGAGCCTTGCTTTACCGGACGGGCTTGGCTTGGCTACCAGCGCCGTGGACTGAGAAGCCGACTTACTTGCGCTGACTTGGGCCTTGGGAGTTGATCTCACCCCTTCTTTGCCCACCAAAGGCGCAGACGAGTTACGGGCCGGAGCTTGGGGAAGGATATCGATTTGCGCAGGTCTTGCAGGAGGACTTATCGCGGTAGATGCGTTGTTAACAGTGGAACCGGTTAAGACTTCTGAAGCCACATCAGCCAACAATACATATCGACGTGACGCTTTAGCGCCGCAGGTTGAGCGCAAATAAACAGTAACTACCGGCTCATCGACGGGGAGCTTGGAACTGATGCGAACCTGCCATGTTTGCCCTGCCACAGCGGGCTCACTGTTGACAGAAACCTTGCCGCCTTCCACTTTGTTTTCGCCATAAAAGACATCTGCCTCGAAGCAAAGATCAGACACATCCTCGTCAGGGGCCGCTGATAGGGAGATGGAAAGAATGAGTGGCTGAGCAACGATGGCCGCCCCTTTCGCACGGCCTAATGTGAGTGCGTTGCTGCTCATCGACAAGACAAGCAACATGGCCGCGAATGCGCAAGATTTGAATTTGAATACGGGCTTCATTGTTACAAATGATTCTCGCACATCTCCCTGCAAGGTTCGCGCCATGAAATAAGAGGGAAAACTGCCCCTCAACGAAGGTTCTTCAAGCAGACCCGCGGTCAAAAAACGAGATGCCCAAAGAACAAAGTCGGGGCGAATGGCAGAGCAGAATGGGCCCCCACCCCCCCCAGACGCCAACGAGACAACAAATGCTCCGCGCGGCGGTCCCCGGGGTGACAATTCCCACCTGCAGCTTCCGAATTCAGTCACGCAAAAGACAGGCTATGGACGAACCCATTCTTACTATCGAAGAACGCTCTGCCATCAATGGTGGGCGCTGGTTTTCAACGCTTTCACCTTCACTCAAACACGACATCCTTCGATGCGCATTTGTCAAACGCTTCAAAGACGGCGACCTGATCGCTGCTCGCGGGGAACCACCGGAAGAGTGGATCGCCTGCGCGAAAGGGGCTGTGCGGGTGAGTTCGACTTCCATCTCTGGAAAGCAAATCACGTTGACCTACGTCGAGCCTGGCATCTGGTTCGGGGATGTGTCGATTTTCGACGGGGACCGGCGCACACACGATGCATATGCCCATGGGGAAACCACGGTTCTGTGCGTCGCCAAGGCAGACTTCAAGAAAATACTGGCGACCCATGTCGAGCTTTACGAAGCAATGCTGCGTCTGCACGCGCGACGTATTCGGCAACTGTACGGCTTGGTCGAAGACCTGAACACCCTGCCACTCAGGGCGAGGCTCGCCAAACAGCTTTTGCATTTGGTGCGCAGCTATGGCGTTCCTTCGCTGAGCGACGGCAGCGAGGTTCGCATCGGTCTTCAGTTGGCCCAAGAGGAACTTGCGCAGTTGCTGGGTGCCTCACGTCAACGCGTCAACCAGGAGCTCAAAGCCATGGAACGCGAAGAGGCCATTCGCATAGAACCGGGTGGCCTGGTCATCCGGGATCGGGCTGCGCTCATGCGGGTCATCGAGTCCGACAGTTAACCCTTTTTTCCATAAACTACACACTGCACGTGCATGAGTGAATTCGATCATTTTGTAGGCACACGCAGTGTGTCAGGCTCGCATGCCCTGGACGAGGCAGCCCTGCATCAATGGCTGCTCCAACATCTTCCGGGCTACGCCGGGCCATTGGCTATCGAAATGTTCAAGGGGGGCCAATCCAATCCCACCTACAAGCTCAACACGCCCCAGCGAAGTTATGTCATGCGGGCCAAACCCGGGCCTTCTGCAAAGCTCCTTCCTTCCGCCCATGCCATCGAGCGTGAATATGCGGTGATGCAGGGGCTCAAGGACAGCGCTGTACCGGTTCCGGTGATGCTGTGTTTGTGTGAAGACGAAACCATCATCGGGCGAGCTTTTTACGTCATGGAGTTCATGCAAGGCCGGGTACTGTGGGACCAATCTCTGCCCGGCATGACCCGTGCGCAACGCGCTGCCATCTACGACGAAATGAACCGTGTGATCTCGGCGCTTCACACCGTGCCTTTTGCCGAAAAAGGGTTGGCAAGTTACGGCAAACCCGGGAACTACTTCGAACGCCAGATTGGCCGGTGGAGCAAGCAATACGTCGCATCCATCACGCAGCCCATTCCGGAAATGGACCGTTTGATGGAGTGGCTCCCCTCCCATATTCCACCCATGGCTCGGGATGAATCCATGGTCAGCATTGTTCACGGTGACTACCGCTTGGACAACTTGATGTTCTCCGCTGAAGATCCCAAGGTTTTGGCGGTGCTGGACTGGGAGCTTTCCACTCTGGGCCACCCGCTGGCAGACTTCAGCTACCACTGCATGACATGGCACATTCCACCTGGCGCCTTCCGGGGCATTGGTGGACTGGATCACGCAGATCTCGGAATCCCCTCCGAGTCGGACTACATCGCGAAGTACTGTGAACGCACGGGTCTGGCTACTCCTGATCAATTGAAGGAGGACTGGAACTTCTACATGGCCTACAACATGTTCCGCATTGCAGCCATCCTGCAAGGCATCGCCAAACGGGTTGAAGCGGGAACAGCATCCAGTGCACAAGCCGTGAGCTCCGCAGCTGGTGCCAAGCCCCTGGCGCAACTGGCTTGGAGCTTTGCATCCCGCAGCTGAAACCCAAACTTCCCCCGACAGATTCCCAACGGAGACACCATGGACTTTGACTATTCGCCCAAAACCAAAGAGTTGCAACAACGATTGCTGCGCTTCATGGATGAGTTCATCTACCCCGCCGAAAGTGCGTACCACGCTGAAATCGCGGCCAACACTGCCGCAGGCAAGCGCTGGACACCACTGCAAACCATAGAGACACTCAAACCCAAAGCGCAGGCAGCAGGGCTGTGGAATCTGTTTTTGCCAGTCGACAGTGCCGAAGCGGCTGGTTTTCATGGTGCTGGACTCACCAACCAAGAATACGCTCCGTTGGCCGAAATCATGGGACGGGTCATGTGGTCCAGCGAGGTGTTCAACTGCTCGGCACCTGACACCGGCAATATGGAAACGATTGCCCGGTATGGCTCGGAAGAGAGCAAGCAGCGCTGGCTAAAGCCGCTGATGGACGGAAAAATCCGTTCAGCATTTGCAATGACCGAACCGGCAGTCGCGTCCAGCGATGCCACCAATATCGAGACGCGCATCGAACGCCAAGGCGATGAATACGTCATCAACGGTCGCAAATGGTGGATTTCAGGGGCTGGTGATCCTCGTTGCGCGATCTACATCACTATGGGAAAAACGGACCCTGATGCCCCGCGCCATTCGCAACAAAGCATGGTACTGGTGCCGGCAGACACCCCGGGCATCAAAATATTGCGCCCATTGAACGTTTTCGGCTACGACGACGCGCCACACGGCCACATGGAAATGGTGTTTGACAACGTCCGTGTGCCGGTCGGCAACATCTTGCTGGGTGAAGGACGCGGCTTTGAGATCGCCCAAGGGCGCCTCGGACCCGGTCGCATCCACCATTGCATGCGCTTGATCGGCTTGGCCGAACGCTCGTTGGAACTAATGTGCAAACGCGCCAGCAGCCGGATTGCTTTCGGAAAGCCGGTGGCAGCCCAGACCGTGACACAGGAGCGCATTGCAGAGGCC
This sequence comes from Curvibacter sp. Hmag1.1, assembly GCF_059769165.1. Classification (NCBI taxonomy): domain Bacteria; kingdom Pseudomonadati; phylum Pseudomonadota; class Betaproteobacteria; order Burkholderiales; family Comamonadaceae; genus Curvibacter; species Curvibacter sp. Hmag1.1. Next base: position 345,242 of record NZ_JBMBGX010000002.1, read on the forward strand.
CGCTGCAAGATCGATATGGCGCGGCTGTTGACGCTGAAAGCAGCTTGGATGATGGACATGGGCGGAAACAAGTTCGCCAAGAATGAAATTGCCATGATCAAAGTCGTCGCTCCCAATATGGCTTGCGAAGTCATTGATTGGGCCATGCAGGCGCATGGCGGCGGTGGCATGTGTGATGACTTCCCGTTGGCCTATGCATATACCTGTGCGCGCACGCTCCGGTTTGCCGATGGCCCGGACGAAGTGCACCGCAATGCCATTGCGAAACTGGAGCTGGGCAAATACGCCGTGAATCCCAAGCCGGTGGAGATGCCCATCACCCGAGGCTGCTGAAACAAAAAGAGCATCCAATTGCGGATGCTCTTTTTTTTATAGCTGCCCACGCACAGCGCGCGGGCGCTAGAAGGCGATTTGATGTCGAATTACCAAGGGGAATTGGGCATCCCGGACCACAGCTCATCGAGATCAGGGAACTTCCATTTCGCCGGGTCCTCACGGCTGACGATCTTGTCGGAATTCCCGGGGCGGGACAGGTCCACGATCTCGGGAACGATACGCATATGGGATTTGGTGGAGTAAAAGACTTTGACACAGGGCGTCGTCAAAGATTTGGCCGTCTGCTCCACCACCACCCCCAAGCGACCGGAACTCAGCTGCACCAATGAACCGATGGGATAGATACCCAAACTTTTGACAAACGCCTGGAAGACCTTGCCGTCAAAGTGGCCGCTCGCCCACTCCGCCATCTTCCGCAAGGACTCAGCAGGATCCCAACCCGACTTATAGGGGCGATTGGAGGTAATCGCGTCGTAGACGTCGCACACTGCACCCATCTTGGCAAACAGGCTGATCTGCTCACCCTTCAGGCCTTTCGGGTAGCCGGACCCGTCCACCTTCTCGTGGTGATGCAGACACACATCCAGCACCATGGGATCCACTGCATTGCCTGTTTGTAACAAGCGATAACCTTCTTCCGGGTGCTTCTTGATGATTGCGAACTCGGCATCAGTCAGCTTGCCTGGCTTGTTCAATACATCCATGGGCATTGCGGCTTTACCAAGGTCGTGCATGAGGCCGGCAATCCCTGCAGAGCGGGTTTCCTCTTCACTCAAACCCAACTGCTTGGCCAGCGCCACCATCATGGCGCATACGGCCACCGAGTGCATGTATGTATAGTCGTCCGCAGTCTTCAAGCGTGCCAGACTGATCAATGCTCCCGGGTTGCGGGTCACTGAATCCGTAATCTCCTGAACCAGCTGCTTGGCTCCACCGGTGTCCACCGTTTTTCCCATGCGGGCTTCCTGGAACATCGAAAGGACTGCCTGCTTGGACTGATGACAGATCTTTGCCGCCCGCGCCAACTCTTCTTGCACCGAGAGAGGTGCAACATCCCGACTTGACGAAACGGCTTCCCGCAATTCCGCCTCTACCTGCTCTTCAGAATCCGATTCGGAAACAGCGGTTTCACCCACCGCGACGTCAAGGCCCTTGCCGCAGTCGATCCATACCTCGCGAATGGCACTTGCCCGGATGGTGGTGATGTCTTTGGGATCGGTAATGACGAAGCCGGACCGCCAGAATGGATGTTCCATCCAGGAGCCACAAAACTCCTTCAGGTGCATTCCTACAACGAGCTGCTCAACTGCAATTTTCTTAAGCATAAAGGCCTGCTAATGCACCAACGAGTGTGCGAGTGAGCGTTGTTGTGACAACTGTTTCCGCCGGGTTTCAGTATAGGCCATGCACTGAAAAAACTACAGGACGCACATGATTTGCGTCAATGCAAATGCCGGGGTTTACGCCCGCCACCGTGCCCACTGGATGGGCCGCCGGAGCCGCGGGGCGGCTTGCCAATTTCCAGTGAATTCACCAGATCGTCAAAACGCTGGGAAAACAGTTTGTCGATCTCAGCAACAACACCGCTCAATTCGGAGCCATCGAAATGCCGCTCCATCAAATTCACCATATCCTGCACAAGAATGTCCCTCTGGACCTGCATGATGGCGGCCGGATCCGGCCCAACGAAGAGCATCACAAAATCGTCGCGAGACTCCGTGCCGGGCGCAGCGTCTTCTTCGTCGAATTCAGCATCATAGAAAGTGATCTCAATCGCAGCACCTGACGAGGCGACTTCATTGAGGTTCATACAAACCTCATCCAGCGTCTGACGGAAATCATCATCACCGGGGACCGTCCAGCACATACGCAAAACATGCTCCTGGGCGTCCATCTGAATGCCCGGCTCATCTTCGTAGCTGCTTTTTGCACCGTCTGCGAGTGATTTGGCACCAGCGTATCGCCATAGCGGCTTAAGCGCTTCCTGCAGCTGGATGTAAGTAACCTCGGGCCGCAACACGATCTGACCGTGAACGTGAATTTCAAACGTGGCGTTGAATCGTGACATAAGACTCTTTTCGGGTGGTGCCTGAGACCGGAATCGAACCGGTACGCCCGTTATTCACGAAGCGGCGGATTTTAAGTCCGATGTGTCTACCTATTTCACCACTCAGGCACGGGTGTCTATTGTCAAACAAAAATGCCCCACCAACCGAGGCTGACAGGGCATTTCGACCAGATAAATCTGGAGGCGCGGTCCGGAGTCGAACCGGACTAACCGGATTTGCAATCCGGGGCATAACCGCTTTGCTACCGCGCCGACTTTTCAGTTTCCTCAACCTAGGGAGAGGAATAAAAAAGGGAAGCAGGCGCTTCCCTTTTTCGGAATTGGAGCGGGAAAAGAGTCTCGAACTCTCGACCTCAACCTTGGCAAGGTTGCGCTCTACCAACTGAGCTATTCCCGCGTTTCAAGCCTCAAATTATAGCGTTATTTTCAAGCTATCGGGGCAAAGTCAAAAAACTTTTTGCATTACCCCGACAGACGTTCAATGCTTCACAGCGGGCGCAGAGGCGTCCGGAGAAACCGCTTGCACCGAAGGAGGCACCGGCTCTTCGTCAGGCAAGGGAACCGGCTGTGACTCCAGAGCCAACTCAAGCACTTGGTCGATCCAACGTACAGGCACTATCTCGAGTCCGTTCTTCACGTTTTCGGGAATGTCCTGCAAGTCTTTGGCATTCTGCTCAGGGATCAAAACCGTCTTGATTCCACCGCGCAAAGCAGCAAGCAATTTTTCTTTCAAGCCACCGATCTCGGTGACTTCACCTCGCAAGGTGATCTCTCCAGTCATGGCAACATCACCGCGGACAGGAATACCAGTTAGCGCAGATACAAAAGCAGTAGCCATCGCTGCGCCGGCGCTCGGACCGTCTTTAGGTGTTGCGCCATCAGGTACGTGAATGTGGATGTCTTTCTTCTCAAAAGTTTCATCCTTGATTCCCAAGCGACGAGCGCGACTGCGCACGACAGTGCGCGCAGCCTCCACAGACTCCTTCATCACATCACCCAATGAACCGGTGCGGGTAATGACACCCTTACCGGGAGTCAAAGCAGCTTCAATCGTCAACAAATCTCCACCGACCTCAGTCCATGCGAGTCCCACCACTTGGCCTACCTGGTTTTGCTCTTCAGCGCGACCATAGGTGTAGCGACGCACCCCCAAGAAATCATTCAAGTTCTCCGCGGTCACGACCACTTGCGCCTGCATTTTCTTGAGCAAAAGGCCCTTGACGACCTTGCGGCAAATTTTGGACAGCTCGCGCTCCAAAGATCGGACACCCGCCTCACGTGTGTAGTAGCGAACAATGTCGCGCACAGCATCCTCAGACACAGAGAGCTCCGCATCCTTCACACCGTTGTTTTTCATCTGCTTGGGCAACAGATACGTGATGGCAATGTTGGTCTTCTCGTCTTCGGTGTAACCCGACAGACGAATCACCTCCATACGGTCCAGCAACGCCGGTGGAATGTTCATGGAGTTGGAAGTCGCCACAAACATCACGTCGCTCAAGTCGTAGTCCACTTCTACGTAGTGGTCGCCAAACTTGTTGTTCTGCTCTGGATCCAACACCTCCAACAACGCACTGCTGGGGTCGCCACGGAAGTCCGTGCCCAGCTTGTCGATTTCATCGAGCAGGAACAATGGATTACGTGTACCAACCTTGGAAAGGCTTTGAAGAACCTTTCCTGGCATCGCTCCAATGTAAGTTCTCCGATGACCGCGGATCTCCGCCTCATCGCGCATACCGCCCAAGGCCATACGTACGTATTTGCGGCCTGTGGCCTTAGCTATGCTTTGACCCAAGGAGGTCTTACCTACTCCGGGCGGGCCTACCAGACACAGGATGGGCGCCTTCACCTTGTCGACTCGCTGTTGAACAGCAAGATATTCCAAAATGCGGTCCTTGACTTTGTCGAGGCCATAGTGATCTTCATTCAACACGTTCTCGGCATTCGCCAAGTTGTGTTTGATCTTGGTTTTTGCAGTCCAAGGCAGGCCGGTCAGCACTTCAATGTAATTGCGCACCACCGTCGCCTCTGCAGACATGGGAGACATCAGCTTGAGTTTCTTCAACTCGGCTTCGGCCTTCTTCAACGCCTCCTTGGGCATCTTGGCAGACTTGATCTTTTTTTCGATCTCTTCGATGTCTGCGCCATCTTCACCCTCGCCCAACTCCTTCTGAATCGCCTTGACTTGCTCATTCAAATAGAAGTCGCGCTGGTTCTTTTCCATCTGGCGCTTGACCCGACCGCGGATCTTCTTGTCAACATTCAATATGTCGACTTCGTGTTCGATCTGCTCAAACAAATTTTCCAAGCGGTCTTTGACCTCAGGCAGACTCAAAATGGCTTGTTTGCTGTCCAGCTTGAGTGGTAGATGCGCAGCAATGGTGTCAGCCAAGCGACCAGGGTCGTCAATGCTGGAGATGGAAGTAAGAATTTCCGGAGGAATCTTTTTGTTGAGTTTGACGTACTGGTCAAACTGCTGCATCACGGCACGACGCAGCGCCTCCACTTCACTACCGGCTTTACGGCTTACGTCCGTCGCCTCAGCAGGCACTTCAATAGGGGTAACGTTCGCTGTGAAATGCAGTTCACCTTCAGAGATCTGGTTGACGGTAGCGCGCTGATGCCCTTCGACCAACACTTTGACAGTGCCATCAGGCAGCTTCAACATTTGAAGGATGGTTGACACACACCCCACGTCGAACATGTCTGAAACTACCGGGTCATCCTTGGCAGCCGCCTTCTGGGCCACCAACATGATACGGCGCTCTGCCTCCATGGCTGCTTCCAAGGCTTTGATGCTCTTGGGGCGCCCGACGAATAGCGGAATCACCATGTGAGGAAAGACCACCACATCGCGCAAAGGCAATAGAGGCAGTTCTAAGGGGATTGCAGGCAAGGGAATATGGCCGGACATAGGAAAACCTTTACGTTACCTGTGGAATATGGACTGCAAAGCCCGGATTTCAAGCACAACCCGATTATGAAAAACCGGGCAACCCCACAAGTGGGATTGAATACCCCCAAAACCCTTGCTTATCAGGCTATTGGGGGCCATTCCAGCTACGCCTTCTTGGCAGACTCGCGATAAACGAGCAATGGAGGCTTGTTTTCTTCGATGGTGGATTCGTCCACCACTACTTTTTCAACGTTGCCCGCATTGGGCAACTCATACATAGTGTCAATGAGCGATTGCTCAAGGATGGATCGCAAGCCTCGGGCACCAGTTTTGCGGATCAAAGCCCGCTTGGCGATGGCCTTCAGGGCAGCAGGACGGATCTCCAGCTCCGTACCCTCCATCGCCAACAACTTGGCATATTGCTTGACCAAGGCATTCTTGGGCTCGGTCAAGATCTGAACCAAGGCTTCTTCAGTGAGCTCAGCGAGGGTTGCCACCACAGGCATACGCCCCACTAACTCGGGAATCAAGCCGAACTTGATCAAATCCTCAGGCTCAACCTCTTTGAAAACTTCTGTCAATGCACGCTGTTGCTTGCTCTTTACCGCAGCACCGAAACCGATACCCGAAGACTCTGTGCGGCTCTCGATCACCTTTTCCAAGCCCGCAAACGCACCGCCGCAAATGAACAGGATGTTGGTCGTGTCAATTTGCACGAAATCCTGGTTCGGATGCTTGCGTCCGCCCTGCGGCGGAACACTGGCCATGGTGCCTTCAATCAGCTTCAGCAGAGCTTGTTGAACGCCCTCGCCCGACACATCGCGCGTGATGGAGGGGTTGTCGGATTTGCGTGAAATCTTGTCGATCTCATCGATGTAGACAATGCCGCGCTGGGCGCGTTCTACGTCGTAGTTGCAGCTCTGCAGCAGCTTCAGAACGATGTTCTCCACGTCCTCGCCTACATAACCCGCTTCGGTCAAGGTGGTTGCATCAGCCATCACAAAGGGCACATCCAGCATGCGCGCCAGTGTTTGGGCCAACAGCGTCTTTCCCGAGCCAGTGGGGCCGATCAACAGGATGTTGCTCTTGGCGAGCTCCACATCATCTTTCTTGGCTTTTTCCTTGTGCTTGAGGCGCTTGTAGTGGTTGTACACCGCCACCGCCAGAGTGCGCTTGGCAGGTTCCTGGCCGATGACATAGTTATCGAGGTTTGCCTTGATATCTGCGGGCGTGGGCAGGTCACTGCGCCCTTCCTTGTTTTCGGTGGTCGCCGGTAGCTCGTCACGGATGATCTCATTGCACAAATCGATGCACTCATCACACACAAAGACGGACGGACCAGCGATAAGCTTCTTCACCTCATGCTGACTCTTGCCACAGAAAGAGCAGTACAGGGTTTTTTCGCTGGTTGAGCCTTTTTTTTCGGCCATGGATGTCTGCCTTTTTTCGCTAAGTTAAGCAATGATAACCAAATGAAAACGGTGCCTGTCCGTCGGAAAGGCACCGCTCAGGTGGGCGCTTGGCCCGCCGTAATCAGGGGCGTTTTGCAATCACCTGATCGACCAGGCCATATTCCTTGGCCTCGTCTGCAGACAGGTAATAGTCCCGCTCTGTATCGCGCTCAATCTTTTCCAAAGGTTGGCCGGTGCGCTCCGCCAGAATCTTGTTCAGTTGTTCGCGGGTCTTCAGGATTTCACGAGCGTGAATTTCAATCTCTGTTGCTTGGCCTTGTGTACCACCCAAAGGCTGGTGAATCATGACCTTGGAATTCGGCAGCGAAAAGCGCTTGCCTTTGGCGCCGGCAGCCAACAGAAATGCCCCCATGCTCGCGGCCATGCCGGTGCACAAGGTAGACACGTCGGGCTTGATGAAGTTCATGGTGTCGTAAATCGCCATGCCGGCGCTCACAGAGCCGCCGGGCGAATTAATGTAGAAAGAAATATCCTTGTCGGGATTTTCGCTTTCCAGAAACAACAGCTGAGCTACCACGAGATTGGCAGTCTGGTCATTGACGGGCCCCACCAGAAAAATCACCCGCTCTTTCAACAAACGGGAATAAATGTCGTATGAACGCTCACCACGTCCCGATTGCTCGATGACCATGGGCACCATTCCCAGAGCCTGGGTTTCCATTGCGCCGGACATTCCGTATTTCACGTTCATAAGCTCTCCAAAATGTAGGGTGTAACTGTACAGAAAAAGACAGACAAAAATGCAAATGGGGCTTAAACGCAGGACTGCAAGTCCCGCGCAAGCCCCATTTCGCTGCGACGCAAAGTTTGCGCCTGCGCTTTGCTTTAGTTCTGGCCCATCAATTCGTCGAAGGACACGGACTTGTCAGTCACTTTGGCCTTGGACAGGATGTATTCGGTCACGTTGTTTTCAATGACCACGGCCTCGACTTCAGCCATGCGACGGTTGTCGCCGTAGTACCAACGGATCACGTCAGCGGGCTTCTCGTAGCTGGCAGCCAACTCTTCCACATGGGCCTTGATTTGCTCAGGCTTGGCAGCCAAGTCATTGGAGCGAACCAGCTCAGCCACCACCAGACCCAAACGCACACGGCGCTCAGCTTGTGGGCGGAAAATATCGTCTGGAATCGGAGCTTTGTCGGCGTCCTTGATACCGCGCTGCTTCAAGTCAGCACGTGCGTTTTCCACCATGCGGTCCAGTTCAGCTTGCACGCTGGACTTGGGCAAGTCCAACTCAGCCTTGGCAACCAACGCATCCATCGCTGCTTGTTTGTTGCGAGCCAGCAGGCGGTGCTTGACCTCACGCTCCAGGTTCTTGCGGATGTCTGCGCGCAGCGCTTCCACGGTGCCGTCGGCAATGCCCAAAGACTTCGCCAATGCGCCATCCACTTCAGGCAGGTTGGCGGCTTCGAGCTTCTTTAGGGTCACTAGGAAGTCAGCGGTCTTACCGGCTACGTCTTTGCCATGGTAGTCCGCAGGGAAGGCCAAGGGGAAAGTCTTACTTTCGCCGGACTTCATGCCACGGGTAGCGTCTTCGAACTCCTTGAGCATCTGGCCATCGCCCAGAATGAACTGGAAGTCTGCAGCCTTACCGCCAGCAAAGGGTTCGCCGTCGATTTTTCCTTCGAAGTCCACGGTCACGCGGTCGGTGTCTTGGGCCGCGGTGTCTTGTGCGCGTTGGGCAAAGGTACGGCGCTGCTTGCGCAGGATTTCAATGGTCTTGTCGATGGCTTCGTCTGTCACGTCCGCAGTCAATTTTTCGACTTCGGCACCCGCCAAATCGGCGATCTTGACTTCAGGGAAGACTTCGAAAATCGCATCAAAAGCCATTTGACCTTCAGGAGATGTTTCGCTCTCGGAAATCTTAGGCTGGCCAGCGACACGCAGCTTGGCTTCGTTAGCGGCAGTGGCAAAAGCCTCGCCCACTTTGTCGTTCATCACTTCGTAGTGGACCGAATAGCCATAGCGCTGGGCCACGACATTCATGGGAACTTTGCCTGGACGGAAACCGTCCATCTTCACGGTGCGGGCCAACTTGCGCAGACGGCTGTCAACTTCGGTCTGGATCACGCCCACGGGCAGTGTCAACGTAATCTTGCGCTCCAGCTTTTCCAGAGTTTCTACAGTAACGGCCATCGTTCACTCCTAATGTTGGTATGGCAGGGATTTCACCTGCGGCATCGCTGGGATGCCATGTAAGGTTGGTGCGCGGGGGGGGACTCGAACCCCCACAGTGTTGCCACCGTCAGGACCTAAACCTGGTGCGTCTACCAATTTCGCCACCCGCGCTAAAAACAAAACACGGGAGCCGAGAGCCGTGCAGAACCCGTCTGCCAAGCCCCGACTTCCCGTTTGAAATCGGTCAACCCGCTATTTTAACCTGCAAGCGGGCCCCTTCTTTTCAAGTTGCGGCAGGAATCTCGCGTTTGACCCGGAACCACGCTGCATACATGGCCGGCAAAGCCAGCAAAGTCAGCACGGTAGCTACGATCAAGCCGCCCATGATCGCAACCGCCATAGGGCCCCAGAACACAGAGCGAGACAGCGGAATCATGGCCAGCACCGCAGCAGCGGCGGTGAGCACGATGGGGCGCAGACGGCGCACCGCAGATTCCACAATGGCGTCCCAAGCCGGGATGCCCGCAGCCCTGTCTTGCTCGATCTGGTCAATCAGGATCACCGAGTTGCGCTGGATCATGCCCATCAAGGCAATCACCCCCAACAACGCAACGAATCCGAACGGACGCCCCAACAAGATCAGCGCACCGGCGACACCTGCAATCCCCAGAGGCCCGGTAATGAATACCAGCAGCGACCGGCTGAAGCTCTGCAGCTGCAGCATGAGCAGCGTAAACGTCAGGAACAGCATGATGGGAACACCCGCCACGATGGATGCAGAGCCCTTGGAGCTCTCTGCCACCGCGCCGGCCACTTCAATGCGATAGCCATTGAAACCTTTGGTGGCCCATTGCGCTTCCAGCGCTTTCATCTGGGGCAGCAACTCCGCGGTCACGGTTGCGCCTTGCATTCCTTCAACGATGTCACTTTGCACCGTGATTGCGTAATCCCGGTTCTCGCGCCACATCACACCGGGCTCCCATGTGAACACCGGCTTGGCGATCTGAGTGATCGGGATGGACTTGCCGCTACTGGTGGGCAGGTAGGCATTGGCGATGTCGGTGATGGCGTTGCGCTCATCCTGTGGCTGGCGCAGCACGATGTCGATCAGCTTGTCACCCTCACGGTATTGACCCACGGTCGTGCCGGTGGACAAGGTCTTGGCGGCCTGGGCAATGCTCTGGCTGCTGACACCCAATGCACGGGCCTTGTCCTGGTCGACCTCGAGGCGCAAAACCTTGACGGACTCGTTCCAATTGTCGTTCACACCACGGGTGTTGCGGCTCTGGCGCATGGCGGCCTTGACTTCGTCCGCCCGATCACGCAGAACCAGCGGATCACCGCCTACCACCCGGAACTGCACCGGATAGGCCACGGGCGGACCGTTGGGCAGCAGCTTGACGCGGCCACGCACCTCGGGGAACTCGCTGGCCAACAAAGCCGGCAACTTCACCCGCAAGGACTCACGCACTTTCAAGTCCACCGGAATGATGATGAACTGCGACACGTTGGTTTGCGGGAACACCTGGTCCAGCGGCAAGTAAAAACGCGGCACACCCGAACCGATCCAGGTGCTCACCGAAGCCACACCGGCCTCCTGCATCAGGCGGGCTTCCACGCGCTGGGTAACTTCCTGGTTGTTGGCAAACGAAGTGCCTTCGGGGAACCAGATATCCACCAAAACCTCAGGGCGGCTGGAGTCCGGGAAGAATTGCTGCTGCACCTTGCCCATACCCACGATACCCAATGCGAACACCAGAATGGTGGCACCAATCGTCGTCCAGCGATGCTGCACGCACCAGTTCACTGTGCGGCGGAAAGCGTTGTAAAACGGAGTGTCAAAGTGCTCCTGATGGACAGATTCGCCGGCATGGTGCGGCTGGCTCTTGAGCAACCAGTTGCCCAAATAAGGCACAAAGTACACCGACACAAACCAGCTCAGGATCAGCGCCAGCACTGTCACCGCGAAGATGGCATAGGTGTATTCGCCGGTGACCGACTTGGCCAGACCGATGGGCAGGAAGCCCACTGCCGTAATCAATGTGCCGGTCAGCATGGGCATGGCGGTCACTTCATAGGCAAACGTCGCTGCACGCACCTTGTCGTAGCCCTCTTCCATTTTGCGGACCATCATTTCCACGGCAATGATGGCGTCATCCACCAGCAGGCCCAGCGCAATGATGAGCGAGCCCAGCGAAATCTTGTGCAGGCCGATGCCCCAGTAGTACATGCCGAGGAACGTCACGGCCAACACCAATGGAATCGTGATGCCCACCACCAACCCGGGACGCACGTCCAGGATCCAGCGCTTCCACACAGGGTGGTTACCGGGCCGCTTGTGCAGGCCCAGAGCGATAAAGCTCACTGCCAGCACAATCACCACCGCCTCAATCAGCACCCGTACAAACTCGTTCACCGAGGTGGAGACCGACTTGGGTTGGTCCTGCAACTGCACCAGCTTGATACCGGCAGGCAAGGATTTCTCTATGCCTACGAACGTTTTTTCCAGCGCGTGGCCGAGGGCGATGATGTCGCCCCCCTTGGCCATGGATACGCCCAGCGCAATCACTTCCTTGCCCTGGTGGTGCACTTTGACGGACGGTGGGTCCACATAGCCCTTGCCTATGGTGGCAATGTCTTTCAGGCGGAACTGGTTGCCACTGGCGCCGCGGATCGGCATGTCAGCCAACTGCGCGACCGCATTGAACTGGCCGCCTACACGCACTTGCACCACGTCCAGCGGGGTCTGCACTGCACCGGCGGATTCCACCGCGTTCTGCTGGCCGAGTTGCGCCAGCACTTGGTTGAAGTCCAGCCCCAACTGGGCCAGACGCTTCTGTGAAATCTCGATGTAGAGCTTTTCGTCCTGCGCGCCGAACAGCTCCACCTTGGCCACATCGGGCACGCGCAGCAGGCGCTGGCGCACATCGTCGGCAAAGGTCTTGAGCTCGGCATAGTTGAAGCCGTCGCCTTCCAGCGCGTAAATCACGCCATACACATCGCCGAAGTCGTCATTGAAAAACGGACCAACCACCCCGCCCGGCAAGGTGCCGCGCATGTCGCCGATCTTCTTGCGCACCGTGTACCAGACGTTGGGAACATCACTGCCTTTGCTGGAGTCCTTGATTTGGAAAATGATCTGGGACTCGCCGGGCTTGGAGTAGCTGCGGATCTGGTCGGCGTACTGCACTTCCTGCAGCGTGCGCTCGATCTTGTCGGTCACCTGCTCCGCCACTTGCTGGGCGGTGGCACCGGGCCAGTAGGTACGCACGACCATGGCTCGGAAGGTGAATGGCGGGTCTTCGTCCTGGCCGAGCTGGAAGTAGGCGGCAGCGCCCAACAGCATCAGCACGATCATCAAATAGCGGGTGAGCGCGGAATGGTCCAGCGCCCATTTGGAGAGGTTAAACCCCTTGCTTGGTTCTTGGTTCATGGCGACCTCACTTGCCCGCAGCAGAGGCCGCTGCGGCGGAAGGCGCTACAGAATCCATAGCTGCTGGCGCAGATGGGGCGGGCGCTACTGCGCCTTTTTCCTTGTAGATGGAGACTTTCTGGCCGGGTGACAGCACGTGCACCCCTGCTACCACCACCTGCATGCCGGGCATCAGGCCCTGGGTAATGACGGCGTCATTGCCATCTGCCGTCGCCACCACTACGGGCTGGGGTTTGACTGTCATGGTCGCGCTGTCCAGTACCCACACGCTGCTTCCCTCGCCCGCCTTCAGTAGTGCCGAGGTTGGCAGCTTGATCACTTGCACCGCACCGCGGTCCAGGGCTTTGGGCGACACCGACACCGTGCTACCCAAGGGCAAGGCATCTTTAGCCTCCAGTGCCACCTTCACGGTGAAGGTACGGGTCACCGGGTCGGCGCTGGCAGCGACTTCGCGCACCGTGCCTTCCACCTGGGTTTTGCTCGCCCACACGCGCACATCCACCTTGGAGCCTTGCTTGATCAAAGCCACTTTGTCTTCAGGCACAGAAAACACCACATCGCGCGGACCATCTTGGGCAATCTGCACCACCGGTGTACCTGCAGCCACCACCTGGCCGACTTCTGCAGTCACTGCCGTCACGACGCCCGACACATCGGCCACCAGCGTGGTGTAGCCGGCCTGATTGCCTTGGTTGTTGAGCTGGGCCTGCGCCTGCTCCAGCTGGGCCTGGGCGGCTTTGAGGGCCGTGTCGCGACGCTCCAGCTCGGCACCGCTGATGAAGTTCTGGTCGCGCAACTCTTTGTAGCGCTTGTAGTCAGCGGCTGCGAGGTCGCGGTTGGTCTGGGCTGCGGCCACCTGGGCGCGAGCGGCGTCAGCCGCCAACTTGTAATCTTGCGGGTCCAACTGGGCGATCACCTGCCCGGCTTTGACCGTCTGCCCCAGCTCCACAGCGCGGCGCACCACTTTGCCGCCCACCCGGAACCCCAGCCGGGACTCCACACGTGCCCGCACATCGGCAGAAAACTCCAGGCTCGACTGGATGCTGCCCACACCCACCGTCATCAGCTTGACAGCACGCACCGGCTCCTCAGAAGGCGCAGGCTTGGAACAGGCGGTCAACAGCAAGGCGCTGAGCAAAACCGGCGTGGCAAGAAGTAGTTTGTGAGGAGACATGGTGACAGCGGAGTGAGGTTGGACGGATGGGCCAAAAAGCTTGAATGACAAGTTAATGACCAGTTGGTTAGTAATTTAAGCGGCGCACGGGGCTTTGTCAAGCTGCAGGCACAATGCCGCCCATGCCCGCCCTGCCCGATTCCGCTGCTCCTTTGGCCCCAGTCGCCGCCCCTATCACGCATTACGAGAATTTCCCTGTCGCCTCGGTGTTGTGCCCGCCCCACTTGCGCGCGCCGATTGCGGCGATCTACCACTTTGCCCGCACCGCAGACGACATTGCCGACGAAGGTGACGCCAGCGCCGACGAGCGCCTGGCCGAGCTCGCGCTCTACCGCAGCGGCCTGGATGACGCGCCCGAGGCACTGGCCCGTTGGCCGCAGGTGTTCGGCCCGCTGCGTGCCCAGCGCAACGCCCACGGCCTGCCCGCCCATCTGCTACACGCCCTGCTGGACGCCTTTGTGCAAGACACCGAGAAGACCCGTGACGGCACCGGCTACCGCGACCACGCCGAACTGCTGGACTACTGCAGCCGGTCCGCCGACCCGGTGGGCCGCCTGCTGCTGCACCTTTACGGCGTGCAGGACACAGAGTCGCTGGAAATGAGCGACGCCATTTGCTCCGCGCTGCAACTGATCAACTTCTGGCAGGACCTGAGTGTGGACATTCCCCGTGGCCGTTATTACCTGCCGCAGGACGCCTGTGAGCGCTTCGGCGTGAGCCAGGCGGATATTCTGGCGCGCAAGCAGACCCCAAACGCTACTAAATTGATAGCTTCTTGCGCACAGCTGGCCAGCGCCAGCATGCAAAAAGGTGCTCCTTTGGTACACCGCCTGCCCGGCCGCGCCGGCTGGGAGTTGCGCCTAGTGGTGCAAGGCGGCCTGCGCATTCTGAACAAGATCGCCTCCATGAACTACCGCACCCTGGAACGCCGCCCCAAGCTGTATGCGTGGGATTACGGGGTCATGGTGTGGCGGGCTTTGTGGATGTGAATGCAAGGCACTGGTTCAGCTGCTGACTGCCACCCATGAGTGCCCATGCTGACAAGAGGCGGGCTGTGCGTTTTGCGTAGGTCAAGGAGGAGCCCGCGCAGCGGGCGGGGGACACGGAGCAAAGCGCACAGCCCGCCTCTTGTCTGCGCCACCACATACGCCTAAGAAGGGCACTCGACGCGTCCAAAAGTTTGCGCGTGGCCTCAACGACAATACCCACCATGACCCCAGAGCAATACGTCCAGGAAAAAGCCGCTGCGTCCGGCAGCAGCTTTTACTACGCCTTTCTTTTCCTGCCTGCCCCGCGCCGCGCCGCCATCACCGCCTTTTATGCCTTCTGCCGTGAGGTGGACGATGTGGTGGACGACATGGTCGACGCCGGAGTGGCTGCCACCAAACTCGCCTGGTGGCGCTCCGAAGTTCAGCAATCTTTCAACGGCACGGTTACCCACCCGGTGATGAAGGCGCTCATGCCACACACCGCTGCCTACAACATCGAAGCCCGCCACTTGCTGGCCGTGATTGATGGCTGCCAAATGGACCTGGAGCAAACCCGCTACCTCGACTACCCCGGCCTGCAACGCTATTGCCACCTGGTGGCTGGCGTGGTGGGTGAAGTGGCAGCCGGCATCTTCGGCCAGACCGACCCGCAAACCACCCAGTACGCCCACAAGCTGGGCCAGGCCCTGCAGCTCACCAACATCCTGCGCGATGTGGGCGAAGACGCCATGCGCGGCCGCATTTACCTGCCGGTCAATGAGCTTCAGCAGTTCGATGTGAAGGCCCACGAAATCCTCAAACGCAGCTACTCCGACCGCTTTGTGGCGCTGATGAAGTTTCAGGCCCAGCGCGCCCAAGGCTTGTATGACGAGGCACTGGCTCTGCTGCCTGCCGCCGACCGCCGCACGCAGAAGCCCGGCCTGATGATGGCCAGCATCTACCGCGCCTTGCTCACCGAGATTGAGCGCGACAACTTCCAGGTGCTGCACCAGCGCGTCAGCCTCACCCCGCTGCGCAAGTTCTGGCTGGCGTGGAAGGTGCAGGCGCTCGGAAGATTATGAGAACCGCCATCGTCGGCGCCGGCTGGGCCGGGATGGCGGCTGCAGTGACGGCGACACTCGCCGGGCACCGCGCTATCGTTTTTGAAGCAGCCCGCGCAGTCGGTGGGCGCGCCAGAGCCCTGAACGGCACATTGCCGGACGGCACGCCCGTGGTGCTGGACAACGGCCAACACATCCTGATTGGCGCCTACACCCGCACCCTGGAGCTGATGCGCACTGTGGGCGCAGACCTCGCCACCCACCTGCAGCGCCTGCCCTTGGACTTGCGCTTTGCCGACGGCGAAGGCCTGGCCTTGCCAATGTGGCCCAGCCCCTTGGACGCGCTGGCGGGCATCGCCACCGCCCGTGGCTGGACCTGGGCCGACCGCTGGAGCCTGCTTCGGGCTTCGGTGGGCTGGCAACTCGCGGGCTTCCAATGCGCAACCGGTACCAGCGTGGCGGACCTGTGCCGCACCCTCAGCCCCACCATCAATGCCACGTTGATAGCCCCGCTGTGCGTCTCGGCGCTCAACACCCCCGCCGAGCGGGCTTGTGGCCAGGTCTTTCTGACCGTGCTGCGCGACTCGCTGTTCGGCGGGCGCGGTAGCTCCAACCTGCTGCTGCCCACACGCGATCTCTCCAGCATGTTTCCAGCCGCCGCGGCAGAGTGGCTGGTCAACCGAGGTGGAGAGCTGCGCACCGGTATGCGGGTGACAAGCCTTCAACACGACAACATCTGGCAAGTGAACGGCGAAGCATTTGACGCCGTCATCTGGGCCACATCATCGTCAAATGCGGCCTCTGCGCTCATGGAATCTGCGCGAGCAGCTCCTGAAACCATAGCAGATAGCTTGCGGCAGTGGTCAACTACGGCCGAAGCCTTGCGGTTCGAAGCCATTGCCACCGTCTATGCCTACGCGCCCAACGCCGCCCTGAGCCGACCCATGGTGGCGCTGCGCGATGACGCGGACCACCCGGCCCAGTTTGTGTTTGACCGCGGCCAGCTCGATGGCACCCGTGGCCTGCTCGCTTTTGTGGTCAGTGCCAGCAACGGCGACAAAGAGACGCTGGAGCGTCAGGTGTTGGCACAGGCCCGCACGCAGCTGGGGCTGGAACTCGCACCTGTGCAAACGGTGATCGAAAAACGTGCCACCTTTGCCTGCACACCCGCGCTACAGCGCCCCGGTCAAGCTGTAGCCCCGGGCCTTTGGGCCTGCGGCGACTACGTAGCTGGCCCCTACCCCGCCACGCTGGAAGGCGCCATCCGCAGTGGCGTGGCGGCCGCAGAGTCCATCGGCACCGCTTGATCCAATACGGGGGTGCCGCCACTTGGGCGACAACCCTCTTCTGGGGGCAAAGCTTCGCGCGCTAGACTGGCAGCCACAGCATCTGGAGACTGATTGTGAAACTGGCATTGAAACTGGTGGGCCTGCTGCTGGCCCTGTTGCTGCTGGCCGCAGGCGGCTTGGGCGGGTGGTATCTGTACCAAAAGCAACCGGTACGCAGCGGCGTCATCGAGCTGACTGACCTGGGCAACAAGGTCACGGTGCGTTATGACGAGCGCGGCGTGCCCCACATCAGCGCCCAGAACGAGGCCGACCTCTACCGCGCACTGGGCTATGTACACGCCCAGGACCGCCTGTTCCAGCTCGAGATGGTGCGCCGCCTGGCCAACGGCGAATTGGCCGAGGTGCTGGGCCCCAAGTTGCTGGAGGTTGACAAGCTGTTCCGCACGCTGGGCCTGCGGGAGCACGCCAAAAAAGTGGTGGCGGCCATGGACCGCAGCACGCCGGCCAACCAGGCTTTGTTGAACTACCTGGACGGCATCAATCAGTACCAGGACAAGCACCGCGTTCCCCTGGAATTTGACCTTCTGGGTATCACCCCGCACCCCTTCACCCCGGAAGACACCTATGCCGTGGGAGGCTACCTGGCCTACAGCTTTGCTGCCGCCTTCCGCAATGAACCGGTGATGACATTTATCCGCGACAAATTGGGCCCCAACTACCTGCGCGCCTTTGACATTGACTGGCACCCCGAGGGGGTGATCACTCCACTCACTGCCGGTAGTGCACGCCTGAGCGACAGCGACTGGAACAGCCTGAACCGCATCGCCGCCGTCAGCCTGCAAGCCACCGAACTGGGGGGCATTCCGCTTCTGGAGGGCAGCAATGCCTGGGCCATTTCAGGCAAGCGCACCGAGTCCGGCAGCCCGCTGCTGGCGGGGGACCCGCACATTGCCTTCTCCGCGCCCGCCGTCTGGTACGAGGCCCACCTGAGCAGCCCAGGGTTTGAGTTGTTCGGCCACTTTCAGGCGCTCAACCCCACGGCGCTCCTGGGTCACAACCAGGATTTCGGCTGGAGCCTGACGATGTTCCAGAACGACGACATCGATTTGATTGCCGAAAAGGTCAATCCCGACAACCCGCAGCAGGTCTGGCACCAAGGCCAGTGGGTCGACATGGGCACCCGGTCTGAACTTATTCAGGTCAAGGGGGAACCTCCGGTGCGCATCAGCCTGCGCAGCACACCGAATGGCCCGGTCATCAACGACGCATTCAAAGACAGCCTGGGCGCCACTCCCATCTCGATGTGGTGGGCTTTTCTAACCACCGAGAATCCGGTGCAACAGGCGTTTTATGAACTCAACCGTGCCGACACCCTGGAGAAGGCCCGCAATGCCGCCAGCAAGATCCACGCGCCCGGCCTGAACATTGTTTGGGCCAATGCCAAAGGCGACATTGCTTGGTGGGCAGCCGGCCTGCTGCCCCAGCGTCCGCAGGGGGTGAACCCCACCTTTATCCTGGATGCCGCCAAGGGCGAAGACCAAAAGCCGGGTTTTTACGCGTTCCAGTTCAACCCGCAAGAGGAAAACCCGACGCGGGGCTACATCATGTCGGCCAACCACCAGCCCCAACCCAAAAGCGGCGTGCCGGTGCCGGGCTACTACAACCTGCCCGACCGTGCCCAGCGCCTGGACGCCCTGCTCAAAACTCCGGACGTCAAATGGAACAGCGCGGAGGCCCGCAAGCTGCAGCTGGACGTTACCAACAATTACGGCCCGCGCATCCTGCGCAACCTGTTGCCCGTGATGGCTGCGGTGGTCACCGACCCCAATGACAAAGCCTTCATGGAGCCGCTGACCAAATGGGATGGCGCCTACACCGAAGACAGCATCGCCGCCACCCTGTTCACCCAGATGATGTACGAGCTGTCGAAAGCAGCCTTTTCCGATGAGCTGGGCCCGGTGCAGTTTGAGAACCTGCGCCAGTCCCGCGCGCTGGACTTTGCCTTGCCCCTGCTGGTGGCGGACCCGAATTCACCCTGGTGGGATGACGTGGGCACATCCGCCAAAGAAAGCCATTTTGAGACGGTGCGGATTGCATGGTCCAACACGCTCAAGCATTTGCAAGGCCTGTACGGCACCAGCCTGCTCGATTGGCGCTGGGGCTCTTCCCACACACTCACGCACGGCCACCCTCTGGGGCGCCAAAAGCCCCTGGACAAGATTTTTAACGTGGGGCCTTTCCCGGTCCCCGGAGGACGCGAAACCCCCAACAACCTGTCAGGCTCCATCGGCCCTGCCCCCTGGGCGGTGACCTATGGGCCCTCGACGCGGCGGGTCATTGACTTTGCAGATGCCGGCAAAGCTGTGGGCATCAATCCGCTGGGCCAGAGCGGCGTGTGGCCCGACAAACACTACGCGGACCAGGCGGAGAAATACGCCAAGGGCGAATACGTGCGCATGTGGCTGGACGAAGCAGACATCGCCGCCCACACCGAAAGCACTCTGGTGCTGCGGCCGGCGCGCTGACGGGAGTTCTTAAGTACGGTCGCCGCTGAGCAAGTCCTGCAGTTCCTGCAGGCTGCCCACGGTGACATGCGGGTGCTGGTCGTAGGTCCAGACGTGCTCTTCGCGATTCACCCACACCGTCTGCATGCCGACGCCCAGGGCACCCAGCACGTCGAGTGCAGCGTCGTCGCCGATGTGCAGCACCTGCGAGGGCTGCACGCCCACTGCATCACAGGCAGCGTGGAAAATTTTCGGATCGGGCTTGCCCACCCCCGCATCGCGCGCGCTCACACTGGCCGCAAAGTACTGCCCTATGCCCACGCGATTCACATCCGCATTGCCATTGGACACCGCCACCACCGGCCAGCGGGCGGACATGGCCTCCAACAGAGGAATGGCATCTTCAAACAACTCGACCTGCATGCGCGCATCGAAAAACACCTCGAACGCCGGCTCCGCCAGCGCAGGGTTCTCGCCCGCGCGCTGCAAGGCCAGGCGGATGGACTCGCGCCGCAGCACGCTCAGGTCATGCGCGTGGTCGGCCCACTGGGCCTCCGTATCCGCCCGCAAGATGCGGCGCTGGTGCGGGTCGGCATAGAGCGCGGCAGTGAGCGACGCATGCGCCAACAACCAATGGTGAAGAACGTCTTCCGCCCGGTGAATGGCGGGCCAGACCGGCCACAAGGTGTCGTCCAGGTCGAGGGTGATGGCGCGGATATCGCTCAGGTTCAGCAGGTGGCGGCTAGGCATGAGGCGGCTACTATAGGGAGTGTCATTCATCCCATTGTGCCCTTCCCGCTTTTGCCCACCATGCCCACCACAACCCCGTTGATTCCACTTTCGATGCCGGTTCCCTCCGGCGAACAGCTCAAAGCCGCGCGGCTGGCCGCCGGCTTGAACCAGGCACAGGCAGCTGAACTGATGGGCTATTCGCTGCAAACGGGCAGCCGGGGTGGCGTGCAGTCGCGCACTTGGCAGGCGCTGGAGAGCCCCACCGATGAACGCAATATGCAAGGACCGGTGTTCGCCATGTTTTTGCTGCTCACCGGCCAGCACCCCACCTTGCAACTGGTGCCCAGAGAGCCCCAGGCACCCGACGCCGCCAAAAACCCCGACGCTGCCTGAAAACCCCAGCTACCGGACAATCACCCCCATGGCACTCCCTTCCCCTTTTTCTCCCGAACCCGCCTACACCCATGGCCAGGAAGCCCGCACCGCGGTGCTGCTGTGCAACCTGGGTACCCCGGATGAGCCCACCACCCCGGCCGTGCGCCGCTACTTGGCCGAGTTTTTGAGCGACCACCGCGTGGTGGAGATTCCACGCCTGCTGTGGTTGCTGATCCTGCACGGCATCATCCTGCG
Source organism: Curvibacter sp. Hmag1.1 (assembly GCF_059769165.1). Lineage (NCBI taxonomy): Bacteria > Pseudomonadati > Pseudomonadota > Betaproteobacteria > Burkholderiales > Comamonadaceae > Curvibacter > Curvibacter sp. Hmag1.1. Next base: position 365,923 of record NZ_JBMBGX010000002.1, read on the forward strand.
CTTCCGGCCCGCCAAGTCGGCAGCCAAATACGCCAGCATCTGGACTGCGGAGGGCTCGCCCCTCAAGGTCTGGACTGAGAAGCAGGCCAAGCTGCTGCAAGGCTGGCTGGGTCAGCGCAACCATCAGGTCAAAGTGCGCTGGGCCATGCGCTACGGCAGCACCAACATCCCCTCCCAGCTCAGCGCGCTGAAGGCGGAAGGCTATACCCGCGTACTCATCGTTCCGGCCTATCCGCAGTACAGCGCCACCACCACCGCCAGCGTGTTTGACGCGGTGTACGCCTGGGGCCAGCAAACCCGCTCCATCCCCGAGCTGCGTTTTGTGAACCACTACCACGACCACCCCGGCTACATCGCCGCCTTGGCGGCCAGCGTGCAGCGCCACTGGAAGGCCCATGGTCGCCCCGACAAGCTGGTGATGAGCTTTCACGGCGTGCCCGAGCGCACCCTGCACTTGGGCGACATCTACCACTGCGAATGCTTCAAGACAGCACGCCTGGTTTCTGAGGCGCTGGGCCTGCGCAAGGACGAGTTCAAGGTGACCTTCCAGTCCCGCCTCGGCCGCGCTAAGTGGCTGGAGCCCTACACCGAGCCCACCTTGATCGAGATGGGCAAAGCCGGTGTGGAGCGAGTGGACGTGATCTGCCCCGGCTTCACCAGCGATTGCCTGGAGACGCTGGAAGAAATCAACATGGAAGCCCGCGAAGCCTTTTTGCACGCAGGTGGCAAAGAGTTCCACTACATCCCCTGCCTGAACGATGATCCCGAGTGGATCACCGCCTTGTGCAAGATCACCGAAACCCACCTGAGTGGCTGGCCCACTCTGGAGCGGCAGGACCCGGTAGAGCGGGAGCTTTCCCGCAAGGCCGCGCTGGAACTGGGCGCCAAGCAGTAAAAGCGGAAATGGCCCGGGTGCACCAACCCGGAGATTTAAGGCATTTTTGGCCTATGGCGCCCGTGGAATATGCGCAAGGCACTATCAAATCAGGAGCAAAGCGATTCATCCAGGTGAATCGCGGCAGGCCTCCTGACTTGGTGTCCAATACTTGCATGGAACCGAACGACCGCAATGAACAACGCCTGAACGATCTGGAGATCAAGGCGAGCTACCTCGAAGACACGCTGGACCAGTTGGACAAGATCATCATCCGCCAGCAGGAGCAGATCGATCTGCTGATCCGTGAGCTCACGCACCTGCGGCAGCAAGCACCCGAACCCGGCACCGCGCGCAACCTGCGCGATGAGTTGCCCCCGCATTATTGAAATAGGATTTTCCTCATGTCGCTTCACACCTGGTGGTTGTTTGTCATGATGACGTTTGTGGTGTCTGCCACGCCCGGCCCCAACATGCTGCTGATCATGAGCACCAGCGCGCGTGACGGGATGCGCGCAGCAGTTGTCAATATGGTGGGCTGCATGACATCATTGATGTTAATGCTCAGCCTATCTGCGGCCGGACTGGGGGCGCTATTGCAGGCGTTTCCGGCGGTGTTTGAAGCCTTGCGTTTGATGGGCGCCGCCTACCTCGCCTACCTGGGTGTGCAGTGCTGGCGCTCCCCCGTGCAGGACCAGCCCGAGGGCTCGACTGCGCCAGCCACGTTGACTTCAGGCCCCACCGGTTTTTGGGCGCAATACCGGCAAGGCGTCCTGGTGGCAGCCAGCAACCCCAAAGCCATTTTGTTTGCAGCCGCATTCTTTCCACAGTTTTTGAACCCCGAAGCCGCGCAAATACCCCAGTTCGGCATTTTGCTGAGCACCTTTGCGGTGGTGGAAGTGGCCTGGTACTTTGTCTATGCCGCCAGCGGACAAAAGCTCGCCAACTACCTGCGCCGCGCTAGCGTTATGCGCGCCTTTAACCGGCTGACCGGTGGCGTGTTTGTAGGCTTTGCGGCACTGATGGCGGCTGCGAAAAGCTAAGCCCGCTGCACGCGAACGGCGTCAGGCCAAGTCCTGATGCCGGGAGTCTTTTTCCACGTACATCGACAAGTCGCAGCGGTGCAACCAGGACTCCAGCGTGTCCTGGGGCTGGGCCAGAGCCAATCCGCAACTGGCGGTTACCTCCAGACCATCGCGCAGATGGCCCCAATCGGATTCATTCACCGCTTTGTGAATGCGGGCGACCAAGGCTTGCGCACTGTGGGCATCCACATGGGTGAACACCACCACGAATTCATCCCCGCCCAGGCGCACCGGCACATCGCCCTCCCGCACAAAGCTGCTGAGAATGTGGGCCAAAGCCTTTAGCACCTCATCCCCCACGCGGTGTGAAAAGCGATCGTTCACCTGTTTGAAGTGGTCCACATCTACGAAGGCCATGGCGGGAGTAAGGCCCCTCTCGTGCGCCCGCGCCAGAATGCCGGGCACCATCTGTTCCAGATGACGACGGTTGTAGAGACCTGTCAACGCGTCCTGCAAAGCCAGTTGTTCAAGACGCCGCGCTTCCAGCTCGAGTTGCCTGCTTGCCGCATGAACGGCACGGGCACGTAGCTGCCACTCCACCCGTTCCTCCCGACTGTGCAGACTTTCATTGCGAAGATGGGTCTCTTGCATTTTCAACAGACGCAGCTGGGTTTGCGCGAGTGCATCTTTGGCTTGCGCCGAATAAAGCTGCGCCAATAGCAAGTGAGAGGTGGCACGAAGGTGCTCGTTTTCGGCCCGCAAAGCCAACTGCTGCAAGCGCTGCGCATGAGACTCGGCATTCAGCCAATCCTGCTGCGCCCAAGCGATCTCGGCCCGGAGCCAGATCTCCATCAATCGCACAGAGGGTTGGTCCGTGCCTTTCTCCGCGCTGGCGCACACGGCATCGGCGCGCCGTGCAGCGTCCTCCAGATCGCCGGACCAACAGCTCTCAAATCCGAAGCTCAACTCCAACAACGCTCGGGTTTTCCGGTAGGGGCATTGCAAAGCACGTACGTTGCTGGCCGAAGAAGTGGCGAGCTCAGGCAAGTCTCGGGTCGCTTGCAATCGCTCCAGCGTCAAAAAAGCGCCGTGGTAGTAGCGGTCAAAGAAACAGCGCTGCAACTCTGCCGCACGCAAATGGAAGCGCGGCAAACAGGATTCAGGCCACAACGCCTCAGCCTCCAGAAGCCGGATGGACTGGAACAAGGCTTCAGCTGCCTTGTCGAAACTCTGGCTGTGGGCATATGCCACCCCCAAGTAGTTGCGTGCCAGGGCTTCACCGATCGGATCACGATCTTCGCAAAGTTTAATGGCCAACAAAGCCGCTTCCACGCCTTCGCCGCTATGTCCCATGGTGCTCAGCACATGGGACAAAGTGGTGAGTGCTTCAGCCTCTCCGGTGGCATCGCCCTCGGTTTGGAAAAGGTAGACCGCGCGCTGTGCCGTCTCGCGCGCACGCCGCATGCGGGACATCTGCCGGTCCCCCTGTGCGAGGTAGAGCAAAGCTCTGGCTTGGCCACCCGCATCGCTTCGCCGCTGTGCATGCAACAAGGCGCTTTTGGACAAAGCTTGGCTGTAATCCACATCCCCGCGTTGCAATGCCGCTTGCGCTTGGTGCAGCAAGGTACTGTGCGGAGCTTCGAACGGAGTGGGGGTGGTTGGGGGCATTACAAGGCTGTGAGCAGTCAACCGGACAGCGTAGGTCCGCGAGCCTAGACTGTCATCCCCCGAACGGGTGAAATTTGCAAGTGTTTGCAACCTGCGCGCTAGCGGACTAAAGCCATTGCCTTTACTTGTGCCCACACAGACTGACCGGGCTGCAGCGCCAACTGATCCACGGCGCGCCGGGTCAGACGCGCCCACAAGGGTGTGCCTTGACAGTCCAACCGCACCAGCGCTTGCGCGGGGTGCTGGTCAGATAACACTTCGGATACGGTGCAGGACACCACGTTTTGAATGCTCATATCGGTGGGCATGCGCGTTGCAATGCTGACATCGCGCGCCAGTACCCGCAGGCGCACGGTCTGCCCCACTGCGAGACCCGAATCCGGCAACCAGAAACTGCCACCAGTGAGGCGGACTTTCGTCAAGTGCCATGTTTTGTCATGCCCCTCCACCTGCCCCACGACCAGGCTGGACACATCGCCACCCATGCGAATCAAAGGCTCGGTGAGCGCCAGAACCTCCTGCAGCGGGCCGCAAGCCCGAACCCGGCCCTGCTCCAGCACTACCAAGGTATCGGCCAATCGAACCACTTCGTCCGCTGCGTGAGACACATAGACCATGGGTATCTGCAACTCATCCCGCAAGCGTTCCAGCCACGGCAGTACTTCGAAGCGGCGCGCCTCGTCCAGTGATGCCAAGGGTTCATCCAGCAACAACAGTTGCGGGTTGGTGGCCAGTGCGCGGGCGATGGCCACACGCTGACGTTCGCCACCCGAAAGCTCAGGGGTCCGCCGATGCAGCAGATGCTCCAGCCCGAGCGTACGGACGGCGAACTCCGTCGTCAGCAGGGCGCTGCCCTGGCGCGGCGGTGCGGCCCTGCGGCGTGCAAACTCCAGGTTGCCGGCCACATCGAGATGGGCAAAGAGGCTGGCCTCCTGGAACACATAGCCCAGTGGACGCTTCCAGGTCGGCAGAAAAAGGCCTTGGGCATCGTCTTGCCACGCCTGACCCTGTATGTGGACCCTTGCCTGGCTCGCACGTTCCAGCCCAGCAATACAACGCAACAGCGTAGTCTTGCCCGACCCGGAAGGCCCATAGAGAACACTGATGCCTTGGGCTGGCAGCTGCACATCCACGTCCAGTTCGAAGCCGGGTTTGTGCATCTGCAGCGCGATGCGGTGAGGCATGACGTTCATGTGCGCAACCTGCTCCCGCGCGGATTGAGCCAGCCCAGCAGCAGCAGGACAGCCAAGGAGAACACCACCATGCCGCCGGACAGCCAATGGGCCTGGGTGTATTCCAAAGCCTCCACATGCCCGTAAATTTGCGTGGACACCACGCGGGTGGATTCGGGGATATTGCCACCCAACATCAAGACCACCCCGAACTCCCCGACCGTATGCGCAAAGCTCAATACCGCAGCGGTCAGAAAACCCGGTTTGCACAAGGGCAACACCACATGCCAGAAGGTATCCCACGGTGAGGCACGCAATGTGGCGGCCACTTCCAAGGGACGGTCTCCCAAAGCCTCAAACGCATTCTGCAGAGGCTGCACCGCAAACGGCAGCGAATACAGCACGGAGCCCACAACCAGTCCCGCAAAGGTAAAAGGCAGCAGTCCTACACCCAACCACTGCGTGAACTGTCCCACCCAACCCTGTGGCCCCATGCTGATCAGCAAGTAGAAGCCCAGCACGGTGGGCGGCAACACCAGCGGCAAAGCCACCATGGCCCCCACCAAGCCGCTCCAGCGCGAGCCGGAACGGGCCAACCACCAGGCCAGCGGGGTCGCCAACACCAATAACAGGATTGTCGTGACCGTGGCCAGTTTGAGCGTCAGCCAAATGGCGTGCGCATCGTCCAGCGTAAGTGGAAATTCGGGCATCGCGGAGGCCTATTCGTAGCCGGCGCTTTGCATGACCTTGCGGGCGGCGTCGCTGCGCAAGTAGTCGAGAAATGCGACAGCGGCAGCCTGGCCGACACCTGCCTGCAACAACACCGCATCTTGGCGCAAGGGCTGGTGCAACTCTGCGGGAACGCGCCAGGCCGAACCTTGCTCTATCTGGCCATTGCGCATGACCTGGGACAGCGCAACGAAGCCCAGCGGTGCATTGCCTGTTGCCACAAACTGGTAGGTCTGGGCGATGCTCTCCCCCTGCACAAGGCGGGTTTGCACCGACGGCAGCAGACCCCGTTTTGCAAGCACCTCCATCGCTGCAGCGCCATAAGGCGCCAATTTAGGGTCGGCGATGGCCAAACGCGTGAAAGGGGTGGTCAGTACCTGTCCCTGGTTGTCCACCAAGCCGGTCTGCGCACTCCAAAGCACCAAACGCCCCGTGGCATAGGTGAACTGGCTGGAGGCCAGCGCCCCGCCCTCTTTGACCAATCGCGAAGGCGTTTCATCATCCGCGGAAAGGAGCACATGGAAGGGGGCACCGTTTTTGATTTGTGCGTACAGTTTGCCGGTGGCACCTGGCACCAGCTTGACCTCGTGGCCTGATGCACGCGAGAAATCCGATGCAATCTTCTGCGCCGTGCTGCTGAAATTTGCAGCCACCGCAACCGTCACGGTATCAGCGTATGCGCCCACGCTGCAGGTGCAACACACAGTCGTTAGTGCCATGCGCAGCCAAGCTGAATTCCATTTCATTGCCATGGATAGAGATTAGCATCCGCCAAGCGCATCTTGCGAAGGTGCCGGCATCAAGCCTCTATGGCTCAGGCCCAAAGAAAACGGGGCACCAAGATGCCCCGTTCGATCGCTACTATTTTGATAGCTGTCCGCGCACATCAGATGGGCGCCAGCAGCTTATTTAGCCATTGAATAACCTTCAGACTGCCTTGCTTTGAAAGCGTTTAAGCACGCGTGGCAACACCAACACGGTCAACACGACCAGCAGCAAAAACACCGACATCGGACGCTGCAAGAAGATCATGGCACTGCCCTCACCGATGGACATGGCGTTGCGCAGCTGCGCCTCTGCCAAGGGGCCCAGGATCATGCCCACAATCACCGGCGCGGTCGGGAAACTGAAGCGACGCATCACCAAGCCCAGTACGCCAACGGCATACAGCAAGACCAGGTCAAACGCGCTTTGGCGCATGCCGTAGGTACCCACGGTAGCGAAAATCAGAATGCCGGCATACAACTGGGCCTTGGGCACTTTGAGCAACTTCACCCACAAACCCACCATGGGCAGGTTCAGCACGAGCAACATGACGTTCCCGATGAACAAGGAGGCGATCAGTGCCCATACCAAAGCCGATGAACTGGTGAACAGTTGCGGACCGGGCTGAATCCCGTAGTTCTGGAAAGCACCCAGCAACACAGCCGTGGTGTTGGATACCGGAATACCCAAGGTCAGCAACGGAATCAAGGCGGTGGTCACCGTGGCATTGTTGGCAGCTTCGGGACCAGCAACCCCCTCGATAGCGCCCTTGGTGCCGAACTCAGCCAGGTTGTCACCCTTGGCCAGTTTCTTCTCGGCGGCATAGCTCAGGAAGGTCGGAATTTCTGTTCCACCGGCAGGGATGCAACCGAAGGGTGCACCGATCGCGGCCCCCCGCAACCAGGCCGGAATGGAACGCTTCCAGTCGAGGGCCGTCATAGTGACACGGCTCAACTTGTTTTCCGTCTCAACGACCTTGCCTTCGAACAATACAAAGTGCAACGCCTCCGCCACGGCGAACAGACCCACCGCAACCAGTACGATTTCAATTCCGTCCAGCAACTCCGGCATGTTGCCGGTGTAGCGCGCCTGGCCGGTGATCTGGTCCATGCCGATCAGGCCAATGGCCAAACCGAGGAACAGAGCCGTGAGGCCTCTTAAGGTGCTCTGTCCCAGAACGGCACTCACCGTGGTGAAAGCCAACAACATCAAGCAGAAGTACTCAGGCGGGCCGAGCTTGACCGCATATTCAGCCACCAAGGGCGCGAACAAGGTCACCACGACAGTCGCAATACTGCCGGCCACAAACGAGCCGATCGCAGCAGTTGCCAATGCAGCACCCGCACGCCCGCTCTTGGCCATCTTGTTGCCCTCCATGGCGGTCACCATACTGGAGGTCTCGCCGGGAGTATTCAGCAAAATCGACGTGGTAGAGCCGCCATACATCGCGCCGTAGTAAATACCGGCGAAGAAGATCATGGAGGCCGTCGCTTCAACCTGAGTGGTAATCGGCAACAGCATGGCTACTGCCGTGGCGGGTCCGATGCCAGGCAATACGCCCACTGCGGTACCGAGCGCACAACCTACAAAGGCCCAAAGCAGGTTCACCGGCGTACCCGCCGTCGCAAACCCTTGAAGAAGTTGATTCCAGATTTCCATTAAAGCCATCCACCCTGCGTCAAACCTGGCAAATTGATGGCCAGAAACTTGGTAAACATCCAAAACACCGGCGTCGCGATCAGCAAGCCCACTACGGCGTCGGTCACCCAGGTCCGGTATCCGCCTACGGCCTGCCCTTGTGCCAGGCGCGCGCCTCGCGCGGCAAACACAAAACACAAGGTACAACTGAAGATAAACCCGATGGTGGTGATCAGCGCTGCATTCACGAGCAAGCCGACAGACATCCAGATGAAACCCGGCCAAAAGGCAGGTTGGCTGTCCTCTTCATCGTCCATGTCGAGAAAGCCGCCTCTGCGGACTTCCAGCAACAGGGAGCCCCCACACAAAAACAATGCGATCGAAACAACCCAAGGCAAAAAATCAGGCCCTATACCGGCGTAGCCGGCTTCGGAAGGAATGATCCAAGCGCCTGCCCCCAGCCCGAGGGCCAGGAGCAGAACGCCGAATGCAACGGCAGCTTCCTGCCGCGCTTTCAGCGCTGGGGTCATGACAACATTCCGGACAGGTGCATGATGCCGCGCAAGCTGGCGAAATCGCTATCCACAAAATCGTCGAACGCCTTGCCGGTCAACACGGCCGGCATCCAGCCGTTCTTCTCCAGCGCTTCGGCCCAGCCCTTGCTCTTGGTGACCTTGATGATCATGTCTGTCAATGCAGCGCGTTGCTCAGGAGTGATGCCGGGCGCGCCATACACACCGCGCCAGTTGCCCAGAACCACGTCGTAGCCCTGCTCACGCATGGTCGGTACATTGATGCCGGTCAAACGCTTCTCGGATGTCACGCCAATCGCGCGCATCTTTCCGGCGGTGATGTATTCGGCAAACTCGCTATAGCCGCTGCCACCCACCGACACGTTGCCACCCAAAATGGCTGCTGTTGCTTCGCCGCCGCCACGGAAGGCAACGTAGTTGACTTTCTTGGGGTCCACGTTGACCTTGGTTGCCAGCATGGACGCGCAGATGTGCTCTGTGGATCCGCGGGAACCGCCGCCCCACTTCACGCTGCCGGGGTCTTTTTGCATCTGGGTGACAACGTCCTTCATGGTCTTGAAGGGGGAATCAGCAGGCACCACAAACACGTTGTATTCGCTGGTCAGGCGGGCAATGGGAGTTGCCTTGTCCAGGGAAATCGCTGGTTTGCCGGTAATGATGCCGCCCAACATCACAGCGCCCATCACCATCAGTGCGTTGGGGTCGCCCTTGGCAGAGTTCACAAATTGCGCCAAACCGATCACGCCGGCAGCGCCACCCTTGTTGTCGTACTGCACGGTTTCAGCCAATTTGGCGTCAATCAAGGCTTTGCCCAAGGCGCGGCCTGTACCGTCCCAACCGCCACCTGGGTTGGCTGGAATCATCATTTTCAAGTTGGCACTTGCGCGTGCCGTCATGGGCAAGGCACCGGCTGCGGCCATCACGGCCATGGATTTGAGGAAGGTATCGCGACGCATGGGGAGTCTCCTATGGTTGATTGCAAGCCCTATGATGCGGGCCGTGGCTGTCAATCGGCTGTCCAAAAACCCTAGGGGAAACCCGTAAAACCCGCGCCCCGCTTCGTTCCATGCACCTTCTTTTGATTGAAGACGACCCCGCACTGCACACCACGCTGCAGCGCAGTCTGGTGCGCGCGCAGATGCGGGTAGACGTTTGCAGCGATGGCTCGGTGGCCCTGCAGCGATGGACCGAACTGCAACCGGATGTGGTGGTGCTGGACCTGAGCCTGCCGGGGGTCGATGGTCTCGATGTGCTCAAGCAGGCCCGCCGCAACGGCCTGCGCACGCCGGTGCTCATACTCACCGCGCGCGGCACCGTGGGGGACAAGGTGCTGGGACTGAATGCCGGCGCGGATGACTATCTGCCCAAGCCATTTGACCTCGATGAGCTGGAAGCCCGTGTCCGGGCTTTGCACCGTCGCAACGCTGACAACCCGCCCCCCCAAAGCAGCGACCTGCAGGTGGGTGAACTGCGTCTGGATCGGATCAGTGGCGCCATCTACCACCGGCACCAGGTGATGGACCTCACGCCCAAAGAGCTGGCACTGATGGGCGCGCTCATGTCCCGTCCCGGCCATGCGGTCAGCAAGGAACGCCTGTTTGAAGTGGTATTTCCCGGGCAGGCCGATGTGCAGTTCGAAGCCATCGAAGTCGTGGTCTACCGCCTGCGCAAAAAGTTGACCGCCACCAGGGTGAGCCTGGTTACCTTGCGCGGGCTGGGCTACCTGCTCAAAGCTGAGTGACATGGCAGCCACCGGCACCACACCGTCGCTGCGCAAAAGCCTGTTGCTGGGCATTTTGATCCCCATCCTGCTTTTTGTGGCGGTTGACACCATCAGCCTGTACCGGCAGGCCCTGTCTGCTGTGAACACGGCCTATGACCGGACCCTGCTCGCATCGGCCAAAGCGATTGGTGAGCTGCTCGATATTGAAGGCCACGGGAGTGATGCACGCCTGCGCGCCCAGGTGCCCTACTCGGCACTGGAAGCTTTTGAAGCTGATAACCGCAGCCGAATGAGTTACCGCGTTTCCAACGCCCAGGGGCAATGGGTTGATGGCGAGCAAGACCTGGCCATCTGGACCGGCAAGATACCTTCCCAAGGCCCCTATGCCGCCTTGGTGGACTTTTATGACGACACTTTCCGCGGCGATGATGTGCGGGTGGCCGTGTTGTTGCAGCCGGTTGCCAGCGGGCGGGAACGCACCATGGCCATGGTGCAGGTCGCTGAAACGCTGGAACTGCGCCATACACTCGCACGGCAGATCCTCCTGGACACCTTGCAGCGGCAGCTGATCCTCATCACCGTGATCACGGGCGTCGTACTTTTTATGGTGGACCGGGCAACCCGGCCTGTGCGCCAGTTAAGTGAAGAGCTGGAGCAACGCAGCGAAGACGACCTGACGGCCCTCCCGGCGGCAGAACTCCCGCTCGAAATCCAGCCACTGGCCGTGGCTACCAACCATGTCATGCACAAGCTACAGCACTTGCTGGACCACCAGAAGCGCTTTGTGCGCGACGCTGCCCACCAGCTGCGCACGCCGTTAGCTGTGCTCAAGGTGCAAGTGCAATCCGCCTTGCGGGGGGACGTCCCTGCTCGGCAAGGCTTGGAAGAAATAGAAGCCACTGTCGACCGTGCCACCCAGCTGGCAAATCAGATGTTGTCGCTCGCCAAGGTGGAGCAAGTGCGCCAGCAACAGGACTTCGCCGCCATGGACTGGGCCGAACCTGTGCGGGCCATCGCACTCGACCTTTCCGCCTTGATCGCCGAAAAAAACCTGGACTTTGAACTGGTTACCGAGCCCTGTCCGGTCCGTGCCCATGAGTGGATGCTCCGGGAGATGGCCAGAAATCTGATCCACAACGCGATCCGACTGACCCCGGAGGGAGGCCGTTTGCACATCCACTTGCAGCAGGAAGACGGCCAGGCCGAATTGACCATCTCGGACAGCGGCCCCGGCATTTCCGAGGCATTGCGAATGCGCCTCTTCCAGCCCTTTGCAGCTGGTAGCGCCCATTCGGGGTCGGGATTGGGCCTCACGATCACCCGCGAAATGGTGATTGCATTGGGCGGCACCATCCAGCTCAACAACCGGTATTCCGGTACCGCCTGCACAGGTCTGGATGCTTGTGTACGATTGCCCGTCCACCTGTCCTGAACAACACCTGCATGCAAAGCACCCGGATCGACAAATGGCTGTGGGCGGCCCGCTTTTTCAAAACTCGTTCACTCGCCACGGATGAAGTCAATCTGGGACGGGTGCAATGGGAAGGCCGGGATGTCAAGCCGGCCAAAGAGGTCAAAGCCGGCGACACACTCACCATCTGGCAGGGCAAGGTCAAGCGCACCGTCGAAGTACTGCAAATCAGCGAGCAACGCGGGCCGGCACCGGTGGCGCAGTTGATGTATGCCGAAACCCCGGAAAGCGTTCAACAACGCCTGGCAGCCGCAGAACAACAGCGCCTGAGTCCGGAGCCCGCGCATACGATTGCAGGCGGACGCCCCACCAAACGGGACCGGCGCGCCTTGCAAACCGGTTGGAACGAGCGCTGGAGCGCCTCGCTGGACTGATACCCCTATTGCAGCCGGCTCACTGCAGGCCTGCGCGGGCAGATGGGTGAAAGCGGCGATAATCGGGGGTTACTACTGAGGTACCGTGCATCCTGCAGGAGCGCCGCATCCTCAGGGCCCCGCCTTAGAACGAGTTTTGGAAAGCCCTTCTGCATGACCTCCCTCTCCCCCGTGCCCATCTCCCCCGTTGAAGACATCGTTGCCGACATGCGCGCCGGGCGCATGGTCATTCTGGTGGACGAGGAAGACCGCGAAAACGAGGGCGATCTGGTGTTGGCAGCAGACCATGTCACGCCGGAAGCCATCAACTTCATGGCTAAGTTCGGTCGTGGCCTGATTTGCCTGACTCTCACCCGTGAACGCTGTGAACACTTGAAGCTGCCTCCCATGGCAGCACGCAATGGCACCGTGTACAGCACCGCCTTCACGGTATCTATTGAGGCCGCGGAAGGCGTGACCACCGGCATCTCGGCAGCCGACCGCGCCAAGACCGTGCAGGCAGCCGTAGCCAAAAACGCAGTAGCTACGGACCTGGTGCAACCCGGTCACATTTTCCCCCTACAAGCGGTGGACGGCGGTGTACTCATGCGCGCCGGCCACACCGAAGCAGGCTGCGATCTGTCCGCCATGGCCGGCTGCAGCCCTGCAGCGGTGATCTGCGAGATCATGAAAGACGACGGCACCATGGCCCGCCTGCCCGACTTGCAGCTGTTCGCTGCAGAGCACGGCCTGAAGATCGGCACGATTGCGGATCTGATTCAGCACCGCAGCCAAATGGAGTCGCTGATCGAACAGGTGGGTACACGCCCCTTGAAAACCGCTTATGGCGAGTTCACTGCCCATGCTTTCAAAGACAGCACCGGCCAGGGCGTTCATTTGGCCTTGGTCAAAGGCGAGTGGACCGCTGAGACCGTGGTGCCGGCCCGCGTTCACGAGCCCCTCTCAGTTCTGGACGCTTTGGAGGTCAACCGCAGCATGCACTCTTGGAGCCTGGATGCGGCACTGGCCCATATTGCCCAAGAAGGCAAAGGTGTCGTGGTCTTGCTCAACTGCGGCGAAAGCGGTGCTCAGCTTCTGGACCAGTTTGAGGGCACGGCACGCGCATCCCAGGCACCCGAACGCGGTCGCATGGATCTGCGCACCTACGGTATTGGCGCGCAGATCCTACTCAAGTGCGGTGTGCAAAAAATGCAATTGATGGGCAGCCCCCGTCGCATGCCAAGCATGACCGGCTACGGCCTGGAAATCACCGGCTACATCAGCAAATAATTCGAATCAAGGAACCACCCATGTTTGGCGCAGACAAAGGCACCGCAGCCTCCGACCGTTTGAACGGCAAAAAACTCAACATCGGCATCGTGCAGGCCCGCTTCAATGCGGACATCACCGATGCGCTGGCCAAGGCCTGCAAGACCGAACTGCTGGCCTTGGGGGTGTCTGACAAAGACATCGACCACGTCACCGTACCCGGCGCGCTGGAAGTGCCTGTGGCCTTGCAAGCCATGGCGGAAAAAGGCAAGTACGACGCATTGATCGCACTGGGTTGCATCATCCGCGGCGAGACCTACCACTTCGAACTGGTGGCTAATGAATCCGGCGCCGGTGTGACCCGCATTTCGCTGGACTACCAGTTGCCCGTGGCTAACGCCATCCTGACCACCGAAAACATGGAACAGGCCATTGCCCGCCAGACCGAAAAAGGCCGCGATGCGGCACAAGTCGCTGTCGAAATGGCCAATCTGCTGGAGAGCATCTGATGAGTGATACCCCTAGCAACTCTGCGGCCAAGCGCCCCCCCCGTCAGAGCCGCACCGGCCTGACCGCCACCGGCGCACGCAAGGCCGCCAGCAAGTCCAATCGCACCCGCGCGCGCGAATTTGCGTTGCAAGGTCTTTACCAGAGCCTGGTAGGGCGGAACGCGGTAGACGACATTGATCCCTTCACCCGAGATCTCGCCGGCTTCAGCAAGGCAGACGCCGTTCACTTTGACGCTCTGTTGCATGGCTGTGTAGCTGAAGCAGAAGCCCTGGATGCCCTCATCACCCCGGCGCTTGATCGCCCCATGAGCGAGATTTCGCCCATCGAGCACGCGATCATGTGGATCGGTGCCTACGAGATGAAGCACTGCCTGGACGTGCCATGGCGCGTGGTGCTGAACGAATGCATAGAACTTGCCAAAGAGTTCGGCGGCACAGACGGCCACAAATACGTCAACGGCGTGTTGAACGGCATTGCACCGCAGCTGCGCGCTATCGAAATTGAAGCTGAACGTAACAAGAAACCAGCCTGATCCGCAGAACTGCCCGCATGCACATTTCCTCACGCGCACAGAACATTGAGCCGTTTTATGTGATGGAGGTTGCCAAGGCAGCTTCTGCCCTGGCCGCACAAGTGGCGCACACCGATGCGCCCTTGGTGTTTCTGAATATCGGTGAACCGGACTTCACCGCGCCGCCAATGGTGCAGGCCGCTGCGGAAAAGGCCATACGGGATGGCGTCACCCAATACACCGCAGCCACCGGCCTGCCCGCATTGCGCGAGCGCATCAGCGCTTGGTACGGGAGTCGCTTTGGGGTAGACATTGCGGCAGACCGCATTGTGGTAACCGCCGGAGCCTCAGCCGCCTTGCACCTCGCTTGCCTGGCGCTGATCGAGCCAGGCGATGAAGTGCTCATGCCGGACCCCAGCTACCCCTGCAACCGCCACTTCGTGAGCGCTGCAGAGGGCAAGGCCGTGTTGCTGGAAACCAGCGCACAAGAACGCTTTCAGCTCAGCGCCGCCAAAGTAGAGAACGCATGGGGTCCGCGTACCCGTGGCGTGTTGCTGGCTTCCCCCTCTAACCCCACCGGCACGTCCATCCACCTGGACGAGTTGCGTAGCATCCATGCCGTGGTGCGGGCCAAAGGCGGCATTACGCTGATCGACGAGATTTACCTGGCCCTCAGCCACGACGACCAGTTCGGGCACACCGCGCTGTCGATTGATGACCAGATCATCAGCATCAACAGCTTCAGCAAGTACTTCAACATGACCGGCTGGCGCCTGGGCTGGATGGTGGTGCCCCCCTCGCTGGTGCTCGTGATCGAACGCCTGGCCCAGAACCTCTTCATCTGCCCCAGCACGATTGCGCAGCATGCAGCACTCGCCTGCTTCGAACCCGAAAGTATTGCGCTTTACGAGGCCCGCCGCGCTGAATTCAAGGCCCGGCGGGATTACTTCATCCCTGCCCTGCGCGAGCTGGGTTTTGGCGTGCCGGTGGAGCCGGATGGCGCGTTTTACGTGTGGGCCGATTGTTCGGAACTTTGTGCCAAACTGGGGCTCAAGAGCAGCTGGGAGTTCGCGTTTGAAGTGATGAACCGCGCCCATGTAGCGATTACTCCCGGGCGCGATTTCGGCACAGCACAAACGGCACAGTTTGTGCATTTCTCCACCGCAAGCTCCATGAAACAATTGGAAACAGCCGTGCAGCGTTTGCGTGCGATGCTGTCAACCGTTTAGCAAAAACACCATGAATCAAGACCTTTCCATCCTGCACCTGGTTCTGAACGCAAGCATCGTGGTGCAAGCCGTGATGGCGCTACTGATGATGGTCTCCATTGCCAGCTGGGCTGCCATCTTCCGCAAATTGTTTTCGCTCAAACGGGTCAAAACCCAGAACGAGGCCTTTGAGCGCGAGTTCTGGTCCGGCTCCAGCCTGAACGACCTGTTCAACGCCGCCAGCCGCAATGCCCAAACCTGTGGACCGATGGAACGCATTTTTGCCAGCGGCATGCGCGAATTCCAGAAGCTGCGTGAGCGCCGTGTGAGCGATGTAGGCACCTTGATGGACGGCGCCCGCCGCGCCATGCGTGCCAGCTTCCAGCGCGAAATGGACGAGGTGGAGAGCAATCTGTCTTTCCTGGCATCGGTCGGTTCTGTGTCGCCCTATGTGGGCTTGTTCGGCACTGTGTGGGGCATCATGCACGCCTTCACCGGATTGGCGTCTTTGCAGCAAGTGACGTTGTCTACCGTGGCCCCCGGCATCGCTGAAGCGCTGGTGGCAACGGCCATCGGCCTGTTTGCCGCCATTCCTGCAGTCGTGGCCTACAACCGGTTTGCGCGCGATCTGGACCGCATCGCCATTCAGCAGGAAACCTTCATCGAAGAGTTCTCCAACATCCTGCAGCGCAACGTCAGTGCCCAACCCGCACCCGCGGCCCGCTAAGCAGACCGAGGAAGCAACATGCCAGCAGTCGCAGGTCGTGGACGGGGTCGTCGCACCATCAATGAGATCAATATGGTGCCTTTCATCGATGTGATGTTGGTGCTGCTGATCATCTTCATGGTGACCGCCCCGCTGATCACTCCGAGCATGATCGACCTGCCCAGCGTAGGCAAAGCTGCACGCCAGCCCGATCAGATCATCCAGGTGGTGTTGACCAAGACCGAGGCACTCGAGGTCAAGGTCAAAGAGCAAACCTCCACGGTGCTACTCAAAGACCTGGCTGCCACCGTGAAGCAGGCGCAAGGCGCCAAAGACAGTGTGGCGGCCGCCAGCTCTGCCGTGGTCATCAGCGCAGACAAGAACGTGAAATACGAAAGCGTGGTTAAGGTCATGGACACCTTGCAGCGCGCCGGTATCCAACGTGTGGGCCTGTCGGTCCAGTTGGCGAACTGATCAGCCACCTGACTTCCGGATATGCCCGCCGCAGACACCCGCCAGGAATTCGCACCGCCGCACACGCCGGGTATGTTGCGTGCCTTGGTGTTGGCACTGCTTGCCCATGCAGCGCTGGTGGCGGTGTTGGCCATCGGTGTGGCCTGGAAGCGGGAGCTCCCCCCTGCCACTGTAGAAGCTGAATTGTGGTCCACCATTCCCCAGGAGGCCGCGCCTCCGCCGTTGGAAGAAACACCACCCGAGCCTGAAACTGCGCCCCAGCCCGAAGTCAAGCCCCTGCCTGGGCCGCCCGCACCGCCACCACCCGTGGTCAAGCAAGCAGTGCCTGAGGCCCCGAGCAAAGCCGACATCGCTTTAGCCAAGGAAAAAGAGCGCCAGCTTGAAGAGCGAAAAGCCAAAGAGCTGCAGGCCAAGCAGGAACTGGAGCGCAAGGCACTGGAAAAGCGCCAGCTGGAACAGGCCGCCAAAGAAAAGCTCGACAAAGAGCGCGCCGCGCAAGCCAAGCTGAAGGAACAGCAGGAAAGAGACAAACTCGCCAAGGACAAAGCCGCGCGCGAAGCCAAAGAGAAGGCGGACAAGGCTGAGAAAGCCAAGAAGGCGGAAGCTGCGGACAAAGCCAAAGCGGCCGAAGCCGCCAAGCAAAAGGCCGAGAAGGCCGCCAAAGAGGAAGCCAAACGTGCAGAGCAGGAGCGCCAGCAGCAGCTCAACCGTCTGACCGGCTTGGCCGGCGCAGCAGGCAGCGGATCGGCTAACTCTACTGGCACCGCAGCCAAGAGCTCGGGGCCGGGAGCGAGTTACAGCGGCCGTATTCAATCTGCAGTGAAGCCCAACATTACGTTCACCGACACCATCGTCGGGAACCCGAAAACCGAGATTGAAGTCACGCTCGCTTCCAACGGCGAAATTTTGAGCAAGCGGATTACCAAGCGCAGTGGCAACAAAGCATGGGATGACGCGGCTGAAAACGCCATCGACAAGACCCGCAAGCTTCCGTTGGATGACGGCAAGGTCTGGTCGCCGATGATCATCGTCATTTCGCCCCAGACCTTGGTCGGGCAATAAGCCCCAAGATCGCTATAAATTTTATAGCTGCTCACGCATATTCCACATGAGCCAGAGGCACTTTTCACTGATACCCCAAAGGGGATCAGTGTTTTGTCCGGCGATAGAAAGTAACTGGCTTCTCAGCCGGGGTGGCCGGCGTTGCGGGCCCGCATCCACTGCAGCCGCCTCCGCACCCAGAACTGGAAGAATTGGTCTGCAACCAACGACGTGCGCCCGCCGGCAAGGGCAAACGCAGCATCAGCAAAGACCACCGGCTACGCCACCCTGCAGGCAACAAGGTCCGCAGTGCATGGACAAATGCCACGATCACCACCAGCGCCACCACCAGGTTTTGCCACAGCATGACCTCAGGCTCCCAACCACAACGTGGTGCGGTAGGTCGCAAAGGCTGCGGCATAAGCCAACCCAAACAGATACGCCGCCATCAGCAGCGGGTAGCGTAAGGAGTTGGTCTCACGGCGCACCACAGTCAACGTCGACAAACACTGAGGCGCGAACACAAACCAAGCCAGCAGCGAGTAGGCCGTAGCCAGTGACCACCCTTGCGCGATCACCGGCGAGAGCGCATCCGCCATCGCGTTGTCAGCAGCTGAGAGCGAATACACCGTACCCAAAGCACCCACGGCCACTTCTCGCGCCGCCATGCCGGGTACCAGCGCAATCGAAATCTGCCAGTTGAAGCCCAAGGGGGAAAACACATGCTGCAAGGCTTGACCCATCATGCCGGCCGCGCTGTACAAAATGGCGGGCCCCTGCGCTTCGGTCCAGCCTGCGGGAGGTGCCGGATAGGTGGAGAGGAACCAGAGCAAGACCATCAGCGCAAAGATGATGCCGCCCACTCGGCGCATGAATATACGTGCCCGCTCCCACAAGCCCAAGCCCAGGTTGCGCACACTGGGCACGCGATAGGGCGGCAATTCCAGCATCAAGGGTTGGTAGCTACTCTTCATCCACACCCGCTTGAAAACCCAGGCCACCGCCATGGCCGAGAGCACACCGGCGACATACAGGCCGAACAGGGTCAGGCCCCGCAGGTCAAACCAGCCCACCGTGCGCTCCGGCACAAAGGCGCCAATCAGCAGTGCGTACACCGGCAGACGGGCCGAGCAAGTCATCAAGGGCGCCACCATGATGGTGGCCAGCCGGTCTTTCCAGTTGGCAATGGTACGGGTGGCCATGATGCCGGGGATTGCACACGCGAAGCTGGAAAGCAAAGGAATGAAGGCCCGCCCGGAAAGGCCGACCTTGCCCATGACGTTGTCCAGCAAAAAGGCGGCCCGAGGCAGGTAGCCAGAGTCTTCCAGCATAAGGATGAAGAAAAACAAAATCAGAATCTGCGGCAGGAACACCAGCACACCGCCTACGCCGGCAATCACACCGTCCACCAGCAGGCTGCGCAAAGGCCCCTCCGGCATTTGTGCCAAGGTCCACTCCCCTGCCACCGCCATCAGTTCCTTGATCGCGTCCATGGGGTAAGCGGCCCAGCTGAACACGGCCTGGAAGATCAAAAAAAGCACTGTTGCCAGAACCATTAATCCCCAGACCGGATGCATGACCACTGCATCCAAGCGGTGCTGAAAGCGACCTCGGCTCTCGTTACCGCTGAGCACCGCGGCCAGAATGCGACGCACGTCCCGTTGCAGCGCCTCCGGCGAGGCTGGCGCAGGCATCCCCAGAGACGGCCGCTGGGTGGACAGATAGGCCTCGAAGCGGGCCTCGAGCAGCTCCACCAATTGCAGATGACCTTTTTGCTGCACTGCGATGGTTTCCACCACCGGGCAACCCAACTCCAGCTCTAGGCGCTGCAAGTCCAGCTTGAGTCCTTGGGCTCGGGCGACGTCGGCCATATTGACAGCGACAACCACCGGGCGGCCCATGCGCAATAGCTCTAGCACCAGGCGAAGGTTCATGCGCAGGTTGGTGGCATCGACCACCGCCACGATCACGTCGGGAGCAGCTTCGCCGGGGCGGCGGCCTTCAATCACCTGCAAGGTCACTTCTTCATCGGGAGTGGCGGGGCTTAGGCTGTAGGCACCCGGCAGGTCGACAACAGACAGGGTTTGGCCATTTTTCAAGCGCAGGCTGCCCACCTTGCGCTCCACCGTGACACCGGCGTAGTTGGCCACTTTCTGTCGGGCACCGGTCATCAGGTTGAACAAGGCGGTTTTGCCGCAATTCGGGTTGCCGACCAGGGCAATGGTTTTGTAGGTGATAGCGCTCATGGGGTCAGTTCGCCCTTATTGCAATTCAACCTGGATGCATCGGGCTTCGACCAGCCGCAACGCAAACATGGTTTCGCCGATTTGCACGGCCAGTGGCTCACGACCACCGGGCCCCCGTCGCAACAGTTGCAGAGGCTCCCCGGCGATAAAGCCAAGATCGGCCAAGCGGCGCAAAACAGACGCATGGATATCCACCGTGGCGGCCACCAAGCCTTGAACCACCGCACGCTGGCCGGGGGCCAGATCAGACAAAAACATAGTTGACCTCGGGAGAATCCGGCACACGCCAAAGCGACACCGGCACCAATCTAAATGAGATTGTACTTCATTTAGATTGGCAAGCTTCAGTCGTAAGCTATGACTGCGGCGCCCCCGGACGCTTGTGCGCGCCAGCTCGCAAGAGCCGCATCCGTGGGGTAGAACTTGGCACTTTCGCCCAAGTGCAATTCAGCCGCCGCCTGCTGGACGGCGGCGTCTTCACCGGCCTGACAGAGCAACTGCAAACGGACCGACAAGCCCCTCACGAGCTCGCCATGTTCGGTTTGCTCGCGCACGGCCGGAAACTCGCGCACCAATGCGGCAACGTCCGGCGTGCGGTTCTTGCTATCCAACTGCACGGGTACGCGCAGGTACTTGCCGAAGCGGCAGCGGGCCTGCTCCAGGCTCCAGATCTGTTGCACCGTGAGTTGCATGCCGCCCGAGAAGCGGTCCGGCATGGCCTTGCCCTCGACGATGATGAGTTCGTCGTCCTTGAGCAGGTCTTTGTAGGTGTTGAGCAAGGCTTCGCTGGCGCGTGCCTCGATCATGGCGGACTTGTCGTCCAGCTTGAACAAGGCGAGCTTGCCGCGCTGCCCGTTGATCACCCGCAGCTCGGTCACGATGCCGGCCAGCAACTGCGGCTCGCGCGAGTCCTGCAACTCTTCAATCGGACGCTTGGCAAACTTGCGGACTTCAGTCGCCACTTCGTCAAACAAATGGCCTGACAGATAAAAGCCCACCGCAGTCTTTTCCTGCGTGAGGCGTTCCTTGACGCCCCACGGCATGACTTCCACCAGATCAGGCTCCTGCGTGCTGGAGCCATGGTCATCATCCCCGCCCATGTCAAACAAGCCGACCTGATTGGCATTCGCCGCAGACGCAGCCGCAAATTCAAACGCCCGGTCCATGGACGCCACCAGCTCGGCCCGGTTCAGATGCAGGGTGTCAAAAGCACCTGCCTTGATCAGCGCTTCCACGCATCGCTTGTTCAGGCGGGTGCGGTCAACACGGCGGGCGAAGTCAAACAGACTCTTGAACGGCCCGGCCTCCTCGGTCGGCCCCCTGCCCTCGCGCGCGGCCACAATGGCCAGGATCGCTTGCTCGCCGGTGCCCTTGATGGCGCCCAACCCGTATCGAATCTCTTTGTTGGAGATAGGTTCAAAGCGGTAGTTGCCGCGGTTGATGTTGGGCGGCTCAAAGCTCAGGCCCATCTTCTCGGCGTCTTCAAACAGCACCTTGAGTTTGTCGGTGTCATCCATTTCCACCGTCATGTTGGCGCAGAAGAACTCGGCGGTGTAGTGCACCTTGATCCAGCCGGTGTGGTAGGCCAGCAAAGAGTAGGCAGCCGCGTGCGACTTGTTGAAGCCGTAGCCTGCGAACTTCTCCATCAAATCGAAAACCTCATCGGCCTTCTCTTCGGGGATTCCGTGGGTCTTGAACGCACCGGCGCGGAAAATGCCCCGGTGCTCGTCCATCTCCTCTTTCTTTTTCTTGCCCATGGCGCGACGCAACAAGTCGGCGCCACCCAGTGAATAGCCGCCCAGAATCTGGGCCGTCTGCATCACCTGCTCCTGGTAGACCATGATCCCGTAGGTCTCGGAGAGCATCTCGGCCACCGCAGGGTGCGGATATTCCACCTGCTCGCGCCCGTGCTTACGTGCCACGAAACTTGGAATCAGGTCCATGGGCCCCGGGCGGTACAAGGCGTTCAGGGCAATCAGGTCTTCCAGGCGGCTGGGCTTGGCGTCGCGCAACATGCCCTGCATGCCGCGGCTTTCAAACTGGAACACTGCTTCCGTTTTGCCTTCGCTGAACAGTTTGTAGACCTTGGGGTCGTCCAGCGGCAGGTTTTCATAGGCAAACTTTTCCTGCCCCGGATGGCGCTTGCGGATGAACTCGGCGGCAATTTCCAGGATGGTGAGTGTGGCCAGGCCCAAAAAGTCGAACTTCACCAGACCGATGGCCTCCACATCGTCCTTGTCGTACTGGCTCACCGCGGACTCGCTGCCGGGCTGCTGGTAGAGCGGGCAGAAGTCGGTGAGCTTGCCCGGCGCAATCAACACCCCCCCGGCGTGCATGCCGATGTTGCGGGTCATGCCCTCGAGCTTGCGGGCCATCTCCAGCAGGGTCTTGACGTCTTCTTCTTTGGCCTCGCGCTCCGCCAGAATGGGCTCGGCCTCGGTGGCGTAAACATATTTGTCGCTCTTCTTGCCATCGGTGGGTGGCAACTGCAGCGTGACGTTGGTGCCCGGCTTGTTGGGGATGAGCTTACTGATACCGTCACAGAAGGTGTAGCTCATGTCCAGCACACGGCCCACATCGCGCACCACACCGCGGGCAGCCATGGTACCGAAGGTGGCAATCTGGCTCACGGCGTCTTTGCCGTATTTATCCTTCACATAGTCGATCACCAGGTTCCGGTTGGTCTGGCAGAAGTCAATGTCGAAGTCAGGCATGGATACCCGTTCAGGATTCAGGAAGCGCTCAAACAGCAGGTTGTAGCGCAGGGGGTCCAGGTCGGTAATCTTCAGCGCATACGCCACCAGCGAACCCGCACCGGAGCCACGCCCCGGGCCCACCGGACAACCGTTGTTTTTGGCCCAGTTGATGAAGTCACCCACGATCAGGAAGTAGCCCGGGAAACCCATTTTCAAAATGGTGCCCAACTCAAACTCCAGGCGCTCCACGTAGCGCGGCATTTCGGCCTCGCGCTCCTGCTCGTTGGGGTAGAGGTGCACCATGCGTTCTTTGAGCCCCTCGAAGGAGGCGTATCGGAAGTACTCTTCCGGCGTCATGCGCTGGCCGTTGACCAATGGCGTGGGGAAGGCGGGCAACTGCGGCTTGCCCAGCACCAGCGTCAGGCTGCAGCGCTTGGCGATCTCCATGGTGTTGGCAATGGCAGACGGAATGTCGGCAAACAGCGCCTCCATCTGGGCTGCGCTCTTGAAGTACTGCTCGCGGGTGAAGCGGCGTACACGCTTGGGGTTGCTCAGAATCTCCCCATCGGCAATGCAGATGCGGGCTTCGTGCGCCTCAAAGTCGTCCTGCTCCGCGAACTGGATGGGGTGGGTCGCCACTACCGGCAGTTTCATGCGGGCGGCCAGCTTCACCGCAGCCACCACATGCGCTTCGTCGTCGGCGCGGCCCGCGCGCTGCAGCTCGATATAAAAACGATGCGGAAACACTCCCGCCAATTGCAGCGCCACATCGTGCGCGCGGGCGGTGTCGCCCTGCACCAGTGCCTGGCCCACCGGCCCGGCTTGTGCACCGGAGAGCGCAATCAGGCCTTCATTCAGCTCTTTGAGCCAAGCCATCTTGATGACGGCCTGGTTCTTCACCACGTTTTGCGTGAAGGCGCGGGCAATCAGCTCCGAGATGTTCAGGTAGCCCTGCTTGTTCTGCACCAGCAAAATGATGCGGGTGACGGCTGTGGCGTCGCCACCCAGGCCTTCGAGAACAATTTCTGCGCCTATGACCGGCTTGACGCCCTTGCCACGGCCGCCTTTGTAGAACTTGATCGCTCCGAACAGGTTGTTCAGATCCGTGATGGCCAACGCAGGCTGGCCGTCTTTGGCCGCCATCTTGATGACATCGTCGATCCGGGTGGTTCCGTCGACGACAGAAAACTCAGTGTGAAGGCGCAGGTGTACAAACATCCGGTCATTGTAGTTTTCGATTGACGGCAGACCTTGGGGAAGGGTCTGCTTCTGCGCCACAATGGAAGCACCGCATTGGTACGCTGAAAAAAGCTCTTCGAACCCCGTGACAAGCCATTTATTCAATCCGCATGGATCCGCCCTGGTCGAGCTCGCGCCCGGCATCTTGATTGTGCATATGCATGGCGACTGGAATGCCGAAATGCGGGCCCTGATTGCCGCCCAGATGAAGGAGCAGGTGACGGCCCTGAACGGCGCCGGTCCCTGGGGCATCATCAACCACATGCATGACACGCTGGTCTATGGGCAGGACATCTATGCCCAGACACGTGCAGACTACGCCAACCGCCCGGCCGGCTCCCGCCTCAAAGCGGTGGCCTTTGTGATCGCACCGCACGTGGAGGGAGCCTCATTGCTGCGCAGCCGGTTTGACACCCTGTTGGATGGCGTGATCGCCTCCCGCGTTTTTACCGACAGCCAAAGCGCCAAGGATTGGATACAGACCCAGCTGCAATTGCCGGATACCGCTGGCCCGGACGCAGGCAATTAAAATCAGACGGTGAACACCGTACTGAACATCTCTTCCTACAAATTTGTCCCGCTTCCGGATGCTGCGGCCTTGCGCGAGGTTTTGCTGGCCCGGGCACAGGCCCTGCAGCTCAAAGGCACCATTCTTCTGGCTGAAGAAGGCATCAACCTGTTTCTCGCCGGGCCGGCGGATGATGTACGGAGTTTTGTCAGCCAGCTCCAGCAAGACCCCCGGTTTGCGGATATCGCGCCCAAGGAAAGCTGGTCAGATACCCAGCCGTTCAAGAAAATGCTGGTGAAGGTCAAAGGTGAAATCATCCGCATGAACCACCCCACCATCAAGCCTGCCGATGGCCGCGCGCCCTCGGTGGCACCCGCCACCGTCAAACGTTGGCTGGACCAGGGGCATGATGACAATGGCCGCCCGGTGGTCACCCTGGATACGCGCAATGCCTTTGAAGTCGATGAAGGCACGTTCGATGGCGCCATCGATTGGCGCATCACCAAGTTCACCGAATTCCCGGACGCCTTCCGGGCGCACCTGGACGATCTCAAAGACAAAACCGTGGTCAGCTTTTGCACCGGGGGCATCCGCTGTGAAAAAGCGGCCATCCTGATGCGTGAAGAAGGCCTGGAGCACGTCTACCAGCTCGAGGGCGGCATCCTCAAATACTTCGAGGAAACCGACGGCAGTCACTACAAGGGCGGCTGCTTTGTATTCGATGAGCGCCGGGCACTCGGTGCAGATCTGCAGGCGACCGGCCTGCAGCACAACAGCGAAGCCTGAGCGGCTAGCGCTGCACCACCGGGTCGCCAGCGGACAGATTGGTGCGCTTGAGCCAGGCAAACACAGAGTCCACCGTCACGGTTTCTATGCGGTCGGAATAGCGCTTCTCATCCGGGTGGTCATCAAAGGCCACATTCGCCTTGGTCATGCGCGCTCCGAGGCGCACCAAAGGGGTGATCGTCAGGGTCGTAGGCTGGTAAGCGGCGCGCTGTAACCAGCTCTGCGCCTGAGCGCGGCTGGTCACCGGCTCTGCAGTGCCGGCCGTCATCGCAAAGGCCAGTGTTTCGATCGCCCACTGGTTGCTCTGCTGGTACTTTTCTGCCCACGGATACGCCACCATGTTGTAGCGCGGCTGGTGGAGCACCAGGGACTGCTGCGCATCCTGCAGCACTCTCAGCATCGCGGATTGGGCTTGCGGGCTGAGGACGACCCAGGCTGCTTCGTATTGCCAGAGGTCATCCAGAAAGAACTCGCCAAGCCCCTGCCGGTAGATGGCAGATTCCGCTGTGCCGCACAGATTGAGTTTGTGCAGCACCCGCCACACATGCCCGCCATCCGCGGTGTCCTGCCGGTACACAAACCCCAGGTGCGAGTAACGCACACCGTATTTGCTCAGGTCCTGCCCGGCGCGCGCCATGACTACCACCTTGGCTCCGCTGGCATCCAGGGCCTGTAGTGTCTTCCAGGCCAAGGTCATGGACTTCTCCACGATCTCAGGCTTCAGGTCCTGCGGCTCATTACAAGCGCGGCCGGCCTGTACCTGACCCGCAAAAGAAACAACCAGCAGGCCGGCAGCCAGGCAACGCTGCATGGAGCTCGGGCGGCTCACTGGCTGACGCGTTCGTTGTGCAACAGGGCCTTGCCGATTTCGTTGGGGATAAAGGCGATCACCTTGCCCGCAACGGACAACACCACGCCGGTGCTGATCACGCTGACAAACACGACTGTGCCCACGGCCGCAGAGGCACCGGAAGCTGCTTTGCCCGAGACCTCCACGCTGGCCCGCGCGCCATCGGACATACGCTCCAGCACATAGACCGTGCCCTTGGCAGAGGCCTCCACGCCCTTCACCACCAACACTGCTCCCGCCGTAGAAAACGCGACGGGAATGGCGACTACCGCACCCGCACTGGCCCCGACCACAGAAGCCACAGGCATGGCACTGATGGCACTGAACGCAGAAGCGTCAGTCTGTGAATAGGCATAAAAAGGCGTGCTAGCGCCCGCCAGAATTGCGCAAGCAGCTATTACTTTGGTAGCAAAGCGGATCTTCAAAACGGAACTCCAGTTGACTGAAAGCCCACAGCTTACGCAATTTTCCGGCGGACACAAAAAAGCCCGCCGAAGCGGGCTCAAGCTTTTCAGACCGGAGAAGTCTGAAAAACCTTAGGCCTTCAGCTTGGCGGCAATGGATGCCACGCGTGCGCCGTAGGCTTTGGCGGTGTCCAGATCGCCTTGGGGAATGTCTTCTGCAGGGCTGGTAGGACCGACTTGGGCCATCACGCCGGAGTTGGAACCGATACGGTTGATGGTGCCGTCGTTCATGGCAGGCTGGCCGACCCAGATCATGCCGTGCTGCTGAGACAGGGTGATGAAGTACTGGATGGTGGACAGCTTGTCACCGCTGGGGCTTGCAGAAATGGTGAAGCCGCCAGCCACTTTGTCTTTCCAGGCGGTGGTGAACCAACGCTTGCTGGATGCATCGGCAAACTTCTTGAACTGCCAAGAAGCCATACCCATGTAAGTGGGGGAACCGAAGATCACAGCGTCTGCCGCATCCAGAGTGGCCCACTGGGCATCGGTGATGTCGCCATTGGCGTCGATGGTGATCAGCTCGGCGCTGGCGCCTTCTGCCACGAATTGCGCTACTCGCTGGGTGTGACCGTAACCGGAATGGAACACGACTGCTACTTTTGCCATTTGTTAACTCCTAGGTAAAAAGACTCAAAGAAAGATGCCCGCAACTTGCGGACACCAGAAAAAAAATCAGGCTTCCAGATCAAAAACCAGGACTTCTGCATCCTGCGCCGCGTCCAGCACCAAGGTGCTTTCGGCGCTGAGCAACGCAGCATCACCGGTCTGCAGGGGCGTGCCGTTCACCGATACCGAACCGCGCAGCACCTGCACATAGCCCTTGCGGGCGGGGTCCAGCGCCAGGCTTGCTGCCTCGGCGCCATCCAACAAACCGCTGTACAGCTTGGCGTCGGCGTGAATCACCACGCTGCCCTCCGCACCATCCGGAGAGGCCACCAGCTTCAGGGTGCCTTGCTTGTCGGCTGCGGCGAATGTCTTTTGTTCATAGCTTGGCGGAATGCCGGTCACATTGGGCTCGATCCAGATCTGGAAGAAATGGGTCGTGTCGTTGGGGGCGTGGTTGAACTCGCTATGCATCACGCCGGTGCCTGCGCTCATGCGCTGCACATCGCCCGGTGGAATGCCTTTGACATTGCCCATGCTGTCTTTGTGCGCCAGGTTGCCCGACATGACGTAGCTGATGATCTCCATATCGCGGTGGCCATGCGTGCCGAAGCCGGTGCCGGGAGCGATGCGGTCTTCATTGATGACGCGCAGATTGCCCCAGCCCATGTGCGCGGGGTCGTAGTACCCGGCGAACGAAAAGCTGTGAAAAGACTTGAGCCAGCCGTGGTCGGCATAGCCTCTGTCCTGCGATTTGCGTACGGTCAACATGTGATGTGCCTCTGGTCTCGTATGGGTTGAACTTTAGGCCCCGGGCGCTCGATTTCCATCCATGCCGTTTGATGGCATCATTCAAAAAAACTCAACTTAATGGCATCGACCATGCAAACCGCGCGTGACTTCCTCACCCCCGACGCACTCTCCATGTTGCAGTCGATCGCAGAGGCTGGCAGCTTCGCCGCAGCCGCCCGCGAGATGGGCATGGTGCCTAGCGCCCTGACCTACCGGGTGCGCCAGATTGAAGACGCCTTGGACGTACTCTTGTATGACCGCAGCTCACGCCAGGCCAAGCTCACCGCGGCCGGGGCGGAGCTGCTGCGCGAGGGCGCTCGATTGCTGGAAGAAATTGACGCCGTGGCCAACCGTGTGAAGCGTGTGGCCACTGGCTGGGAGCCGCAACTGACCATTGCCATCGACACGGTGATTTCCAAACCGGTGGTTATGGAGCTGTGCGAGAGCTTTTTCAGCCAATCGCCCCCTACCCGCATTCGGATTCGGGAAGAAACGCTTTCCGGGACCCTGGAGGCGCTACTCACCGGGCAGGCCGACCTGGCCCTGGGTGTGGGCCCCGACTCTGCGCGCACTGCGGGCGTGCACAGCAAACCCTTGGGCAGCATGACTTTTGTGTATGCCGTGGCCCCCCACCACCCTCTGGCCGATGCCCCCGAGCCTTTGACCGATGACGTGATCCAGAAGCACCGCGCCGTGGCCGTGGCGGACTCCATCCAACGCGGAGCGGGCCAGACCTACGGCCTGCTCAGCGGCCAGGACGTCTTTACCGTGCCCACCATGCAGGCCAAGCTGGACGCGCAATTGCGCGGGCTGGGCGGCGGCAACCTGCCCCGCTGCATGGCCGATAGTTACATCACCACCGGCCGCTTGGTAGTCAAAAAAACAGAAAGACCCCAGCGCACGGTGCCGCTGCACTATGCCTGGCGCCTGTCCAAAACAGTGAATCAGGGCAATGCTTTGCAGTGGTGGCTGAATCAGCTGGAGAGTGAAACCACGCGGGCCGCACTGATATCGGAACACCGCACTTCATAAACGATTTACGCCCTGCAGCTGCGTGTATAAAGAGACCATTACAACTACTGGAGATTGCGCCCATGACAACATCCCGACACATAGCCATCGTGGGCGCCGGCATGGCCGCCATCACCTGTGCGCGCACCCTGGTCCAAGCTGGTCATACCGTCACCGTGTTCGAGAAAAGCCGTGGCCCCGGCGGACGCATGTCGACGCGGGAAAGCGCCTTCGGCACCTTTGACCATGGCGCCCAGTACTTCACGGTGCGGGATGCGCGTTTCACCCAGGCCTTGCAAACCACGCCCGGCCTGTGCCGTCCCTGGAGCGCCAACACCGTGCGTGTGCTGGACTCGCATGGGCGGGTAGCTGCTGCCGCCTTGCCCGGCCGCGATGCGCACTGGGTGCCAGCACCCGGCATGAACGCCTTGTTGCGCGCCTGGGCCAAGCCGCTGCTGGATGCAGGCCAACTCTTGGTGAACACCCGCGTGACGGCGCTGGAACAGGATTCCTTGCACAAAAAGAAATGGCAATTGCGCACCTCGGGTGATGCGGGTACCAACCACGTCTATGGCGGTTTTGACGAGGTCATTCTCGCCATCCCCCACCCCCAAGCCCAGGAGCTGCTGGCCACCACCCCCAAAGGCGCCGCGCTGGCCAAGAAAACCTCCAAAGTCTCCGTTGCTCCCTGCTGGACCCTGATGCTGGCCTACCCCCAAGCGGTGCAGCCCGGCCTCACTACCTTGGGCCCGCAGTGGAATGCCGCCCGCAGCACCCACCACCGCGTGGCCTGGTTGTCACGTGAATCCAGCAAACCCGGCCGCGGCAAGGTCGAGCGCTGGACGGTACAGGCCAGTGCAGCCTGGTCCCAGGAGCATTTGAACGACACCCCTGACCGCATTCAGGCCAAGCTGATCAAGGCCTTTGCCGAAATCACCGGCATCCGTGCCGAACCCGCGCACGCACAGGTGCACCGCTGGCTCTATGCCAAAACCGAAGCGCCCTTGGGCGAGAGCTTTTTGTGGGACAGCAAGTCCGGCATCGGCGTGTGTGGTGACTGGTGCATAGGCCACCGCGTCGAGGACGCGTTTGTCTCCGGCCTGGAACTCGCACTGAAAGTTGCTTAACTCCCGCACATTGAATGTGACTTACAGAGGGCGCTTTGCCCCCTCCCCCACGGGCCCGCTGCATGCGGGCTCTTTGCTTGCTGCACTGGCCAGCTGGCTGGACGCCCGCGCCCATGGCGGGCAATGGTTGGTGCGCATCGAAGACGTGGACACGCCACGCTGCGTGCCCGGTGCAGACCAATTCATCCTGCAGCAACTGGCCACTTGCGGACTGTTGCCCGATGAGACGCCCGTGTGGCAGAGCGCGCGTTTCGCTCTGTACCGCGACGCCCTGGACCAGTTGATTGCCAAGGACATGGCCTACCCCTGTGCGTGCTCGCGAAAAGACATTGCACTGGCGCGGGAAGCCCTGGGGGAAAGCAAGTCACGCCATGGCGAGTTGGTCTACCCCGGCACCTGCCGCGCGGGGCTGCACGGTCGCACCGGCCGTGCATGGCGATTCCGCACCGACCTGGCAGAAATCATGCAAAAACAGGTGCTAGCGCCCACGGAATATGCGCGAGCAGCTACGGAAATAATAGCAACTCCAAGCCCGAACTGGGAATGGACGGACCGGCGACTCGGTCTCCAATCACAGAGTTTGTCGGGCGAAGTGGGTGACTTTGTGCTGCTGCGGGCAGATGGCCTCTGGGCCTACCAGCTGGCGGTGGTGGTAGACGATGCGGCACAAGGCATCACCCACATCGTGCGGGGGGCCGACCTGGCCGACAACACGGTGCGCCAGTTGGCGCTTCAGGCGGCGCTGGGGCTTCCACCCGTGCAGTACTTGCACACGCCTTTGGAGCTGGGCACCAATGGCGAAAAACTGAGCAAGCAAAACGGCGCTGCCGCACTGGACCTCTCAGACCCGCTGGCTGCGCTCAATCGCGCTGCCAGCGCTTTGGGGATGCAACCCCAGGCCGGTGATGTCAGCGCAGCCCTGCTTCACTGGACAGGCGAGTGGCGCCTGCGCTTTCCCTGAGCGGGATCACATAGCCAATCACGCCAACAGCAAGGTTCCGCGCTTTTCGTCTTCCACGGTGAACTGCGCCATCTGACGCACCAGCTCGGCCGCTTGCTTCTTGAGGCCGGTGGCGGTATTGGCTATTTCTTCGACCAAGGCAGCGTTTTGCTGGGTAGCCTGGTCCATCTGGATGACCGCGTCACTGACCTGCGAGATGCCGTTGGACTGTTCCCGGCTGGCTGAGCTGATCTCAATCAGGATGTTGCTGACGCGCTGGGTGGCTTGCTGCATGTCGACCATGGTCAATCCGGCGTCTTCGGCCAGGGTCGAGCCTTGGGCCACCCGCTCCACACTGGCGTTGATGAGAGACTTGATTTCTTTGGCGGCTTCTGCGCTGCGCCCTGCCAGCGAACGCACCTCTGAGGCCACCACCGCAAACCCGCGACCTTGTTCGCCGGCGCGGGCGGCTTCCACCGCTGCATTCAAGGCAAGGATATTGGTCTGAAAGGCAATGCCTTCAATCACACTCACAATGCCGGCAATCTGGTGCGAGGAATCATTGATACCCCGCATGGTCTCTACGACCTGAGCAACCGCTGTACCGCCGCGCTGTGCAACCTCTGCGGCTTGCTTGGCCAGGAAGTCGGCTTGGGCAGCGGACTCGGCATTTTTATTGACCACCGCGGTCAGTTGCTCTATGGATGCCGCCGTTTGCTGAATGGCGCTTGCCTGGTTCTCAGTGCGCGCGGAGAGGTCCTGGTTGCCTTGCGCAATCTCGGAACTCGCATCAGACACGCTATCAGCCACGGTGCGAACGGAGGTGACTGTCTGGTTGAGGCCCGCGCGCATGGTTTGCAGGGCTGCTTGCAAAGTACCGAGGCTGTCGCTACGGCCCTCATCCATAGTGGTGCGGGTTGCGAGATCGCCATCAGCGATCAGCTTGGCCGCGCGGGTGCTTGCATGCACTGGCTTTTGGATGCTGGCCAACGCGAGCTGGTACACCAAGAGCGCAATGACAGCCGCTACGCAAGCGGTGATCAACATGGCCGCAACACTGACCTCATAGGTCTTCTCAAATTCCTTGATGGAACCCGCCGCAAAGGTGTTGCTTACCTCCACTGTGGCATCGACTCCGGCACGGTGCTCCAGATATTTCGCGTGCACAGCGCCCAATTGTGCGCGAGCGCTTTCAAGCTGACCGGCCACCACCGGCTCCACAATCTGCGAGCGGGCAGCCGCCACAAAAGCATTGGCAGCGGTGTGCTGGGCACCCAGGAGTTTGGACTCCAAGCCGAAAGGCGGATTCTTGGTCCAAAACTCTACGCGCTGCGCATACTCACCGGCAAGCTCCTCAAACCTCTTTTTTCCCTCCGCGCCCGTAAGGCTGCCATCCAACATCATGGAAAGGACCAAGCGCATCTCGATCAGATACAAGGGGGGCGGCAATATGTCTGCCACTACATCTTTGGCCACATAAACCTTGTTGGCCGAAGCATCCAGCTTATCGATGTAGTGATATCCCTGCGCTGCCACTGAAAGCGCCGCTGCTACCCCAATCGCACCCAGAATGGCCATGACCCAGCGTAAAGACTTGAGCATCCGTATCTCCTTCTTTCTTGTGTTTGATTGGCCAACGCTTCACCAAAATTGTGCGATTGAGTGCACACAAATCGGGAATATAGATCAAATACACTGATTTAGTGCATCGTTTTTGTTCTGAACATTTTTTCCCCAAGAACTACGCCCCACCCTTGGGCAGCAGGCCGGCATGCGCCATGGCCGAATGGGGTCCGCAGTATCTGGTGCTCCAAAACTATCTGCTATCAATTTAGAAGCTGCCTCCGCAGGCGCGCCGGGCGCTGGAGCACGAAATGATGCCAAAGGCCGGGTGGTACGGGAGGTTGGCATCGACAAGGACTAGACCACAGCACACATCGTCTTGGCCTGCCTAGCTTCAACCTTATGAGCAGTAGGGCACTAAACCCCGGGGCAGACGCGCTGCCGGGGCAAGCCAAGTGCTCAGGCCAGCAACAAATTGCCGCGCCTTTCGTCTTCCACGGTGAACTGTGCCATCTGACGCACCAGCTCGGCCGCCTGCATCTTGAGGCTGCTGGCAGCGGCGGCGATTTCTTCCACCAGTGCGGCGTTCTGTTGGGTGACCTGGTCCATTTGCATGACCGCATCGCCCACCTGCGAAATACCGCTGGACTGTTCCTGGCTGGCAGAGCTGATCTCCGCCAGGATGTTGCTCACACGCTGGGTTGCTTGCAGCATGTCCGCCATGGTGGCGCCGGCGTTGTCTGCCAGGGCAGAACCATGGGCCACGCGCTCCACGCTTGCACCGATCAAAGCCTTGATCTCTTTGGCCGCTTCGGCACTGCGACCGGCCAACGAGCGCACTTCAGACGCCACCACGGCAAAACCACGGCCTTGTTCACCGGCTCTCGCCGCTTCCACTGCCGCGTTCAGGGCCAGGATGTTGGTCTGGAAGGCAATGCCCTCGATCACGCTGACAATGCCCGCAATCTGGCGGGATGATTCATTGATGCCGCGCATGGTCTCCACCACCTGCTCGACGGCCGCCCCGCCACGCTGAGCGACATCAGCCGCTTGTTTGGCAAGTATGTTGGCCTGCGCTGCAGACTCGGCGTTCTGGTTGACGACCGCGGTCAGCTCTTCCATGGAGGCCGCAGTTTCCTGCAGGGCACTCGCCTGGCTTTCTGTACGGGCAGACAGGTCGTGGTTGCCCTGTGCAATTTCAGAACTGGCGTTCGCAACGCTGTCAGCCACACCACGAACCGTAGACACCGTGCTGTTCAGGCCCGTGCGCATGGTCTGGAGAGCATCCTGCAAAGCGCCCAAGCTGTCCGTCCGGCCTTCATCCAATGCGACATGCGTTGCCAGATCTCCTGCAGCGATCAATTTGGCTGCCTGCGTACTGCCACGCACCGGCTTCTGGATGCTGGCCAACACCACGCGGTACACCACAAAGACAATCGCACCCGCAACCAAAGCCGTAACCAGCATGGCTCCGGTACTGAAACTATGGGTGTCGTCAAAGTCTTTCATCGTGGCAGCGGCGAATGCATTGCCTTCCGTCACCGTGGCATCCACGCCCGCGCGATGCTCCATGTAAAGGCCATGCACCGCGGCGAGGTTACCCTTGGCGACATCCATCTGGCCCGCGACCACCGGCTCCACAATCTGGCTGCGCGCCGCGGCAATAAAGGCTTTGGCTGCCGTGTGCTGGGCACCCAGCAATTTGGCCTCCAAGCCGAAAGGCGGGTTTTTTGTCCAGTAGTCGACGCGCTGGGCGTATTCGGCGGCCAGTTCGTCAAAACGCTTTTTGCCATCCGCCGCGTTCAGGCTCCCGTCCATCATCATCGAGAGCACCAAGCGCATCTCGATCAAGTACATGGGAGGCGGAAGGATGTCGGCCACCACATCCTTGGCCACGTAGACCTTGTTGGCCGAGTCGTCCAGCTTGTTGATGAAGTGATACCCCTGGGCCGCCACTGCGAGGGCAGCTGCAACACCAATCGTGCCCAAAAGGGCCATGACCCAGCGTAATGACTTGAACATTCAAAACCCCTTCAGTGTTAACCCTGACAAGCTTGAAGACCATTGCAATAGTGCGCCTATGTGCGGAAACACACAATGACAAAATATATCATATTAAATATATTGAACATAATTTTTGTTAAAAACATTTTTCACAATGAAATAAGTTCAGTGTTTTGAAAAAACGTTAGGCCGCCAACCAGACTGCCTACAATGCAGGCCCTGCTTCCCCTTCCAGCGCGCCGCCATGACGACCCCCCATTCCGCTTCTCCCGACACTCCCAATGCAGCCTCCCAGCCTGAGGAAGCAGCCAAGCCCTTCATGCGGACCATCAAGAGTTTTGTGAAGCGCGCCGGACGTATGGGCAGCGGGCAGGAACGCGCCATGGCCGAGTTGGGCCCCCAGTTTCTGGTGCCCTACCAGCCATCCGCTATCAATTTCGAAGCGGTCTTCGCAGGCGCGGCGGGCGCTGAAGCCCCGAACGAAGCCAAACGCCCGGTGGTGCTGGAAATCGGCTTCGGGATGGGCGAAGCTACGGCACAGATCGCCCTGACCCTTCCGGGTACCAACTTTTTGTGCTGTGAGGTGCATGAGCCCGGCGTGGGCGCCCTGCTCAAGCGCATCGGCGAGCACAACATCCCCAACATCCGTATCTGCAACCACGATGCGGTGGAAGTCATTGACCATATGCTTCCGCTGGCCAGCCTGAACGGCGTGCACATCTTCTTCCCCGACCCCTGGCACAAGACCAAGCACAACAAGCGCCGTCTGATCCAGTCGCCTTTGGTTGCCAAGTTGGCAGCCCGCCTCAAGCCGGGGGGCTATCTGCATGCCGCCACCGACTGGCAGCCTTATGCGGAGCAGATTCTGGAAGTGCTGAGTGCAGAGCCCAAGCTCAAGAACCGCGCCCTGCCCGAGCACCCCGAACTGGCCGGCTATGCACCCAAACCGCACTACCGGCCGTTAACCAAATTTGAAAACCGCGGCATCAAGCTGGGCCACGGGGTATGGGACGTGGTGTTCGAGCGCGTCTAAGCACTTAGGCCTGGGTGGGACTATTTAACAGCAGGCCCTCGCCATGGCGCGCATCCGGCCCCTTGCACCTGCGGCACGCCATGGGGTGCGCCCCAGCTGCGTCGTGGTAACGCCAGGGCCTTGGACAGATCTGTTCGATTTTTTTTGCCAACGCTTTCCCTCAGTGCCGGCAAGCACGTGGCAAGCTCGGTTTGCGTCTGAAGACATCATCGACGCTGACAACCAAGCAGCCCGCCCCACTGACGCTGCGACGGCGGGCAGGCGCCTTTACTACTTCCGCGATGTGCCGGATGAACCCATCATTCCCTTTCAGGAAGAAGTGATCTGGCAGGACGAACATCTGCTGGTGGTGGACAAGCCGCACTTTCTGCCTGTGGTGCCCAGTGGCAAGCATGTACGCGAGACCCTGCTTGCCCGCCTGCAGCTGCGTTTGAACCTGCCTGACCTCTCGCCCGTCCACCGTATCGACAAAGACACCGCGGGATTGGTGATGTTTACCACTCAACCCGCTGGTCGCAACGCCTACCAGGCCCTGTTCCGCGAACGGCGTGTGAGCAAAACCTACGAATGCATAGCCCCTTGGAAGCCGGGCCTTGTCTGGCCGGTGCACCGCGAAAGCCGCATTGGCGACGCAGAGCACTTCATGCAACAAGCCGAAGTACCGGGCGAGGTGAATGCCATCACCGACATCGAGCTATTGGAAGTAGCGGGCGATTGGGCCCGGTACGCGCTACGCCCGCTGACCGGACAACGCCACCAGCTGCGGGTACACATGCATGCACTGGGGTTGCCCATCTTGTTTGACGGCATCTACCCGGTGCTGACTCCAGAAGGCACTAACGACTACCGCCGTCCCCTGCAACTGCTGGCCCGCACTCTGGAGTTCGTCGATCCACTCAGCGGAGAACAGCGCAGGTTTGAGAGCAGGCGCACGCTCATGCCGCTGGAAGAAGTGCCTCCAGCGCGTTGACATCGACCTCATCGCGTTGAGCCGGCAGCATGAATTTTTCGGCAAAGGTCTGCCAGATACCACTGCGCAAGAAGTAACGGAAAAGTTCAGCATCAATGTGCTGGTCCTTGGCCATAAAAGCCATGATGCGCAACGACTCCGACACGGTTTTGGCACTCTTGTAGGGGCGATCGGCTGCCGTCAATGCTTCAAATATGTCAGCCAACGCCATTACGCGGTCAGGCAAGGAGAGCTGTTCTGCAGTCAGCTTGCGCGGGTAGCCCCGGCCATCCAGCTTTTCGTGGTGATTGGAAGCTATTTCCGGGACGCGGGCCAGGTGTTGCGGCCACGGCAAGCTTCGCAACATGACCAGCGTTTGCACGATGTGGTCATTGATCTTGAAGCGGTCTTCCTCCGTCAGGGTGCCCCTGCGGATGCCCAGGTTGTAGAGCTCGCCCATGTTCTGTGCGTTGGCAGGCAATGCCATGTCAAAGCCATGCACATTGGCCGGGTTACCTTTTTCCACCGCCGGTTTGCGCGAGCCCCAAGGCACCACATGTTCAGGCAAATCAGCCAACAAAAGCTCGCGGGCCGGCAGGTCGCCCGGCACATCTCCCATACGCCGCAACTCCTCGGCTGCCAAACCGGCCCGCTTGTCAAAGTGGCGCATCCACGGAGTGGCCGCGATCTCTTGCAAGCGGGTGAGGTCCGCATCGGCCATGAACTCACCGCCCACGTTACAACGGGCCACGAAATAGAAGTCATCAATCAGCTGCGCACGGGTAGCCGCCAAATGGTCCGCAACTCTATCCGCATCCCCACCCGCCAGCACCCCTTTCAGGGAGGCTATTTCCGCATCACGCCAGAGCACTTCAAAGCGCATCCGCACTTCGTGAATCCGGTTGTAGATCGTCTCAAGCTTGGTCGCTTTGTCAATGATGTGCTCCGGACTGGTGACTTTGCCGCAGTCATGCAGCCAGGCCGCCAGGTGGAACTCGTAACGTTGCTCTTCGGTCAAGCGGAAGTTCGCATAAGGCCCGCTATGTTCAGCTGCGAGGCTATCCACCAACATGCCAGCCAGGCGCGGCACACGCTCGCAGTGTCCACCGGTGTAGGGACTTTTGGCATCGATGGCGCCTGCCATCAGCTTGATGATGGCATCCAACAATGCTTTCTGCGATGCCAACAACTGCCGGGTTTCAATGGCCACGGCGAGGCTGCCCGATAGCTTGCGAACGAACTCGGCAAACGCGGGCGCTGAGTGACGCTCGTCGGCAGCATGTTGCACCACCAACAAGCCTTCGAGGCTTCCGGTCCTGCCGCGCAACTCTTGCTGCAACACCGGGGAACCGGATGGGGACATGCCCGATGAGTCGGAGGGATCAGCTGGCGGGTAGGTCATTGCGATCTCAGAAAAACCGATCACGTTTCCTTGGCGGGCCGCCTGAATCATCTGTTGCTGTTTGCCATCCCACAAATACACCGCACCACCCATACAACGGGTTGCATGCACTAGTTGTTTCAGCACCTTGGCGAGCATGTCTTCCACATCCCGCTCGCTGGCCATGGTGTGGGAAATCTCCAGAAAGGTCTCAATGGTCTGCCCGGTATCGTTCAGGGCGGCAGCCAGGCGGTTCACCTCGAGAACCCAGCTGTCCCGCTCCTGCTGATCATGAAAATCGAAGCCGACCATACGTGCAGCCTTCGATGTCAATCGGTCCAAGCTTCTGCCGATCGTGGCTCCCGCCAGCCAGCCCAAGGGGAGTAAGGCCAAAACGACTACACCGATCAATATCCCGAGATTGCGCCTTTTCTGTCTCAAATCCCCCAGCAGGTCATCGCTGGGGGCGGTGACCAACAATTGGTGTTCCTCGCCCCGCCATCCATTGAACGGAAGCACCACGCCCAACCACTCTACTCCGCCGACATCAAACAAGGCCACCTGTCCTGAACGTGGTTGAAGCGACTGCAATGCAGCCAACGCGGGCACACCGGCCTCGGCCACAGAGGAGAAACGGATCTTGTCGCCATCTCGCTGCAGCACCTTGCTCATGTCGGGATACGCCAGCACCGTGCCTTGTTTGTCGACGAGTGCCAGTTCGGCATGGGGCGACATGCGCAGCCCTTCCATGCTCTTAGCGAGGTCGTCCAGAACCACATCGATGCCGAACACCGAGCCTCCCGAAGCGCCACTGCGGCTCATGGACAGACCCAATTGGCGTGTGGAGAAGAAAACATAGGGAAGCGAAGTCTGCGTTTCCGACGTGTGCCGGGCTTCTTGAAACCAGCCACGCGTTCTCGGGTCAAACCGGTACTCCGCTTGGACGCGGCGCTGGATCAGCCGCAGGGAAGCGGTATAGAAAAGGTATTCCCCGCGAACTTGCCCCGATGGCGTCCGTTCAATGCTTTGCACCAGGAAATTGGACATCGGTGGCGCATCAAAAAGCTTGCGCACATCGGGCGTGTCCAGCGGCCGAACCAGGAAGAATTCTCCGCTGTCATAGCCCACGTAGATGGCCGACGCCAAAGGGTTTCCAGCCAGTACATCCGCCAGCGTTTGCAGGCGTTGCAAGCGCTGCTCCAAGGTCTTTGCGGACGCCAATGAACTCGTTGACAACAAGTGCAGAGTCACCTGGGCCGGCTCCAGCATGCGGTAAGACTTTTCAGTGATCAGCTTGCCGGCGTCAACAGCGCTGCGGGAGGCCGTATCCAACAAACTTTGCCGAGCACCTTGCCAACCCACACTGATGATCAGCGCTGCCAGCACCAGCATGGAAAGAACCACCGCCGAAGCTATTGACAAGCGGATGGGCAAGCCGAGATGGGCTGTCGCTTGCGGCAGGTTGAGACCTGACTCATGGCTCTTGTCGCCCGGCGATAAACCTCGTGGATCCGGCATGCCCGCTCCCTGTTTTGCCTTTATGAACCAAGAGAATAAAACAGAAACAATACACATGTTCCTGTTTGACACTCATGGTTTGGGGTGGCTCGTATTCTCTGAAGCTTGTGCGTCGGGCTTGATGCCATTGCGCAGGGCGTCCGCCTGCCTCTGGGCTTGGTAGGCTTTTTGCGCGGCATAGGCCTGCAGAGTGGCCAAGGTAGCAGCTGACGGTGCGGCGCCAGCCGGCGAGGCTCGCATCAAGGCCTCAAAGCTTTGTCGATAGGGTTGAACCACTTCTGCATCCATCCGACCCGCGATAGATTCAAATGATGCTTCATTATTTTGAACATCATTCAAAATTACATTCCAGTGTTCATTAATTCGCTCATCGTCTGACATGAACCGCTGGATGCTTTGACGAACCTTCACTTCTTCGCCCAATCGATACGCAGGTTCGGGCAAAACCAATCCCAATAGGGCGATTGAGGAAATCAACACCACCGCAGACAGCCAGGGCCGAACACCGGCGACAGGGCTGAAAGCGGTCCATGGCTGGAGCAGAAATCCTGCCCACAACATGCCGGCCACCAAACCTCCACCATGGGCTGCGTTGTCAATGCCGGGCATAAACCAACCCAAGGCGAGCATCAGCACAGAAAAGCCCAGAG
The DNA here is from genome assembly GCF_059769165.1 of Curvibacter sp. Hmag1.1. Lineage (NCBI taxonomy): Bacteria > Pseudomonadati > Pseudomonadota > Betaproteobacteria > Burkholderiales > Comamonadaceae > Curvibacter > Curvibacter sp. Hmag1.1. The sequence continues at coordinate 405,953 of NZ_JBMBGX010000002.1, forward strand.
CCCCACCAAAGAGCCACCGGAACTCCCCGGCTTCCACCTGTTTACGCTCGACCCACAAAAACACCAGCAAAGCCCCATAGAGGCCGAACACCGCGCCCGAAGCACCACCGGACACTGCGCGATTGCCCTGCACCACCAAGGACAGCAGGTTTCCGCACACCCCGGCACCAAGGTAGAGCGCGGCGAAGCGCCAGCGCCCCAACAAAGTTTCCAGCAAGCGACCGATGTCCCACAGCGCCCACATGTTCACCGCCAAGTGCCACACACCGAAGTGGATGAACATGGCACTCAACAGACGCCACCATTGACCGTCTTGGGTAGCAGGGGCGAAATTCGCGCCCCAATCCAACTGCACCCCGTTGACTGCATGCCACCAGCCGCCTCCAGCCAACGCGATCGCCAGAAAGACCATCACATTCAGCACCATGAGACCCGCCGTCACCGGAGCCTCACGTGCGGGCGCGCGCATCAGGTCTGTCAGTGCGGGAGGGGGAGACATGGAAACATCAAACGGCATAAGTGGCACAGTCTACCGAGCAGCCAACTCGGGATTGGCTTATCGCCCGAAAGGTGCGGCCAGAGGTTCACCGACCAACACCCCTTGCGCCGGCCACGCCACACTGCGCCAATAGGCCTCCAGCGCGGTGGAGCCTTGCAAATAATTCAACAGCAACGCTTGGGGGTGGGGAAACTTCTGCCAATGGTTGCAGGGTTCGCTCACCGTGCCATAGCTGGCAGTGGCGCCAGCTTCCAGCCATTCCAGTGCCGTCATCTGCCCGGATGTGTTGGAGAGCTGGCCACCGAATGATGTCAGGTGGTCTGCCAGGGCACCGGGCAGCCAGTCAATGTTGGCAGGGTTTTCCACCCGCACTGCACCGGTCTGGAAGAGCACCACGCGGCCCGGCAGCTCCCCCTTGTCCGGCTGCACCCTGAGCTGTGCCCCCAGCGGCAGCATGGGGTCCGGCTGACCCATGGATGGCATGGGTGGATACCACGCCGCGCGCACGTTGCGGGCGGCATCCGCCGTGCGCAAGAACACCATGCTGGCAGGCGGCACGCCCCGCTTACCCAGTTGCCGATCAGAGGCCACGCCGCGATCGATCAGCGCTATCCCACTCGCCACGGTTTTGCCAGCCAGCAATATGCTGGGGCGCACCCCAAAATCAGTAAACGGCCGGACGCTGGCTTGGTTGAACAGAACCGACGGCGGACTGGGCGCACAGGTCTGACCGCAAAGCTCAGGCACGAAGCCAAGCGTCAAAGCAGACGTGATGGAGTTGCACTCCACGGCATACGGCTGCGTCCAGGCCAGCGCCAAGGCCTGCACCTTAGGCCCCATTGCGGATTTTATTTCCAGAGAGAGCGCTTCAAACTCTGCAACATTCAGCGAGGCTTTCACCGGCATGGCCAGACGCAGCACCTGCTCAGCAGGTATGCCGCGCTGGCGGGCATAGTGCTCACCCACGGCCACGGAGTAGGGGTCGTTGATGTTGATAATCAGCCCGATGTCTGCGGCGCCTAAATGCCCACCCACCCGTGGCACGCTAATCCACACCGGTTTGGCAGGCGAGCCCGTTTGTGCGGTGACGGGGGCGGCCGTCGCACACAGCATGAGACTGGCACAGAATGCAAGTCGCCCCAATGCTTTCAGATCAAACCAGTTTCGCATCCAGCCAGCCCCGCAGGCTGTTGATAAAGGCCATGCCCTGCACTTGCGGCAGTTGCTCCACCCGCACCACCTGCTCTTTCAGGCGCCCCTGTGACAACAGCACTTCGCGGCCCACGCCGGGCAACATGCCGCAGGACAAGGGTGGCGTGAACCACTGTCCATCAAGCAGGAAAGCGATGTTGCCGCGCGTGCACTCGGTCACTTCGCCTTGCGGGTTAAAGAGAATGGTGTCAAAAACTGCCGGGTCGCTCGGCGTGAAGGCGTCGTAATGGGCGCGGCGGGTAGTCTTGAAACGCACGAACTCGCCATGGGCTTCCTCCAACGGACGATCCGCCAGCTGCAGCGTCACCGGCACGGGAGTATCTGCCAGCGCGAACGCGTGGGCCGTGCATTGACCATCCGGCTGCAACAGCAAGCGAATACGCCACGCGCCGGCGGGATGTGATTGCACCACGCCTGCCAATGTCTGCGCGGCTTGCCCCTCATTCCACACAAAGCCAAAGTGGGCTGCCGCCCCTGCCATGCGTCGCAGATGCAAGGCCAGGTTGTGTACTACGCCATCGCGGAGTGCCAAGGTTTCCAGCAGCTCAAAGGGCTGGCTGGCCCTCTCCAGAAACATGCGCTTGCTGCGCCATTCCTGCCATTCGCCCTCGGCCTGTGCATCAAAGGTAATGCCGCTACCAATACCGCAACGCGCCTCGCCGCCACGCACAGTGACCGTACGAATGGGCACATTGAAGGTCGCGTGGCCACCCGGGCGCACCACGCCCACCGCGCCGCAATAGACCCCGCGCGCATCCGGCTCCAGTGCATTGATCTGGCGCATGGCCTGTACCTTGGGCGCGCCGGTGACCGAGCCGCAGGGAAACAGCGCTGCAAACACGTCCCACAGGCGCGTACCTTCGCGGGTGGTGGCGACCACATCTGAGGTCATCTGCCACACGGTGGGCAGCGCCTCCAGGTGAAACAAGCGCGGAACCTTGACACTGAAGGGCTGCGCCACACGGGAGAGGTCGTTGCGGATCAAGTCCACAATCATCACGTTCTCGGCAAGCTCTTTGGGGGTGCTGCGCAAGCGCTCCGCGTTGTCCGCATCCTCCTGCGGGTTGGCGCCCCGGGCCGCGGTGCCCTTCATGGGGCGACTCAAAATGCGCTGACCATCCCAGTCGAAAAAAAGCTCAGGCGACACCGATAACACCTGTTCATCGCCGGTATCGACAAAGGCGCCATAGGCTCGCGGTTGCGAGCGACGTAAAGCCGCGAAGTAGGTCCAGGCACTGTCTACCGAGTTTGATGAAGGCGAAGCTGGAAACGGTGCCTCAAGCTGCGCGGTGTAGTTCAACTGGTAGAAGTCACCGGCTGCAATGGCCTCGTGGATGCGCGCCATGTTGGCGTCAAACGTCTCGCGGCGGATGCGCGGGGTCCAGGCCACATGCGGCTCAGGCCCGGTAGGCTGCTGCACCTCGGCATCCGCCAAGGGCTGCGCATGCACACCGAACCACACCAACGGCCCTTCGGCCGCATGAACTTGCAGCGCAGCATCAAAAGCCGGGGCTGCTTCGTAGCGCACATAGCCCACACACCACAGGCCTTGGCGGCTCAGTGCATCCACCTGCTCCAGGACGGGCCGCACCTCGGCTAGCGTGCGGGCTACCAGCACCTGCTGCGGCTCACCAAAGGCGAGACGCTTCGGGGGCTGGCCTGCGTGGTAGGGGTCGCCGAACTCCAGCAGCGCGCGGGGAATCGTCATGGGCAAGCGCGCCGCAGACTCAAGCGGTCAGTTCCTTAGCACTGATCTGGTACTTGAAGTCGTCCGGTGCATACGAGTCCAGACGTCCTGCCGCAGTTTCAGCCACCGGATACATCAGGAAGCCGAGCTTGGGGCCCTTGGATTGGGGCAGAACTACGTCGTGCGCCACGTTGTAGGCCATCCAGTTGCCTTCCCAGCCGCCGAACAAGCCCTTGTTGACCGGAGCCACCAGCGGGTTGCTGGCGGACTTGATCCATTCCGGCGTTTCCTGGCGCATGACCTTGGCCACGTCGGCGGGGTCCATGCCTACCCAGCCATAGCCTTTGAGGTAAACCTCCGCACGGCAATGCTGTGCGCCTTTGAGGCTGGCAGAGTTGCCACCCAGCTCGCGATAGCCGAAAGCGCTGGGTGCCACGCGCAAACCATATACATCGCGCGCAGGCACGCCGGCAGCGCGGCACAGGCCCACGAACAAAGCATTCAAATCGGCGCACTTGCCGCCGAGGTTGTTGGTCTCCAGCATGGTCTTGATATCGCCTTCACCACATCCGCGTACCTTGGGCTCGCGGTAAGTGTTGGTCACGATCCAGTCGTAAATCTTTTGCACTTTCTCTACATCGGTCTTTGCGCCGCGGGTAGCTTCCTGCGCGGTGGTACGCACGATGCCGTCCAGCGGCAACAAATCAGTAGGCTGGGTCCAGTACTTCAGAGTGGCGGCATCTTCGGCCACGGAGGTCTTCAGGCTCCAGTCCTGGGCGCGGCTGCGGGTGCGGATGCGGCTGGTCAGTTCGACATAGGGCTTGGCCTGGTCGGCCGCAAAGTCCACAAACAGCATGCGGGCACCGGTGGCGTTGTCGTCTTCCATGCGGGCGCTGCCGTTGCTGGAGTAGCTGCTCTCCAGCGATTGCTGCCACTCGCTGTTGATGGAGGGCACGGGCAACCACAATCGGGTAGCACCTTGGGGTTTGGCAAAATCGACCCGCGTGGTCACCTCAAAGGTGCGCCATTCGGCAGGTTTGGGGCTGAACTGGCGTTCTACTGCCGGCGCAGTTTGTGCAAAATTGATAGCAGGCAGCGCACATCCGGCGAGCGCTACAGCCGAATTCTTCATGAATTTACGGCGTGCGGCCTGGGTCGGGTTGCCAGTGGTAATCGAGTTGTGTTCGTTCATGCTGAAATCTCCCGGTGGGTGGTATTGCCGCTTTCGCTGAGAAGCAGCAGGGGCTGCGTGGCAGCGAAGCCGAGATTATCCCCTGCTGCCTGTATATTCAGCCCTCCTCTGCCTCAACGGCCCCACGCCTCCATCCCCTTGAGCTCCGATTTCTCTTCCCTGCCCCCTGCCAGCGCCGCCCTGGCACAGCACGCCCTACGTGCCTTTGAGCAGGTGGTGGGCAGCACCAGCGGCTTCAGGCGTCGCGCCGGTCAGCACCAGATGGCCGAGACCGTGGCCGCCACCCTTGCGCAGGCCGACATCGGCGAGCACCCCAACCCCACCAAAGCCATTGCGGTCATCCAGGCCGGTACCGGCGTGGGTAAAAGTGCGGCCTATGCCAGCACTGCCATTGCCATGGCGCTGGAGCGCAAGACGCGCGTGATCATCAGCACCGCCACCGTGGCCTTGCAAGAACAGCTGATGACCAAAGACCTGCCGGCCCTGGCACGCAGCATGGACCAGCCTTTTGCCTACGCACTGGCCAAGGGCCGCGGGCGCTATGTGTGCAAGGTGAAGTTGGAGCGACTGGTGGGCAGCGGCGCGGCCGAAGACGATTTGTTTGACGACGACTTGCCACAGCCCAAGGTGAGCGCCCTCTCGCAAGAGGCCATTGAAGAACGCCGCCAAGCCCTGTATGAAGGCATGGCCCACAAGCTGGCTGTGGCCAGTTGGGATGGCGACCGCGACAACCTGGCCGACACCCCCGACCCGCGCGACTGGTCCGCCGTGGCCGCCGAGCGCCACACTTGCACCGCACGCCATTGCCCGCGCTACAAAGAGTGCAGCTACTACAACGCGCGCACCAAGCTGGCGGAGGCCAATGTCATCGTGGCCAATCACGACTTGGTGCTGGCAAGCCTGGGTATGAAAACCCTGCCCGACCTGGACAACTGCCTGGTGGTGTTTGACGAAGGCCACCACCTGCCGGCCGTGGCGCTCGACCAGTTCTCCAGCGCCATGGACCTATCCAACCTGCGCTGGCTCGACAAGCTGCCCAAAACGATGACCGAGGTCGCCGGCAAGCTGGCGCTGCACTTGGGCGAAGACGTGCAGACGGTGACCAGCCAGCTCAAGGGCGCCCTCACCTCCGTGGCCCGCATGGCCATGGACTTGGTGTGGGCCCACACAGGCCAGGACGCCCACGGCGGCGGAAAAGACGGCACGCTGCGCTTTGCCCATGGGGTACTGCCCGAGGCCCTGCACGAGCCGGTGCGCCAGATTCAGTTGCAGGCCACTGGCCTGTCCAAAGCCCTGGAAGCACTGGGCGTGGACGTAAAAGCCATCGCCAAAGACGACCCGTCCCAGGCCGTGCTGTGCGCCCAACTGTATGCCCAGCTGGGCGGCATCGCGCCGCGCTTGGGCAGCCTGGTGAGCACGGCAAATTTGCTGCTGGAGCACGGCGACCAGCCACTGGCCAAGTGGCTGCAAGCCGAGAGCGAGAACGGCTACCTGACCATGACCGCCCATGCCTGTCCCATCGTGCCCGGCGACTTGCTGCGCCAGTTTTTGTGGAGCCAGGTGCGCGGTGCCATCGTCACCAGCGCCTCGCTCACTAGCTGCGGCAGCTTTGACTACTTTTTGAAAGAGGCAGGACTTGCCAACAAGGACTACGTGACCGCCTTGGAGTTGGCCAGCCCCTTTAACTACGCCAAGCAGGGCAGCCTGACGGTGGTGCAAACCCAGGCAGACCCCAAGCATGCCGATGCCTACACCGCTGAAATGGTGCGCGCGCTGATGCAAGACATCGAGCAAGTCAAGCGTGGCGCGCTGGTGCTATTCACCAGCCGCGCCCAGATGCGCACCGCGTCTGAGGCCATACCCGGCCACATGATGGACATGGTGCTGGTGCAAGGCACACAGTCCCGCACGCGGCTGCTGGCTGCACACGCCGAACGGGTAGAGAGCGGTTTACCCTCGGTGCTGTTCGGCCTGCAAAGCTTTGGCGAAGGACTGGATTTGCCCGGTGCCCTATGCGAAACCGTGTTCATCGCGAAGCTACCTTTCGCACCGCCTAGCGACCCGGTGGATGAGGCGCGTGCCGAGTGGCTGCGCAGCGTAGGCCGCGACCCGTTCAACGAACTGGTAATCCCCGCCACCGGCGTGAAACTGCTTCAATGGACCGGCCGCGCCATCCGCACCGAGGAAGACCGCGCACAAGTCATCTGCTACGACAGGCGGCTCACGCAAACCAGCTACGGAAAGCGGATGTTGGCAGGATTGCCTGCTTACAAGTTGGGGACGCGGTTGACAGGCTGAGACGCCTCGCAAGCTCGAATTCATTCACCGACCGTTTTCGCTACCCTGCCCCATCAGCCCGGCTTGTCGAGGGCTTCGTCACTTTTTGAACCGCTATTTGCAAGAGTGTCAGAGAGCGGATCCCGGGGCATTTCGGCGCCTTATCGCAAGCAAGAAGTCGCGAACTCGCGTCACTTGATCAAGGGAAAACACTGATTTCCGAAACCGCTTTCGGAAGAACAATGCGCCCATCCAAGGCCTTGTTCAAGGAGCGCTGTGTCGATTCAAAAGTTAGCTGACGCGTTGGGGTTGGCGCCCTCTACGGTATCCCGTGCCTTGAACGGATATGCCGACATCAACGTCAAGACACGTCAGCGCGTGCAGGAAGCTGCCCGTGACATGAAATACCGTCCCCACCCGGTCGCACATCGCCTGGCCACTGGTAGGAACGGGGCCATAGCACTCATGACCTCGGTGCGGGCTGGAAATTACCTAGATGCTTCATTCGCGGCCCTGCTCTCGGGTGCCGCCGAAGTGCTGCGCGAGCAAGGATATTTCGCCATGTCTTTAGCCTTGCCTGTCGGAGACGGCGAACTCAAAGAATTGGATCGCCTTATTGAAGGTCGGCTGGTCGACGGGGTCATCCTCGCCCGAACCCGCACATTTGATTCCCGCGTCGCGTTGTTGCAGGAACGTCGAATTCCATTCGTCACTCATGGACGAACAGAAACCAACGCCCCACACGCTTGGGTTGACACTGACAACGAACAGGCCTTTTATGTGGCAACCCGTCGACTCATTGAGCTCGGGCATAGCCACTTGGGAATGATCAACGGGCCTGAGTCCATGACCTACGCCCAACTACGGAAACGTGGATTTTTGCGGGCCTGCAATGAAGCTGGAATAGATCAATCCAGGATCACCATTCAGCACTGCGAGGTGACCTCTCAAGCGGGGGAGCGAGCCGCGAATGAGATCCTGAATAGCCCCCCCCAAGTCACCGGCCTTGTGTGTGCAACCGATTCGCAGGCTCTGGGGGCCATGTCTGCTTGTCGCCATCGTGGCATTCAAGTGGGCAAAGACATTTCCGTTACCGGGTATGGGAACAGTGAGGCCGCAGCATATGCCTCACCTCCCCTTTCCACCATTGAGCACGCCATCGTGGACAACGGCCGCCACCTTGCTGAATTGCTACTGCGTGTCATGGCAGGCGACGACTTGAACACGCTCAACAGGCTCGAACCGGTTCATTTCATTGAACGCCCATCCATAGGCCCAATGCGTCAAGCCCCATCCAGAAAAGTGCGTACGGGCACAAAAAGTTAACTACAACGAGGAGACTAGCTGTGAAGAAAACGTCTGTAACCCTGTTTTCAGTCTTGGTCCTTTCGGGGATCGCCCATGCCCAAACTAATGTCATCTCGACACAGATGCGGCCGGTAGAAGAGGCTGCCAAGGTGAGGAGCATCATTCTTGCCGGGGCGCCTGACACGGTGAACTTCATTCCGGAAGACGGCAATACCTACTTCACGCGCATGAAGGCGGAACTCAGTGCCGCGCAGGGAAAAGTACACGCGACGATTGCCTTGGACGGAGAACTGGCGCCAGTCAACCAGATCGGAGGGTTGTCCGACCTGGACGGTTTGCTGAAGTCGTTGTCTGCCAGCCGCGAGTTCTCGCCTGCAGCAGTCACACTGGGCAAGTTCGGGGGGAAAAATCAGCGCTTCATTCCGTTGATGACCAACACCTTCCAGATGGCAGCAAACAAGAAAGCGCTGCAGTACCTGCCCAAGGGTGCAAACATCAATGCACTGACCTACGACCAACTCACCGCATGGGGCAAAGCAATGAAAGCCGCTACGGGCGAATCCAAGATCGGATTTCCTGCCGGGCCCAAGGGCTTGATGCACCGCTATTTCCAAGCGTCCTTCTACCCCAGCCACACCGGCGGCATCGTCCGGACATTCCGCAGTGCAGACGCAGAAAAAGGTTGGGCCAGCCTTCGTGAGCTGTGGGGTTATGTGAATCCACGGTCCACCAGTTATGGATTCATGGAAGAGCCACTCAAGACGGGAGAAGTGTGGGTCGCATTCGATCACACAGCCCGTTTGCTGCCGGCATTGATGGAGAAGCCGGCTGATTTCGTGGTGTTCCCCGCCCCCGCAGGTGCCAAAGGCCGCGGCTACATGCCTGTCATGGTCGGAATGTCCATTCCCAAAAATGCACCGGACCGTGCAGCCGCGGAAAGGGTGATCGATCACATGACTAAACCCGCCACGCAGGCGCTGCTCATGAAAGAAATTGGTTTCTTTCCCGTCGTCAAATCCAACCTTGGCACGTTGTCCCCGGGGATCCAACTGGCGGCAGATGGCATGAACGCAGTGTTTGCGGCCAAGGATGGAGTCGTAACGCAACTGCCGGTGCACCTTGGCGCCAAGAGCGGTGAGTTCAACAAGGTTTACGTAGATACCTTTACGCGCATTGTTTTGCGCAAAGAGGACATCAAGACGGTACTGGGTGAGCAAGCCAAGGTGCTGAACGATCTGGTTCAAGAAACCGGTGCCCCATGCTGGGCACCGGATGTCTCCACCAATGGCCGTCCGTGCTTTGTTGACTGACTGAAAGACCTATGCAATCCCACTCCAGCCGGACACCCTATCTGCTCATTGCACCGAGCTTGGTGTTTTTATTGCTGTTGTTTGTATGGCCACTGGTAGAGACGGCATTGATGGCTTTTCGCACACCGGAAGGACTTTGGACCAGCCAGTACCTCAGCAAAATGGCCGGCGACCTCAACTTTTCGGTTGCCCTGAAAAACACCTTGATTCTGGTTGCCATCATCGTGCCACTTCAGATCGGAGTTGCACTCTCGATGGCGATGATGCTGCAGAAGGTGGAGTGGGGTCGCATGGGCTTCCTCTACATCTGGACAGTTCCCCTCGGTGTCTGTGACTTGGCCGCCGGCCTGGCTTGGCTTGCCATCTTCACAGATCGGGGTTATTTCAGTTCTGCCCTGAATGCAGTGGGCCTGATCGACGGCCCGGTCGCATGGCTGAGCTATGAGAACCCCGTCGCGCTCTTCGTCTGCGTGATCCTTGCCGAGATTTGGCGAGCAACGTCGATCGTGCTGGTGATCTTGGTAGCGGGCGTCCAGTTGATACCCAAGGAGTACAACGAAGCTGCAGAGGTGTTCGGTGCGAGTCCATGGACACGCTTTGTCAAGATCACGCTACCGCTCCTCAAACCCAGCTTGCAAAGTGCTTTGATCTTGAGAACGGTACTTGCCTTTGAAGTCTTCGCCGTGGTGCATGCCTTGGCAGGGCGCGACCTGCCTGTATTGGTGGGTGAGGCCTACAACTGGCAAGGCGCTTACCAGAACACGCATGTGGCTTCAGCCTACGCGGTATTCATCCTAGGCGTCTCAATCCTGTCTACGCTGGTGTACCTGCGCGTTCTGCGTGTACGCCGTGAAACATTGGCATAAGCATGCAGAACACCTCCCGATTTGTCACTGTCTCCGCCTTGCTGCTATCCGTCTGCTGGCTGGTGCCCATCGTTCTGATCGGACTAAGTGCATTCGTGCCGCGCGAAGCAGTCAGCGCGTGGCCCAAGAGCTTCATTCCGGAAGCTTTTTCACTGGACACCATGCGCTTCTTTCTGAACTACGCAGGTGTCTGGAAGGCTGTGACGAGTAGCGTCTTGGTAGCCGCGCTGACTATGTTGTTTGCCGTGATTCTGGGTGCGCCCGCCGGTTACGCGCTTGCGCGATATGACTTCACAGGGCAAACAGCCTATCGCCTTCTGGTCGTAATGACACGAGCCTTCCCATTGGCCATTCTCGCTTTGCCTTTGGTTACCCGCTTCATTAGCGTCGGCTTGTATGACACCCATTTGGGCGTGGCGTTGGTTCACACCGCTTTGGCTCTGCCCTTCTCCATTCTGGTGTCTTCCAGTCTCTTTATGGGTATCCCGCGGGAACTTGAAGAGGCTGCATGGACGCTCGGATGCAGTCGATTGCAAGCGTTCATGAAGATCGTTTTGCCCTTGGCACTACCAGGTATGGCTGCGACCATGATCTTCAGCTTTGTGATTTCCTGGAATGAAGTGTTTGCAGCGAGTGTCCTTACGCTGAATAACCGGACCCTGACTGCGTTCCTGTTCGCCAGCCTGGAGGAAAGCCCACTTCACTTCCGATTTGCAGGTGGCTTCTTTTTAATTTTGCCCTCGCTGCTCTTCATATTCGTAGTACGCAAGTATCTGTTCTCCATGTGGGGCATCAGCAACCGCTGAGTACAAAGGAACACTATGTCTTCCATCTCCATCCGATCCATCCGCAAAGAATTCAAGGGCCATCAGGCGCTCAAGTCGATCAGTCTGGAAGTGCGCGATCAAGAGTTCTGTGTGCTACTCGGACCATCCGGCTGTGGCAAAACGACATTGATGCGCATCATTGCCGGGCTGGAAACCCAAACCAGTGGCGATGTGTTTATCGGTGATCGCTGCATGAACGGGCTGCCACCTCGCAAACGGAATATCGCAATGGTTTTTCAGAACTATGCCGTCTTTCCGCATATGACCATTCGTGAAAACATAGGCTTTGGTCTTCGCATGAAAAACGCATCCCCTGAACGGTTGGAGACCCAGGTTCAGCGTGCAGCGAGCTTGATGCACATAGAGCACTTGCTGGACCGCTACGCAGGCCAGTTATCCGGCGGTCAACGTCAGCGGGTCGCCGTGGCAAGGGCACTCGCAGTGGAGCCAGATGTGCTACTGATGGACGAGCCCTTAAGCAACCTGGACGCACTGTTACGTCTTGAGATGCGCAGTGAGCTCAAAGGCCTGCTGAGAGATATCAAGACCACCACGATTTATGTCACCCATGATCAAACCGAGGCGATGAGTCTTGCAGATCGCATCGCGGTCATGAATGGCGGTGAGATTGTTCAATATGACTCGCCACCGGTGGTGTATGACAACCCTGCTGATCAATTTGTAGGGGGATTCATTGGCAATCCGCCGATGAACTTCATTACCGATAGCTCAGTGCAAGAAGCCCTTGGTTGCACGGCGCCGTCGCCCGGTCTTACGCTGGGTCTGCGACCAGAGTCGATGGACCTGGTGGACCGCGGTGGATTGCAAGTGAGAGCCAGGGTGGTCGAAATGCTGGGAGCCTCCCAGCAGATAAACACGTTTGTAGGGTCAGAACTCTTGCGCATCAGTACCGCAGCGCAGCCCACCGTCATGGCGTCTGACGCTCTGCAAGTGATAGCAAAATCCGGCGCTGCTCGCTGGTATGACAGTAACAAGAAGCTTGTAGCCTGAACAAGGAATTCATTGATGCAATCACACGAGCAACTTCAAAAAATCGCGCGCGAAACCCTGCGCAAAAATGATCGCGGTGGCTACACATTACCTACACAAGGTTTGTATCCATTCCAATGGAATTGGGATGCCGGGATCACTGCTTTGGGATGGATGACTTTTGACCCCGCACGGGCTTGGCGTGAATACGAAACGCTGTTTAGCGGTCAGTGGGGGGCTGACCACTTTGGTGGCGCCAATGACGGCTTTCTGGCCCAGATTACCTTTCACCAGGACAGTGACACTTATTTCCCCGGCCCCGAACAGTGGGGCACCGACAGCCTTGCGATACGGACAAGTTCCATCAGTCAGCCTCCACTACATGCGACCATGTTGCGTTGGATGTGGAAGGATACGGTTCGAGCCAGTGAGCGAGACAAGACCCTCGCCCCACTGAGGGACATGGCAGAAGCTTGTCTGCAAGACTTGTTGCCCAAAGTGATTGCGCACCACCGCTGGTGGTACCGGTGCCGCGATCCGCAGGGTTCCGGCCTGGTGGTAAACATTCATCCTTGGGAAACCGGTATGGACAATTCGCCTGCATGGGATGACCCTCAGTCCGCGGTCCCACCCACCCAGCGACCCTATGTACGCAAAGACTTGAACCACGTGGACGCTTCCATGCGCCCTCCAAAGGTCTTTTACGACCGCATGGTGAGCCTCATGGACTTCAATAGTGCGTGTGGCTTTGATCCCAAGCGCATCTTTGCGGAATGCCCATATCGGGTGAATGACATCGGGATCATCAGCATCCTTCAGCGGTCCAGCATTGACCTGGTGGCCTTGTGCCAGGAGTTCGGCTTGCAAGACGCCGCAACGGAAATGCAACAGCATGTTGACCGCACTCAAGTTGCAGTGGAATCACTATGGTCTGAGCGCTGGCAGCAATATGTATCCCGCAATGCACGAACGGGAGCACTTTTGGATGTGCCGACTTCCGCAGGCCTGATGGCGGCATATGCCGGGTTCCAGAAAGATTGCGCCGACACGGTCGACTCATGGTTGGACGAAACCCTCTACGGCATCCCGTCGACCCGTAGTACCTATATTGGATTCGAGCCTCTTCGTTATTGGCGTGGACCCATCTGGCAGCACATCAATATGTTGATCGCCGTGGGATTGGCCGATCAAGGTCACGTGGAACTTGCTGACCGTATACGGGTTGATTCAGAGATATTGCTGCGTCAACAAGGCTTCCATGAGTATTACGACCCCACCAACGGCAGAGGTTTGGGTGGAGGAGAGTTTTCGTGGACTGCTGCGACCTACCTCTATTGGATTGAACCCAACGCATCACGCTGAAGTCCTTGTCTTCAGTCGACATTTCTACCGAATACAACATTCGTCTTCAAAAATGACTCCGCAAAGTACTACCCAGCAACGTACAGAAACGGTTGAACGCATCATGCGCCCTTGGGGGTGGTACGAAACAGTATCTGAAGTGACCGGCAACAAAATCAAGCGAATTCAGGTCGCCCCGGGACAACAGTTGAGCCTCCAAAAACACAGTCAGCGCGCTGAACACTGGATTGTCACTAAGGGCACCGCTCGAATCACCTTGGGTGACAAAGAGTTTGATCTAACGCCGGGTCAACACTGCGACATAGCTATGGGGCAGGTACATCGTCTGGCCAACCAAAGCGATGAAACAGTCGAGATTGTGGAAGTTCAGTTCGGCAGCTATCTCGGTGAGGACGACATCGTTCGCCTGGAAGACAACTACGGTCGGGTTTGACTATTTCAAACCCTCATTGTTCGGAACTTCGCCCTAATGACCTGAGACACCAGCGGAAAATCGCTCTCAAAGCCACCCATAAAGTGCCCAGCGCCATCGGTAGAAAGATAAGCAAAAGATCAATTCGGATATTGCACTCGCCAGAACACAGTACCCGCGCAAACATGAGGTACTCGTACAGTGCATAGGCCAACCAAGCCAAGGCCCAGACCGCCAGGCGGCGCTCACGATGGACGCACCAAGCGAAGCCAAAAGCCAGCGCTATTGCCAGTGCGAGAACTACAGCCTGTATCACCGCGCATCTATCTCCGGTGCAGCAAGCACGTGCTGTTTACGTGCCGCGTGGTACGCGGTAAGCACCTGCGTAGCTACCATGTCCAGCGCGGGGCGCGTATTGCCTTGTTTATCGGTCCACACCTTGGGTGTCAGTGCCCCTGCCAGCGCGACAGCATCGCCATCGTCCAAGGCCATCAACGCGGCACTGGCCTCAGCGGCGAAGGCAATCACGTTCACGATCAAGGTTTCGCCATCGCCTGCGGTGGCTTTGACTTTGGCCAGCGCGAAGCTGCTGCCGTTTTTGCCCTGACGGGTTTCTGCCAAGCCCACCAAGTGCCCTGCAATCAGTCCATCGATCATGCTCACTCCTGCGGGCTGGGTTCCAAACGCTTCAAATCGAAACCTTGCTGGGCCAGGCGTGTGAGCAAGGCTTGGTAAGTCACTGGTTCAACTTTGGGGGTGCGCGACAGAACCCACAAATACTCGCGCTGCGGCTCGCTGACAGCCACCAGCTGGTACTGCGGGTCCAGATCGATGACCCAGTAATTCCCCCACACCATAGGCAAAAACGACAACCATGCTGGCGCAAAACGCACCTGCAGTTTGGGGGAGGTGGCGGGTCCGACTTGTCGAGCGGCACCCAGCGCCTCGGTGATCTGGCCATCTGCCATGATGCAGCGGTTGAGCACTTGCACACTGCCGTCCGGCCGGGCTTGGTATTCCGCACGGGTGTTGCGAGCGCACTTCTTTTGAAAGCTGTTGGGGTACTTGGCAATCTCGTACCAGGTACCCATATAGCGGGGCACGTCCAGCATCGCGATGGTCTGCAAGGCTGGCTGTTCCGCATGGACCCAGTTGGAGCAAGTAGCCCACAATGCACCCAAGCACAGCAAAAGAAGTTTGTTTTTCATGGTGGCAGTATGCACCGGCACGCAAGCCTTGCCGTGCGGTAGCGCACGGCTTTACAAGGCGTATTCCTTGAGCTGCTCCAGGCTCACCCGCTCCAGCGCCTTGGCGTGCGTGGCCTCCAGGTGCACCGGCGGCGCCACGCCGGCCTGCAAGGCTTCCAGCCAACGGTTCACACAAAGACACCAGCGATCACCGGGACGGAGACCCACAAAGCGATACTCCGGCCGGGGGGTAACGAGGTCATTTCCACGCTGCAGCGAATAGGCGAGAAAGTCCGCCGTCACCTTGGCGCACACCACATGGGTGCCGTGGTCATGCGCATCGGTATTGCAGCACCCGTCACGGAAATAGCCGGTGAGCGGGTCATACGAGCAGGCCTGCAATGCAGTGCCTAAAACATTGAGTGCGGACATGGTGAACTGGCTTTCTGTAGTCAGGGAAAAGGCCCTGAGGCACACGGGCGGAGCTGATTCCAGCAAAATCTGGGCAACGGATGCTGCCACAGCGGCAAGCGCCTTTGTTTCACACGGATATTCAGGACGCCCCATGGAAGAAGACGAACGCTGCTGCGGTACCGGCACCTGCATCATCAACGCGGAAGGCCTGTGCTGGTGCGGCCAGCAATGGAACGGCACCATGATGTGCCGCCCGATGCCCGAAATTGACAAAACTATGACTGTCCAACCGGTCGATACAGAAGACGCGGCGGGCGACGCACCATGAGTGCCCCATTCACATCCCCCTCCGCAGGCACTCCCCTGCCCCGCTGGGCAGCCCGACTGGGATACGCCGGACTGATCCCGTTTGTGGCACTGGCTGCAGCAGCATGGCTGGCTCCGGCCGCGCATCATGCGCAGGCGGCTTTTGCCTTGTTGGCCTACGGCGCCACTATCTCGAGCTTTCTGGGCGCTATCCACTGGGGCCTGGCGATGCGCGGGCCACTTACACCTCAACCCGGGCCCTTCGTGTGGGGCGTGTTTCCCAGTCTGGTGGCTTGGGTCGCTTTGCTGCTGCCCCTGTCCCAAGGACTGGTGACCATGGCGCTGTTGCTGGGCATATGCCTGGCGGTAGACCGGCGCAGCTACCCGGCCTACGGCTTGGGCGATTGGCTGAGCATGCGCTTGCACCTCACGGTGGTAGCAGCGCTGTGCATGTTGGCTGGGAGCATGGCTGCATGACGCTCACAGACGCTGATGTGTCGCGCATTGTCGAAATGGCGTGGGAAGACCGTACGCCATTTGAATCCATCGAAATGCAATTCGGTTTGAATGAATCCGGTGTCATCGCGCTGATGCGTTCACACATGAAGGCCAGCTCCTTCCGTATGTGGCGCAAACGCATGGCAGGACGGGTTACCAAACACCGCGCCCTACGCTCATCCGAGGTACAGCGGCACCGGGCCAGTCACACCCGGCAGGCATAAAAAAAGGCCTGCAAGCGGGCCTTTCCATGACGAGGCGGCTCCTGAGAGCCCCTGCATTTATTGTTCCACGAATGCGCGCTCCACCACGTAGTCGCCCGGCGTGGTGGTGTTGCCTTCCTTGAAGCCTTTGGCGTCCAGGATTTCGCGCATGTCTTTGTTCAGACCGGGGCTGCCGCAGATCATGATGCGGTCGGTGGCCGGGTCCAGCGGGGGGAGGCCCAAGTCTTCAGGCAGCTTGCCGGACTCGATCAAGGTGGTGATACGGCCCTGATGCTCAAAGGCCTCACGGGTCACCGTGGGGTAGTACAGCATCTGGTTCGTGACCATCTCGCCAAGGAATTCGTGCTTGGGCAAATCGTTCTTGAAATAGTCGTAGTACGCCAGTTCATTCACCTCGCGCACGCCGTGGACCACGATGACTTTTTCAAACTTCTCGTACGTCTCGGGGTCCCGCGCCACGCTCAAAAACGGGGCCAAGCCGGTGCCGCTGCCCAAGAGGTACAGGTTTTTGCCGGGCAAGAGGTAATCAATCAGCAAAGTGCCGGTGGGCTTGCGGCCCACCACAATCTTGTCGCCCACCTTGATGTGCTGGAGCTTGGAAGTCAAAGGACCGTCCTGCACCTTGATGCTCAAGAATTCGAGGTGTTCTTCGTAGTTGGCGCTGACAATGGAATACGCGCGCAGCAGCGGCTTGCCGTTGTCTTGCATCAAGCCAATCATGGTGAAGTGACCGTTGGAAAAGCGCAGCGCAGGGTCACGCGTGGTGGTGAAGCTGAACAAACGGTCTGTCCAGTGGTGTACGCTTAAAACTGTTTCTTCCAGAAATGCACTCATGGGGGCCTTGCTTGAGGGTCAGACTGTGGAGCACCGCACAGGCCACAAAGGCCTAGGGCGAAACCCTATATTGTAAAACTTCATACCCCTGAAGCCCGTTATATCGATATTGATTTGAGTCATGAGCCAGCACTTGTCTACTCCCGCTGAATCCGCCACCGCTCCACTGCTGGTTGCCTGCCTGTGTGCCCAATGGTGCGGCACTTGCAAGGACTACCAGCCCCTGTTCACCGCGCTGCAGGCTGAGTTCCCCGGCGCGCGCATGCACTGGGTGGATGTGGAAGATGAAGCCGATCTGGTGGACCCGATTGAGGTGGAAAACTTCCCCACCCTGTTGATTGCCCAAGGTGAACGCGCTACATTTTTTGGCACCGTGATGCCCCACCTGGAGACGCTGCGCCGCCTGATTCAGTCCAGTGCGGCCGATGGGGCGCCTGCGGTGCGGGACGCCGAAGTACAAGCTCTGGTTCAGCGCTTGGGCGTGCGCTGAGGCTCTGCTCTTAACAAGGGGCGCCACAGGGCCTCGCCTTCGGAACCCGCCCAATCCAACGCCCCTCGCACCACACTGCGGACTTGGCCTTTTGAGTCCACCAACACCGTAGACGGGTAAATCTTGATACCCCAAACGCGAGCAGTGTCGCCTAGCGGGTCCCGCAGTACGGGCAAAGTCAGGCCGGTGAACTGCACAAAGCGCGCTATGGCCTCGGGGCTTTCCTTGAGGTTGATAGTCAACACAACCAACTGCGCTTTCTCGCGCTCGGCCAACGCTTGCAGCGAGGGCATTTCGGCCCGGCAGGGTTCGCACCAACTGGCCCAGAAGTTGACCAACACCACCTTGCCCCGTAGCGCCTGAAGTGACACCGCTTGCCCGGTCATATCCGTCGCGGGAAACGCTGGCGCCGCGCGACCGCGAGGCCATGGCTGGAGGTCAAAGCCTGGGCTGATGGATTCCGTGGCAGCTTGGGCCGCGGGCATCCACCACGCCCCTAAAGTTGCCAGTGCCTGACGGCGTTGAATACTTGATTTAGGCATAAAAAGAGCTGCTGACGCCCATGGAATAAGCGCGAGCAGCTCCTGTATTGATAGCAATTATGAGGTTAACGCTCTGCCTTCACAGCTTGGCGCTTACCCAGGCTTGGACGCTGGCCAGCGCACCGGCCAGCTTGGCAGGCTCGGTGCCACCGGCCATGGCCATGTCGGCCTTGCCGCCGCCCTTGCCACCTACTTGACTTGCGACAAAGTTGGCCAGCTCACCGGCTTTGACCTTGGCTGTCGTGTCGTTGGTCACGCCGGCTGCGATCTGCACCTTGTCGCCATCGACAGCGCCCAGCACGATGACGGCAGTCTTGAGTTTGTCCTTGAGCTTGTCCATGGTGTCGCGCAAGGTCTTGGCGTCCGCGCCTTCTAGCTTGGCTGCCAGCACCTTCACGCCGTTCACGTCTACCGCGCTGCTCACCAGCTCGTCGCCCTGTGCGGAAGCCAACTTGCCCTTGAGTGCTGCAACTTCTTTCTCCAGCGCCTTGACCTGGTCCACGATCTGGCCCAAGCGGTTGCCCAACTCAGCCACGGGGGTCTTAAGCGTTGCTGCTGCAGCGCCGACTGTGTCTTCCAAATCTTGTAGGTAATGCAGTGCGTTGGCACCGGTCACCGCCTCAATGCGGCGCACGCCAGCAGCCACGCCGCCTTCGCCCACCACCTTGAACAAGCCAATGTCTCCAGTGGCATGAACGTGGGTGCCGCCGCAGAGCTCGCGGCTGGAGCCGATGTCGAGCACGCGCACGGTTTCACCGTATTTCTCTCCGAACAGCATCATCGCGCCCGTCTTTTGGGCGGACTCAATGTCCATAACCCGCGCTTGCGCGGCGGCATTGGCCAGCACTTCGGCGTTCACTTTTGCTTCAATCTGGCGAATTTGCTCGGCAGTCACAGGCGCGTTGTGTGCAAAGTCAAAACGGGTGCGCTCGGCATTCACCAGCGAGCCCTTTTGCTGCACATGCTCGCCCAGCACTTCACGCAGGGCTTTGTGCATCAAGTGAGTGGCACTGTGGTTGCGAACCGTGGCGGCGCGCTTGGCGGCGTCCACATGGGCGGTTACGGCATCGCCCACGCGCAAAACGCCGGTCTTCAACGTGCCGTGGTGGCCGAACACATCGGCCTTGATCTTCTGGGTATCACCCACTTCAAACAGACCGGCATCCGAGAACACCGCGCCCTCATCGCCCACCTGGCCGCCGCTCTCGGCGTAGAACGGTGTGGTGTCCAGCACCAGCACGCCGTCTTGACCGGCCTTCAGCTCGCTAACCGCCGTACCGTCTGCGTAGAGCGCTACGATTTTTGCAGACTGGGTCAGATGCTCGTAACCTACAAAGGTGTTGCCTGCGCCGGTGTACTCCAGCGCCTTGTCCATCTTGAACTTGCCCGCTGCACGGCCCTTGGCCTTTTGCGCTTCCATGGCGGCGGTAAAACCGGCGCTGTCGACTTCCACACCGTTTTCGCGGCACACGTCGGCCGACAAATCGAGCGGGAAACCATAGGTGTCGTGCAACTTGAAGGCCACTTCACCAGGCAGCACTTTCACACCGCCAGCCAGGGCTTCGTCCAGAATCTGCATGCCGGTGGCTAGGGTTTCGAAGAATCGCTCTTCTTCGACGCGCAGCACTTCGGTGATGCGAGCCTCTTGCGATGCCATGTTGGGGTATGCCGCGCCCATGACCTGCACCAGGTCCTTCACCAGCTTGTGGAAGAACGGTGTCTTCTGGCCCAGCTTGTAGCCATGGCGGATGGCGCGGCGCACGATGCGGCGCTGCACATAACCGCGACCTTCGTTGCTCGGGATCACGCCGTCACTTACTAGGAACGCAGTGGCGCGGATGTGGTCGGCAATCACGCGCAAAGACTTATTTGTAAGGTCCGAGCATCCGGTTTCGCGGGAGGCGGCCTTGATCAGTGCATCGAACAGGTCGATTTCGTAGTTGCTGTGCACATGCTGCAAGATAGCGGCCAGACGCTCCAGCCCCATGCCGGTGTCCACGCAGGGTGCGGGCAGCGGGGTCACCGCGCCGGTCTCGTCCATGTTGAACTGCATGAACACGTTGTTCCAGATCTCGATGAAGCGGTCGCCGTCTTCGTCCGGGCTGCCGGGCGGGCCGCCGGGAATGTGGGCACCGTGGTCGTAAAAAATTTCCGAGCACGGGCCGCAGGGGCCGGTGTCGGCCATCATCCAGAAGTTATCGCTCTTGTAGCGGCCGCCCTTGTTGTCGCCGATGCGGATGATGCGTCCCTCTTGCTTTACGCGCTCAGGGGTCCAGCCGGCCTTGACGAAGATATCTTCCCAGATGGCGTAGGCCTCGTCGTCTTCCTGGTAGACGGTGGCGTACAACTTTTCCGCGGGCAACTTGTAGACGGTGGTCAGCAGTTCCCACGCCCAGTTCAGGCTTTCCTTTTTGAAGTAGTCGCCGAAGCTCCAGTTGCCCAGCATCTCGAAGAAGGTGTGGTGGCGGGCGGTGTAGCCCACGTTTTCCAGATCGTTGTGCTTGCCACCGGCACGCAGGCAGGCTTGCACAGAGGCCGCACGCACATAGTTGCGCTTGTCGGTGCCCAGAAACACATCCTTGAACTGCACCATACCCGAGTTGGTAAACATCAGGGTGGGGTCATTGCCCGGTACCAGCGGACTGGACGCCACGACGGTATGCCCCTTGGAGGCAAAGAAGTCGAGGAAGGATTTACGAATGTCGGCAACACTCATTACGGGCTGGGTCATGACGGAATTTCTTCGAGTGGTGGATCAATAGAACCCACTATTATCGCCGCCCCCGCAGATGGACCGGCCGCTCCAGAGCCGTTCCATTAGCTGCGGGTTTATCCCAATAGGACTCCGGCTGGCACACAACTAACATGTCAGTCATGAATCAAGTGGTAAACAGCCCTGTCGACGACTCGCTGAGCCAGCGTGCCAAGGCTTACCAAGGTTTCACGCGACAGGTGTTTGAGGGAACCATCCGTGCCGGGCAGTTTGTGTCGCAACGCGAATTGATGACCTTGCTGGATATGCCCTTGGGCGCGGTGCGCGAGATGATTCCCCGCCTGGAAGCTGCTGGCCTTGTCAAAACTGTGCCGCAACGCGGTCTGCAGATTGCCCATGTGGACCTGCGACTGATCCGCAATGCGTTTCAGGTGCGCTCCATGATCGAACGGGAGGCATTGCTGCATTTCGTGCACACCGCAACCGATGCTGAACTGGAAGCCATTGAAGCCAGCCACCACCGGATATTGGCCCGTGCCGCGGCGCCCGATGCATTGCAAGACGCCACCCTGCTGGACGAAGCCCAAGCGCTGGACTGGGGCCTGCATGACCGCATGGTGGACGCACTGGGCAACGACATCATTTCCGACCAGTACCGGGTCAACAGCTTGCGGGTACGACTGATCAAGCTCGAACAAAGCGTGATTACCCCGGGCCGCCTCATTCCAGCCATGCAGGAGCACTTGCGCTTTATCGAAGCGCTACGAGCGCGGGATGGCGCCAAAGCCGCCACCCTATTGGAGGAACACATCAGTAGCGCCCGCAACCGGGTCATGCATGCCCCTTTGGAACAAGTGCGCAATGAATGGGGCGTCAGCCCCACCCCCCACTTTGACCCGCTTCCCACCGACAACACCAGGAGACACGTTTGAACCCCGATATCCACGGCCTTTGGCCCGCGCTTTTGCTGCCCGTCACCGACGACGGCACGCTAGATACCCCACGTGCCTTGGCCCATGCACAACGCATGCTCGAGGCAGGTTGCGATGGCGTGACCCTTTTCGGTACGACGGGCGAGGGCCCGGCATTCACGATGGCTGAGCGCACGGGCCTGCTGGAAGCCATGTTGGCCCACGGCATACGTCCCGACCAGATCATTGTGACCACCACCGCGTTGGCGCTGGGCGATGCCATCGAACTGGGCCGTCACGCCAGCGGCTTGGGCGTGCACCGTCAGATGCTGATGCCGCCCTTTTTCTTCAATCAACCCAAAGACGCCGGCATCATCGAGGCCGTGTCCCAGGTGGTGCGAGGCATAGGCGACGATGGTTTGAAACTGCTGCTCTACCACTTCCCTTTCATGAGCACCTTCGGCTTCTCGCACGCCGCCATTGCAGAACTGGTGCGCCGCCACCCCGGGCAGGTGATGGGCGTGAAAGACAGCAGTGGAGACCTCGAGCACTCACTCGCATTAGCCCGTGCTTTCCCGGATTTGTCCATTCTGGTCGGGGCGGAGCCCCATGTGGCACCGGTCATGTGCCAAGGTGGATCGGGCTCCATCAATGGCCTGTCCAACATTGCACCACGCCTGATGAAGCGGGTGATGAGCGCACCCGACAAGGTCAGCCAAGCGGATGAACAACTCATTCTTGATTTGCTCAAGCTGCTATCCGTCAAGCCCGGTATGCCCTTTGTGGGCGTCTACAAAGCCATGCTTGCAGAGCAGTCCGGCGACGAGGCGTGGCTGACCATGCGCGCCCCTTTGAGCCCCTTGGATAACACCGAGTTACAAACCGTTCGCAGCGGTTATCGTGCACTGGGTGCCGCATTGAGCCACCTGTAAACACCAACAACACGAGGAGACAACACCATGACAACTACCCGACTGAATCGCCGAACCCTGCTGGGCGCCGCTGCCGCAATGGGCGCTGCCGCGCTGCCCGCATTGCCGGCCATGGCACAGACTAAGACCGTGCTGCGCATCTCCACCCCCGCAGTGCCCGACGACTGGCACGCCAAGATGTGGACCGTGTTCAAGGAACAACTGGAGAAAACAGCACCCGGCGAGTTCGATGTTCAGATCAATCTGAACGCCACCCTGTTCAAGCAAGGCACCGAGCCTGCGGCCATGGCGCGTGGCAACCTGGAGCTGTCCAGCATTTCGGCCTTTGACATTGCCAAGCTCGTTCCCGAGTTCTCCATCTTCACCGCCGGCTACGTGGTGCGCGATCCGGAACAGCAACAAAAGATTTTCAACGGCCCCATTGGTGCGGAGCTGTTCAAGGCCGTGTCTGAAAAAATGGAGGTCACACCGCTGGCCACCGTCTATTTGGGCACCCGCCAAGTCAACCTGCGCGAAGCCAAGCCGGTCAAAACACCTGCAGACCTGAAAGGCGTGAAGCTTCGCATGCCCGGCTCCAAAGAGTGGTTGTTCCTGGGTGAAGCGCTGGGTGCCACCGCCACACCGCTGGCATTCGGCGAGGTGTACATGGGGCTCAAGACCGGTACCATCGACGGCCAGGACAACCCCCTGCCCTCGGTACGCGCTGCCAAGTTTTACGAAGTCACCAAACAAATCGTGTTGACCAGCCACCTGGTAGACGGCATCTTCATCGCGATCTCCAACAAGAGCTTCAATGCACTCTCGCCGGCGCAAAAGCAAAAGGTGACAGCAGCCGCCCAAGCTGCAGCTGCTTACAACAACGAGAACCGCATCAAGGAAGAAGGCCAGCTCGTCGAATTCTTCAAGAAGGAAGGCCTGCAGGTATCGACGCCTGATGTGGATGCATTCCGCAAGTCCGTGCAAGCCACTTACCAAGCGTCAGACTACGCCAAAGTGTGGCCCAAGGGCTTGCTGGATCGCATCAACGCGACCAAGTAAGCGACGACCGAACCATGTTGCGTCGATTGCAACAGGCCGCCAACCTTCTGGGCGGCGGCCTTTTCCTGACCCTGTTCGTCGTTTTCATCATCCAGATCACGGCGCGTTTCGGTTTCAACAAGCCCTTGCCGTGGACCGATGAAGCCGCGGTGATTCTGTATGTGTGGGTGATTCTTTGGGGTGCCGCGGCCGTGGTGCCAGAGCGCGAACATGTAGTGTTTGATTTGCTGTGGAACAGCGTCAACTACCGTAGCCGCCAGATCATGCGCATTGCAGGCAGCCTGCTGATTGGCGGCTTGTCTGCTGCAGCCATTCCTGCCAGCTGGGACTATGTGCACTTCATGGCGCGCGAAGGCTCGCCGGTGTTGGGCGTTTCTTTCATGTGGATTTTTATGCCCTTTGTATTCCTGCTGATCGCTTTGGTCATCCGCAGTGCATGGGCCATCTGGAACGCGGTGCGCGGCATCGGTCTGGAAGCGGAGTTGCGACTATGACAACCGGACTGTGGGTACTGGTGGCTAATCTTTTGGTCGGCTTGCTGTTGCGCATGCCCATCGGCTTCTCTATGTTGGCAGCAGGTATCGGCTATTTGATTGCCAAGGGCCAGGACGTAGGTCTGGTAGCCGAGCAAGTGGGCAACAGCCTGTACAACAGCTACGTGCTCCTGGCGGTACCGCTTTTTGTATTCGCCGCCAACATCATGAATGCCGGCACCGTGAGCGAGCGCATTTTTGACTTTTGCCGTATCCTGGTCGGCCGCATGCGGGGAGGCTTGGCACAAGTCGACATTCTGGTGAGCGTGATCTTTTCAGGGATGAGCGGAAGTGCGATTGCAGATGCTGCCGGCCCCGGCCTGGTCACCATCCGCCAGATGCTCAAAAAGCCGGAATACACACGCGGGTTTGCCGGTGCCGTCGTGGTGGCCAGCGCAACACTGGGGCCCATCATCCCGCCCTCCATCCCCATGGTGATTTATGCGCTGGTGTCCGGTGCGTCGGTCGGCGCCTTGTTTTTGGGCGGTGTAGTGCCCGGCTTTCTGATGGCTGGCCTGATGATGTTTGTGGTGCACATCATCGCGGTCAAACGCAACATGCCGCGTGACGAACCGGTGCCCCGTTCTGAATGGGCCGGGCTCATTTTCCGCGGTGCGTTGCCGCTGTCTATGCCCATCGTCCTGCTAGGCGGCATTTACTCAGGCGCTTTCACGCCTACTGAAGCTGCGGCAGTGGCTGCTTTGCATGCACTCATCCTCGCCGCCGTGGTGTTCCGAGCGCTCACCTGGCGCAGCTTCTGGGGTGTGGTGATGGAGTCCGCACGCGGCAGCGCAGTCATCACCCTTATCCTTGCCGGCTCATTCATGCTGAACTACGCCTTCACCGCCGAGGGCGTGCCCCAAAGCATGGCGATGTGGGTCGACAGCATGCACCTGTCCAAAATCCAGTTCCTCTTGCTGGTGAACGTTATGTTTCTGGTGTTGGGCTGTTTTCTGGATGTGTCCGTCTTGCTCTTGGTCTTCGTGCCCATGCTGCTCCCGGCTGCCAAATTGCTGGGGGTGGACCTGGTGCACTTCGGTGTGCTGGTGGTCCTGAACATGATGATCGGCTTGATCCATCCGCCCTTCGGCATGCTGCTGTTTGTCACCAAGGCACTGACCGGGATTCCTATCGGCGAGATGATGAAGGAAGGCTGGCCCTTCCTGGTCATGCTGCTCTGCCTGCTGCTGGCCATGACTTGCTTTCCCCAGATCGTTCTTTGGCTGCCGCAGACCATGGGCTACGTGACCCGATAGGCCTCTATGCAACTCACTCCTGACAACACCCTGCCGGCCGATGCCGGCC
Source organism: Curvibacter sp. Hmag1.1 (assembly GCF_059769165.1). Lineage (NCBI taxonomy): Bacteria > Pseudomonadati > Pseudomonadota > Betaproteobacteria > Burkholderiales > Comamonadaceae > Curvibacter > Curvibacter sp. Hmag1.1. Next base: position 431,822 of record NZ_JBMBGX010000002.1, read on the forward strand.
ACGCCACCCTGTTGGGCCGTATCTGGCGGCCTGAACTACAAGGCCCCAGCGTGGTTACGGTACGCGATGGCATGGTGATCGACATCAGCAGCATCTATCCCACAGCCCGTGATGTATGCGAAACCGCCGATCCGGCCCGCGCACTGCGCGCAGCCCATGGGGAGACTGTTTGCAGTGTGCAAAGCCTCCTGGCCAACAGCAGCGCTGCCAGCAGGGACGCTGCCTTACCGTGGCTGTTGGCCCCCTGTGATCTGCAAGCCATCAAGGCAGCCGGGGTGACGTTTGCCACGTCCATGCTGGAACGGGTGATTGAAGAGAAAGCCAGAGGCAACCCGGCGGCGGCGAGCGCCATACGCACTGAAATCCAGTCACTGATCGGCGACGACCTATCCAAACTCAAGCCCGGTTCGGAACAGGCCATGGCACTCAAACAAGTGCTGATTGCACAAGGTGCCTGGAGCCAGTACCTCGAAGTCGGCATCGGCCCTGATGCAGAGATTTTTACGAAAGCACCGGTACTGGCCGCTGTGGGCTGCGGGGACGACGCGGGCTTGCACCCCGCATCACACTGGAATAACCCCGAACCGGAAGTCGTACTCACTGTTAACTCGCGCGGCGAAGTCGTGGGTGCCACGCTGGGCAACGACGTAAACCTGCGTGATGTGGAAGGCCGCTCAGCACTTTTGCTGGGTAAAGCCAAGGACAACAACGCTTCGGCGTCGGTAGGGCCCTTCATTCGCCTGTTTGACGAGAAATTCACCATCAACGAAGTGCGCAGCGCTGAACTGACATTGCGTGTGGAAGGCGCTGACGGTTTTGTGATGGATGGCTATTCATCCATGGCACGCATCAGCCGTGACCCGCTGGACCTTGCCGCCCAGCTGATAGGCCCGCATCACCAATACCCGGATGGTGCCATGCTGTTTTTGGGCACTTTGTTTGCGCCCGTGCAGGACCGGGATGCCCCGGGCAGCGGCTTTACCCACAAACTGGACGATGTGGTCACCATCCACAGCGCCAAACTGGGGACCCTACGCAACCGCATGCGGCACTGCGACCAGTGCCCGCCCTGGACATTCAGCGCATCACACCTGATGCGCAACTTGGCAAAGAGGGGCTTGCTGTAAGCGCCGCGCGCCTCAGGCGTGTTCGGCGCTTTGCCCCACCAGGATCCGCTGGTCCAGAAAGCGCCACAGGCGCTCGTCCGAGCTAAACGCTACATTGAAGCGCAACCATCCGGTAGGCCGGGGCTCCACCAGGAACAACTGGCCGGGCCCCAACATGATGCCTTCCTGAGTCGCTGACTGTGACAGGACGGCGCTGTCCGAGATGTCAGGGTGTCGGGCCCACAGGTACATGCCGGCCTCAGGCTCATGAAAGATCTCAAAACCCAGACCCAGCAGCCTGCGACTGACTTGGCGGTGTGCTTCACCCAAGCGGTCCCGCAGCGACTTCAGGTGCTTGCGCCAGCGGCCATCCGTAATCGCGCCGAATGTAATCCGCTCGGCAATATCGGAAGACGTCAGTCCTGCAATCATCTTCAGCTGCACGAATTGCGCTGACAGATCAGGCCGGGCCAACAAGTAACCCACACGCAGGTTGGGCGAAATGGTTTTGGAATAACTGCCCACGTACACCACGCGACGCAGCTGATCCAGACTGGCCAGCGTGGTGCGCGAAGTCGCATCCATGTCGGCATAAATGTCGTTTTCGACCAGAACAAAATCGTGCAGCTCCGCCAGTTGCAACAAGCGGTGCAGTTGCGCCACCGAAGCAACCGAGCAGGTAGGACTCTGCAAACGGGGTTGGGTGAAGAAGGCTTTGGGCTTGCGGGTTGCCAGAATGGCCTCCAAAGCAGCGAGGTCGTAGCCCACGCCCGTGCGCGGCACGCCGACCACGTCCACGCCCCAGAAGCGCAACATAAACAAGAGATTGGGGTAGCCCGGATCGTCTACCAGTACGGTGTCGCCCGGCTTGAGCAGGCAGCGCGCCACCAGATCCAGCCCTTGGCTGGAGCCATGCGTCAACAACACCTGGCCGGCGTCTGCCGAAATCTGATGTTCGGCCAATGACTCCGCAATGATCATGCGCAAGGCCATGTGGCCATAGGGCAGGCCATAGCCGTCCAATTCAGAGCCATCGCTGGAGAGCTGGCGCATGCTGCGGCGCACGGCATCACCGAATAACCAATCATGCGGCAACCAGCCGCAACCGGGCTTTAACGGCAGGTTCCGGTTTTCGAAAATCTGCTTGAGGTACCAGCTTGCATCAAAACGGGGCGTTTCCACTTCGCGGGCTGGTGCCCCGACGCTGCCGCCCTCCTCACGCCGCTTTACAAAAAAGCCGGAATGGGCCCGCGAGACCAGCCATCCCTGGGCGACCAAACGGTCATAGGCCTCGACCACCGTGAACACGCTGACGTTGTGCGCCACCGCAAATGCGCGGATGGAAGGCAGCTTGCTACCGGGCTTGAGCACCTGCCCCGCAATCAGCCCGCGCAGTCCGTCCACGATCTGGCTTACCAGGGGGGTAGCAATGTCGGGACTGAGTGTGAGCATGGCGCGATCGTAAAGCAGACAACAGGTGGTCAAAAAACGCACCAATTTAGGGAAACTCTGTACAGGATTTTAGACCTGCACAGTGTCTCGAAACTTTCATCATTGTGTACATGGTTGTTTGTGGACCGGGTTCCTATAGTTCTGCCACCCGTTCAACAACACCGGACTATCTTATGCAAGCCGATCGCCAAGTTCTCAATGCCGCCCTGTATGCCCGCCGCCAATCCGCCGTTGCCCGCGGCGTCGGTCAGGCCCACGAGATTTTCATCAAGAACGCCCGCAACTCCGAGTTCTGGGATGTGGAAGGTCGCCGCTTCATCGACTTCGCCGGCGGCATTGCGGTGCTCAATACCGGCCACCTTCACCCCCAGGTGATTGAGGCCGTCAAGGCCCAGCTCGACCTGTATACCCACACCTGCTTTCAGGTGATCGCCTACGAACCCTACGTCGAAGTGTGCGAGCGCCTGAACGCCATGGCACCCGGCAACTTTGCCAAGAAGAGCCTGCTGCTGACCACCGGCGCCGAAGCGGTGGAAAACGCCATCAAAATCGCCCGCGCTCACACCAAGCGCCCCGGAGTGATCGCCTTCACCGGTGGCTACCACGGCCGCACCAATTTCACGTTGGGCCTCACCGGCAAAGTGGCGCCTTACAAGCTGGGCTTCGGGCCCTTCCCCGGCGAAGTGTTCCACGCCCTGTTCCCCAATGAACTGCATGGCGTGAGCGTGGCGGATGCCCTGCATTCTGTGGAGTTGATCTTCAAGAATGACATCGAAGCAGAACGCGTCGCTGCCTTCATCGTCGAGCCCGCGCAGGGCGAAGGCGGTTTCTACGTGGCCCCTCCCGAGTTCATCTCCGGCCTCAAGGCCATGGCCGACAAGTACGGTATTTTGTTGATCGCCGACGAAGTGCAAACCGGGGCGGGCCGCACCGGCACTTGGTTCGCATGCGAACAATGGCCTGTGGCTCCTGATTTGATTACCACGGCCAAATCGCTGGCAGGTGGATTCCCCTTGTCCGGTGTGGTCGGCCGTGCTGATGTGATTGACGCACCTGCGGCAGGTGGCTTGGGCGGTACTTATGCCGGCAGCCCCGTGGCTTGCGCAGCCGCACTGGCCGTGATGAAGGCCTTTGAAGAAGAAAAACTCCTGCAACGCAGTCAAGACATGGGCGCCTTCCTGGTTGAAAAGCTCAAGGCCATCGCCACCAAGGTACCTGCCATCGGTGATGTACGCGGCATGGGCGCCATGGTCGCCATCGAGTTGTTTGAAGGTGGTGATGTGCACCGCCCAGACGCGGTGTTGACCAAGAAAGTAGTCACAGAGGCTGCTCGACGCGGGCTGATTCTGCTGTCCTGCGGTACCTACGGCAACGTCATCCGCATCCTGGTGCCATTGACCGCGCCCGACGCGCTGCTGGAAGAAGGCTTGGCCATTCTGGCCGACAGCTTCGCCGCTGTGGCCTGATCGCCCATTTTGAATCTGCTTTTCGAAGAACACATGTCCTCTACTGAACCCTTGGTGCGCTTTAGCGGCGTACAAAAAACGTACGACGGCGAACAGCTGGTGGTGCGGGAGCTGAACCTCGATATCCAGCGCGGTGAATTCCTGAGCCTGCTCGGACCCTCGGGCTCGGGCAAGACCACCACCCTGATGATGCTGGCCGGGTTCGAGTCCCCCACAGCAGGCGACATCCTGCTCGACGGCAAGCAGATCACGCGCACCCCGCCGCACAAGCGCAACTTCGGCATGGTGTTCCAGAACTACGCACTGTTCCCCCACATGACGGTGGCACAGAACGTGGCCTACCCGCTCACCGTGCGCAAAGTGCCTAAAGACGAGCAAGAAAAGCGGGTGCAAAAGGCTTTGGACATGGTGCGACTGACCGGCATGGGCGACCGGCTGCCCACCCGCCTCTCCGGCGGCCAACAGCAACGCGTGGCACTGGCCCGCGCGCTGGTGTTCGAGCCCCAACTGGTGCTTATGGACGAGCCCTTGGGCGCGCTGGACAAGCAGTTACGCGAACACATGCAGCTCGAACTCAAAGAGCTTCACCGCCAGCTGGGTGTGACCTTTGTGTATGTGACCCATGACCAGGGCGAAGCCCTGACCATGAGCGACCGGGTGGCGGTGTTCAACGAAGGTGTGATCCAGCAACTGGCAGATGCCCAAAGCCTGTACGAAGCCCCCAGCAACCGCTTTGTGGCCGGTTTTGTGGGAGACAGTACGGTGCTTCGCGGCACATTGGGCGGAACTGCAGAAGCCCCCAGCATAGTCCTGGGCCAAGGCCAGACGCTGCCCGGCATCAATGTCAATAACGCTGTTGCAGGCGCGATGGTGGAAGCATGTGTGCGGCCCGAGCGGATTGCATTGCACGTACAGGCGCCCGCTGCACTGAACACCGTCGCCGCCCAAGTGGCCGGCATTGTGTACTACGGCGACCACGTGCGCTTGCTGTGCTCAATGAGTGCCGGCCAGGCGCAAGCCACCGTGAAGCTCCCGCTCACCCACGCATGTGCCCTCACACCGCCTGCCATGGGCAGCACGGTGCACCTTGAGTTCCCGACTCCCTTTACGCGCATTTACGCGCTCTGAAGTTTTCCCCCGTCCCTTCCTCAACCCTTAAGGAAATCTCTCCATGAAAAAAAGCCTGATCGCTGCTGCATCTATTGCTGCCTGCTTTGCGATGAATGTCCACGCCCAAGACGCCATTACCGTGGTGAACTTCGGTGGTGCCAATGCGAACGCCCAGAAAGTCGCGTACTACGAGCCCGTTGCCAAAGAAGGCGTCAAGGTCACCGCAGTGGAATACAACGGTGAGCAAGCCAAGATCAAGGCCATGGTGGAAACCAAAAATGTGACCTGGGACGTGGTGGAAGTCGAATCCCCTGACGTAGCCCGCGGCTGCGACGAAGGCCTGTTCGAAAAGCTGGACTACAGCAAGATTGCCCCCAAAGCTGACCTGCTGCCCTCCGCTGTGAGCGAGTGTGGTGTGGGTGTGTTTGTGTGGTCCACCGTGATGGCCTACAACGGCGACAAGCTCAAAAAAGCCCCTACCAGCTGGGCAGACTTCTTTGACACCAACAAGATTCCCGGCAAGCGCGGCATGCGCAAAGGCGCCCGCTACAACCTCGAGTTCGCTTTGCTGGCCGACGGTGTGAAGCCCGCAGACGTCTACAAGGTTCTGGCCACCAAAGACGGTGCAGAACGCGCCTTCAAGAAATTGACCGCCCTCAAGCCCAACATCCAGTGGTGGGAAGCAGGCGCCCAGGCACCCCAGTTCCTGGTGGCTGGCGATGTGGTCTTGTCCACCGTGTACAACGGTCGTATTGACGCCGCCAACCGCGAAGGCCGCAACCTGCAAATCTACTGGCCCGGTGGCATTTATGACCTGGACTACTGGGTTATCCCCAAGGGCACTGCCAAGAAAGACGCAGCCTACAAGTTCCTGAACTTCGCCATGAAGCCGGAGAACCAGGCTGTGTACGCCCAGAACATCGCTTACGGCCCGACCAACAAAAAGGCTCTGGCCAAGCTCAGCGCCAAGGTCTTGGGTGACCTGCCTACTTCCGAGAAGAACGCCAAGGAAGCTTTGCAGTTCAACACCACCTTCTGGGCTGACCAAGGCGAAGCCCTGGAAAAGCGCTTTGCTGCCTGGGCCACCCAGTAATCCGTAGACCGTCAGGAGCCTGAACCCATGTCCATGCAAGCCAGTGCCATCCAGCCCCCGGGCGATCTCCGCGCGGCACTCTCCCGTGCGGAGTCCCGCCGCAAATGGCGGGCATTCAGCCTGACACTGCCCTTGCTGGTGTTTTTGCTCCTGACCCTGCTGGTTCCCATTGCAGCACTCCTGATGCGCGCGGTGGAAAACCCCGAAGTCGCCAAGGCCCTACCCACCACGGTAGAAGCCTTGGCAGGCTGGGACCGCACGTCCCAACCCCAAGCTGCGGCCTACGCCGCCTTGGTTCAAGATTTATCGCACCTGCCGGACACGGCAGATGCCGGCGCTCTGGCGCGCCGCCTGAACACCGAAGCGCCCGGGGCACGCTCGCTGATCATGGGTGCCTACAAGGCCCTGCCCATCGAAGGTGATGCTGAATCCGTCCGCCAGCAGTTGCTGGACAAAGACGCCCGCTGGGCCGAGCCGGAGTTCTGGCAGGCTATTGCCAAAAACGGCTCTCGCTGGACGCCCGACTACTTGCTGGCCTCGGTGGACCTGAAGCGTGATGCCAACGGCCATATCGAACGCATGCCCGAAGAGCAGCGTGCTTACAGCGGCATTCTGGTACGGACCTTCCAGATCAGCTTTATCGTGACCCTGCTGTGCCTGGTGCTGGCATACCCGCTGGCCTACTGGCTCTCCACCTTGCCGGAGCGCAAAGCCAACGTGCTGATGATTCTGGTGCTGGTGCCTTTTTGGACCTCCATCCTGGTTCGGGTGGCGGCGTGGATCGTGTTGCTGCAGTCCGAAGGTCTGGTCAACGGTGCGCTGCTGGGCATCGGTGTGATCAGCGAACCATTGGCGCTCCTGTTCAACCGTACCGGCGTCATCATTTCCATGGTGCACATCCTGCTGCCCTTCATGATTTTGCCGCTATACAGCGTGATGAAGAGCGTGCCACCCACCTATGTGCGTGCTGCTGTGTCGCTGGGCAGTGCTCCGCTGGCTGCATTTGTGCGGGTTTATGTACCGCAAACCTTTCCCGGTGTGGGTGCCGGCGCACTGCTGGTGTTCATTCTGGCCATTGGCTACTACATCACGCCGGCGCTGCTGGGTGGTGCAGATGACCAGATGCTGAGCTACTACATCGCCCGCTACACCAACGTTGAAGTCAACTGGGGCATGGCCTGCGCCTTGGGTGCCCTGCTGCTGGCCACCACACTGGTGCTCTATGGCGTGTACCGCCGCATCGGGAAATCCGACCTGGCCTTGGCATAAGAAAGACACCCATGTTCAAACTGCCCGAATTTCCCCTTTACTTCACGCTGGCCGACAAGGCCGGTTGGTGGCTGTTGCGCATTGTGTGTGTGCTGGTGCTGGGCTACTTGCTTGCGCCCATCCTGGCCATCATTCCGCTGTCGTTTTCCAGCAGCTCATTCCTGACCTACCCCATCCCCGGCTGGTCGACCAAGTGGTACAGCCACTTGCTCACCGCGCCCGAGTGGTCTAACGCCATGCGCAACAGCTTCATCGTGGCGCCCGCCGCTACGGTGATTGCGACGGTCTTGGGCACCTTGGCTGCCGTGGGCCTGACCCGCACCGAATTTCGTTTCAAGGGCCTGCTGATGGCATTCCTGATCGCCCCCATGGTAGTGCCGGTGATCGTGATCGGCGTAGCCACCTACTTGTATTTCGCCCCCTTGGGTCTGAGCGACAGCTATGTGGGCCTGATTGCCGTGCACGCTGCCATGGGTGCCCCCTTTGTGCTGACCACCGTGCTCGCCACCCTGGCCAACTTCAACCACAACCTGGTGCGCGCCTCGCTGAGCCTTGGCGAGACACCCTTCAACACCTTCATGCGGGTCACCCTGCCGGTGATTGCCCCAGGTGTGATTTCCGGCGCGCTGTTCGCCTTTGCCACCTCGTTTGACGAAGTGGTGGTGACCCTGTTCTTGGCTGGCGCCGAGCAGACCACCCTGCCGCGCCAGATGTTCACCGGCATCCGCGAAAACATCTCGCCCACGATTGCAGCGGTTGCCACCTTGTTGATCCTGTTCACCACCACCATGTTGCTGGTGCTGGAGTGGCTACGCGGCCGCAAAGCCTGACCCTGAACCCCTCTCCCCTATGGATTTGAACCAACCTCTTTCCGGCAATGCCATGCCGCGCTTCGGCGGCATCGCCAGCATGATGCGCCTGCCGGTCGCCACATCCGCCCGAGGGCTGGATGCTGCTTTCATCGGTGTGCCGTTGGACATAGGCACCAGCCACCGCCCGGGTGCGCGTTTCGGCCCCCGCCAGATCCGCGCGGAATCCTGCCTGCTGCGCCCCTACAACATGGCCACCGGTGCTGCGCCGTTTGATGCCCTGCAAGTGGCGGATCTGGGCGATGTGCCCATCAATACCTACTCGTTGTTGAAGTCAGTCGACATCATCACCGCCTATTACGCCGAGGTGCTGGGCCACGGCTGCATACCGCTTACTCTGGGCGGTGACCACACCATTGCGCTACCCATTCTGCGGGCCATGGCCGCCCAACACGGCCCGGTGGCGATGGTGCATGTGGATGCGCATGCCGACGTGAATGAAGACATGTTCGGCGAGCGCATTGCGCACGGCACCCCCTTCCGCCGCGCTGTGGAAGAGGGCCTGCTCGATTGCAGCAAGGTCACCCAGATCGGCTTGCGCGGCACCGGCTACGCGGCCGATGATTTCGATTGGCCGCGCCGCCAAGGCTTTACGCTGGTACCCGCCCACGAGGTGTGGCACCAGTCCTTGGCCCCCGTGATGGAGCAGGTGCGCCATCGGGTGGGCAACACCCCCTGCTACCTGAGCTTTGACATTGACGGTATTGACCCTGCCTACGCCGGCGGTACCGGGACGCCTGAAATCGGTGGACTGACCGTGCCGCAGGCGCTGGAGATCATCCGGGGGTGCCGTGGGCTTAATATCGTTGGGGCAGACTTGGTGGAGGTATCACCGCCCTACGACACCACGGGCAACACCGCCTTGCTAGGGGCCAACCTGTTGTACGAGATGCTGTGTGTGCTGCCCGGGGTGCCGGTGCGCTGACTGCCGGCTACACACCTGAATTTGCTACGTTTTTCATAGCTGCTTGCGCATATTCCACGGGCGCTGGCAGCCAATTTTGTTTGTATATTGAGGAGACACCATGTCCACATCGCCGCTTTCCCTGTTGAAAGACCCCAGCCTGCTCAAGACAGACGCACTCATCAATGGCCAGTGGGTGACTGGCGCCAGCCGCTTTGCGGTGACCGATCCGTCCAACGGCCAGCACTTGGCCGATGTGGCCAACCTCGGTGCCGCAGACGCGGAAGCCGCCATTGCCGCGGCCAACGCCGCCTGGCCTGCCTGGAAAAGCAAGACCGCCAAAGAGCGCAGCATCATCCTGCGCAAGTGGTTTGACTTGCTCATGGCCAACCAGGAAGACCTGGCCCGCATCATGACCGCCGAGCAAGGCAAGCCCTTCGCCGAGGCCAAGGGCGAAATTGCCTATGGCGCCAGCTTTGTGGAATGGTTCGCCGAAGAAGCCAAGCGCGTCAACGGCGAGACCCTGCCCCAGTTCGACAACAACCGCCGCCTCATGGTTATCAAGCAGCCCATCGGCGTGTGTGCAGCCATCACGCCGTGGAACTTCCCGCTGGCCATGATCACCCGCAAGGTGGCGCCTGCGCTTGCCGCCGGTTGCCCGGTCATCATCAAACCCGCGGAGCTGACGCCGCTGACTGCGCTGGCAGCCGCCGAGTTGGCCATCCGCGCCGGCATTCCGGCTGGTGTGCTCAACATGATCACCGCCGACAGCGATCAGTCCATTGCCGTGGGCAAGGTCATTTGCGCTAGCGACGTGGTGCGCCACCTGAGCTTCACCGGTTCCACCGAAGTGGGCCGCATCCTGATGGCGCAAAGCGCGCCTACGGTCAAAAAGTTGTCGCTGGAATTGGGTGGCAATGCGCCCTTCATCGTGTTTGACGACGCCGATGTGGACTCTGCGGTCGAAGGCGCTCTGGCCAGCAAGTACCGCAACGCTGGCCAAACCTGCGTATGCGCCAACCGCTTCTATGTGCAGGCCGGCGTGTATGACCAGTTCGTGGCCAAGTTCAGCGCCAAGGTAAAAGCCATGAAGGTCGGCAACGGTTTTGAAGACGGCGTGGTGCAAGGCCCCCTGATCGAAGACGCCGCCGTCGAGAAGGTGAAGCGCCATGTGGCGGACGCAGTCGCCAAGGGCGGCAAGGTGGAAACCGGTGGCAATGCCCTGCAAGGCCAGTTCTTCGAGCCCACCGTCGTCTCCGGCGCTACCGCCGACATGCTGTGCGCCCGCGAAGAAACCTTCGGCCCCTTTGCACCGGTGTTCAAGTTCACCACGGAGCAGGAAGCCATTGACGCAGCCAACGCCACCGAGTTCGGCCTGGCCAGCTACTTCTACAGCCGCGATATCGGCCGCATCTATCGCGTGGGCGAAGCGCTGGAGTACGGCATGGTGGGCGTGAACGTAGGCATTCTGGCGACCGAGCACGTGCCGTTCGGCGGTGTCAAACAATCGGGCCTCGGCCGCGAGGGCTCGCACTTCGGCATGGATGACTACATCGAGGTCAAGTACCTCTGCCTGGGCGACATCCTGAAATAAGCCTGCACCCGCATGCCTGGAAAGCCGGCTTGGGCCGGCTTTTTTTTCGCCCATTCCATTGCCCACGCAATATCAGCCTTGACAATATTTGCTCAGGCAACTAATATTCGGGCTATGCAACACATTGCCCCTTCGTTTTACCGCCCCGACAGTTACCGGCCGGAAGACAGCGTCGGTTACCTGATGCGCAGCATCCTCTCGCACGTGGCCCAGTCGGTGGAGCATCAGCTCGCCCACACCGACCTGACCAACGCGCAGTGGATTCCGCTCTTCAAGCTGTATAACAAGCAGGCCTCGACAGTGGCCGAACTAGCCCGCGCCTGCGAGCTCGACAACGGCGCCACCACCCGCCTGCTGGACCGCATGGAGGCCAAAGGCCTGGTCCAGCGCGTGCGCTCCGAGCAAGACCGCCGGGTGGTCAACATCCAGCTCACCCCTGCCGGCACGCAAGCCGCAGCCGACATCCCCCAGGTGCTGTGCGAGGTGCAAAACACCCACCTCGAAGGTTTCAGCACTGAAGAGTTCGAGAACCTCAAGGGCTACCTGCGCCGCATTCTGGATAACGCCCAACGCATCAAGGCAGCCAACAACGCCGCTGCCGACACCCCCTCTACCGACCGCCAAGCACCCCATGCAAGACACCATCTTCTCCACTTCACAAGCACTGCGCTGGAGCCGTTTTGCGCTCAGCGCGGTGGCCATTGCGTCTTTGAGCGCGTGTGCCAACTTCTCGGGCATCTTTTCCCAGGCCAAGCCGGTTGCTGCGCAGCAAGCCGGCTTGTCCACCCAAGCCATTCCTTCGGACAGCGTGGCGCTGGACAGCCAGTGGTGGAAAGCCTACGGCGATGAGCAACTCAACCAGCTGGTCGCCCAAGCCCTGGCCAACAACCCCAACCTGCGCGTGGCCCAGGCACGTGTGCAGCGCGTGCAAGCAGGAATCGATAACGCCAATGCCGCCAGCGCGCCGCAATTGAACGCCGGGCTGGATGCCACCCACCAGCTATACACCCGCAACGGCCTGGTGCCCGCGCCGATCGCCGGCAGCGAGCGCGAGATTGCCACGCTGCAAGCCACTGGCAGCTGGGAGCTGGACCTGTTCGGCAAGAACCGCGCTGCGCTGGATGCTGCCATCGGCCAAAGCCGCGCTGCTCAAGCCGACGCCCAGGCCGCCCGCATGATGCTGGCCAGCAATGTGGCACGCAGCTACTTCCAGTGGCTGCGGGTGCAGGGCCAGCTTGAAGTTGCTCAGCGCACCCTCGCCCAGCGCCAGCAAACCCAACAACTCGTGAAAGATCGCCTGCAAGCCGGCCTGGACACCCAACTCGAGCTCCAGCAAAGCGAGAGCGCCCTGCCTGATGCCCGCTTTCAGATCGAGGCCCTCAAAGAGCAGGAAGCTCTGCTCACCAACGCCCTCGCCGCCTTAACCGGACAACAAAATGGGGGCCTGGCGCTCACCAACCGTGCGCCAGCAGCTATCAATTCCGTAGCAGCTGCACAAACCAAGGTACAGGCCGTGCCCATGGACTTGTTGGGCCGGCGCGCCGACGTGGTCGCCGCCCGCTGGCGCGTCGAAGCTGCGACCCGCGATGTGGACAACGCCAAAACCCTGTTCTACCCCAACATCAACCTGACCGCGTTTGCCGGCTTCTCAAGCATCGGCTTTGACAAGCTGGTGCAAAGCAGCAGCGCCCAATGGGGCGTGGGCCCGGCCATCCGCCTGCCACTGTTTGAAGGTGGCCGCCTGCGCGCCAACCTCAAAGGCAAGGCAGCGGATCTGGATGCCGCCATTGAGACCTACAACGCCGCTGTGGCGGACGCCGTGCGCGACGTTGCAGACCAGCTGGCATCCACCCAATCGATTGAACGCCAGCAGGCCGAGCAAAAAGCCGCGCAGCGATCCGCCGAAAGCGCCTACGCCATTGCCGTGCAACGCTACGAGGCAGGCTTGGGCAACTACCTGAACGTGCTCAACGCCGAGACCGCCGTGCTGGCCCAGCGCAAGTTGGCCGTGGACCTGGCGGCCCGCAGCGTAGACACCCAGATCCAGCTGATCCGCGCACTGGGTGGCGGCTTTACCGACACCGACACCACCTCGGCCGCCGCACCGACGAGCGACACCGTAGTCCGCTAAGCACTGACCACGGCCCCACCTAACTCGCACTGAACCTGATTGAAAGAAACACCATGAGCACTTCTTCCACCTCCACTGTTACCCCTACCGTTGCGCCATCCGGCAATCCCGCACGCAAAAAAGCCCTGACTGTTCTCTCCATCGTCGTACTGCTGGGCTTGGCCTATGGCGGTTTTGAGTACTACGGCGCCCGCCATTCCGAAGAAACCGACAACGCCTATGTACAAGGCAACGTGATCCAAATCACCCCCCAAGTGGGCGGCACCGTCACCGCCATCCTGGCTGACGACACCGACTTCGTGAAAGCCGGCCAGGCACTGGTGAAGCTGGATCCGGCGGATGCCAAAGTTGCGCTCGACCAAGCTGAGGCCAACCTGGCGCAAGCGGTGCGTCAAGTCCGCACCCTGTATGCCAACAACGGCACGCTGTCCGCCCAGGTCACGCTACGTGAGTCCGACATCGCCCGCGCGCAAACCGACATTGCCCGTGCCACCGACGACCTGAACCGCCGCCAAGCACTGGCAGGCAATGGCGCCGTGTCCAAAGAAGAACTCAACCACGCCAAGTCACAACTCACCACCGCGCAGAACGCACTGTCCGCCGCCCAGGCGGGTGTGGCTGCTGCGCGTGAGCAGCTCTCCAGCAACCAGACCCTGACCGAAGGCACCAATGTGGAAGGTCACCCCAGCGTGGTTGCCGCATCTGCCAAAGTGCGCGAGGCCTTTCTGGCGCTGCACCGCGCTGAGCTGCCCGCGCCCGTGGACGGCTACGTAGCCAAGCGCACCGTACAGCTGGGCCAGCGCGTCGCCGCCGGTGCCCCGCTGATGGCCATCATCCCCCTCAACCAACTCTGGGTGGATGCCAACTTCAAGGAAGTGCAGCTGCGCAACATCCGCATCGGCCAGCCGGTCAAGCTCACCGCTGATCTCTACGGCAAAAAGATGGAATACAAAGGCACGGTGGCAGGCTTGGGTGCCGGCACGGGCGCCGCCTTCTCTCTGTTGCCCGCCCAGAACGCCACCGGCAACTGGATCAAGGTCGTGCAGCGCGTGCCGGTGCGTGTGGCGCTGGATGCCGAGCAACTCGCCCAGAACCCGCTGCGCGTGGGCCTGTCCATGGAAGCCACAGTGGACGTAACAGACCAAAGCGGCAAGTCATTGGCTGATGCACCCCGCACGGCTTCTGCGACTCAAACCGATGTGTACACCGTGCTCGACCAGCAGGCTAGCGACGAAGTGCGCAAGGTGATCGCTGCCAACCTCGGCCGCGGTGCCAAAACCAATGCCCACGCGGCTGCCAAAACCGCCTCGGGTGTGTAAAGACCTATGAGCGCTCCCGCCTACGCTGCGCCGGCCCCCTTGCAGGGATCGGCGCGTTTGTGGGGCACGATTGCCTTGTCAGCCGCCACGTTCATGAACGTGCTGGACTCGTCGATTGCCAACGTGTCTCTGCCCGCCATTGCCGGCGATCTCGGTGTCAGCTCTAACCAGGGCACCTGGGTCATCACCAGCTTCGGTGTGGCCAACGCCATTGCCCTGCCCCTGACCGGCTGGTTGTCCCAGCGCTTCGGCCAGGTGCGGCTGTTCGTCACCAGCGTGCTGCTGTTTGTGCTCTCCAGCTGGTTGTGCGGCATTGCCCCTAACATGCCCTTCCTGATCGGTGCCCGCGCGTTGCAGGGCTTTGTTGCGGGCCCCATGATGCCGCTGGCGCAGACCCTGCTGCTCTCCAGCTACCCGCCGGCCCTCGCGGGTCTCGCCATGGCACTATGGGCCATGACCACGCTCGTAGCCCCTGTGATGGGTCCACTGTTGGGCGGCTGGATCACGGACAACGCGCATTGGGGATGGATCTTTTTCATCAACGTGCCCATCGGTTTCATTGCAGGCTTCATCACCTGGACCATCTTTCACAAGCGCGAGACACCTACCCGCAAGCTGCCGATCGACACGGTCGGTTTGGCACTGCTGGTGATTGGTGTGACGGCCATCCAGCTGATGTTGGACCGCGGCAAGGAGCTGGACTGGTTCCATTCCGAAGAAATCATCATCATGACCGTGGTGTCGGTGATTGCGTTTGCCTTTTTGATTGCCTGGGAACTGACCGATGACCACCCGGTGGTGGACTTGAAGCTCTTCAAGGTGCGCAACTTCCTGACCGGCACGGTGGCCATGTCGATTGCCTACGGCCTGTTCATGGGCAACATCGTGTTGCTGCCGTTGTGGCTGCAAAGCTTTATGGGCTATACGGCTACCCAGGCCGGCATGCTGATGGCACCGGTAGGTCTGTTTGCGATCATTTTGTCGCCCATCATCGGCAAGAACATCGCCAAGTTCGATACCCGCCGGCTGGCTACCGTGGCCTTTCTGGTGTTTGCACTGGTGCTCTGGATGCGCTCGCACTTCAGCACGCTATCGGACTTCAACACGATGATGATTCCGACGCTGATCCAGGGCATTGCGCTGGCGCTGTTCTTCATTCCGCTCACCAGCATCATTCTGGGTGGATTGCCGGGTGACAAGATTGCATCCGCCTCGGGCCTGAGCAGCTTCTGCCGGGTGTTGTTCGGATCTTTCGGTACCTCGATCTCGGTCACCGTATGGCAGGACCGTACCGCCCTGCACCACGCCCAGCTCACCGAGATGATCAACCGCGGCAGCACCGCCTCCAACAGTGCCCTGGCAGGCCTGAACGCTGCGGGCCTGAGTGCAGAGCAAGCCTTCAGCCAGATCAACCGCATGATCGATCAGCAAGCAGCAACGCTGGCTGCAAACGACGTGTTTTACGCATCGGCCATGATCTTCGTATTGCTGATCCCGCTGGTATGGCTCTCACGCCCGGCCCGTAGCGGTGCAGGTGCCTCCGAGGCAGCAGCTGGAGCGCATTGATAAAGCAACAGTCAGACGAAAAAAAACGGGGCCGAGGCCCCGCTTTTTTTCTGTAGCAATCTGATCAGCTCAGCTCAGGCCCTTGCGGGTTGCTGGCGCGCGCATTGCGGTTCACGCCATTGTTCACCGACCATGGAATGGAAGGTGCCCGGTCCAAAGGCGCAACCTTGGTCAACAGGGCCTGCCAGAAGAAGCCGCTCTGGATAGCAATCACGGCAAACAACATGTAGCTCTGTGAGCTGGAAGCGAGCCAGAGGTTGTACACCGGCATGAACACAAACGGAGACACCAGCAAAGGCAAACCAATGCGCAATGCCTGCATGGACTCCAGCCCCTTGCCGAGGTTAAACAAATCCCAGTAGTAGTTGGTAAACATGCCCATCACCATCCAGCAGCCCAAATGCCACGCATACACAATGGCGTGGTTGCGCACCAGGAGCGCAATCCAGGGTTGGGAGGTTTCATCCGCATTCACGATGAGAACCATGAAAGCCCCCGTGGTCGCGAAGACCACGAAGTAGATGAACATCAGAAATTTAAGCGCTCTGGACATGTTTTCCCCGGGGTTTGACACTGCGCAGCATCTTACCCGCTAGAACCCCCGGCTTAGAGCAGGGTCACACCCGTTTTAGACTGCACAGCCTCGCGGGTGACGCCGGGAGCCAACTCCACCAGCTTCAGTCCTTCGGGGGTGATGTCCATGACAGCCAGGTCCGTGATGATGCGGTCCACCACACCCACGCCGGTCAAGGGCAAGGTGCAGCTGGGCAGAATCTTCAGGTCCTCGGTGCCGTCTTTCTTCTTGGCCACGTGCTCCATGAGCACGATCACACGCTTCACGCCGGCCACCAAGTCCATGGCACCGCCCATGCCCTTGACCATCTTGCCGGGAATCATCCAGTTGGCCAGATCACCCTTTTCGCTCACTTGCATGGCGCCGAGAATGGACAGATTGATCTTGCCGCCACGGATCATGGCAAAGCTCTGGTCCGAACCGAAGATGCTGCTGCCCTTGATGGTGGTTACTGTTTGTTTGCCGGCGTTGATCAGGTCAGCATCCACTTCGTCTTCAGTCGGGAAGGGGCCTATGCCCAGCATGCCGTTTTCGCTTTGCAGCCACACCTCTTTGTCTGCAGGCACATGGTTGGCCACCAAGGTAGGAATGCCGATACCGAGGTTCACATAAAACCCGTCTTCCAACTCATGGGCCGCACGGGCAGCCATTTGGTCTTGATTCCAGCTCATGTTCAGACTCCTGCTTTCTCTGTGATCGTGCGTTTTTCAATCCGCTTCTCGGGCGAAGCATTCAGGACGATGCGGTGCACATAAATGCCCGGCAAATGCACATGGTCCGGGGCGATAGCGCCGGTCTCAACAATCTCTTCGACCTCCACCACGCAAATTTTTCCGGCCATGGCCACGGCCGGGTTGAAGTTGCGCGCAGTGAAACGAAACTGCAGGTTGCCCGACTTGTCGGCACGATGGGCTTTGACCAGCGACACATCCGGCACCAGGGAGCGCTCCATCACATAGGTTTGGCCATCAAACTCGCGCAGCTCTTTACCCTCGGCCACCATGGTGCCCACGCCGGTTTTCGTGAAGAAAGCCGGAATGCCCGCACCACCGGCGCGCAGCTTCTCGGCCAAGGTACCCTGGGGGGTGAACTCCAACTCCAGCTCGCCGGCCAGGTACTGGCGCTCGAACTCCTTGTTCTCACCCACATAGCTGGAAATCATTTTCTTGATCTGGCGGGTCTCCAGCAGTTTGCCCAGACCGAAACCGTCCACGCCGGCGTTATTGGAAATGGCGGTCAGGTTCTTGGCGCCGCTGTCGCGCAGCGCGTCAATCAAGGCCTCCGGAATGCCGCACAGGCCGAAACCACCCACGCCCAGCAACTGGCCGTCCTGGATGATGCCTTCAAGCGCCGCGGCGGCGCTGGGGTAAATCTTGTTCACTGCGCGTATCTCCTATATGGATAGAAACAACATGGCCGCTACGATACTACGTAACCGGATACGTAGTTCCCCGTAAAGCCTTTCCCTCACTGCAAACCGCATGGATATTGACTACCGCCAAGCCTTTGACCTCGCGCCCGTCGGGCTGGCGCTGTCCCGCAACCGCACCATGATCGATTGCAACCAGCAACTCTGCGACATGTTCGGCGCCGGTAAAGACCAGTTGGTCGGCCAGTCCTTCCAGGTGCTGTACCCCAGCGCGGACGAATTCGAGCGCCTCGGTGCGCGCATGGCCCCTTTGCTGAACCGCAATGGAACCTACGCAGATGACCGGATCATGAAACGGCTGGACGGCCGCTTCAAGGGCGAAACCTTCTGGTGCCACGTGAGCGGCAGGGCCCTGAACCCCAGCGCCCCGCACGAAGCCGGCATCTGGACTTTCGAGGACCTGAGCGCCCTGCGTCCGGTGCGCGCGGAACTCACCCCCCGGGAGCGGGAAGTTGCGGCCTACCTCATGCAGGGTCAGACCTCCAAGCAGATCGGCAAAACGCTGGAGATCAGCCACCGCACCGTGGAAATCTACCGCGCACGACTGATGCGCAAGTACAAGGCATCAACCACCGCAGACCCGGTGCACAAGCTCATGTCCGGCTGAAAACCTGAAAATTCCCTAAATTCGTATCGAAATGGTGCATTTTTCATATCAATGCACCAAAATGCAGCACACAAGCAGCTCATAGACCACCAAGGCGGAGCTGTGCACCTATTGCTGACGGGAGGCGGCGACCGGCGGACATCCGTTGGACCATCGGGCATGCCGCTCCTTTGTTTGTAGGGAGACCGTGCATATGAAAGCCTGGAAAATCGCGACCCGCCTTCAGTGGATCATCGGCATCCTAGGATGCTTGCTACTTGGCATCGGCGGCCTCGGCCTGCAGGGCCTGGCAGCATCCAATGACTCACTGAAAACCGTGTATGAGGACCGCGTCATTGCACTGGGCCAACTAGGTGAAGTGTCGCGACTGTTGCAACGCAACCGGATCGTTCTGATGGACAGTGTGATGAACCCCGAGCCCGCGCACACAACCGGCCAGATTGCCGAGTTTGACCGCAACGCCACACAAATCGGCACAACCTGGCAGGCGTACGAGGCGACCTACCTGACCCCGGAAGAAACTGCGTTGGCCAAAGAGTTTTCAGCGCTCTATCGATCTTTGTTGGACCAGGCTTTACGCCCCATGCGCAACGCCCTGGCAGACCGGGACCATGGCAAGGCACTCATGGTCTACAACGACCACGTGGTCCGCCAGATGGCCCCTGTCATGGAAAAAATTGAGCAACTCAACGGAATCCAGTACGCCGTTTCGAAACAGGAATACGAATCCGGTGTGGCCTACTTTGCCTGGATACGAGCGGTCTGCCTAACGGCTATATTGAGTGGCCTGCTGATTGCCATAGCGCTCGGGTATTTCATGATCCGGACGCTCCACCGGCAACTCGGTGGTGAACCCGCCGAGGTCTTGTCCATCACCAATGCCGTGGCACAGGGTGATTTGACGACACGCATCATGGTGCCCGCCCACGCCCCGGATAGCGTGATGGCCGGCATGGCCCGTATGCAGGACGCCTTGCAAATGATGGTCGGGACGGTGCGGGAGGGCTCGGAGAGCGTTGCAAGCGGCAGCACACAAATCGCAAGTGGCAGCGGCGACCTGTCGTCGCGCACAGAGCGACAGGCCAGCGCCCTAGAGCAAACCGCCGCCTCCATGGAGCAGCTCAGTGCCACCGTACGACAGAACGCAGACAGCGCCCGCGAAGCTTACCGTCTGGCGCATGTTGCTTCCGGCATCGCGCGCAAAGGTGGCGAGGTGGTGGCGCAAGTCGTGCAGACCATGCAAGGCATAGACCAGTCGTCGCAGCGCATTGCAGACATCATCGGTGTCATTGACGGCATCGCTTTCCAGACCAATATCCTGGCCCTCAATGCAGCTGTGGAGGCGGCCCGCGCAGGGGAACAAGGTCGCGGCTTTGCCGTGGTGGCCAGTGAAGTACGCTCGCTTGCAGGACGCAGCGCCGAAGCTGCCAAGGAAATCAAGGGCTTGATCTCAGCCAGTGTGGACCGGGTATCCACCGGCAGCGACCAGGCGCAACAAGCTGGAACCACCATGCATGACGTGGTGCAGGCCATTCAACAGGTAGCCGATCTGATGGACTCCATCAGTGCGGCCAGCTCGGAACAGGCCTCCGGGGTGTCCCAGATTGGAGAGGCCGTCGTTCATATGGACCAAACCACCCAGCAAAACGCTGCCTTGGTAGAAGAAATGTCTGCAGCAGCGGCCAGTCTGCGGGCACGCGCCCAGGAACTGGTCCAAAGCGTCGCAGCATTCCGCATTCATAAGGGCACCTTCAAGGCAAGACTGCTGGTCGAAGACGCGCAGGTGGTTTAAAGGAAAACACCTAGCCAAACCAACGAATCGTTGGCTTGGCATAAGCATTCAGGTTGACCCGATACGCTGATCTAGCTGGCGTGACATCAACTCCGCCCTCTCCACCTCCAACACCTTAATCCGTTGTTCGGCCAGCCCCAGCTGCAACAAAGCCGCCTGAAGCTCGGCTTCCAACCGATGCACTTCAGCGGCTAGCGTGTCTGCAGCCGCAGTGACCTTTTCTCGGGTGGCATCACGGGTGACAGTCAGACCTGCAGTCACGCTATCAAGCCACGCAAGAATCTGGACCCGGGTGGTGTCTTTATGCAGCGGCGTCTGTAGAGTGGCCTTTTTGACATCCGCCCGGCGACACAACTCACTTTGGGTCACTCTGCCGTGGTTGAAGGGGTACACGCCCTGGTGGCTTGCTATATCGGCCTCAATCTCTGCCATTGCCTTGCGTAGGCGCGCCAATGCAGCTTCGGTACGCGGATTGGCCTTATCGGTGCTTGGAAGAAAGATGGACGAAGTCATGAAAATACAAAACGGCAGTTAACACGCTGAGCTTACTTCGCCTTCAGGCTTTCGCCGGGGCTATAGCTGATGATGTCTCTTAACATTTTGTCCACTTCGCCATTGCGCCGTACCTCCGTTAAAGCCTTGGCTAATCGGACCGCGCAAGGTGTGTCCCTCATACTGGGAGACACCCACAGCTTGACCTTACGTTGCTCAAGAACAATAGGTGAAGCAAATGTTTCAAACCTTAGACTGGCGGAACCCATCGCTGAAATGAAGTTCTCGCGCACACCAATGGCTGCATCCAAGCGGCCTTTGGACAGCATCTCCAATTGGTTGATGGGGCTGGTAACAGGGATTTTCTTGATCCGCGGGTCGCGATCAAAAGCTTCGTGGTAAGTCGGGCCCCGCAGCACTCCGACAGTTTTGCCGACCAGGTCGTCCAAGCTGCGCAGCTTGCTACCATTGGGAAGCCACACTTCTATTTGCAGTCGGGTTACTTCACCCAACTCCACCGCACCCGCGTTCAAGTCCGCGCGATCCAGCATGATGGTCGCCTGCGCTACGTTGCGAGTGACTTCTGTCACTGCACGGGGGATGGGCGTCAATCTTGGTTCTAATGGGCAGGCACTCAGATCAGACAAGCGTTTGAAAAGGCTCACATACACACCCACCGGTTGCCCCTCTGGCCCTATATGCCCCCAAGGCGCGATGTCGATGACATCTGCCAACATAGGTTTGCCTGACCCTTCCGGTTTGACACGATCCTGAGCAGATGCAAGGGCCGACAGACCCAGCAACACAGCGGTCAGCCAAGGGAGCCTTCGTTGGTTCATGAAGTCATATTACCCACCAGAACGCTCCTGGAGGGAAGCTAGACTTCACTGCATCAATAAAGGCACACCATGACCACCCGATTCACCCCAGCCCCTTTTGAAACCGACGCGTGGACCGCCCTGAAGCAACTGGGAGACACCGCAGTGTCCACCGGTGGTATGCAGGCCTTGCTGCAAATGTTCATCAGCGTGGTCACTTCCGCCGAGGAAGTAGCGCGGGTCAGTGAAGAAGCCGGCCACCCGGAGTCCATGACCACCCAGGTCATTTCTGAGTGGGTCAGCACCCAGTACGTGCCGGACATGCAGGCCCAGCTACAAACGCCCGGCGCAGCTTAAATCAGGTTGCGCATGGCGCGAGCGGTTTCTTGCAATACCGGCAGGACACGGCGCACCGCATCATCCGTACTCTCGTTGCCCATGGGCATGGTGACGTTGAGCGCGCCCATCAGGGCGCCGTGTCGGTCAATCAAAGGCACCGCCACGCCGCGGTAGTTCATTTCGAGTTGCTGCTCTGAGACAGCCCAGCCCTGCTGCCGTATGCGGGCCAGCTCCACGCGCATGCGATCTTTGCTGGCAATGGTGTGCGAGGTGTAGGCCTTGAACTGCCGGGTTTGCAACCAGTCCTCCAGCCAAGCCGGATCGCGCATCGCAAGAATCAGCATGCCCGCAGACGTCACCTGCGCCTGCACCCGCGAACCCAACACATAGCCGGTACTCATGGGGCGGTTGCTGCCGTTGCGGGCGATGTAGACGATCTCGTCCCCGTCAAGCACGCTCACATACGCTATCTCCTGCGTACCCGCAGTCACCCTCTGCAAGAAGGGTTGCACCACGCGGGGCAAACGGGCCGACTCCAGGTAAGACTGACCGATACGTAGCACCCGCGGCGTCAGCCAGAACAACTTGCCGTCACTCGCCACATAGCCCAGGTACTGCAAGGTCAGCAGATAGCGCCGGGCGGCGGTGCGGGTCATGCCACAGCGCTCACCGGCCTGGCTGGCCGTCATGCGTTGGTGGGCGTCATCGAAGGCCTCAATCAGGCCCAAGCCTTTTTCCAGACCGGCAATCCAATCCTTTTTGTCCAGGGCGGGTGCGTCAATCCCCACAACAGGCGGGCGCAGGGCAAGTTCGGTAGTCATGGGCGCTGATTCTGGAGGTCTGGAAAACGGTGTCAGCCTAGTGCTTACCCGCAAAACGAACGATTATCGATCTTTGCAGTACGACAAACGCTCGATCTGGCGATTCTTCGCTTTCATTCACACAAGCGAATAGCTAAAGTCCGCTTCGAACCGCACCATTCGTACGACTAGCGAACAGACGGTCTACCCCCACCCGAACGCCATAACAGGAGACAGACACCATGCAAAAACGGAACACTCTCAAATTGATAGCTGCCTGCGCAATGCTGATGGGCGCTAGCAGCGCTTTCAGCCAGGAAGTGATCAAGATCGCCAATATCGTCGAGCTGTCTGGTGGTGGCGCATCCGCCGGCACCAACTTCAAAAATGGTGTGGAACTGGCCGTGAAAGAGATCAACGCCTCCGGCGGCATCCTGGGCAAGAAGATCCAGACCATCACCTCTGACACCCAGTCCAACCCCGGTGTGGCCAAGGGCCTGACACAGAAGGCAGTGGACGATGACGTGTTCGCCATCTTCGGCCCCGTGTTCTCCGGCTCCATCATGGTGTCCATGGCCGAAAGCCGCAAAGCGGAGATCCCCAACTTCACCGGTGGCGAGGCAGCCAGCATCACCACCCAAGGCAACCCCTACATCTTCCGCACCAGCTTCACCCAAGCGACTGCCATGCCCAAAGTGGCCCGTTACATGAGCGATCAGGCCAAGCTCAAGAACATTGCCATCATTTACGTGAACAACGATTTCGGCAAAGGCGGCCTGGACATGATCAAAAAGGCGCTGGCCAACTCCAGCACCAAGATCGCAGCCGAAATCTCGACCGATGCCGGCCAAGTGGACTTCTCTGCCGCCGTGCTCAAGGCCAAGCAGAGCAATGCCGACGGCGTGTTTGTGTACACCAACGAAGAAGAGTCCGCCCGTGCCTTGCGCGAACTGCGCAAGCAAGGCTGGAACAAGCCCATCGTCGGTGAAACCACCCTCACCGGCCAGAAGGTCATTGAACTGGCCGGCGAAGCCGCCAACGGCGCCGTCGCTCACGTGGGCCTGACGGTGGACGCCCCCATCCCCGCCGTGCGTGCCTTCCGCGCCAAGTTCGAACGTGAGTACAAATACATCTCCGACCACAACGGCATGAAGGGCTACTCCGGCATTTACACCCTGAAGGCCGCGATTGAGAAGGTCGGCAAGCTGGACCGCAAGGCCGTAGCCAACGCGCTGCACAGCCTGGTGGTGACCACCGACAAAGAACCCGGCATCCTGATGAACGTGGCCTTTGACCAGAACGGCGATCTGGACCGCGAAAGCTTCCTGGTGGAGGTGAAAAACGGCCAGCAAGTGGTGGTAGCGACCCTGCCCCCGCTGAACCCCATCGTTGTCAACAAACCCGCAGCCGCTGCCAAGCCCGCTGCACCGGCCAAGAAGTAATGGCCTGAAGCCCCCTGCTCGCTCTGGCACAGCCACCCGAGCGGACCAGGCGGGCTTTCTCTTCAGGGGGCTGGCGAACCACCAGTTCCCCGGCTGGCACCGCGCACCAAGGACTCCGAATGACCGACTTTCTTCAACTCTTCTTCAGTGGAATGGCCACCGGCGCCATCTATTCACTGGCAGCCCTCGGCTTTACGTTGTTGTGGCAGGCCAGCGGCACCATCAACTTCGCCCAGGGCGAGTTCGTGATGCTGCCCGCTTTCATGATGCTGGGCTTCATGAGTATTGGCGCACCCCTGGCGGTGAGCTTCGCCATGACGGTCGTGTTGGCCGTGTTCCTGCTGGGCTGGGTGTTCAAACGCGGCTTGGTCGACCCCTTGTTCAAGTTCGGCATGATGCCCATCGTGGTGGCCACCATCGGCCTGTCCATTGCCATGCGCAACGGGCTGCGCGCCGGCTACAGCGCCGAAGCCCACCCCTTCCCCAGCCTGTTTGCAGACAAGCTCTTCAACATCGCCGGTGTGACCATTACCTTGGCGGATGTGGGCACCTTTGCGGTAGCGCTGATCCTCGTCTTTGTGGTGCAAGCCTTCATGACCAAGACGGTCACCGGCCGGGCCATGCAGGCGGTGGCGCAAAACACCGAAAGCGCGTCGGTGCTGGGCATCAACGTGCCCCGCATGATTTTTTACGCCTTTGCCATCAATGCCGTGCTGGCTGTCGCGGCCGCATTGCTGGTCACGCCCACCTACCTTGCCAAGTTCGACATGGGTGAATCGCTGGGCAACAAGGCTTTCTTCGCAGCCATCATTGGCGGCTTCAACAACTCACGGGGCGCGCTGTTGGGCGGGCTCATCGTCGGCGTGTGCGAGAACCTGGCTGCCGCCTACATCTCCCCCGCCTACAAAGACGCGGTGGCGTTGGTGATCTTCATGGTCGTGATTTTGTTCAAGCCGCAAGGGCTGCTGGGCAAAAAAGTGGAACGCAAAGTCTGAGTACCACCGGAACACCCTCATGAAAAAAATTACTCTCATTTTGATAGCTGCTTGCGCAATCCTGCTGCTCGCTGCACCGCCTTTTCTTAAAAATTACGGCATCTACCTGCTGTCTTACTGGCTGGTGTTTGTCATCGCCACCATGGGCCTGAACCTCACCGTGGGTTACGCGGGCCAGAAGTCACTGGGGCATGCGGCTTTCTTCGGCATAGGCGCCTACACCGTGGCCATTCTGATGAAAGCGGGCTTCAGCTTCTGGCTGGGCTTGCCTGCTGCTGCGCTGATTTGCTTTTTTGTGGGCATCGCACTGGGCTTTCCGGCATTGCGGGTGCAGACGATTTACCTCGCCTTTGCCACGCTGGGCTTCAACACGGCCGTCTGGCTGGTGATGCGCAACGAAGAATGGCTGACCGGCGGCACTTTCGGCATCAACAACATCGCCCGACCTTCTCTTTTCGGCTATTCCCTGGAAGGCAACCTCGCGTACTACTACTTTGTGCTGGGCACCGCCGTCGTTCTGGGTGCCCTGCAATGGGGCCTGCTGCGCAGCCCCTGGGGCAAGGCATTTACCGCGTTGCGGGACAACCCCATACGCGCCGAAAGCCTGGGTATCAACACCCGCAGCTACACGCTGCTGAGCTTTGCCATAGGCGCCGTCTACGCCGGTGTGGCAGGCGCTTTGTTTGCGTCCCTGGTGCAGTTCATTGAACCGGCGCCTTTCACCGTGGGTGCCTCCATCATGATGTACCTGATGGTGGTGGTCGGTGGTCCCGGCTATTTCTTGGGCCCGCTGCTGGGTTCTGCCGTCGGCGTCATCCTGCCCGAATGGCTGCGCTTTGCGCAGGCCTGGTACCTCTTTGTGTTTGGCTCTGCGGTGGTGTTGCTGATGATCTGGTTGCCCGATGGACTGCTGAGCATTCCCGACCGCATCAAGGCCAAACGCCAGGCCCGTGAAGCCAGCGCCGCCCGTGCCGCTGCCGCCCAACAACAGGGAGCCCGATGATGAGCCAACCCGTGCTTAAAGTTACCAACATCAAAAAGGCCTACGGCGCCATTCAGGCCGTTGGCGGTGTGTCCTTCGAAGTCATGCCCGGAGAAATCTTCGGGGTCATTGGCCCGAACGGCTCGGGCAAGACCACACTGTTCAACAGCATGCTGGGCCAGATCACGCCGGACGAAGGCAAGATCGAACTCAACGGCCAGGACGTTTCCCACTCCGGTCCGCTGGAACTTAACCGCCGCGGTGTGGGCCGCACCTTCCAGACCTTGCAGGTCTTCGGCAAGATGACCGTGCGCGACAACCTGATCGTCGCCGCCCAAGAGCACCAAGGCTCCATGCTCAGCCGCATGTTCGCCCCGTCCGACTCCGGTTTGGGCGCCAAGGCCGATGCGCTGATCGACCAGTTCCGCATCCGCCATGTGGCCGACAAAAAGGCGGGCGAACTGTCCTACGGCCAGCAAAAGCTGGTGGACATTGCCATGGCATTCATGAGCGAGCCCGATCTGGTGCTGCTGGACGAACCTTGCGCCGGCGTGAACCCCAGCCTGGTAGGTGGCATCAGCACCCTGCTCAAGGAGCTCAACCAGAACCCCAAATTCGGCAAGAAGAGCTCGTTCGTCGTCATCGAGCACAACATGGACTTTGTGATGGACCTGTGCCACCGCATCATGGTGATGGTGGAGGGCCAGGTGCTGGCCATCGGCACCCCCGAAGAAATCCGCAACAACAAACAAGTCCTTGACGCTTACCTCGGGAGCTGACGCATGACCACAGACACCTGCATTGAATTCAAAGACGTGGTGGCCGGCTACAAGGATTTCATGATCCTGAACGACCTGTCCTTCAAGGCCAAGCGCGGCACCATCACCCTGTTACTCGGGCCCAACGGCGCGGGCAAATCCACGGTACTCAAAGCACTGTTTGGTTTGCTCAAACCACGCCAGGGCGACATCCTGCTCGACGGCGTGAGCGTGGCGGGCGCAAGCCAAAAGCAACTGCTCGCACAAGGCATTGCTTTTGTGCCCCAGGGCCGCAACCTTTTCGGTCAGCTCAGCGTGTTTGAGAACCTGGAGCTGGGCGGCATTACCTTGGGCATGAGGACGACCCACGAGCGCATTCCTGAAGTGCTCGAGTTCTTTCCCCGGGTGAGCCAGCGCCTGCATTCACCGGCTTCCGCACTCTCAGGCGGGGAGCAAAAGCAGCTGGAAATCGGCCGCGCCCTGCTCTTGCGCCCCAAGGTCATATTGATTGACGAGCCCTCTATCGGCCTCTCACCCATGGTGGTGGCAGACGTGTTCAAGCTCTTGCGCAAGCTCGCCGACCAGGGCACCACAGTGCTGATGGTGGAGCAAAACGTGAAAAGTGCGCTCAAGATTTCAGACGAAGCCATTGCCCTCGAATCCGGTCGTCTGGTGCTGCAAAAGCCGGCATCAGAGTTGCTGGCGGACCCGCATATTGAACGTTTGTTTTTGGGCGGTGCGCATACCAGTGCCGCGCCGACAACTGCCACCGTTTAGCTTTACTTCACCATTTGACGACCGGGAGATCCCATGGCCAACACCCCACGCCCCAGCGGCGCAGACCGCGAACACATTGACGAAGGCCCCAACCCCTTGGGTCTGGAAGGCATTGAGTTCATCGAGTACGCCACCTCCAAGCCACAGGCGCTGGGCCAGGTGCTGGAAGCCATGGGATTCCGTCCCATCGCCCGCCACCGCTCGCGTGAAGTGCTGCTCTACCGCCAGGGCGATATCAACGTCATCGTCAACGCCCACGGCCGGGGTGCTGCGCTGACCGAAAAGCCGGTGATCGCCGCCATCGCCCTGCGGGTGCAAGATGCGTCTGCAGCTTACAAGCGCGCATTGGCACGCGGCGCCTGGGCTGTGCCAGTGCAGGTCGAAGTGATGGAGCTGCATATTCCCGCGGTGCATGGCGTGGGCAACAGCCGCATTTACTTTGTGGACCGCCACCGCGAATTCTCGATTTACGACGTGGACTTCACGCCCGTACCCGCAGTCGACAAGAACCCGCCGGCCATCACCGGCCTGCACTTCTTCGGCGTGGTGCAGTACATCGGCAACGATCGCAGCGACGACTGGACCGAGTTTTACAGCGCCCTCTTCGGCTTTACCGCCCTGGAGCCAGAAACCCGCTTCGGCATCCTGCCCAAGGGGCGCATTCTGCAAAGCCCTTGCAAGACCTTTTACCTCCAACTCATCGAGCCGGAGCCCGGTGTGTTGGATGTGGAAGACGACGAGTGCTTCCAGCGCGTGGGCCTGGGCACTCCGGATGTGAAAGCTACCGTGGCAGCCTTGCGCCAGCGCGGTGTGGACTTTGTGCCCAGCAAAGACCCGGCGCAAGACAGCAAGGGCGCGCTCACCCGCCCCACCATGGGCAATGCCATGTTTGAGCTGGTTCACCACACTCGGGGCTGAACACCATGAGCCAATTTGAAGGCAAATTTGACGACTTCGGGATGGACACCATCACGCTGGCCGGGCCCCTGAAGGCCAAGCTGGACGCCATGAAGGCGGCCGGCTTTACCCAGGTGATGCTGCTGGCCCGTGACCTGGTAAGCCACCCCGAGGGCTGGCGCGCCGCGGTGCAAGAGGTCAAGGACAGCGGCCTGCGCGTGACCGGCTTTCAGGTGCTGCGCGACTTTGAGGGCCTCTCCGGCCACCTGCATGACTACAAGGTCGACATCGCCAAAAGCATGATGGAGATGTGCGCGGCCCTGGACTGCCGCGTCATGCTGGCCTGCTCCAGCACCTCCACCCACGCCACCGGTGACACCGACAAACTGGTGCAGGACCTGCGCAAGCTGGCCATGCTGGCAATTCCGATGAACATCAAAATCGCGTTCGAGGCCCTGTCCTGGGGCCGCAACGTGAATGAGTTTCCCCAAGCGTGGGACCTCATTAGCCAAGCCGACATGCCCAATTTGGGTCTGGGCTTTGACTCCTTCCACCTGTTTGCCACCAAGACCCCATTGGACGAGCTGGAGATCCTGGACCCCAGCAAGATCTTTCTGGTGCAGCTGGCTGACTTCATGTGGAACGAAATCAAAACGGTCGAGGAGCGCATCACCACGGCGCGCACCTTCCGCGTGTTCCCCGGCGAAGGCGTGCACAGCGAGGCTCTGGCGGAACTCGTGCTCAAGCTGCACCAGCTGGGCTACCGCGGTGACTACAGCTTTGAGGTATTCAACGACGACTACCAGCAAATGCCGCTGGAAACCGTGGCTGCCCGCGCGCGTCGCGCTGCCCTGTGGCTGGGCGAAGATGTGCTGCGCCGCTCGGTCCCCCTGCCCAACCAGATGCGCCTGCGCCAGGCTCGCGCCTGATACCAAGAAGAGCCCGCCCGCCATGAGCAGTGTGTTTGACGACTTTCTGTATGCCCCCGAAGTGCTGGATTCCTTCGGGGCACAGCGCTTTGTGGCGGCCATGCTGCGGGTAGAAGCTGCTTTGGCGCAGGCCCAGGCCGACCAAGGTTTGATTCCTGCCGAGGCCGCCGTCTCTATCGTCGGCACTTGCAAAGTGGAGCTGTTTGACGCTCCGAAGATTGTGCGCGACAGCGCCGCCACCGGCAGCCTGGCCCAGCCCTTGGTAAAGAGCCTGCGCGAAACCGTGGGCCTGTTTAACCCGGCGGCGGTGCCTTTTGTGCATTTCGGCTGCACCAAGCAAGACCTGGTGGACACCACCATGGCGCTCATGACCCGCCAGGTGCTAGCTGTCACCCGAGGCTATGTACAGGACTGCGTAGACCATCTCGAACGCAAAGCCAACAAGCCCACTGCAGCTGCGCCCTTAAAACGGGCCTTGCAGCGCTTGGCACACAGCAGTGCAGACGCTCTGGCAGTGCAACTGGGCGGCACCATGGCCAGCCTGGGTACGCCGGGCGCTGCCATCCAGAACCAAGTGGCCAAGACCCTGGAACTCGGCGTACCCGCCTTCCCCTGGGATACCCAACGCGATGCCTGGCTGGCCCTGGGTTGTGATGTGGCGCTGTTGGTCGGCAGTCTGGGCACTCTGGCCCGCACCATGGTGCGGGACGCTGAGCAAGAGGAACCCGCCGCAGGCTGCCTGGTGGCGCTGGCCATGGCACGACGCGCACCCCAACGTGCAGCGGGGCTATTGACCTCCATGCCCCACGCCCATGAACGTGGCCTGGGTTTCTGGCAGGCGGACCAGAGCGACTGGACACAGCTGCTGATGGCAGCCCACGCCGCCTCTTGGGGCATGGCACAAACGCTACAAAAAAAGTAGCTACTCGCGCATGCTCTGTAGGCGCCAGAGCCACATTTCACCAAAATCCGGCTACCAGTGCCCCCCCACTTGCCTGGGCAAAGGCAAAGCGTGTACGAATGAGTGTGTTCCGGTGACGATCCCTGTTTTCTACAGTGCCCTCATAGCTATTCCGAAAGACAAGAATGAGGTACACGTGAATGGCATATGCCCGTTGGATTTTCAAAGGTTCGTTGGTGGATGAATATGGGATGGCCCTGCCCCCGGTGGTGCAGGCAGCGTATGGATCGGGTTATGGAGAGGACTTGTACGGAATCACACTGTTTGCCAACGGGCATGTGATGCAAATGCTGGAGGGGGATAACACCGCGCTGCAAACGGCGGCGCGCAAGCTGCGCGACATGAGCAAGCTATTCGGCATGGAACCCCTGCTGCATGAACCGATTGAGGTTCCTGCGACCAAGACGGTCTCCGTCGGTTTGAGCAGGTATGTCGATTTGATCTCTGAACATTTGCCTCCGAATGTGCAAGTGTTCAACCTCTGCGAAGAGGAAATCTGCCAGAGGACGGAGCCCGGCGCAGCGCGCGATTTGTTGCTCGGTTTTATTTAGCCACGGGGCGCGCCAGCGTACTGACGGGCTTGCACGAGGGAAAGACGATGGTGTCTTTGGAAGCAATTGCTCCTCCACCATGTCCCGCGCCCCCACCGTCGTCGCTTGTGCGAATGAATGTGTTTGCAAGAAAACGCATTCCTCGGACACTGCGTCGGTGACAAAAAATAAGATCAATTACAAACGCATCGTCGGGCAACGTATCAAGGGGTTAAGGCAGGAAGCTGAGTTGTCTCAGGAGATTCTGTCGGAGCGATGCGGGATTTACCGTACCTATCTGAGCCGTATCGAATCCGGCTCTGCCAACCCCACCCTGCTGGTTTTAGTAGCACTCGCCGACTCGCTGGGCGTTCAGCCCGCAGAGCTACTGTCCAACGACTAAAGCTTTCTACGGCTGGCGCGGCTTATTTCTGCACGCTCACCACTTCATTTGCGGAGCGGAACGCCTCCACTGCAGCAGGCACACCGCAGTACACCGTGGCGTGCAAGAGCACTTCCTGAATTTCTTCCACCGTGGCACCGTTGTTCAGTGCGCCGCGCACATGGCCTTTGAGTTCGTTCTGCTTGCCTAGTGCTGTGAGCATGGCCACGGTAATGAGGCTGCGCGTCTTGCGGTCCAGCCCCGGGCGTTGCCACACATCGCCCCATGCCGCACGGGTAATGTGCTCTTGAAGCGGTGCCGTAAAGGCATTCGCCCCGGCAAAAGCAGCATCCACAAACGCATCCCCCATCACCTCCCGCCGCGTGGCCAAGCCACGGGCAAAGGCTTCCGGGTTGCTGGACTCAACGGCTTGGTTTGGTTCGTTCATGGCGGGCTCTCAGGGAAAAGCCCCATGTTAGCCCGCGTGCCACTGTCCCAGGTGCGACAAGAGCACGATCAAGCCCATTCCATTGATGACGATGCCGGCACTGGTTTTGAGGTGTTTCATGAGGGTTCACTCCTGAGTTCGGGTTCAAGGTTTCTGCGGTGGTGAACAGTCGCCTGCCGCAGTAGGATGAATGGTACGGAGCCGCTACGCTGCTGTAAAAGCAATAAAAAGCATGATGGCCATAGCCACAATCAAAAACCGACCCGGGACGACCCATGACCAGCCCCTCCACACGCTACCCCTTGCCCGACCTCAACACCCTGCCTGAGGACTTGAAGGTCAAAATTCTGGAGGTGCAGGAAAAGTCCGGCTTCATCCCCAATGTGTTCCTGGCCTTCGCCCGACGCCCTGCCGAATGGCGCGCCTTCTTTGCCTACCACGATGCCCTCATGCTGCGCGAGGGCAGCAGCCTCACCAAGGGCGAGCGCGAGATGATCATCACCACCACCAGCGCGGCCAACCACTGCCTCTACTGCGTGGTGGCGCACGGCGCCATCCTGCGAATTTATGAAAAGAAACCGCTGGTTGCCGACCAGGTCGCCGTCAACTACCGCAAGGCCGACATCACGCCCCGCCAGCGCGCCATGCTGGACTTTGCGATGAAGGTCTGTCTGGAGAGCCATGCCGTGGAAGACTCAGACTTCACCGCCCTGCACGCGCATGGCTTTGACGATGAAGACATCTGGGACATTGCAGGCATTACCGCCTTCTTTGGCCTGTCCAACCGCATGGCCAATGTGACCGGCATGCTGCCCAACCCGGAGTTTTACCTGCTGGGTCGCGTACCCAAGGCCAAATAACTTGTCTTGCTCCGCCAGAGGCCCTATGCCCACTCGCCACCAAACTCTCAGCACGCTTGCCTCTCTGGTAGCGGCCGCGCTGCTTGCCGCCTGTGCAACCGGTCCGACACCTGTCCCTCTGAACTACATCGCCCCGTCGGCTCAGCCGGAAGCGGCTACCGGCAGCAGCACCAAGCCGGGCTGGGCCACGCGCAACTATGCGGTTGCCGCCGCCAACCCTTTGGCCACCGACGCGGGCCGCCAGGTGTTGGCCGCAGGCGGCAGCGCGGTGGATGCGGCCATTGCCGTGCAAATGGTGCTGGCGCTGGTGGAGCCACAAAGCAGTGGCATCGGGGGCGGTGCGTTCCTGCTGCACTTCGACGGCAAAACCACCCAGGCCTTCGATGGCCGAGAGACCGCCCCCGCGGCCGCAACGCCCGCCCTGTTTCTGGACGATAAGGGTCAACCGCTGAAGTTCACGGACGCAGTAGTGGGCGGCCGCTCGGTGGGCGTGCCCGGTGCAGTAGCCATGCTGGCACAGGCCCACGCACAACACGGCAAGCTGCCTTGGGCCAGCCTGTTCCAGCCGGCCATCACCCTGGCCACGCAAGGCTTTGCGGTCAGCCCGCGCATGGCGGCTTTGCTGGCTGTGGAACCGCATCTGAAAAAAGACCCGGTGGCCGCGGCCTACTTCTATGACGCGGCCGGCAAACCCTGGCCTGCGGGGCATGTGCTGCGCAACCCGGAGCTGGCTGCGGTGCTACAAGGCATTGCGGACCGCGGCCCGTCTGCCCTGATGCAGGGCGAGGTAGGCCAAGCCATCGCCACCAAAGTGCAAGGCCACCCCTCCAACCCGGGCAGCATGACTACACAAGACCTGGCCGGCTACCGCCCGGTGGTGCGCGAACCGCTGTGTTTTGACTACCGCGCAACAAATGCCACAGCGCCGGGGCGCGAGGTGCGTATCTGCGGCATGCCGCCACCCAGCTCGGGCGCCATTGCGATCGGCCAGATCCTGCGCATGCTGGACAGCACCCCCGCCTCCAGCTTGCCACTGGCCCAAGGGCTGCCCACGGCGGATTGGCTGCACCTCTACACCGAAGCTGCGCGCCTGGCCTTTGCCGATCGTGCGCAGTACCTGGGCGACCCCGCCTTTGTGCAAGCTCCGGGTGGCACTTGGACCAGCTTGCTGAACCCCGCTTATCTGCGCAACCGCGCTGCACTGATCGACAGCAGCCCGCAAGGCAAGAGCATGCAAATGGCTCTGCCCGGCCAGCCCGCGGGTACCCCGCTGAGCTACGCCCCCATGCCGGACCAGATCGAATACGGCACATCGCACATCTCGGTGGTGGATGCTTACGGCAACGCCGTGGCCATGACCACCACGATTGAAGATGCTTGGGGTTCTCGCCAGATGGTCAACCGCCGGGTAGGTCTTGCCGGCGGGTTCCTGCTCAACAACCAGCTAACCGACTTCAGTTTCAGCCCCACAGGTACCGACGGCCGGCCCGTGGCGAACCGGGTAGAGCCGGGCAAGCGGCCACGCTCCAGCATGTCGCCCACCTTGGTGTTCGACAAAGCCAGCGGCAAGCTGCTGATGAGCGGCGGCAGCCCGGGCGGCGCGCTCATCATCCACTTCACAGCCAAAACCTTGTATGCCAAGCTCCATTGGGGCCTGAACGCCCAGCAGGCCATAGACCTGCCCAACTTCGGCTCGCTCAACGGCCCCACCCTGCTGGAGGCAGGCCGCTTTGATGCCGCCACGGTGCAAGCCCTGAAAACCCGCGGCCACACGGTGCTGGAGGTGCCCATGCCCAGCGGCCTGCAGGCTATTGAACGCACCGCCGAGGGCTATTTCGGCGGGGCCGACCCGAGGCGTGAAGGAATTGTGTTGGGTGACTGAGCCTTCAATCCCCTATGAAATCAGGCTCTGGCGCTCGTGGAATATGCGCGAGCAGCTTCTGAATTGATAGCAAAAACGTCGGTCTAACACACCCGGGACGAGGCGCCGACATTGCGTACCTCCCTACAATCGCTCCATGGCCATCCCCCAAAGCTTCATCCAGGAACTGCTCGCGCGTGCAGACGTGGTGGAGATCGTGGGCCGCTATGTACAGCTCAAAAAGGGCGGTGCCAACTTCATGGGCCTGTGCCCGTTTCACGGGGAAAAGTCACCCTCGTTCACGGTGAGCCCGGCCAAACAGTTCTACCACTGCTTCGGTTGCGGCAAGAACGGCAATGCCATCGGCTTCCTGATGGACCACGCCGGCATGACCTTCATCGAAGCGGTCAAAGACCTCGCCGGCCAATTCGGCATGGTGGTGCCCGAAGAAGAAGGCAGCCCCCAGGACCGCGCCCGCGCCCAGGCCCAGCGCGAGAAGCAGAACACCCTGACCAGCGTGCTGGAAAAAGCCTGTGACGCCTACAAACGTGGCCTCAAGGAGTCGCCCAGGGCGATTGAGTATTTCAAGGGCCGCGGCCTTTCCGGCGAAGTGGCCAAGCAGTTCGGGCTGGGCTATGCCCCCGAAGGCTGGCGCAATCTGGCGAGCATCTTCCCCGAGTACACCGACCCGCTGTTGGTGGAAAGCGGCCTGGTCATCCTTCACGAAGCGGAAAACGGTGCCGACGAGAAACGCTACGACCGCTTCCGGGACCGCGTGATGTTCCCCATACGCAACATCAAGGGCGAGTGCATAGGCTTTGGCGGGCGCGTGCTGGGCGATGAAAAGCCCAAGTACCTCAACTCCCCCGAGACCCCGGTCTTCAGCAAAGGGCGTGAGCTCTACGGTTTGTTTGAAGCACGCAGCTCCTTGCGCGAGCACGGCTATGTGCTGGTGACCGAGGGCTACATGGACGTGGTGGCGCTGGCCCAACTGGGCTTTCCGAATGCCGTGGCAACGCTGGGCACGGCGTGCACCAACGACCATGTGCAAAAGCTGTTTCGCTTCACAGACGCTGTGGTGTTCAGC
Organism: Curvibacter sp. Hmag1.1; assembly: GCF_059769165.1. Taxonomy (NCBI): domain Bacteria; kingdom Pseudomonadati; phylum Pseudomonadota; class Betaproteobacteria; order Burkholderiales; family Comamonadaceae; genus Curvibacter; species Curvibacter sp. Hmag1.1. Next base: position 467,461 of record NZ_JBMBGX010000002.1, read on the forward strand.
TTTGATGGAGACGCCGCAGGTCGACGCGCTGCCCGCAAGGCGCTGGATGGCGCGCTGCCCTTTGCGTCCGATGTGCGCAGCATCAAGTTTTTGTTCCTGCCTGCCGAGCACGACCCGGACAGCTTCATCCGCGCCTACGGCAAAGAGGCCTTTGCTGACTATGTGGCCAAGGCTACGCCGCTGAGCCGATTTCTCGTGGAGTCGGCTCAGGACGCCTGCGATCTGAGCACTGCCGAAGGCCGGGCCCGTATGGCCAGCAACGCCAAGCCTCTGTGGAACCAGCTGCCTGATGGCGCCCTCAAGCTCCAGTTGCTAAGTGAGATCGCCCAACTGGTACAACTGGGCAGCACCGAGCTGGGTACGCTGTGGGCCCACGGTACAGCCAAGCCCGCGCCTGCGGAAGCGCCACGGCGCAAACGCGAAGCCGCCCCCGCAGCGGAGTTCGACCCGGACGGCGAGCACTTTGCTTATGAAGAGCCGGCAGAGTTCTCAGAGCCCTGGATTCCGCAGGACGAATGGAAAAAGAAAACCGAGTGGAAAAAAGAAGGCTGGACACCCCGTGGCAAGGGCGACGGTAAATGGGAAGGCAAGTGGTCCGGTAAAGGGAGCAAGTTCGGCAACCGCGAAGCGCGCCCCGCTGGCCCGCTGGCCAAGCTGGACAGCCGGCCGGACCTGGCCGCCCGCATTCTGCTCAACCACAGCGAGTTGTGGGACATTCTTTCCAGCGAAGACCACGGCCTGCTCTGCGAGCTGCCGGCACCCCATGGCGAGCTTTTCACTTGGCTGGAAAGCCAGTTGCATGAGCACGGGCCGGTGTCGCGCGGTACCTTGAAAGAAGAAATCGTGGGGCACCCGGCCGAAGACCTGGTGCAGCGCCTCACCGCCGGCCCCGTGCTGGCCTCGGAGCCCCTGAGTGAGTCCGGCCCCGAGTTGCGTGACCTGCTCAACCGCATGCTGCTGGACCGCCTGGATGCCCAGATGCGGACCCTCGCCACCGACCCGGTCAATCTGGGGCAGTTGCGGGTGCTCATGGACCGCAAAAAGGAACTGGTCAAGCTACTGCAACCCACCGCTGCGGACAGCTAGGCAGCGCTAGCGGGTGTTTTTCGGCAGGTATTTCTGGCGCAGCTGGTTGTAGCGCCCGTCCGCCTTGGACTTGAGCAAGGCCTGATCCAGGCGCTTGGCAATCTCCGGCGAAATACCGGGATTCAAACCGAACCAATAGGCAGCCGAATCATCCAGCACCAACGCAGGTACCAGCAAGGCGGGGTCCATGCCGGCGTTTTTGGCGTTGTGCGCCGCAGCCCAGTCCAGCGACACCAGCAAATCAAACCGTTTGGCAATGAACTTGCGCATGTTCGCCTCGTCATTCACGCCCAGTTCCAATCCACCGCCGGCCGCATCCGTGGCGGGAATGGGCGCAAAACCCTGCTTTTCCAGCAACTTGGTGGCCGCAGACTCAAGGGTGGAGCCAATCCGGTAGGGCCGCGCATCATCCAATGTTTTGAGCACGATGTCACTGCGGTCTGCCCAGCGGTACAGCACGATGCGGCGCGGACTGATGGGCCCCACCCACCGGAACAAACTCTCCCGTTCGGGTGTGCGGACCATGGAGTAGATAAGAGTGTCACTCTGCCGCAGGGCACGGTCATAGGCACGAGCCCATGGTAGGGCTTGCTTGCGAACGGTTATGCCGGCGTCCGCTGCAATCATGTCCAGCAACTCACTGGAAAAACCCGTGACCTTGCCGTCCACTTCCATATTCAGTGGCGGCAATTGCTCGGTGAGCGCCGTCAGCTCCACCGGCGGACCTGCAGATTGCACCCAACCGGCCACGCCCACCAGGCAGGCCAACAAGGCGCCGCGTAGGCATTGGGTCCATCTGTTTTTCATCCAACGACTCTTTATTTTTGAATCACAACTATAATGTCAGATTGTTTCGGCAAGAGCGACAGCAGCACCTCCGGGCCAGGCCACCGTGAAACTCCACTCACAAACGGCCACCTTACCGCAAGGACTGCACTCCAAATGATCGCCCTCCCATCTTGCCAACGGGGAATCTGATTCCCTGCCTTGCCACTACTTCGCATCTTGTGCGTAACGTAGCCGGCACCTGTCCTGTCGTTTGTTAGTTTTTTGTTGACCTGAGGTTTCTGCATGCCCGCTTCAAAATCCGCCAAGCCTGTTCAGTCTGCCAGCAAGGCCGCCGCCAAAACCGAAAAGAAAGCTCCCGCAGTGACCGCACCGAAATCCAAAGCCGCCCAATTGAAAGAAGCCGCAGACGCGCTGCTCGCCGCAGCAGAAGCGCCCGCCAAAAAGAAAGCCGGCCGGCCGGCCAAAGCAGCCGCAGACGAATCTGCCGCTCCTGCCAAAGCCACTACCGGCGCCAAGCGCGGCCGCAAGCCCAAGGCAGCGGCTGCCGAGCCCAGCGGTGACGACATGGACATGTCGGATATTGAAGCGGATTTGGTGGGTGAGCCTGAACCCGCAGCGGCGCCCGGCGAAAAGGTCAAGCCCCTGCGGATGAAGATCAGCAAGGCGAAAGAACGCGCCTTGATGAAGGAATTCGGTCTGGACGAGACCGTCTTGTCCGAAGAAGACATGGCCAAGCGCCGTGCGCGCCTGAAGGCCCTGATTACCTTGGGCAAGACCCGTGGCTACCTGACCCACGGCGAAATCTCCGACCACTTGCCCGACAAGTTGGTGGATGCCGAAACCCTGGAAGTCGTGATCTCCATGTTGAACGACATGGGCGTGGCGGTGTACGAGCAGACCCCGGATGCGGAAACCCTGCTGCTGAACAACAACGTCTCCACCGCCGCAACAGTGGAAGAAGCAGAAGAAGAAGCCGAAGCTGCTCTGTCCACCGTGGACTCGGAATTCGGCCGCACTACCGACCCCGTGCGCATGTACATGCGCGAAATGGGTACCGTGGAACTGCTGACCCGCGAAGGCGAAATTGAAATTGCCAAGCGCATCGAAGGCGGCTTGATGGACATGATGGAGGCGATCTCCGCATCGCCCGCCACCATCGCCGAGATCCTGCGCCTGGGCGAGGAAATCCGAGAAGGCAAGGTCGTCATCACCACCATCGTGGACGGTTTTTCCAACCCCAACGAAGCCGACGACTATGTGGCCGAAGAAGACTTCGACGAATTCGACGAAGCCGACGATGACGACGGCAAGGGCGGCTCCAAGGCGCTGACCAAGAAGCTGGAAGAGCTGAAGAAGCAGGCGCTCGAGCGCTTCGACAAGATGCGCGAGCTCTTTGAGAAGGTGCACAAGGTCTACGACAAGGAAGGCTACGGCACTCCAGCCTACGTGAAAGCACAAAAGGCCCTGAGCGACGAGCTGATGACCATCCGCTTCACCGCCAAGGCGATTGAAAAGCTGTGCGACATGGTGCGCGCCCAGGTGGATGACGTGCGCAAGAAGGAACGCGAACTGCGCCGCATCATCGTGGACAAGTGCGGTTACCCGCAGGAAAACTTCATTGCCGACTTCAGCGGCCGCGACAAGGCCGGCAACAAGGTGGCATCCAACCTCTTGAACCTGAAGTGGATCGAGAAGCAGGCAGCGTCCGGAAAGTCTTGGGCAGCCGTCATGGGCCGCAATATTCCACCGGTACAGGACCTGCAGCAAAAGCTGATCGACCTGCAAGCGCAAGTGGTGGTGCCTTTGGACCAGCTCAAAGACATCAACAAGCGCATGAACGAAGGCGAATACGCTTCCCGCGCAGCCAAGAAGGAAATGATCGAGGCCAACTTGCGTTTGGTGATTTCGATTGCCAAGAAGTACACCAACCGCGGTCTGCAGTTCCTGGACTTGATCCAGGAAGGCAACATCGGTTTGATGAAGGCAGTGGACAAATTCGAATACCGCCGCGGCTACAAGTTCTCGACTTATGCCACTTGGTGGATCCGTCAGGCCATCACCCGCTCTATTGCGGACCAGGCGCGCACCATCCGCATTCCGGTGCACATGATCGAAACCATCAACAAGATGAACCGAATCAGTCGCCAGCACTTGCAGGAGTTCGGTTTCGAACCCGATGCGTCTGTCTTGGCTGAGAAGATGGAGATCCCGGAAGACAAGATTCGCAAGATCATGAAGATCGCCAAAGAGCCGATTTCCATGGAAACGCCGATCGGTGACGACGACGACAGCCACTTGGGCGACTTCATCGAAGACAGCGCCAACACCGCGCCCATGGAAGCTGCGATGCAAGCCGGCCTGCGCGATGTGGTCAAGGACATTCTGGACAGTCTCACCCCGCGTGAAGCCAAAGTGCTGCGCATGCGTTTCGGTATTGAAATGACATCCGACCACACCCTGGAAGAAGTGGGCAAGCAGTTCGACGTGACCCGCGAGCGCATCCGCCAGATCGAAGCCAAGGCGCTGCGCAAGCTCAAGCACCCCAGTCGTTCGGACAAGCTGCGCAGCTTCACCGACACGCTGTAAAGCTCTGCGGCTTTCAAGCCATTTAGCGCCCCAGCCCACATGCGATGTGCGCGGGGCGCTATTTTTTTGATAGTACCGATTTCACTTCCCGTTTATCCGACCTGTTATGGCTAACGATCAACCGTACCGGCTTGCCGGTGTCATGGGCTGGCCTGTGGCCCACTCCCGCTCACCCGTCATTCACAGCCACTGGATCGCTGAACACGGCCTGCGCGGTGCCTACGTGCTCCTGCCCGTGCAACCCGAGAAGCTGGAGCAAGCCCTACGCGCCCTGCCCGTTCTCGGTATTGCGGGATGCAACCTGACCATCCCCCACAAAGTGGACGCGATGAACATCGTCGACCACGTGGATGCTTTGGGGCAGCGAATCGGAGCGGTAAACACCATCGTGGTGAACGCGGACGGCAGCTTGAGCGGGCGTAACACCGACGCGTTTGGCTTTATCCAGAGTCTGTACGAGGCCGGCAGCAGTTGGAAGCCGGCTGATGGGCCCGCTTGCGTGGTGGGCGCCGGTGGTGCTGCACGCGCCGTGATCGTCGGCCTGCTGGATGAAGGTGTGCCGGTCATTCGCCTGACCAACCGCAGCGACCACAAAGCGGTGGACATGGCACAAGAGTTCGGCCCCCGCGTGGCAGCCGTACCGTGGTCTGAACGACACGATGCTTTGGCCGGTACAGCCCTGTTGGTGAACACCACCAACCAGGGCATGCATGGTCAACCGGCGCTGGACCTGCGTTTGGACGCTTTGCCCGAGTCTGCGCTCGTATCAGACATTGTGTATGTGCCGCTGGAGACCCCGCTGCTGGCAGCCGCTGCTGCGAGAGGTAACCCCACGGTGAGTGGCTTGGGGATGCTTTTGCACCAGGCACGCCCGGCCTTTGAGGCTTGGTTCGGCCAGTTACCCTCGGTGAGCGCCGCGCTGCTGCAAAAAGTGCTGGCGACTTTCTAGGATGAGGGCAAGGCGCCAGCCTTGCCCTCGGAATTTACGCCTCAGGTGCCGTCTTGGCGCTGCGCTCGCCCACGAAGCGAAACGCAAAAGAAAGCACTTCTTCGAGGGACAGCTCGATCGCCTGGCGCTCCTGTTCAGTCAGGTAGAACATCATGTCCACATCGTGACGGACATATCGGGCCGGCAGGCGGTTCAAGGCAACACAAGACACGTCGGCCAGCATGTCATTGGTGAACTCCGGGTACAGGGCTGCACGCTGCACCACCTCTTCAAACACCAGCCGCTCGTAGTAGTTGTGAACCTGTTCAAAGTTGAAAGTCATGGTGCGGCTGCCTCCGGAAAAGTCGATCACGCGATGCTAACCGGCAACCATAGCACCCGAGTCGATGAGTGACAAGTACAGACACGACATAAACGCCACTTCGGCAATTTGTAGGGGTGACGCCCTGTTTACATGCGTTAACAGCTATGAAACTTGTAGCAGCCGAAAAACTGCGCTATAGTTTCCCCTCGATTTCGATTTGGTGGCCCGACGCCGCCGAACCGACGGAACCAAAAGTACCAACAACAAAGGGCAAGGTAATGAGTGCAAAAGAAACGGTCGCAGTGGGACAACTGTTGGAATTGCTGGAATCCCGTTATGCGATACGCGTTTTGTGGGCCTTGCGCGACGGCCATGCCCAGACCTTCCGCCTTTTGCAGGACAGCGTTGGCGGCATCACCCCCAACACCCTGAACACCCGTATCAAGGAACTGCGCGAAGCAGGCCTCCTCACCCACGGCTCCGATGGCTACGTGGTCACCGCCGCAGGCGCTGACTTGCTCAAGCGTTTGGGCGACCTGCAGGCGTTTGCCGTGAAGTGGTCGACCGCACAAGCCAAAAAGACCAAATAAACCCCGCCCGGCCGCATCGCGGCCTGTGCACCACAGGACAGGCTATGCCTGTCTTTTTTTTGCGTGGGGCATAATTTAGGGTTTTTCCGGCCGCCGGCGCCCATCGCGCATGCGCGGCCAGCTCCTATTTTTATAGCAAAAGGATGTGACTATGCCTACTACTGCCAGCGGACTCCAGTTTGAAGACACGATTGAAGGTACCGGCGACGAAGCTAAAAAAGGCCAAAGCGTGACCGTGCACTACACCGGTTGGCTGTACAACGATGGCGTTCAAGGTGCCAAGTTCGACTCCAGCAAAGACCGCAACGATCCGTTCGTGTTCCACCTGGGCGCCGGCATGGTGATCCGCGGTTGGGACGAAGGCGTGGCCGGCATGAAGGTCGGCGGTGCCCGCACCCTGATCATCCCCGCAGCATTGGGCTACGGCTCCCGGGGCGCAGGTGGCGTGATCCCTCCCAATGCCACCCTGAAATTCGATGTGGAGTTGCTGGGCGTTCGCGGCTAATCCCGCCAACTTCTGCCTGCTTCAGTGAATTTGACCGGATATCGCAAAGATATCCGGCTAGACCCCCTTGAAAACATGGTTATGCGTCGCCATTTAGGGCGCAATCGCATTCAACCGGATTGAACCGTATGTCAGATACCCCAAGCACCCCCAGCACCCCGGCCACAGACGCCCCCCAAAGCCCCGAAGAAATTCTGGCGGCTGCGGCTGCCAACGAAGTCGACGCGCTGACCGCCGCGCAGGCTGAGCTGGCTACCCTGAAAGCCAAGAGCGCCGAACTGGCCGACCAGTTCTTGCGCGCCAAAGCCGAAGCCGAAAACGCCCGCCGCCGCGCAGAGGACGAAATCTCCAAAGCCCGCAAGTTTGCCGTGGAAAGCTTTGCTGAGAGCATGCTGCCCGTGGCTGACAGCCTGGAAGCCGGTCTGGTAATCAAAGACGCTAGCCCCGAGCAGATCCGCGAAGGCGCCCAAGCCACCCTGCGCCAATTGGTCGCGGCTCTTGAGCGCAACAAAGTGATCGCCATTGCACCAGCTGCCGGCACCAAGTTCGACCCGCATCAGCACCAGGCTATCAGCGTGGTGCCTTCCGAGCAGGAAGCCAACACCGTGGTCAATGTGCTGCAAAAGGGATATTCCATCGCCGACCGCGTGTTGCGCCCGGCCTTGGTCACCGTGTCTGCACCCAAGTAAGTGCGACAGCGCACAACCAGCTGACCGGATTGATCGTATTTTTTGAGCTTGTGGGCCCTTGAAACGTTTTGAGTAGCCCACACCTTATCCACATCTGAATTTTTAGAGTTTTAGGAGTACACCATGGGAAGAATCATCGGCATTGACTTGGGAACCACCAACAGCTGCGTCGCTGTGATGGAAGGCAACACGCCCAAAGTGATCGAAAACGCCGAAGGCGCACGTACCACCCCGTCCATCATTGCGTACCAGGAAGACGGTGAAGTATTGGTGGGCGCATCCGCCAAGCGCCAGGCCGTGACCAACCCCAAAAATACCCTGTACGCGGTGAAGCGCCTGATCGGCCGCAAGTTCACTGAAAAAGAAGTCCAGAAAGACATCGACCTGATGCCCTACACCATTGCCGCTGCCGATAACGGCGACGCATGGGTGGAAGTACGTGGCAACAAGCTGGCGCCCCAGCAAGTCAGCGCTGACGTGCTGCGCAAGATGAAGAAGACCGCCGAAGACTACCTCGGCGAAGAAGTCACCGAGGCCGTGATCACTGTGCCTGCGTACTTCAACGACGCACAGCGCCAAGCCACCAAGGATGCTGGCCGCATTGCCGGTCTGGACGTCAAGCGCATCATCAACGAGCCTACCGCGGCTGCATTGGCATTCGGTATGGACAAGAATGAAAAGGGCGACCGCAAGATCGCCGTGTACGACTTGGGTGGCGGCACGTTTGACGTGTCCATCATCGAAATCGCAGACGTCGATGGTGAAAAGCAGTTCGAAGTGTTGTCCACCAACGGCGACACCTTCCTGGGCGGTGAAGACTTTGACCAGCGCGTGATCGACTTCATCATCACCGAGTTCAAGAAAGAACAAGGCGTCGACCTGTCCAAGGACGTGCTGGCCCTGCAACGCCTGAAGGAAGCCGCTGAAAAGGCCAAGATCGAACTCTCCAGCAGCTCGCAAACCGACATCAACCTGCCCTACATCACCGCAGATGCGTCCGGTCCCAAGCACCTGAACATCAAGCTGACCCGCGCCAAGCTGGAGTCCCTGGTGGAAGAGCTGATCGAGCGCACCATTGCGCCTATCCGCACCGCCCTGAAGGACGCTGGCGTATCTGCATCCGACATCCACGACGTGATTCTGGTCGGCGGCATGACCCGCATGCCCAAGGTACAAGAAAAGGTCAAGGAATTGTTTGGCAAAGAGCCTCGCAAGGACGTGAACCCGGATGAAGCCGTGGCTGTGGGTGCTGCCATCCAGGGTCAAGTTTTGTCTGGCGACCGCAAGGACGTGCTGCTGTTGGACGTGACTCCCCTGTCCCTGGGTATCGAAACCCTGGGCGGTGTCATGACCAAGATGATCACCAAGAACACCACCATCCCGACCAAGTTCGCGCAAACCTTCTCGACAGCAGAAGACAACCAGCCTGCCGTGACCATCAAGGTGTTCCAGGGTGAGCGCGAAATCGCGGCGGTGAACAAGATGCTGGGCGAATTCAACCTCGAAGGCATCCCACCCGCAGCACGGGGCACTCCCCAGATCGAAGTGTCTTTTGACATTGACGCCAACGGCATCTTGCACGTGGGCGCCAAGGACAAGGGCACCGGCAAGGAAAACAAGATCACCATCAAGGCCAACTCCGGCTTGTCGGAAGAAGAAATTCAGCAAATGGTGAAGGACGCCGAGCTGAACGCCGCTGACGACAAGAAGAAGCTTGAACTGGTACAAGCCCGTAACGAAGCTGAAGCCAACGCCCACAGCGTGAAGAAGAGCCTGGGCGAATACGGCGACAAGCTTGACGCCGGCGAGAAGGAAAAGATCGAAGCGGCCATCAAGGACGTGGAAGACAGCCTGAAGTCCGACGACAAGGACGCCATCAAAGCCAAAAGCGAAGCGCTGATGGCAGCAAGCCAGAAGCTGGGCGAGAAGATGTACGCTGACATGCAAGCCAAGCAAGCCGCTGAAGGCGGTGAGCAGCCTGCTGCCGCGGAACAAAGCGCACAGGGATCCAAACCGGCGGACGATGACAACATCGTGGACGCTGAAGTCAAAGAAGTGAAAAAAGGCTAAGCTGGCACATTAGCGCAGCACAAAGATGCCGCGTTGAACGCCAATCGGGGTTCAACGCGGCTTTTCTGTTGTAACCAGGCAAAAGAGACACATGGCCAAACGCGACTATTACGAAATTCTGGGCGTCGGAAAGACTGCCACGGAAGAAGAGATCAAAAAGGCCTATCGCAAACTGGCGATGAAACACCACCCTGACCGCAATCAGGGCGATGCCGCCAAAGCCGCTGAAGAGAAATTCAAAGAGGCCAAAGAGGCCTACGAGATGCTCTCTGACGCCCAGAAGCGCGCAGCCTATGACCAGTATGGCCACGCCGGCGTGGATCCCAACCGGGGTGGCGGCGGCGGTGAGGGCTATGGCGGTTTTGCTGAAGCCTTCGGAGACATCTTCGGCGACATGTTCGGCCAGCAGCGCGGCGGTGCAAGGGGTGGACGTCAGGTCTACCGTGGCAGCGACTTGAGCTATGCCATGGAAGTCACGCTGGAAGAAGCGGCACGCGGCAAAGACGCCCAAATCCGCATCCCCAGCTGGGACAACTGCGACACCTGCAAAGGCACCGGCGCCAAGCCCGGCACCCAGGTCAAGACCTGTGGCACCTGCAACGGTGCCGGCTCCGTGCAGATGCGCCAAGGCTTCTTCAGCGTGCAGCAGACCTGCCCCACCTGCCGTGGAAACGGCAAGGTCATCCCCGACCCCTGCAATGCATGCAGTGGCCAGGGCAAGATCAAGCGCCAGAAAACCCTGGAAGTCAAAATCCCGGCGGGTATCGACGGCGGCATGCGCATCCGCAGCGCGGGCAACGGCGAACCCGGCACCAATGGTGGCCCGCCCGGCGACCTGTACATCGAGATCCGGCTCAAGAAGCACGACATTTTTGAGCGCGATGGCGATGACATCCATTGCTCGGTGCCCATCAGCTTCATCACCGCTGCTTTGGGTGGCGAAATCGATGTGCCGACGCTGGCGGGCAAAGCAGCGATCGACATCCCCGAAGGCACCCAGACCGGCAAGCAGTTCCGACTGCGCGGCAAGGGTATCAAGGGTGTGCACTCCAGCTACCCCGGCGACCTCTATTGCCACATCACCGTGGAAACACCGGTCAAGCTCACGGAGCATCAGCGCAAGCTGCTCAAGGAGCTGGATGAATCGTTCAAAAAAGGCGGCAGCAAACACTCGCCGTCCGGTGACAGCTGGACCGATCGTTTGAAGAGCTTTTTCAGCTGATTCTCAAGTCCGGAGGGCTTGCCCCCCAGCCTGAAATCAAGCCGCCGGCACTCCCCAGTCCGGCGGCTTTTGTTATGGTGAGATCGCCTCTGAAGGCACAATGACGACATGTCCCAACCCGTTTACCTGACCGCCGCTTTTTACAAGTTTGTTGACCTGCCAGACTACGCCGAGCGCAAGGCGGCCCTGCTGGCGTTTTGTGAAAGCCGCAAGGTCAAAGGCATGATTCTGCTGGCCCGTGAAGGCATCAACAGCACGATTGCAGGCATGCCGGACGATGTCCATGCCGTCTTGGCTTACCTGCGTGCGGACCCACTGCTGGCCGATCTTCAGCACAAAGAATCTTTCTCTGAAAAAGCCCCCTTCTACCGGATGAAAGTGCGCTTGAAAAAAGAGATTGTCACCATGCAGGTGCCCGGCATCAGCCCCACCAAAATGGCCGGCACCTATGTCAAGCCGGAAGACTGGAACGCCTTGATCTCCGACCCCGATGTCGTGGTCGTGGACACCCGCAACGACTACGAGGTGGAGATCGGCACCTTTACGGGCGCCATTGATCCCCGCATCAAGAGCTTTGCAGAATTGCCCGCGTGGGTCGAGCAATCCGAGCTGCTGGGGCGCTCCGGCAAGAAGCCCAAAGTGGCCATGTTTTGCACGGGCGGTATCCGCTGCGAAAAGTCCACCGCCTACATGCGCGAGCAAGGCTATGACGAGGTCTATCACCTCGAGGGTGGCATCCTCAAGTACCTTGAAACCATTCCCCCGGAACAAAGCCTCTGGCAAGGCGAGTGCTTTGTGTTTGACGAGCGCGTCTCGGTAGGACATGGGCTGGTTCCGGGGCCGCATGGCCTGTGCCGTTCGTGCCGCTACCCTCTGGAGGCAGGTGCCACCGATTCCCCGCTGTATGAAGCCGGTGTCAGCTGCCCCCGCTGCCACGGGCACACCACCGACACGCAAAAGGCCAGCGCACGCGAACGCCAGCGCCAATGGGAACTGGCCAAGGCACGGCAACAGGTGCATATCGGCGCCGTCATGCCCCACGCGGACTGACGCTGCCGGCATGAAGCCATGACTGAGCCGGTTCTATATTCTTTCCGCCGCTGCCCCTACGCCATGCGCGCTCGCTTGGCCCTGTTGGCCAGCGGCACGCGCGTCCAGTTGCGGGAAGTGGTACTCAAGGACAAGCCTGCAGCCCTGCTGGCCGCGTCCCCTAAGGGCACCGTACCGGTCATGGTGTTGGCAGGGGGTGAAGTCATAGACCAGAGCCTGAACATCATGCTCAAAGTATTGCGTGACCATGACCCTTTGATGTGGCTGCCCGCCACAGAGGACGCACTGGCGCGCAGCCTGAATCTCATCGCCCGTTGCGATGGGGAGTTCAAACCACACCTTGACCGCTACAAATACCCGCATCGTTTCAATCTGCCTGACGGGCATGAAAATCGTGCGCAAGGCGCTATATTTTTAATAGCAATCAATGAGGTACTTAGCGTGCAGGATTTCTTGCATGGACCGCATTGGGGCTTGGCAGATGCTGCCATTGCTCCCTTCGTGCGGCAATTCGCACATACCGATGCAGTTTGGTTTTCCGCGCAACCTTGGAGCGCCCTTCAAGGCTGGTTGCAGGCCTTTGAGGCGTCTGAAACCTTTGCCCGCTGCATGCACAAAATGCCTGCCTGGAAAGATGGAGATGCGCTGACCTGGTTCCCCGCCAGCTGAGCTTTTCCGCAAAGCGGTAAGCAATTACAACTGGTTACCAGAAATCGTGGTCCGGCAAGGCCGGAGGACCTCAAACCGCCGGCCGCCCCCTGCCCTACACGGCAGGTCCGTGCGATCATTCCCACTCAGACAAAACCCAGATAAATGTGCGTGGGGGTCGGTTCCGTTACCCCCGCGCCAACGTTGGTCCATGAGCGCCTTCCAGTCATTACATACCGGCAACAGCACGCCCGAGACACGCGCCCGGGCGCAACGTCTGGTGCGCGCCATGGTCGGCAAAACGCTGGGATATTTTGAAGAACGCGACGCGGAGCAAATCAAGCATCTGCGCGGACATCTGCTGGATCTGGCGGATGGCAAAGTGCCCATGATGCACGGGCAGAACTTGCGCGCTGCTTCCATGCTGCTGGACCGCCAATCCGATCGCTTCCTCAAGAACTACCGCCTTGAGTTGCAACGGTCCTTGCATGAAGACATATCCCAGGTGTGGCCGGGCATGTCCCAGCTTTCCGCCCCAGTGCAGGCGCAAGGTCAAACTCTGGACGGCATGTCGCTCAGCCTCATTGATGTGGATGAAGTCCACCGCATCTTGTTGCTGGACCGGGTGGCTCAGCGCTTTAACAACCGGTTTGAACCCCTTTTGACCGCGCTGAGCACCAAGCTGGCTGCCCTGGTCGGGAATGAAACCGTGTCCTTGTCCGAGAACCCGTTCCGCCCCCTGGTACTGCTCAAGGGATTCATGCTGGGATGGGAGAAGAGCGAGTTGGATCCCCAAGTCACGGAACATCTTGTTGACGCGCTGGAGCCCGGTCACTTCATCGACCTCGAGCCGCTGTACGCCGACCTGAATTCCATGCTGACCCAGGCGGGTGTGCAAGCCACCACCGTGCACCGCATCCGCAAGGCGCCAAGTTCACCTTCCAATTTCGCCCCTTTGTCTGCGCCCGCACCCTTGGGAGCGGCCCATCAGGCAACTCCGACCGGAACACAAGAAAACGGCAGCCCAGTCGCAGCCGGACCATCGGCCGGGTCCGGAGCTGGGGCCGTTGCGCCTCCAAATTCCGGCAACCGCCCCGCTTGGGCCGCGTTGGCGCCCACAGGGCAGCAGATCGTTCAACAAGTACGCAACTTCCTGCAGCGCTTGGGTGTAGGCCGCTCCCCTGCGGCCGGCTCGGAAGGGTTTGAAATGTCCGGCGAGGACGGCGATGCACCGGGTCATGGTTCGAGCATCGCCATTCCGGCGGACCCCGCTTTGCTGCAATACCTGGGCGCCATGCAAGCAGGTGCAGGACGTGGCTCGCAGTTCCAGTTTTTGCAGGACGACCAGCCAGAAGGCGAACCAGCTCCGCACCGCAACGTGTTGCGCCAACTCCGGGCCCAACCCGCTTTTCAGGACGCCCAGGAGCTGGACCGCGGCACCGTGGATGCACTGGCCGAGGTGTTTGACTACGTGTTTGCGGATGGGGCTATTCCGGCAGAGCTCAAAGTCATCATCGGGCGCCTGCAGATTCCGGTGCTGCGCGCAGCCATGATGGACCGCGACTTCTTCTTGAGCACTGAACACCCGGCCCGCAAACTGGTGGACACCTTGGCGTCAGCCTCTGTCACTTGGACACCTGAAAAAGGCGAACAGGATCCTCTCTACCTGCGGATTGAAGGCACCGTTCAGCGGGTGTTGCACGAGTTTGATGACGACTTGGCACTCTTTACCGTGCTGCTGGCGGAGTTCACCGAATTCCTGTTCGAGTGCGAACAGCAGGTGGATGTGCACATTGAGCCCGTCACACAGAAAGAAAACAACCAGGAACAGCTCAACGCAGCGCTGGCCCATGCCGACGAGATCGTGCATGCACGCATTACTGCCCTGCCGGCCCATTTGCCATTGGCGCCCTTTCTCAAGCCTTTCCTTGCCATGCAGTGGCGGCAAGTGATTGCTCTGGCCTGGATGACCGAAGACAGCCATGCGGGCCACTGGAACCACACACTGGACATCATGGACCAGCTGATCTGGAGCACGCAGCCCAAAACCACCAGCGAGGAGCGGCAGAAACTCGTCGCCCTGCTGCCTGAGCTGGTCCGTACCCTGAACACGGAGCTGGACAGCATCCACTGGGATGGCGAAGACCGTGGCAACTTCACACGCCGCTTGATCGCCACCCACATGCTGGCCATCCGCATGAAGGCCGCTGCGCCCCTGGACACCCAAGGTGCGGCACTGGAAGAAAGTGCGGGCGAGGAAGCCATGCAGGCGCTGGATGAGCGGCGCGCCATCAAGCTGGCGGAGCAGGACCAGAGCCAGATGGATGAGTTCGATGCCAACGCGCAGTTGCTGACCCGTGGCGTGTGGTTTGAAAAGGTGTCTCCTGACACCCCGCCCTTCCGCTGCCGCCTGAGCTGGGTCAGCCCGATGCGTACGCGCTTTTTGTTCACCAACCGCGAAGGCTTCGACGCCTTCGTGCTGTCCGAGCGGGAAGTCGCGGCCATGCTGCGCCGCCAGGAGCTGCAGATGCTCGATCAGGCGCCTATCGTGGAACGCGCATTGAACCGGCTCATGGCAGACAACGAGCCCGAGCTGCGTCTGCAAGCCTGAGCGTCATGGGGCATTGCCAGGCCCGACGTTCCGCACTATCAAAAAAATAGCGCCTCGCGCAGAGAGCACGGGCGCTACCGGGCCAAACGTTCCAAAAATCAGACGTAATTGCGTGCCAGCAGCTCTACCTTGGCGGCTGCGTACTCCCGCTTGAGCTGGGCCACAAACTCGCATGCAGGTTGAATCTTGTCGACGGCGCCGATGCCCTGCCCGCAGCCCCAGATATCTTTCCAGGCTTTGGCCGATGCGCCACCAAAGTTCATCTTGCTCGGGTCGCTCTCCGGCAGACTGGCAGGGTCCAGGCCCGCCGCGCGGATGCTGGGCGCCAGGTAGTTGCCGTGCACACCGGTGAAGAGGTTGCTATACACAATCTCATCCGAGTTGTTGTCCACGATGGCCTGCTTGTATTCCTGCGCAGCGCGGGCTTCTTCGGTCGCAATAAAGGCCGAGCCGATGTAAGCGAAGTCTGCCCCCATGGCTTGCGCCGCCAGCACCGAGGCACCCGTGGCAATGGAGCCGGACAAGGCCAATGGGCCATCGAACCACTGGCGGATTTCCTGCACCAGGGCAAACGGGCTCTTCACACCCGCATGACCACCCGCACCTGCGGCCACGGCGATCAGGCCGTCCGCGCCTTTTTCAATCGCTTTGTGCGCGTGCTTGTTGTTGATGATGTCATGCAACACCACACCGCCGTAGGAGTGAGCTGCGGCATTGATGTCTTCGCGCGCGCCCAGCGAGGTGATGATGATCGGCACCTTGTACTTCACGCACAGAGCCATGTCGTGCTCCAGGCGGTCGTTGCTCTTGTGCACGATCTGATTGATGGCAAAAGGCGCGGCGGGCCTGTCCGGATGGGCCGCGTTGTGGGCCGCCAAAGCCTCGGTGATCTCTTTCAGCCAGTCCTCCAGCAACTCGGCCGGACGCGCATTGAGCGCCGGCATGGAGCCCACTACACCCGCAATGCATTGGGCAATCACCAGCTTCGGGTTGCTGATGATGAACAAGGGAGAGCCGATCACCGGAAATGGCAGCTTATCCAGCGGTGCAGGCAGTTTGGACATGGGGTCTCCTCGGGTACTATTTATGTGAGATATCGACTGGTAGCGCCCGCGGCATAAGCGCAAGCAGCTACCAAATCTGTAGCATCAACTTTGCCGGCATCGCCGGCAAGCCCATCAGAAAGCGTCGAGCGGCAAGGCGGTGACGCTGTCGGCACCTTCCACAATGCTGTCGCGCAGGCCACCGGCCTTGCTCAACAAGTGGTCAGCATAGAACCGCGCGGTAGTGATCTTGGCTTGCATGAACGCTACATCGTCCCCAGCGGCAATTGCCTTTTCAGCCACCAGCAGCGAGCGGGCCAATTGCCAGCCGGCCATCAAGTTGCCTGCAAGCATGAGGTACGGCACGCTACCGGCGAACACGGCATTGGGGCTGGCTTTGGTGTTGCCAGCCACGAATTCGACCACGTCAATAAACGCCAAACGGGCAGCCTTCAGGCGCTTGGCAACGGCCAACGCATGCGCGGAGCCACTGGCCAGCAAATCGGCTTCGGTCGCCTCCACTTGGCCGGCAATACCCTTGGCAATCTGGCCACCGTCGCGGGAGGTCTTGCGCCCCACGAGGTCATTGGCCTGAATGGCAGTGGTGCCCTCGTAAATGGTGAGGATCTTGGCATCACGGTAGTACTGGGCCGCGCCGGTTTCTTCGATGAAACCCATGCCACCGTGCACCTGTACCCCCAGCGAAGTGACTTCCAGGCTCATCTCGGTGCTGTAGCCTTTGACCAGCGGCACCATGAACTCATAGAAGGCCTGGTTCTGCTTGCGGGCTTCTGCATCAGTGTGGTGGTGCGCTGCGTCGTAGGCGCTGGCAGCTACGCTGGCCAACGCTCGGCAGCCTTCGGTGTAAGCGCGCATGGTCATCAACATGCGGCGCACATCAGGGTGGTGAATGATGGGGGCGCTGCCGGGTGTAGATCCATCCACCGGGCGGCTTTGCACGCGGTCTTTGGAGAATTGCACCGCCTTTTGGTAAGCGCGCTCGGCAATCGCAATGCCCTGCACACCCACGCCATAGCGGGCCGCGTTCATCATGATGAACATGTACTCCAGCCCCCGGTTTTCCTGTCCCACGAGGTAGCCAATGGCACCACCGTTGTCGCCGTACTGCAGCACTGCAGTCGGGCTGGCTTTGATGCCCATCTTGTGCTCGATGGAGACGCAATGCACATCGTTGCGGGCGCCCAAAGACCCGTCTTTGTTCACCATGAATTTGGGCACCACAAACAGGCTGATGCCTTTGACGCCCTCAGGCGCGCCGCTCACACGGGCCAGCACCAGGTGGACGATGTTCTCGGCCATATCGTGCTCACCCCAGGTGATGAAGATTTTGGTACCGAAGACTTTGTAAGTGCCGTCCGGCTGGGGCTCAGCGCGGCTGCGAACCAGGGCCAGATCAGAACCTGCTTGAGGCTCGGTCAGATTCATGGTGCCTGTCCATTTGCCGCTCACCAGGTTTTCGAGGTAGGTGGCTTTGAGTTCATCAGACCCGGCTGTCAGCAAAGCCTCGATGGCACCGTCCGACAACAGAGGGCACAAGGCAAAGCTCATGTTGGCGCTGTTGACCATTTCGCCGCAGGCGGCGCCAATGGTTTTGGGCAGGCCCTGACCGCCGAAGTCAGTGGGGTGCTGCAGGCCTTGCCAGCCACCGTCGGTGAATTGCTTGAACGCATCCTTGAAACCCGGAGTGGCGGTGACCACGCCGTCTTTCAGGCTGGAGGGGTTTTTGTCACCTTCCCAGTTCAAGGGCGCCAATACGCCTTCGGTGAACTTGGCGGACTCTTCCAGCACGGCCTGGGCGGTGTCGAGGCCGGCATCCTCAAAGCCGGGCAGTTGGGCGATCTGTTCGATGTTGGCCAGGTGCTGAATATTGAACAGCATGTCCTTGACGGGGGCGACGTAACTCATGGTGAGTCTCCAGTTATTGTGGGGGTTACAGACAGGGTAGGTAACGGGCTGGACCAAAAAAAAGGGCACCGCGCGCGATGCCCCTTTTTCGGACCGGCATCAGAGTGCCGCAATCAGTTCCGGCACCGCAGTGAAGAGGTCGGCTTCCAGACCGAAATCCGCCACGCTGAAAATGGGGGCTTCAGGGTCCTTGTTGATGGCGACGATGACCTTGGAATCCTTCATGCCGGCCAAGTGCTGGATGGCACCGCTGATACCGCAAGCCACATACAGCTGGGGTGCCACGATCTTGCCGGTCTGGCCCACTTGCCAGTCGTTGGGCGCGTAACCCGCGTCCACTGCGGCGCGGGATGCACCCAAGGCAGCACCCAGCTTGTCTGCCAGGGGCGTCATGACCTCAGTGAACTTTTCAGAAGAGCCCAGCGCACGACCACCGGAAACGATGATCTTGGCAGCTGTCAGCTCAGGGCGGTCGTTCTTGGCAATTTCGGAGCCCACAAAAGTCACGGCAGCGCTGGTGGCTGAAGCTGTCACGGTCTCTACCGCTGCACTGCCACCTGTGGCCACTGCGGGGTCGAAACCGGTGGTGCGCACGGTCAACACTTTCACGGCGTCAGTGGCTTGCACAGTGGCGATGGCGTTGCCGGCATAAATGGGGCGCTCGAAGGTGTCAGCGCTCACCACTTTGGTGATGTCAGACACTTGGCCCACGTCCAGCTTGGCCGCCACACGGGGGGCGATGTTCTTGCCGGAGGCAGTGGCCGGGAAAACGATGTGGCTGTAGGCACCGGCGATAGCCAACACCTGGGCTGCCACGTTCTCGGCCAATCCATGTTCGAAAGCTGCGCTGTCGGCATGGATCACTTTGGACACACCGGCGATTTGCGCAGCAGCAGCAGCAGCGGCACCCGCATTGCTGCCGGCAACCAATACGTGCACATCGCCACCCGCTTGAGCGGCAGCAGTCACGGTGTTCAGGGTGGCACCCTTGATGGATGCGTTGTCGTGTTCGGCGATAACAAGAGCGGTCATGATCAGATTACCTTTGCAACATTCTTCAGTTTGTCCACCAGGGTCGCCACATCAGGCACCTTGATACCAGCGCTGCGCTTGGCAGGTTCAGCCACGCTCAGGGTCTTGATGCGGGGAGCCACGTTGACACCGAGATCTTCGGGCTTGAAAGTGTCGAGCTGCTTCTTCTTGGCCTTCATGATGTTGGGCAAGGTGACGTAGCGGGGCTCGTTCAGGCGCAGGTCAGTGGTAATGATGGCCGGCAGGCTCACGGCCAGGGTTTCCAGACCGCCATCCACTTCACGGGTCACGTGGGCCTTGCCGTCCACCACTTCCACCTTGGAAGCAAACGTGGCCTGAGGCAGATCAGCCAGGGCTGCCAGCATCTGGCCGGTCTGGTTGCAATCGTCGTCAATGGCTTGCTTGCCCAGGATCACGAGGCCGGGCTGCTCTTTGTCGACCAGCGCCTTGAGCAGTTTGGCCACGGCCAAGGGTTGCAGCTCTTCGGTGGTTTCCACCAGGATGCCGCGGTCGGCACCAATGGCCATGGCAGTACGCAGGGTTTCCTGGCACTGGGCCACGCCGCAGGACACCGCGATCACTTCCGTGACCACGCCCTTTTCCTTGAGGCGCACGGCTTCTTCCACGGCGATCTCGTCAAAGGGGTTCATGCTCATCTTGACGTTGGCGATGTCTACACCCGTGTTGTCCGACTTGACGCGAACCTTCACGTTGTAGTCCACCACACGTTTGACGGGTACCAGGACTTTCATTGCTGCGACTCCAGATAGTTAGAAATTTGGTCGTTTTAGTTGACGTGCACGTCAATCATCAGATTCTATGCCGGACTGCCTGCTCCCTGCGAAATGCGGGAACCGGCAAGCCGAAATAGATAAAATAGAACGACCGTGCTTTTTTGTGATTATAGCGGGGCTCGCCGGTCTGTGCAGACTTGTCCCGCTAACTTTTAGGGCGGGGACTCAGAAACCGTCAATGCGCCTTGGTGTGCACGACCCGTTGGGGGTAGGGAATGTCAATGCCGTGCTCGCGCAGGATCTTGAGAATGGCGAGGTTGATTTCTGAACGCAGATTGCCTTGCCCGTTTTCCAGATCGTCAATCCAGTAAGCCACAGAAAACTCCAACCCATCTGCCCCGAAGTTGGCCAATTGCACCGCCGGCGCCGGCTCCCGCAACACGCGCGGCTGACTCAATGCGGCCTCCAGCAGCAAGGCCATAACCTGCTCGACTTGACTGTCATAACCCACGGTCACCAACACACTCTGATTCACCTTGGGGTCTGCCAATGAGAGGTTTTCCACGCGCTGGGTAATCAGCATTTCATTCGGCACGATGGACTCGCGCCCGGTCTGGCTGCGCACCACGGTGTAGCGGGCGTTGATCTGGGTGATCTGCCCCTCAAACCCGTCGACCCGCACCACATCACCAATGCGCATGCTGCGCTCCGTCAGAATCACAAAGCCGGATACATAGTTGGCCGCCAGCTTCTGCAAGCCCAGACCGATACCCACGCCCACTGCCCCGCCCAGCACCGAGAGAGCGGTGAGATCAATGCCCACGGCTGAGAGCGCCATCATTAAACCCACGAACATCAGCACTGCGCGAACGGCATTGCTGGCCGCCTTGCGCAGCGAGAGTTCGCCGCCGGTGGCTGAGCGCAGCAAGCGGGATTCAATGCCGGCCGATATCCACAGCGTGATGATGAGCACCGCGCCCGCGGTCACCATGCCTTCGAGAATGTTGCGCACCGACAGCGTGGTTCCGCCCACCTTCCAGGTGATCAAGTCCAGCTCATTGAGAATGACAGGCAACAAGCCGCTCACCCACAGCACCATGGCCATCCAGGCGACCCATGAAATAGTCTGTTCCAAAGGCTTGATCCAGCGCGACTCCGCAAACGTCGCCTGCAAGACCTTGACCCCCACCCGGATCACCACCAGCGAGATCAACACCGGTATCACGACCCGGAATACCGCGATGATTACAAAGTGGCTCAGCAATTCCAGCGCCACATAGCCCAGGCACAAAAGCACCAAGGGGAACAAAACCCCGTCGATCACCCGCCGGCCGAACCAGATTGATTTTTCTTCCTGCTGCCCCAGCGCTTTGCGCAAAGCGGCCACCAGCCCCCAGGCGGCAAGCACGCTCACGCCCAATGCCGCCAACTCCAGCAAAACTGTCGCTTGGGTAAATGCATCCAGCCAGCCGGCAAAGTCATCTATCGGCTGAGGTGCGGGAATGTGTTTCAAAGAAGCCATCGGTTTCACAAAATATCAATTACAAATCTGCCAGCACACGCACATGGGCTTCCACGCTACGCGCCAAGGCGTCGAGGTTATACCCGCCCTCCAGGCAGGAAACGATGCGTCCCTGCGCATGCCGGTCAGCCACGGCCTTGATCTGTCGCGTCATCCACGCATAGTCGTCTTCCAGCAACCCCATCTGGCCGAGGTCGTCATCCCGATGGGCATCGAAACCGGCGCTGACAAAAATCATCTCAGGGCGATACGCCTCGAGGCGCGGCAGCCACTGTTCCTTCACCAAGTCCCGAATGACATCGCCCCGGGTATAGGCAGGCACGGGCACATTCAACAGATTGCTGGCATGCGACTGGGCGCCCCCATAAGGGTAAAAGGGATGCTGGAAAAAACCCAGCATCAATATGCGCTGGTCGCCGGCGACGATGTTTTCTGTGCCATTGCCGTGGTGCACATCAAAGTCCACGATGGCCACGCGCTGCAGACCGTGACGCTCCAGCGCGTAACGCGCAGCCACTGCCACATTGTTGAAAATGCAAAAGCCCATACCTTCGCTTTTGCAGGCATGGTGTCCTGGTGGACGCACCGAGCAAAACGCATTCTCCAATTCCCCCGCTATGACCGCGTCAGTGGCGGCTAATGCGGCGCCTGCCGCGCGCAAAGCCGCATCCCATGTGTGGATATTCATGGAGGTATCGGGGTCCACCTGGGCATGGGTCGGACCACCCGCCGCAACATCGTCCCGCAGGGCATCGGTGAGGCCGCGCACGGAGGCCACATACATGCGGCTGTGGGCCAACTCCAAATCTGCCAGCAGCGCCAGTGGCGGCTCCCGCCGATCCAGCGCATCCAGCACGCCGCCGGCCAATAAGCGGTCGTCGATCGCACTCAAGCGTTCGGGGCATTCCGGATGGCCGCGGCCCATCTCGTGCAAGTGGCAATCGCGGTGCGTAAAGTATCCGGTCTTCTTCACCTGTATCTCGGCTTTTTTGATTTTCGGGTAAGGTCTCTTTATGGACATCCAAGACAAACTCAGATCCCTGCTCAACCAGCTTAACACGGTGATTGTGGGCAAACCCGATCAGATCCGCGACTGCGTGGCCTGCCTCTTGGCCGGTGGTCACCTGCTGATTGACGACGTACCCGGCGTGGGTAAAACGACCTTGGCCCACGCGCTGTCGCGCACCTTCGGCCTGCAGTTTTCGCGGGTGCAGTTCACCTCCGACCTGATGCCCAGCGATCTGACCGGCGTGTCGGTGTACGAGCGCGGCAAAGAAGCTTTTGTATTCCACCCCGGCCCCTTGTTTGCCCAGGTGCTGCTGGCCGATGAAATCAACCGCGCCAGCCCCAAGACCCAAAGTGCCTTGCTCGAAGCCATGGAAGAAAAGCAGGTCACCGTCGAAGGTGAAACCCGCGCCCTGCCCCGCCCTTTCTTCGTCATCGCCACCCAAAACCCACTAGACCAACTCGGCACCTACGCGCTGCCCGAATCCCAGCTGGACCGCTTTCTGATGCGCATCTCCCTGGGCTACCCGGACCGCGCGGCTGAGCGCGCCTTGCTCGCAGGCGAGGACCGTCGCGCCATGGTGGACCACCTGCCCAGCCTGCTGCAAGGTGATGAACTCGATCGCCTGCAACAGGCGGTGCAAGCCGTGCATGCCGCCGACCCGCTGCTGGACTATGTGCAAGACCTGATCACGGCGACCCGCAGCGGCCGCTGGTTCCTGCAAGGCCTGTCGCCCCGCGCCGGTATTGCGTTGCTTCGAGCCGCCAAAGCCCAGGCCCTGATCAGCGGCCGTGACTATGTGGCACCCGACGATGTGCAGGCCGTGCTGCCGCAAACCATTGCGCACCGCCTGATTCCGGTGGGTGACGCGGGGCGTGGTGCCGAAGAGCAGGTGCGGGCGATGTTGCAAGCGGTTCCGTTACCCTGATGGCCCCCCCCCGTAGCGCCAATGGCGCCTCCCCCCCCCAGGGGGGCGCACCCGGTGGACCGGCTCCGCCGGTCCACCGGGTGCCCACTGGTGGAATCCAGTGGCGTTGGTGCGCCAGCTCTTTCAAGCCTGGTGGCAAGCGCGCTTGCCACTCAAGGACAGCACCACCCTCACCCAGCGCAATGTGTACATCCTGCCCACGCGGCCGGGTTTCATGCTGGGTCTCACGCTGCTGGTGCTGCTGGTGGCCAGCATCAACTACCAGCTCAATCTGGGTTATCTGCTGACCTTCATGCTGACCGGGGCGGCCATCATCGGCGTGCATGTGTGCCACGGGACGCTCAGCGGCCTTACTATGCATTTGATAGCGCCTGACGCACATTTCGCGGGCGCCAGCGTGCCATTGGGCATACAACTCAACAACCCGTCCAAACGCAACCGTTACGGCATCGGCCTGGCTGTTCTGGGCAGCGGACACTGGAGCTGGACCGACGTGGGCCCGCAAGGCAGCGCCAAGGTGCAGATCAGCTTTCCCGCCACGTTGCGTGGGCTGCAGCCCCTGCCGGCCCTGACCTCAGAAACCCGCTTTCCGCTGGGTACCTTCCGGGTCTGGACCGTGTGGCGCCCGGCCTCCAAGGTGCTGGTGTACCCCGCGCCGGAGTTGAATCCGCCCCCTCTGCCGCCGGGCGAGCCCCGCAGCAGCGGCGCCCAAACCGCGCAGCGCCACACCACCGGCGAGTTCGATGGCGTGCGCGCCTACCGCCGGGGCGACCCGCTCAAACTCGTGGTCTGGAAGAAGGCCGCCAAGAGCGACGAACTGGTCAGCCGTGACGCCCAACAAGCCCAGCGACTGGAGCTGTGGCTGGACTTGGGCGCTGTGGAAAACCAGCTCCGCAGCCGCGCTGCTAGTGGCGTGCGAGAGCTGGCCCTCTCTCGCCTGTGTGCCTGGGTGCTGCAAGCCGAAACCCGCGGCCTGCGCTACGGTTTGCGTTTGGGCTCGCACGAGTTGGCGCCCGATAGCGGACCGGCCCACCAGAAGAACTGCTTGCAAGCCCTGGCGCTGGCCTGAGCCCACCGAACCCCGACCACCGCCATGCTGCAACGCCTTCAAACCCTGCCCCGTGAAGCCCGTGACACCCTGTTTCTGCTGGGGGTGATTGCCTGGGTCATCCTGCCGCAACTGGACCGTCTGCCTTGGTGGTGCAGTGCAATGGCAGGCGCAGTGCTGCTGTGGCGCGGCGTGCTGGCTTGGGGCAGCCGCCCCCTGCCTTCGCGATGGTGGCTGTTGGCCTTGCTGGCGCTGGCCACGGCCGGCACCTGGTTTAGCTACCGCACCCTGCTCGGGCGGGATGCCGGGGTCACCTTCATCGTGGTGCTGCTGGCACTCAAAACCCTGGAGATGCGGGCAAGGCGCGATGCCTTCGTCATCTTCTTTCTGGGCTTTTTCACGATGCTCAGCAACTTCTTTTTCTCGCAAAGCCTGCTGACTGCGGGGGCCATGGTGATCGCCCTGCTGGGCCTGCTGACGGCGCTGGTCAACAGCCACATGCCGGTCGGCCGCCCGCCCCTGATGCAGGCCGCACGCATGGCGGGGTGGATGGCGCTGGCCGGCGCCCCGATCATGGCGGCACTGTTCATGCTGTTCCCCCGCATCGCTCCGCTATGGGGCTTGCCGGGCGACGCGATGAGCGGGCGCAGCGGCCTATCCGGCCAAATGCAGGTAGGCACGATTGCCAGCCTCGCATTGGACGACAGCATTGCCATGCGCATCAAGTTTGACGGCCCGCCGCCGCCCCAGGATCAAATGTATTTCCGCGGCCCGGTGTTCTCCACCTTTGACGGACGCGAATGGAAACCGCTGCGCTCGGCTTTCCCCTCCCGCGTCCAGCTGCAGCCTGAACTCGCGGTGCGCGGCAACCCCGTGAGCTACCAAGTCACCCTGGCAGCCAACAACCGCCCTTGGCTCATGGTGTTGGATGCCACTCCACAGGCGCCCGAGATCGTGGGCTTCAGCGTGAGCATGGGGCCCGACCTGCAATGGCAAGCCGACCAGCCGATTGCTGATCTGGTGCGCTACCGCGCTACCAGCTACCCTGACTTCCGGCATGGCCCCAGCCGCTTGGCCGTGGGCCTGCAGGATTACGTCGACCTGCCCCCCGGGCTTCAACCCACGTACCTTGCAGCTCGCCGCTGACTTGCGCCGCCAGCCGGAACTGGCAACCGCCGGAGCCCAAACCCTGGTCGATGCCGTGATGAACAAGCTGCGTACCGGAGGCTACGAATACACCCTGGAACCGGGCGTCTATGGCACCCATACGGCCGACGAGTTCTGGTTTGACCGCAAGGCCGGTTTTTGCGAACACATTGCTTCCAGCTTTGTACTGTTGATGCGCGCGCTGGACGTACCTGCCCGTGTCGTCACCGGTTATCAGGGTGGGCAAGTCAACACCGTGGATGGTTTCTGGACCGTACGGCAAAGCGATGCCCACGCCTGGGCTGAAGTCTGGATGGCCGGCCGCGGCTGGGTGCGAGTGGACCCGACATCGGCCGTCTCGCCGGGCCGGGTGGGTATAGGCACCTACACCCGCCTGCAGCCCCAACCCAATGTGTTTACCCAAGCCCTCAACACCGTGAGCCCCGGCTTCTCGGTGAACCTGCGCGCGATCTGGGAAGCCACCAACAACCGTTGGAACCAGTGGGTGCTGAATTACAGCCAGGCCAAGCAAATGGATTTGTTGCGCAACATCGGCTTCAGCGCGCCGGATTGGCAGGACCTGAGCACCGTGCTGATCGGCCTGATCGTCACGGCCAGCCTGGCGGGCGCTGGCTGGAACTGGTGGGAGCGGCAACGCCAGGACCCCTGGCTGCGTTTGCTACAAGGTGCGAGGCAGCGCCTGCGTGCACTGGGCCTGCCGGTTCCGGACGATGGGACGCCACGCGCACTGGCGAACTTGCTTCAGGGTGACGCGCGGGCCACGCCCGAGGCTATCGCTTGGCTCATGCGCTTGGAAGCCTGGCGCTATGCCAAACAGAACGGCAACGCCGCGGATTTGCGCAACTTGCGCGGCGAACTGAACACCCTGCGCTGGCTCCAGGCCTGAGGGCTCAGGAGGCCGGTGCGGCGGGGGGACCCGCAGGCGCTTCTGAAGGCGCCACTGCGGGCAGCTCCTCCTCGGGCAGTGCCAAACTCTCACCCGCCAGAAACGTTTTGATCCAGGCATCCAGCTTCTGGAGACCCAGTTGCACCATGGCGCCATCCAGCGTTTTGCCGCTGACTTTCAGGATGCCGCCGCCGTACTCAAAGCCGGCTTGCACCCCATCAGGTACTTCATTCACGTACCCGGTGGACAAGGCGAATGCCTTTTGCTCAGGCTGCATGAGCTTGCCCTTGATATTGATTTGCCCGCTGCTGGAGAGCTGGCTGGCGAGCAACACTTCGTCGCCCTGCGCGGGGGCCAGGGTCAGCACCAGATTGCCATCCAGACCGCCTTCGTTGCCGCTGCCCTGCAGCTTGGGGATGCCCACACTGAACCCGGCGAGCAGCAGCTTCTTCAGGGCAGTGCGCATTTGCAGCTTCTCGTCGGCCGTCGCGTTTTGCAGGCCGCAACTCTCACTGAACACTTTGCTCAGCGTCTGCACGCTGGCGGTATGCAAGCCTTTGACTTCGGCCTCCAGCACCAGGTCTTTGAGGTTTTGCCCCAGAAACTGCGCACTGCGCACCGACTCGGTAACCCTGGAGTCCAGCCGGTCACCGCGCTCGGTCGTTTCGCTGCTGACGCGAAGGCCTTGCAGGGTCACGTCCGTGGTACTCATGCTTTCAATGTCCAAAGCCGCGCGGCCCGTACCTACCGTCCGGTTTTTCAGATCCAGGGTCAGAGCGATGTGTTTGGCCTCCAGGGCATTGCCATTGCCGCGCATTGCCATGCGTTCAAAGACCCAGTCAAAGCGCAAGGCCGTTTTCCCAAGCTCCATGCGCCCGCCGGAGGGCGTCACCTGCAGAGTTTCGCCGTTGGCCACCATGCCCAGCTCAGGCAGCTGCATCTCGGTACTGAAAGTGCCATCGAAGCCCGCGTGACCGGTTCCCGTGAGCTTGCCCCCGCGCAGCAGTTGTTGCACACCGGTAGCTGCCTCGCCCGCCGGCGCTGCAGACCAGTCAAAGCGCGTCAGGCCCTTCAAGTCCGGCACATGGCGGGCGCGGTATTCCAGATGCACTACGGTCGGCCCCTCGGCGTCTTCGGCACATTGGTTATGCCATTCCAGATCCAGTGCTCCGGAAGAATTCAGCCAACCGGCCTCGTGCGCAAGATTACGGATGCGCAAGTCGCCCTTGGAGTGCTCGAGCGCCAGCTCCTGCAAGCCGGCCGCCAACATGCGCGAGCTGTACCACGGGACCGCCAGAGCGCCTGCAGTGATAACAAGGGCACTGCCCGCCAGGGCAATACGGATTCGGGGCGATAAGCTCATGAGTTAATTTGATTATTTAAAACAAATAATGTGCGTTTTGCACAAATTAAGCAAAATCATACCCGCCATTGCAGCGGGGCTGAAAGACTCGACGCATCTTGTGACTGGCTACACTGCCAGCCATGTGCCCGCACGTGCCTGATAACCGGCACCCACCCTTTGCAAGACTCTGTTGTGTCCCTGAAAAAAACCCTGTTTACTCTCGTTTTGATAGCAGCTTGCGCACATTCCATAGGCGCTACCGGCAAAAAACACGCTAAATCCAAAGCCGCAACCAAGGCCTCAGCGGCATCTACCGAAGGGACACCCTATGGCGACCGGGAAGACGTCATGCGCATGGCAGACGACATCGCCCAGCGCCGCAACTTGGACCCCGCCTGGGTCCGCGCCACCTTGTCCAACGCCCGTATGGTTCCTTCCGTGGTGCGGGCGATCACGCCACCGGCGGTAGGCACCCCGAAAAACTGGGCCCTTTACCGCAGCCGTTTTGTGGAGCCCATCCGCATCAGGGCAGGGGTCAAATTCTGGCTCGCCAACCAGGAAACGCTGGCCCGCGCCGAAGCCCAGACCGGTGTACCGGCCAGCATCATCGTCGGCATCATCGGTGTCGAGACCATTTACGGCCAGCAACTCGGCAACTACCGCGTCATTGACGCATTGACCACCCTGAGTTTTGATTTTCCGGACGCGCACCCGCGCAAGGCTGCACGGGCTGCCTACTTTTTGACCGAACTCGAGGCCTACCTCAGCCTCACCCAACGCACTGGCACCGACCCCATGGCCCTGCGCGGCAGCTACGCCGGCGCCATGGGCTGGCCACAGTTCATGCCCTCGAGTTGGGCCAAGTACGGTATCGACTTTGACGCGGACAGCCGGGTAGACCTGTTCCACAGCCAGGCCGATGTAATCGGCTCAGTGGCCAATTACTTCCAGGCATTCAAGTGGCAACGGGGCATGCCCACCCACTACCCGGTGCAGTTCGACATGGCACGCCTGGACCAGGCGGCCTTGATGGCCCCGGACATCGTGCCGACCTTCAGCCCCCCCCCACCATGCAGGACAAAGGTGTGGTGCTGGATGCCGCAGGCCAGGCGCACCCCGGCTTGCTGGCCCTGATCGAGCTGCAAAACGGGGCCGAGCCCCCGACCTATGTGGCAGGCACCGAGAACTTTTACGTCATTACCCGCTACAACTGGAGCAGCTACTACGCCATGGCGGTCATTGATCTCGGACAGGCCGTGGCCCAAGCGGTACAAGCCCAGACAGGCATGCCAAAATAAGCCATGGCCACCGCCCCCACCACCGCACTGGACAACACGGACGAGCACTCCACCACCGCGCTCTACCGTGCGGCCATCGGTGACATCAGCAACGGCTATTACTTGCCCCGCTTTACGCGGTTCGAGGCGGCAGACCGACCGGGGCTGAGTTGGAACTGGGCTGCTGCGCTCAATACCCTGAACTGGCTGATGTTCCGCCAGCTCTGGCATGCAGCCCTGGTGTACAGCGGCAGCATCGTGGCATTGGCCCTGTTGTTGTTCGGCATCGGCAAGCTGGTGTTCCAGTTTTCGGAAGGCACCCAGTGGGGCCTGCTGGCAGCTTTGGTGGGCTTGGCCTTTGCAGTGCCCGGCTTGGGTGGCAACGCGCTTTACTACCTGGCCACCCGCCAACGGGTGCAAAACGCCCTTACCAAAAATCAGACCGTGCCGGAGGCCTGCGCCCAACTCAGCAAACAGGCCAGTACCCGCAAAGGTTTGATCATCATTGCCGCGTGCAACGTGGCAGTAGCCGCCATCGCTGCCCAGTCGTATGCCATGTTTTCCGGCTTTGAGCCTCTGCCGGCGGGCACGCCCGTGGCGGTAAGTGCAGCGCCTGAAGGGCGCAATGTGGCGAGTGGCCGGGCGGTAGACGCCACGGCGGCGGACAGCGCCAAGACCCCTGCTTCGGCACCTTCGGTGGCGTCATCGGCAGCGGCGCCGGCCAGCTCAACCGCAACTCCTGCAGCCCCTGGGACTAGCGCCGCTGCCATTGCCGCGAAGCCGCCCACCGTAGCAGCTTCTTCACCCGCAGCCAAGCCCGGGCAGACTGCAGCCAGTGCGCCCGCCCCCGCCGCATCGACCCCGGCCAGATTGCCCGCTGCCGCAGCCTCTGCAACAGCCGCAAAAGCCCCGGTATCCGCAGCTGCGCCTGCTGTCGCGAACAAGCCTGCGGCCTCCGCGAGTGCCGTGAATCCATTACGCCCTGCTCCAACCGCCGCAGCATCTGCCCCGGCCCCGACGCCAGCCAAGTCCTCTGGTGAAAAAGCTGCCCCCAAACCACCCGGGCCGGCACCGGTGGCTTTGCGCTCTGCCGCTGCGGAGTCCGCCGCGCGCGAAGTGGCGGCATCCCTGGGACAGTCAGCTCCAGTGGCACCAGCCACACCACGCCCTGCTGTGATCGCGCCTGCAGAAACGCCGGCTGCGGGTCGCTTCGTGGTGAATGTGGGGCTGTTTGGCGATGCCAACAACGCACGCAATGCGCTGGTCAAACTTATGGATGCGGAGCTGCCGGTGGTGAGCAAAGAGATCCGCTTCCCCAAAGGCAACCGCACCCGCGTCCAGGTGGGTCCGTTTGATACTTTGGCTGAGGCCGACGCTGCGGCCGACAAGGTACGCGCTTTGGAGCTGGAAGCCCGCGTCGCCCCCCTGCCCTGAGCTCACAGGCAGAGTCCCGGGATTTCAGAAACCGGCAGGGCCGGTGAACTGCTCATGCAGAGCATCCGACCAGTGCTCGATTTCTTCGTCGCTGACGTGCAGGAAGGCCAGACACTCCGCCCCGTGCAGCTCCCACTCGCGGTTTTCCCGGGACCCTTCATGCAGGGCTACCAGATGTTCCGCGAGCAAGGCCATCGCAACGAGGGTGCGGACCGTGGATGGAATGTTGTCGTCTTTGAGTACCGTGAAGTCGTGGTGCAGTCTCACGGCGTGTGCCACATCGGGAGAGAGGCGCCAAGTCTTGGCGACGATGGCCCCCACCACCGCGTGGTCTGTACGGTGCGCTTCGTTCTCCACCTCGGTTCCGGTTTTCTCCGTCTGTGCCAGGGCATGGGCCAGCGTGGCCTCGTAGCCCTTGATGCCTTGCAGCATCACCGGGATACCCACATTGCAAAACAATCCGCAGGTGTGGGCGATGTCAGCATTCACACCGTACATCTGCCTCGCGATGTAGCCCATGGCATAGGCCCGCCGGGTCGACGTTTCCCAAAAGTGTTCGAGCAAGGGCGACTTGACCCGTATGGTCTCGCGCAACAGAAAGCCCGTCAGGATGGACACCGTCTGCGAAATCCCTAAAAGCGCCACTGCTTCGGCCACAGTGGCGGCCGGGCGGGACCGGGCATAAATGGGGCTATTGGCCACTTTGATGAGCGCTGCCGCCATCGCCACATCGCGCGAAGCAATGCGGGCAATCGTGGCGGGCTCCGGGTCCTCACGGTTCACCTCGACCCGCAAGTCGGACAGCAGCGCCGGGCAGGGCTGGATGACGATGTCCTTCAGGGGCCCTTCGGCCCGCGCTGTCTCAATTTCGCGGTCAATATCGGCTACGCGCATAGGTGCTCCTTGGTCTGAACATTATGCTCAGGACACCCCATAAAAAACGGCCCTCGCGGGCCGTTTTTTCTATGGGTTTGTCCTATTGCTTCAGGTCACTGGAACCAGAAACTCGCGGCTGATATGCGCGCCGAGGTCATTGACCCGGTCCAGGAACTGGGTCAGGTAAGCATGCAGGCCGGTCGCCAGAATTTCGTCGATGCGGCCGTATTGCAACTCAGAGCGCAGCTTGCCGGCTCGACGCAAGGTTTCGCTCGCCGGGTTGCTGGCCACGAGGGCAAGGTTACCCACCACTTCATTCAGGCTGGCGTGCAAGGAGCGGGGCATATCGGATTTGAGAATCAGCAACTCCGCCACGCGCTCAGGCTTGATGACATCGCGGTACACCTTGCGGTAGATCTCAAACGCCGACACGCTGCGCAAGATGGCGCTCCAGTGGTAGAAGTCGTACTCTTGGTCCTTCTCGCTGGCAGCACCGAAAAAATCACTTTGCACGGCATGGAACTTCACATCGACCAAACGCGCGGTGTTGTCGGCCCGCTCCAGGAAGGTGCCCAATCGCATGAAATGCAGGGACTCGTCCATCAGCATGGTGCCCACCGTGACGCCGCGAGAGAGGTGGGAGCGGAACTTCACCCACTCAAAAAACTGCGAAGGGTCTTTTTCAAAGTCTCCGCTCTTGATCATGCGTTTGACTTCGAGCCAGGTGGTGTTTTGCGTTTCCCACACCTCGGTGGTCAGCGCTCCGCGCACCGCACGGGCGTTCTCGCGCGCAGCGCTCAGGCAAGACATGATGGAAGACGGATTGCTCTCGTCCTTGACCATGAAGTCCATCACTTCGCGGGCCTGAATTTCGCCATGCCGCTCTTTGTAGGAGTAGAGCAATTCACTGATGGACAGCAAGCCTTGCCAACCCATCTGGGCCACGGCTTGTGATTGGGGCAGCAGCGATGTCTGGTAGTTCACATCCAGCATGCGCGCAGTGTTTTCGGCCCGCTCGGTATAGCGGGACATCCAGAAAAGGTGGTCAGCGGTGCGTGACAACATAGAAAGGTTTCCTCGTCCTTAGGCTGACTGTGTTTGCGTCTGTGTAGCGGCTGCAGTGGCTGCAGGCACGTCTTCTTCCAGAATCCAGGTGTCTTTGGTGCCGCCACCCTGGCTGCTGTTGACGACCAGCGAGCCTTCTTTCAGCGCTACGCGGGTCAGGCCACCGGGCACCATTTGCACGGTCTTGCCCGAAAGCACATAGGGGCGCAAATCGATGTGGCGCGGTGCGATGCCGCTCTCCACAAATGTGGGGCAGCTCGACAGACTGAGTGTGGGCTGGGCGATATAGCCTGCGGGGTTAGCCAGCACGGCCTTGCGGAAGTCTTCAATCTCGGCCTTGGTGGCAGCAGGCCCCACCAACATGCCGTAGCCACCGGCACCGTGCACTTCTTTCACCACCAGGTCTTTCAGGTTGGCCAAGGTGTAAGCAAGATCATCCTTGTTGCGGCACATGTAGGTGGGCACGTTGTTCAGGATGGGTTTCTCACCGAGGTAAAACTCGATCATCTTGGGAACGTAGGGGTAAATGGACTTGTCGTCCGCAATGCCGGTACCCACCGCGTTGCAGATGGTCACATTGCCAGCGCGGTAGGCATTGATGAGGCCGGCGCAACCCAGCGTAGAGCTGGGGCGGAACACAGTGGGGTCCAGGAAGTCGTCATC
Source organism: Curvibacter sp. Hmag1.1 (assembly GCF_059769165.1). NCBI lineage: Bacteria > Pseudomonadati > Pseudomonadota > Betaproteobacteria > Burkholderiales > Comamonadaceae > Curvibacter > Curvibacter sp. Hmag1.1. The sequence goes on from NZ_JBMBGX010000002.1 coordinate 500,512, forward strand.
CACACGGCGGTAGATCACATCCACACGGCGTGGGCCGCGGGTCGTGCGCATGTAGACAAAGTTGTCTTTGACAAAGAGGTCCTGCCCCTCGACCAGCTCCACACCCATCTGCTGGGCCAGGAAGGCGTGCTCAAAGTAGGCGCTGTTGTACATGCCGGGGGTGAGCACCACCACGGTGGGTTCAGCGGTGGTGGCCGGGCTGCTCTGTCGAAGGGTCTCCAGCAGCAAGTCGGGGTAATGGGCCACAGGCGCCACGCGGTGCGCGCTGAACAGGTCGGGGAACAACCGCATCATCATCTTGCGGTCTTCCAGCATATAGCTCACGCCGCTGGGTACGCGCAGGTTGTCTTCGAGCACGTAGTACTCGCCGTTGCCCTTGGCGTCCGGCGCACGCACGATGTCGATGCCGGAAATGTGAGAGTAAATCTGGTGCGGCACATCCACACCCACCATCTCGGGGCGGAACTGGGCGTTACCCTCAATCTGGTCACGCGGCACGACGCCTGCCTTCAGAATTTCCTGGTCGTGGTAGATGTCGTGGATGAAGCGGTTAAGCGCATTGACACGCTGCACCAAGCCTTTTTCCATGCTGGACCACTCGTGGGCCGGAATGATGCGGGGAATGAGGTCAAACGGGATCAGGCGCTCGGTGCCGGAGCCGTCCTCGTCTTTTTCGCCGTAGACGGCGAAGGTAATGCCCACACGGCGGAAGATCATCTCCGCTTCTTCACGGCGTTTGGCCATCATGTCGCCGGGCTGGCGAGCGAGCCATTCGTCGTAAATCTTGTAGTGGTCTCTTATCTGGCTGCCCTTGCTGAAAAATTCATAAGGGAGCTGGGTGTACATCTCGTCGAATTTCTGCATGTAAAAGACCTCTCTGATTACCTCTTATGCAAACTTCGGGCCACAGCGCCGATGCACCACTATGGCACATCATGAGCCCAATAATGCCGCTCGTCTTCCCGCATACACGCCACATTTTGGGGCTCTGCAGAGCGCCAGCGCGCCGCACCACAACGGGGCGATAACACCAAATGAGTGCCCAAAGCCACATAGCGGTCCAGCACCGGCGCGGCCGGGTGGCCGTAGCGGTTGCGATAGCCCGCCTGCACCAGCGCATGGCGTGGCTGCACCGCCTGCAGGAACTCGGGCGTGCTTGATGTTTTGCTGCCGTGGTGTGGCACCAACAGCACATCGGCTCGCAGCTTGGAAGCCGTGTATGGGTCGCCCAACATCTGGAGCTCCTGGGGTGCCTCAATGTCTCCGGTGAGCAAGGCCGTCTGCCTGCCGTTGCTGATGCGCAGCACGCAGGACAGGGCATTGGCCTTGAGTGCCGGTTGCTGTTCATACGCACCGGCCGGCGGCTGCAGCACCTCGAAGTCCACCCCATCCCACACCCAGCGTTGGCCCGCTTCACAACGGCTGGACTGGCGCAGTTGCTGCAAGGCATGCTGCGGGTCGATGGAGCTCAGCAGGGCAGCTTGCGGCTGCATCATCAGCACGGCGGCAGCGCCACCCACATGGTCGGTATCGCGGTGGCTGAGCACCACGGTATCCAGCTGCACATCCAGCGCCTTGAGCAAGGGCAGCAGCACGCGGTTACCCGCATCACTCTCCAGGCTGTAGCGCGGGCCGGCATCGAACAGCAAGGCATGCCTGGCGGTTTGCACCAAGACCGCGTTGCCCTGCCCGATATCCGCCGCCAACAGCGAAAACTCGCCCTCCGCCGGCAGCGGCGGCCGCCAGAGCAGGCAGGCCAGCACCGGCATCACCCCCATGGCACGTACCGCCCAAGGCAGGGGCAACACCAGCAGCACGCCGCCCGCCACCGCCCAGATACCCAATGCGAGGGGCGGCAGGGGCAGATTGAGCGTGGCCCACGGCAAGGCGGCCAATCCATCGAGCGCCGCATACAGCAGCGCTACCGCGCCGGTGGCGGCTGTCCACACCTCCGGCCACAACACGCCGGCCAGCGACAAAGGTGTGATCACCAACGTCACCCAGGGAATGGCAAATGCATTCGCCACCAGCCCTACCAAGGACACCTGCCCGAACCACAGCAAGACCAGAGGCGCCAGCGCGAGGGTGATCACCCACTGCTCGCGCCACATTCCGCAAACGAAGTGCAGGAATCGGGCCCACGCCCTCTGCGGGGCTGCCATTCCGGATTCTTGGCCATTTTGACCTCTGGCGCCCGTGGGATCTGCGCGAGCAGCTCCTGAATTCGTAGCAACAGAGCTGACGAACAAGATGCCTACCGCCACAAAACTCAACCAGAAACCGGCCTGCAACATCGCCCACGGGTCCCACATCAGCACCACCACCGCCGTCCACAGCGCAACCCACGGCCACGGCCAGCGCACGCCCAATACACGCAGGAAAACCACCATGGCCAGCATCAGACACGTGCGCTGCGCCGGCACACCCCAGCCCGAAAACAGCGCGTAGGCGCAAGCCAAGGTCACCCCCAGCAGCCAGCCGGCATTCGCTGCCGGCAGCCGGTTGCACAGCCACGCGGAGCGCCGCCACCAACGGCCTGCCAGCAGGGTAGCCGCCCACGCAAACATGGTGATGTGCATGCCCGAAATACTGACCAGGTGCGACACCCCGGTAGCCCGGAACACATCCCAGTCATTGCGGTCTATGGCCCGCTGGTCGCCCACCACCAGCGCGGCCAGCAAGCCGGCCGAGCGGGCATCCGCCACATGGGTGAGGATGCGCTCCCGCGTCCATTGGCGGGCCAGTGCGACCGGCGCCTGCCAGGTCTGCCCCAGCAACTGCGGCACCGGCGCGCTGGCAGTGGCGCGCACATAGCCGGTGGCCTGCACGCCCTGCTCCCACAGGTACAGCTCGTAGTCAAACCCATGGGGGTTGGCGCTGCCGTGTGGCGCTTTCAGGCGCAGTTGCAGGCGCCAGCGCTGGCCGGCCCGCACGTCCGCCGGCGGGCGCTGCAGCTCAGGAAGCTGGGCTTGCGCGTTGTAGGCACTGGTGTACCAGCCCAGATCCAGCAAGGCCGGAAGGCGCACGGGCTGACCATCCAAAGTGGCTTCTTCAGGGGCGAAGCGGAAGCGCACCCCCGCCTCGGTGGCCTGCGGCATGTCGGCCACCACCCCGGTCACCCACACTTCGCGCCCTTCAAGCGCCGGGTTCAGGGCCTGGCTCACAAACACCACCGCCCGCAAACCGGTGAGGCCCCAGGCAAACGCAAGCCCGGCGATCAACACCAACCATTGCACCCGTGCACTTGCTACTCTTTTGGTAGCTACCCGCGCATAGAGAACGGGCGCCAGCAGCATAAATGCTGCGTAAACCCACCATGCTGCCAATGCGGCCTGCTGCAGCTGCAAAGCGATGCCGGCCAACAAGCCCACACCGAGCGCCAGGCCGGTGCGGGACCCTCCAGCCAGTCGGGGTGCCGCTGCATACATGCCTTCATGCTAACGCCAGCCACATTGTGGTGTGAAGCACACACAAGACCCATGGCGCGGACCTTGCTTGGAAAGCCTGTCAAACCCGATTGTTAGTATGGGGGCCGTGCGGCAACCGCTGCACGGCGTCCCCTGTGAGATCTACCGAGACCGGCCCATGTCCATTCACGCAGCGCTGAACCACGTTACCCATTATTCGTACGACCGTTTGGTCAACCTCGGTCCCCAAGTCATCCGCCTGCGTCCTGCCCCGCACTGCCGCAGCAAAATCATTTCCTACTCGCTCAAGGTCGAGCCCAGCACCCACTTCATCAATTGGCAGCAGGATCCGTTTGCCAATTACCAGGCCCGCCTGGTGTTCCCCGAAAAAACCAAGGAGTTCAAAGTCACGGTCGACCTGGTGGTCGAAATGGCGGTGTACAACCCCTTTGACTTCTTCCTGGAACCCACGGCCGAGAACTTCCCGTTCAAGTACGACAAGCTGCTGGGCCAGGAGCTCGCTCCTTATTTGGTGGCCGAGCCGTTGACACCGGAATTCAAAAAGTTCCTCGCTGCCATTGACCTCAAAGAACGCCGCACCATCGACTTTCTGGTCTACATCAACCAGCTGGTGCACAACGCCGTCAGCTACACCATCCGCATGGAGCCCGGTGTGCAAACGCCGGAAGAAACCCTGACGCTGGCCAGCGGCTCGTGTCGCGACTCCGGGTGGCTGCTGGTGCAACTGCTTCGGCATTGCGGGCTGGCAGCGCGCTTTGTCTCTGGCTACCTGATTCAGCTGGCACCGGACGTCAAATCCCTGGACGGCCCCAGCGGAACCGAAGTCGACTTCACCGATCTGCACGCCTGGTGCGAGGTCTATCTGCCTGGCGCAGGCTGGATCGGGCTGGACGCGACCAGCGGCTTGCTGGCCGGCGAGGGCCACATCCCGCTGGCCTGCACCCCGCAGCCCAGCGGCGCAGCCCCGATCGAAGGCGGCGTGGACAAGTGCGAGGTGGAATTTGCCCACCACATGCAAGTCACCCGCATGTACGAGTCCCCCCGCGTCACCAAGCCTTACACGCCCGAGCAGTGGGCCGAAGTCATGACCCTGGGCGACGCGGTAGACGCCGAACTCGTGGCCGGCGATGTGCGCCTGACCATGGGTGGCGAGCCCACCTTTGTGGCGGTGAACGACCGCGACGCGCCCGAGTGGAACACCGACGCCTTGGGCCCTACCAAGCGCGGCTTCGCCACCGAGCTGGTGCACAAACTGCGCGACGAATACGGCCAGGGCGGCTTTCTGCACTTCGGCCAGGGCAAGTGGTATCCCGGCGAGCAACTGCCGCGCTGGGCGCTCAACATCTACTGGCGTGCCGACAAACAAAAGGTGTGGAACAACCCCGCCCTGTTCACCGATGAGCGCAAGCCCACCCACTACACCGCAGAAGACGCGGGTTACTTCATCCGCACCCTGGCGGGCAAGCTGGGCCTGACCGACAAGTACGTGCAGGCCGGCTATGAAGACACCTGGTACTACCTGTGGCGCGAGCGCCGCCTGCCGGTCAATGTGGACCCCTTCAACAGCAAGCTCGATGACGAAATGGAGCGCGCCCGCCTGCGCCGCGTCTTCGAGCAGAAGCTGGACTCGGTGGTGGGCTATGTGCTGCCGCTCAAGGTGGGCGACGGCCCGCGCCTGACCGGCCCGAGCTGGACCACCGGCCCCTGGTTCTTCCGCGATGAACGCATGTACCTCATGCCAGGCGACTCGCCCATGGGCCTGCGACTGCCGCTGGATTCCCTGCCTTGGGTGAGCCAGGGCGATTACCCGTACCTGGTGGAACGGGACCCGACCGTAGACCGCGGCGCACTGCCTCCACACGCAGCCTTTGCACAGCGCTATGCGCCCAACGCGACCACAGTCGCGACGACCGCCCATGCAGGCGCCACCGGGGTCGCAAGTGCAGGGTCAGTAGCCGCCAACGGCGTGCCCTACCTGGCCGGCAACCTCGCCGTGCCGGAAGCCGGTCGCAAGATGCAAACTGCCAAGGGTACCGGCGACACCAGCATTGCCACCAACGCCCAAAGCGCCATGCAGCCTGAGCCGGCGATGTACGCACAGGCTCCGAACCGCTTTGAGTCCGCCCACTGGATCACCCGCACCGCCCTGTGCGTGGAAGTACGCGACCCGCGCCGCGCCAGTGGCCCCAAAGCCGAGGCTGTGGGCTCCAAATCGGGTGTCATGTACATCTTCATGCCCCCCTTGGAGCGACTGGAAGACTACCTGGACCTGCTGGCTGCCATCGAGGCGACAGCCACCGAGCTCAAAATGCAAGTGGTGCTGGAAGGCTACCCGCCTCCCCGCGATCCACGCCTCAAGCTCCTGCAAGTCACCCCCGATCCGGGCGTGATCGAGGTGAACGTGCACCCGGTCACCAACTGGCGCGAGCTGGTCTACAACACCGAGTTTTTGTACAACGCAGCGTTCGAGTCGCGCCTGAGTGCCGAGAAGTTCATGACCGATGGCCGCCACACCGGCACCGGTGGTGGCAACCACTTTGTGATGGGCGGCGCCACCCCGGCCGACAGCCCGTTCCTGCGCAAACCCGAGCTGCTGGCCAGCCTGCTGCTGTACTGGCACAACCACCCGTCCTTGAGCTACCTGTTCAGCGGCATGTTTGTGGGCCCGACCAGCCAGGCCCCGCGCGTGGACGAAGCCCGCAACGACCAGCTTTATGAGCTGGAAATCGCCATCGAGCAGATCTACAAAAACCGCGAACTCTACGGCCAGAGCATGCCGCCCTGGTTGGTGGACCGCACGCTGCGCAACATCCTGATTGACGTGACAGGCAACACCCACCGCAGCGAGTTCTCCATCGACAAGATGTACTCGCCGGACTCGTCCACGGGTCGTTTGGGCCTGCTGGAGCTGCGTGCCTTCGAGATGCCGCCCCACCCGCACATGAGCAGCGTGCAGCAGCTCTTGCTGCGCGCGCTGGTGGCACGCTTCTGGAAGTCGCCGTACAAGGCACCTGTAACCCGCTGGGGCACCGAACTGCACGACCGCTACATGCTGCCTACCTTCATCAAAATGGACTTTGATGACGTGATCGCTGACATGAACATGGCCGGCTACGCGTTCGACACCAGCTGGTTCGCCCCGCACTACGAGTTCCGCTTCCCGATGGTGGGCTCGGTCAAGAGCATGGGCGTGGAGATGACCCTGCGCAACGCCTTGGAGCCTTGGCATGTGATGGGCGAAGAAAGCTCCGCCGGCGGCACCGCCCGCTATGTGGACTCCAGCCTGGAGCGCCTGGAAGTGCGAGTCACCGGGCTGAATGAGAGCCGCTACGTGGTTACCTGCAATGGCGAAGCCCTGCCCATGACCAGCACCGGCACCGTGGGTGAATTCGTAGCCGCCGTGCGCTACAAGGCCTGGAACCCGCCCAGCAGCCTGCACCCCACCATCGGTGTACATGCCCCGCTGACCTTTGACATTGTGGATACCTGGATGAAGCGCTCGCTGGGCGGTTGCCAGTACTTTGTGGCCCACCCCGGCGGCCGCAATTACGACACCTTCCCGGTGAACAGCTACGAGGCCGAAAGCCGCCGCCTCTCGCGATTCAGTCCCTTGGGCCACACCCCGGGCATGCTGGTGGTGCCACCCGCCACCATCCATGTGCCGGGCAGCAAAGAATTCCCGTTCACCAAAGACATGCGCAGGAACTGATCTGAAGCGTCACACGGTTCGCATCTAATCTGCTGATGCGAATGTCATTCCTTAGCCAGCAGCCCCGGCTGCACGGGCCGGCGCTACTGCTCTGCAGTGCCTTGGCCAGTGCAGCCTTTTTACTCATGGGCGTGCCCGCGGGCATGTTGCTGGGTTGCATGCTGGCCGGTGTCCTGCTTGCCACGCAGGACATAAACGTGCAGGTACCCGCCCCGCTGTTTGCCATTGGCCAGTCGGTCATCGCCTGCCTGATGGCGCATAGCCTGCATTTCGAGGTGCTGCAACGCGTGGCCGGCGAATGGCCGCTGTTTCTGGGGATTGCGTTTTCCGTCATGGCGGCCAGTGCGCTGCTAGGTTACTGGCTGATGCGCAGCGGTTTGCTGCCGGGCAGCACCGCCATCTGGGGCCTGGCACCGGGCGCGGCCTCTGCCATGGTGCTCATGGCGGGCGATTTCGGTGCAGACACCCGGCTGGTGGCATTCATGCAGTACCTGCGGGTCGCCCTGGTCACGGCGATTGCTTCGCTGGTGGCTCACTTTGCAGCAGGCGCTTCCCCTGGGCACGCCGCAGCCGCTTGGGATGTCCAGCTGGTCCATTGGTTGCACCTACAGAGCCCCTTGCATGCCGGCCTGACTCTTACGCTGGTGCTGGCCGCCGCCTGGTTGGGCCGCACCCTCACCTTCCCAGGCGGCCCATTGTTGATCCCCATGGTGTTGGCACTGGCCATGGACAACCTCAGCCCCTGGAAGCTGGAGCTGCCGGGCCCGCTGCTGGCACTGGCGTATGCCGCGCTGGGTTGGGGTATAGGTCTGCGCTTTAACCGCGCGATTCTGGAACACGCCTGGCGCGTGTTGCCACGGGTGCTGGTCGCCATCGCAGCGCTGATCGTGCTCGGTTTGGTGATTGCCGGCTGCCTGATGGGGTTTGCGGGTGTAGCCCCCCTCACCGCCTACTTGGCCACCAGCCCCGGAGGTGCGGACTCGGTGGCAGTGATTGCCGTCGGCAGCGCGGTGGATGCGGGTTTTGTCATGGCCATGCAGATGGTCCGTTTTTTCATGGTGTTGTTGCTGGGTCCGCGCCTCTCGCGCTGGCTGGTGCAACGTCTGTCAGGGCGCAATGCGGCCTGAAGCCTTTCTTCTTTTCAACTCAAACAGGATATTTATGCCCTCTATCAACTTCATCGGCGGCGAAAAAGGCGGCGTCGGCAAATCAGTGGTTGCCCGTCTGCTGGCCCAGCACTTCATTGACAAGGGGCGCGCTTTTACCGGCTTTGACACCGACCGCTCGCACACCTCTTTCACCCGCTTTTATGCCGACTACGCCTCCCCCGTGGTGGTAGACACCTACGAGGGCCTGGACCTGATTGCTGCGGTGTTTGAGGAAGAGCCTGCAGAAGGCCCTCTTCCCAACGTCATCGTCGATCTGGCAGCCCAGACCGCCGCGCCGCTGGCCCGTTGGGTGAAGGACTCCGACCTTGTCTCACTGATGGCCAGCATGGGCATCACAGTGAATTTCTGGCATGTGGCCGATGCGGGCAAAGACTCGGTGGATCTGCTGGACCGCCTGGTGGCCACTTATGGCGCCGGCCCCAACTACATCGTGGTGAAAAACCTGGGCCGGGGCAGCGACTTTTCGCAGCTGGAAGACTCTGCCGCACTCAAGAAAGCCGTGGCACTGGGCGGCCATGTCATCAGCCTTCCCCAGTTGCATGAAGCCAGCATGCGCAAAATCGACCGCCAGAACGCCAGCTTCTGGGCTGCGGTAAACCACAAGGAAGGCGCAGATGCCCTGGGCATGCTGGAGCGGCAGCGGGTCAAAACCTGGCTCAAGAGCTGTTACGCCGCGCTGGATGCGCTGCACTTGGGCTAAGCGCTGACCCGGCCGGCACAACACTGGAGTGCTTTAGCCGGGTATTGATCAGGATCAAGGGGCTCCGGCGGTCTTTTCATAACAATGCTTACCAAACCCGCTATCCTGCGGGCTCGATTTTCACCTTAGGAAACCAAGCCATGACACAACGTCGCACATTCATGCTTCAAGTCGCGCTCGGCAGCACTGCGCTGCTGGCAAGCCAGGTACACGCCGCCGCCCCCATGGTCGACGAAAAAGACCCACAAGCGGGTGCTCTGGGCTACAAGGCAGATGCCACCAAGGTGGACAAGACCAAGTTCCCCAAGTACGCCGCAGGCCAGGCATGTTCCAACTGCGCGCTCTACCAGGGCAAAGCTGCAGACGCCGCCGGCGGCTGCCCCCTGTTTGCCGGCAAACAAGTGGCCGGCAAAGGCTGGTGCAGCGCCTACGCCAAGAAGGCCTGATGACCATGGGGCGCTAGCCCCACGCAAAAAGCCACCGCAGCAGCCGCTGCCGGTGGCTTTTTTTATTGGGGGCGGAATAGCCGGAACAGTTGCTCAGGCCCGATGGTGAAGTAGTCACCCGGCCCGCCACCGCGCAGCACATGGCTGGCAGCAGCGGTGTCATACACACCGTCCACCAGCAAAGAGGTGTCGATATGCACCCCGACAACCTCGCCCAGTACCAACCAACTGGGCACCGTGGAACCCGCTGCCGTCTGCAATTGCACGATCTGGGTACAACGGCATTCGAAACTGACAGGGCTCTCCAGCACCCGGGGCGGAGCCACCAGCCTGGAAGCCACCGGCGTCAGACCGGCCAAGGCAAACTCATCAACTTCAGGCCCCACCGCAGCGCAGGTCTCGTTCATGGCTTCGGCCAGAGGCCGGGTCACCAGATTCCAGACAAACTCGCCGGTCGCCTCCACATTGCGCACCGTGTCCTTGCATCCGATGCTGGAAAAGCCCACGATAGGCGGCACGTAATTAAAGGCGTTGAAAAAGCTGTAGGGCGCAAGGTTGAGCGCGCCTTGGGCGTTTCGGGTGGAAATCCAGCCTATGGGTCGGGGGCCCACGATCGCGTTAAAGGGGTCGTGCGCCAGGCCGTGACCCAGCCGAGGTTCATAAAAATGCTGCGTGGGGGACATGGTGCCGGCCTTCAGTGCGGAGAGGCCTCTAGTATTACCGGCACGGCGATTGCTTGCGCACATACAGCCCGTCCTCGGGCTGGCATACTCTCATTCAGTGACACAAGCCGACGAATCCCCCCCTGACCGCCCGGAAGAAGCTGCCGCAGATGTGCTGCGCTACGCGCGCGCCTGCGCTGCGGCCAGCAGCCACTTTGACGAGTTGCGGGGCGCTATCAATTCCGAAGCTGCCGACGCATATCTGACGGGCGTTTGGCGCCAATTCTTTAACAACATGGAAGGCGGCAGCGAAGCGGCCCTCGAACAGCATGTTGCCAGCCTCCAGCGACAAATCCGTGACAACGGCGTCACCTACAACGTGTATGCCGATGCGGAAGGGCCGCAGCGCCCCTGGTCGCTGGACCTGTTCCCGCTGATTGTGGACGCCCCCGATTGGGCCCACATCGAAGCGGGCGTGCAGCAGCGCATGCGCTTGCTGGACGCCGTCATGGCGGATGTTTACGGTCCCCAGGATCTGTTGCGCCGCGGCCTGCTTCCGCCTGCCTTGGTGCAGGGTCACCCCGGCTACCTGCGTCCCATGGCGGGCGTGCAACCGGTGGGGGGCGTACACCTGCATGTGGCCGCCTTTGACCTGGCCCGTGGGCCGGATGGCAACTGGTGGGTGGTCGGCCAGCGCTGCCAGGCACCCAGCGGCTTGGGCTACCTGCTGGAAAACCGGCTGGCGGTGTCCCGGCAGTTCCCTCAGGCATTTCAGGCTCTCAAGGTGCAGCGCTTGGCCAGTACCTACCGGGCGCTGATGGACAGCCTCAAAACAGCCAGCCCGGCCGGTGCCCAGGCGCACATTGCCCTGCTCACGCCCGGCCCGTACAACGAAACCTATTTCGAGCACGCTTACCTCGCGCGCTACCTCGGCCTCACGCTGGTAGAGGGCAGCGACCTCATCGTGCGTGATGAGCGCCTGTTCCTTAAGACCCTGCGAGGCCTGGTGCCGGTACACGGGCTGCTCAAGCGGGTGGATGACCAGTACCTGGACCCGCTGGAGCTGCGGCCGGACTCCACGCTGGGCGTGCCCGGCTTGTTGCAAGCCATCCGCGCCGGCAACGTGCTGGTGGCCAACACCCCGGGCTCGGCGTTTCTGGAGTCTCCCGCACTGCTCGGCTTTCTACCGGCCATTGCCCAGGCATTGCTCGGTGAGAGTCTGAGCCTGCCGGCCCTGCCGACCTGGTGGTGCGGTGAGCGCAGCGCCATGGAAGCAGCGTTGCCACTGCTGGGCGAGCGCACCATCAAACCCACCTATCCCGGCTCCAGCATCCACCCCAGCTTTGAGGCGGTGCTGGGCCACACCATGCAACAAAGCGCCCTGGACCGCCTGGCCGGGCGCATTGTGCGCCAGAGCGAAGAGCACACGGTGCAGGCCTATATGCCCCTGTCGCAAATGCCAACGTGGCGCAGCGATGCAGACGGCAAGGGCAACGCTGCCATGGAAGCCCGCTCCGTCATGTTGCGGGTGTTCGCCGTGTCGGACGGGCGTGACGCTGCCGGGCAACCCCAATGGCAAGTGCTCCCTGGCGGCCTGGCGCGCGTGGCAGGTGCCAGCGCAGACATCGCATCCATGCAGCGCGGCGGCAGCAGCGCTGACGTCTGGGCCCTCACCCGCGGGGAAGTGGACACCACCACCTTGCTGCCCACCACGCTGACGCCGGCCGTGCTGGCCCAACGCAAACGCCTGGTCACCAGCCGTGCCGCAGAAAACCTGTACTGGCTGGGCCGCTACACCGAGCGCGCTGACAACACCATCCGACTGGCCCGCTTGGCGCTGGAATACCTGGGTGGTGAAGAACAGTCCAGCGCGCCCTTGCTGCAATGGCTCACGCAGCTGGCCCAGATTAACACCCTGGTGCTCCCCGGCGTGCCATCCGCTGTGCAGGCGCGGCGGGTCTTCGAGCGCTCCATCATCGCCAGCCTGGCCTCGCCAGACGGGGCCACCAGCGTGGGCTACAACATGCGGGCCCTCAAGATGGCGGCTGCCACCGTGCGCGAGCGCCTGTCGCAAGAACACTGGAGCACCATCGTCCGGGCAGAAGAAGAGATGTTCCAGCGCTGCGCCCAGATGGCCGCCCAGGGCGACTACGCGCCCAACCAGGCCCTGCGCATCCTCAAAGACGCCAGTGACCACCTGGCCGCGATTACCGGTGCCCAGACCGACCGCATGACCCGCGACGATGGCTGGCGCCTGCTGAGCATTGGCCGCCACGTGGAGCGGCTAAACTTTTTGGCCACTGCGTTGGACCAGTGCTTTGACACGGGCGCCGTGGACACCGACGGCGGATTTGAAGCCTTGCTGGGCCTCTTCGACAGCACCATTACCTTCCATGCCCAGTACCAGCAAAGCCGCGATGTAGCTGCGCTGATTGACCTGCTGGTGCTGGACCGCGACAACCCCCGCTCCCTGGCTTGGGTGGCGCACACGCTGCGCGGTCGCCTGGCGAAACTGGCCCTGAGCCCTGCCAACGAGCTGAGCCCCATGAGCCTGCAAGTGCCCGCCCCCGACAGCTGGGACCTGGCTGCCCTGTGCGAGAGCCCTGCCGGCGAGCCGGTGATGCAGCCGCTGCGCAACCTGCTCGCATCGCTGTGCACGGCGGCGTACACGGTGTCCGAAGACATCAGCACCACCTATTTCACCCACTCCGGGGAAACCAAGCAAAGCGTAGGCACCTGATGCTGTTGCAAGTGACCCACGAAACGCGGTACGACTACCAACCCGCCGTAGAAACCGCCCAGCATGTGGCCTACTTGGAGCCCCGCGCCCACGGCAGCCAGAACGTGCTGAGCCACAGCCTGCTGATCAACCCGCAACCCGCCCAACAGCGAAGTGCACCCGATGTGTTCGGCAACCACCGCTGCTTCTTTTCCTTGCAGGTGCCCCATGGCATTTTGCAGGTGCGAGCCTGCAGCCTGGTGTCCACCCGCGAGGCCGAAAAGCCGGCCAGCAGCCTGCCATGGGAAACCCTGCGCGACCGCTTGCGCTATCAGGCCGGAACCGTCTATGAGCCAGCCGCCGAGTTTGTGTTTGCCAGCGCCTTTGTGCCCCGCCAGCTGGAGTTTGCAGGCTATGCGCGCCCCAGTTTTGTGGCCGGAACCGATGTGCTGAGCGTGGCCCGCGACTTGATGGAGCGCATCCACACCGATTTCACCTACGAGACCAACAGCACCCAGATCAACACCCCGGCCCTGCAAGCGCTGGAACAGCGCAAGGGCGTGTGCCAGGACTTTGCCCACATCATGCTGGCCTGCTGGCGCAGCATGGGCTTGCCCGCACGGTATGTGAGTGGCTACCTGCTGACCCGTCCGCCACCGGGCCAGGTCAAGCTGATCGGGAGCGACGCTTCCCACGCCTGGGTCAGCGTTTACGTGCCTGACCTGCCGGAGGGCGAACGCTGGGTCGACTTTGACCCCACCAACAATCGCTGGGGTTGGCATGCGCCGGGGGTGGACTACGTGACGGTGGCCACCGGCCGGGATTTTGGCGATGTCTCGCCCCTGCGTGGTGTGATCCATGGAGGCTCGCGGCACACCTTGACCGTGGGCGTGACAGTGGAAGAAATCGGCATGGAAGCACAGGTCGCGCCGGTGCCTGACCATAATGACGTACCAGTGCGGATGGAAGCCGCCCCTGTGGCAACGCAAAGCCAATCGCAGTCCCAGTCGGGCTGAGTCCGGGCGAGCGGCCATTTGCTATTATTTTCATAGCTTCTCGCGCATATTCCATGGGCGCCAGCAGCACTTTTTACCTATAAACCTTTGAGATCGACGCCATGAGCATTTACGACAAACTCGCTGAACTCCAGATCACCCTGCCCCCTGTGGCCATCCCTGCTGCAGCCTATGTGCCTTTTGTGCAGACCGGCAACCTGGTGTTTTTGAGCGGTCATATCGCCAAAAAAGATGGCGCCGTCTGGGCCGGCCAGCTGGGCAAAAACATCAGCACCGAAGAAGGCAAGGCAGCTGCCCGTGCCATCGCCATCGACCTGATGGGTACCCTGCACGCCGCCGTGGGTGACCTGAACAAGGTCAAGCGCATCGTGAAGGTCATGTCCCTGGTGAACTCCACCGGCGACTTCACCGAACAACACCTGGTGACCAACGGCGCAAGCGAATTGTTCGGCCAGGTCTTCGGCCCTCAAGTGGGCGCCCATGCCCGCAGCGCCTTCGGCGTGGCACAGATCCCCATGGGTGCCTGCGTGGAAATCGAGCTGATCGCCGAAGTCGCCTGAGGCTTCTTCATCAGCCAACAAAAAAGCGCTGCCGGGCAGCGCTTTTTTTATGGGTCAACGGGTCACGAAAACCACCCGAAACTCCGCTCAGCGCAACATCAACGGCGCTTGGTGACCCTGCAACTGGCGTGCTGCAGATGCCGACGCGTCCACCTTGAACACCGAGACGGCTTGCGCCAGCTGTGCGGCCTGGTCGCGCAGGCTTTCCGCTGCTGCGGCGCTCTGTTCGACCAGAGCCGCATTTTGCTGGGTCATCTGGTCGAGATTGGAAATGGCGTGGTTCACATCGGCAATGCCGCCACTTTGTTCACTGGAAGCGGCGGTGATTTCGTTGATCACATCCACCACGCGGCGCACGCTCTGCACAATCTCTTGCATCGTAGAGCCCGCATGGGTCACCAGCTGGGTGCCGGACTCCACCTTGTCGACCGAGGTGCCGATGAGCGCCTTGATTTCTTTGGCGGCCTCCGCACTGCGGCCGGCGAGCGAACGCACTTCAGACGCCACCACCGCAAAGCCCCGGCCCTGCTCGCCGGCGCGGGCGGCTTCCACCGCTGCATTCAAGGCGAGGATGTTGGTCTGGAAGGCAATGCCATCAATCACGCTGATGATGTCGGCAATCTTTTTGCTGCTGGCATCAATCTCCTGCATGGTGCGCACCACCTGCGTTACGACCTCGCCACCGCGCTGGGCGACGCTTGAGGCATTGGCCGCCAGGGTGCCCGCCTGATGGGCGTTCTCTGAACTCAAACGTACCGCCTGGGTGAGGCTGTCCATGCTCGATGCCGTGGAGGCGAGATTGCTGGAGGTTTCCTCGGTACGATGAGCCAGATCGTTGTTGCCGGTGGCAATCTCCGTGCTGGCAGTCGCAATGCTGTCCGTGCTGTGCCGGACCTGCGCCACCATCAGCGATAGCGCCCGGTTCATGGCGCCCAGTGAGCGCATCAGGTCGCCGAACTCGTCGGATCGGGACTCATCCACCACACTGGTCAGGTCGCCTTCGGCAATCCGGGATGCCAACTGGTTGGCCTGCACCAGAGGGCGCTTGATGGAGCGGATCAAAAATGCAGCCCCTACCAGAATGCCGCAAATCACCAGCACCAGCCCGCTGGTGGACAGCATGATGAGCTTGCGCCCCTCCGCCTCAAAGCTCTGGCGGGCCTGCTCGCTTTCGGTGTCCTGCATGGCTACAAACTCGGCATGGGCCTGTTGCAGTGCCAGCACGGCAGGGCGGTATTGCGTTTCCACAAAAGCCGGCATGTCACCGGGCTTGGTGACTTTGAGCAGCGCGGTCTGGCTGGTCAGGTCTTGCAGCTTTTTGCGCAGGTCCGTGATCTTGGTGATTTGTTGCCGGTCCTGCTCTGTCGGGCTGGCGGATTCGATCAGTTTTTGAAACTCTTCAATCCGGCTATTGCTGGCTGCGATTTCGTCCTTGAACGCATTGGCCACGCCGGGGTCTATGGACACGACCACCGCATAAGCCCGGGTGGCGTTCACGTCTTCGAGGGCGGCCCACTGATTGGCTTGCTTGATTTGGGTCGCCAAGGCGGTATTCAGCGCGCCATAAGCCTCCCGGGACTTGCGGGATTGCCAGGCGGTCAGCGCGATGATGATTCCCAACGACACCACCATCAGCACCATGGCAGACCACAGCTTGGTGGCCAGCCGCATCCGGTTGAACTGCATTCCAATCTCCTTTAATTATTCTGTAATTTAAACACGCCGTACCCGGTTACAGAATGGAGAAAAGACCGGATTTACCCTGCCAACCTCCAGATGCCCTGGTCGCGCACGGCGTCCAGTTCGGCGGGCTTAACCCGCTCTGGATCGAGCTCGGCCAAAGGCATCAACACAAAGGCGCGTTCCCTCATGCGGGGGTGCGGAACGGTCAATGCGGGACTGGCTATGCGTGCACTACCGTAAAGCAAGATGTCCAGGTCCAGGGTGCGCGGGGCATTGCGGTAGGGGCGCTCACGCCCGGCTTGCAATTCTTGCTTTTGCAGCGCAGACAAAAGGTCCGGCGCGCTCAGGCAGGTGCTAATCTCAGCCACCGCGTTCACATAGTCCGGCCCGGTGGAATCCACCGGCGTGCTGCCAAAAAAACCGGAGGCACGCACCAGGCGGGTGGCGGGCAGGCGCTCCAGCCCTACCAGCGCGGTGCGCAAAGCAACCATGGGGTCACCCAGATTGGCTCCCAGGCCGATGTAGGCGCGGACCGGATCGCGCAGGATCATGGCTTACTCGGCCGAGGGGGCTGATCCGCCCTCACCCGCGCCACGGGCCGCGCCACCGCGGCGACGGCGGCGACGCTTGCGCGGCGCATCCCCGGTCGAGTCAGCAGCAGATTCCGGAAACTCCGGCCCGGATGACTCGTCACCGGACTGGCTGCCAGTCGGGATCGGCCGCGGGTCACGCGCCGGCTTGGCCGCACGCGGGCCTTTGGGGGCCTGCTTGCGCTGTTGCTGTTGTTCCGCGCGCACCTGGTCCACCATGTCCTGGCGCACTTCGTCACTGGCCATGCTGAACTCTTGCCACCAGTCGGCCAAGGTTTCGTCAATCTCCCCCGCATCTGCACGCAAGCGCATGAAGTCGAAGGAGGCGCGGAAGCGGGGTTGCTCCACCATGCCAAAAGGTGTGCTGCCCACACGCTTGTCAAAGCGGGGTTGCATCAACCAGATCTCGCGCATGTCGCCGGCCAGCTTGCCGCGGCCGGACACGTCCCCGATGCGGGCATTGAACACGTCTTCAATTGCGTCCTGCAAAGCCGGATGGCTGTGCTGACCGCTCTTGAGGCGCTGAGCCCAACCGTCGCGCACATCAGCCCACAACACACAGGCCAGCAGGAAACTCGGCGCCACCGGCTTGCCCTCGCCCACGCGGCGGTCGGTATCTTTGAGGGCTGCGGCCACAAAAGGCTGCTCGCCCCGCTCGACCACTACATCCAACAGCGGGTAGATGCCGGTCGCCAAACCCAGGACCTTGAGCTGCTCGATGGAGGCCAACGCGTGGCCGGTTTGCAGCAGTTTGAGCATTTCGTCGAACAAGCGGCTCTGCGGCACGTCGTTCAAGAGCTTCTGGCTCTTGACCAGGGGGCCTGCAGTTTTGGGCTCCAGCTTGAAACCCAGAGGGCTCAGCTTGGCGGCAAAACGCACGGCGCGGATGATGCGCACCGGGTCTTCCCGGTAGCGGGTGGCCGCGTCGCCAATCATGCGAAGGGTGCGGCTCTTGGAGTCTTTCAGGCCATTGTGATAATCGACCACGATCTGGGTTTCAGGGTCGTAGTACATGGCGTTGATGGTGAAGTCGCGGCGCACCGCGTCTTCTTCCTGGGGGCCCCAGACGTTGTCGCGAAGCACCCGGCCAGTGCTGTCTACCGCGTGCTTCATGCCGGCCAGTTCACTCTTGCTGGTGCGCTCATTCCCGGCCACTTGCTCAGCGGCGGCGTTATCCAGATACGCGCGGAAGGTCGAGACTTCAATCACCTCATGCTCGCGCCCGCGGCCATACACCACGTGCACGATGCGGAATCGCCGCCCAATGATGAATGCACGGCGGAACAGGCCCTTGACCTGCTCAGGGGTGGCGTTGGTCGCCACATCAAAGTCTTTGGGGCGCAAACCGACCAGCAGGTCACGCACCGCACCACCCACCACATAGGCCTCGAAACCGGCCTGCTTAAGCGTACGCACCACATTGATGGCGCGCTCGTCCACCAGGCTGGGGTCTATGCCGTGCACCGACACGGGAATCTCCACCCGTTTGCCGAACTGCGGCTTTTTGCTGGTGCCTGCGGGGCTCTTGCCCAGCAGTTTGTCGATAAATTTTTTGATCAAGTTCTTGTTCCTAGCGGTCCTGCCCGAGGGTCAGGAGAAGAGCTCGAGTATGCGCCATCCACGCTGCTCGGCCAGTGCGCGCAAGCGCGGGTCGGGGTTGGTGGCGACCGCCACATCGGCTTTTTCCATGAGAGGAACGTCGTTGATGGAGTCTGAATAAAAGGTGGTGTGCACCGTCTCCCAGCTCCAGCCCCGTTCGGTGAGCCACTGGTTCACCCGGGTGACTTTGCCCTCGCGGAACGAGGGTACGCCGGCAATCTCGCCGGTGTACCAGCCGGTGCCGCCGGGGGCATCGTCTTTCACCAGATCCACCGCAATAAGCTCTTCCACACCGAATGCAGTGGCGATCGGGCGGGTCACAAAGGCGTTGGTTGCGGTGACCATGACCACCGCATCTCCCGCAGCCTGGTGGTCCCTCACCAGCTTCAGGGCTTGGGGTTGAATGGCTTTTTGAATGATGTCGCTCATGAAATCTGCGTGAGCAGCTATCGATTTAGTAGCACCCTCACGGATGACCGCCGCCGTGGCAAACCGGATGTATGCGTGAATATCGAGCGTGCCAGCCTTGTAGTGCTCATAAAACTCCTGGTTCTTCTGCTTGAAGAGTTCGGCATCGGTCCAACCCAGCGCGGTGGTGAACTCGCCCCAGGCGTAGTCGGAGTCCAGCGGGATCAGGGTGTGATCCAGATCGAACAGGGCAATCTTTTTGACGGTCATGTGTTTTCCAGCATGGATTTAATCAGTGGGATGGTGATGGCACGCTGGGTCTGCAGGGCATAGCCGTCCATCAGGTCCAGCAGCTCCATGAGGCTGCCCAGATCGCGGCTGAACCGGTTGAGCATGAAGTCCATGACTTCATCGCCCAGAAAAACACCGCGTGCATCCGCCGCTTGCCGCAACACGCTGCGACGCTCGGGTTCGCTCAGGAGCTGCAAGCCGAAGATATGACCCCAGCCCAGGCGGGTGCGCAAGTCATCGCGCAGCTTGAGCTCCACCGGGGCGAACTCCCCGGCCGCCAACACCGGCTTGTGGTGCGTCTGGGCGTTCACAAACCAGTTGAATGCCGCGTGTTGTTGTTCCGCCGTGAACAGATGCACATCATCCAGCACCACAGCGGCCCAGGTGTCGTCAAACTCTGAGGGCTCATCATTGGCACCCAGCCAGCCGACGCGGGCGCCCTGCTCACGCAGGCCTTCACGGGCGGCTTTGAGCAAATGGGTTTTGCCACTCCCCTCCGGGCCCCACAGATAGGTGGGTACCGGCGAGCGGCTGGAGGCACTGCTTTTATCTCCGATCCAGAGCACCAGATGCTTGAGGGCTGCTTCGTTGGGGCCGGCAAAAAAATTGGCCACCGTGGGGCCGGTGGACAAGCCGATGTCCAACGCGATCTGTTTCATACGCAAAAAATCAACCAAGGTACAAGCGGCTGGCCAGGTAACCCGCACGGACGCGACGTATTGCTACCAGCAGCACTGCGCTGGCGGGCAAGGCCACCAACACACCCACAAAGCCGAACAGCTGGCCGAATGCCAGCAAGGCAAAAATCACGGCCAGAGGGTGCAATCCGATGCGCTCACCCACCAGGCGCGGCGTGAGCAAAAAGCTCTCGACGACTTGCCCCAGGCCATACACCACGGCCACCATGACCAGGGGGTAGCCGATGCCGTGAGAAGACGAAAACTCCAGCAGTCCCGCAAACAAGGCCAGCACCAGCCCTACGCCGAAGCCCAGATAAGGCACAAAAATCGCCAGGCCCGTGAAGATGCCGATGGGCAATGCCAGGTCCAAGCCGAAGAGTGCAAGACCGATGCTGTAGGCCGCAGCCAGAATCACCATCACGAGCAACTGGCCGCGCAGGTACTGGCCCAACACCTCGTCGGACTCCCGCAGAAAACTGTCCGTGGGCCCCCGCAGGCGGGGTGGAACCATCTGGCGCAACTGGCCCATGAACCGGCTCCAGTCCATCAGCATGTAAAACAAGGCCACCGGGATCAGGATGGCGTTGCCAATAAGCGCAAACGCGACGCTGCCGCCCAGCTTGACGGACGCCAGCACTGAGCCGAACGCGTCTTCCACATTGGCGTTCAGGTACTTCATGACAAAGCCCTTGATACTGGCCACATCGAGGTTGAGCTTGATGCCCCATTGAGCCAGCAAAGGTTTGAGGGCTTCGTTCAGACTGTCCAGCAGCACCGGGAACTGCTCGCGCATGAGTGGCAGCTCTTTGGCCAGAATGGGCACGATCAAGAGCAACACACTCAGCAACGCGACCAGGAACAGCACCTCGACGAGCACCACCGCCACTACGCGGGGGATACGCCCCAGGCCCACATCGTCAATCCAATCGACCACCGGCGTGAGCGCATAAGCCAGCACGGCCGCCACCGCGAAGGGTGCCAACACAGGCGCCAGCAGCCACAGCGCAAGCACGGCAAACAGCGCAATGAGGGCCCAGGCGAGGAATCTTTTTTGGGTGGGGGTGAATTGCATTCGGGAAAGAGAAGGGGCAAACCCTTAAAATCTAGGCAAATTCTATCGGGGTCTGCCTCTGCTCCACCCCAAAAGCTACTTCCCATGACCCAATCTTCTGCTTCCACTCCCCTTTCTTACAAAGACGCCGGTGTCGATATCGTTGCCGGTGACGCGCTGGTTGAACGCATCAAGCCGTTGGCGAAAAAGACCATGCGCGAAGGCGTGCTGGCCGGTATCGGCGGTTTCGGTGCCCTGTTTGAAGTGCCCAAGCGCTACAAGGAACCCGTGCTGGTGAGCGGCACCGACGGCGTAGGCACCAAGCTGAAACTGGCCTTTGAGTGGAACATGCACGACACCGTGGGCATCGACCTGGTGGCCATGAGCGTGAACGACGTGCTGGTGCAAGGCGCTGAGCCCCTGTTCTTTCTGGACTACTTTGCCTGCGGCAAGCTGGACGTGGACACCGCTGCCGCTGTAGTGGGCGGCATTGCAAAAGGCTGTGAGCTCTCTGGCTGCGCACTGATCGGTGGTGAAACCGCTGAAATGCCCGGCATGTACCCCGCGGGGGAATACGACCTGGCGGGTTTTGCCGTGGGCGCGGTTGAAAAATCCAAGATCCTGACCGGCGCAGACGTGAAAGCCGGTGACGTGGTGCTGGGTCTGGCCTCTGCCGGCGTGCACTCCAATGGATTCAGCCTGGTGCGCAAATGCATCGAGCGCGCTGAAGCCGCAGGCACCGTCCCTGCCACGCTGGACGGCAAGCCCTTCAAGCAAGCCGTCATGGAGCCCACCCGTTTGTATGTGCTGAACGTATTGGCTGCCTTGGCTAAGCACCCCATCAAGGCGCTGGCCCACATCACCGGTGGCGGTCTGCTGGAAAACATTCCCCGTGTGCTGCCCGAAGGCTTGGCGGCGCATCTGGTCAAGGGCAGCTGGCCCCAGACTGAGTTGTTTGCCTGGTTGCAGAAAACCGCCGGTATTGACGATATCGAGATGAACCGCACCTTCAACAACGGCATCGGCATGGTTGTTGTGTTAGACGCAGCCAACGCAGAAGCCACTGCAGCGACCCTGCGCGCCAGCGGCGAAACCGTGTACACCGTGGGCGTGATTGCAGCCCAAGGCGCAGGCGAACAAGTCGTCGTCGCCTGATCCTGGTGCCATCCGGAGTCGCCGGCAGAGGCTCCGAATCCTCTATCTGCTAGTAAATTTATAGCTGCTCGCGCACAGCAGCTGTGGACTTTTGGGCTTTTTAGGCTCAAACTGGAGGCATCGTTGGCTCCGGGGTAGTGTGTATGCCGGTTATTGCAGTCATCAACCGCAAAGGTGGCAGTGGAAAAAGCACCATGGCCACCCATTTGGCCGCGTGGCTTTCCAACCAGAAAATTGCCGTCATGCTGGGCGATGTGGACCGGCAGCAATCCACCCGCACCTGGCTCAAGCGGCGACCTCCGCAGCTCGCTCCCATTGCGGGTTGGGCTGTAGACCAGAAAAACACCCTCAAGGCACCTGCCGGCATCACCCATGTGGTGCTGGATACCCCCGGCGGCATGCACGGCTTTGAGCTCGCCAAGGTGATCATGTCGACCGATACTGTGCTGATGCCGGTGTGCAACTCCCTCTTCGATCGCGAATCCGCCAGCGCCTGCCTGCAGGAACTGCGTGCCCTGCCCCGCATCGCCTCCGGCCGTTGCCGTGTGGGGGTGGTAGGCATGCGGCTGGATGCCCGCACCAAAGGCGCCGAAACGCTGCGCGCCTGGGCTGAGGCACATGCGGTGGAGTTTGTGGGGGTCCTGCGTGAAACCCAGGTGTATGTGCGCAGCCTGGAGAGCGGCTTCACGATCTTCGATCCGCACAAGCCCTTGCAAACGGCCGATATTGCGCAGTGGGAACCTATTCTGAACTGGACGATGAATAAAATTGCAGCGCCATCGACCCTTACTCAAGAAGTAGCGCCGGTGCCTGCCGAAAAGCGCACTATTGCTGCGCCACGCGCGCCCAGCCTGATGCCTGCCCAGGAGTCCATGGTGCACGGCAGCCGCCTGACCGTTTTTGCTCACAGCCCCAAGCCGGCGAATGAGGACCACCCGCCGGCATCTCCAGTGCGTGCGGCGGGCTCCCAAGCCTTGCCGCAATACCTGCTGCGCCAACCTGCCGCCTGAACATCTCTGCCCTCAGGCAGGGACTCTCAAAGACCGGTTTGTGTCCGGATGGCTTTAACCTGATCGACCACCTGGTCCACATCGACGACTTTGTCGGCATGCTCCAAATAGAGTTCCAGGTCCGCCAAGGCTTCGCGGTGGTGCCCGAGCTCCGCATGGGCCAGGCCGCGATCCCGGTACTCAGACCAGGACTCCGGCAGCAGCACGACCAAGCGCTCTTGCACCGCCAACAAGCGCTGCCAGTCCTGCTGGGACCGGTAAATTTCCTTGAGATTGCGCAGCATGCGGGCCACGATATCCCGCGGAGTGGCAGATTGCAGGTACAAGCCCAAAGGTGCTTCAAACTCATCCACCAACCCGCTACGACGGCGGTAGGGCTCCAGCAACTCAGACAACTCTTCCCGGCTGAGTGACCGGCCGGACATAGGGTCAATCACCGCCTGCCCCATGGGCAGGCTGACCTTCACCATGAAATGTCCGGGAAAGCTCACTCCGTGCGCGTCCAGATTCAGGCCCTGGGCCAGCTCCATCCACAGCACAGCCAAAGAAATCGGAATGCCCCGGCGGGTACGCAGCATGACCGGCACAAAACTGTTGTCCGGGTCGTAATAGTTGTTGACGTTGCCTGCAAACCCCAGATCGGTAAAGAAAAACTGGTTCAGCACCCTAACGCGCTGGAGGGCAGATGCATCGTCTGCCAAGCGCCGGCGCACGCGGGCCAGCAATTGATCCACCTCGCCCATGCTGGCTTGCATATCGAGATCGGGGTATTCATCCTGCGCCAGCGAGAGCGCGGCTTCAAACAACGCAAAATCGTCGTCGTCCTGCACCAGGCTGGCGAAGTACTCCAGCGGAGAAGGTAGGGACATATCCAGCTTCATGGCTCACCTCCCGGTTCAGCGCCGCAAAAACTGGCGCACATTCAGACCCGCTGCCCACAAGGCGCCGAAATACACCACCCCGGCACCACCCATCAACAAAGTCAACCAGCCGATACGCAGCCATGGCTGGGCGCGAAGCGCCACCCAGTCCACCAGGCCTGCGGCCCACAACAAGTACACCACCAGGACCGCAGCCGCGGCAAGCACCTGAAGCAAAAACCGTCCCCAACCTGCCAGCGGCTGAAAACTGCCCCGACGCATCAAGCCTACCAATAACCAACCTGCATTCAGCATGGCACCCAAGCTGATAGACAAAGACAAGCCGGCCTGTTTAAAGATGGGTACCAGTGCCAGATTCATCAGCTGGGTGGCAATGAGCACCACCACGGCAATCCGGACAGGGGTTTTGATATCCTGGCTTGCGTAATAGCCGGGGGCCAACACTTTGATGGCCACAATGCCCACCAAGCCAGCGCCCCAACCCATCAGTGCCCAAGTCGTTTGCTGTACATCGGTGGCCGAAAACGCACCATAGTGGTACAGCACCGACACGATGGGCTTGGAAAATGTCAGCAAGCCAATGGAACACGGCACAGCCAACAGCACCACAATCCGCAGGCCCCAGTCGAGCAAGGCGGAATAGCCGGCAGCATCGTCCTTGGCGCGGGCACCGGCCAGCTGCGGCATCAGCACCACGCCCAGTGCCACACCCAGCATGGCGGTGGGGAACTCCATCAAGCGGTCTGCGTAGGTCAACCAGCTCACACTGCCCGTGGGCAAGTGGGAGGCAATCTGGGTGTTGATCAGCAAGGAAATCTGGGCCACGCTCACCCCCAACAGGGCCGGCAGCATGAGCTTGCCGATGCGTCTAGTCTCAGGATCGGCCGCGGCTTCCCGCAACGCGGCCCAGGTTAGCCCGAAGCGCGGCAACATGCCGATACGGTTCAGGGCCGGAATCTGTACCAGCAGCTGGAGCAACCCACCCACCATGACACCAACCGCCATCGCGTAAATCGGTTGAATGCCTTGCTCCCGGAACCAGGGCACCAGCAGCCAGGCAGCCGCGATGGAACTGATATTGAGCAGTACCGGCGTTGCGGCGGGAACTGCAAAGCGCTTCCAAGTATTGAGCACGCCGGACGACAAGGCCACTAGCGACATAAAGCCGATGTAGGGGAACATGAAGCGCGTCATGAACACCGCAGCGTCGTATCCGGCGGGGTCTTTTTGCAAGCCACTGGCCATGGCCCAAACCAGCAAGGGGGCTGCGGCTACCCCGACGATGCAAGTAAGCACCAGAGCAAGCGCTAGAAGCGAGGCAACCTTGTCCACCAAAAGCTTTGTCGCTTCTTCCCCATGGCGGGCTTTGCTGGCCGCCAGCACCGGCACAAAGGCCTGGCTGAAAGCCCCTTCAGCAAACAGCCGGCGAAACAAGTTGGGAATACGGAATGCGACGTTGAATGCGTCCGTCATGGCGCTGGCGCCGAAGGCGGCAGCCACCAACAACTCACGTGCCAGGCCGGTCACCCGGGAGGCCAGTGTCCACAGGGACACGGTAGATACTGATTTGATAAGGCTCACCGGCGGGAGTGTAGCCGCCATCCGCTGCCCATCAACTGCCGTCCCAACGCGGCGACTGGTCACCCGGGACGGCGCGGTATATAATCATCGGCTTTGCTGACAACATCCTCCAACACAAGGAATATTAATCATGGCATCTGGTAAACCCAAGAAAAAGAACCCGCGCCTGGCGTCGGGCCGTAAACGCGTCCGTCAGGACATCAAGATCAATGCAGCAAACACTTCTTTGCGTTCCAAGTACCGCACCGCGGTGAAGAACGTGGAAAAGGCAGTTGTGGCCGGTGACAAGACCAAAGCCGCAGAATTGTTTGCCAAGATGCAAGCCGTGGTGGACACCGTGGCTGACAAGGGCATCTTCCACAAGAACAAGGCAGCACGCGACAAGAGCCGTTTGGCTTCCAAGGTGAAAGCCTTGGCACTCGCAGCCTAATCACTTAGGCAACCGCACGGACCTTGGCAACAAGGTTCGCCGTTTGTTAGGGTGCGCTGTCAGCAAAAGCAAAAAAGCCGTTCATCTGAACGGCTTTTTTGTTTCTGTCGTCAGGACAAAAAATTATTCGGGAGCTGCCGGACGGGCGGCAGGCGCAGCAGGTACCTCAGGGCGGGTCTCACTGACCTGCAGCTCGTTGTCACGGGCGAAATTGAGGCAGAAATCCCAGGCCATGACGTCGTAGTCCCGCAGGTCGGGGTGCACGATGACGCATTTCACCTGTCCGATCGAGGTGGGCACGCACCAAGGCGAATAGCCGAGGTGGCTGCCACGGGTGGCGCCACCGGGGCGGAATTGGCTCATCACACCGGCCAGACGCTCTGCCCAGTCACTGGGGCGAAAGGTCTTGCCTTGCCGCGTGATTCCCAGGATGTAGAGTTCTTTTGGAGGAGTGGTGGCCATCAGTACGTGCGAAATTTCGGGTTGCACACTGCACCGTAAAAAGCTGGTGCTGCGCCGCACAAGAATTCTACCCGCTCCGCTGTCATGGAGATGACAAACCAGCTATGCGAGTGCGCATCAGTGTGATGTGGATTTGTCACGAAACCGCCATGCCCAGTGCGCCTAAAATCAGGCTTCAACGGCCCGACTGGCCTTTGCAGCAGTCGGGCCGATCTGTTTTGTAGCCAACCCCGGAGTTATGACATGACCGCCGCCACCGTTACCACGCCGTCTTCACCCCATGTGATGAACACCTACGGCCGACTGCCCATCGCCCTGAGCCATGGACAAGGCTGCCGCGTGTGGGACGTGAACGGCAAGGAATACCTGGACGCCTTGGGCGGCATCGCGGTCAACACCCTAGGCCACAACCACCCCCAGCTCGTGCCCGCGCTGCAAGACCAGCTCACCAAGCTGATTCACACCTCCAACTACTACCACATCCCCCTGCAGGAAGAGCTGGCCAAACTGCTGGTGGAACGCTCGGGCATGAGCAATGTGTTCTTCTGCTCCACCGGCCTGGAAGCCAACGAAGCCGCCCTGAAGCTGGCCCGCAAGTTCGGCCACGACAAGGGCATAGCCCGCCCCGAAGTGGTGGTGTACGAAAAAGCGTTCCACGGCCGCTCCATCGCCACCCTGAGCGCCACCGGCAACCCCAAGGTGCAAGCCGGCTTCGGCCCGCTGGTGGAAGGCTTTATCCGCGTGCCGGTGAACAACATTGGCGCACTCAAAGCAGCTACCGAAGGCAACCCGAATGTCGTGGCCGTATTCTTTGAAGCCATCCAGGGCGAAGGCGGTGTGAACCCCATGCACATGGACTACCTGCGCGACGTGCGTGCCCTGTGCGACCAGCGCGACTGGCTCTTGATGATTGACGAAGTGCAGTGCGGCATGGGCCGCACCGGCAAGTGGTTTGCCCACCAGTGGGCAGGCATCCAGCCCGACGTGATGCCCCTGGCCAAGGGCCTGGGCTCCGGCGTGCCGGTGGGCGCTGTGGTGGTGGGCCCCAAAGCCGCCACCATCTTCCAACCCGGCAACCACGGCTCCACCTTCGGCGGCAACCCGCTGTCCATGCGCGCCGGGGTCGAAACCATCCGCATCATGGAAGCGGAAGGTCTGCTGGCCAATGCCGAGAAGGTGGGCGCCCACCTGAAAGCCGGTCTGGAAGCCGCCTTGAAAGCCGAGATTGCCAATGGCGGGGTGAAAGAAGTCCGCGGCCAGGGCCTGATGATGGGCGTGGACCTGTCCAAGCCCTGCGGCGCCCTGGTGCAACGGGCTGCCGATGCAGGTTTGCTGATCAGCGTGACGGCTGACAGCGTGGTCCGCCTGGTGCCCCCACTGATTTTGAGCGCGGCCGAGGCCGACGAGATCGTCGCCATCCTCGCGCCCCTGATTGCTGCCTTTTTGAAAGAAACCGCATGAGCCTCTCCAGCAACGCCGTCCCCAGCACCCTGCCCCAAGGCGCGCCGCCAGTGCGGCACTACCTGCAGTTCGACGACTTCAGCGCCGACGAATACGCCTACCTGCTGGAGCGCGCAGCCTTCATCAAGCGCAAGTTCAAGACCTTTGAGCGCCACCACACCCTGGTCGACCGCACGCTGGCCATGATCTTCGAGAAGGCTTCCACCCGCACGCGCGTAAGCTTTGAAGCCGGCATGTACCAGTTGGGCGGCAGCGTGGTGCACCTGACCACCGGCGACAGCCAGCTCGGCCGTTCCGAGCCGATTGAGGACAGCGCCAAGGTCATCAGCCGCATGACGGACATCGTGATGATCCGCACCTACGAGCAAACCAAGCTGCAAGCTTTTGCCGCCAACTCGCGGGTGCCCGTCATCAACGGCCTGACCAACGAATTCCACCCCTGCCAGATCCTGGCGGACATCTTCACCTACATCGAGCACCGCGGCCCTATCCAGGGCAAGACCGTGACCTGGGTGGGTGACGGCAACAACATGGCCAACACCTGGCTGCAGGCCGCCGCCAAGCTGGGCTTCCACTTGCGCGTATCCACACCCAGCGGCTATGAAGTTAATGAGACATTGGCCGCCAGCGCCGGTGGAATGGGCGCGGGCAGCTATAAAACCTATAGCGATCCGATGGAAGCCTGCCAAGGCGCCGACCTGATCACCACCGATGTGTGGACCAGCATGGGCTTCGAGGCCGAAAACGAAGTCCGCCGCAAGGCCTTTGCCGCCTGGTGTGTGGACCGCAAGATGATGGCGGTGGCCGCGCCCAACGCCATCTTCATGCACTGCCTGCCCGCCCACCGTGGCGAAGAGGTGGAAGCCGAAGTCATCGACGGCCCGCAAAGCGTGGTCTGGGACGAAGCTGAAAACCGCATGCACGTGCAGAAGGCGCTCATGGAGTACCTGCTGCTCGGCAAGCTCTAACCCCCCACGACGGCGTGCACCTTTGCGGGTGCACGCCGCCGCTGTGAGGCATTAACGCATCAGGTCTTCAATCGCATCGACCACGATGCTGGTGCCAATGGCGATCAGCAGAATATCGTTGGCCACCCGAACGTATTTGTAGCCTGCCGGCGGCAAGCCGATGCGCACCGAGATATCACGCGGCAGCGGATAGAACACCACATCCCTCGGGAGCGGCTGGCCACGCGACCACTTCTTGGCCTGGCCAGGTGGCTGGCATCCATTGTTCTTTTTGGCCAGGCCGGGCGGGCAGTTGCCCTTGGCCTGTTGGGCGCCGTAGTAGTCCTGCGCGGTGCGACGTTGGTCATCACCAAAGTAGCTGCCCACCCGGATTTCTACCGAGCCACCTTGCGCTTGGGCGTGTGACTCCTCCGAGTGCTTGTTTTTGCCCTTGCCCGCCCAGTCGGGCTTGTTGGCCAAAGCCGCGCCACTCAGCAGCAAACAAGCCACTCCACATACGAGTGCACGTCCATGCAGCGGAAAAGAAAGATGGCGTAGTTTCATGGCGAGTCCGGTTGTTAAGGGCTGCTGCATTGTGAACCGTTTGAAATCCAGCGCTCAGTCCAGCGGAACCGGCAGATCCGCCATCTGCCCCTTGAACTCTTGCAGCGAAAAATGCGACTGCACCTGCCGCACGCCTGGCAGGCGGTGCAGCTTGCGTTGCAACAACTCGGAATAATGGTCCAGGTCGCGTGCCACCAGCCCCACCAAAAAATCAGCCTGCCCCGAGATGGCGTGGAACTGCACCACCTCCGGAATCTCGGACACCGCCTGCACAAAGGCCTGTGACGAAGCTTCGTTCTGGTGGTCAATGCCGATCAACACAAACGCCAGCACGCTGTAGCCCAGCGCCCGCCGGTCCAGCGCGGCGTGGTAGCCCTTGATGGTGCCTGCATCTTCCAGCTGCTTGACGCGCCGCCAGGTGGGCGACTGCGACAAATTGGCCACCTGCGCCAGCTCACCGGAGGTCAGGCGCGCGTTGTCTTGCAAGGCCCGTAAGAGGAGCCGGTCGGCTTTGTCTGTCACTTGCTGCATGAATTTTCCAATTTCTTAACCCAAAAGACTAAGTTAGTCTAATTTCTTGAACTCAGCGATTAAAACTTATCACACAAAGGATCTCAACACATAATTTCGCAAACTACTCTCCTTGAGACCCCATGACCACTCCCCTCACCCTGAACGACTGCCGCGCCCGTGATGCGGCCGACACCCTGCGCCCGCTGCGCGACCAGTTTGACATTCCCGAAGGCGTGATCTACCTCGACGGCAACTCGCTGGGCGTGATGCCCAAAACGGCCGCTGCCCGTGCGGCTGAAGTCGTCACTCAAGAATGGGGCCAAGGCCTGATCCGCTCCTGGAACACGGCCGGCTGGTTCAGCCTGCCGCAGCGCCTGGGCAACCGCATTGCCCCGCTGATTGGTGCCGACGCGGATGAGGTGGTGGCCACCGACAGCACGTCCATCAACCTGTTCAAGGTCTTGTCTGCTGCCTTATCGATCGCCGCGCAGGACGCGCCTAAGCGAAAGCTCATCGTGAGCGAGCGCAGCAACTTCCCCACCGACCTCTACATCGCCGAAGGCCTGTGCAAAGAGCGCGGCTACACCCTTAAGCTGGTAGAGCCCGAAGAGATTGCCGCCGCACTCACCGCCGACGTGGCCGTGCTGATGCTCACCCACGTGAACTACCGCACCGGCGCCATGCACGACATGCCCGCCCTGACCGCCGCGGCCCACGCAGCAGGCGCGCTGATGATCTGGGACCTGGCGCACAGCGCGGGGGCCGTGCCGGTAACCCTCAAAGCCTCGGGCGCCGACTTCTCGGTGGGCTGCGGCTACAAGTACCTGAACGGCGGCCCCGGCGCGCCGGCCTTTGTGTGGGTGCACCCCAAGCACGCCGACCGCTTCTGGCAGCCCCTGGCCGGCTGGTGGGGCCACGCGGCACCCTTTGCCTTCACACCCGATTACCAACCCGCCCCCGGCATCACCCGCTACCTGTGCGGCACCCAGCCCATCGTCAGCATGTCGCTCTTGGGCTGCGGTCTGGAGGGCTTTGAGGCGGCGGAGAAGCTGGGTGGCATGACGGCCCTGCGCGCCAAGTCACTGGCGTTGACCGACCTGTTCATCCAGCTGGTGGAAGAGCGCTGCCAAGGCTATGGCCTCGGTTTGGCAACCCCGCGTGAGCACGCCCAGCGCGGTTCACAGGTGTGCCTGACCCGTGAGCACACCGCCGGCGGCGACTTGGGCTCTGGCGCCTTTGCCATCGTGCAGGCGCTGATCGCGCGTGGCGTGATTGGCGACTTCCGCGCGGGCGATGGCGGCATCCACAAAGACATCTTGCGCTTTGGGTTTACGCCGCTGTACATCGGGTTTGAAGATGTGTGGAACGCGGTGGAGCATCTGCGTCAGGTATTGGAGAGTGGCGAGTGGAAGAAGCCTGAGTTCAACCGCAAACATGCGGTGACCTGACGTTGGTTTGCGCTTGCACGAGGCGGCCGGGCGGCACAGGCCGGGGCCTCATCAGACCCTCAGGGTCAGCAAATCGGCCCCAACCTGCGCCGCCCGTCCACCTCTTGGATCACTTATGAACAACACCGAAAAAATCGTCGCCGAAGAAAAGGCCCAGCTCGACTTCAGCAAGTCCATGAGCTATGGCGACTACCTGCAGATCGACACCATCCTGGCGGCGCAGCACACCTTGTCGCCCACGCACGACGAGCTGCTCTTCATCATCCAGCACCAGACCAGCGAGCTGTGGATGAAGCTCATGCTGCATGAGCTCACCGCTGCTATCGCGCACATCGCCCAGGACGACCTTCCACCCGCTTTCAAGATGCTGGCGCGCGTGAGCAAAATCATGGAGCAGCTGGTGCACGCCTGGGACGTGCTGGCCACTATGACGCCGCCCGAGTACACCGCCATGCGGCCCTACCTGGGCCAGAGCAGTGGGTTCCAAAGTTTTCAGTACCGCTGCATCGAGTTCTCGCTGGGCAACAAAAATGCCGCCATGCTCAAGCCCCACGCCCATGCACCTGAGCGGCTGGCGCTGGTGCAAGCAGCATATGAAGCGCCGTCTTTGTACGACGAATCGCTCAAGCTCATGGCCCGCCGCGGCATTGACGTGCCCGCCAGCCACCTAGAGCGCGACTGGACCCAGCCCTACGCTGCCAGCCCCGAGGTGGAAGCCGCCTGGCTGCAGGTCTACCGCGACCCCAAGGCCCACTGGGACCTGTACCAACTGGCCGAGGAGCTGACCGACCTAGAAGACGCTTTCCGCCTCTGGCGCTTCCGCCACGTCACCACGGTGGAGCGCGTCATCGGCTTCAAGCGCGGCACGGGCGGCACCGGCGGCGTGAGCTACCTGCGCAAGATGCTGGACGTAGTGCTGTTCCCCGAGATCTGGACGCTGCGCACGGCACTCTAGGCCAGTTACAAGCCAAATGGGCTGCTAGCGCACGTGGAATATGCGCCAGCAGCTATCAAATCAATAGCGATCCATGGATGATCAAGCGGGCTGGCGCCGTGCCGGCTCGCGCTGGTGCAAAAACTTGGTGAGCAAGTCGCGCGGCGGCGCCATGCCTATGCCCTTGAGCACCTGCCCCACATTGCCACGGTGGTACGAGCCGTGCGCCAACACGTGGAAGAGCATCTCCTCGCGCGTCATGCGGCCGGCGTCTCCATCGGTGAACTGAAAGCTCAGGTTCTCGGCCAGTGCAGCTTCACCCAGCCCCGCCACATAAGTTTCAAACCAGTGGTCCGTCTCGGCAGCGGCGAAATGCAAGTCACCTAACGCGGGCGTGTCGTCGGTATTGGTCTGTGTGTAGCCATGCGCCTCGCCCAGCAAATGAGCGCGAAAGATGCGGTCCACCACGTAGATGTGGTTTAGCGTGCGCGTGGCAATGTGCAGCGGCTCGGCATGCTGCACCGCGTCCACCAGATGCATGGCATCAAACAACTCGGCATTGGCCCACGTCTTCTGGGCGAACAGGGTTTTGAGAATGGCGAGGGACATGAGGGGCTCCGGGATAGGTGTTTGGGGGACTTGCAAATCTACAAAATATCCGTCACCGGCAAACGGTTCGAGGCCTTCATTTCCCGCAGCGACAGGTTGGAGCGGATGCTGGACACAAAGGGAAGTTTGCGCAGCACCTCTTCCACAAAGCGGCTGTAGTCATCAAGGTCCCGTGCCACCACTTGCAGCAAGAAGTCGGCATCGCCGGTAGTGTTGTGGCAGGCGAGCACGTTCGGGCTGGCTTGGATGATGCGCTCGAAGGCGGCGGTGGCCTCGGTGGTGTGCTGGGTGAAGGACAGCTGCACAAACGCCATCACCCCCAGGCCGAGTTTGCGGCGGTTGAGCATGACCTGGTAGCCCTCAATCACGCCCTGCTCTTCCAGGCGCTTCACGCGCCGCCAGCACGGCGTTTCGCTGAGCGAGAGGTGTTCGGCCAGTTTGGCGTTGGAGAGCCGTCCATCGCGCTGCAGGCAATCCAGAATGGCGGCATCCGTTTTATCTAAGTCACTCACTGGAGGGGATTCTTTCAAAATTTCATTTTTGGCGAAATGTTCGCCATCAAATGTGCCCTAACCATAGCAAACAAGGAAAAGTAATTCCAGCCGGATGCGCCCATAATTTTTTGTCTTTTTCTTTCACGTCAATCCCCACAAGGACCCCCCATGCAAGCCGTTGTCTACGAAGCCTTCTCCGCCCCACCCCGTCTGCAAACCGTGCCGGACCCGACGCCGGAGACGCATGGCGTGGTCGTCAAGGTGCAGGCCACCGGCGTGTGCCGCAGCGACTGGCATGGCTGGGTGGGGCATGACACCGACATCGTGCTGCCCCACGTGCCCGGCCACGAGCTGGCGGGCACGGTGGAAGCTGTGGGCAAGGATGTCACCCGCTGGAAGGTGGGCGACCGCGTCACGGTGCCTTTTGTGGGCGGCTGCGGCAGCTGCCCGGAGTGCCACTCCGGCAACCAGCAGGTGTGCGAAAAGCAGTTCCAGCCCGGCTTCACGCACTGGGGTTCGTTCGCGCAATACGTGTCCATTCACAAGGCAGACCTGAACCTTGTGGCCCTGCCCGAAACGCTGGACTTTGCCACCGCCGCCAGCCTGGGCTGCCGCTTTGTGACCTCATTCCGTGCGGTGGTCGACCAGGGCAAAACCTCTGCAGGCCAATGGGTGGCCGTGCACGGCTGTGGCGGCGTGGGCCTCTCGGCCATCATGATTGCCCACGCGGTGGGCGCCAATGTGGTGGCCATCGACATCTCGGAAGACAAGCTCGCCATGGCGCGTGCCATGGGTGCGGTGGCTACCGTGAACGCCACCCAGGTGGCCAACGTGGTCGAGGCGGTGATGGAGATCACGCAAGGCGGAGCGCATGTGTCGCTGGATGCGCTGGGCCACCCCACCACCTGCTTCAACTCCATCAGCAACCTGCGCCGACGGGGCAAACACATTCAGGTGGGGTTGATGCTGGCCGAGAACAGCACGCCGGCCATTCCCATGGCCAAGGTCATCGCCCATGAGCTGGAGATTTTGGGCAGCCACGGCATGCAGGCCCACCGCTACGGCGCCATGCTGGACATGGTGCGCACCGGCAAGCTGGCGCCTGAAAAACTGGTGGGCAAAAAGATCAACCTCCAACAGTCCATCGATGCGCTGATGAACATGGACAAGTTCGAGGTGGCCGGCGTGACCGTGATCACCGAGTTCTGACGTCCAGAAGGCCACTGATCGAACCGATCAGGCGAAGGTATCGAGCCGACTGCCCAGCGTCGAGATCCCGCGTTGGGTTTTGCTGCGTTGGATGCTGGCGTCCTCCGCCTTGCGCGTCTGGGCCTCCTGCTGCTCCTGTTGCCGCGCGCGCTGAATGGCAGCGATCTGCGCCTGCACCATCTGGATCTGGGCCTGCAGCAGTTTGACCTTCTCCTTCTTGGCCTTGGCGTCCAGGTTGGACGTGGCTACGCTCTTGAGCTCTTCGGTCAGCGAGCGCAGCTGCTTCTGCAGCTTGGCAATATCACTGGCACCCGCGCTGGAGGAGGCGGTGCTGGATGAAGACGAGGCAGAAACTTGCATACGGTCTCTATCGACCGCTGGACGAAGAAATGAAGATTTACCTCGCCTCACGTTCCCCCGTTTGCAGTTTCACAAAATCTTCAGTTGCTTGGCCTGCGCGGTCAGCTCGTCGCGGAACTTGGGGTGAGCAATGGCGATGAGCGCTTGCGTTCGCTGCTTCATGGACTTGCCGCGCAGCTGGGCCACGCCGTATTCGGTGACCACGTAGTTGATGTCGTTCTTGCTGGTGGTGACGTGGGTGCACGGCGACAGCGAGGGCACGATGCGGGAGATGGTGTCGTCCTTGGCGGTGGACGGCAGCACGATAAAGGCCTTGCCCCCCTTGGACCGGTTGGCCGCGCGCACAAAGTCTGATTGCCCGCCGGTGCCGGAATACGGCGCATGGCCCAGGCTCTCGGAGCCGCACTGGCCCAAAAAGTCGATCTGTAAGGTGGCGTTGATGGCCACCAAGTTGTCGTTGAGGCCGGCAATGGCCGGATCGTTGGTAAATTCCACCGGGTGCATCTCCAGCCCCGGGTTGCGGTGCATAAAGCGATAGAGCTTGGCTGAACCCAGACCGAAGGTGGCCACCATTTTTCCGGGCATGAAGTTCTTGCGCCGGTTGGTCACGGCGCCCGCCTCCACCAGCGTCATGATGCCGTCGCCAATCATCTCGGTGTGGATGCCCAAATCCTTTTTGCCGGTGAGCTGCATCACCACCGCGTCGGGGATGCCGCCGTAGCCGATCTGCAGGGTAGAGCCATCGTCAATCAAATCAGCCACGTACTTGCCGATGGCCTGCTGCACCGGCCCGATCTTCGGCAGGCCCACCTCCATGACCGGCGCATCGCTCTCCACCAGCGCCGCCACTTGCGAGATGTGCACATGGCAGTTGCCAAAGGCAAATGGCACGTTGGGGTTGACCTCCAACACCACGGCGCGGGCTTTTTTGACGGCCGCCATGGTGTAGTCCGCACCCAGGCTCAGAGCAAAAAAGCCGTGCTCGTCCATGGGCGACGCCATGGCAAACACCACGTCTGCCGGCATCTGCCCACGCTCGATTTGCGCCGGAATTTCCGAGAAGTAATTGGGGATGAAGTCAATCCACCCCTCTTGCCCGCCAGCCCGTGTGGCCCCGCCAAAAAAGAAGGCGACGTGGCGCACGTGTTCGGTGGTGGCGGGGTCGATGTAGCCGTACTTGCGCATGGCCAGAATCTGGCACACCTTCACATCGCGAAAGCTGCGCCGCTGCTCTGACAGCGCGGTCAGCAAACTGGGGGGCTCGCCCACACCGGTAGGGACGATGATGGTGTCGCCATCACGCACCTGCCGGATGGCTTGGTCGGCAGATGTGCGCTTGTGTTCGTAAGACTGCTGGTGCGTCATGGGGGGGCCTGCGAATGGGTTGAATTTTTAGAATCTACCCATTCTTGGCCCTGTAACTGACACAGTGCTTGCCCTTGGTACATCACACCAACCAGTTGCAAGACAAATAGGTGGTTGGCGCCTGTGGAATATGCGCAAGCAGCTACTTAATTGATAGCATCAAACTTCACGCCGGAACAAGACAAAGTGCGCTTCCCGCCGGCGGATGCGCCACCCTTCTGCACTGAACTCCATCGCATCCACAAACTCGCCCACCTGACTGAGCGCATCGGCCGCCCGCCCTTGGGGCGTGAGCGGCGCGCTATGGCTGCCGGACCAAAGCAGCACCTTGCTGCGGACCAAGGCCGCAGCGCCATCCGGCTGCAGCCTCACCAACTGGTTACACACCAGGTGCTGGGTCAGCCGGTCCGGATCGCGGGCGGCATAGGCTGCTGCGATGGCGGCCCGGCCTTGCAACAGGCTGCCATCCGGGCGCACCAAGGTGCCATCAGCCACAAAGAGTGCGGCGAACGCATTTGCATCTGCACGGTCCACCGCGTCTGCCGCTTGCAGCACCAGCGCACGGCAATCGGCCTCTGCGGCGTAGCGTTCCATGGCGTTCATGGGCCCTCCCCGGTTTGCATCAGCCAGCGTGACAGGCTGGCCGCCACTGCATGCGGCTGCTCCATGGGTGCCATGTGGCCGGCGTGTTCAATCAAGTCCAAGGCCGCGTGCGGCACAAAAACGCGCATGGCTTCGTGCTGCGCAGGCGGGGACCACGCGTCTTGCGCGCCACATTGCAGCAAGGTCGGCACGGCTACGCTGCGCAGCACCTCGCCGGCATCCGGCCGGTGCAGCAAAGCTTGGATCTGGGCCTCAAACACCTCGGCACTTTTGCGCGCGAACATGGCCACAATGCCCTCTATCAACTCTGCATCCATCAGCCGATCAGGGGCCACCATACCCTGCACCCAGGTTTGCGCCATGCTGCGCACGCCCTGTGTGCGGGCCATCTCCAGCAAGGCGTAGCGTTTGCGGGCCTCCTCGTCCCCAGACCCGCCTGCAGCCCGTGGCGTATGACCGGTATCCAGCAAAGCCAGGTGGCTGACCCGCTGCGGGGCCAACCGCACCACTTCCAGCGCCACCCGGCCGCCCATCGAATGACCGGCCAACGCGAAGGGCCCCTGCGGTGCTCCAGCCAACACCGCCCCGGCCATAGCCTGCAGACTGTTGCAGAGCCCGTAATCCGCCACCCACGGTTCCCAGCCGGCGGGCAGGCCGGAGAGCGATGGCGCCCATACTGCTGCATCGCACATCAAGCCGGGCAGCAGCACCAGCGTGCGGGCCGCAATGCTCACTTGGTCGCCTTGGCGGGGTCTTTCACCGCAGTGAAGGTCTGGACCTCGGTGTTCCAGAGTTGGCCACCGGTTTTTTCCACCTTGCGCACGTAAATGTTGTGCACCACATCGCGGGTTTGAGGGTCAATCAGCACCGGGCCGCGCGGGCTTTCAAATGACTGGCCTTTCATCGCCTGCAAGAGCACTTCACCCCCCGCAGCTTGCGTGGCCTTGGCGGCCTCGTAAATCACGCGCATGCCGTCATAAGCACCTACGGCCATGAAGTTGGGGCGCAAGCCGTTATTGGCCTTGCCATAGGCTTCCACAAAGCGCTTGTTCAGGGCCGAGTTGTGCGCAGCAGAATAGTGGTGCGCGGTAACAATGCCTACCGCCACGTCGCCCATGGCTTCCAGAATGTCATCGTCCGTCACGCTGCCTTCTGCAATGACGCGGATACCGGCTTTGTCCAGGCCACGTTCAGAAAACTGCTTCATCAGCGCCGTGCCCACACCCGCCGGTACAAAGGTGAACAGCGCATCCGGCTTGGCGTCACGCACCTTCTGCAGGAAAGGCGCAAAGTCCGGACTGCGCAGGGGCACCCGCAGCGCCTCTACCACCACACCGCCCTGCGCCACAAAGCGCTGGTTGAACCAGGTCTCGGAATCGACACCGGGTGCGTAGTCGGTTACCAGTGTGACCACCTTGCGCACATCGTTCTTGATAGCCCAATCCGCAAGGATGGTGACCACCTGCGGCACCGTGAAGCTGGTGCGCACGATATAGGGCGATGCCTCGCTAATGCTGGAAGTGGCTGCCGCCATCACCACCATGGGGGTTTTGGACTGGGTAGCAATGGGCGCGCTGGCCATGGCCAAAGGGGTCAGCCCGAAGCCGGCCAACACCTGCACTTTGTCGTTGACCACCAGCTCTTGCGCCAGCCGCTTGCTCACATCGGGCACACCGGTGTCGTCCTTGATGATGAGCTGCACTTTCTTGCCGGCTACCGTGTCGCCGTTTTGCGCGATGTAAAGCCGCGCTGCGTTTTCGAGTTGCTTGCCGGTAGATGCAAAGGGCCCGGTCAGGGGCAACAGCAACCCGATTTTGAAAGTGTTGTCCTGCGCCCAGGCAGTGCCCAGACTCAGGGCCAGTGTGGTGAGCGCCGCAGCGCGGATGAAGGAACGCTTTTGCATGGTGATGTCTCCGGATTTTTGTGGGTAGCGTGGCCATACCCCCTGAGAGGCGGGGTGCCACTGCAGTGTGCAATCCGGAGTAGGTTGCGTCCAATGCAAAGTCTTGCCGACCTATGCATTTTGCTTATGTCCGCACTATGACCCCAAACTGCGCCCGACTTCGCGCAGCAGGCCTTGCCACTGAGCGGCGGCAGGGGTTGGCAGGTAGCCTGCGCGCCACAGTACCCCGATATGGCGTGCGTCCTGTGGCACTGCCAGTGGCAGCTCTACCAGGAGTCCGGCTGCGATTTCGCGGGCCATCTGGCGGGGTGACATCAAAGCAAGCCGGTCGCTGTCTTGCAAAAGCGCCTGCATCAGCATCGCGCTATTGGCGCGCAGCTGGGCAGTGGGTACGGGCAAGCCGGTGGCGTGGACCATGTGGTCAAACGCCCTCTGGGCCGGGGTGTCGGGCATGGGCATCACCCACTGCGCCTTGTGCAGCGCGCTCCAGGCTATGCGTTTTCTTGTCGCAAACGGATGCCCTGCCCGTGCCACCACTGCCAGCCTGTCATCAAAAAGGCACTCCTGCTGCAGATCCGCATGGGGCGGCGCATGGCGCAAGGCGCCGACGATGCAGTCCAACTCGGCGTTGCGCAATTGGGCGACCAGGGCGTCGAAGGTGCCATCGATCAACACCAGCTCCACACCGGGCTCCCGGTGCAACAGCTGCTCTACCGCCGGTGCCAACAGCATGGTCGTGGAGAACGGGAGCGTGCCCACCACCAGACGCCCCTGCAGGGTCGCACCGGCGCGCGGCCACTCTTCCGCGGCTTGCCGCAGTTCGGCCAGAGCCAGGCGACAGGCGCGCACCAGGGCGTCGCCCGCGTCCTCCAAGCGCAAACCGGTACGGGTGCGAACGAACAAGGTGGCCGCACTCAAGTGGGCCAGCTGTTGCAGGCTTTGGTGCACTGCAGGCTGGCTGACCCCGAGCTGCTGGGCCGCGCGTGCCTCGCTGGCACCCGCAGCTACCGCAAGCAATACCTCCACATGGCGGGCCGCTACCCCGAGGGCCAGTGGGCTCTCGTGCCAGCGCGTCGTTGCATGCCGGGTCCGGTGCTTGTCCGCTTCCGCAAAGAGCTGCAAAGCTCGCGCCGCACGCAGAGCGAGTTGTTGGCCCGCCGCCGTGGGCAGCATGCCGCGACCAGCCCGCTCGAACAAGGCGGTACCGGCCACCGCCTCCAGCTGCTGCACAGCTCGGGCCACCGAGGACTGCGCCACATGCAACAGGGCGCCGGCCCGCTGGGTGCTGCCGGTCTCCACCACAGCAGCCAGCGCGCGCAGCAGACGCCAGTGGGGCAGCAAGTCCATGAGCGTTAGCCGAGGTTTAGCAAGGGAAACAGCGCATCGTCCATCACCGCGCCATCCGGCAAACGATCTGCCAGCCCGGCAAACGGGGGCGAGGTGCGCCAGCTGCGCACAGCGTGGCGGGCATCGTCGCCCAGATAGCGGGCAGAGAACACGCGGCGCCGCGTCCCCGGCCCTACCCCGCTGCTGGCGTGCAGGGCCAGCATGTGGAAAGCGACGGCATCGCCGGGCTCCAAGGCCCAGGCGAGTTGCTCAAACTTTTCAGGGTGTGCATCGATGGCAGGCAGCTCGGCCAGCGTGCCTTCAGGAAACCACTTGGCCTGCTGGTCGCGGAAGGTGCGCGGCATGTACCAGGTGCCCGCGTGCGAGCCAGCCACAAAGCGAAGCGTGCTCTCCAGGGGCACAGGGTCCACGGGTATCCAGAAGCTCACGTTCTGCCGGCCGGCCACGTTGTAGTAGGGCTGGTCCTGGTGCCAGGGGGTGGGTTGGCGGGTGCCCGGCTCTTTGACCAGAAGGTGGTCGTGGTAGATGCGCACCGTGTCGCTTTGCATCAGCTGCGCGGCGACCAAGGGCAAGGCACTGTGCTGCATGACGGCGGTGTAGTCCGGGTTGTGCTGCCAGGTGCAAAAGTCTTCGACAAAGCGGCCCGGGTCGTCCGGCTGGCTGGCCACCAAGGCCAGCGGGCTCAGGTGCGCCAGGTTGTGCTCGATGCCACGCTCCAGCTGCGCCACTTCAGTGGGCGTGAGCACACCGCGAAGCACCACTGCGCCGTAGCGTGCGTAATCGTGAACGGTGTCGGGCGGCAGGGTGTAGCGCATGGGATGCAGAGGCGAATGATGAATGGAAAGCAGTTTATCTGCCACCCTTCGTTGCCGGAACGAATCTACCGTCAGTTAGACTGGGCTAAAGGAAACATCACTATGGCCGGCGTATTTGGCAAAGACCCCAACATGAAGCGAAAAGGTAGCCGGGAGGAGCTGGACCGCATCATGGCTGAGCGAGCCCGCAACAAGGAAGCTGCCGCAGCCCGGTTCAAGCTCAAGAAGCCTGCAGCTGCAAGCACCCCGAAGGCAGAGACCCCCAAGGCTTGAACATACTAAGCGTCTCAGTAGCCGCTGCCTTGGAATAGAATTTTTTTCTGCCGGAAGGGTATTCGGCGTCGCACTTTTCAATCGAAAATGGAAGTGGTACTGTCTCAGCAAGTTGGCAAACAACCTATTCGGAATTGAATGCTCATTGACTCACCCCCTTCCCCGCAGCCAGTGAGCAAATTCGAATCTGGAAAATTACAACGTTTTCCACACTCGGGAAAACTGGATGCATCGGACACCTTGAAGCGAGTTTCGCTCGTCGTCGGGGTCGTCATCCTTGTTTGCGTTTCTGCGGTCATTGCGCTGCTGATGCACATGGGAAGCAGCCAGTCGCGCCTGTCCGCCGAAGACTCGCGCCGACAGTTCGCCAGTTTGTTGGAGTTGCAATCCCGTCAACTCTCCGTTCAAGCTCTGGACTATTCCAATTGGGATGAGTCCATAGCCGCCCTGCTCGTGAGAGAAGATAGAGCGTGGTGGAGCAAAAATGCAGGCGAATACGCGATTTCGACTTTCGAACTCGCATTCAGTGTGGTCTTCGATGCCAACAACCGCATTCTTTTCGACGCAAAGCAAAGTGACAGAGACATTGACCTTGAGCAATTGAGCAAAAGTGATGCGTTCAAGAAAGTTCTCTCGCAAGCCAGGTCTCGCCCGCTGGAGGGTGCTGCCACCACCGTTTCAGCCACCGGCTTCGTGCAACTGAATGGCCAGCTTTATGCGGTTGCTGCGGTGCGCTTCCGACCCGAAACCAGTACCTCTCCGGCCAATCCGGAGCCGGATGCACTATTGGTCTTCGGAAAGTCTGTGGCCGAATCTGTACTCCCCATCACTGCCGACGTCATGGGTCTCCCGGGGCTTGAAATTGTTCAAGAGGTGCCCGCCGGATTTACCGATGTCCCCATTCCGTTGGCGGATTCGACTCGTTTCGGTTTCGTGGTCTGGCAACCTCGGGCTCACTCCCAAAAGCCGATTCAAGACATCCTTCCCTGGGTTGGGGGACTGCTGATACTGGCTTTGATGGCAGTGATTTATGCGGGGTTGCATGCTCAGAAGCTGATGAAACAGATCCTGGAAGACTCCCGCCAACGAGTTTCCCTGGCTGAGCGGAATCGATCCGTTCTGAATGCAGTGGACGACGCCATCCTTGGCATTGACCTGAACGGTACTGTGACCTTTGCGAACCCTTCTGCCTCCAACTTGCTGCTTCTGACCAGTGATGACATCCTTACCTTGGAAATCAAAGATCTGCTGCCGTTGGAGTACAGCGGTCCCTTATTGGCTTCATTGAACAGCGGACAGCGATGGAGCAGCCTATCGTCGACTTTGATTGATTCAAACGGTAGACGGTTCCCAGCAGAGGTCTCCTGCACGGTCGTTCGCTATAACGACAAGATCAGAGGCGGTGTCATTGGTATCCGCGATATCAGTGAGCGTAAATTTTTTGAAGA
Source organism: Curvibacter sp. Hmag1.1 (assembly GCF_059769165.1). Lineage (NCBI taxonomy): Bacteria > Pseudomonadati > Pseudomonadota > Betaproteobacteria > Burkholderiales > Comamonadaceae > Curvibacter > Curvibacter sp. Hmag1.1. Next base: position 543,035 of record NZ_JBMBGX010000002.1, read on the forward strand.
TCAGCTGTACCTGAAAGCCAACTTCGATACCCTCACAGGCGCGCCCAACAGGAACTACTTTGCCGAATACGTCGGCAACTGCTTAATGGTGATGGGCAGTGATCAAAGTGGTTCCCTCATGCTGGTCGATATTGAGGGTTTCAAAAAGATCAACGACTCCATGGGGCACGATACGGGCGATTTGTTGCTGAAATATGCCTACGAACGCCTCGTCGCAACCGTCGGCCCGGCCAACATGGTGGCGCGTTTTGGAAACGATGAGTTTGCTGTCTGCCTTGGGGGCTGCAAAAACCAGGCAGAAGCCGCAGAAATTGCGCAAAAAGTGTTGAACGCGTTTTCAGAGAGTTTCAACGTTCTGGGGCATGTCGTCTGGGCCGGTGCGAGTATCGGAATATCAGTTTTCCCCACAGATGGAAGCACTCCAAATGACCTGCTACGGCGTGCCGAGATGGCCATGTACAAGGCGAAGAGCCTCGGAAAAGATGAGTTTTCCTTCTACTCTGCGGAATTGGATGTAGACACTCAGAGCCGAAGAACTTTGGAAGTGGACCTGAGACGGGCACTGGCCCAAAATGAACTGGAGCTTTTCTACCAGCCCATTGTGACTATGGGTTCAGCCGCCGTTTCGCATGTCGAGGCACTTTTGCGTTGGCGCGATCCTCAAAAAGGCTTGATCAGTCCGGACACGTTTATCCCTTTGGCAGAAGAAACTGGTCTGATTGTGGAAATGGGTGTTTGGGTATTGGAGGAAAGTTGCCGGCAATTGGCTGCTTGGCATAAGGCAGGACTGGACGCCCATGTCGGTGTTGCCATCAATGTATCAGGCAGGCAAGTACCCCGAGGGCTTTCTTTGGCCTGCATTACGGAAACACTGAGTCGTTACGGACTTGATGGATCGCAGGTCAGTTTTGAGATCACGGAGTCTGTACTTCTGGACGGCTCCGGCACAGTTGCAGAGTGGCTCAGCGGAGTCCGCAACCTCGGTATACGACTGATGATCGATGATTTCGGTACAGGATATTCGTCACTCAGCTACCTCAAGCACCTCCAAGCGGCTGCTCTGAAGATCGACAAGAGCTTTGTATGGGGGGTCGCCGGCGAGTCGGAGAACAAGGAAGACCAGTCTTTGGTCCTGGCCATTATTTCCATGGCCCATAGTCTGGGCTTGCCTGTGATCGCAGAAGGTGTTGAAACTAATGAGCAGGCAGATTGGCTACTCAGAAATCAATGCGATTTTGCTCAAGGTTACTTGTACGGTCGCCCTTTACCGGCTGAGAACTTCCGTTCATCCATTGTTCCCCTCAGTTTGTTGGAATCGCGCCCTTTGGCGTGAGGCTTTCGGCAACCAATTCACGTCAACAACGAATCGTCTACAAGGCAGCTGCAGCAGCCAGGTTCAAGCTTAATAAGCCTGCAGCTGCAGGCACCCCGAAGGCATAGACCCCCAAGGCATAAACCGCCCCCTTACTTGCTACGGATGCGTTGGCTTTTTCGCGTGCGCTCCATGAAGTCATCGGGCCTGGTTCTGACCCAGGCCACAAAAGACGCCATGTCCGGGTGAGCCAGCAAGGCTTCCACCGAGTTGAACTGTCTGGCCAACTCGGTTTCCGTGAATAGCGCGTGAATCTGGCGGTGGCATATCCGGTGCAGGTATTCAGTGTGCCTGCCGCCCTTGGACTTCGGAATCAAATGATGTGCGTCGCGCTGAGCCGGAGGAATCTTGCGTTCACACAGCGGGCACCTGAAATCCACTGGCACTTCCTGAACCCGCTCTTGCTGAAGCAGGCGCCTGATCCGGCCCATTACAGAATGGCAGGGTCTTTGTGCCGGGAGTCTTTCAGGATACGGTGGTCCAGCGCATTCACGGCGGTCCGGTCCCCCTCCAGCTGCTGCAGGAAGATGCCATTGGACAAGCACAGTGCGCCCGTGATGCCCGCAGCCTGGTTGTTGCGGGCAGAAATCAGCAAGATGTCTTTGACATCGCCCGGGCCGAGGATGGCGGCAGTGCGGCTTGCGTAGGTGCGCTGGATGAGCATGGGTGTTGGCGTCCTTGGTTCAATTCATGATAGCCAGACACTCCACTTCTTGCCCGTCACACCCGAGTGACCTCTGAAGGTGCTTGCGGACCGGCCCGTCAGGCCCTTACACCTTGACGCTCGTGCGCAGCAATGCGGTCCGCAACTCGCGGGTGGCTGGAATTGAAACATCCACGCCCTGCACCGCGAGGTCGAATGGTGAGCCCGGCTTGATGCAGGCAGGGAGCAGTTTTTTGACGGGAGTCACATTGGGGTGCTTGCTATCGGCGGGGCACATGCGCACACCAAATCCGAATTCCTCAAGCACCCCTTTGGCATACAGCTCTGCCAATTGCTGAAACGACACAAAGGTGGAACGCTTCACGTCTTTTCCGTTCGGCTCACGGACGCTGCGAACGATCTCGAACTTTCCCAGCGAGTCCCGCTGCGTATTCGTAAAGGGATGCACCACCAAGGTCACACGGAGGCCTCCTTTGGGGGGCGCCAGCGTGTGCTCGACGGCGATATCAGTTAGCAACATGTCGTTTTCCTTGTGAATCCATGGGCCGCATTCTGCCGCCTGTAGTGACCCGCTACCGCCTTCCACAGGCACCTTCGGTATCAAATAGGCCTCCAGCGCACGTGGAATATGCGGGAGCAGCTTCTATTTTGATAGCAAAACGTCTGTCCAAGCCACTCAGTCGCGGTCCCGATCGCGCGCCCAGATGGCAGCAAAGGCCTTCAGCTTGGTCCACGGGCTTACGCGCTCTTCTGACAGCACATCCAGAAAATCTGACAAGCGCTTGGACTTGGCCATGGTGTACACGGTGAGCGCAATGGTGACCACAAACACCACGGCAAACACCAGTACCTTGCGGGACATGGGGGCGTCTGCCTCGGACAGCAGGTTCATGCCCAAAAAGCCGGTGGTAATGGTGCCGATCAGCCCCAGGATGGTGACCACCGTCAGGCGCACCACCGTGTTGGCCTGGCGACGCAGGCTGTCGGCCTCCAGGTAATTGTTCATGTCGGCAATGCGCTCTTTCACCTCGGCGTACAGCGGGTCCAGCCCGAGGTGCTGGGCGCTCTTGGCAAACAGCGCGCGGGTTTGGGCCTGCTCCGAGATTTCGTGAAACCAGTAGCGATGGGTAAAGCGCAAAAAGCTGGCAAAGCTGCTGCGGATGCTGCGCTTGAAGGTACGCACGCTGCCGGGGTCGCTGATGTTGAGGTTGCGCAGGGTTTCGGCCAACCGGTCTGAAAACATCAAGAGCGCAGCCTTCTGAAAGTGCGCAATCAAAAAGAGCAGGAAATGCTGGTGCCGGAACTGCGCCAGCACACCCCGGTCGCGGCAGGAATAAAACGGGCTCTTGGCATCGCCCACCACCACCAGCGAGTGGCCGGTGCAGAGGTAGCGGGTGTGGGGCGCGGCGCCACCGGCGGACCAGAACCGGTCGTAGCAATAGCGCTCCTCAAAGTCTTGCAGGTGGTCGTTGGCGAAAGGCAGCGCCGCTTCGCCATCGGCACGGCCCGCACCGGTGACCAAACCGAGGCGCACAAAGTCACTGCGACTCAAGGTCTGGGGGTCGTCTACGGCCAAATAGCCCAGCAAGGGCATGCGGTAGTACTCGATCTGCCGGTAGCGCAGTGCACCCACCTGATCGGAGTGGTCGCTCACCAAGGGTTGCAGCAGCCAATCCCAATGGGCAGCAATACGGGGTGCGCGGTGGCGGGCCACATGCGACATGAACAGATCGGGCTGCCCCGCGTCGGACTGCGCCAGCACCTGGCCCTGTGCGCCCAGCCACTCGGCCTGGTGCAAGCAATGCTGTGCCTGCCCCTGCGCATCCCAGCCCGAGGGGTAGCCGCGGCCGAAGCGGTATAGCAACTCTTGCGCATGCGTGAGCGGCAAATTGTCCCCCGCCACCTCCACATTGAGCAGCACCAGGTCCAGATCCAAAAAGAAATACAGGTCCACGTGCACCACGCTCAGGGTGATGGCCTCCATTCCGGGGCGCAACACCACGCGCACCGCGCTCACGTCGTGCCGGCGGAACACCCGCATGGGCGAGCCGTGAACCTGCCCTCCACCTTTTACATGGCCCTCGCCGTAAAGAAAGCGCTGCACATACGGCAGGAAGGTCACGAACTCGTTGTAGTGCCGCTCATGAAAGTTGCAGGCGTCGCCGGTGTATTCGTCCACCACTTCTCGCCAGGGCGTGGCGTCCCCCATGGCGGACAAGATTTCCCAGGGCTTGGAATGCCGGGCCTCAGCCCCCCTTACCGGCATCAGCCGCAGAGGCCACAGCAAAATTTGACCGAAATGGCGAACGCAGTGGGGGGCTTCAGGCGTGTGCATGGCGGCCAGTATCGCACTGGCCGCTCGCATTGAAAATCGGGCTTTAACCCGGAATCCAGAGGGCCGGCAAGCCGCCCAAAGGCTTCAACAGCCGGGCCACCGCGCCGCCCTGTACCAGTTGGGTCGCATGCGCAATGTCAGGCGCCAGGTAGCGGTCCACATGGTGGGCGGCGATGTCCTTGCGCAGCAATGCTTGCACCTCTTCCAGGATGGGCGAACTGGTCAGCGGGCGCAAAAACTCGATGCCTTGCGCCGCCGCCAGCAACTCAATCCCGAGGATGTGCGCGGTGTTGTGGATCATGTTTTGCAAACGTCGCGCGGCAAATGTGGCCATGGACACATGGTCTTCCTGGTTGGCGCTGGTGGGCAGACTGTCCACACTGGCGGGGTGCGCCAGCGATTTGTTCTCAGACGCCAGCGCGGCAGCGGTGACGTGCGCGATCATGAAGCCGCTGTTCAGGCCTGCATCGGCCGTCAGGAAAGGCGGCAGGCGCGACACGCTGCTGTCGATCAGCATGGCAATGCGGCGCTCGGCAATCGCGCCCACTTCGGCAATGGCCAGGGCCATGCCGTCCGCCGCCAGGGCCACCGGCTCGGCGTGGAAGTTGCCACCGGAAATCATGGCGCCGTCTTCGGGGAAGACGAGCGGGTTGTCGGTGACCGCATTCGCCTCTATCAGCAGCACGCGGGCCGCGTGGCGCAGTTGGTCCACGCAGGCGCCCACCACCTGCGGCTGGCAGCGCAGGCAATACGGGTCTTGCACGCGGTCGTCGCCCTCGGCGTGGCTGGCGCGGATGGCGCTGCCCTTGAGGAGTTCACGGTAGTACTGGGCCACGTCGATCTGGCCGGGCTGACCGCGCACGGCGTGGATACGCGGGTCAAACGGGCCGTCGCTGCCACGGGCGGCATCCAGCGTGAGCGCGCCAATCACCAGCGCGGCCTCCAGCACCGGCTCGAAGGCCAGCAAGCCGTGCAAGGCCAGCGCGGTTGAGGTTTGGGTGCCGTTGATCAGGGCCAGCCCTTCTTTGGCTTCCAGCGTCAACGGCGCAATGCCGGCGGCTTGCAGGGCCTGCAGTGCGGGCACGCGCTTGCCATCCACCAGCATGTCGCCCTCGCCCATCAGCGCCAGGGTCATGTGCGAGAGCGGCGCCAAATCGCCCGAGGCGCCCACCGATCCTTGCGAGGGCACGCAGGGCACCAGGCCCGCGTTGTGCACCGCCAAAATGGTGTCCACCACCACCTCGCGGCAGCCCGAGTAGCCGCGCGCCAGACTAGCGGCCTTGGTAGCCATCATCAGCCGCATGATGGGGGCCGCCAGCGGCTCGCCCACGCCCACGCTGTGGCTGCGGATCAGGTTGCGCTGCAAGGTGTCGAGCTCGTCTTTGTCGATGCGCTTGTTGGCCAGCTTGCCGAAGCCGGTGTTCACGCCATAGACCGGCGCGTCGCCATCAGCGGCGGCCTTGACCAGTGCATGGGCGGCGCGGATGTTGACGCGGGCGGATTCGGGCAGGCTCAGCTGGCACACGCCGGCGTGGATGAGGCCGAGTTCGTCCAGCGTGATCTTGCCGGGGTTAAGGATGAGAGAAGTCATTCCGTCGTCTTTCTGGTTATTTCGTCAACATGGGCAGGTTCATACCTTGCTCGCGGGCGCATTGCTTGGCGATGTCGTAGCCCGCATCTGCGTGGCGCATCACGCCGGTGCCGGGATCGTTCCAGAGCACGCGCTCCAGGCGCTTGGCAGCAGCGTCTGTGCCGTCGGCCACGATGACCACGCCGCTGTGTTGGCTGTAACCCATCCCCACGCCACCGCCATGGTGCAGGCTCACCCAGGTGGCGCCACCAGCGGTGTTGAGCAGTGCGTTCAACAAAGGCCAGTCGCTCACTGCGTCCGAGCCGTCTTGCATGCTTTCAGTCTCGCGGTTGGGTGATGCCACCGAGCCACTGTCCAGATGGTCACGGCCAATGACGATGGGGGCTTTGAGCTCGCCGTTCTTCACCATTTCGTTGAAGGCCAAGCCGGCGCGGTGGCGCTCGCCCAGGCCGATCCAGCAAATGCGTGCCGGCAGACCCTGGAAGGCAATGCGCTCGCCCGCCATGTCCAGCCAGCGGTGCAGGTGCGCGTCTTCAGGGAACAACTCTTTCATCTTCGCGTCCGTCTTGCGGATGTCTTCCGGGTCGCCACTCAAGGCCACCCAGCGAAACGGACCCTTGCCACGGCAGAACAAGGGGCGCACATAGGCGGGCACAAAACCGGGGAAGTCAAACGCGTTCTTCACGCCCTGGTCCAGTGCCACCTGGCGGATGTTGTTGCCGTAGTCCACCGTAGGAATGTCCATGGCCTGAAAGTCCAACATGGCCTGCACATGCACTGCGCAGCCTTGTGCAGCTGCCTGGCGCAGCGCAGCGTGTTGGGTGTCGTCCGCCTGCGCTGCGCGCCACTGCTCTACCGACCAGCCGGGTGGCAGGTAGCCGTGCACCAGGTCGTGTGCGGAGGTCTGGTCGGTGACCATATCGGGGCGCGGGCCACCGGCGCGGGCGCGGCGCACCATCTCGGGCAGCAGCTCGGCGGCATTGCCCAGCAAGGCCACCGACACCGCCTTGCCTTCAGCCGCATAACGGGCCATGCGCTGCAGCGCGTCGTCCAGATCCGTGGCTTGCTCGTCCACATAGCGGGTCTTGAGTCGGAAGTCGATGCGGCTTTGCTGGCACTCGATATTCAGAGACGAGGCTCCGGCAAAGCTGGCCGCCAGCGGCTGCGCGCCCCCCATGCCGCCGAGGCCGGCCGTCAAAATCCATTTGCCTTGCAAGCTGCCACCAAAGTGCTGCTTGCCGGCTTCCACAAACGTCTCGTAAGTGCCTTGCACAATGCCCTGGCTGCCGATGTAGATCCAGCTGCCGGCCGTCATTTGGCCATACATCATCAGGCCCTTTTTATCCAGCTCGTGAAAGTGCTCCCAGGTCGCCCACTTGGGCACCAGGTTGGAGTTGGCAATCAGCACCCGGGGCGCGTCGGCATGGCTACGGAACACGCCCACCGGCTTTCCGCTTTGCACCAGCAGGGTTTCGTCTTCATTCAAGTTGCGCAGGCTCTCGAGGATGGCATCGAAACACTCCCAGTTGCGCGCGGCCTTGCCGATACCGCCGTACACCACCAGCGCATCCGGGTCTTCTGCCACTTCAGGGTCCAGGTTGTTTTGCAGCATGCGGTAGGCGGCCTCAATAAGCCAGTTCTTGCAATGCAGGGTGGTGCCATGGGGTGCGCGCACGGGCCGGGCTTGGGAGGGTGCAGACATCTTCAAACTCGCTTTCAACAAAAATGCAATGTCGCGGAGTCTACTTGTCTAGACATGCCTATGCAACTACAATTTGCTGATGGTTTCCACCACACCTACCCCCTCAGGCGCTGCGGCGCCCTACACCCACGTCAAACACTTTTTGATGGAAGGCCTGTCGCAGGGCCGCTGGACGCCGGGCAGCCAGATGCCCTCCGAGTCCGAGCTGGTGCAACAGTTCAAGGTCAGCCGCATGACGGTGGGCCGCGCTATCCGCGAGTTGCAGGCCGAAGGCTTTGTGACCCGGGTACAGGGCGTGGGCACCTTTGCGGCGCATCTGGCGCGGGTGTCGTCCACCCTGACTATCAAAGACTTGCACGAAGAAATTGCAGCCCGTGGCCACCAGCACCAGGCACGGGTCGTGCTGTCACGCGAGGAGCTGGCGGTGGAGGGCCTGGCCCAACAGCTGGGCCTGCCGCTGGGGGCGCCGGTGTTTCACACCCTGATCGTGCACTCCGAGAATGGCGTGCCGCTGCAGTGCGAAGACCGCTACGTGAACCCCGCCTGCGCGCCCGACTATTTGAGCGTGGACTTCAGCCAGACCACGCCCACCCACTACCTGCTGGAAGTCGCCCCCCTGTGGGAGGCCCAGTACTCCATTGAGGCTGGCCCACCCAGCCCCCAGGAGGCCGAGCTGCTGGGCATCACGCCGCAGGACCCCTGCCTCATCATCGTGCGCCGCACCATGAACCGCGATGTGCCCATCACCCTGGCGCGCCTGGTGCACCCCGGCACCCGCTACCAGATTCAAGGGCAGTTCAAGCCATGACGCTCCGCCTCATCCACGCGCAGGACTGTGCTCCCCAGCCCTGGCGCAACGGCGGCGGCCAGACCCGCGAGTTGCTGGTGTGGCCCCCCATGGGCGAGTGGCAGCTGCGCATCAGCCGGGCTGACATTGCGGCGGACGGCCCCTTCTCTGCTTTCCCCGGTGTGCAACGCTGGTTTGCCGTATTGCGAGGCGCGGGGGTGGAATTGGCGTTGCCCATGCCGCAGACATTACGTGCCGGCGATGCGCCGCTGGAATTTGACGGTACCGCTGCGCCCGACTGCCGCCTGCTGGACGGCCCCACCCAAGACCTGAACCTGATGGCGCGCCAAGGCCAAGGCTACATGCAGGCAGCCATTGCGGGACAACCGTCGCACATTCCGCTGGCCATGCGCGGCCTGTACAGCACCGGCGCCGGCACATGGAGCGACGGCGCACGCCAAATACATATCAGCGCCCACACCCTGCTGTGGGACGAGACGCCTGGCACCGCCCCGTGGACGTTTACGCCAGACGCCAGCGCAGAGCCCATTAAGGGCGCACCGGCGTACTGGCTGGTCTTCACCCCGGACACAACTGAGGGAGCTACACCATGAGCCTTACCCACACCGCCACCACGCTGTGGCACCACGCCCGCATCGCCAGCCTGCATGGCAGCGAACCCTGGGGGTGGCTGGAAGACGGCGCCATGCTGACCCGTGGAGAACACATCCTCTGGTGTGGCCCGCGCTCCGAGCTGCCTGTCGAACACAAGCAAAGCATCACGCAAGAGATAGATTTGGATGGTGCCTTGGTCACTCCGGGCCTGGTGGATTGCCACACCCACCTGGTTTATGGTGACGACCGCGCAGCAGAGTTTGAAATGCGCTTGCAAGGCGCCAGCTACGAGCAAATTGCACAGGCCGGCGGCGGCATACGCTCCAGCGTGGCCGCCACCCGTGCCGCCAGCGAAGCCACCTTGCTAGCAAGCGCCACCCGCCGCGCCCGCAGCCTGATGGCCGAGGGGGTGACCACCATCGAGATCAAGTCGGGCTACGGCTTGAGTCTGGAGGACGAGACACGCTGCCTGCGCGTGGCGCGCAGCTTGGGAGAGAGCCTGCCCTTGAGCGTGCGAACCACCTACCTGGGCGCCCACGCCGTACCGCCCGAATTTGCCGGACGTAACGACGACTATGTGGATGCCGTTTGCGCCTGGATGCCCGAGCTGCATTCCCAAGGGTTGATCGATGCAGTGGACGCATTCTGCGAAACCATAGGCTTCAGCCCTGCCCAAACGCGACGCGTGTTTGAAGCGGCACGGGCCTTGGGGCTACCCGTCAAGCTGCACGCCGAGCAGCTCAGCGACCAGGGCGGCGCAGCGCTGGCGGCCGAGTTCGGCGCCCTTTCGTGCGACCACCTGGAGCACCTCAGCGTTAACGGCATACGCGCCATGCAAGCCGCTGGCACCGTGGCCGTGCTGCTGCCAGGCGCCTATTACTTCTTGCGCGAAACCAAGTTGCCCCCCATGGAGGCCCTACGCGCCCATAGCGTACCAATGGCCATCGCCACCGACCACAACCCCGGCACCTCGCCCGGCTTGTCGATGCTGCTCATGCTCAACATGGCCTGCACCTTTTTCCGCCTGACGCCCGAAGAAGCCCTGCGTGGCGCCACAGTGCACGGCGCACGCGCCTTGGGCCTGCACGACCGGGGCACCTTGGCCGCCGGCCAGCGGGCCGACTTCTGTGTGTGGAACCTGGACCACCCCCGCGAACTGGCCTATTGGTTCGGCCACAACCCTTGCCGCCGCACCATCGTGGGCGGACTGGAGCGCACCCTGTGACACAAGCCAACCCCCAACCCATTCACCACCCCACCTTTACTCTCACGCCCGGCAGCAGCCCCCTGCTGGTGAGTTTTCCGCATGTGGGCACCGACATCCCCGACGCCATCCGCAACCGCCTGGTGCCCCGCGCCCATGCCGCGGAAGACACCGACTGGCATTTGGAGGCCCTCTACGCCTTTGTGCGCGACATGGGCGCCGGCACCCTCGTCCCGCGCCATGCACGTTATGTGGTGGACCTGAACCGCCCGCCCGAAAACGCGCCCATGTACCCCGGCGTGAACAACACCGAGCTGTGCCCCAGCCGCTTCTTTAGTGGTGAGCCGCTGTACCTGCCGGGCCAGGAGCCCACCGAATCTGAAGTCGCCCAGCGCGTGACGGACTATTGGCGGCCGTACCACGACGCGCTGGACGGCGAATTACAGCGCCTGCGCACGCTGCACGGCCACGCCGTGCTGTTTGATTCGCACAGCATCTGCTCGGTACTGCCTTGGCTGTTTGAAGGCCGCCTGCCGGACCTGAACCTAGGCACCGTGAATGGCAGCAGCGCCGCACCAGCTCTGCGCGAGCAGCTATCAAAAGTATTGCAAAACCAATCTGAATTCACCCAGGTGGTGGACGGCCGCTTCAAAGGCGGCTACATCACCCGGAACTACGGACGCCCAGCGGAGCAGGTGCACGCCATCCAGCTGGAAATGGGCTGGCGCTGCTACATGGCCGAGGAACCGCCCTACACCCTGGCACCAGACCGCGCAGCCCGCGTGCTGCCCGTGCTGCACGCGCTGGTGCGCACCCTGACCGACTGGAGGCCCGCATGAGCGAGCACGTTTTTTGGGCCCCGCAAGCCTGGGTGAATGGCCGCTGGGAGCGCGATGTGTGCCTGGAAGTTGACGCACGCGGGCACTGGGCGGCCATCACGCCGGGCGTCACCCCAGCCCCCACCCACGCCACCGTGCTTCCGGGGCCGGTGCTACCGGGATTGGTGAATGCGCACAGCCACGCTTTCCAGCGTGCCTTTGCCGGCCTGGCGGAGCGGCGCGAGACGGAGGGAGACGACTTCTGGTCCTGGCGCGACCGCATGTATGGCGCGGCCCTGCGCATCACCCCCGCTCAGATGCGGGCCGTTGCAGCCCAGCTGTACGTGGAACTGCTGCAAGGCGGCTACACGCAGGTGTGTGAGTTTCATTACCTGCACCATCAAGAAAGCGGAGCGCCCTACGCCGATGAGGCCACCATGGCCTGGGCCCTGGCCGACGCGGCACAGGACGCAGGCATGGGCCTGACACTGCTGCCCGTGCTGTATGAGCGGGCCGGCTTTCAACAACCGAATCTGCGACCGGACCAACGCCGTTTTGCCGGCACCCCGGACTTCATCGCCCGCCTGCAGGCCAAGGCCCAGGCCAGCGGCCGCCCGCTGCTGAATGCGGGCGTGGCCATCCATTCGCTACGGGCTGCGTCAGCGGCATCCATTGACGCCTTGCTGGCCCAGGTGGGCGATGCAGATATGCCCATCCACATTCACGTAGCCGAACAAATGCAGGAGGTGCGCGACTGCCTGGCCGCCACCGGCCAGAGCCCCATCGCTCACCTGGCGCAACGCTTTTCCATGGATTCCCGCTGGCAACTGGTGCACGCCACCCACACCGAGGCTACTGAGATAGACGCCGTGGCCCGCAGCGGTGCCGGCATCGTGATCTGCCCCAGCACCGAAGGCAACCTCGGCGACGGCTTTGCTGACCTGCCCGGCTGGCTGGCCGCAGGCGTGCCCATGGCGCTGGGCTCAGACAGCCATGTAGGCCGGCAATGGAACGAAGAAATCCGATGGCTGGAATACGGCCAACGCCTGCGCCTGCAACAGCGCAATGTGGCGGCAGCGCCGGGCCATCAGCCGGCTACCGCTGCGCGCTTGCTGGACGCTGCCGTACACGCAGGCGCGGCCGCCAGCGGCCATGCGAACTGGGGCCTGCAAGTTGGCGCACGCGCCGACGCTCTGGTGCTGGATGTGCTAGCCCCCGGCCTATTGGGCGTGCCAGGCTCGCACTTGCTGGACGCTTTGGTATTTGCTACGCACCCACCGGCCATCCGGGATGTCTATGTGGCAGGCCAGCACGTGATCCGCCAAGGGCAGCACCCCGCGCAAGGCGCCGTGGCGCAACACTTTGAAGCCGCGATGCGGGAGTTGTGGGGGACTTGAGCGCTTAGCCCAGAAACCGCAGCATCCCGTAAAGCGACAAGGCACCGCATACCACGAGCATGCCTGTTTTGACAGCGCGGTTGCTGGTGAGTGTGCCCGCAACGCTGCACACCAGGATGGCAATAAAGATAAAGCTGGTTTTCATGGCTGCGATGCTAACGGAGTGAAGCTGCGGTTTCGGTCTTCAGGCTGCGTTGTAGCCATACAGCCAAGGCACATCCAACAGCTTGTCGCCCAGCAACTTCATCGATACATCGCGTGCTACACGCATGGGTCCCTGAAGGTGAAAAATATCGCCATTGCGGATGGCACGGGCTTGCACCCGTGCATTGCGCTGCCAACGCGCCGCAGCGTAGTGGTTGAATCCTGCGGGCACATCGCCCGCGTGGGCTCGCAGTGACAAGCTGAGTTGCTGCGCATCTTCAATGGCCATGCCTGCGCCCTGGGCCAGGTAGGGGCGCATGGGGTGCGCTGCATCCCCCAGCAGGGCGAGCCGGCCCAGCGCCATTTCTTGCGCGCTACGCATCGGCGGACGGTCACTCAGGGCCCAGAGGCGCCAATCGTCAATCGCATGCACCAGGTCCAGCAAGGGGCCACCGGCATTTGCCAGCCGAACACGCAGCTCGCCGGCGTTGGCACTGTGGTCCCACACCGATGGGTCGCCCACTACCGAACCGTGCACGATGACGACCACGTTCAGCCATTCGCCACGGCGCACCGGGTATTGCACGGCATGGAAGTGCGGCCCCATCCACGCAGTGACTACCTGCGAGCGAACACCAGCGGGTAAATCACTCTGCGGCACCATGGCCCGGAATGCCAGATGGCCGGTGACGCGCGGCGCACCGTCATCCACCAGCTGGCGACGCAGTGCACTCCACACGCCATCGGCACCAAGCACGCCGCTCGCATCCAGCTCGCGGCCGTCATGGGTGAGCACCTGCACCCGCTCGCCCACGGGGGCCACACTGGCAATCCGGGTGTTGAGGTCGATGTCGATACCTCCAAGGGACTCCACGGCCTCGCGCAAAAGAGCGTGCAAATCCTGCCTTGCAATGGTGGCGTAGGGTGCGCCATAGACGGCCAAGGCCCTTTCGCCCAAGGGCAAGGTACCCAGCAATTGGCCGCTGAGGGCACTGCGCACTTCCAGTCTGTCCGGAAAAGCAGCGACGTCTGCCACCGCCTGCTGCAGACCCCAGCCATGGAGGATGCGGGTCACATTGGGGCCGAGCTGCACACCGGCGCCTACTTCACCGAATGCGGGAGCCTGCTCGACGAGACTAAGCCCTTGGCCTTGTGGGCCGAAAGCCCCGTGCCGGCCGCACGCCAACGCCGCTGCCAAGCCGCCTATGCCCCCACCCACGATGACCATGTTGTCTTCCATGGGCATGGATTCTGCCGTGTTGCCCCCGCGAAAACACTGAGGCAGCGCAAATCACGTGCAGGCGGCTTGCAGCGCTATAGTGGGGTTGTCGTTGAACTCATCCATAAAAACCATGGCCAGCCACACCGATTTTGAGTTGCTCTTCGACTCAGCCCCCATATCTCTCTGGCTGGAAGACTACAGCCTGCTCAAAAACCTGTTCGACCAGTGGCGCTCTGAGGGAGTCACTGAGCTGGAAACCCATCTGTTTGCGGACCCGCGTCGTGTACAAGCCTGTGCAGACTGCTACCGGGTGCTGCGCGTCAATCGCCAGACCTTGTCAGTATTTGCGGCCCAAAGCCAGGATGAATTGATCAACCGCTTGGGCGAGGTGCTGCGCGGGGACACTTACACTCGCATGTTGCCCGAGTTGCTGGCGTTCTGGCAGGGGCAATTGCAGTATTCCGGCGTGACTGTGAACTACGCGCTGGACGGCCGGCGCATGGACGTGCGCATCAGCATCCGCATCCTGGAAGGGCACGAGGACACTTGGAGCCGTGCCATGGTGGCGATTGAAGACATCACCGAGCACACCCTGGCCCAAGGCTTGCTGGAAAGCAGCGAACGCCATGCGCGCAACCTGTTTGAGTTTTCACCGGTGTCGCTCTGGGTGGAGGATTTCAGTGGTGTCAAGACACTGATGGACGAGGTGCGGGTCTCCGGCATCAGCGATTTCAAGACCTTTTTGAGCGTGCATCAGGAGTTTGTGCACCGCTGTATGGAGCGCATCCGGGTGCTGGATGTCAACCAGCACACCCTGCAGATGTTTTCTGCCAGCAGCCGACATGACTTGCTGAGCCAACTGGAGCGCGTGTTCCGGGACGAGATGCAGCACTCGTTTGCAGAGCAGTTGCTGGACCTGTGGAACGGCAAAACCGTGCAAACCCGCGAGGTTATCAACTACTCGCTCAACGGAGAGCTGATCAACATCCACATGCAGTTCTCGGTGCTTCCGGGCTATGAACACGACTGGAGCCTGGTGCTGGTCTCGCTGGTGGACATTACCGCCCGCAAAAAGGCTGAGGCCTACCTGGAGTACTTGGGCAAGCACGATGCACTCACCCAGTTACGCAATCGGGCTTTCTTTGTCGAAGAACTCAACCGCATCTCCCGCAAAGGCCCCTGGCCACTCAGCGTGATGGCCATGGACCTCAATGGGCTCAAGCATGTGAACGACAACCACGGCCACGCCGCCGGCGACGCCATGCTGCGCCGTACGGGCGAAGTACTTTCCAAGGCCACGGCAGGCCAGGCGCTCTGTGTGGCACGCACCGGGGGAGATGAGTTTGTGATCCTCATGGCAGGCCATGACGAGCGCGCAGCCCAGGCCCTGAAAGAGCGCATTGACTCCATGCTGGAGATGAACAACCAGTTCTACCCCGGCCAGAAGATCAGCCTGTCCATTGGCGTGGCGAGTTGCCATAGTGCGGCTGAGGTGGAAGAAGCCGCTCAGCTGGCGGACCAGCGCATGTATGCCGCCAAGCGACGCTTCTACGAAGAAGCCAAGCTGGAGCGACGCAGCAACTAGGCGCTGCGCCCCTGCCCTTTGCGGTGGGTGCCTTGCATATGCCCGTGCCCTGCCGGATTGGGCGCATGCATGGAGAGGCCTTCCAGAATGCCGCAATGCTCGGCATCAAGTGCGCCCTGGCACTGTGCACGCAAGCCTTTGAGCTGTTTTTCCAGGGCCCGCAGCTCGCGAATACGCTGTGCCACGTGGCCGATGTGGGCGTCCAGCAAGGCATTCACATCCGCGCAGTTGTCGCCCGGCGCATCCTGAAACGCCAGCAGTGCGCGGATCTCGTCCAGACTCATGTCCAGGCTGCGGCAGTGGCGGACAAACTGCAGGCGCCGGGTGTGGGCGTCCGAGTAGTGACGGTAGTTGGCATCAGTGCGGGCGGCAGCGGGCAGCAAGCCCTCGCGCTCGTAGTAGCGGATGGTTTCCACCGGGGTGGAGGTGGCCTTGGCCAGATCGCCGATTTTCATGATGTGCTATGCAATAACCTTGCTGCAGTGTAGCGCTTGACCCTGAAGTGGCTACAGGGTTTCCAATGTCAACATTGAAAGGAAACACCATGTCTCACGCTTGCGAACACCACACCCCTGCTGCCCACAGCATTCTTGACTTGCCCCGCTACAGAAGGGTCTTGTGGGCAGCCTTGTGGATCAATGCGGCCATGTTCGGCGTGGAACTGTTCAGCGGCTGGCATTCGGGCTCGCTGTCCCTTTTGGCGGACTCGATTGACTTTGCGGGCGATGCGCTGAACTACGGCGTATCACTCGCAGTGCTGTCTGCCGCCCTGGCTTGGCGGGCCCGCGCGGCCGTGGTCAAGGCGCTGTGCATGATGGGCTTTGGCACCCTGATATTGGGCCGCGCAATCTGGAGCCTGTACACCGGCACCGTGCCCGATGCCACCACCATGGGGGTAGTCGGCCTGTTGGCGCTGGTGGCCAACGTGGCGGTGGCCTGGATGCTCTATGCCTTCCGCGAGGGCGACGCCAATATGCGCAGCGTGTGGTTGTGCTCACGCAATGACGCGATCGGCAATGTGCTGGTCATGCTGGCTGCGGCAGGGGTACTCGGTACCGGCAGCGGCTGGCCGGATTTGCTGGTGGCCGCCGGCATGGCTGCACTGGCCTTGCACGGCGGCAGGCAGGTGATGCGCCAGGCCCGCCGGGAACTGGCGGGCTAAAGCGCTTCGTGCTTGGGCGGTGGCACATAGGCCACCCGGGCATCGCGCACCAGCTGGTGGTTTTCATCCGCCCAATTCAGCAACTGCCGCATGGGCTGCATGAAAGACTCGCCCAGCGAAGTCAGTGAGTAATCCACCCGTGGCGGTACCGTCGCATGGGCCGTGCGCAGCACCAGACCGTCTTGCTCCAGCCGGCGCAGCGTTTGCGAAAGCATGCGCTGGGAAATGTCGCCGATAGCATTTTTGAGCACACTGAAACGCATGGTCTGGTGATCTTTCAGCATCAGCAACACCAGCATGCTCCAACGGTCGCCCATGCGCTCCAGCACATCACGAATAGGGCAACGTTCGGCCCAGTCAACCTTGGATTTATGGACGGACATCGTTTCTCCTTCATGGCCTCACTAGCCGCTGTGTTGGTTACTTTTAAGTAACCAAGTGACTTTGCACACCCTACTTGTGCTCTATTTTCGCATGAGTACCATTCCAATAGCAACGATAAAAGTGAATGTTGGTACTTATTAAATACCTAGTCACTCGGGTGCATTCGTTAATTTCCATCGTTATCAAGGACAAAACCATGAGCTCCAGACTTCTCGTTACCGGCGCATCCGGACACCTCGGCCAGCGCGTCATCCACCATCTGTTGAACACCCTCCAGGTGGCGCCTGAACGCATCATTGCCACCAGCCGCAAAGTGGACAGCTTGCAGAATCTGGCGGCTTTGGGCGTGACCGTTCGCGCAGCCGATTTTGAAGATGCGGCCTCCCTACAAGCCGCGTTTGCGGGTGCACAACGTGTGTTGCTCATCAGCACCGACGCGCTGGACCGCCCCGGCCGCCGCCTAGCCCAGCACCAAGCCGCTGTGTCTGCCGCAGTGAGCGCCGGTGTGCAGCACCTGGCCTACACCTCCATGCCCCTGCCGGACAACTCGCCCCTCTTGATCGCCCCTGACCACGCTGGCACGGAAAAGGCCATTGCCGCTAGCCCCTTGGCCGGTTGGACCATTCTGCGTAACCACTGGTACTTTGAGAACCTGTTCATGTCCTTGCCTTCCGCATTGGCCAGCGGACAGTGGTACTCCGCCGCAGGCCAGGGCAAGGTCGCGCACATTGCCCGTGACGACCTGGCCTTGGCGGCGGCCACAGCACTTCTGAAAGACGAAGGCAAAAACACCTACACCCTGAGCGGCGCCCAAGCTTTCACGACCGAAGACATCGCTGCTGCCGTGAGCCAAGCCACCGGCAAGGCCTTGCAAGTGGTGCACGTGCCTCTGGAAAGCCTGATTCAGGGCATGGTGGGCGCCGGCTTCCCCGAGCCATTGGCAGCCGTGTTCGCGTCTTTCGACACCAACACCGCGGCCGGCCGCGTAGCGGACCTGACCAGCGACTTCCGGAAGCTGACCGGCAAGACCCCCCTGCCGTTTGCGCAATGGCTGGAAACCAACAAGGCCGCCTTCGCAGCCTAATCCGGAAACGGGGTGGACTCAGCCCGCCAGCAACTGCCGCAACACAAAGGGCAGGATGCCGCCGGCGCGGTAGTAGTCCACCTCCACCGGAGTGTCTATGCGCAACAGCAAGGTGTGGCGGGTCTGGGTGCCGTCCGCCCGGGTCACCAGCAGCTGCGCCTCGCTTTGTGGGGCGAGGTCGGCATCCGGAACGATGCTGATGGTCTCGTTACCCGTCAGCCCCAGGCTCTTCCAGCTCTCGCCGGCCTTGAACTGCAGCGGCAACACGCCCATGCCCACCAGGTTGGAGCGGTGAATGCGCTCAAAGCTCTGCGCCACCACCGCCTTGATGCCCAGCAAGTGCGTGCCCTTGGCCGCCCAGTCCCGGCTGGAGCCGGTGCCGTACTCTTCGCCCGCGAACACCACCGTGGGAATGCCGGCCGCCTGGTAGCGGGTGGCAGCGTCGAAAATGGAGAGCTTTTCTACGCTGCCTTCAGCGCCCTGGTACACGGTGACACCGCCCTCCTCACGCGAACCATCTTCTTTGGGCGGCACCATCAGGTTCTTGATGCGCACATTGGCAAAGGTGCCTCGCACCATCACCTCGTGGTTGCCGCGGCGCGCGCCGTAGGAGTTGAAGTCTGCTTTCTGCACACCATTCGCCACCAGCCATTGCCCGGCCGGCGAGCTCTCTTTGATGTTGCCGGCAGGCGAAATATGGTCGGTGGTGATCGAGTCCCCGAACAGCGCCATGATGCGTGCGCCCTGTACCGTCTCTGCAGACACTTTGGAGCCTTTTGAGCCCTTGGCGCCCGTGGAATCTGCGCTAGCAGCTCCTTTTTCCATAGCAAAGGTGTCAAAGAACGGCGGCTTGGCGATGTAGGTGCTGGCCGGCCAGGTGTAGGTCTGGCCGCTCACGCCCTTGATCTCTTCCCACAGCTTGCCCGGCTCTGACTTCACCTTGGCGTAGTTGGCGCGGAAGGCTTTGCCGTTCATCGCAAATTTGAGCAGCTTGTAGATTTCGTCGCTGCTGGGCCAGATGTCGCCCAGGTACACGTCCTTGCCACCTTTGCCCTGCCCCACCGGCTGAGTCATCAGGTCGCGGGTCACGTTGCCGGCAATCGCATAGGCCACCACCAGCGGCGGGCTGGCCAGGAAATTGGCCTTGAGGTTAGGGTGAATGCGCGCCTCGAAGTTGCGGTTGCCTGACAGCACCGCAGCGCAGACGAGGTCGTTTTCGGTGATCACCGCGTTGAGCTCGGGCGCCAGGTCGCCGGCATTACCGATGCAGGTGGTACAGCCGTAGCCCGCCAGCGAAAAACCCAGCTTCTCCAGGTAAGGCAGGAGGCCGGTGTCCGTCAGGTATTCGGTCACGATGCGCGAGCCAGGGGCCAGGCTGGTCTTGATATGTGGCGCCACGGTCAGCCCTGCCTTGACCGCCTTTTTGGCGAGCAGGCCAGCGGCCAGCAAGACGCTGGGGTTACTGGTGTTGGTGCAGCTGGTGATGGCGGCAATCAACACATCGCCGTTTTGCACCAGCAGCGGCGTGGGCTCCGCCTTGCCTTTTTTGGCGGGTTTTTCTGCAGCCACAGCCAAAGGCGCGGGGTATAGCGTGTGCAGGGTGGCGGCGTCTTTGTTGAAGCCGTTAGCCGTGCCCGGCAGGCTGAACAGCTCAGTGAATTTGTCGGCCACATGGCCCAGCTCGATGCGGTCTTGCGGGCGCTTGGGGCCGGCCAGGCTGGGGGTCACGTCCCGCAGGTCGAGCTTGACGACGCGGGTGTAGGCAATGTCTTTCATCTCGGCAGATGCACTCTTGCCACCCGGCACGCCAAACAGCCCTTGGGCGCGGAAGTAGGCTTCAAACGCTGCTATCTCGGCCTTGGTGCGGCCTGTGCCCTTGAAGTAATCCAGGGTGCGCTCATCCACCGGGAAGAAGCCCATGGTCGCGCCGTACTCGGGCGCCATGTTGGCAATGGTGGCACGGTCCGGCAGGGCCAGGTTTTCGGTGCCTTCGCCAAAGAACTCCACAAAGCTGCCCACCACTTTTTCGCGGCGCAGCATCTCGGTCACCCGCAGCACCAGGTCGGTGGCGGTCACGCCCTCGCACAGCGCGCCGGTGAGCTCAAAGCCCACTACATCCGGCGTCAAAAAGTACACGGGCTGGCCCAGCATGGCGGCCTCGGCTTCGATGCCGCCCACGCCCCAGCCCACCACACCGATGCCGTTGATCATGGTGGTGTGACTGTCGGTGCCCACCAGGGTGTCGGGGTAGTAGATGGCGGCTTGCTTGCTGCCGTCCGCTGCGCGGGGCTGCTTGGCCTTGTGCACGCCGCGCGCCAGAAACTCCAGGTTCACCTGGTGCACGATGCCAAAGCCCGGCGGCACCACGCCAAAGGTGTCAAAGGCCTGCATGCCCCACTTCATGAATTCGTAGCGCTCGCGGTTGCGCTGGAATTCCAGCCTCATGTTCAGGTCCAGCGAGTTTTTGTGGCCGTAGTCGTCCACCATGATGGAGTGGTCCACCACCAGGTCCACCGGCACCAGCGGCTCGATGCGCGCCGGGTCCGCACCCAGCGCGGCGGCGGTGCTGCGCATGGCGGCCAGGTCGGCCAACAGGGGCACACCGGTAAAGTCCTGCAGCACCACGCGGCTCACCACAAACGGAATTTCGGCCGTGCGCTCGGCTTGGGGCTGCCAGTTGGCCAGCTGGGCTACATGGGAAGGCGTGAGCTTACGACCATCGCAGTTGCGAAGCACGCTCTCCAGCACGATACGCAAGGACAGAGGCAAACGCCGGATGTTGGGAAACTGCCGCGCCAGATGCGGCAAGGAGTAAAGCTGCCCGGCTTTGCCGGAGGCAGTTTCAAAAGGCCGGAGGGTGGATGCGAATGCGTGTGGCACTAGGGGCTCCCCAAGGACATGAAAGAAACATTCTGTCAGCAGCGCAATGACTGTTCTGTGACCAGTGGCTTTGTCAATTAAGGAACGGTGTCCACCGGCCAGTCTGTGGGCTTGCCTTGGGCATTCACAGGCAATGCGCTTCCGAACGCCATGTGCGCCGGTCGCGCAACGGGTGCAAGATGCTTGCGGCACCAAGCACCCAGTTCCTCACGCACAGCCTCATAGGATGAGGCCGGTTCTGCCGGAACCACGAAGGCTTTGATGCGCGGCGTGCCTGCAAAGGCGTGCAAACGCAGTGCCACAGCCTGCACCGCAGGGTGCTCTTGCAACTTGGCCTGTAGCTGCGCCAAATCCACATTCACCCCGCCAACTTGCACGGTCGCATCCAAACGCGAGCCAGGTACAAAGCGCCCGCCATCCAGCCACGTCAATGCATCCTGCAGGGCCACCAGGCTGGTGTTACCGTCGAAATGGGTACGCTGCAAGTGGGGGGACTCCGTCACTCGTTGCCAGAACGCATGAAGCTTGAAACCGTCCACTCCGGCACCGGACGCTCGCCAACCCACGCCTGCAGTTTCGCTGCTACCGTAAACATGCAAAAACTCCTGCAGGCCAGCCCCCAGCGCCGTCTGCGCGACATCTTCGGGGCACGGTGCGGTGGAGCTGACACCGGTCACACCCCCAGGAAAACGGGGAGGCGTTCGCAGCGCTGCGCGCCACCAGTCAGGAAAGGCCACCACCAGATCCCCCTGTCGCAGCGACTGTTCAAGCCCCAGCGGCGCGCGTCCCTGTATGTTCAAGACCGGCACAGCAGGCTGACGCAGGATGCGTGGCAACAGCACCGTGAATAGAAAACCATAGATGTGGTGGCTGCGGACCGTGGAAACCACGCGCTCCACAGGTACACTCTGCTCAGCCAGCACTGCAGCCATGGCATGCATTTCCTGCACCAAGTCACCCAGCGGATGCACGCAGCTCTTGGGGGTACCGGTGCTGCCCGATGTACGAAAGCGCATGGACATGCGGGCACCGCTTTCGGCATACGCGGCTTCCATGGCAGTCGCGAGCACTCCGGACCACCCGTGCCATGTGGGATGCTCATGCATGGCGTCCACCATGTCCGGGGTTTGCGTGGGTAACGCGTCGGCAAACGCGGCGAAGAGCGACATCATTTCCAGGGAGTCTGCTTGCAGATCGCGCACCCAATGGATATCAGTTTGCACCGCGGCCGGCCAAGCCCAACCCCCGGGCCTGAGCAAGGCCATTTCAGATTGAAGGAGGTCGGCCACAAAGCGCTGCAGCAACCCGGGCTCACGCCACCAGAGAAGCGCTTCGCCGGGGGCCATGCGCTTTAGCGAATCCAGGCGGCTTGCAAGCGCTTGAGCCGCCAAGCGCCGGATGCATCGGTGATGACCACCATCAGAGTGTCTGGGTCTGCTGGCAAGCGCATGATGGTCACGCCCAAGGCAATAGGGGCGTCTTTGGCCGCCTTGTTCTCGGGTAGCAGCAATTGGAAGTCTTCACACAAGATGACGTCTTTGGAATTGGGGAACTCCTGCACCAGCATGCGCACGTCTTTCGACACCTTGTCGAAGATGTCGAAGATATTGAACTCCACATCATGCATACCGATGGTGCTGAGCAGCTGCGAAGCCATGGGGTTCATCAGCACAATCTCACCCGAAAAGCGGGCTCGTACCAAACCTATGGGTGCGAGATGCAAAAACTGCAGCAGCGCGCTGTACTCCAGCCTCAGCTCGCTGTCGCTCAAGCCGCTTTCGGAGTCTTCACCAAGCTCCATGGCTCAGGCCTTGGCAGGTGCTGGTGTGCGCAACACCAGAATAAAACGCAAGCTGGCTTCGGGCTGGGCCAAAAGCCGCACCTGAACCCTTGTGGGTCGCATGCGGAAGGTCAGCACGTAGGGCATGGTCTCGTCCAGTGCCTCATTGGCTGCAGCGGCGTCCTCAAAGCGGGTGGCGACGAGATAGTTGTTGAAGCAGGGGGCGAGTTCCACGAACACGTGTTGCCCGACGACCACCTTGGGGTCAAACATGGCGGCTTTGGATTCGTGGGCGTTGTAACGCTGAATGTGGCCACTGGCATCAAACCCGATGACCCCGTAGGGCAACGCGTCCAACTCCTCTGCCGGCAAGGCATTCAAGGTCGCGCACAGTCCGGGAGTATCAAAAGCCAACAACTCGTTATTCATACATTGTCCCAAGAAGCACAAGAGCCGGATAACCCGAAAAACCCATACTAGCATTCCCTCCAGGCTTTGTCCCCAGCACCAATCGCTAGACCGGCACGCCAGCCCTGTCGCATGGGTTCTGGACAAGTTGGCGCCACCCGGCAATAAAGCGCAATCGCAACCAAAAGCACCAGAATCATGAGCGAGACAAGCCCCCCAGTGCACACCCACCACCGTATCTGCCCCCTGTGCGAGGCCTGCTGCGGGCTGGAAATCAAGGTCCAGGACCAGAAGGTCATCAGCATCCGCGGGCACGAGGCCGATGTCCTGAGTCGCGGCTATATCTGCCCCAAGGCGATTGCCCTCAAAGACCTGCATGAAGACCCCGACCGCCTGCGCACCCCGCTGATCAAGCGCAACGGCAAACACGAACCCGCGACCTGGGACGAGGCCTTTGCCGAAATCGAGAAGCGCCTCCCCCCCCTCATGGCCGCGCACGGCAAGCACGCTGTGGCCATGGCCGTGGGCAACCCGTCTGCCCACAAGATCGGCCTGCTCACCTACTTCGGAAAGCTGGCGCGCGCCATCGGCAGCCGCAACGTGTTTTCCGCATCGACCCTGGACCAGATGCCCAAGCAACTGGCCAGTGGCCTGATGTTCGGCCACTGGCTCTCCACTGCCCTGCCCGACATCAGCCGCACCGATTTGCTGGTGGTGATTGGGGCCAACCCGCTGGCCAGCAACGGCAGCATGTGGACCGTGCCCGATTTCAAGGGCAAAGCCAAAGCGCTGCAGGCCCGGGGGGGCCAGCTCATCGTGATCGACCCGCGCCGCACAGAAACAGCCGCCGTGGCCGACGCGCACCACTTCATCCGCCCGGGGGCCGACGTGTTTTTGCTGGCGGCCATGGTGCAGGTGCTGTTTGAGGAAAAATTGGTGAACCTGGGACGCGTGGCCCCTTGGGTGCAAGGGGCTGAGGCGGTTCGCGCAGCGGTAGCCGGCTTCACGCCTGAAGCTGCGGCGTCTCGTTGCGGCATGCCGGCCGACACCATCCGCAGCCTGGCGCGCCAGATTGCCAGCACGCCCAAGGCGGCGGTGTATGCCCGCATTGGCACCTGCACCCAGCAGTACGGCACGCTGGCGAGCTGGTTGGTGGATGTGCTCAACACCCTGACCGGCCACCTGGACATGGAAGGCGGCATGCTGTTTGCCAAATCTGCCGCCTTTGCCAGCAACACCGTCGGCAAACCCGGCATTGGCAAAGGCGTGAGCACAGGCCGCCACCATGCCCGCGTGAGCGGCGCACCCGAGGTATACGGCGAACTGCCCATCACCTGCATGGCCGAAGAGATCGAAACACCGGGCGAGGGCCAGGTGCGTGCACTGATTACCGTGGCTACCAACCCGGTACTCTCCAGCCCGGACGGCCCGCGCCTTGCCAAAGCGTTGGACTCGCTGGACTTCATGATCAGCCTGGACATTTACCTGAACGAAACCACCCGCCATGCGGATGTGATCCTGCCCGGCCTCTCGCCGCTCGAAGACTTGCACTACGACGTGGCTTTCCCCCAGCTCTCGTGGCGCAACCACGCGCGCTACAGCGCACCCGTGTTGCCCCGCCCCGAAGGCCAGCCCGAAGAGTGGCAAACCCTGCTCAAGCTCACGGCCATCGTGCAAGGCCAGAGCGCCCGGCAGGACGCCGACCTGCTCGACGACCAGCAGTTTGCCGATGACGCCAACCGCCTGTTCGGCCCCCATGCCGCTGCTGTGATCGCAGCAACCGGCAGCTTGCGCGGCCCCCAGCGCGGGCTGGACGTGGCACTGCGCAGCGGCCCCTACGGCGACCAGTTCGGCCTGAAGCCTGAAGGTTTGAATCTGAAAAAGGTCATGGCCGCCAGCGACAGCGGTGGCATTGACCTGGGCGAGCTGCAACCCCGCATTCCCGAAATGCTGCGCACCCCCAGCGGCAAAGTGGAGCTCGCGCCTCCGCTTTTGCTACAAGATTTGGAGCGCGCCGCCCAGGATCTGCGGGCGCCAGCACCCGATTTGGTCATCATCGGTCGGCGGGATGTGCGCACCAACAACAGCTGGATGCACAACCTGCCCACGCTGGCCAAAGGTCCTTTCCGCTGCACGGCGCTGATCCACCCTGACGATGCTGTGCGCTACGGAGTGGAGGACGGCGGCATGGCCACCCTGCGCAACGGGCACCGCAGTGTGCAGGCGCAAGTGCAGGTCAGCACCGACATGATGCCCGGCGTGGTCAGCCTGCCGCACGGCTGGGGCCACAACCTGCCGGGCGCGCAGCTGCGGGTAGCGGCAGAGCGCCCGGGCGCCAACATCAATGCCTTGCTCGATGACCAACTTCGGGACCCGCTGTCGGGCAACGCCGTGCTGGGCGGCGTGGCCATCACTATGGAAGCTGCATGAAGGTAACTAAGGCCAGATAGTCAAGATTGGAGGGGCGGACTCTACTCTCAGGTTGAAAAGGCATTTAGGATGTCCGGCCACTTCGAGAATAGGTTGGAAAGCCCCATGAGAACAGCGTTGCGTTTGGCTACGGCTTGTCTGGTCATGTCCCTGACGCTGGCCGCCCACGCCCTGACTTTCCGCGCAGCGAGCGATCCTTACCCACCCTATGGTGACCCCAAGCATCCCGATGGCGGCTTGGGAATCGAGATCATCCGCGCGGCCTACAAGACGCAAGGCCATGAGGTCACGATGGAATATGTGCCCTGGGCCAGGGCAGAAGCCGGGGTCAAGAACGGGACCTACGACATCCTCCCCTTCACATGGCGAACAGATGCCCGAGAGAAAGTGCTACTTTTCAGCGCACCGTTTGCCGTAGGCAATGTCCGCTTCATCAAACGCAAGGGCGACCCCTTCAATTTTCAGGGAATGGAAAGTCTGGAAGGAAAGCGCATAGGCGTTATCCAAGGCTATGGGTATAGCGATGCTTTTGCGCAGTCCACCGGCTTCATGCGGGAAAACGGAAAAGACCTTCCCACCAATGTCCACAAGCTCCTGCTAAAGCGCCTAGACCTGACGATCGAAGACGAAACCGTGGCTCGCGCGGCCCTCTTTGCAGACGGCCCCGACATGCTGGAACAGATTGAATTCGTGAAAACGCCTTTGGCAGTCAACCCCCTCTACATCACCGCGGGAATGCAAAACCCGTTGGCTCAGGAAATCATCAGTGCCTTCAACAAGGGGCTGGAGATCATCAAAGCCAATGGCACGTATGACCGGATCTTCAAAAAATACGGCGTAGAGCGTTCTGTACGCTGATACGCCCCTGATTCATTCCGGCGCGAAAGCCTGCCTCGCTCCAGAGAATGCCTAAAGCAGTGCCTGCCCTGCCGCAGCCACCACACTGCGGGTGAGGCGCTCCAGTTCCGGCAAGGGCTGCTGGGCGACTTGCCAATACAGCGGCACATCCAGCGCGCGACCCGGCACCAGCTCCACCAGACGGCGCTTGTCCATATGCTCTTGCACCGAGAGCAGCGGGTTCATGCCCCAGCCCACATCGGCCAGCGCAGCATCCACAAAAGCCTGCGATGAAGGCAAGCGGTGGGCCGGCAGCATCACATCGCGGCGCAGCTGGCGGCGCACCCATCGCTCCTGCAGGCGGTCGTTGCGGTCAAACACGATGCTGGGCGCGCGGGCCAGGGTGTCGGCATTCACCCCCCCGGCGAAGTGCTGTTGCATGAAGGCAGGCGAGGCCGTGGCGCAATAGCGCAAGGTACCCAGCTTGCGCACCTTGCAGCCCTGCACCGCCTTGGCATGTGAGGTCACTGCGGCCAACACATGGCCACGGCGCAGCCATTCGTTAGTCTGGTCCTGATCGTCCACCGCCACATCCAGTAGCACCCGGCTCTGCGCGCAGAAGTCGCGCATGGCAGTCACGAACCAGGTGCTCAGGCTGTCTGCATTGATGGCGATGCGAATGGTGGTGTGCTCGGCCTGCGCATCTTCCGGGGCCAAGGCCGGCAGGTCACGCCGCAAATCGTGCTCCAGCATGGCCACCGAATCCGCGTGGCGGCAGATGCGGGCACCTGCCTCGGTGGCAGTACATGGCTGCCCCCGCACGATCAGCACCGCCCCCACCCGCTCTTCCATCTGGCGGATGCGCTGCGACACAGCCGATGGCGTGATGTGCAGTACCCGCGCGGCGCGCTCGAAGCTGCCTTCGCGCACCACAGCGGCGACAGTGGCAAGCAATGTGGATTCCAGCATGGTCAAGCTTTATGAAGTATGGCTAATTCCAGCGTAGCAGATTTCATGTGATTTTCAGCACTTCAACCCGATACTTGCGCCATGCAAGAACCCTCCGACTTCCTGGCCACTCTTACCACCGCACTGCCCAGCGTCATGACCGGCCTGACGCTCAGCCTGTCACTCATCATGGCCATCGGTGCCCAAAACACCTTTGTGCTGCGCCAAGGGCTGCGCCGCGAGCATGTGGCTGCGGTGGTGGCCGTATGCGCCCTGCTGGATATCACCTTGATGACCATCGGCGTGAGCGGGCTGGCCGCTACCCTGGGCAACTATCCGCGTGCCTTGAACGCGCTGGCACTGGCCGGCGCTGCTGTAGTGGGCTGGTACGGACTCTCGGCCTTGCGCCGGGCGCTGGCACCGCATGCCATGCATGCGCAGCTCCAGGGAGCGCCGCAAACCCTGCGCAAAACCGTCATTCAGGTTTTGACCATCAGCCTGTTGAACCCGCATGTGTATCTGGACACCGTGATTCTGGTGGGTGCGGTCGGTGCCAAGCAGGCTGCCGGCACCCAGGGCTGGTTTCTGGTGGGAGCCGGTGGCGCCAGCGCGCTGTGGTTCATCACCCTGGGCTTCGGCGCGCGGCTTCTCAGCCCGCTGTTTGAACGCCCCGTGGCCTGGCGGGTGCTGGACCTCCTGGTCGCGGCGATGATGGGCCACATCGCCTACAGCTTGTGGTCGCAAGCGACTGTGCTGTAGGCTCAGCGCTCTTTCATCAAGGAGACAAATATGAATTGGTTGGATCTGGTCACCGCAGTGGCGATTGCGCAGTACATCTGGTTTGGAGTGCTGGTAGGCCAAGCCCGTGGACGTTACGGGGTGCATGCACCGGCCGTCACCGGCCATGAAACGTTTGAGCGCTATTACCGCGTGCAGATGAATACCCTGGAGCTGCTGGTGCCTATGGTGCCAGCCATGTACCTGGCGGCGCGCTACTGGTCGCCGGTGTGGGTGGCAGCCGCGGGCGCCGTCTACGTGGTGGGCCGCTTCATTTATTTGCGCGCCTATGTCTCCGACCCCAAAACCCGCACCTTGGGCTATTCACTCAGCGCCTTTCCGCTGTTGGGCTTGTTGGTCGCGGTGGTTGCGGGCGTGTTCATGGCGGCTTGAACGCCATTGGCGGCCGGCAGCTCGCTCTGCCGGTTCTGCAGCGGTCAGGTCTATCCATTCCACTTGCCCGCTACCAGCATCGTTGAGGCGGGCCACCAAAGCGGTAGCAGCGTGGGCGGGCAGCGCGAACTCCAGCTCTACCCGCTCGCCATGGCGCACCTCACCCAAGGTGGCACCCGCAGCGTCCAGCTCGCGGCGCATGCGACCTTCCAGCGGGTAGGGCACTGCGCACTTCAGCGCCTGCATTTTCACAATAGCTACTTTTTCGGCTTGCAGCAAAGCCTGCGCCACCGTGTCGGTGTAAGCGCGCACCAGCCCGCCTGCACCCAGGTTCACGCCACCGTAGTAACGCACCACCGTGGCCAGCACTCCTTCCAGATCCTGATGGCGTAGTACGTCCAGCATGGGCCGTCCGGCGGTACCGCTAGGCTCGCCGTCGTCCACTGCCGCCGAATGCCCACCCGCCATCAGCGCCCAACACACGTGCGTGGCGGTGGGGTGCTCGGCCCACAAGTCCGCCACCACCTTTTGCGCTGTAACGCGATCCGCCACCGCTTGCACCCGGCCGATAAACCGGCTCTTTTTGACGATGAGTTCGCTGTTGCTGGGTTTTGCTATCGTGTGCGCCATGACCGGAGTGTAGATTCCGCCTGCATCGTCTTTTTCCTTCGTAACCATGTCCATGACCCGTCGCACCCGGTTTCTGCTGGCCCTGACCACCTTGCTCCTGGCGGCACTGGCCGGTGGCGCCTATTGGCTGCATGGCAACCTGGACCGGCTGGTGCGGCAAGCCATTACCCGCTATGGCAGCGAGATCACCGGTGCGCCAGTCAGTGTGGCAGCCGCCAGGCTGGAGCCCACCAATGGCCGCGGCGAGCTGCGGGGCTTGCGCATCGGTAACCCAGCAGGCTTCAAAACGCCCTATGCAGTGCAGGCAGACCGCATAGAGCTGGAGCTGGATCTCAGCTCACTCGCCTCGGACGTGGTGGTGATCCGCAAAATTGCGGTCATTGCAGCGGATGTGATTTATGAAAAGGGTGAGCGGCAAACCAACTTTGATGCGCTACAGGCCCAGATTGCCAAGGCCGTAGGCCAGTCTTCCAACACAAGCCCCGGTAAGAAACTGATCGTGCAGGAGCTGGTGGTGCGCAATGCCCGCGCGCAAGCCAGCGCGGCCTTCCTGAGCGGAAAAACCGTCACAGTGACTTTGCCCGACTTGCAACTGCGTGACTTGGGCAAAGCCGAAGGTGGCCTGACCCCGGCGCAGCTGGGCCAGAGGATTGCGGCTGCCATGGAAAAGCGGCTGACCGCTGCGGTCAGCTTTGACAAGTTGCTTCAGTCGGTCGGCGGCGCACTGAACCGTGCGGGTGACGCGCTGCAGGGACTTTTCAAGTAAAAAGCGCGTCTTGCGCCTTTGGAATATGCGCGAGCAGCTATTCTTTTGATAGCAATCACACTACCGATGAAGTCTTCAAGCCGGCCAGGTAGGCGTCCAGCGTAGCCAAGCCCACGGCTTCGAGGTCAAAGGCCTCCGGGTCCAGCAGCCAGTTGTATTTGATGCCCCCCACCAGCGCAAATAGGCCGATGGTGGCGTTGCGCAAGTGAGCATCGGCCTTGATGTGGCCCCGCTGTTGGGCGATCTGGAGCAGGCGCTGCATGTCATCCATGCACTCGTTGCGGCCGCTGATCTTGCGCTGCTGCATCTCCTGCATTTCATCGACGTACTCCACCTTCTGCATCGCGATTTCAAACACGCGGCGTACTTGCGCGTCGCTGGCGACCTGGCGCAAGGCGGTGGCGGTATTGCGGCGGATTTTGTCCAGCGGACGGGCTTCGTCGTCCGGGGTGATCTCTGTCATGCGGGCCATCATCGGCAATGTGACCCGCTCCATCATGGCGTGAAAGAGTTCGCCCTTGTTTTCAAAATGCCAGTAAATCGCGCCCCGGGTCAGGCCCGCATCCTTGGCAATTTCCTGCAGGGACGTGCGCGACACTCCGCGCTGGTGAAATACACGTTCAGCAGCGTCAAGGATCAGTTCGCGGGTGGCTAAGGCTTCTTCTTTGGTGCGGCGGGCCATAGATTGACCTCATAAAAATGTGCGGGTATTGTAGTTTTTTCGAAACATACATTCGTGAATGTATGTATACTAACCTCCATTGTCGCGGTCTGCTTCGCTATTTCTTGAGGGTTTGCCCTAGATCAAGCCGCCGGCAAGTCTCACCCCCGATTACCGCCCCAACTACCTCTGTCACAAGGGAAATCTGTATGTCGCTGTTCCGTCAGACCCAGGGTGCCTCACCCGCTCTCTCCTCCGGCCGTGTGGCCTTGTTGGCCATTCCATTGGCTGTAGCCCTGGTGGCCTGCGGCGCCAAAGACGGTGCCCAAGGCGCCGGCGGACCGCCCGGTGGCGGCATGCCCCCTGCTGAAGTCGGTGTAGTGACCGTGTCCAGCCAAGCGGTGGCTTTGCAATCGGAATTGCCGGGCCGCGTCAGCGCCCTGCGCGTGGCACAAGTGCGCGCCCGTGTGAGCGGCTTAGTGCTGCAACGTGCCTTCCGCGAAGGCAGCGAAGTCAAAGCTGGCCAGGTGCTGTACCAACTGGACTCGGCCCCCTACCGCGCTGCGTTCGAGAGTGCCCAAGCTACCGTGGTGAAAGCCCAGGCCACGCTGGCGCAAGCCACCGCCCAAGTGGAGCGCAACAAGGCGCTGGTAGAAGCCAACGCCATCAGCAAGCAAGAGTTCACCACCCTGCAAACCGCCCAGCGTCAGGCAGAAGCCGATCTGGGTGTTGCCAAAGCCGCAGTGGAGACCGCGCGCATCAACCTGGCTTACGCCACCATCACGGCCCCCATCTCCGGTCGCATCGGCCAATCGTCTGTGACCGAAGGTGCATTGGTAGGAGCCTCTGACACCACTGCCCTGGCCACCATTCAGCAGACCAACTCGGTCTATGTGAACTTCACCCAGTCCAGCACCGAAGTGCTGCGCCTGCGCAAAGCCATTGCCTCCAAGCAATTGCGCGCCTCGGGCGACGGCTCAGTGCCGGTGCGCATCGTGCTGGAAGACGGCAGCGAGCTGCCCAAGGCCGGCAAGCTGCTGTTTAGCGACCTGACAGTGGACGCCACCAGCGGCCAGATCACCCTGCGCGCCGAAGTGCCCAACGCCGACGGCCTGCTGTTGCCAGGCCAGTACGTGCGCGTGCGCTTGTCCCAGGCAGAGCTGCCCTCCGGCATCATGGTTCCGCAGCAAGCGGTGACCCGCACCAACCAGGGCGACACCGTACTGGTGGTCGGCGAAGGCGGCAAGCCCGGTCCGCGCCCCGTGAAGCTCGGTGGCAATGCCATCAACAACCAGTGGGTGATTCTGGACGGCTTGAAAGAAGGCGACCAGGTCATCGTGGACGGCTTCCAGAAAATGATGGTGCCCGGCGCCCCCGTGAAGCCCGTGCCATGGACTCCCGGTGCGGCACCCGCTGGCGCCCCGGGCGCATCCGCTTCCGCCCCCGTTGCAGCCGCGTCTGCAGCTGCCAAATAAATCGCTAGAGGCACATTCCATGGCTCAGTTTTTTATCAACCGCCCCATCTTTGCGTGGGTGATCTCGCTGTTCATCCTGGTGATGGGCGGCGTGGCCATCACCCAGCTGCCGATCTCGCAGTACCCGCCGGTGGCACCACCGTCCATCGTCGTGAACACCGCTTACCCCGGTGCATCAGCCCAAACGCTGGAGGACAGCGTGCTGTCCGTCATAGAGCGCGAAATGAACGGCTCCCCTGGCCTGATCTACATGGAGTCGGTCGCGCAAGCGGACGGCTCCGGCAGCATCACCTTGACGTTTGAGACCGGCACCAACCCCGACCTCGCGCAGGTGGATGTGCAGAACCGCTTGTCACGCGCCACCCCGCGCTTGCCAGCGGCGGTCACGCAGCAAGGCGTGCGCGTGGACAAATCACGCTCCAATTTTCTGATGTTCACCATGCTGTCCTCCGACAACCCGGAGACCAGCACGATTGAACTGGGCGACTACGCCTCGCGCAACATCGTGCCCGAGTTGCAACGCTTGCCCGGTATCGGCCAAGCCCAGCTGTTCGGAACCGAGCGCGCCATGCGCATCTGGCTGGACCCGGCCAAGCTGGCCTCGTTCAACCTGTCTACCGCAGAAGTCAACTCAGCCATCAGCGCGCAAAACGCCCAGGTGTCTGCCGGCGCCATCGGCGACCTGCCCAACATCACCGGCCAGAGCATTGCAGCAACCGTGGTGGTCAAAGGCCAGCTCGCCAGCGTGGCGCAGTTCGGCAATATCGCGCTGCGCAGCAACGCCGACGGCTCGGCCGTGCGTCTGAAAGACGTGGCTCGCATTGAGCTCGGCGCCCAGGCGTATGCCACCTCAGCCCGGTTGAATGGCAAGCCTGCCATCGGTATCGGCGTGCAGCTGGCCCCCAGCGGCAACGCCATGGCCGCAGCCAAAGCCGTGCGCGCCCGCATGACCGAGCTGCAGGCCTACTTCCCCAAAGGCATGAGCTGGAGCATTCCTTACGACAGCTCGCGTTTCGTGAACATCTCCATCAAGCAAGTGGCCGAAACCCTGGTCGAAGCCGTGGTGCTGGTGTTCCTGGTGATGTTCCTGTTCTTGCAGAACTGGCGTTACACCATCATCCCGACCATCGTGGTGCCGGTGGCGCTGCTGGGTACTTTTGCCACCCTGCTGGCGCTGGGCTTCTCGATCAACGTGCTCACCATGTTCGGCATGGTGCTGGTGATCGGTATCGTGGTGGACGATGCCATCGTGGTGGTGGAAAACGTCGAGCGCATCATGAGCGAAGAAGGCTTGCCACCACTGCAAGCCACCAAGAAGGCCATGGGCCAGATCTCGGGCGCCATCATCGGTGTGACCGTGGTGTTGATTGCCGTGTTCGTACCGCTGGCTTTCTTTGCCGGCTCGGTGGGCAACATCTACCGCCAGTTCTCGGCGGTAATGGTGAGCTCGATTGCGTTCTCGGCCTTCCTGGCCTTGTCGCTGACCCCTGCCTTGTGCGCCACGCTGCTCAAGCCTGTCGAGGCCGGCCACGCGCACGCCAAGACCGGCTTCTTCGGCTGGTTTAACCGCCGCTTTGACTCCACCGCCAAAGGCTACGAAAGCCTAGTGGCCCGCTTGCTGAAAAAAGCCGGCCGCTACCTGGTGATCTATGTGGCCATCATTGCCGGTGTGGCTGTGGTGTACCTGCGCTTGCCCACTTCCTTTTTGCCGGGTGAAGACCAGGGCAACATCATCGTGAACGTGCAGCTGCCCCCGGGTGCCACCCAACAGCGCACCTTGAAAGTGATGGAGCAAGTGGAAGGCTTTATCCTCAAGCAACCTGAAGTCGAAGGCATGGTGGCTGTGTTGGGCTTTAGCTTCTCCGGCCAGGGCCAGAACGCCGCATTGGCTTTCGTGACCCTGAAAGACTGGTCGCAGCGCGTGGGCCCCGAGCATTCGGCGCAGGCATTGGCCGGCCGCGCCTTCGGTGCACTCATGGGCATCCGTGATGCATTCATCTTCCCGTTGGCGCCGCCTCCCATTCCTGAATTGGGCAATGCCACCGGCTTTACCTTCCGCCTGCAAGACCGCGGAGGCAAGGGCCACGCGGCGCTCATCGGAGCACGCAACCAGCTGCTGGGTATGGCATCCAAGAGCAAGGTACTCACCCAAGTGCGCCCTGATGGTCTGGAAGATGCGCCGCAGCTGCAAATCGACATCGACCGCGACAAAGCGAGCGCTTTGGGTGTGAGCTTCAGCGCCATCAACAGCACCATCTCCACGGCGCTGGGTTCGAGCTATGTGAACGACTTCCCGAATGCGGGCCGCCTGCAACGGGTGGTGGTGCAAGCTGAAGGCACGGCGCGTATGCAGCCGGATGACATCCTGAAGTTCAACGCCATCAACAGCAGCGGCAAAGCAGTGCCCTTGTCTGCCTTTGCCACCACGCAATGGGTGACCGGCGCGATGCAAACCGTGCGCTACAACGGCTACTCCGCCGTGCGCATCAGCGGTGCAGCAGCTCCCGGCTTCAGCACCGGCGAGGCCATGGCCGAAATGGAGCAACTGGCAGCCAAGCTGCCCGAAGGCTTCGGCTTTGAGTGGACTGGCCAGTCCCGCGAAGAGAAGAAGGCCGGCTCGCAAGCGACGGTGTTGTATGCCTTCGCGATCCTGGCGGTGTTCTTGTGCCTGGCTGCGTTGTACGAGAGCTGGTCCATCCCACTGGCGGTGATTCTGGTCGTGCCCTTGGGTGTGTTCGGTGTCGTGTTGGCCACCTTGTTCCGCGGCTACGCGAACGACGTCTACTTCCAGGTGGGCCTGATCACCATCATCGGTTTGTCAGCCAAGAACGCGATTTTGATTATCGAGTTCGCCAAGGACTTGCAAGCCCAAGGCAAGAGCGTGATCGAGTCCGCCTTGTCGGCAGCGCACCTGCGCTTCCGCCCCATCGTGATGACGTCGCTGGCGTTCATGTTAGGTGTGTTGCCTCTGGCGATTGCCAGCGGTGCGGGCTCGGCCAGCCAACGTGCCATCGGCACAGGCGTGATCGGCGGCATGGTAGCGGGCACCATCCTGGCGGTGTTCTTCGTGCCGATCTTCTTCGTGGTGGTGCGCAGCATCTTCAAGGGCAGCGAACGCCAACACCAATTCGACGTTGAACACGGACACCAGATCGGAGCGCAATCCCATGAGTAAGCATTCTTTCCAACGCCCTGCCCTGCGTCTGGCCACCCTGTCGGCGGCGCTGTGGCTGGCTGGTTGCAGCTTTATTCCTACCTTCACCCGGCCCGCTGCTCCCGTGGCGCCTGCCTTCCCCCAAGTTGCGGTAGCCAGCACACCCACTGCCGACGCCAAAGCGGCGGCAGACATTGAATGGCAAAGCTTTTTCAAAGACGCACGCCTCAAGCGCCTGATTGAGCTGTCTTTGGAGAACAACCGCGACCTGCGCGTGGCAGCCCTCAACATCGAAGCGACCCGGGCCAAGCTGCAAGTGGCCCGTGCCGACCAGTTGCCCACCGTGAATGCTGGCATCAACGGCAGCCGCGGCCCGGCTGCCAGCGGCGCCATAACCAGCAGCTATACCGCCGGCCTGAGCGTCACGGCCTATGAGCTGGATTTCTTCGGCCGCGTGCGCGCCCTGAGCCAAGCGGCCCAGTCGCAACTGCTGGCGACCGAGGAAGCCCGCAAGACCGTGCAGATCAGCCTGATTGCGTCGGTCGCCAACACCTACCTCACGCTCTTGGCCGACGACGAGCTGCTGCGCGTGACCCGCGAAACACTCAAGACACGGCAAGAGAGCCTGCGCCTGATGCAGCTCAAATACGACAACGAAGCTGCCTCCAAGCTGGACCTGAGCACCGCCCAGAGCCAGCTCGAAGCTGCCAAAGTGTCACTGGCCCAACAAACCCGCCAACGTGCGACTGACGAAAGTGCTCTGGTGCTGCTGGTAGGCCAGCCCTTGCCGGCGGACCTGCCGGCCGGCCTGGGCCTGGTAGAGCAAGGCTTCTTGAGCGACCTGCCGGCCGGGGTGCCGTCGGAGTTGCTGGTGCGCCGCCCTGATGTACGCCAAGCCGAGCAAAACCTCCTTGCGCTGAACGCCAACATCGGTGCAGCACGTGCAGCCTTCTTCCCGCGCATCACGCTCACTGCCAGCGCAGGCGTGGCCAGTAGCGACCTGGACACCTTGTTCAGCAACGGCACCAGCGCCTGGACCTTTGTGCCCCAGCTGCTGATGCCCATCTTTGATGCGGGCCGCAACAAGGCCAACCTGGAAGCTGCCAAGGTGAACAAAGACATCGCCATCGCCCAGTACGAAAAAGCCATTCAGACCGGCTTCAAGGAAGTGGCCGATGCTTTGGCCGGCCGCGCCACCCTGGGCGAACAACTGCAAGCCCAGACCGCGCAGCTCGTCGCTACCCAAACCACCATGCAACTGACCGACCTGCGCTTCAAAGCTGGAGCGGCCAGCTCGTTCGAGGTTCTGGAAGCTCAGCGCTCTTTGTTCGCAGCTCAACAGGCGCAGGTGCAGGTGCAAACCCAGCAACTGCAAAACCTGGTGACCTTGTACAAAGTGCTGGGCGGTGGATGGACCGAAGCTGCCGACGTGCAAACAACAGCCCAGCCTTAAAGTAAAAACGGGCGCTAGCGCCCGTGGAACATGCGCGAGTAGCTCCTGAATCAGGAGCGCTCGCGTTTTTACTTCTTGCCGCTGAACGTACCCGAAAAGTTGTATCCGGATCCGGAAACCGACCAGTTACCCGAAACCGTGGAGGCCCCGGCACTGATGGTTCCGCTGAATGACACAGTGACCGGATTCCCGCCCAATGTTCCGGGGTTGCTCGAACTGAATCCGCCGCCACTTGCAATGTTGCCGGTCATCACGGCGCCGCCAGTGTTCGATATCGTGCCGGAAGTAATTTGGCCGCCACTATTCACAGTGAACGTAAACGTGCCACTGCTTGACCCGCTGTAGTTGCCGTTATAGGTACCGGCCATGGCCGCCAACAACGTGCCTTGCAAGTGAGTTTGTGCGTTCGAGTCGCCTACTGCCGCATGGGTGCCTGAGGTGGATGCACCATTCAGTGCCGCATAGGCGTTCGTAACTGCCGTGTCTGAATCGTAGGCACTGCTAGTCTGGGCAAAATTGATGGTACGGCCGACTGCCGCTGAGTGAATACCGCTGGTGATTTGGATGCCGTTGGACGGATTATTGTCATCGTCCACCGTTTGCAAGAACTTGGCGATGTTGGTTACAGTAACGTTGGTTTCGTCCGTCGCACCGCTGATCAGCGTGACAGGGCTCATAAATGCTTGAGCCACAGCAGAGCCCAGCACCACATCACCGACTTTGAAGGTGACCGTATCGCCGGACTTGTAGGTGAAATGTCCTGACGCATCCGTCTTTGCAGCTACCCCGCCAATCACATAGGTCAAACCGGATACGGCACTGTCCGAGAAGACTCCGGTGAGGCTATTCGCCCCCCCTGCGGAACTCCCACCGCCCCCTCCACCGCATGCCGAAAGCAACGCAGCACAAGCAAAAGTTGCGGCACCAAAAGCCAACTTCATCATGATCTCCCTGTAAAAATTTGTGCCAGATCATAGCGGCGTAAGGTGGCGAAAAAAATTGCAAACAAATCAAAGTGATCGCTAAACGTGGCGTCAGGAAAGAACTGTGAAGGCACCACTATTCATTGGTCAGCAAGGCCTTACTGACCGTCAACATCCTCTTCTTGAAGGGCTTTTTACGTGCCAAAAATGTGACGGAAATTCTGTTCTTGAAATCAGGCGAGGCTTGTGGAATATGCGCGCGCAGCTCCTGAATCAGGAGCAAGTGTGAGCAGGCGTAAATCACCCGTTTGGGGGATAGGCACCCAAGCCCGCAGTCCATAGACTGCGGGCTTTCTTTTTGCCGGAAGTAATTGCACGCATGTCACGCATCGCCCCCACCGCCCTCGC
Source organism: Curvibacter sp. Hmag1.1 (assembly GCF_059769165.1). Classification (NCBI taxonomy): domain Bacteria; kingdom Pseudomonadati; phylum Pseudomonadota; class Betaproteobacteria; order Burkholderiales; family Comamonadaceae; genus Curvibacter; species Curvibacter sp. Hmag1.1. Next base: position 581,024 of record NZ_JBMBGX010000002.1, read on the forward strand.
CCTGCTCCTGGTGAGCACATTTGCCCACGCAGGTGACAACATCCGCCCCGACCCCGGCATGTGGGTGGGTGTCACCAAACTATCGGTCGACCGCACCAACTGGCGCACCATGAGCGACACACGGGGCTGCATGACCAAAGAAGATGCAACGGATTGGGAGAGCAATGCGCGCCAGCAAATTGCAGCTGCGCAATGCTCGGTACAAAGCTTGACCGTGAGCATGGGCAAGATCAGCGGCACCATCAGTTGCGCCAACGAAAACCAAGTGCAGATGAAAGTCGACGGCCGCTACGACAACCGGAGTTACGACATCGACCTCGTCTCCACCAGCACCATCATGATGCCCCCCGCAGCCGGTGGCCAGGCAGTTCCCGTGAAGCTGTACGGCAAATGGACAGGCCGGATGGTGGGAGTTTGTTCTTAGTGAAATAGGGCTCTAGCGCCCATGGAATTTGCGCGAGATGCTATTGATTCAGGAGCAGTCCGAGAATAGATGCATGCCGGATGCATGCCGGATGCATTCGCGCCATGAGCGACAAACACGCCGAAAACAGCGCAGGACACATGGCGTGCTCCCCGTGATAGCCTGAGACCTCTCAGACGTGTAGAGCAAGTTTCCCGCAGCTCTGCTTTGAAACACCGAAGCCAACACATCGACCGGGGCCAAGTGAAAAGAGCGGCGGGATTGCTGCGCTGCCCTCTGTCCTGTGTGGGCCAACGCACATACGCGCCCGACATAGGCTTACTAATATTGACTTCAATCAAGATTGGAGAACGATATGGCGAGAGCACAGAACACAAACGAGCTGTCGATGCAGGAAATTTTGAAGCAGGCGGAACTCGTTGCTTTGGATGTGGCGAGGGCCGAGGCCATTGTGGACCATGCACTTGAAGCCGCCGCGATGGCCATGGCAGCAAAAGGGAACGTTGGCACCCAAGAGGCGACTGAGTACGCCAAGCAAATTTTGCAAGTTGCGAGCAGCGCTGCGAAAAAAGTTCTGCAAGTGGCCAAGAAAGAAGCTCAGATTACGCTCGAGTTGGCCAGCAGCCTCGCCAAAGAACGCCTCGCACAGGAAGATCTCTCGCTGGCCGCGTCCGGAGCCACTTTCGGCATCGGAATGAATTCGTACAACTCAGCAAGCACTGCCACGCAGCCGGCTCTGCCGGCTGCTTCCCTCATCACTCCACGCGCGTAATCCGGTTCGGCTTGAAGCCCAAATCCGCCGCTTTACCTTTACGGCCACGGGCTGCGCGGGCGTTGTTGAGGCTGCGGATTTCCAGGGTTTCGTCGCGCTCTTTGCCACCGCGGCCGATACCGTCGATGCGGATGCTGCGGGTGTAGGCGGCAGCACCGGCCAGGGTGTCTTTGGCTTCCAGGTCAATCAGCATCAAGCCGCGTCCACCGTTGGCCATGGTCTTGAGTTCGGTGATCTCAAAGGTCAGGATGCGCCCGCCGGTTGACGCGCAGGCTACGTGGGTGGCTGGTGCCAACAACGTTGCCTGAGCACCCGCGGCACCGGGTGCGGTTGAACCTTCTTTGCCTGCGAACGTAACCTTGCCTTGCGCACCCGACACCACCGAGGGCGCGCACGGGGTTTCGCCCTCGCCCACACCGACAAAAGCCTTGCCGGCTTTCTGGCGCGAGGTCATGTTCTCTACGCTGGCAATAAACCCATAGCCGCCACTGCTGGAAAGCAGCAGCTGCGCGCTGGACGGGCCAGCAAAGTAGTACAGGATTTGCGTGCCGCCCTCCAACTCCAGCAGCGTGGTGACCGGTTGGCCATCACCCCGCCCGCCGGGCAGTGCTGACACCGGCACGGTGTAGATGCGCCCGTTGGAGCCGAACACCAAGAGCGTGTCCACCGTGCGGCACTCAAAAGTGCCATAAAGGCCGTCCCCTGCCTTGAAGGCAAAGGTAGACGCCTCATGGCCATGGCCGGTACGCGCACGCACCCAGCCTTTTTCAGACACCACCACCGTCACCGGCTCGTCCACCACCTTCACTTCGGCCACGGCCTTTTTCTCGGCCTGGATAAGTGTGCGGCGCGCGTCGGCAAACACTTTGGCGTCCGCCTCAATCTCTTTCACCATCAAGCGGCGCAGCGCGGCGGGGCTGCCCAGAATTTCTTCCAGCTTGCCTTGCTCGGTGCGCAGTTCTGACAGCTCTTGCTCGATCTTGATGGCTTCCAAGCGCGCCAATTGGCGCAGGCGGATTTCCAGAATGTCTTCAGCCTGGCGGTCGCTCAAGTTGAAGCGGGCAATCAGCGCAGCCTTGGGCTCGTCGCTGTTGCGGATGATGGCAATCACCTCGTCGATGTTGAGCAACACCGTCTGGCGGCCTTCCAGGATGTGGATGCGGTCCAGCACCTTGCCCAGGCGGTGGCGGCTGCGGCGCTCGATGGTGCTGGCGCGGAAGGCCACCCACTCCACCAACATCTGGCGCAGTGATTTTTGTACCGGCTTACCGTCCAGCCCCACCATAGTGAGGTTGATGGGCGACGAGGTTTCCAGGCTGGTGTGGGCCAATAGCGCGGTAATCAGCTCCTGCTGCTCCACCGTGCGGCTCTTGGGCTCAAACACCAAGCGCACCAAGGCGTCTTTGTTGGACTCATCACGCACTACGTCCAGCACACTGAGGATGCTGGCCTTGAGCTGGGTTTGCTCCTGGCTCAGGGCCTTTTTGCCGGCTTTGACCTTGGGGTTGGTGAGTTCTTCAATCTCTTCCAGCACGCGTTGGCTGCTCACGCCGGGCGGCAGCTCGGTGACCACCAGCTGCCATTGGCCGCGGGCCAGGTCTTCAATCTTCCAGCGGGCGCGCACCTTGAGGCTGCCGCGGCCGCTGCGGTAGGCATCGGCAATGTCGCTGGCGCTGCTGATGATCTGACCACCACCGGGGAAGTCCGGGCCGGGGATCAGGGTGAAAAGTTCGTCGTCCGACAGTTTGTCGTTCTTGATGAGCGCGACGCATGCGTCGGCCACTTCACGCAGGTTGTGGCTGGGGATCTCGGTGGCCAGGCCCACGGCAATGCCGCTGGCGCCGTTGAGCAGGCTGAACGGGAGGCGCGCAGGCAACTGCTTGGGCTCTTCGGTAGAGCCGTCGTAGTTGGGCTGAAAGTCCACCGTGCCTTGGTCGATTTCGTCCAGCAGCAACGTGGTGATTTTGGCTAGGCGGGCTTCGGTGTAGCGCATGGCAGCGGCACCGTCGCCGTCGCGGCTACCGAAGTTGCCTTGACCATCGACCAGCGGGTAGCGCTGCGAAAAGTCTTGCGCCATGCGCACCAAGGCGTCGTAGGCCGACTGGTCGCCGTGCGGATGAAAGCGGCCCAGTACGTCGCCCACCACGCGGGCACTCTTGACCGGCTTGGCACCGGCGTTGCCATTGGCGCCGCCAAAGCCCAGGCCCATGCGGCCCATGCTGTACAGAATGCGTCGCTGCACCGGCTTGAGTCCATCGCATACGTCGGGCAGGGCACGGCCCTTGACGACGGAGAGCGCGTATTCAAGGTAGGCGCGCTGGGCGTAAGTGGCCAGGTTCAGTTCGCCATCGTCGCCGGGCGGCACGGGACCTGTCGGTTCAGCGGGGTCGGGGATCAAATCAAGCGTGGTTTGGTCAGTCATGTTTCTTCAGTTCAGTCCACTGCAATCCGGGAATCTTCAGGGGCCACAGGCAGGGCCGGGGTGATCATGTTGCCGCGTCCGATTGCTCCACCAGGCATGGCGCCGGGTGCCAGCACATAGGCCGTGCGGGAGCCGGACAACACATAGCCGTCGCCGTAAGGGTTGAGCACCGGCTTGACGCCCACCACTTGCGGCACGGACGTACTGGTTGTGGCGGGTGGTTTGAGCGCGGCGTAGAGCTCCGTAACGGTGGCGACGTAGTTCTGGGTTTCTTTGAAATTAGGCACTTTGTTGCCCGCCTTTTGCACCGCGCCCTCGCCTGCGTTGTACGCCGCAAGTGCCAGATCGGTGCGGCCCGGGAACATGTCGAGCAACAAGCGCAGATAGCGCGCACCGATGCCGACGTTGATCTTGGGATCAGCCAGCTTTGCCTCCACCGACATCCAGCGGTCGCTGTCTACACCGAAGCGGCGTGCCGTATCGGGCATGACCTGCATGAGCCCGATAGCGCCTTTGGGCGACACGGCACTAGGCTCAAAGCCGGACTCGGTCGTCACCAACGCTTTGAGCAGCTCGTAATCCAGGCGGTACTTGCGGGCGGCCTCTTGCAACAAGGGCTGGGCTTTGCGGTAGCGCGGGGAATTGTCAAAAAACGCCGCCAGTTTGGGGGACAGCTCGGGCGCATCCGGCACCACGACCTGCGGGGCAGTGGCATCAGCGCCCGACTGCAGGCTACGGATAGAAGCGCGGAAAAACAGCGTGTAGCGCTCGTCCACTTGCTCGGTGGAAAGATACGTTTTACCCTGCGGATCCACATAGACCCACACATCGGCTTTGGCATCAAAAGTGGCCATAGCGCACATCCATAGTGCGCAAGCAGCTACTTTTTTCATAGCAAAACGGGACGCGGCAGCACGCAGGTGCATCAGACGTCGATCTCTACCGAGTCGCCGTGCAGCTCCATCAGCTCGCGGCGGGACGATGCCTCGCCCTTTCCCATGAGCTTGGTAATCAGCGCTTCGGTGTCTCCGAAGTTGATGGCACCCAGCATGACCGGCAACAGGCGGCGGGTGTCGGGGTTGAGCGTGGTGTCCCACAGCTGCTCGGCGTTCATCTCGCCCAGGCCTTTGAAGCGGCTGATGGACCAAGCGCCTTCACGCACACCCTCTTTGCGCAACTTGTCCAGGATGGCGGTGAGCTCGCCTTCGTCCAACGCGTAGGCCTTGCTCGCAGGCTTTTTGCCACGCGCTGGCGCATCCACCCGGAACAGCGGGGGGCGGGCCACATACACATGGCCGGTCTCGATCAGCTTGGGAAAATGGCGGAAAAACAGCGTGAGCAACAGCACCTGGATGTGCGAGCCGTCCACGTCGGCATCGCTCAAGATACAGACCTTGCCGTATCGCAAGCCGCTAAGATCGGGCGTGTCGTTGGGGCCATGCGGGTCTACCCCAATAGCGACCGAAATGTCGTGGATTTCGGTGTTAGCAAACAGGCGGTCGCGGTCCACCTCCCAGGTGTTAAGCACCTTGCCGCGCAGGGGAAGGATCGCTTGATTTTCTTTGTCGCGGCCCATTTTGGCGCTGCCACCGGCGGAATCGCCCTCGACCAGAAACACCTCGTTGTAGGCAATGTCGCGGCTCTCGCAGTCGGTAAGCTTGCCGGGCAGCACGGCTACACCGCTGCTCTTGCGCTTTTCGACCTTCTGACCGGCCTTCTGGCGGGTTTGGGCGGCTTTGATAGCCAGCTCGGCCAGCTTTTTGCCGTAGTCCACATGCTGGTTCAGCCACAGTTCCAGCGCGGGGCGCACAAAGCTGCTCACCAGACGCACCGCGTCGCGCGAGTTCAGGCGCTCCTTGATCTGACCTTGAAACTGCGGGTCCAGCACCTTGGCGCTCAGCACATAGCTGGCGCGGGCGAACACATCTTCGGGCATGAGCTTGACGCCCTTCGGCAGCAGGCTGTGGAACTCGATAAAGCTTTTGACGGCTTGGAACAAGCCATCGCGCAAGCCGCTTTCGTGCGTGCCGCCCGCGCTGGTGGGAATCAGGTTCACATAGCTTTCGCGGACCGGCGCGCCATCTTCGGTAAAGGCCACGCACCAGGTTGCGCCCTCGCCTTCGGCAAAGGTGTCGTTGTTGCCATCGGCAAAGCCTTCACCGTCAAACATGGGGATGACGGGGTCGGCGCTCAGGGTCTGGCCCAGATAGTCTTTCAGGCCACCCTTGTAGAGCCAGTTCTGGCTTTCCTTGGTCTTTTCATTCACCAGCGTCACGCTCACGCCGGGCATCAGCACCGCTTTGCTGCGCAGCAAGTGGGTCAGCTCGCCCATGGGCAGGACGGCGGATTCAAAATACTTGGCGTCCGGCCACACCCGCACGGTGGTGCCCTGTTTGCGGTCGCCGTCACCGGCCTTGCGCACTTGCAGGGCCTCGGTCACGTCGCCTCCTTCAAACACCAGATGAGCGACGGAACCTTCGCGGTAGCTGGTGGCTTCCAGGCGCTTGCCCAGCGCGTTGGTCACTGACACGCCCACGCCGTGCAAGCCGCCGGAGAAGCTGTAGGCGCCGCCCTTGCCTTTGTCGAACTTGCCGCCCGCATGCAAGCGGGTGAACACCAGCTCAATGACGGGTGCTTTTTCTTCCGGGTGCATGCCGAAAGGAATGCCGCGGCCATCGTCTTCCACGCTGACGGAGCCGTCCGCATGCAGGGTGACCTTGATTTTTTTGCCGTATCCGGCCAAGGCTTCGTCGGCAGCGTTGTCCAGCACTTCCTGGATGATGTGCAGGGGGTTGTCGGTGCGGGTGTACATGCCCGGGCGCTGTTTGACGGGCTCCAGGCCCTTGAGCACGCGGATCGACGATTCAGAATATTCGGGGGTGGGTTTGACAGCCATAGCGGCGGATTGTAGGGGAACTGCGGCAATCCACTGTATATGCATACATGCAAATACCGATTTTTAGAACCAAGACAGGGGCGCTCTGTGTCCCGCCCGCTGCAAACGATCCGCCGAAACTGGCTACATTTGCAGGATGAGCTCTTCCCCTAAAACCCTCTCCATGTCCCAGGTACTGGTGTGCGGCGCCACCATCGTGACGCTGTCCATGGGCAGCCGTCACGGTTTCGGCCTCTGGCTGCAGCCTATCACCCAGGCCCAGGGCTGGACGCGCGAGACTTTTGCTTTTGCCATCGCTATCCAGAACCTGGCGTGGGGCTTGAGCGGCATTTTTGCGGGCATGGCCGCCGACCGGTTCGGGGCATTCCGGGTGATCATCATCGGGGCGCTGTTGTACGCGCTGGGCTTGTGCGGCATGGCATTGACCACTACCCCATTGATGTTCACCTTGGCTACCGGCGCCCTGATCGGCATGGCGCAAGCGGGCACGACCTATGCCGTGATTTACGGCGTGATCGGCCGCAATGTGCCAGCAGAGAAGCGTTCCTGGGCCATGGGGGTCGCAGCGGCAGCAGGCTCGTTCGGCCAATTTTTGATGGTACCGACGGAAGGCTTTTTGATCAGCCACTTTGGCTGGCAGCAGGCCTTGCTGGCCTTGGCGGCAGCCACTCTGCTGATGATTCCGCTGGCGCGCGGGCTGAAAGAGCCCGCCTTCGGCGGAGCTTCAGCCCCGGCGCGTCAGCAAAGCATTGTCCAAGCGCTGCGCGAGGCCTTCAAGTACCCGAGCTTTCAGTTGCTGATGGCAGGTTACTTTGTATGCGGCTTCCAAGTGGTGTTTATCGGAGTGCACATGCCCAGCTACCTGAAAGACAAAGGCTTGTCACCCCAGGTCGCGAGCTATGCCTTGGCGTTGATCGGCCTTTTTAATGTGTTCGGCACTTATGCAGCAGGTGTGCTGGGCCAGAAGCTGCCGAAGAAGTACATCCTGGCATTTATCTACTTCGCGCGGGCGGTAGCCATCAGCCTGTTTTTGCTGGTGCCGCTGTCCCCCATGAGTGTGTATGTGTTTGCTTCTGTCATGGGGGTGCTGTGGCTGTCCACCATTCCACCCACCAATGCAACCATTGCCCAGATTTTCGGTGTGGCGCATTTGTCCATGCTGGGAGGATTCGTATTCTTCAGCCACCAGATCGGATCCTTCATGGGCGTGTGGCTGGGTGGCTACCTGTATGACCGCACCGGAAGTTATGACATCGTCTGGTACATCGCCATCGCACTGGGCGTGGCCGCTGCACTGGTAAATCTGCCGGTGCGTGAAGCGCCCATTACCCGCACTCCTCAAGCCGCTTGAAACCAACCTCCATGCTCAAAAAAACTGCGATCACACTGGCCTTGTGCGTGCTGCTGACCGCTGTTTTCACCTTGTACGCCCAACCTGATTTCATGGTGCAGATGGCCAATCAGCTTTGGGCCTGCTTTTGAGTTTTCCTGCTATGACCAAAAACATCCCTGTCACCATCATTACCGGCGCTTCTGAGGGCATAGGTGCCGAGCTCGCGCGTCAACTGGCTACACGCTACGGCGCTGAAATGAACCTCGTGTTGGCCGCCCGCAAACGCGAGCGTTTGGACGCGGTGGCAGATGCTTGTCGCGCCAAGGGAAGTGAAGTTCTGGTGGTGCCCACGGATGTGTCGATCGAAGCACAATGCCGCAGCCTGGTTCAAGCCACGATTGATGCTTTCGGGCGCATTGACACCTTGGTCAACAACGCGGGCGTCTCTGCCCAAGCGCTGTTTCAGGATGTTGATGCCCAAGACCTGCATTGGTATGAAGACCTCATGCGTATCAACCTGTGGGGCAGCGTGTGGTGCACCCACGCTGCGCTGCCGCACATCAAGCAAACCCAAGGGCGCATCGTCGCGGTGTCGTCACTTGCGGGTCTGATCGGCGTGCCCGGGCGCACGGCTTACAGCGCCTCCAAATTTGCGATGACAGGCTTTTTCGAAGCTTTGCGTGCAGAGCTCAAACCTTCCGGCGTCAGCGTGACCACGGCTTTCCCCGGCGTGGTGTTGACTGACATCCGTGCGCACGGACTGAATGCCAAGGGCGAAGTAGCCGGATCCAGTGGCCTCAAGGAAGACAAAGCCATGACCGTTTCCGAGTGCGCCTACCTGATAGCCACAGCTATGCAAAAGCGCCAACATGAAGTAGTCATGACGGCCCAAGGCAAGCTGGGGCGTTTTTTGAAGCTTCTGCTTCCGGGTGTGGTGGAAAACATGGCTATGGCAGCGCTGAAAGATGAAGTGAAACCCAAGTGATGCACAAACCGCATAAGCAAGTGTCCGCGCCATCGCCGTGGATTCAGCGCTGGAGCCACCTCATTCCCTCGGGCACTTCGGTTTTGGACGTTGCCTGCGGGAGCGGCCGCCATTTGGAATGGTTTGCGAGGCTCGGTTGCAAAGTGACGGGGGTCGATAGAGACTTAAGCGGCGCGCGCCAATTGGTGCCACTTGCCAGACTGATAGAAGCTGACATTGAGAACGGGCTGTGGCCGCTTGCTAGAGATGGAGCTTCCGAACCTGAACTGTTCGATGCCGTTGTAGTGACCAATTACTTGTGGCGTCCTTTGATGGGTACACTGATGGCCAGCCTCGCTCCGGGCGGTGTTCTGCTTTATGAGACATTTGCCGCCGGCAACGAAACGGTGGGGCGCCCGGCCCGGCCCGACTTTCTGCTGAAAAACGGAGAGTTGTTAGACATGTGCAAAGACTTGCACATCGTGGCGTATGAAAACGGTTTTGTGGATCAGCCCGACCGATTCGTTCAGCGCATTGCGGCCCTGCGCAACTTTACCCCCGGTGCACACAGTGACGCTCCGGCGCGTTATGCACTCTAGTTAAAATGTTTGTTTACTGATTCAACACTCGACATGAACGCTTCTAAAGGTCCAATCCGGGGCAGCATCGTAGCCCTTATCACTCCGATGCTTGATGACGGCTCCGTGGATTACCCCGCGCTGCGCAAACTCATCGATTGGCATATCGCCGAAGGCACCGACTGCATCGGCGTGGTGGGTACGACGGGTGAATCCCCCACTGTCAGTGTTGAAGAACATTGCGAAATCATCCGCGTGTCCGTCGAGCAATCCGCGGGTCGCGTACCGATCATGGCAGGTTGCGGCGGCAACTCCACCCGCGAGGCAATCGCCTTGGCGAAATTTGCAAAACAGGTGGGCGCCGATTGCCAACTGCAAGTCGTGCCTTACTACAACAAGCCTACGCAAGAGGGCCAATACCAGCACTTCAAGGCCATTGCTGAAGCCACCGGCGATTTGCCTATCGTGCTCTACAACGTACCCGGGCGCTCTGTGGCCGATATGGCCCACGATACCGTGTTGCGTTTGACACAGGTGCCAGGCATTGTGGGCATCAAGGAGGCCACCGGCAATATCGAACGGGCGCAATGGTTGATCAAGGACGCCCCCAAAGAGTTCTCCATCTACAGCGGTGATGACCCGACTGCGGTGGCATTGATGCTGTGCGGTGGACATGGCAATGTGAGCGTCACTGCGAACGTGGCGCCCCGCCTCATGCATGAGTTGTGTGTGGCAGCTATTGCCGGCGATGTGGCCCGCGCGATGGAAATTCAAATGAAACTTTTGCCCGTGCACAAGGCTCTATTCGTTGAGTCCAACCCGATCCCGGTGAAATGGGCTGTGTCGCGCATGGGCCTGAGCAAGCCTGCGTTACGTTTGCCCTTGACGCCTTTGACGGACGCGAGCCAACCGGTTCTTGAGCGTGCCCTGCAGTCCGCCGGACTGATCTGAGCTCCTGACCCTTTTTTGAGGAAATCCGTGAATTCCATTTCTAAAGTGATTTTGCTAGGCGCGACCTTGGCCCTTGGGGCCTGTTCTGCGCTCGAAACTGACAAAGTGGATTACCGATCCGCGGCCAAGGCTCCCAAGCTGGACGTGCCACCGGACTTGACCCAACTCAGCAAGGAAACGCCTTACACCGTAGTGGGCGGCGCAGTATCTGCCAATGCGTCCAAAGCGGGGCAGGTTGAGACATCCAAGGCTGTAATCGCCGCGGTCGCAGTGGGTGACGTGCGCATTGAGCGTGCCGGCAACCAGCGTTGGCTTGTTGTGAACCGCCCAGCGGAGAAGCTATGGGAACCGGTCAAGGACTTCTGGCAGGAAAACGGATTTTTGCTGGCGATGGACCAGGACAAGCTGGGCATCATGGAAACCGACTGGGCGGAAAACCGGGCCAAGATTCCACAAGACTTCATCCGAGCCTCTTTGGGCAAACTGCTGGATTCGTTCTACTCCACCCCGGAACGGGACAAGTTCCGTACACGCCTGGAGCGGGACGCAAATGGAAATACAGAAATTTTCATCAGCCACCGTGGCATGGCCGAGGTTTACACGGCTGACCGCACCAACCAGACAGTGTGGCAGCCACGCCCAGCAGACCCTGAACTGGAAGCTGAATTTCTCCGCCGTCTGATGGTGAAACTGGGAGTTTCTCAAGAGCAGTCCAAAGCTTTGGTTGCGAACAGCACTCCGAAACCCGTGGCCGTGGTGGGGAATGTGAATGGGCAACCCGTAGTGCAATTGGAAGAAGGGTTCGACCGCGCATGGCGCCGCACGGGTCTGGCATTGGATCGGACTGGTTTCACGGTGGAAGACCGGGATCGCAAACAAGGCATCTACTTTGTGCGGTACCAGAATCTGACCTCAGAGAACTCCGAGCCTGGATTCTTTAGCAAAATGTTCAGTGGCTCCAAAAAAGCCAATGAAGCTACCAAGTACCGCATTGCAGTGCGCAGCGTGGGGGAGAAATCCACCGTCAGCGTACTGGATGCCGATGGCAATGCAGAGAGCTCTGCAACAGCTCAACGCATCGTCAAAGTGATTGCGGACGACATCAAGTAAATTTTTACATCACCTTGGCGGGTGATGCGGGGACGAAAAAAAACCACCTTGCGGTGGTTTTTTTTCGTCTGCAAGCAGATTACTGCTTGGCTGGCTCGGAAGCAGCAGCTGCGGGAGCAGCAGGAGCAGATGCGTCAGCAGCAGGAGCGGAAGCAGCGGCGGCAGGAGCTTCAACAGCAGCAGGAGCGGCAGCAGGAGCAGCTTCTTCTTTTTTACCGCAAGCAGCCAGGGCAGCAGCAGCGATCAAAGCTGCCAAAACGAGAGACTTGTTCATTTTTAAAGACTTCAGTGAGTTAACGAAACAATTTCCGGAAATTGTCTGGATGGCAAGCCACCCAGCCCTGACGAAAAGCATTCGGTCTCTTTCCACCAGAGCTTGAAATTATACAAGACCCAAAACAGTGCATTCGGGTAAACCCTCTTGAAGCCCTAGAGACCCAATGTTGTTGCAGGAAATCCGGGCGAGCTTTGGCGTCTGCACTCGTCTAACAGTTCTGTTAATTCGACACGCACGCGAGGCTCGTTACCGAATACGCCGATAGATCGGGTGAGTTCGCGTCTATGCAAAAACCACTCAGGCCCCACCAATGCACTGGGCATTTCACTGTCGTCCAGATGCTTCACCACACGGCAATCCACTAGGTGGCTCCAGGTACCACGCCATTGAACAAAACGGGGATGGAGCAGCGTGACTTGGTTGTAACGCTTAGCGAGCATGGTGAGTTTGCGACCCGGCCCGGCCCAAGCATTCAAGGCCTCGACGACCGCCTTTTCACGCAAAGGCCAGTCTTCAAAGTTGACATCACTCCACACCATGTGTGGCCATTTCTGGGCAGCTGCAACCGCCATGGAATCGCGGAAGCGCTGGGCAAACTCCGTGGGGCCGGAAAAAGTGCCTGCGCTCAACACAGGAGGCTCATTGGTCGACATGTAACCAGCCCGCATCACACCAGTCTTGCACAAGGTCCCGTGCGCCCTCACTCAGACGTTGAACCTCTTTGGCTTCCAAGTAACGCTGATCGGCCAGCCGCTTAATCAACTGCGCATCCCGTCCTGAGGCGTTGAAGCTTTCGCCATTGATGAAGACGTGATGCTCGTCGTAGAGCATGCGTGTCCGGCGATCCAAGCGGATAGCGCCATCAACATCCTGGCCCTCTCCATCAAACCAGACATTCGCTTTGGGCTCACTCAGATACTCTCCCAAAGCACGTGCAACTGCCTTGGGGTCTTTGAGAGCGGCGTGCACCGCGGACTGGGCGAACTCCAGCATGGCTGGAGGTAGAGCCGCATGCGCTTTTACTGCTGATTGCTTGGGATCGGCATACAAGGTCGCTGGCAACTCATCCAGAGCCTGCTCCGCAAGTCGCTGCAAAACTTCCTGCGCCAACTCAGACTGCGAGGGGGAACGGAAGCCGATGGAATAAGTCATGCACTCGCCTTCAGCGATACCGTCGTGGGCATATTTCGGCGGGAGATACAGCATGTCGCCGGGCTCGAGCACAAACTCCTCTTCAGGCTCAAAGTTGGCAAGAATTTTGAGGGGCATGTCCGGCTTCAGGGACAAGTCTTTCTGGCGACCGATGCGCCAGCGGCGCCGCCCATGCGCCTGCAAGAGAAACACGTCGTAGCTGTCAAAGTGAGGGCCCACGCCGCCCTGGTCAGTGGCATAGCTGATCATGAGGTCGTCGAGGCGCGCGTCCGGCACGAAGCGGAATTGGTTGATCAAGCTGTGCACCCGTTCGTCATGCATGTCCACGCCCTGCACCAGCAAGGTCCAGCCTACTTGCTTAAAAGGTGGCAAGGCTTTGCGTGCAAACGGTCCGTGCTTGAACTTCCATCCTGCGCCTTTGCCCGAAGCATCCTGCACCACCAGACGCGATTCCACGTCTTCTTGTGCCGCCATCTCCAGCAACTCGATGCGTTCCAACAAAGGTGCAAACCCGGGAATGGCCTGCCGGATCACCAAAGGCTTTTTGTGCCAATAGCGTTGCATGAAGGTTTCCGGGCTGATGCCGCCCAGCAGCTGGAGAGGAGTTTGAATGTTCATGGGACAATTCTCGCCTATGGAAATCACCACACAATGCGTCGTTGCCCTGACATGGACGCTGAAAGACACTTTGGGCGAAGAGCTGGACGTTTTGGACGAGCCGGTCGAGTTTTTGTTGGGCGGCAGTGACTTGCTGCCCTCGATTGAAGCCGCCTTGCAAGGCCATGTGGCTGGCGACAAGGTGCATTTGCAGATTGAACCGGACCAGGCGTTTGGCGACTTCAATGACCAGCTGATCTTTCTCGAGCCACGCACCCTGTTCCCGGCCGACCTGCAAGAGGGCCTGACCATGGAAGGCTATGCCTTGCCTGAAGGCTGCAACCCGGACGCGCCCAGAGACGCGCTTTACACCATCACCGACATCTACCCTGAGCACGTGGTGTTGGACGGCAATCACCCTCTAGCTGGCATTGCGATTCGCATCCAGATGAAGGTGGAGTCAGTGCGCGAAGCGACGGAGGAAGAAATCGGCTCCGGCACCCTCGGTACTGGTTTTTTCCGCATCCAACCCTTGCACGAGCAAGGGCCCGGGAGCGGACACCTGCACTGAGCCGATCAAGCTTTTCCGGTAGAGCCGTAGCCACCTTCCCCGCGTTGTGACGCGGGGAACTCGGTGACAACATTGAATTGGGCTTGCACCACCGGAACAATCATCAGCTGTGCGATCCGCTCCATCGGCTCGATAGTGAACGGGACCTCACTGCGGTTCCAGGCACTCACCATCAGCTGCCCCTGGTAATCGCTGTCGATCAGACCCACCAAGTTACCTAACACAATGCCATGTTTGTGCCCCAAGCCGGAGCGCGGCAGGATCAAAGCGGCGTAAGCTGGGTCTTCGAGGTAGATGGCCATGCCGGTGGGCACCAGTTGCCACGCATTGGGCGCCAAGGTGAGCGGCGCATCCAGGCAAGCGCGCAGGTCCAGGCCAGCGCTGCCCGGCGTGGCGTAGGTGGGCAGATTGTTGGTCAGGCGGGGATCAATGATCTTGACGTCGATTTTCATGAAACTCTTTCAATAAGAATGCAAGCGCTTGGCGATCTCGGCCACCAATTGGCGCGCGAGTTGAAGCTTGGTATCGCGAGGGATTTCGGTGGCGCCTTGGGTGTCCACCAACAGCAGGGCATTGTCGTCTTGGCCGAAGGTTGCGGGTCCGATGTTACCCACCAGCAGAGGCACTTTTTTACGGAGCCGCTTGGCTGTCGCGTGAGCCAATAGATCATGACTTTCGGCCGCGAAACCCACGCAGAATAACTTCCCCTCGATCGCACGCGGGCTGGATGCCACTTCTGCCAAGATGTCCGGGTTCTCCACAAACTCCAGCTGCGGGGTCGCGCCGCTGCCGTCCTTTTTGAGCTTTTGATCTGCCGCAGTCGCGGGACGCCAGTCCGCCACCGCCGCCGTTGCTATAAAAACAGTAGCTGCTCGCGCACATTCCATGGTCGCTGCATGCATATCTAATGCAGATTTCACATCCATACGGGCTACACCTCGTGGTGTAGGTAAAGACACCGGACCGGCGATCAAGGTCACTTCCGCTCCCGCCTCCTGCGCGGCACGTGCAATCGCAAAGCCCATCTTTCCGCTGGAAAGGTTGGTGATTCCACGCACAGGGTCAATCGCTTCAAAGGTAGGACCAGCAGTGACCACCACTTTCTGCCCCACCAGCAATTTGGGCTGAAAAAATGCAATGACTTCCTGCAACAGCTCCTCAGACTCCAGCATGCGCCCGTCGCCCGTCTCGCCGCAGGCCTGGTCACCGTTCCCAACACCCAACACATGGGTGCCATCTGCCCGCAACTGCGATAGATTGCGCTGAGTCGCTGGGTGGGCCCACATCTCGCGGTTCATGGCGGGTGCAATCAGCAGGGGCACCGTTTCGATGGGGCGCGCAAGGCACATCAGGCTGAGAAGGTCGTCGGCACGGCCATGCAACAACTTCGCCATGAAATCGGCGCTGCAGGGCGCGATCAGAATGGCATCAGCTTCCCGACTCAGGTTGATATGCGGCATGTTGTTCCGCTCACGCGCATCCCACTGGGAGTCGTACACCGTGCGGTTACTCAGGGCCTGCATGGTCACAGGGGTAATGAATTGTGCGGCTGCTTCTGTCATGACCACCTGCACCGTAGCGCCTTGCTTGATCAATGCGCGGCAGAGCTCGGCTGCTTTGTAGCAGGCTATTCCACCTGTCAAACCCAGAACAATGTGCTTACCGGAAAGGTCCATGTCGTACTCATTTCGTGATGACGGCAAGCACGATGGTGCCACCGCAGACCGCCGCAATGTAGCAGACGCCTATAATCTCGCTTTACCACCTCATCGAACCCTCAGGTTCGCCCCTGACATGACCAAATTTGTCTTCGTCACCGGCGGTGTGGTGTCTTCCCTTGGAAAGGGAATCGCCTCAGCCTCCCTTGCTGCGATCCTGGAATCGCGGGGCCTGACAGTCACCCTCATCAAGCTGGACCCCTACCTCAACGTTGACCCCGGGACCATGTCGCCCCTGCAGCACGGCGAGGTGTTTGTCACCGACGACGGTGCTGAGACCGACCTCGATCTCGGACACTATGAGCGTTTCATTGAAACGCGCATGCGCAAGACCAACAACTTCACCACGGGCCAGATTTACAAGAGCGTGCTCGACAAAGAGCGCCGTGGTGACTACCTGGGCAAGACCGTACAGGTCATTCCCCACGTTACCAATGAAATCCAGGAGTTCGTCAAGCGTGGGGCACGCTTCGGCGAGGCCGATGCAGTAGACGTGGCGATTGTCGAAATCGGTGGAACTGTGGGGGATATCGAATCGCTCCCCTTCCTTGAAGCCGTACGCCAGATGAGCCTCAAGCTCGGCCCCAACAACAGCGCCTTTGTGCACCTGAGCTATTTGCCCTGGATTGCCGCGGCCGGCGAACTCAAGACCAAGCCCACTCAACACACGGCCAAGCAATTGCGCGAAATTGGTATTCAGGCGGATGCTTTGCTTTGCCGCGCAGACCGTCCGATTCCCGACGAAGAGCGCGCAAAGATCTCTTTGTTTTCCAACGTGCCTGAGTGGGGCGTGATCTCCATGTGGGATGTGGACACCATCTACAAGGTGCCCCGCATGCTGCATGAGCAAGGCCTGGACGGCCTGATCTGCGACAAACTGCGCCTGAACACGCCACCCGCCAACCTCAAGCGTTGGGATGACTTGGTCTACGAGACCGAACACCCTCAGGGCGAAGTCACTATCGCCATGGTCGGCAAATATGTGGACCTGACTGACAGCTACAAATCGGTGAACGAAGCCCTGCGCCACGCCGGCATGAAGAACCATGTGCGCGTCAAGATCGAACACGTGGACTCTGAAACCATCGACAGCGCCAGCGTGAATCAGCTGGCCAAGTACGATGCGATTCTGGTGCCCGGTGGCTTCGGCAAGCGCGGCATTGAAGGCAAGATCAGTACCGCACGCTTTGCCCGTGAAAGCAAAGTGCCCTACCTTGGCATCTGCTTGGGCATGCAAGTCGCGACCATCGAATTCGCCCGCCATGTGGCCGGGTTGAAGGATGCCAACAGCACCGAATTTGAGCCGGAGAGCCCGAATCCCGTGATCGCACTGATCACCGAGTGGAAAGACGCGGACGGCACCATCAAAACGCGAGATGCCAACTCCGACCTCGGCGGCACTATGCGCTTGGGCGCCCAAAGCTCGGACGTCGCGAAAGACACGCTGGCCCACCGCATTTACGGCGATGTGGTGACAGAGCGTCACCGCCATCGCTACGAGGCCAACGTCAACTACCTGGATGCTCTGCGGGCATCAGGATTGGTCATATCCGCCCTGACTCAACGCGAACAGCTGACTGAAATCGTTGAGTTGCCCGAGAGCGTTCACCCCTGGTTTGTGGGCGTGCAATTTCACCCTGAGTTCAAGTCCACCCCCTGGGATGGCCATCCGTTGTTCAATGCCTTTATCAAGGCAGCTGTTGAACATCAGAACGGTGGCAAGAACCTGAAAGCAGTCGCCTGATGAAACTGTGTGGCTTCGACGTTGGTTTGGATCAACGCTTTTTCCTGATTGCTGGCACTTGTTCCATCGAAGGACTGGAAATGTCCATAGAGGTGGCAGGCCAGCTGAAAGAGGCTTGCACCGCCCTGGGCATTCCCTTGATCTACAAAGGGTCCTTTGACAAGGCCAACCGCTCCTCGGGCACCAGCAAGCGCGGCGTCGGTATAGACGCCGGTCTAAAAATTTTGGACGAAGTGCGGCGCCAACTCCAAGTTCCTATCCTGACCGATGTGCATGACGAGTCGCATATAGCCGAAGTCGCAAGCGTGGTGGACGTGTTGCAAACCCCCGCTTTCCTCTGCCGCCAGACGGACTTCATCCGTGCAGTCGCGCAAAGCGGCAAGCCGGTAAACATCAAGAAGGGGCAGTTCCTCGCGCCTTGGGACATGAAGAACGTGATTGACAAGGCACGCGCGGCTGCAACAGAAGCCGGCCTTACTCCGGACCGTTTTCTGGCTTGTGAACGTGGTGTGAGTTTTGGCTACAACAATCTGGTTGCCGACATGACCAGCCTGGCTGAAATGCGCAAATCAGGTGCCCCAGTGGTATTCGATGTGACGCATTCGGTACAAAAGCCGGGTGGTTTGGGTGGCAGCAGTGGTGGTGCGCGCGACATGGTGCCTGTGTTGGCCCGTGCCGGAGTGGCAGCAGGTGTGGCCGGCCTCTTTATGGAAACCCACCCCCGGCCAGCGGACGCTTGGTCCGATGGTCCGAATGCCGTCCCGCTGCGTCACATGAGAACATTGTTGGAAACTTTGGTGGCGCTGGATTCCGTAACCAAAAAAACCCCGTTCCTGGAAGATGATTTCCAGTGAACGGCTGCATGATGGAATCTGACGTTTTTTGTTTGTGTGTTTTTGAACTGGAAAGAAACTAATGAGCGCTATTGTTGACATCGTCGGCCGCGAAATTCTGGACTCCCGTGGCAACCCTACCGTTGAATGCGACGTGTTGCTGGAATCCGGCACCATGGGCCGTGCAGCCGTTCCTTCGGGCGCATCCACCGGTTCCCGTGAAGCCATTGAACTGCGTGATGGCGACAAGAAGCGCTACCTAGGCAAGGGCGTCTTGAAGGCCGTTGAGCACATCAACACCGAAATCTCTGAAGCCGTGTTGGGCCTGGACGCTTCCGAGCAAGCATTCCTGGACAAGACATTGATTGACTTGGACGGCACCGAGAACAAGTCCCGCCTTGGCGCCAACGCCATGTTGGCCGTGTCCATGGCCGTGGCCCGGGCTGCAGCCGAAGAAGCTGGTCTGCCTTTGTATCGCTACTTTGGTGGCATGGGCAGCGTGCAGATGCCCGTACCTATGATGAACGTCATGAACGGCGGCGAGCACGCCAACAACAACCTCGACCTGCAAGAGTTGATGATCATCCCCGTGGGCGCACCCAGCTTCCGCGAAGCCCTGCGCTGGGGTGCTGAAGTGTTCCACGCCCTGAAGAAGATCCTCCACGACAAGGGCATCAGCACCGCCGTCGGCGACGAAGGTGGCTTTGCCCCCAACGTGGAAAACCACGAAGCCGCGATCCTGATGATTCTGGAAGCGATCGACAAAGCCGGCTATGTGGCCGGCGAGCAAATTGCCCTGGGTCTGGACTGCGCAGCTTCCGAGTTTTACAAAGATGGCAAGTATGAGCTCGAAGGTGAAGGCCTGAGCTTGACCGCCCAGGAATGGACAGACATGCTCGCCACATGGGTAGACAAATACCCCATCATCAGCATTGAAGACGGCATGGCCGAAGGTGACTGGGACGGCTGGAAAGTCCTGACCGACCGCTTGGGCAAGAGGGTTCAGATCGTCGGTGATGACTTGTTCGTGACCAACACCAAGATCCTGAAAGAAGGCATCGACAAGGGCATTGCCAATTCCATCCTGATCAAGATCAACCAGATCGGCACTTTGTCCGAGACATTTGCTGCGATCGAAATGGCCAAGCGCGCCGGCTACACCGCAGTGATCAGCCACCGCTCCGGCGAAACCGAAGACTCCACCATCTCCGACATCGCTGTGGGCACGAATGCAGGCCAGATCAAGACCGGATCCCTGAGCCGCTCTGACCGCATGGCCAAATACAACCAGTTGCTCCGCATCGAAGAAGACTTGGGTGATGTGGCCGTGTATCCCGGCCGCGCTGCGTTCTATAACCTGCGTTAACCCTCACTGACCGAACCACTGCCATGGGTAACCGTTGGGTCCCTGCCGTGCTCATCGCACTACTGCTGATCCTGCACGGACAGCTGTGGTTCGGTCGCGGAAGCATTCCGAATGTTTCCAAACTAACTAGGCAACTGGAAGAGCAAAAGCAACGGAATGCCCAAGCTTCACAGGCCAACGAGCGTCTGGAAGCTGAAATCCATGACCTGAAAGAGGGCCTGGAAATCGTGGAAGAGAAAGCACGCTCCGAACTGGGAATGGTGAAGGCGAACGAAATTTACGTTCAGATCGCCCGCTAGAGCCTGAGCATTCGATGAAAATCGCGATTCTGGGTGCGGAATCAACTGGCAAGAGCACCCTGTGCCACGCGTTGGCGGCAAGCATGCGTGAAGCAGGCAGCGATGTCGTCGTCGTTGATGAGTATTTGCGGGAGTGGTGTGCCACCATGATGCGCACGCCTCAGCCTCACGAGCAAGCCGCCATTGCGCGGACGCAAACTCAGCGCATTGATGCTGTGCAAAGTGCCACGGTGGTTGCCGACACCACCGCACTCATGACTGCCATTTACAGCGACATACTCTTTCAAGACCCCGGCCTCTACTCCTTCGGCATTGAGGATCTACGGAGCTTTCATCACGTATTGGTGACCGCTACGGACCTACCATGGGTCGCGGACAGCTATTTTCGAGACAGCCCTCACGGGCAACAAGCCATCCATCTGAGGCTGCAGGAAGTACTCAGGGACCATGGAATAGCTTACTCAATGGTCTATGGGAGCGGCGGACAGCGCACCCGGGCGGCACTTGCTTTGATCATGCCATCACAATTCAGCTCCAACGCTGATTCAGAGACCTACAACCGCTGGATGGCCAAATGTGAAAAATGCTCGGACGCCCGTTGCGAACACAGCCTGTTCCGCGAGCTCACAGACGGTTAGTGCGTCCCTGAATTACCCCGTTGCAGCAGGACCGCGTCCGTAAACAACTGGGCTGCATCTACTGGGTCAAACCGGTACTGCACGCCACAAAATTCGCATCCCACTTCAATGTCGCTGCGTTCCGTCAGAATGCTCTCGGCCTCTTCTCGACCTAGACTGACGATCATTTTTCCAACACGCTCTCGGCTGCAGTTGCATTGAAATTTCGGCCCTGTCTCGCCCATGAGTGGTTCGAAACGGGTTAACGGCTCTTCCCAGTACAAGCGGCGCAGCACGGTATCCACGTCGAGCTGCAATAGCTCTTCGGCTTTCAGACTCTTGGCCAGAATGGCGATGCGGTTGTAGTGCTCATTCAGACCAATCTGGTCTTCGTTTTCTCGCGAAACCATGCTACCCGCCAGGTTCCCCACCCCCTCCAAGGGAAGGCGCTGAATCAGCAATCCAGCTGCTACTTTGTCGTCAGCCGCCAGCACCAATGTGGTGTCCAACTGCTCACTCTGAAGCATGTAATGCTCCAGAACCTCACTGATACGCTCCAAAGGAGCACCTGTGTCGTCAAACAAGGGAACTACACCTTGATAGGGTTGTTGCCCCGGGAACTTCGTCTTGGGGTCCAACGTAATCGCACATCGGCCCTTGTTGGTGGCGTTTACCATCTGGCTCAAGGAGGTGCCATTCGGCACTTCGCCCACCACCGTGGCAGTAGACCGGAGACTGAAATCAGGCTGCACTTCGGTGACCGCCAACTTGACCGGTCCATCGCCAAAAATCTGTAACACCAATGCACCATCGAACTTGATATTCGATTGCATCAAAGCTGCTGCGGCTGTGATTTCACCCAGGAGAGACTGAACCTCTGCCGGGTAGGGACCATGCTCTGTATTGGATGCACGTCGGCGCAAAATTTCCTGCCAGGAATCCGTCAAGCGGACAATCGCACCACGCACCGGCAACCCATCGAACAAAAACTTGTGCAACTCTGACATGCACACTCTCCAAAAAATAGGCCCCTTTCGGGGCGGAAACTAGGCGATCTTTTTGAGGCCTGACCTGAATCGATGAGCGTTGGCCACATAGTGACGCGCACTGGCAAGCAAGCCTTGCTTCTGTTCCTCGGTCAACTCCCGCACCGCTTTGGCCGGGCTGCCGATGATCATGCTGCCATCCGGAAACTCCTTGCCCTCGGTCACCAGCGCGCCGGCACCGACCAGGCACCCTTTGCCGATACGCGCGCCATTCAGGACGATGGCACCGATTCCAATCAAGGAACCATCACCAATGGTGCAACCATGGAGCATGACCTGGTGCCCCACCGTTACGTTCTCGCCAATCGTCAACGGCTTGCCGATATCCGCATGCAACACACTCGCGTCTTGGATATTGGTACCGGCTCCGATCCGGATGGTCTCGGTATCGCCACGAACGACTGCTCCAAACCATATGCTGGCATCTGTGCCGATTTCAACAGCGCCCATCACTTCAGCGCTATCAGCTACCCAAGCTCCCACATCCAATTTAGGAGCCACACCATCCAATTCATACACTGCCATCGCTGCCCCTCAGGCCGTCAAAACTAGAATTGTAAAGATGGAACTCCGAGAACGGGCTTTGTCAGCCTTCAAGACCTCATCGCCCCGCAGCAAGGTGAAGGCAACTTTGGCCATAGGACCTTTGTTGAAAGAGGGAAAGCTCGACTGCGAACGGCTTCTTTTTCATGATGCCGGCCCGGGCCGGCCTGACCTGCCTATCTTGGTTGAGCCTAAAGAGGTACCCCGGCGCTCCCCTTTCACTGCAGCAGGTCACGCTGCCTTGATGCACTCTATCGCCCATATTGAGTTCAACGCCATCGATCTGGCACTGGATTGCGTGTGGCGCTACGCCGGAATGCCTGAAGCGTTCTACAGGGACTGGCTCTTGGTTGCCACTGAAGAAGCCAATCACTTCACGCTGCTGGAGGAACACCTGAGTGCACAAGGCTATCGCTACGGCGACTTTCCTGCCCACACAGGGCTGTGGACGATGTGCGCCAACACAGCTGACGATATCGTTGCCCGCATGGCCTTGGTGCCTCGGACCATGGAAGCGCGCGGGCTGGATGCAACACCCCTGATTCAAGCCAAGCTCGCCAAAGTTGGCAGTCCAGCGGCATTGGAGGCACAAGCGATCCTGCAAGTCATCCTCACCGAGGAAGTGGGACATGTCGCCGCAGGGAATCGCTGGTACCACTGGCTGTGTGCCCGGCATGAGTTAGACCCTGCTGCGTTTTATGCCTTGGCCGCGATTCAATACGCGGCTCCCCGGCCCAAGCCGCCCTTTAACTACGCCGCCAGACTGGCTGCCGGCTTCAGCCCCCAAGAGTTGGAGAAGCTGGATTCTGACGCTGGTCTCACGGAGATTGCCGCCCATTCAACCTAGAATGACCTGAGGCAACCTCATCCACCGGATTAGCGATTCACTGATGTCCACCGATCACCCACAACCCCCGGAACCCACCTCGTCCGCTATCTCGATGGCCCGGCAAGCCATCGTCAATGACTCGGGCTCCATCATGGGGTATGAGCTATTTGACCGAAGTGTCAAAGCTGACGCACACACCGCCTCCTCCGATGCGCAGATGCTCTTCAATTTGCTGTCGTTGGCCGAAGGGGAGACGCTGATCGGCAAAACGCTGCTGTTCGTCAATTGCACGCACGATAGCCTTGCCGGGGGCCACTTGGACCTCGTAGCGCCGGAACATGTAGTGCTGGAAATTCCTTCTTTGCCCGCCTCGCAAGTGGAGCAGATCGCCTTGCGCCTTCCCACCTTGCAAGCCATCTATACACGGGGCTTCAAGCTGGCGTTCGACTATTCGGTGTTGACCCGCTCGTACGAAGACTGGTTGCCTTTAGCTTCTTATATCAAGTTTGATGTGAGCATTCTCAAGCCACCTTCACTGGCGTCTTTTGTTCAACTTGCGCAAGTCAAGACCAAAGCCAAGTTAATTGCAGAGAAAGTTGAAACTGAAATCCAGTACAAGCAACTCAAGGACTTAGGTGTAGGCCTGTTTCAGGGTTACTGGTTCGCACAACCAACCATCATCGAAGGCCAAACACTGCGCCCCAGCCAGGCTGCCATCCTCCAGCTCATCAATCTCGTTCGCAAGCAAGCCAGTACAGCAGAGATTGAAGAAGTCCTCAAGCGAGATCCGACCCTGTCCTTCAACCTGTTGAGATTCATCAATTCAGCGGGATTCGGATTGCGTACCGAAGTCACATCCTTCAAACACGCGGTGATGCTGCTGGGGCTCAAAAAGCTCTTCAAATGGGCGGCTCTGTTGATGACGACCTCGACTGGTGGCGGCGTGGCACCGGCAGTGGGCACTACCGCTGTGGTCCGTGGCCGACTGATGGAATTGCTTGCCGCCGAAGCTTTGCCCCCCGAGGAATGCGATCATGCATTTGTCATCGGTGTCTTCTCCTTGCTGGACAGCTTGCTGGGCATGCCGATGCCTGCAGCTCTGGCAAACCTGTCCTTGCCCAACTCCGTAACCCATGCCTTGCTTTACCAAACAGGTCCGTTAGCCGACTACTTGAAGCTCACACTGGCCTGTGAGAACGGTGACGATGAAGCTTTCGCCAAAGCGGCCCAGGCATTGCAATTGACCGAAAAGCAAATTAATTGGGCCCATCTCCAAGCGTTGGCTTGGGCGGAAACGCTAGGGCAAGAATAAGCGACGGAGTTAGCCCCTGGGATGGTGCTGCGCGTGCAGCGAGGCCAAGCGGTCCCGGGCAATGTGTGTGTAAATGGTGGTCGTCGAGATATCAGCATGCCCCAGAAGCATCTGCACCGAACGCAAGTCTGCTCCATGGTTCAAAAGGTGCGTCGCAAAAGCATGGCGCAGGGTGTGCGGTGACAGCGGCACCCGAATACCGGCCTGCAGAGCGTAGCGCTTGACCAGACCCCAGAACATGATGCGAGACATGGCTGTACCGGATTTGGAGCCCCGCACTGTCACAAAAACATCTGCGCTTTGCTTAGCGGCAAGCAACTCCGCCCGGGGACCAGCCAGATAGCGACTCAGCCAGAGGCCGGCGACTTCGCCAAAGGGCACCAAGCGCTCTTTGGAACCTTTGCCGGTCACCCGCAACACGCCTTCGTTCAGGCCCAGTTGCACCATCCTCAAAGTAACCAATTCACTCACGCGCAGGCCGCTGGCGTAGAGGAGCTCCAACATGGCTTTATCCCGAATACCCAAGGCCTCGTTGGTGTCTGGAGCATTCAACAGCGCTTCAACCTGTGCCTCCGTCAAGGTCTTGGGTACGCGCAGGGCTTGTTTGGCGGCTTGCAACTTCAACGTCGGATCTTGGGCGATGTGCCCTTCCCGCAATGCCCAACGAAAGAACCGTTTGAGAACCGTCAGCCGGCGATTTGCAGTAGTGGCTTTAGTCTCGGCATGCCGTGCCGCGAAATAACCTTGCAGGTCATGCTCCTGAGCGCCATACAAGGGCTTTGGTGCCAAATGTCCCGCAAAAAGGGTCAGGTCACGCCGGTAAGCCTGCAAGGTGTTTTTGGAGAGCCCCTCCTCCAGCCACAGGGCATCAATGAATGCATCCACTGATGCCGTGTCACTCACCAAATGGCTCCATCAGTCCAAACGCAACTTGGCGGAATCCACCACTTTTTTGTAAACCTCATACTCTGCCTTGATCTGCGCGGTGAATTGCTCAGGCGTATTTCCGACGACCAGCGAGCCGGTATCCTCGATGCGCTTGCGCACAGCGGGGTCTTCCAACACTTTGCGCACACCAGCATTCACCTTGTCCACCACCTCTTTGGGCAATCCCTTGGGGCCGTAAATACCGTAAAAGGCCATGCGGTTTACCGGTTCCAGCCCGACTTCCTTGAAAGTGGGCACATTGGGCATTTGGCTCAGGCGCTGTGGAGCAGCCACCACAATGGGAATCAAGCGGTTTGAGGTGATGAATGGGAGCGCGGAGGGCAGGTTATCGAAAATCATCGGAACCTGTCCACCCACGGTGTCATTGAGTGCCGGGCCGGCGCCGCGGTAAGGAATATGGGTAATAAATGAACCGGTCAGATTCTTGAACAATTCGGTCTGCATGTGGCCGATACCGCCCGTGCCTGACGAGGAATAAGAGTACTTGCCCGGGTTCTTCTTGATTTCTTCCAAAAAGGACTTGTAGTCTTTGGCGGGGAAACTAGGGTGCACCGCAATCACATTAGGTGTTGCCGCCACATTGATGATAGGGGTGAAATCCGTCAAAGGGTTGTACGGATTTTTAGGATTGATGGCGGGATTGGCCGCCACCGTAGATACCGTTGCCACCCCCAGCGAATAGCCATCCGGGGCTGACTTTGCGGTTTCGTTCGCACCAACGACGCCACCTCCGCCTGCCTTGTTTTCCACGATCACACTTTGCCCAAGCACTTTGCCCAATGGGTCCGCAATGATGCGCGCCACAATGTCCGTCGTCCCGCCCGGCGCAAAAGGCACCTGGAGTTTGATCACCTTGTTGGGATAACCCTGCGCCATGACTGCTCCAGAAACAGCCACAAGACCACACGCCAGCAACACTCTACGGTACATCTTTTGATACTCCTCAGTCAGGGTGGAAGCATGCCTACCCGGCACGCCTTGGAGTAATGGTAATGCGGGGCCACTCAACCGGTCTATGCGGTAGAACCATTAGGCGGCTGGTATCCTCTTGGTGTGAACTACGCCCAGCTCCTTTTCCCCGATTTTTCGCTCATTCTCCTCGGATATCTGGTGTGCCGGTTTACCCAGCTCAACCGCCCGCTTTGGGAAAAGGTAGAGGCTCTGGTGTACTACTTGTTGTTTCCGGTGCTGCTGTTTCATTCCATTGTGAAAAGCCCGCTGGATTTGCAACTGGCCTCCAAACTGATGGCTGCCGGCTGGACCCTGGGCTTTGCCGGTATTGCACTGGCTTACCTGTTGCCCCACACCCCCTTCTTGAAGCGCTACATCCCTGGCCCCGACCATGCGGCTAGTGCCCAAATTGCATTCCGATTCAATTCTTTCATCGGATTAGCCATTGCAGAACGTCTTGCAGGTCCACAGGGGTTGCAACTGATCGCGGTACTGATCGGTGTCTGCGTTCCCCTTTTTAACGTCGCCGCCGTCTGGCCCATGGCCCGTCACGCTCAGCGTGGCTTTTTGGGTGAACTGGTGCGCAACCCCCTCATAGTTGCTACGGTCGCCGGACTGATCAGCAACCTTGCCGGCTTTCGCATGCCGGTGTGGTTGGAACCCACTGTCACCCGTCTGGGTGCTGCATCTTTGGCCATGGGATTGATGGCCGCAGGTGCCGGCATGCAATTCGGCGCTCTGGCGCGGGCCAAGACCCTCGCAGTATCCGTGTTGACGATCCGTCACCTGATTACCCCGGTGATCGCACTGTTGGTGTCCCGTTTGTTTGCACTGGACACCACACAAACCACCATGCTTCTCGCTTTCTCCGCGCTACCCACAGCATCCAGCTGCTATGTGCTCGCCGCACGCATGGGTTACGACGGTGCTTATGTCGCCGGGTTGGTCACCCTATCAACCCTGCTCGGGGTGGTGAGCCTTCCCTTTGCCCTGGGCGTGTTGCGAGCCATTTAGACTGGATTTACTCGTACCAGAGTTGTAAGGCTTCGGCATGCATGGCATGGCGATAGCTCCCCTTAGGCAACCAGCTAGAGACACTGCAAGCAGCACGAGCCAGAAAGTCCAGCAGAGTCACATGCCGGCGTAGCACCCGCTGCTGGCGATGCCCTATCAATGGATTGAAGATGCCGTATCGGCTGAAGATCTGGCGCGGGTTCTTCTTGATCCATAGCCAGGAACCCATCTCCAACGTCAGTGGCAAAAACACCTGTTGCACTGGGTCTGCAAGTCGCGTGTGCAAATGGTCCCACAGGTCTCCATGGGTGAGGTACTGCAGGCTTTGGGGCTCGAACACATAGGGGTGATGGGTGTAGCTCTGGCGGTACATGCGTTGCAGCACGTACATCTCCGCCAAGTGCGACATGGGCTGTCGCGTGTGGGCATACGGAAACCACAAACGGTCCCTCACCCCGAAACCTGAATGGCAGTCCACAGACATGCTGAACGCCCGATGGCTGAGCTCCCGCTCCACGACTTCACACAGGGCGGCAGCCTCCGGTTGCATAGCCTGGCCTTCGGCTCCCCGGTACCATGGCAGCCGAGCGCTGACACGCTGACCGCCTACCCACGCGGGCACCGGCTCCACCGCATCCAGCGGAGCATTGCGCATCAGGTCCACACCCGCAGGGTTGGCGCGGGTACCCCGCTGCATGCCACCCGGATTGACCAGGGGCATGAAGACGATGCGCATGGTTTCCAACTGCTGGTGAAAGGTGTGGTCCCACGCCATGCGCATGACGAGGCTGTTGAGAAACTCCAACACCACTTCGGTGCCGATGCGCTCCAGGCCATGCACGCCACCGAAAAAACCGATGGCGGGCACCTCCGGAGCGGGGTTACCCATGGAGATCACATACACCGGCAAGGTGCTTCCGTCGAGCGCGACGTCGTGGGCCACCCGCACATCCACCCGGTCACCAGCGAGCTGAAGAATGCGTTCAAGTTCTGCCAAGGCCGGCAAGGGGGAATGCAGCAAAAGTGTCTCCTGAAGGCCTGAGCTTACACAGCGGAACACTCGTTTCAAAGGCCTGCATCGTTTACACCACAGTGCCATCAAACAGTCACACTAAGCGCATAAATTCGTTTCAGCAAAACGTAACCGGGAGCTGTCATGATCCTCAAACTGCTGGGCTTGCAACGACTGTTGGATGAACTCTTTGACGACGAATGGCTGGACCCCATTGTGTTGATCGAAGTATGAAAACGCGCCACTCGGCCACGCGCCGCAGCGCTAAAACATGGCTGGCCTTGACGCTGGCAATGCTGCAGGGCGCATCAGAATTTCTGGCACTTCGGCGTAACCACCATTAACCGCCGGGCGCAGCGCGCCTAGACTGTGCGCATGCGCAAACGACAACTTCTTTGGCTGATTCCCGCCACCCTGATAGCGGCAGCCGCCACGTTGGCGTGGCAACTGAGCCATCCCCCCGGACTCTCTGCAGTTCAAAGCCTTTTTTGGCAGAAGGCCGCTCCGGCCGGCTCTCCTCTCAAAGTCAGTTTTCTGGGCGTCGCAACTGTCTTGCTGGACGATGGTGAGACGGCTCTGTTGACTGACGGCTTCTTCTCCCGCCCCGACAAAATGACCGTCTTCCTGCGCAAAGTGTCACCTGACACGCAGGCGATTGCAGACGGTTTGCAACGCGCACGCATCACGCTGGCTGGAGCCACAGGCAGCAAGTTGGCAGCAATCATCCCCCTGCACTCCCACTACGACCACGCCATGGATGCGCCCGAAGTTGCCAAACTTACCGGCGCTGTGTTGATGGGCTCCAGTTCCACCCTCATGGTGGGGAAAGGCTGGGGCCTCGACGACAAACAGATGCAACAGGCTGAACTGAGCAAGCCCTACCGCTTCGGCCGCTTCACTGTGACGCTCTACCCTGCCCTGCACACGCCCACCGGCTTCACAGGTGGCGTCATCGACAGCCCCTTGGTCCCGCCTGTGCGAGCCACAGACTACAAAGAAGGACAAAGCTACGCGATGGTGGTAGAGCACGATGGACACACGCTGCTGATCACCGGCACCGCCGGCTTTGTGCCGGGCGCCTTGCAAGGCGTAAAGGCTGATGTGGTGCTGCTCGGAATTGGTGCCATGGGGCCACGCAGCGCGGAGCACAAACTCGCCTACTGGAACGAAACCGTAGTGGCGGTCGGGGCCAAGCGCGTGATTCCCATCCATTGGGATGATTTCTGGATTCCCTCCACCTCGCCCATGCAGCCTATGCCCAAACCACTGGATGACTTTGATGCTTCCATGGCCTTCCTGCAAAACCAAGGCGCAACGCAAGGGGTCGATATCCGCATGCCCGCGGCTTGGACTCCGATGGACGTCTGGGAAGATTTGAGGCGCTAGCGCACAGCAAGTTTGCTTACGGCAACTCCACCAAGGACCGTGTCTGTAAACCCGCAGCCCGGGCTCCCTCCAGGAAGTCGGCGCCGGCGGTCTCAAAGCCGGAGACGGTACTCATGCAATCGGTGAGGAGCACCGTCTGACGCAGACGCTCCACCGGCAACTCTTGCATCAGGTCCGTCACCGAAGCCGCCACGCAATGACTCAAAGCCTCCCCCGCTACCAAAAGCGTAGCACCTTGCGCAGACAGCGCCTGCATCAGCGGCCGATTGAGCAAGGTACGCTCGTCGTCCGGTCGCGGCACCTCGGCCTTGAATGCACTGTACTGCTCGGTCAGCGGATTCTGGCCTTTGAGCACCTTGTGGCACACCCGCCCGGTCTGCAGTTCCCAGGCGGCGATGGCCTCGCTCAATCCACTGTGGATGTTGTGACCCCAGGTGCCTAGCACACAATGCACCGGCCAGACGATGAGTTGGCGCTGGCCTGTCGCCTCCAAAGCCTGCAGATAAGTGACCACCTCATCGGTTAACCCAACGTGCCTCGGACGGTACACACCCTGCTGAACCTGTGCGGCTGTGATCAGTGTGAATGGAGCCACATCACCGCCATCCGCCTGCTGCCAGAAAGTGGTGCGCTCCACACCCACACTGGCGTGTGAATCGAGGGTTACGGTAATGTGGCGAACTCGCTCTGCGTGCTGGGTCAGCCAGTCTGCGAGCCGGTGCATGTCTGCATTTGCACCGGGCACCGGCAAAGCCGCACCCTCTATGTCCAAAAAGTCGTTCTGGGGGTCAATGATCAACAAGTTGTAATCAGACATGGTGGGATCTCAATCAGGTGAAACAGGTTGAAAGGCTTGCATGGCCCACTGAACGTGCTCTTGCACCAGCGGGTCGGGATGATGGATGCGGCGTTGCAAGGACCGGACCAGCGTAAGTCGCTCAATGTCCCCCAAGCGCTCTGAACGCAAGGCGTTGCCCATGGCAACAGCCACATTGCGCAACCAGCGCACATGGCCGATACGGCGTATAGGGCTGCCTTCCGTGCGTTTCAAAAACGTGTCTTCTGTCCAGTCAAGCAGAGTGGCCAGTGCCTCACCCGCCAGCCCCTCGCGGGCATCAAAATCCGGCAGGCTACTGCGTCGCGCAAACTTGTTCCAGGGGCAGACCAGCTGGCAATCGTCGCAGCCGTAAATGCGGTTGCCGATCAGCGGGCGCAGCTCCAACGGAATAGGCCCGTCGTGCTCGATGGTGAGGTAAGAGATGCAACGCCGGGCATCCAAGCGGTGCGGCGCGATGATGGCCTGGGTGGGGCAGGCTGTGATACAGGCATTGCAGCTGCCACAGTGGGCCTCGGTGGGCGCCGTGGCAGGCAGAGCAACGTCCACATAAATTTCACCCAGAAAGAACATGGAGCCGGCCTCGCGGTTGAGCAGCAAGGTGTGCTTGCCGCGCCAGCCTTGGCCACTTCGCGCAGCCAGCTCAGCCTCCAGCACCGGGGCGCTATCCGTGAACACGCGGTAGCCCAAAGGGCCCATGTG
The DNA here is from genome assembly GCF_059769165.1 of Curvibacter sp. Hmag1.1. Lineage (NCBI taxonomy): Bacteria > Pseudomonadati > Pseudomonadota > Betaproteobacteria > Burkholderiales > Comamonadaceae > Curvibacter > Curvibacter sp. Hmag1.1. The sequence continues at coordinate 612,226 of NZ_JBMBGX010000002.1, forward strand.
GGCGGAGAGTTGGTCGGCAAGCTTTTGCAGGCGGTTACGCAGCACCTTGTGGTAGTCCCGCCCGCGGGCATAGAGCGACACGATGCCCTCTTGCGGACGCTGCAGGCGGGCCAACTCCACATCCGCCCATCCGTCGTTCGTGCCCATGGGCAGGTAGTCCATGCGGGTGGTGATCACGCTCACTGTGCCGGGCACCAGCTCGGCGGGGCGGGCACGTTTGAGGCCGTGGTGGGCCATGTAGCCCATCTCACCGTGGAAACCGTGCGACAACCACGCCAATAAACCGGCCTCCGCAGAGGACAAATCCACACCGGCCACGCCAATTTGGGAGAATCCGAGTTCCCGGGCCCAGCCCTGCATCAAGGCGACCACATGGTCGCCATCGAATTGAGCCTTGATTTGAGTGCTGTTGATCGTCACGACCCCATTGTAGAAAGCGCTGCCCCCGCCCCTGTGCTGGTGTGGGCAGATGAAGCCGCCACCGCCGCTTTCGCTGCGCACTGGGCGACACAGCCCGAACTGGCCCATGCCTTCATCGCGCTGCATGGCGATCTGGGGGCCGGCAAAACTACGCTGGTGCGCCACCTCTTGCGGGCGCTAGGCGTGACCGGCCGCATCAAAAGCCCGACCTATGCGGTGGTGGAGCCCTACGAGCTGCCCGCCCGGAATATCTGGCACTTTGACTTTTACCGCTTCAACGACCCGCGCGAGTGGGAAGAAGCGGGCTTTCGCGACATCTTCGCCAGCCCCGGCCTCAAATTGGCCGAGTGGCCGGACAGGGCTGCCAGCGTGCTTCCCATGGCCGACGTGGCCCTGCACCTGCGTACGCTGAACGATAGCCGCCGCGAGGTCACTCTCACGCCCGGCACGCCTCGTGGCCGGGCGCTGGTGCGCAGCGCACTGGAGGCCCGCGCGTGAAGCGCCGTACCCTGCTGCAAGCCGGAGGCCTGGTGCTCACACTAGGCGCGGCCGAGATTGCCAAGGGTGCGGCCATCATGACTGTGCGGGTCTGGCCGGCACCCGAGTATTCGCGGGTGACCATCGAGTCGGATACCGCGCTGAGCGCCAAGCAGTTGTTTGTGCCCAGCCCGCCCCGGCTGGCCGTAGACATTCAAGGCATCACCCTGAACCCCGCACTCAAAGAGCTGGTGGCCAAGGTCAAACCTGATGACCCCAACATTGCCGGCATCCGGGTAGGTCAGTTCACCCCCGACATCGTTCGCCTGGTAGTCGACCTCAAGCACCCTATCCGCCCCCAGGTCTTCAGCCTCGCGCCGGTGGCGGCCTACCAGCACCGGCTGGTGCTGGATTTGTACCCTGTCGCCGAAATCGACCCGCTCGAAGCGCTGATTGCTGACCGGGCGGTTGAGAGCAAGGCTGCGCAGGCCGCTAAAGCTGCAGCCCAGGACCCACTGGAACTGCTGATTGCGCAGCACAGCCAGCGCCCCGCTGCAAATGGGACAGGCACTAACTCGAGTGGAACCGCCGGTACCAAAGCGCAAGACGCTACAAAAACAGGAGCTACCCGCGCTGATTCCACGGGCGCAAGCAATCAAAAAGACTCCAACTCACCGACAGCAGGTACCACCACCGACCGGCTCATCATCATTGCCCTGGATCCCGGCCATGGGGGCGAGGACCCCGGTGCAATCGGCCCGGGCGGCACCAAAGAAAAAGATGTGGTGCTCAAGTTGGCGCATCTGCTGCGCGAGCGCATCAACGCCGCCAGCGTCAATGGCAACGCCATGCGCGCTTTCCTGACGCGCGATGCCGACTTTTTTGTTCCGCTGGGCACCCGCGTCCAAAAAGCCCGCAGGGTGCAGGCAGACCTGTTCATCAGCATCCACGCAGATGCTTTCTTTACCCCGGACCCGCAAGGGGCCAGCGTGTTCGCGCTCAGCCAAGGCGGCGCATCCAGTAGCGCCGCACGCTGGATGGCAGCCAAAGAAAACAAGGCTGACCTGATTGGTGGCCTCAACGTCAAAGCCAAGGATGCGACCGTGCAGCGCGCCCTGCTGGACATGAGCACCACGGCCCAGATCAACGATAGCCTGAAACTGGGCGGCAACCTGCTGGGCGAAATCAAGCGGGTGGGTAAGCTGCATAAACCCCGTGTGGAGCAGGCGTCGTTTGCGGTACTGAAGGCACCGGACATCCCCAGCGTGCTGGTGGAAGCTGCTTTCATCAGCAACCCCACGGAAGAGACCAAGCTCAACAGCGAGGATTACCAAAATCAGCTGGCTGATGCCTTGATGCGGGGCATTGAAGCCTACTTCGCCAAGAACCCACCTTTGGCCCGGAACCGGACCACGAGCTGACTTCAAAAGTCAGTCAAATCAAAATCAAGAAAACTGATTGTTTTGTTTTTGGCGAGAAACTGTGCCCCAAAGCAGGCGTTGATTAGCTCTTTGGAACTAAGTAGGAACCCTAGACTGACCTTTTCTTCAACGCATTGGAAAGGGGCTTGTCATGGCTTTGGTGGAGAGGATTCAGGCAGCAGTCGCGCGCACCGAGACGTTGCCGTTCAAGGTTGAAATCGCCACTGAAGCGCAGATGGACGGGGTCATCCAATTGCGTGCTGCCTCCTACGGCAAGCACTTGCCGGAACTGGGCGCCAAATTGCGCAAGGCGGAAGCCGCCGACTTCGAACTCGGCTGCGAAGTACTGGTCGCCACCTCCAAACTCGACGGCTCCGTACTCGGCACCTTGCGCACCCATGCCAATGTGATGGCACCGCTGCCATTGGAGGCTTCCATGACTCTCCCTGAAAAGTTCGACGATACATTGATGGTCGAAACTACTCGCCTTTGCATTAAAGGTAGTTCTCAGGGATCACTAGTCAGGTCCGCACTGTTTAAAGCACTTCATCAGTACTGCATGGAACAGGGCGTGAATTGGATGCTAGCTGCCGGCCGGAAACCAGTAGACAAGATTTATGACTGGCTACTTTTCTCTGACGTTTCGGAAAAGTCGATGTTCTTTCCCATGCAACATGCCGGAATGGTTCCACACCGCGTGATGTATTTTTCGCCTCAAGAAGCCAATGCACTTTGGCTGACCCATCAGCATCCGCTCCACAGTTTCGTATTTGAAACTGTTCATCCCGATATCGATCTTTCTAAAGCGCGACCTTTGGCCGTCACTCCCGAGAATTCAACTCTGTTTACACGCGCAATAGAACCCGTAGCAGCAGCTTTCAACAGGGCCCAATAATTACAGTCGTAGCTACTGAACAGAAGAAAAAGCCGAATCAGAGAACAAGCGCATGCTAGGTTCCTCTTGACTTTGCAATTGCTTCAGGAACGCGAGTATTTCAGGGTCTTCAACGAAATCCGCACCACTTCTTGCAGCCAGGATCCGGTCCGCCTCGACCGGTTTGCTAAGGCCATAGCCTTGGGCATAGTCAATACCTGCTTCATAGAGCACCTTGATAGTAGGCAGGTCCTCCGCGAACTCGCCGACTGACTTCATTCCCAGACTGCTTACCAAGCCAGCGATTGCCACGATGATGGCCTGTCCGGCTTGGCTTCTGACAGCGTCCCGGACCAATGAACCATCCAGCTTCAGGGAATCCACCGACAAACCTTTGAGGTAGCCGAAAGACGAGTATCCGGCTCCGAAGTCATCCAGCGCGACCTTGCCGCCCATGGAGCGAACCCGGTCAATGAAGCGCTGCATATTGCGCATATCGGTGATGGCCACTGTCTCGGTAATCTCGATACATATTTTTTCGAGCGCTACCGGATGCTGCTTAAACAACGCAAACAACTCTTCGGTGAACAGCTCGTCATTGAGTGAGCCCCCGGAAAGGTTCACCCCTACGAAATGGGTGTTGCGCAGTTCGTGCGTGTGAGCCTCTAGCCAACGGATAGCCGTATTTACCACCCAACGATCGATGATGGCGGTTTTGCCGTGGGCCTCCGCAGCTTCAATGATGGTGCCCGCTGGCACTATCGTGCCATCCGCCTTGCGAAGGCGAATCAGCATCTCAAAGTTCAAAGAATCGAAGGGCCGGCTGAGTGACACCTCCGGTTGCATCACAAGGAACAAGCCCTCGGGCGTTTCTCCACGCTCCAGACAATTGATGAGGTCTAACTCATCCTGGTGCTGTTGGAAAAACCGGTCCCCGGACTCCATGACCACCATGCGCTGGTGGGACCGCTTCTTGGCCATCCGGCACAGGGTATCTGCAGCGGAAACAATCTCTTTGAGTTCCGAGTACTTGAACTGGTCAGTACCCACCAAGCCGGCAGATACATCCAACGCAAAGCTCTGGCTTTCAATCTGGAATGGTGCCGAGCCGATCAGCGTAGTGATGGTGTTGCACTTGACCTCGCATTCCGGCATCTTGCCCTGATAGAAAACGACAACGAATTCGTCACCGCCAATGCGGGCCAACAAGTCCCCGGTCTGCAAAACGCGTCGCATGCACTCAGCCACCTGCTTAAGAACCAAATCACCTGCGGTATGACCATACAGATCATTGATCAGCTTGAACCTGTCCAGATCAAAATACGCCAAGGCCACTGGACGTTGTTGGGCGGCGCCCGCTTGCTGCCCCAAGCCCCGCAAATTCAGGCACCCGGTAAGTGGATCATGGCTGGCCAAAAATTCCAGCCGCTCTGTGGCGGAAACACGCTCGGTGATATCTTGTAAGGAGCATTCGATGATGCTGCCGTCTACCGTGGATGCGCGGATCGCAAACCAACGTCGTGTGAGGCCGTCCTCGCTCTCAACGCTGGTTTGTAACTCGATGGTTCCACCTGCTATTTCAAGGTGCAGAGCAGCAATTCTTTTTACCGTCTCGGAATCAAAAAATTCCGGCAAACGGATAGGGCTGCTTTGTGGCTCTGCCCTCATCAATGATTCAAATGCGGGATTCATCTTGCTGATGAGGACGCCGTCACCCACGGAAAACAAGCCTATTGGAGAATCCTGATAGGCAGCTTCAAGCAATTGCTGGGCTCTCAATGTCTGAAGACGATGCGTTCGCATGTGCTCGGCTACTGCAGCGGATGCCAAAAGTGCAGAGGCAATCGCCGCAGAAACACTGTTTAGCCCAATAAGCAATGCCCGCTGGTCTAAAGCAGCAGCAATCACTTCGTTAAGGCTTGCGCCCAAGGTCACTGCCATAGAAGCGACATACCATCCAGCAACCCGTGAATGGTTGCCGACCAAGATGAGTATCAAGTAACAAAAAATGACCGCGACACCAATCACTGTTCCCAGCCAAACTCCAACCAACATCGCCTCAAATGGAAGAAGTGGTCCCAAGACAAGCGCAGTCAATGCAGACACTTGCAAGAGATGCAGTGGCAGCTGAAAAGCGAATTTTTTCAGCTCCTTGCTGAATAGCAAGTTGAACAAAACGATGGTGATTGCAAAGTACGAGCAAACCGTGAGTTGTCTCACCGCTATCAGGTAGTCCGCAGGAATCTGATAACCGAAAAACACGAAATCGGTTCCCGCAGAGATACCTGCCATACGCATGTTCAAGAGCAACCAGCCAACAAATGTGAGATACAAACGGCTTTTGTTGACGAGCGCGGTCAAGAGCATGAAAACTGCCAGCATTCCAATCGCCGCCTCAATCATGATCCCGGAGCGGTGATGTGCTAACTGGCTACTTTCTAGCGACTCATGCGTCCAGCCTTCCGCCGAAATCTTGGCTGGCCCCCGGAAGCTTGCAATACAAAGCAGCGATCGGGTTGCGACACCCTCCAAGTCCAAAGAGAAACCGGCCCTGCTGGTCGACATGCGTCGATCCGTAGTAGATCTATTTCCGGATCCCAGAACCACGCCCGATTCCGCATCCCAACAGGACAAAGCCATTGCATGCCGGGACGGAAAATCGATGACGGGCGTATCGCGGGCGACGCTCAAAGCGACCCAGAACGGCCGTGTCGAAAGATGGGTCTCCAGGAGTTTTGTGGGCGAAACAGCATTCAGCTTGGCTGACGCCAATTGCGCACTCGAAGTGCCTGACGGACTACTGTCCTCCCAGACTCTCAGCTCCAGCTGTCGACCTGCAGAGTTCTCGACGCGACCGGCCTGCATCACTAACGCAAAAGCGGCCAGTCCGATCAACAGAAAAGGAAAGACGAAAGTCGTCAGTCGCTCTAGCAGAGGTCCAACAAGTTTTTGCACAGTGGTCAGATACGTTCAGGCTGGCCGCTTGGCCCGGCTTTTCAGCGCTCCCAACATCACAAAGAAACCGGGGATAAGGATCATGGCCCAGATGATTTTGTCCAAGTGCGCCTTTACCCAGGGGAAATTTCCGAAGAAGTAGCCTACCGTCACGATACCGCCTACCCACAGCGCTCCACCTGTCACGTCAAAAAAAGTGAACTTGGAACGTGTCATTTGTGCAACGCCGGCCACAAAAGGCGCAAAGGTTCGCAGAAAAGGCATGAAGCGTGCTGCCACGATCGTGATGCCGCCGTACTTTTCGTAAAACGCATGCGCCTGATTGAAAGCCTGCTTGTTGAAGAAGCGAGAGTCTTCCCACTGAAACACTTTGGGCCCGATAAAGCGTCCGATCGTGTAATTGCTCTGGTTACCCAAGACGGCTGCCGCGAACAATAGGCTGACGGAAATGGTGTAGTCCATCAAGCCTACACCGCACATGGCACCCACTACAAACAACAATGAGTCACCCGGCAGAAACGGCATGACCACGACACCTGTTTCCACAAAAACGATGGCAAACAACAAGGCATAGACCCACAGGCCGTAGGTCTGCACAAAAACCTCCAAGTGTTTGTCTACATGAAGGATGAAATCAAAGAGGGTACTGATGATGTCCATGGCTTGATTATGGCTGTGCCCTGCCAGTCACTTCTGCAAAACGCTGGTGATATTGCCCACTCTCCGTACCAAGCCAGCGATCCCACCAGGTGAACCACAGGCCATAGTTCCCTTTGGCGGTCTCGTGGTGCAAATGGTGATGGGTGGTTGTGGTGAATCGCCCCCACAGCCAATGGCGGGTAAATCCCGAAGGCATGGTTTCTACAGCGGCATGCCCATGCGCATTACGGAGAATCTGGTGCACTGTGAATGCCAGCAGCACACTGACATGCAAAGGCACTAACGCCAGGGCCAGCGGCGTGACCATCGCATTGATCAATGCCTCTACCGGATGAAAGGAATACGCTGCCCAAGGGGACGGGTTTCGCGAACGATGGTGCACCCCATGCACATGCCGGAACCACCAGCGGGTATGGAGCAACCGGTGAGTGACATAAAAATAGAAGTCGTGCCAAAGCAACATCAACGGAAAACTGAGCACCCACCATGCCCAGCCGTGCTGACGCACTTGGAAGTACACATCAGCCTTGCCGGAAATCACGGACGCTAGTACTGCCAGGCCCACTGCGGAAAACACCAACAGGGTGCTGAGCGAGTAAAGCATCTCGCGACGCACATCGGCGGAGCTTGGCCATTGCGCAATGAGCCGGTGTGCCAGTCGCCTGCGCAGTGCCACATGCAAAAGCCCCCACACGAAGCTGGCCGCTACAAGATAAAAGATGCCTTCATTCAGAAAATTGCCTACAAAGCGGCTCGCCAACCATCGCCACGCCTGCAAATCGCCCCATGGCCCGGCTTGCAAATACTGCCAAAACTCCATGAATGTCCTCCGCGGTGAAACGCCTGGTGTTTCGTCATCCTAATGTAGAGCCCACGGTGCCACTACAAAAAGGTCGGGCGCCTAAAATGCCTGTGTGAACGCACCATTGACCACCGCCCCCCGCCGCCCCATCCGCGAACTCCCCGACGAACTCATCAGCCAGATTGCGGCCGGTGAGGTGGTGGAGCGCCCCTCCAGTGTGGTGCGTGAGCTGGTGGACAACGCGCTGGACGCCGGCGCCACCCAAGTCACCCTGCGCCTGCTGGCCGGGGGGGGGTGCGCCTCATCAGCGTGGAAGACGACGGCCAGGGCATCCTGCGCGATGAGCTTCCCATTGCCTTCAAGCGCCACGCCACCAGCAAAATCGGGAATCTGCAGGACCTGGAAAGCGTGGCCACGATGGGCTTCCGGGGTGAGGCATTGGCTGCTATTAATTCCATAGCGGACTGCGCAATCCTGTCACGCGCCAGCGGCCTGAATGATGCCTATCTGCTCGATGGCCGCACCGGCGAACTGCGCCCGGTGGCGCGGGGCCAGGGCACCACCGTTGAGGTCAAAGAGCTGTTTTACAGCACCCCTGCGCGCCGCAAATTCCTTAAAACTGACGCCACCGAACTCGCGCATTGCATCGAATCCGTACGCCGCCACGCCCTGGCTCGCCCCGACGTGGGCTTTGCCATCTGGCACGAAGGCAAGTTGGTGGAGCAATGGCGCCGCTGCCTGGATGTGCCGCTGGCGGATGCGGCGGTGGACGCCGCACTCGCCGCCTTGGACCAACGCCTCTCCGATGTATTGGGCCCGGAGTTTCTGGCGCAGAGCGTGCGGGTGGACTGGCACAGCAAGCAAGCCAACGAATTCGGCCAACCGGCCCTTCGCGTCTGGGGCCGCGCGGGTGTGCCCGACGCCGCCCGCTCGCGCGCCGACCAGCAGTTCTGCTACGTCAACGGCCGCTTTGTGCGCGACAAGGTCCTCACCCACGCCGCCCGCAGCGCCTATGAAGACGTGCTGCACGGTAACCGCCAACCGGTCTATGCCCTCTACGTGGCCATGGACCCGACGCGCGTGGACGTGAACGTGCACCCCACCAAAATTGAAGTGCGCTTTCGCGACAGCCGCGAAGTCCACCAGGCCGTGCGCCATGCGGTGGAAGACACCCTGGCTGCCCCACGCGCTGCAGCCGCAGCTGGCGCCACAGCGGGCCAGACCCAAGCGCCCAGCCTTTTCGGCACCACCAGCGAAGGCAGCGCCCTGCCCGCACCGGGAATTTATATACCCAACAAGCCCGTAGCGCCCATGTACAGTGCGCAACCAGCTATCAAATTCGAAGCAGAAGAAGGTCTGATAGGCCACCGCGTCAACGACATCAGCCTGCTCTGGCAGCGTAACCCAGCAACCCAAGATGGCTGGGCGACTGCGGGCTCTGCGCAGGTCAAGGAGGAGCCCGCAAAGCGGGCGGGGGACACGGAGCAGAGCGCGCAGTCACCCAGCCGTCTGGCGAGCGAAGAAGCCTGGCCCCTGGGCCGAGCGATTGCCCAACTGCAAGGCGTCTACATCCTCGCTGAAAACAACCAAGGTCTGGTCATCGTGGACATGCACGCCGCACACGAACGCATCGTTTACGAGAGACTCAAACAGCAAATCAGCCTCACCGCCCCCGACGGCACTGTGCACCCACTGGCCAGCCAGCCCCTGCTCATCCCCGCCACCTTCGCCGCCACCCCCGATGAAGTGGCCACCGCTGAAGCCCATGTGGCCACGCTCAACACTCTGGGTTTGGAGATCAGCCCCTTCTCACCCAAAACCCTGGCCGTGCGCGCCGTGCCCACCACCTTGGCACAAGGTGACGCGGTAGAACTGGCCCGCAGTGTGTTGGCCGAGCTGGCGCAGCACGACGCCAGCACTGTCATCCAGCGCGCCCAAAACGAAATCCTCGGCACCATGGCCTGCCACGGCGCGGTGCGCGCCAACCGCAAGCTCACGCTCGAAGAGATGAACGCGCTCTTACGCGACATGGAAGCCACCGAGCGCAGCGACCAGTGCAACCACGGCCGCCCCACCTGGCGCCAGCTCACGCTCAAGGAGCTGGACTCGTTGTTTTTGCGCGGACGATAAATGCACACCCCGGTGCCAGGCCTGAGCCCCGAGGCTTGCGCGGCCCAGAGTGCCTTGTTCGCACTGGCCGATACCGGCAAGGCCGCCACAGCGGCACGCTACTTCCAAAGCGGACCGGGTCAGTATGGCGAAGGCGACCAGTTTCTGGGCATCCGCGTGCCGGTGATCCGCGAGATCGCGCGCCAGTTCAACACCCTCACGCTAGCCGACTGCGCGGCATTGCTGCAGTCCCTTTACAACGAGGTGCGCTTACTGACCCTGGACGTGATGGTGAGGCGCTTCACCAAGGGCAAGGCGGATGTGCAGACCGCGGTCTATGCATGCTTCATGCAGCACCGCGACCGTATCAACAACTGGAACTTGGTGGACGGCTCGGCGCCCTATATTAGCGGCCCGTATCTGCTGAAACGCGACCGGGGCATCCTCTGGGAACTCGCAAACTCCCCTGTACTGTGGGACCGGCGCATCGCAGTGCTCAGCACCTTCGCCTTTATCCGCGCGGGAGACTTCGACGATGCGCTGAAGCTTTACGCACAGCTTCTCGCCGACCCGCACGACCTGATGCACAAAGCCTGCGGCTGGATGCTGCGCGAGCTGGGCAAACGGGACGAAGCCCGTCTACTTGGTTTCTTGCAAACCCACTACGCCGCCCTGCCCCGCACCTCGCTGCGCTATGCAATTGAAAGATTTGATGCCCCTAAAAGGAAGGAATTCCTTCTCGGCCGCTTCAAAGATTGAAATTCATCGTCAAAACGATCGGTAGCGCTCACCCAATATGCGCGAGTAGCTCCTAAATAGATAGCACCACATCTTCCAATTGGGCAGGGGCAGACGGCTCCGCGCAGGCCAGATAGCGAGCAACAAACCCACCTACGCTGGTCTCTGGCAAATCCACCCATACGGTGTGCCCACTGCCAGGAGCCACGTCCATCGCGGAGCAGTCTGCGTTTTCCATGCGGGTCAGAATCGCATCGAAGTTGCCTGCGGGGTAGATGATTTCCAACCGGTCGCCCACTGCAAACTTGTTGCGCACATTCACCTGCGCCAGCCCCCGCTCTGCATCAAACGCCAGCACATCGCCCACGTACAGACTGCGCCCGCTCTCGGAGTAGCCGCGCAGGTAGTTCTGGGTGGCCTCAGGCGTGTGGCGCTGGAAGAAACCGCTGGTGTAACCCCGGTTGGCCAGACCTTCGAGCTGGCCCAGCAGCTCGGGGTTGAGCGCGCGACCGGCCACGGCGTCGTCAATGGCTGCCCGATAAGCCTGCGCAGTGCGGGCCACGTAATACGGGCTCTTGGTGCGGCCTTCGATCTTGAGCGAGTCCACGCCGATTTCCACCAAGCGCTGCACATGCTCGATGGCGCGCAAGTCTTTGGAATTCATCACGTAGGTGCCGTGCTCGTCTTCCTCGATAGGCATGTAGTCACCGGGGCGCTGGCTCTCTTCCAGCAAGTAAGCAATGCTTTGATGGGCCTCGGCGGGCACTGTGCTGCCCTGTCCGCAGGCGTGGCCGCTGCGCTGAGGGCTCAGCACATCACCACTCGCATCCACCTGGGCCACATGCGTCTTGTAGTCCCAGCGGCAGGAATTGGTGCAACTGCCCTGGTTGGCATCACGATGGTTGAAGTAACCCGAGAGCAGGCAGCGGCCCGAATAGGCAATGCACAGCGCGCCATGCACAAACACTTCCAGCTCGGTGTCCGGGCAGTCCTGACGAATCTGGGCCACCTGGTCCAGCGACAACTCGCGCGAGAGGATCACGCGGCTAATACCCACCTTGCTCCAGAACTTCACCGCCGCTGCATTCACTGTGTTGGCCTGCACCGAGAGGTGAATTTCCATCTCCGGCCAGGCTTCGCGCGCCAGCATGATGAGGCCGGGGTCAGACATGATCATGGCGTCGGGCTTGAGGTCAATCACCGGCTGCATGTTCTTCACATAGCTCTGCGTCTTGTTGCCGTGCGGAAAGATGTTGGACACCAGGTAAAACTTCTTCCCCTGCGCGTGCGTGTGCTCAATGCCCGCACGCAGCACATCGAGGCTGCCGAAGTCGTTGTTGCGCACGCGCAAGGAATAGCGGGGCTGCCCCGCATACACTGCGGTGGCACCAAAAGCCAGCGCGGTGTGCAACATGGCCAGCGAGCCAGCAGGGGCCAGGAGTTCAGGTGTTTTTGGGGGGGGTGGGAGCGGCGGGAAACGTCATCCCGGAATTATCCTGATGCCACCTGCAAAAGCGGCCGCGAAAACCTTGACCCACATCAACCAACGCACAATGTCAGCACCCATGAAAACCAAATATTTCCTGCAGCTGCTGGCGCTGTCATCACTCTGGGGCGCGTCTTTCCTATTCATCCGCATTGCCAGCCCGGTGTTCGGCCCCAACGTGCTCGCCCTGCTGCGGGTAGCCATGGCTACCGCCACACTGGCCGTGCTGATGAGCTTGATGGGCCAGCGCTGGGCATGGCAACACTGGCGTTCCCTGGCCGCCATCGGCGCCTTGTCAGTGGCCATGCCGTTCTTGCTATTCGCATGGGCCGGGCTGCAACTGCCTGCGGGCTACAGCGCGCTGCTGAACTCCACGGCGGTGATCTTTGGCATGTTTGCGTCCGCCCGCATGGGCGAGGACACCATCACCTTCAAAAAGCTCCTGGGCTGCGCCTGCGGCTTTACGGGGGTGGCGCTGATCGTGAGCCTGGGGCCTGTGGAGCCCTCGCTCAACGTGGTGCTGGCGGTGCTGGCCTGTGTAGCGGCGTCAGCCTGTTATGGCTTTTCCACCCCGATCACCAAACGTGCAGTGGGCCACATGCAGCCTCTGCAAATTGCAGCAGGTATTCACGTCTTGTCTTTGGCAATGCTGCTCCCCGGCGCTGCCTACAGCTTGCCGGATGCCCGCTTCAGCTGGCAGGCATTGGGCGCAGTGGCGGTGATGGGCATCGCCACCTCGGGCCTGGCCTACTGGGCCCATTTGCGGATCCTGCGTCACGTCACACCTGTCGCTGCGATGAGCCCCATCTTCATGGTGCCGGTGTTCGGAGTGTTGTGGGGACATCTTTTTTTGGGTGAGGAACTAGGGCACGGCTTGCTGCTGGGCGGCAGCCTGGTGCTGGTGGCCAGCGCGCTGATCACCGGCTTCAACCCCTTGCAGCGTTGGCTGGACCTGATTGACGCCAAGCCCTAGGGCCTGTCACGCAACAGTCATCCGGCCCCACCATGATCCCGCGTTGGTTTATTTCACAACAAGGGACTTCATGAAAACCATCCGTTTTGCAGCTACTGCCGTCGCTGTGTCGATCGCGACCTTGCTCGCTGCCTGCACCACCATGGGAACAGCCACCAGCGGCTACCCCACCTTGAATGGCGCCAAGCCCCTGGTCATCGGCCACCGTGGCGCCAGCGGCTACTTGCCCGAACACACCCTCGCGTCTTACAAAAAGGCCATTGAAATGGGCGCCGATTTCATCGAGCCTGATCTGGTCGTCACCAAAGACGGTGAGCTGGTAGCCCGCCACGAACCCAACATCACCGCCACCACAGACGTCTCCACCCGCGCCGAATTTGCCAGCCGCAAAACCACCCGCAAGGTCGATGGCGTGAACGAGACCGGCTGGTTCGTCACCGACTTCACCCTCGCCGAACTGCGCACCCTGCGCGCTAAGCAGCCGAATGCTGCGCGCGACAAGTCGTTTGATGGCCAATTCCAGATCCCGACCTTCCGCGAAATTCTGGAGCTTGCCAAAACCGAGTCGGCCCGCACCGGCCGCACCATCGGCGTGTACCCAGAGACCAAGCACCCCACTTACCACGTGGATGCCGGTCTGCCTATCGAGCCACGCTTGTTGGCCATGCTGGCCGAATACGGTTACACCAAGAAAGACTCTCCAGTCATCATCCAGTCGTTTGAAGTCTCCAACCTCAAAGCGCTGCGCAAGCTCACCCAAGTGCGCCTGGTCCAATTGGTGGATGCGGACGATGTGGACTCCAAAGGCAATGTGACCCTGGTCGCTCCTTTCGACAAGCCTTATGACTTTGCTATAGCCAAAGACAGCCGCACCTTCCCCGACCTGCTGACGCCCAAAGGTCTGGCGGAAGTCAAAACCTACGCAGATGGCATCGGCCCCTGGAAGCCCTATCTGGCCAGCGCCGCCCATGTGATGGGTGCTGACGGCAAACCGCGCGACCTCAATGGCGACGGCAAGATCACCGACGCTGATCGCGTGGCCCTGCCCCCGACTGACGTGGTGAAGAACGCCCACGCCGCCGGCTTGTTCGTGCACGCCTACACCTTCCGCAGCGAAGCCCCCGGCTTGCTGTCGGACTACAAAGGTGACCCCAAGGCCGAATACAAGCGTTTCTATGCCCTCGGCGTGGATGGCTTGTTCAGTGACTTCCCGGATACCGCGGTGTCCGCGCGCGACGGCAAGTAAGCATCCGCAAGTCCTCACAAAAACAGCGCTTCGGCGCTGTTTTTTTTGGCAGAACAAGCTACCAGGCAAGCGCGTCGCAAGGCCACTCTTGCCGGCGCCCGCAAAGCGGAAGGTGCCCCGTAAAATGGCCGGCACATGACCGCCCCGCTTGCAAGCCCCCTCCCGCCTGAATCAGTCCCCCCCCGCACCAACACCCGCACTGAACTCGCGGCTCTCTGGGCTTTGGCCTGGCCCATCCTGATCGGGCAGCTGGCGAATGTGGGTATGTCGGTGGTGGACGTGGCCATGGCAGGCCATGCGTCGGCCCACGACCTGGCAGGCATATCGCTGGGGGTGTCGATCTGGAACATCGTCATCATCACGCTCATGGGCCTGATGATGTCCGTGGCCCCCATGGTGGCCCACCATGTGGGTGCTCGAGAGTTCACGCTAGTGCCGCATTTGGTACGCCAAGGCATGTGGAAAGCGCTGGGCGTGGGCACCGTAGCTATGGTGCTCACTCAGCTCTCCGCACTGGTGTTCGACTACATGGACATCGAGCCCCACGTGCACGAGGTGGCCACCGGTTTTGTGTTCATCATCAGCTTCGCGCTTCCGGCGTTTGCCTGCTACCGGGTGCTCTACGGCTACAGCGCCAGCCTGAACCAGACCAAGCCGCTCATGGTCATGTCAGTGGCGGCACTGCTGCTCAACATTCTGGTGAACTGGCTGCTGGTGTTCGGCAGCTGGGGCTTTCCACGGCTGGGGGGCCTGGGTTGTGCCTGGGCCACGCTCATCTGCGTGTGGTTCAACTTCCTGGGTCTGCTGGTGTGGATGCGCTTGGCACCCGCCTACCGCAGCACCTGGCCGTTCGCGCAATGGGAAGGCCCGCACCCTGAAAAACTTGCCGCTTTGTGGAGACTGGGCTTCCCCATCGGGGTGACCTACTTTGCCGAGACCAGTGCTTTCGGCCTGATCGCCCTGCTGATTGCCGGCTTCGGCAGCCGGGAAGTGGCCGCCCACCAGATTGCCCTGAACTTCACTTCCCTCGTGTTCATGGTGCCTCTGAGTCTGGGCATTGCCCTGCTCACCCGCGTGGGCCAAAGCCTGGGCGCAGGCGATCCAGTCGCTGCAAAGTTCCGGGCCTGGGTGGGCGTGAAGGCCGGGCTGGGCTTCGGGCTGCTGTCTGCCATCGGCATTGCAGCAGGCGCACACCAGATTGCTTGGGCTTACACGAACGATGCGAACGTGGCAGCTCTGGCTGCCCAGTTGCTGTTTCTGGCGGCAGTGTTCCAGATGTCGGACTCTGCGCAGGTCGTCATCAGCAGTGCCATCAGGGGCTATAAGGTCTCCCGCAGCCCCATGGTGATACACCTCACCGCATTCTGGGGTTTCTCACTGCCCCTGGGTTGCGTGCTGGGTCTGGCGCCACAGTGGCTGCCATGGCGGCCTGCGCAGGCCATGGGCGCCCAAGGGTTCTGGATCGCGTTAGTGGTGGGTCTCACAGTGGCAGCCGTCGGACTGCTGCTCTTGCTCCAGCGTGTAACGCGGTCGCGTATCCAAGCGGGGGCCCGTGCATGAGCCAAGCTTTGCCTTTTTACCTGTGTCTGGCCGGCCCCACCGCTGCCGGCAAAACCGCCGCCGCATTGGCCATCGCCGCAGAGCACAACGCCGAAATCATCAGCGTAGATTCCGCCCTGGTCTACCGGGGCATGGACATCGGCACCGCCAAACCCGAAGCCGATGAGCTGGCCGCCGTCCCCCACCACCTCATCAACATCCGCGACCCCTTGGAGGCCTACAGCGCCGCCGAGTTTGTCAAGGACGCAAAGGCCTTGATCACAGACATCCACGCCCGCGGCAAACTGCCGCTGCTGGTGGGCGGCACCATGCTGTACTTCAAAGCCTTGTTTGACGGGCTGGATGACATGCCCGCAGCCAGCCCCGAAGTCCGGGCCGCCCTGGAGGCCGAAGCCGCAGACTTGGGCTGGCCCGCCATGCACGCCCAACTGGCTGCGGTAGACCCCGTAACCGCAGCCCGCTTGGCACCAGCCGACAGCCAGCGTATCCAGCGTGCGCTGGAGGTGTACCGTGTCTCGGGCAAGCCACTCTCCACCTTTCATGCGCAGCAGGACGCTATCAAAAAAGAAGCTGCTCGCGCAGATAAAACGGGCGCCAGCGCCCTTTTTTCCTTGGAACCGGAGGATCGCGCCTGGCTGCATGCGCGCATCGCCCAGCGCTTTGACCTGATGCTGCAGGGCGGTTTTCTGGATGAAGTCAAAACCCTCATGGCCCGGGGCGACTTGCACCCCGACCTGCCCAGCATGCGTTGTGTGGGCTACCGCCAGGCATGGGAAGCGTTGGCCGGCACCTCGCCCATGGCCGAGCTGCGCGACAAAGGTATCTTCGCGACACGCCAGCTCGCCAAACGGCAGATTACGTGGTTGCGCTCCATGCCGCAGCGCCAAGTGATTGCGGCAGACCAGCCCGACGCGCAAAGCGCACTGCTGGCTGCTGTACGCGCCGCGCTACGTCAACGGAAGACCCCATGATTCTGCGCATTTCCGGTTTGGCCAAGCACTACGGCACCACGCCGGTGTTCAAGAACGTCCATCTGGACGTGGCGCCTGGTGAGTTTGTCGCTATCGTGGGCGAGTCCGGCGTGGGCAAGTCCACCTTGCTCAACTGCATGGCGGGTTTGGACAGCTGGGACAGCGGTATGGTGGAACTCGCGGGCCAGAACCTTGGCACCCTGTCCGACGACGGCCGCGCGCTGCTGCGCCGGGAGAGTGTGGGGTTTGTATTCCAGGCCTTCCATGTATTGCCGCACCTCGACGTCGCCCAGAATGTGGCTCTCCCGTTACTGCTTCTGGGACGTGATGAACCGGACCGTGTGAACGCCATGCTGCAGGCCGTGGGCTTGGGCGATCTGGGCGCACGACTGCCCCAGCAACTCAGCGGCGGGCAGTTACAGCGCGTGGCTATCGCCCGAGCATTGGTGCATCAGCCGGCGCTTATTTTGGCGGACGAACCCACCGGCAACCTGGACCCCGGCACCGCGGCCAAAGTGATGGAGGCCTTGGTGCACCAGTCCCGCGAACATGGCAGCGCACTGGTGCTCGTGACCCACTCACTGGCCGCGACCGAACAGGCCGACCGGGTACTGCATTTGCGCGCCGAAGGCATGACGGACGCTCGTGGCTGACAAACGCCAGGCGCTGCGTTAGACTGAGTGCGAAATTTGTAACAAAACGCAAGCGCAGCCCACATCTTGAAGTCACCAGCAGGCATCAACCGTCGCATCGCCATGGCAAGCTTGGGCATCAGCGTGTCAGGCCTCGCAACGGCACATTGCAACCGCGCCATCCAAGTGCCCGTGTCTGCCACGGGCCAGAGCGTAGTCATTGATGGCGATGCCGTGCGCGGCATTTACCCCGACATCCTCAACGCCATTTCCACGAAAGAGAAATGCCGCTTTGTTGTCATGCCGGTTCCCCGCGCCCGCCTTGAAAAACTGTACGAGAGCGGCAAGGCCGACATGATTGTGGCGAGCACCCGGTCTGTGAGGCGGGATGAGTTCGGTGTATTCGTCCCCATGGTGCGGAGCCGAGCCATGGTGATTTCCTTGGGCGACTTGCAACGTGCACCCTTCAAAACGACGCAGGACGTACTGAACAACAAAGAGGTCCGTTTGGTGGTGGTGCGCGGCTACGACTATGGCAACGCGTACCACGAGCTGATCGAGGCGATGGGCAAAGAGAACCGGGTTCTTCTGGAGGCCGATCCCAACGCGGTAGCGCGTCTGATGAAGACCAACTCCAACGATGTGACCATCATGGTGCCCACCATCATCTACGGTGCCATGCAGGAAGATGTGCGATTGAGCGACCAATTGGAAAAGTTGCGTTTTGAACCCCTGGACAACATTCCATGGGGAGAGAGTGGCGTCTACCTCTCCAAGACCTCACTGGAACCCGGCCTGATGAAGTTCCTGCAGTCTGCGATGCAGCGCACCGCACAGGCCGGTACTGTGCACAAAGGCTTCGCGGCCTATTACCCGCCGCAGGTGCTCAAGGACAGCATCAAGCCGCTCGAAAAGACGGCCCCTTAGGGCCGCCCAATCACCTCTTACCACTGCTGAACAAGTAGTCCTTCCTGCAGCCGGTATCCTCGCGCGGCCACTGCCCGCGCCTCCGACTCGTCATGCGTGACCCACAAGGTAGCCATCCGGTGTTCAGCGATATGGGCCTTGAATTCGTCCCGTAATTGCAAGCGCAAGTCAGCATCCAGCGCTGAGAAAGGCTCGTCCAGCAGCAGGGCCCGGGGGCGGGTGATCAGCGCACGGGCGAGCGCCACGCGCTGTTGCTCGCCGCCGGAGAGTTGCCAGACTTTGGACAAAGCGTAGGCCGACAAGCCGAAGCGCGCCAACATGGCCCGCGCTTGATCGCGCGCAGCCGCTTTGGGTATGCGCTGCTCGACCAGCCCGAACGCTACGTTGTCCTGCACGTTGAGGTGCGGGAACAGGGCGAAATCCTGGAACATGAGCGCAAAGCCGCGCCGCTCGGGCGGTGTGGCAGAAATGTCTGCGCCATCCATGCGCACCATGCCGGCATCCGCCTGCTCCAGCCCGGCCGCAATGCGCAACAAGGTGCTTTTGCCGCTGCCGCTGGGTCCGAGCAAGGCCACGGTTTCGCCAGCGGCCACTGCCACCGATGCACCACGCAGCAAGGCTTTCGGCGCACCGCGCGGCGGTGCCCATTGTTTGGAAATGTTCAGCAGCTCAAGCACGCGCTTCGTCCTCATCCGTGGGCCATTCAATCAACACAAAGGCCAGCAAAGCTAGCCCCATCAACACACAGGCCAACACTTGTGCAGCTGCCAGATTGTCCGCCCCCGGTTTGCCCAGATGCTGGTAGATCAGGGTGGTGAGCGTGGCCCACTCAGGGCGCGATAAAAACAGGCTGACCGCAAACTCCCCCACTGCGGTGGCAGCGGCAAATGCCATTCCCCGGCGCAAGGCCGGTGCCAGCAATGGCAAGGTCACCCGCCAGAAGCAGCGCCACGGACTTGCGCCCAAGCTGCGCGCGGCCTCCAGGTAGTGCGCGGGCAGGCTGTCTAGCCTCGCGGCTAGCGACTTGGCGACGAAGGGATAGGCCAACAACGCATACGCCGCTACCAGCACCCCGAAGCTGCCGCTCCACTGCGGGTACAGCAGCAGCAATCCAAATGCCACCATCACCGGTGACACGATAAAGGGCAGAAACACCAGCGTGCGCAGCCACAGCACGCGCTGCGCGGCCAAGGCGTGAGCCAGCCCCAAGCCAGTAGCCAGCGCCAGCGCCAGTGCGGAGAATTGCGCGGTGTTGGACAAGGCCAAGAGTGTGTCTTCATCGGTCAACACGGTCCACGCGATTGCTCCTGAATTCATAGCGCCTCGCGCAATGCTGACGAGCGGCGCAGCACAAATAAGCATCCATATCAACACAACAGCGACCACTGTCCCCCAAGCGGCCCAGCCCTGCGGGCGGCGGCGGGGTATGGCGTCTGCACGCGCGGGTGTGGCCAAACGGCGCTCCATGAAGGCATAGCCCCAGGCCACGATGGCGGTGAGTGCCAGCATCCACAAAGACAGCACACCGGCCTGCCCGAGCTGCAGCTCGTGGGCGACCAAGGTGTAGATCTCGACCTCGGCGGTGGCGTAGTCCTGCCCGCCCAGCACCAAGGCCAGACCAAACCCCGAGAAGCAATACAGAAACACCAGGCACAGGGCGGAGGCCAACCACGGCGCAACGGCCGGCCACTCCACCCGCCAGAAAGCCCGCCAGGGTGTGGCCCCCAGACTGCGGGCCGCGGCCACTCGCGCGGCACTCACACTGGAAAGCGCATCGACGCCGGCACGCACCACCACACACAGGTTGAAAAACAGGTTGCCGTACAGCAGCAGCCAGGGTGTGCCCTGCAGGTCCGGCCCACCCCAGCGGGGGAGCCAACCGTTCGGTCCTGCAAGCGCCAACACCCCCATGGCAGCCACTAGAGTCGGCACCACAAAGGGCAGCATCAGCCCTCGCAACAGGAGTGACCGACCGGGGAACTCCCAGCGTGCCAGCACCCAAGCCATGGGCAAGCCCAGCAGAAAAGTAGCAACGCAGGTCAGAGCCGCTTGCGCCAGTGACCAAAGCAGGCGCCCGCGCAAATAGTCATCCTGCCAAGGTGCCCACAAGCTCTCTACACCCCAACCCTCCGCGACCAAGCGCAGCGCCGGCGCTACCAAGACCACAGCGAGAAACGCGAGGGGCACTGCTGCCAGCCACCAGCGCGCAAAGACGCCGGACCGCCTCGCTACAGCTTGCATCCCGCCTTTACGCTCCACGCACCGCGCACCGTGACAGCACTTACTTCAAGACCGCCTTGGTCCAGCGCGCCACCCACTCTGCGCCCTTGGCCGCAATGTCCGCATCCGAAGGGGCGCTGAACGCCGTGGGCTCAGGCGCGAACTTGAAGGCCTCAGCCTTGGCCACACCAGCTTCGGCGGGGAACATCCACATTTCGGTTTGCATGCCGGTTTGAACAGGGGCAGAACGCATGAAGTCCACAAACTTCTCGGCGGCGGCGCGGTTTTTGCCGCCCTTGACCAGCGCCACGCCTTCGACTTGGCGGAACACCGCACCCGGCAAGCTCAAGGAGCCGGTGGGTGGTTCGACCAATTTGGTCTTGCTGTAGAACAGCTCGGCCGCCGGGCTGGTGGCATAACTGACCACCATGGGGTGCTTGCCGCCGTTCTGGCTGAACTCGGTGTAGTAGGCCTCGGTCCAGCCCTTGGCCACTTTCAGGCCATTGGCGCGCAGCTTGGCCCAGAAATCAAAGGCCTTGTCTTCGCCCAAGGTGGCGATGGTAGAGAGCAAAAACGCATAGCCGGGGCTGCTGGTGGCCGGGTTTTGCACGACCAGCAATTTGGCGTAGGCCGGTTGCGTCAAGTCGTCCAGGGTTTTGGGCAAGGCCACACCGTTTTTGGCGAACCAGGCTTTGTCGTAGTTCAGGGTGACATAGCCGTAGTCCACCGGCACCAGGGGCGCGGGCAATTCAGCCACGGGTTTGCGGCCGGCCGCAACTGGGGCACCGGCTTCCAGCACGTCAGCCGCCAGTGCCTTGGGGGCCAAAGCGTTGTCAATGCCATACACCACGTCGGCAATCGGGTTGGCCTTGGTGAGGATGAGCTTGTTGAGCATCTCGCCGGCATCACCCGCTTTGGTGATTCGCAGCTTCACGCCATTTTCTTTTTCAAACTGGGCCAGCAATGGCTTGGGGACGGTGAAGGAGCTGTGTGTCAGTACACGCAGGTCGGCAGCATGTGCAGCGGTGAGGCCAGCGGTAAGACCAGCGGCTAAAAAGGCGGCGCCCAGAGTGGTCTTCAGAAACGAAAAAATCCCGTATTGCATGGTGTGCTCTCTTTCAATGCGCCGGCGAAGGCTGCATCAAAAACCTGCATCCGCAAACGGGACTCTGGCTTCTCACACTTCCTACGCTGGCATAACCCAGATCAGGTACATGGGGTATTTCTCAGTCCTGTGACGGACACCCCCGGTGGAAGCCGTGATTGTAGGCTTTCAGCCCATGGCTGCACGCGCTAGCCCCAAAGAACCGGTTTATGGACCATGAGATAGAACACGGCCAGCATGGCCACAAAGGCCGGATAGCCCAAGGCTTCCCAACGGCGGGCATGGTCCCAGTACTCCCCGGGCAAGGGCTGCCCATTCTCATGGGCCTCTTTGGCGAGAGCCGCCATGCGGATCTGCAAACCGACCACCGGCATCCAGCAGGCACCGGTGATCAGGTAAAGCGCAAAAGACACCACCAGCCAAGGCGAGTCCCAGGGGTACCCCGCGAGATAGACCATCATGAACCCTGTCACCGGCTGGACCACCGCTGCGGGCGTGGTAAGCCACCAGTCGGCGCGAACAACCAATCGGGTCACCACCGCCTGTGCTGCAACGACCCCGCTGCGGTTCACGAAAAACATGTAGAACGCGGTGCCAAAGCCGGTACCAACCAGAACTGTGCTGGACAGGATATGGATCCACTTGACCAGCAAAAAGCCACTCATTTGGTACTCCTCATCAAAACAAAAAGGATGGCTGCAATGGGCAAATTTTTGGAGAGGGGCCCCAAAGGATGCAACCACAAAGCCGGTGTCAGAAGCGTAGCGACAACTGTCATGAGCAACATGGCAATAAGTGCTGCAAGAAAGACACGGCGGCGCGGTTTCCACCACAAGAGCACGCCAAGAATCAGGTCTAGCGCAGCGCCACTCCACACCAAGACATTGGCAAGAAGCGGATCCGCAATGCCACCTGCAAGCAACAACGCGCGGCTCTGCCCTTCCAACTCCCACACACTGCAAATTGCGGTGAGTAGCCACACCAACACCAAGCTATAGCGCAGCAAATTTCGATCAGAAAGAGACATTGCGTCTTCCTCCGGCTTGCCACTGTTCTACGTCAGAAGCATGTTGGGCCAAAAACGACTGCAAACGCGCAAAGCGCTTCCGCGTCTGGTACCTGAAAACGGCGTCAATCAAAGGTTCGATGCATCGCATCAGAAACCCGGGACCGGCTTCCAGTGTGTAGGTGTACAAAAGAATGGAACGACCTTCCCCACTGTCCCTGTGGCGCATGGAAGCGGCCCAACGCGAGAATGGAAATGCGGTCCCCACCATGGTCGCAGCCGCTAATGAGGGGGGCGAGTAGCTGACGAATCGGGTGTGCATGGATAAGCTTTGCATCCAGCCCTTGCCACCGCTGACCGTAACCACCCCGACCGAGGGACACGGAGCACCACCTTCAACCCGCGTGTTCTTGACCAATGAGTCCCAGCGTAGCCGCCATGCGTGGTAGTGAAATGCATCAAACACCACTGCTGACGGAGCGGGCATCTGAAACTCAAATGTGCCGTGAGCCATGGCCTCAACGCTCCTCTACGACCTGAGTCACCATGCCCCATTTTGCAAACTCTGGGCTGAATTCATCCAAGGCCAAAAGGCCCATGGCAGGGTAAGCCCCCGCCGTGAAGCGCTGACCTGAAGCCAGTTTCCGGGCCAGCAGAATGGCGGCCAAGCAAGGAATTTCCGGCCCATGGTCATGGTCCGCTGCAATGTGCCAGGACCGTTTCAGGGAGTTGCCATCCACACCCGTCCCGGAAACCCGGACGACCATCCCACCCAACGCCGAGCCAAAGGGGTCAAAACACTTTGCACCCGCGTTCAGGGCCCCGGCAAGAACAGCGGGATTGGGAAACACCCGATGCCGACGCAGCCAAGCCATGGCGGCAAATACTCTCTGCGCCAAGGTCACTTCTACGGCCGCACGGAATTCGACACGATTGCGCACGGCGTAGTGCGAAGGAAATAGCTCCAGGTCCGGGATATCACAGGGCGAACCAAGGCGGGCCTTCAAGCCGCGTATTTCTACAGGCTGCGGATCGCCCCAACCGGTGAGCGACTGCCACTGTCCGTTGCGCCAGACCTGAATCGCTTCCCCGCAATAGCCGAGCACCGCCCGCATGGTGGCCACGCCCCGTGGAGCGGTCTGGGCGGGAGCGATGCAAATGTCGATGGTCTCTATAGCTTGCCATCCGCCACAGAGTGCATTCACCACGGCTGACGACAACGCAGGCACTGTGCTGGCGCCACAGATGGCTACGCGGTCTAGCACTTTGAATTCCGCGTCCAAGGCCGGTGCGAAATCGCACACAAAACGCCGCCCGTCCGCCAGATCGATGTAGTGTGCGCCGGCTTGCCCACAAGCACGCGCCACCGAGTAATGCTGACCCTGAAAGGGGCCTGCGGTGTGAATCAGCAATTCAACGTTCAAATCGACCAAGACCCGTGAGAAATCGGGACTGTGCATATCCACCGCCACACCACGGGCACGGTCCCGTGCGGGTATGGTTTCCGCAAAATTTTGTGCCGAGAGCCCGTCCCTGCCGGCAACCAGCAGCTCTATGGAGGGTGACCCCGCCAATGCCCGGCAAATACGTGCGCCGAAATTCCCGTACCCGCCCAAAACCATGACCCGCATGCCCGCTCCCTGTGCTTTGTTGTTGGCAACTGTCCGATCTCCACTATAGAGCCTGCGGTATCGGTGAAATTGCACAATCGCCCCATGTTCCAGAACTTCCGGCGCCCCGCCGGGCCCTTGTGGCCCCTACTTTGCAGCTTCTCCTGGCAGGAGCTGCGCCAGCATCCTTGGCGCAATGCGGCAGCGGTGGTGTCGGTGATGCTGGGGGTCGCGCTGGCGTTTTCGGTGCACCTGATCAACGCCTCTGCCTTGGACGAGTTTTCGCAGGCAGTGCGCTCGGTGGGCGGCCAGCCTGACCTGGAGCTGCGCAGCGCCAACAGCACCGAGGGCGTGCCTCTTGAACTATGGGGCCGCTTGCAGCGCGATCCGGACATTGCGCTGGCCTCACCGGTGCTGGAAATCAGCACGTACGCCCTGCCCGCCTCGTCCACCACAAGTACCAACTCCAGCGCCGAGCCCAAGCGCACGCTGCTGCGGGTGATCGGCATAGACCCTCTGCAAGTGGCAGCCATGGCCCCGGACTTGCTGCCGCGGCCGGACAAGGCCGAAGGCACAGACAGACTGTCCTTCTTCGCGCCCGATACCGTTTTTTTGAATCCGCTGGCACGCCAGTCCCTAGGTGGCAACACGCTGCAGTTGCAGATTGGCTTGCGCATGCAAGCGGTGCGGGTGGCGGGCAGCGTGGCGGCGGGCGGCGGAGCGCTGGCCGTGATGGATATTGCGGCTGTGCAAGACCTTTTCGGCCTGGGAGAACGCATAACGCGGGTCGACCTGCGTCTGCGCGCCGGGGTTGACCGCAAGGCTTTGGTGCAACGGCTGCAAAGCGAGGCCGATTGGCCGGCAGGTGCCACACTGCGCGAGCCTGGCGATGCGGTCACCCGGGTCAGCAATCTCTCACGCGCCTATCGGGTGAACCTGACGGTGCTGGCGCTGGTGGCCTTGTTTACCGGCGGCTTTCTGGTGTTTTCGGTGCTCGCCTTGAGCGTGACGCGGCGCTCGCAGCAGTTTGCTTTGCTGGCGGTGCTGGGCCTGACCGGTCGGCAACGTCTGCAATTGGTGTTGTGGGAAGCCGCTGCTTTGGGCGCCTTCGGCAGCGCGCTCGGTCTGCTGCTGGGCACTGCATTAGCGGCCCTGGCCCTGCGCTTGTTGGGTGGCGACTTGGGTGGCGGTTACTTCAGCGGCGCCACACCAGCCTTGCAATGGAGCCCTTGGGCTGCGCTGGTATTTGGGGCACTGGGCACTGCCGCAGCTTTGCTCGGCGCATGGGGCCCTGCCCGACTGGCCCAAGCCTTGCCACCCGCCCAAACCCTGAAGGGATTGGGGCACAGCCAAGGCGGTGGCAGCGGTGTGCGTTGGGGCGCGACGTTGCTGGCGGCGGGCGGTCTGCTAGCCCTCTTGCCCCCGGTGTGGGATATGCCGCTGGCCGCCTACCTGAGTGTGGCGGCCCTGCTGCTGGGCGGCATTATGAGCCTGCCTGCGCTCGTGGGCGTGGTGCTCAACCGCGTGGCACCGCTTCTGACACGCCAGCTGTTGCCTCAGCTGGCCGTAGAGCGCGCCCGGCGCGTGCGCGAGAGTGCGGCGGTTGCCGTGAGTGGCGTTGTCGCGGCCCTGAGCCTGGCCGTGGCCCTTACCGTGATGGTGGCCAGCTTTCGCGGCTCGGTGATGGACTGGCTGGACCAGGTGCTGCCCGCTGACCTGTACCTGCGCACCGCCACCAGCAGCACCGCGCTGGACACCGCGTACCTGGACCCCGCCTTTGTGGACCAAGCCGGCGCCCTGCCCGGAGTGGCACGCGCCACCAACCAACGCATCCTGAACCTTTCCCTGGACTCGGCCAAACCTGCCGTAGCGCTGATTGCCCGCCCCTTGCGGGACCCGCAGAGTAGCCAGCTGAATCTGCCCTTGGTGGGAGACGTAGCCAAGGTCCCACAGGGGAGCATCGCCATTTATGTGAGTGAGGCGATGGTGGATTTGTACGGCGCCAGGGTGGGGGAACCTTTCCCGGCCCTGTCTCTGGCCTTCAAGCCAAATCAGGCCCTGGCGCCCGCGGAATATGCGCAAGCAGCTCCTTTTTTTGTAGCAGGCGTCTGGCGGGACTATGCACGCCAGAGCGGCACTATTACCCTGGACCGCGCGGATTACTTGCGTTGGACCCGGGACACGCGGGTCAATGACATGGCGTTCTGGCTGGAGGAAGGCGCGTCCCCCGAGGCCCTGCAGAGCGCCATGCGCAGCCTGGCCGACCGCCTAGCCGGCACGCCCGGTGGCGAGGCCGGCAGGCTGCTGGAATTCGGCTCCGCCCGCGAGATACGCGCGACCAGCTTGAAGATTTTTGACCGCAGTTTTGCAGTCACTTACTGGCTGCAGGCTGTGGCCATTGCCATCGGGCTCTTCGGGGTGGCGGCCAGCTTCAGTGCGCAGGTGCTGGCACGGCGCAAGGAGTTCGGGCTGCTGGTGCACCTGGGGCTCACGCGTCGGCAGATTCTGCGGGTGGTGGCCATGGAGGGCGCTGCGTGGACATCATTGGGCGCATTGGCCGGCATCGCGCTGGGCCTGGCAGTCGCCGTGGTGTTGGTGCATGTGGTCAACCCGCAGAGCTTCCACTGGACCATGGAGCTAGCCCTGCCTAGGGGCCGGCTGGCAGCGCTGGGAGCTGCCGTGATTGCGGCGGGGACGCTGACCGCCTGGTTGTCCGGTCGCGCTGCTGCCGGGCGGGACGCAGTGATGGCGGTGAAGGAAGACTGGTAAGCCGGCCTTCACCGCCCACTGACAACACTTACTTTTTGGCGCGGATTTTCACCAGCTCGGCCTGCGCTTCATTCCACAGATCCATGCCGATATCTGCGCCAATGGAGGCGTACACACGGGTGAGCTTGTCGCGCATACGGGCAGACTCGGCGGGCGACAACTCGTTGATCTGCATGCCCTTGGCCTTCAAGTCAGCCACGGCCTTGGCGGCTTCCTCGCGGGTGTCTTTGCGCTCGAAGTCGCGGCTCAGTTTGGCAGCATCACTCAGGATTTTTTGCTCATCCTTGGACAACTGATCCCACCACTTTTTGCTCACCAGAACGATCCAGGGGCTGTAGACGTGGTTGGTCACGGTCACGTACTTCTGCACCTCGTAGAACTTGCTCGACAAGATGGTGTTGAAGGGGTTTTCCTGGCCGTCTACCGTGTTGGTTTCCAGTGCGCTGAAGAGCTCTGAGAAGGCCATGGGTACGGCGTTGGCACCCAGCGTCTTGAAGCTGTTGAGGAAGACGTTGTTCTGCATCACACGCAACTTGATGCCTTCCAGGTCTTCCACCTTGTTGATGGCGCGTTTGCTGTTGGTCAGGTTACGGAAACCATTTTCCCAATAGGCCAGACCGACCAGGCCTTTGTCCTGGAGCTTATTGCGGATCTTGTCGCCGACCGGGCCATCCAGCAGTGCGTCCGCTTCCTTGGCGTTGCTGATCAGGAAAGGGGTGTCCCACAGTGCCATTTCCTTGGTGATGCCCACCAGGGTGGCGGTTGACCCGACCATCATTTCCTGCGCGCCCCCGATCAGGGAGTTTTGCATCTGGACGTCGGGTCCGAGAGCGGCGGCACCGATGGTGCGAACCTTCATCTTGCCGCCGGACGCTTTCTCCACGGCCTCGGCAAACACCTTGGCAGCGCGGCCCTGGTTGCTCTGCTCATTGAGGCCGTAGCCAAAGCGAATCAGGCGGGGCTTGATGTCTTGGGCCAATGCAGGCAGCGCGGCACTGAATACAGCAGCACCAGCCACGGCCAGAACGGCGCGACGGAACAGTTGGGGGGAAGCTTTCATGGTATGTCTCCAGAGTAAGTGTTGTTGTGTTGCGAAAGGGAAAAACGCTTAGCGCATCCACGCCACCGGCGCGGTCACGATCTGCGGGAAAAGCACGAAGAGAAACAAAATCAGCGTGTAGGTGATCAGGAACGGATTCACACCCTGCACCACGCGGTGCAGCGGCAAACGCCCTACCCCGGCCACCACGTTGAGCACCGTGCCCACGGGCGGTGTAATCAGCCCGATGGCGCCGTTGAGCACGAACATCAGCCCGAAGTACACGGGGTCAATACCGGCCTTGACGGCGATGGGCAACATCACCGGCGCAAAAATCAGGATGGTGGGCGTCAAGTCCAGCGCGGTACCCACGAGGATCAACACCAACATCATCACCAGCATCAACAGGCGCGGGCTCTCCACCAAGGGGCCCAACCAGCCGGAGAGCACACTGGGCAAATCCGCCAGGGTGATCATGTAGCTGGCCACCTGAGCCCCTGCGCACAAGAACATCACGATGGCAGTGGTCTTGGCAGCCCGGACCAGCACCCCGTAAACCTCTGCGACCTTCATTTCGCGGTGAACCAACAAGGCCACCACGAGGGCATAAAACGCCGCCACGACGGCAGCTTCGGTGGGCGTAAACACACCCGACTTCATGCCGCCGATGATGATGACGGGCATCAGCATGGCCCAGAAGGCTTTCAGCGTGGCCTGCAGGCGTTCACGCATGGGCAGCGGCTGCCCTTCGGGCAACTCGATGTTGCGCAGCACCAGCTTCCAGGCCACGATCAATCCCGCGCCCATGATCAAACCTGGCACGATGCCGGAGAGGAACAAGGCCGAGATGGACGTGTTGGTAGTCACACCATAAATCACAAACGGCATGCTGGGCGGAATGATGGGCGCGATGATGCCGCCCGACGCTAACAGCCCCGCAGAGGTGTGCATGGGGTAACCCTGCTGGCGCATCATGGGCATCAGGATGGTGGCGAGTGCTGCGGTGTCGGCCAAGGCCGAGCCACTCATGCTGGCCATCATGACCGCCGCACCGATGGCAACAAAGCCCAAGCCACCGCGGATATGCCCCACCCAGGCTTGGGCCATGGTGATGATGCGCCGGCTGATGCCGCCACTGTTCATCAGCTCGCCAGCCAGAATGAAAAAAGGCACCGCCAACAGGGGGAAGCTATCCACCCCCGCCACCAGGTTTTGCGCGAGCAACTGGGTGTCCCAGAAATCCAGCACCCAAGCCATGCCGGCACCAGTCAGTACCAGCGCCA
This sequence comes from Curvibacter sp. Hmag1.1, assembly GCF_059769165.1. NCBI lineage: Bacteria > Pseudomonadati > Pseudomonadota > Betaproteobacteria > Burkholderiales > Comamonadaceae > Curvibacter > Curvibacter sp. Hmag1.1. The sequence goes on from NZ_JBMBGX010000002.1 coordinate 641,509, forward strand.
AGCCCATGTTCATGCCGATACCCATGAGGGCCAGCATGCCTACGGAGAAAACAATAAATGAGAGTCCTTCGTTGCTCATGGCCTTACTCCACGTCGGCGGTGTGGCCCAGGTCCAGCGGGGCACGTTGAATCAACTCCCACAGCGCCATGGCGCCGATGGACAAGGAGCACAAAAGCGCGGGCAGGGGAAGCAATGCATTCGGATAGCCCAGCACGACCGAGGTGCTGTCCATCCCGACCACCACCTGCTGCCAGGCACCACGGCCCAACAACCCGCAAGCCAGCAACACCAACAGACGAATCAACAGGGTCATAAAGGCCAGTGCTTTGGGTCGTTTTTGCAATGCTGCCAAAAGGCTGGTGAATGCCATGTGTTCACCGGCCGGGTAGGCCGCCGTGGCACCAATGAACACCATCCAGACAAACAGCAGGCGCGACAACTCTTCACTCGCAGCCACCCCACTGCCAAAGCCATAACGCAATACGACGTTGACGAACACCGCCAAAGCCATAACACCCAGGCAGATCGCCATCAGCACGTTGGTGGTACGGACAAAGCCGCTGTTGCGGACCGGTGTGTCCGGCGTATGGGGGGCACTCATAAAGTTTCCTCGTAGGTTGCGAGCCATGCAGTCACGGCAGCCTGCAAGTCGTCCAAGGGCTGCATGGCGTTCAGGGTCAACACACCGGCTTCACCGGTGGGGGACTGCAAGGTGGCAAATTGGTTGTCCACCAGGCTGGTAGAGAAAAAGTGGCTGGCTGCCCGGGCGGTCACGCGGGCTTGGGCATCCGTTCGACTGATCTCGAGAAATGCAAACAGCAAATCGGGTGCTGCCGCGCGCAGCCGGTCACGGTACGTGCGCTTGAGCGCAGAGCAGGTCACCACCGCACCCTGCGGATGCAGGCGGATTTGCTCGCTCAAGGTGGCGAGCCAGCCTTCGCGGTCGGCATCCGTTAACGCAATGCCCTGCTGCATCTTGCTGCGGTTGGCCGGGCTGTGGTGGTCGTCCCCTTCCACCAACGGCATGCCGGTCGCCGCTGCCACCCGGGCACCGACGCTGGACTTGCCGCACCCGGCCACCCCCATGATCACAATTGATTTCATAGCTTCCATTTTTTTGGATAGCGCTATCCAATAGTCTTCAAAAAATGGCGGCATTCCACAAATACATGCGCAAAGTGCCGCTACTTAGAACGATGCGGGTTACTACCCTGATCCATCGCTTTCGGATAGCGCTATCCTATGAGAAGATTTCAAAAACCCATTCAGTAGTTTCCCTAGGCCATGAACAACCCTCTCCGGCCGCGCGCCACAGGCCGCGTCACCCTGTCCGATGTGGCGCAGTTGGCCGGCGTCAGCCCCATCACCGTGTCGCGCGCATTGCGGGGGGAGCGCGCGGTGGCGCCCGACCTGGTGGCCAAAGTGCGCGCTGCAGCAGACACGCTGGGATATGTGCCCAACCCTGCCGCGCGCGCCCTGGCCTCAGGCCAGAGCAGCCATGTGGCTGTGCTCATCCCCATGCTGTCCAACGCCTTGTTTGTGGACTTGCTGGAGGCATTGCAGCAAACGCTCAGGCAAGCCGGTTTTCAAACCCTGATCGGTATTACCCACTACGACCCCAGTGAAGAAGAAAGTTTGTTGCGCGAGCAGCTGCTGCACCGCCCAGCCGGCCTGATCGTGACCGGACTGGAGCGCCATGACACCACCCGACAGTTGATCGCACAAAGCGGGGTGCCCTGCGTCCACCTGATGACCACCGAGGCCCCGCAAGGCGCCCATTGCGTAGGCTTTTCGCAAATGGATGCAGGCCGCGACATGGCCCGCCACCTGATAAGCAAGGGTTACCGGCGCATTGCCTTTGCCGCGGCCCAGCTGGACCCGCGGACCCTGCAACGCCTGCAGGGCTGGCGCAGTGCCTTGCAAGAGGCCGGTCTGTATGACGAAGTACTGGAGTGGCTCAACCCAGCCCCCTCTTCGTTGGGCTTGGGGGCTCGCATGTTTGAGCAGATCATGGGGCAGACGCCACCGGTGGACGCCATATTCTTCTGTAACGACGACCTGGCACAAGGCGCTTTGCTGGCGGCCATGCGTACGGGCGTTGCAGTCCCGCAGCGTGTGGCCATTGCCGGCTTCAATGACCTGACCGGCAGTGACCAGATGGTGCCGCCACTCACCACCGTGCGCACCCCGCGTGCCGAAATCGGCCATGCAGCTGCGCAAATGCTGATCCGACTGATGCAGGGCGATACCGTGCCCAGCGAAGCGGTGAACCTGGGCTACGCGCTCCAGGTACGGCAAAGCACCTGAAGCGCACCGGAGTCGCAAGCGCTCAGGGAGCGTTGGACTCCAAACCGCGCAACACCCGGCCGCGGCCTGCCGTCAGATATTCGGCATAACCGGCCAAACCTGCCACCAGTCGCCACATGGCACGAGCTACCAAAGCCATGCCATGACCGATGTCACACACCGGGTCCACGACGGCCACTTGCCAACGGCTGGCCGCGCAATTTTCCGGCGCTGGCACCCATTGCAGCTGAATGCCATCCTGCCCTTTGTAGGCCCAAGCTTCCACCACCACGCGCTGCCCGGCACGCAGTTGCAGATCATGGCCCAGCGCCACAAAGTGGTCACCGGTCTCTGTAACCGGTGTGTTGCGCGACACGTCCAGCGTCGCCCAGGCGCGACCACTGATGACGCGCAGCACGCCGGCGGTGCGGGGCTTCAGGGTCACCGCGCGGCCTTGCGGCAGAGTCCAGCGGGTGTTCTCGCAGAGCGCCACCTTGCCCATCGCGACATCCACACCGGGTGCTGCCGGTGCGGCGAGGTTCACGCCGGACAGGGAGGCAGACACGAATTCTTGCAGCGAGGAAGAGGAAGACGGGCTTTGCGATGACATGGAAAACTCCTTGAAAAGTGTGGATGGGCAAACGGATGATCCTCCCGCCCCGCATTCCCCGTCCAATGAAATCGGGCTATGCTATTCATTCCATTTACGCATGAATTGCATTTTGCGAGCCTCCCGCCATGTCTGATGCCATCGCCCCGAATACCGAGATCCGCCTGCGTACCCGCCCGATCGCTGTCGGCCACCTGCGCGCACTGGAAGCCGTGGCCCGACACCTGAATTTCAGGGCGGCTGCCGAGGAATTGGCCCTCACGCAGAGTGCTGTGAGCCGGCAGATCCAGGCACTGGAGGATGAGGTGGGGGTACCCCTCTTTTTGCGCCACACGAGGGCCGTGGAGCTCACCGGTGCGGGGGGGCAATTGTTGCGTGCAGCAGTGCCTTCCCTGGAGCGCATCGACTCCGCCGTGCGGCAAATCCGGCGCACCGCGGGGCGTAAAAGTGTGGCCATTTCGACCTGGGCCTCGTTCGCCTCCATGTGGCTGATCCCGCGCCTGGAGGCCTTTCAGGCGGAATATCCCGACATCGACATCCGCATCGACGCCACGGACAACCCCGTGGATCTGGACACCAGCGATGTGGACCTCGCCATCCGCTACACCCAGCCCGGCGGGGTGAACTCCGACGCAGTGCGCCTGTTCGGCGAGCAGCTCACCCCGGTAGCCAGCCCATGGTTACTCAAAAGCGGCGCCCCGCTGCGCAAGGCTGCAGACCTGGCCCGCTTTGCCCTGTTGGAGGCCAGCGACACCCACCGCGTGCAAAACCTGGAGTGGCTCACTTGGAGGCGTTGGCTGGAGCTCAACCAACAACCCCGGCTGGAACCCAAGCGCTGGATGTATTTCAACTACGCGCACCAGATCGCTCAGGCCGCACTGACCGGCCAAGGCATCGCGCTGGCACGCATGCCGCTGGTGGCGGACAGCCTGGCGAGTGGCGACTTGGTGGAGGTACTGCCCGGCGGCCGCATTGACACGCCCATGGTCTATTGGCTTTTGGTCGGCGCTCGCAACAGCAGCCGCCCGGAAATTCAGGCCTTCTGCGACTGGCTGCTGGCCCAAGCCGCTGTTACGCGCAAAGCCATCGGCGAGGTACCGGACCCCGAAACCCAGGCGCACCCGGACTAAGGGCTAGCAAAAGGAATCAACCGCGGATTGCGGTGCAGCAACGCATCCCTGACAATGCTTTCCATGTCACACATCACACTCGTACGCGCTTTGCTACTGGCCTTGGCCGGTGCAATCGCATTCCCGACCCTGGCGCAGAACGACGCACTGATCACCAAGCGGCCCAGCACCTTGCGGGATGCGCCCGCAGATACAGCGGGCACTTTGGCCAGCCTGCCTGCACAAACCCCACTCACACGCCTGCCGGTACGCCAAGGCCCCTATGTGCAAGTACGCACGGCCAATGGCACCACCGGTTGGATGCATTTGTTTGATGTGAGCAGCCCTTCCGAACAAAGCAGCGTGGCCGCCACTGCAACGGGCGCGCTACGGGGGCTGACCAACTTTTTCAACCGCGGTAGCGCGCAGTCCCACAACAGCACCGCCTCGACCACCGTAGGTATCCGGGGATTGGGCGCAGAAGATATTGCCAACGCACAGCCCAACACGGCGGCGCTGGCACAGCTGGAAGGCCAGCGCCAGGACGCCACCCAAGCCAGACGATTTGCGGACAGCGCTGCCTTGCAGGTGCAAGCGGTAGAACCCTTGCCAGTCCCCGCTCCGCCGACACCACCGGCAGGTCCTGCAGGCCGTCGTATGGAGAGCAACAACTGATGCGCACGACTCACTACGGCACCATCGCGCGCGCGCTCGGCGTGGCGGCTCTTTCGTTACTTTGTGCCCTGCCTGCTGTACATGCTGAGGAGCCCGGAAAGGCGCTGGGCAATCTGTTTCAAAACCTGCTGAAGCAAGGCACTGCGGCACCTGCCCCTGCAACGGGGGCCCAACACTCAGTAGCGACCAACTCAGGGGATCTTGCAAGTCTGTTCAGCCAATCCATCGAGCAGATTGACGAAGCCAAAGAAATCGAAATGGGCAAGCAACTGGCTGCTGTTTTGCTTGGCGCGAAACCACTGCTACCCAACTTGGCGTTGCAACGCTACGTGAACCGGCTGGGTCGCTGGATTGCCCTGCAATCTGCCCGGCCGGACCTGCCTTGGACTTTCGGGGTACTGGACGACGCGGGCTTCAATGCCTTCGCGGCTCCCGGGGGCTATGTGTTTGTGACCAAAGGACTGGTGGACGCCCTGAACGACGAGTCGGAACTGGCCGGCATTCTTGCGCATGAAATCCAGCACGTGGTGGGCAAGCACCACCTTAAAGCCATGCGCAAAAGTGCCCAGGCAGGTTTGCTGACCAGCCTCATCGCTGCCCGCCTCAGTGAGCGAACCAATGGTGCGTTGCACGAGCAGCTGTTGATGTTGGGCAAAGACATGTATTCCAAAGGCCTGGACCAGAGTGACGAACTCGAAGCCGACCGCGTGGGCGTCGCATTGGCTGCGCGCGCAGGCTTTGATCCTTATGGTTTGGTGGCCGTCTTGCAGGGACTGCGAACCGCTGCACCGGACAACCCAATGTTCAGCCTGCAGCTCAGCACCCACCCGCCCACCCAGGTGCGCCTGGACCAACTGGAACTGGCCATGGGGCAGCGTCTGGATGCCTATTCCGGCAAGCCCTCGCTCACCATCGCCCAGCGTTTGGCGCGCGGTGTGGGGCGGTAAAGCGGCAGGCCGCATGAAGCACCCCGGATTGGGTCGTCGGCAACTGCTGCTGGCACCTGCGTTGGCTGGCCTGTTGCCTGCGGCGCAGGCATTGCCGCGCACCACTCTGCGCTTTCCGCGGGACGCCGGCAGCCACAACGACTTCAAGACGGAGTGGTGGTACGTGACCGGGGTGGCTCAGGTGCCGGGCACTCCAGGCGACGCCAAAGACAAGCCGCGCCTTCTGGGCTTTCAGGTCACTTTCTTTCGCAGCCGGGTGGACGCGACCCAAGGCATGCAGTCGCGACTCGCCGCACGGCAACTGCTGTTTGCCCATGCGGCGGTGACCGATGTGGACGGCAAAAAACTCTGGCACGACCAGCGCATTGCTCGATGGTCCGGCGACGCGCCGGGCACCAACCCGGCCGACACGGCGCACGCCAGCAGCACAGACACCAACGTGACCCTGCGCAACTGGAGCCTTAGACGCACCGGGACTGATTTGCAGGCGGACATTGCGGGCAAAGACTTTGCGATCCAACTCCGCTTTCAGGCTACCCAGCCTGTTCTCCTGCAAGGGGTGGACGGGCTGTCCCGCAAGGGCCCGGAAGAGAAACAAGCCAGCTACTACTACAGCCAGCCGCAGTTGCAAACCAGCGGCAGCATCCGAGTGCAGGGCCAGGCCCACACGCTGCAAAGCGGTAGCGTCGCCTGGATGGACCACGAGTGGAGCCAGGAAGTGCTGCACCCGCAGGCGGTAGGCTGGGATTGGATAGGCATCAACCTCTTTGACGGAAGTGCACTCACCGCCTTTCAACTCAGGGACCAGGCAGGCAACGCGATGTGGGATGGCGGGTCGTTTCGCAGCGGGAGCGGACAGCGCTTTGGATTCACACGTGGAGAAGTAATGTTCAAGCCGCTGAGGCGCTGGACCAGCCCTCTCAGCCAGGCCAGCTATCCGGTGGAGTGGATGGTGCGTACGCCGGCGGACTACTACACCGTGAGGGCTGTGTTGGACAACCAGGAGCTTGACAGCCGGGGCTCCACCGGAGCCATTTACTGGGAAGGCCTGAGCGAGGTGTGGGACAGTAACAACCGTTTGGTCGGCCGCGGCTACCTGGAAATGACGGGTTACGCCGCCACTTTGAAACTGTAGGCTCAGCGGCTGGATTTGCGGCGCTCGCGTCCTGCCAGCCAACGCAATAGCAAGGCATGGAAGGCCTCAGGCTGGTCCAGCATGACCCAGTGACCGCAACGCAGTGCGTGCGCCGCACCATCCTCCGAGGCACGCAGGGTGTGCACCCAGCGTGGTGAGTGGAACATAAAGGGCTTGCGCTCCCCGAATACGTACAGCACCGGACACGTGGGTTTCACCGGACCCGTTTTGAGCCCGCCGCGCAGGCCGAACCAGCTCATGGCATAGGGAAAATTCATGGTCCAGCGCAGCTGATCGGGAGGCACAGGGCAGCGCATGGTCCGCGCCATAAAGCGGGTCATGCGGTCGGCCAAGCCGCCATGAACATAGCGACCAAGGCCCCATGCTGTCGCCAACCAGAGCTGGTAACTGGCGACAAAAAGCTTTTGTCGGACTGACAGCGACGCCAGAAAAGCACCTGCGTTGTAATCACCGATGTCCACCGCCACGATGGCAGCCACCCGCTCCGGATGGCGCATGGCCAGTTCATAGCCGAAGATACAACCCCAGTCGTGCAGCAGCAGTGTCACAGGCTCGCCGGGGCTGACGGCGTTGATAACTGCTAGCAACGAGGCCACCATCTCGTCCACCGTGGGTGTAGGTGCCGCACCTTCGGCGGTACCAAATCCCGGCAAGGTCAAGCGCACACAGCGGTGGTGGGCCTGCAGGGCCTGTACCGTGCCGTCCCAGACACGCAAAGTGTCAGGCCAGCCATGCAGCATCAGCACGGTACGCAGCCCCTGACCTTCGATGTGTACGGTGATGCCGTTAACTTGCATTTCCTGGGATGCCATCTGTCCTCCTGCATTTTTTCCTAGAGCTTACCTCGGCAGTTATGCAACAAAGTGAAACAAACCGAAAATCAGGCGCTATAAAACCAATAGCTACTTGCGCAATACTTACGGGCGCCAAGCACGCATATTCTTTATTTTTTCGCCCCGCCTTGCAGCCGCGCCTCCCACCCTCACCTGAATCTCCATGAGCTCCTCCGACCGCCCCAAATCGACCAACCCCAAATCGCTCTCCGGCTTGCTGCCTTTTTTGCGGCCATACCGGGCCCGCATTGGCATGGCACTGGTGTTTCTGGTGCTGGCGGCCGGTGCGACGCTGGCGTTTCCGGTGGCTCTGCGCAGCCTGATCGACGGTGGCCTGGTGCAGACCGACAAGGGCGCACAGATGATGGCGCTGCGTGGCCACTTTGCAGCCCTGTTCGGGGTAGCGGTGGCCCTGGGCCTGTTTTCGGCGGCGCGCTTCTACATGGTGAGCTGGCTGGGGGAGCGCGTGACGGCCGATCTGCGCAACGCGGTCTACGGCCACGTACTCAAGCAAAGCCTCGAGTTTTTTGAGACCACCCAGACCGGCGAAGTGCTCTCCCGCTTGTCGGCCGACACCACCCTGGTGCAAACCGTAGTGGGGTCTTCCTTGTCCATGGGCTTGCGCAATGCGGTCATGGGCATAGGCGCGCTAGGAGTGCTGGTGTGGACCAACCCGGTGGTCATGTTGCAGGTCTTGGTGGTGTTGGTACTCATCGTGCTGCCCAGCTTGTGGTTCGGCCGGAGGGTGCGCAAGCTCTCCCGCGCGTCGCAGGACCGCGTGGCAGACTCCAGCGCGATTGCCGCTGAGGTGCTTAACGCCATCCCCGTGGTGCAAAGCTATACCGCAGAGGGCCGTGAAACCGGGCGCTTTGTGGCATCTACCGACAACGCTTTTGCCACTGCCACCAAGCGTAGCTTGATGCGCTCGGGCCTGGTGGCTTTCATCATCATTGCCACTTCCGCAGCTTTGTTGTGGGGCTTGTACCAGGGCACGCAAGCGGTAGCCGAAGGGCGCATCACTGCGGGGCACTTGGGACAGACGGTGGTGTACGTGATCATTCTGGCCAGTGCTTTCGCCGTGCTGGGCGAGGTCTATGGCGACCTGCTGCGTGCCGCGGGTGCGACAGAGCGGCTCATGGAACTTCTAGGGACCCAGTCGCCGATTACTTCACCATCAAATCCTGTTCTGGCGCTCATGCCTTCTGCGGGAAGCGCTATCAAATTTGAAGCAATCAATTTTCACTACCCCTCGCGCCCGCACCAGCAGGCATTGCAGAACTTCAGCCTTGATGTGAAGCCCGGCCAGACCGTGGCCATCGTGGGCCCAAGCGGTGCCGGCAAGAGCACAGTGTTCCAGCTGCTGCTGCGTTACTACGACCCGCAAAGCGGCAGCATCGCCTTGGATGGCGTGGAGACGCGTTCGCAAGCACTTGACGCTTTGCGACAACGCGTGGGCATCGTGCCGCAGGATGCGGTCATTTTTTCCAGCTCTGCGATGGAGAACATACGTTACGGCAAGCCTGACGCTAGCGATGCCGAGGTGAAGGCCGCCGCGCATGCTGCCTTTGCGCACGAGTTTATTGAAGCATTGCCTGAGGGATACGACACCTTCCTGGGTGAGCGAGGGGTGCGCCTGTCAGGTGGTCAGCGCCAGCGCATTGCCATTGCCCGCGCGATGCTGAAGAACCCTCCCCTGCTGTTGCTGGACGAGGCCACCAGTGCGCTGGACGCAGAGAGTGAACGCATGGTGCAAGCCGCATTGGAAAGCGCCATGCGCGACCGCACCACCCTTGTCATTGCCCACCGCTTGGCTACGGTGCAAAAGGCGGACCTGATCGTGGTGCTGGACCACGGCGTGCTGGTCGAACAAGGCACGCATGCCGAATTGGTGGCCCGTGGGGGCGTGTATGCAGGACTGGCAGCGCTGCAATTCAACGCCTGAACCTCGGGCGGGTGCGCATGCTTAGCATGAAGCGCCCTCCTTTATTCGGTTGATCAACGGGGCATACACCTCCTAAAATCGGGCTTTCTGACCCAGGAGGCCCGTATGGAAATTACCCGCGCCAAAGTGCAGCAACCCGAACAGGTGCAAGCTGCCAAGCGAACCGAGGCTATCCAACGCGAAGCCGTACGTGAGGCAGCAGCCCGCGAGCAGAAGCCCGCCAAGCCACAAGAGGCGGAACGCAAACCAGTCGTCAATGGCCAAGGGCAGGTCATCGGCACCCGCCTCAATGTAAGCGCCTGACACCCCTTTCCTCGCGCCATGGCGATAACTGCAACTACCAGCGCAACACCGTCGCTACAGGCTATGCTGAGCAAGGCGCGCTTGGAGCAGGCCAAGCGCGAGGCTGAAAACGCCGAAACCAAGGTGGAGGCGTTGCAGCAGCAGACAGAGCAAGCTGAGCAGGAAGTGCAGGCAAAAAGGGAAAACGTGCGCGAGCTCAGCACCCGCACTGCACTGGAAGACACCACGTACATGGGCCAGCTGCGCGCCGCACGTTCGGCCGTAGCGCCGGCCACCCAGGATTTTTTGGTACGGATGTATGCGGCTACCTCTGCGAAGTTTGCCGCCAGTGGGAATGCACTCAAGTCCAGCCTCAATGGGCGGCCATTTATCAACACCTTGGGAGAGCCCACCGGTCGCATCGTCAACCTGAGCATTTGACAATCTATTAATTTTTTGCATAGTTTGCATATGAAGCGGCCTTGGACAGGTCGTCGGAGCAGGCCTACATTGCGGGCCTTGACGACAACCATAAGGAGCATTCATGTCGCAACACCCCGGCGTCCACCCGACGCTTCCCGTGCAACCCGCAGCCACTACCCATGCGCTGCCTTCCTACCTTCAGGCCGATCACCTCGGTCCTTGGGGCATCTACCTCCAGCAGGTTGATCGCGTTACACCTTACCTGGGACACCTCGCCCGTTGGGCAGAGACGCTCAAGCGCCCCAAACGTGCGCTGATCGTTGACGTACCCATCCAGCTGGACAATGGCACCGTGGCCCACTTTGAAGGCTATCGCGTTCAGCACAATACTTCCCGCGGACCCGGCAAAGGTGGCGTACGTTTCCATCAGGATGTCACGTTGTCTGAAGTCATGGCCCTGTCGGCCTGGATGTCGGTGAAGAACGCAGCAGTCAACGTGCCCTACGGCGGCGCCAAGGGCGGCATCCGTGTCGATCCCAAGACTCTGTCCATGGGAGAACTGGAACGCCTGACCCGCCGCTACACCAGCGAGATCGGCATCATCATCGGACCGTCCAAAGACATTCCCGCTCCGGACGTGAACACCAATGAGCAGATCATGGCGTGGATGATGGACACCTACTCCATGAACGAAGGCGCCACCGCAACGGGCGTGGTGACCGGCAAACCGATTGATCTGGGCGGCTCGCTAGGTCGCCGGGAAGCCACCGGACGCGGTGTGTACACCGTGGGTGTAGAAGCGGCGCGCCATCTCGGGATGGATATCAGTACGGCACGTGTGGCTGTGCAAGGCTTCGGCAACGTGGGCGGCATTGCGGCCAAACTGTTCGCACAAGCCGGTGCCAAGGTGGTTGTCGTTCAAGACCATGGCGGCACGGTCTATCGCGAAGCGGGGATTGATGTGCCGGCCCTGTTAACCCACGTTTCCCGTCACGGTACGGTAGGCGGCTTTGCCGGTGCAGAGGCTTTGGATGCGAACGCGTTTTGGGATATTCCATGCGAAATCCTGATCCCTGCCGCCCTGGAGCAACAGATCACAGCAGCCAATGCCAATCGCATCCAGGCCAAACTGATCATCGAAGGTGCGAATGGCCCTACGACGCCTGCGGCAGACGACATTCTCCAGGAGCGCAATATTCTGGTGGTACCGGATGTGATTGCCAACGCCGGGGGGGTGACGGTCAGCTATTTCGAGTGGGTGCAGGATTTCTCCAGCTTCTTCTGGAGTGAGGATGAAATCAATGCACGCCTGGTGCGCATCATGAAAGATGCGTTTGCAGCCGTATGGGAGGTGGCCCTGGACTACAAGGTGAGCTTGCGCACCGCGACGTTCATTGTCGCGTGCAAGCGAATTCTGCACGCCCGCGAATTGCGCGGTCTGTACCCCTGATAAGCGCAAAGAAGCCGTTGCGGGAAAACTTACTGCAGCGGCTTTTTCAGGTGTTCAGGAATGGGGAGGGCCACCAGATCAATGCCCTCCTCCATCAATTCACGCGCTTCGGTGGGCGTAGTCTTGCCACGAATGCCGCGCTCTTCGACCTCACCGTAATGGATGCGCCGGGCTTCGTCGGCGAACCGGTCACCCACATCCTCGGTATTGGCCAGCACCTGCTTGGCCATATGAACCCATGCTTGATGCAGCGCATTTTGTAACTCTGGATTCAGAGCGGGGCCGCCCTCGCTCACAGCATCCGCAACAGGTGGAGGTGGCGGGTGTGACACTGCCGGAGCCTTGACTCCGGAGAGATTCAGTCTCGGGGCACTGAGCTTCTTTTGAACTGCGGCATCACCACACAGGGGACACTGAACCAGTGCGCGCTGCACCTGGGACACAAAATCTTGCTCCGAGCCAAACCACCCTTCAAACGTGTGTCCGGCGGAACATTGCAAGTCCAGCACTTTCATGGCATCGCAGAAACCGTTAGTCCGGTGAAGTGGACGACCAAACCGGAGTCCATGCTCCAGACTGGTAGCCTTGAAGCCACATCGCTGCAGCAATTGTCTTGGCGTCTGTCACCCGGCCGTCCAGACACCATCTAATCAATTCATCTGCAGAAGCTGTGAAGACATCCAAAAATTCACCGCTGTCCAATTTGCGCTCTCCGGCAACAAGTCCTTTGGCAAACCAAACCTCAATGAATTCGGTCGAATAAGCGATGACGGGGTGAATGACACCTGCTTTGGACCAATCTGAAGCTCGATAGCCGGTTTCCTCAAAGAGCTCCCGCTGGGCACAGTGGGCAGTGCTCTCGCCTGCATCCAACTTGCCGGCAGGAAACTCAATCATGACTCGCTGCACGGGGTAACGATATTGGTGCTCCAGTACCACACGCAAAGGTTGCCCCGGGGATTCGATCAAAGGCACGACCATGACTGCCCCGGGATGCACCACATATTCACGGGTAGCGTGGTTCCCATCTGGCAACGAGACGATGTCGCGCCGGGCATGCAAAAAGCTACCTTTGACCATGTCTTCGCTGGAAACTTGGGTTTCGAGCAAGTGGGCTATGCCACTGGAATCAGTCATGGTGCTTGAGGAGATAACGATAGACAAAACCCGGAAACGCGAAAGTCAGGAAAAGCGTCGCGGTGATGGCATAAAACTCCCAGCCTTGGGGAGCAATCTGACCCGCATTCTTTTCCAGAAGCAGCCCCAAACCACCAACCAGAAAATAGAGGACCACCAACTCCACCAAACGCAGAGCGAGCGACTTCGAAGCTGAACCAAATAAGCCGAAAAAGCGGGAGGTCGCAAACGGCAAATTCGCCGCAATCAGCCCGGCCAACAACAGGACCAGCACGTACGGCGAATTACCCATCATTTGAAAGAACCCAGACGAAGGCTGGTTGCGATCACATGCCCAGCATCTGCCGCACCGATGATGCACACAGTGCCATCAGGCTGCCTGGGGCCAATCCGAGAATCAGGACCAATGCACCATTGATAGAGAGCACCACGCGCACGTCAGCGGGCGCATTAACGGTTGTCGCGGTAATCGGCTCATCAAAATACATGACCTTTACCAAACGCAGGTAGTAGAAAGCACCCACTAGCGACATCAAGACTGCAAAGATCGCCATTCCCAAATAAAGTGGCTGACCGGAAACCACCAAGGCTTGCAACACTGATAGCTTGGCATAGAACCCGACCATCGGAGGAATACCTGCCAGAGAGAATGCGCAGATCGCCATGACGGCGGCATACAGCGGGCTACGCTGATTCAAGCCGGCAAAGTCGGAGATTTCTTCGCTCTCGAAACCTTCGCGGGACAAGAGCAGGATGACACCGAAAGTAGCCAGCGTAGTCAGCACGTAAGTGATGACGTAAAACATCGAAGAGCTGTAGGCGTTGGCGGCAAAGGTAACCGCATCACCGTTCACTACGCCGGACATCAGACCCAACAATACGAAACCCATTTGGGAAATTGTGGAAAACGCCAACATGCGTTTCAGATTGGTCTGGGCAATGGCAGCCAAGTTGCCAATCAACAAGGAGCCTACTGACAGAACCATCAACATCTGTTGCCAGTCGCCAGCCAATGGACGCATCCCTTCCACCAACAAACGGATGCAGATAGCAAAAGCGGCTAGCTTGGGTGCACCACCGATCATCAAGGTGACAGCTGTAGGCGCACCCTGATAAACGTCGGGAATCCACATGTGGAATGGCACTACACCCAATTTGAACGCGAGACCCGCGACGATGAACACCAGACCGAACACCAATACATCCGGACGGATCTGCCCACTTGAGATGGATTTGAACAACTGGGTGATATCCAGTGTGCCGGTGGCGCCATACAACATGGACATGCCATACAGCAGGAAACCGGAAGCCATGGCCCCCAGAACGAAATACTTCATCGCCGCTTCAGTGGCCGACACATTGTCACGACGCAATGCAACCAAGGCATAGCTGGACAAAGTCAACAATTCCAGACCCATGTACGTCAACAACAGGTTGTTGGACGAAATCATGACGAACATGCCAAGCAGAGACAACATGTTCAGCGTGAACAATTCGCCACCACGAAGCATGTCGCGATGACCTGCGTAAGGACGCGCGTACACCAGAGACACCATGACGGCGATCGCAGCGAAACACTTGAGCCAATTACCCATTGCATCGCTTACGACCATGTTTCCAAAACCATAGTAGGTCTGTCCGGCCGTTGCCAAGTGTGCTTCCAAGGCGGCAACTACCGCCAAGGTCAACATGGTCAGGACATAGGTGAGGTTACGCAAGGGCGTTTTTACTCCCAGATCGATCAACAGGATAGCGCACGCCATCACCATCAAAACGATCTCTGGATACACCGTGATCCAACTGATTGTGTCAATCATCATTCGTCTCTCAATTCAGTTTGATCAGTTCAATTTGGAAATGGCAACATGCTTTAGCAGTTCTGCCACCGACACGTCCATCACATCCGTGAAGGGCTTGGGATACAAGCCCATAGCGAGCACCGCAATTGCCAACAAGCCAAGCATCAGAAATTCACGGGCGTTGATGTCTGTGAGTTCTTTGACATCATCATTGGTTACAGGGCCCAGGTACACGCGTTTGAACATCCAAAGTGTGTATGCCGCACCGAAAATCAGAGCACTGGCTGCCGCAAAACCAATCCAGAAATTGAACTTGACTGCACCCAGAATGACCATCCACTCACCGACGAAGCCTGCAGTTCCCGGCAAGCCGCAGTTCGCCATGGCAAACAGTAAGGCAAAGGCAGCAAACTTGGGCATGGTGTTCACGACACCGCCGTAGCTGGCAATTTCACGGGAGTGAACACGGTCGTACAACACACCAATAGACAGGAACATGGCGCCGGACACAAAACCGTGCGCGATCATCTGCACCAATCCTCCTGAAACACCTAAGTCATTGAAGATGAAAAAGCCGAGGGTCACAAAACCCATGTGCGCAACAGACGAATAGGCTACAAGCTTTTTCATGTCCTGTTGAACCATCGCGACCAGGCCCACATACACAACGGCAATCAACGACAGCGCCACCATGAAGCCGCCATAAGCATGCGCAGCATCAGGTGCGATAGGCATTGAAAAACGCAAGAAACCGTAGGCACCCAGTTTCAACATGATTGCAGCCAGCACTGCAGAGCCACCCGTAGGTGCTTCCACGTGCACGTCAGGCAGCCAAGTGTGGACGGGCCACATGGGAACCTTCACGGCGAAGGCCGCAAAAAATGCAAAGAACAGCAGCGTTTGTGCCGTCTGCCCCAAGGGCAGCGCATGCCACTTCGCCAGTTCAAAGCTGCCGCCCGACTGGGTGTAGAGGAAAATCAACGCAATCAGCATCAACAAAGAGCCAAGAAGCGTGTACAAGAAAAACTTGAACGCTGCATAGATCTTGTTGGGACCACCCCAGATACCGATGATCAGGTACATCGGGATCAAGGTCGCCTCAAAGAACACATAAAACAGCATGCCGTCCAACGCGGAAAACACACCGATCATGAGCCCACTTAATATGAGGAACGCGCCCATGTATTGATTCACGCGTTGGGTAATCACCTCCCACGCGGCAATCACGACGATCACCGTGATAAACGCGGTTAAGGGCACAAACCAGAACGAAATGCCATCCAACCCGAGGTGGTAATTGACATTAAAACGTTCAATCCAAGGAACGTTCTCAACAAACTGCATGGCGGCTGTGCTGTTGTCGAACTGTCCATACAAAGGCAGGGTCAACAACAAGCTCACAACAGCACCGATCAACGCCACCCATCGCACTGCATTTGCCTGCTCATCACGCCCGAGCGCAAGCAGCAAAACACCAAAGGCAATCGGCACCCAAATAGAAAGGCTCAACAAACCCATATTCTTTTTCTCCTACTTGAGCCAGACGAAATATGTCATCAACACAAACACGCCGAGAATCATGATCAGCGCGTAGTGGTACAGATATCCGGACTGAGCCTTGCGAACCAAACCAGAAAACAGTCCCACCAGCTTCCAGGAACCATTGACAACAGCACCGTCAATTAACGTCTGGTCACCGACTTTCCAAAGCCCGGTACCGAGCATGCGTGCACCACGTGCCAGAATGTTTTCATTGATCCAGTCGAGGTAATACTTGTTCTCCAACAGGGTGTAGACCGGATGGGCCGCACGCTTGATGGCAGCGGGTATGGCTGGATACATCATGTAGAAAACATACGACGTCACCACACCGGCAATGGCCAACCACAGTGGCAGGGTTGTAAGCGAGTGAAACGCCATCGCTGCGGCTCCATGGAACTCGGCAGACAATTCTTCCATTGCAGGATGTAGTTCGTGATTGACGAAAATCACCCCCCTGAAGAAGTCCCCATGCAACATGGGTTCAATCGTGAAATAACCGATCAGAACCGACGGAATCGCCAAGAGGACAAGGGGTACCCACACCACCCAAGGAGATTCATGTGGCTTCGCGTCATGGTGATGATCATGGCCGTGATGGTCATCATGGTGCGCGTCGGGGTTCTGATCGAATCTTTCCTTGCCATGGAACACCAAGAAATACATCCGGAAGGAGTAGAACGCTGTCACGAACACACCGGCGAGGACCGCAAAATTCGCAAATCCAGCTCCTGGCAAGTGACTTGCGTGGACAGCCTCAATGATGCTGTCCTTGGAGTAGAAACCCGAGAAGAAAGGCGTACCAATCAAGGCCAGCGATCCCAGCAAGGAGGTGATCCAAGTCACTGGCATGTATTTACGCAGACCACCCATCCAACGAATGTCCTGGTTGTGGTGAACGCCCATAATCACCGAACCCGCGCCCAAAAATAGCAACGCCTTGAAGAACGCGTGGGTCATCAAATGGAATACTGCAACGGAGTAGGCCGAGACGCCGAGGGCGACCGTCATGTACCCGAGCTGGGAAAGCGTGGAATAGGCCACCACACGCTTGATGTCGTTTTGGATGATCCCGAGGAAACCCATGAAAAGCGCGGTGATGGACCCGATTACCAAGATGAAGTTGAGGGCCGTATCGCTTAGCTCGAACAAAGGAGACATGCGGGACACCATGAAGATGCCGGCGGTCACCATGGTGGCAGCGTGAATCAACGCAGAAATGGGTGTGGGACCTTCCATGGAGTCAGGCAACCACAGATGCAGTGGGAACTGCGCAGATTTACCCATGGCCCCAATGAACAGGCAGATGCAAATCACCGTGACCAACATCCAATCGGTACCCGGAAACACCAGCGCTGACAGATCGGCAGATTTTGCGAACACCTCAGAGTAGTTGAGGCTACCGGTATAGGCACCGATCAAACCAATGCCAAGAATGAAGCCAAAGTCACCTACCCGGTTGACCAGGAAGGCCTTCATGTTGGCAAAGATGGCTGTCGGCTTGTTGAACCAGAATCCAATCAACAAATAAGACACCAGACCCACTGCTTCCCAACCGAAAAACAACTGCAACAGGTTGTTGCTCATGACGAGCATCAACATGGAGAAAGTGAACAGGGAGATGTAGGCAAAGAAGCGGTTGTATCCCTCATCCTCCTCCATGTAACCGACGGTGTAGAGGTGCACCATCAGCGAAACGAAGGTAACCACACACATCATCATGGCAGTCAAGGAGTCGACCAGGAAGCCGATCTCCATCTTCAAACCGCCGACGATCATCCACGTGTAGATCGTTTCGTTAAAACGTGCACCGTCGTTCACCACAGACATCAAGGTCATCGCAGACAAGACGAATGCAACGAAAACACCCAGAATGGTGAGGCTGTGACTGAGCTTACGGCCAATCCAATTACCACCAAATTTAGTACCGAACACACCGGCGAGAACCGCACCTGCCAACGGTGCAAGGGGCACCGCCAGCAATGTGGAAGCAGAAAGGGTCTGGCTCATTCGATTAGCCCTTCAAGGTATTGAGCTCATCCACGCTGATACTGGACTTGTTACGGAACAACAAGACCAAAATCGCAAGGCCGATGGCAGACTCAGCAGCAGCAACGGTCAAGATGAAGAAAACAAAAATCTGACCGTGCATGTCGTGCAGGTAGTGAGAGAAAGCCACAAAGTTGGTATTGACAGCCAACAACATCAGTTCGATTGCCATCAGCAACACGATCAGGTTCCGCCGATTCAAAAAAATTCCGACCACTGACAGCGCGAACAGCATCGCACCCAACGAGAGAAAATGTCCAAGGGTCAAGATCATGCTTTTGGCTCCGAAACTTCAGCAACTGGCGCAACCGCTGCTTGGGTTGCGTCCATTTTGACGACGGTCATACGGTCTGCAGAACGCACACGGACCTGATCGCCAGGGGAGACGTATTTGCTGTCTTTGCGTGCACGCAATGTCAAAGCGATCGCAGCAATCATCGCTACCAACAAAATGGCAGCTGCCACCTCAAGCTGCACCAGATATTGCGTAAAAAGCAACTTGCCCAGTTCCTTGGCATTGTTCGCTTCGGCAGCGGTCGCTACAGCATTAGGATCATCGACGACGCGGAATCCGCCCATCAAGACTGCGGCCATTTCCAGTGCGATCACTACACCAACGATGGCAGCCAGAGGAAAATGCTTCCAGAAGCCAACGCGCAGGTTCTCAACGTTGATATCCATCATCATCACGACGAACAGGAACAACACCATGACAGCACCCACATAGACCAGCACCAGCGTGATGGACAGGAACTCGGCCTTCAACAGCATCCAGATCATGGCAGCTTGGAAAAAGGTCAGAACCAGATACAGCGCTGCATGCACCGGATTCCGCGCTGTAATTACGCGGAATGCGGCGAAGAGCAACACCGCAGAAAAGACGTAAAAAAGTCCAGTCGTTACGTTCATGATTCAAGGGCTTTCTTGCGGCAATTCATCGGTATTTGGCATCAGCCTGCTTGTTGGCAGCAATTTCGGATTCGTAGCGATCACCGACTGCCAGCAACATGTCCTTGGTGAAGTACAAGTCGCCACGCTTCTCACCGTGGTATTCCAAAATGTGGGTTTCCACGATGGAGTCGACTGGACAACTTTCTTCACAAAAGCCGCAGAAGATGCACTTGGTCAAGTCGATGTCGTACCGTGTTGTACGACGGGAACCGTCATCGCGAACATCCGATTCAATCGTGATCGCCATGGCTGGACAAACAGCCTCACACAGCTTGCATGCGATGCATCGCTCTTCGCCGTTTTCATAGCGTCGCAAAGCGTGCAATCCGCGAAAACGAGGAGAAAGAGGAGTTTTCTCTTCAGGGAATTGAACCGTTACCTTGCGACGGAACAAGTAGCGTCCCGTTAAAGCCATTCCCTTCATCAGCTCCAGCAAAAGGAAGCTGCTCAGGAAATCTTTCAAAGAAAATGCAGGTGTAGAACGTTGAATAGTTGCGGTCATTTCGATTGCCCTTTCAATTCCAGATGTTGAAAGGTGTCTGCATCCAGACGCCAACCACCAGCAGCCAGACCAGGGTCACAGGAATAAATACCTTCCAGCCGAGACGCATGATTTGGTCGTACCGGAATCGGGGAAAAGTCGCGCGAATCCAGATGAACAGGCTAACCATGAAAAATGTTTTGGCTCCTAACCAGATCCATCCGGGGATGAAATCCAAGGCAGCCACCGGTGAATACCAGCCGCCCAAGAACATCACTACCGCCAAAATGGAGACCAGCCACATGTTCACGTACTCGGCCAAATAAAACATGGCAAAGGACATTCCCGAATACTCGACCATGTGTCCCGCAACGATCTCAGCTTCACCTTCGACAACGTCGAACGGGTGGCGGTTGGTCTCTGCGAGGCCGGAAATGAAATACACCACGAAGACTGGTAGCAAAGGCAGCCAATTCCAAGACAAGAAACTCAGACCCTTGTCTGCGAAATAACCTTTGCCCTGACCCAGGACTATCTCAGTCATGTTCATGGAACCCGCGACCATCAGGACGATGACCAAGCAAAACCCCATCGCGATTTCATAGCTCACCATTTGCGCAGACGCGCGCAAAGCCCCCAGGAAGGAGTACTTAGAGTTTGAGGCCCACCCGGCGATCACAACACCGTACACCTCCAGCGAGGTGATGGCCATCAAGAAAAGCAAGCCGGCATTAATGTTTGCCAGGGCCACATCGGGACCAAACGGAACCACCGCCCAAGCAGCCAATGCGGGCATGATGGTGAGAATGGGGCCAATGAAAAACAAACCTTTGCTCGCAGCGGTAGGAACCAAAATTTCCTTGGTCAAGAGCTTGAGGGCGTCGGCAATAGGTTGCAACAGACCACCGGGGCCCACACGGTTCGGCCCGAGGCGCACCTGCATCCATCCCAAATATTTGCGCTCCCACAAAGTGAGATATGCGACGGCGCCCATCAGCGGCAAAACCAAGACGACAATCTTGATGAGTGTCCAAATTACCGGCCATATCGCAGCAGCCCAAGCAGGAGCCGCAAACAAGCCCAATCCAAAGTTGTAGATTGCATCGATCATGCGGCCACCTCTTGTGCAGCGCGCGCATCGGCAGTCAACTGCAATGATCCGGAGCGGCGCACCATGCCGTCCAACTGATAAATGCTGGCTACCGCTGGTCGGACTTCAGCGGGGGTCAAATCAATACTGCCGTTGAAGGTATTGTTGAGCCGATCTGTTGCGACGGTTTTGCTATCAATTCCGGTCGTGGCCATCGCGGACAGCACGTCCTGCGTAGATTCGAAACTCATCCCTGGCACATCCAGCAAATTAGCCAATACGCGCAATACCTTCCATGCGGGACGGGTCTCACCCAGGGGTTTGACTACCGCATGGAAGCTTTGAACACGTCCTTCAGCATTGGCGAAAGAACCGGATGTCTCAGTGAATGGCGCAATGGGGAGCAGCACATCACTGAAGGTCATGTTCGATTTGAATGGACTTAAGGTCACTACCATTTCAGCACCCATCAAGCCTTGCTTGGCAGCTGCGCCGGTTGCTGAATCAAACTCAGGCTCCACATTCAACAAGATTGCTGCCTTGAGTGCACCGGTCAGCATCTGACCTGCACTAAATCCATCAGCGGCTGGCAATGCACCAACTGCATAGGCACCCACTGTGTTGGCGGCTTCCGTCAAAAATCCTACTGTCGCACCTGTCTGAGCACCAATCCAATTGGCAATGGTCGCCAAGCTGCTGGATTTGGCATGGTGAGCGACAGCGTTACCCAACAAAATGGCCTTGCGCTCACCACCCAGCAGCGAAGCAGCAACAGCCCGCGCAGCGTCTGTTGCGGTTCCCGATACGGGTGCTTGTACGCCAGCCTGCTCGCCGACTGCTGTAGCAATGTCGGCCAGGGCTTGAGCCCACACCGCGGACTCAATCACTTGCATGGAAGCCAGCGGCATAGCCCAATCTTGAGCAGAATCTGCGATCGCATGTACACGGGCTCCCGCCTTGCAAGCTTGGCGGATGCGTTGAGCAAACAAGGGGTGGTCCTTGCGGAGATTTGCGCCCACAACTAACACACGCTGCAAAGTACTCAAAGCCGAGATAGAGGTACCCAAATAAGGAACACCATTTGGACGTGCAAACTCTGCGTGGCGCAAACGGAAATCCAAACTGTCGGATCCGAAGCCATTCATGAGGCTTTTCGCCAAGAAAAGCTCCTCTAGCGTGCTGTGCGGGCTTACTAAAGCACCCACAGTATTCGCACCATGGTTGGCCTTAATCTGCTTCATGCCATTGGCGACATACTCGAGGGCGGTTTGCCAGTCGACCGTCTTCCATTCACCACCCTGCTTTATCATGGGCGATGTCAAGCGATCAGCACCGTTCAAAGCTTCGTAAGAAAACCGATCCCGATCCGCAATCCAGCACTCGTTGACCGCTTCGTTTTCCAGGGGCACTACACGCATCACCTGATTGTTCTTGACCTGAACAATCAGATTGGCGCCCGTCGAATCATGGGGGCTCACTGACTTGCGTCGAGACAATTCCCAAGTACGTGCGCTGTATCGGAATGGCTTGCTAGTCAATGCACCGACCGGGCAGATATCGATCATGTTGCCGGAAAGTTCGGAATCAACACTTTGACCGATGAACGTTTCAATTTCGGCATGTTCCCCGCGATGTGACATACCCAGTTCCATGACGCCGGCCACTTCCTGACCGAAACGCACGCAACGTGTGCAATGGATGCATCGGCTCATTTCTTCCATGGAAATGAGGGGGCCCACGTCTTTGTGGAACACGACTCGCTTCTCTTCTTCGTATCGGGAAGAAGATCCACCATAGCCTACCGCCAAATCCTGAAGCTGGCATTCACCGCCTTGATCGCAGATCGGGCAGTCCAGCGGGTGATTGATCAAGAGGAACTCCATCACAGACTTTTGCGCCTTGATAGCTTTGTCGCTCTTGGTTCGGACAATCATTCCGTTGGTGACAGGAGTTGCACAGGCCGGCATTGGCTTGGGCATTTTTTCCACGTCCACCAGACACATACGGCAGTTCGCCGCAATGCTCAGTTTTTTGTGATAACAAAAATGGGGGATATAGGTGCCCGCCTTGTCGGCAGCATGCATCACCATACTGCCTTCAGCAATTTCCACCTTCTTGCCGTCGAGTTCGATTTCAATCATCTTGTGGACTCGCTCAAACGTAAGCTGGGACCATGCAGGTCTTGTGCTCTACGTGGTACTCAAATTCATGACGGAAATGCTTGATCATGGCGCGCACAGGCATCGCCGCCGCATCACCCAGCGCGCAAATCGTGCGGCCTTGGATGTTCTCTGCAACGTTATCCAGCAAATCCATGTCGCTAGGACGACCTTGTCCACCTTCGATGCGGTCAACCATGCGAGACAACCATCCCGTACCTTCACGGCAAGGCGTGCATTGTCCGCAGGATTCATGCATATAGAAGTAGCTCAAACGCTGAAGCGCTTTGACCATGCAACGGGTTTCATCCATGACGATCACTGCACCCGACCCCAACATGGAACCGGCTTTTGCGATCGAGTCGTAGTCCATCGTGCATTCCATGATGATGGAAGCGGGCAATACCGGGGATGAAGAACCTCCGGGAATAACCGCCTTGAGGTTTCGACCACCACGCACACCGCCAGCCAACTCCAATAGTTTGGAGAAAGGAGTTCCCATCGGAATTTCGTAGTTCCCGGGGCGCTCCACATCACCACTCACAGAGTAAATCTTTGTCCCGCCGTTATTGGGCTTTCCACACTCGAGATAGGCTTGACCACCATTGCGAATGATCCATGGAACGGCCGCAAACGTCTCTGTATTGTTGATGGTCGTCGGCTTGCCATACAAGCCGAAGCTTGCCGGGAACGGTGGCTTGAATCGTGGTTGGCCCTTCTTCCCCTCCAGGGACTCCAGCAACGCGGTTTCTTCACCACAGATGTAGGCACCGAACCCGTGCGCCGCATGCAACTGGAAGCTGAAGTTGCTGCCGAGAATGTTGTCGCCCAGAAAGCCGGCTGCTCTTGCCTCTTCCAGTGCCGCTTCGAAGCGATCGTAGGACGCGAAAATTTCACCGTGGATGTAGTTATACCCGACAGTAATTCCCATCGCGTAGGCTGCAATCGCCATTCCCTCAATCACTATGTGCGGATTGAACTGCAGGATGTCACGATCTTTGCAAGTACCAGGTTCACCCTCGTCAGAATTGCAAACCAAGTACTTTTGACCTGGAAACTGACGGGGCATGAAGCTCCATTTCAATCCAGTTGGGAAACCGGCACCGCCTCGACCACGCAAGCCAGACTCTTTGACAGTGGCAATGACCTGGTCTTGTGTCAGACCCTCACCGCCATCCTTGCCCAGAATCTTGCGAAGCGCCTGATAGCCGCCACGGGCCACATAGTCCTGCAAGCTCCAATTGGATCCATTCAAACCCGCATAAATCTGTGGATTGATGTGACGGTCATGAAAGCAAGTCTCAGTGCCCTTGGCACTGAACTTCGCCAAAATCGTATCTGCGCTCATGCTTGTCCTTCCGAGGCACGCAGTTCGTCGACCAGTTGGTCCAGCTTGTCGTTCGACATAAAGCTGCACATTGCACGATCGTTCACCAACATCACTGGGGAATCTGCGCAGGCACCCAAGCATTCACTCTGTTGCAGAGTAAACAGACCGTCGGGTGTTGTCTCACCCATTTGAATACCCAATTTGGATTCCAGATGGTGCAGCGCCTTTTGTCCATCACGCAATTGACAAGGCAAGTTTGTGCAAACGTTCAGTTTGAATCTACCAACGGGACGTTGGTTGTACATGTTGTAAAAAGTGGTCACCTCATGGACAGCCATAGGTGCCATGCCGAGATGCTCGGCAATCACTTTCTCGCTCTCGGCACTGACGAAACCCAGTTCTTGCTGAACGATGGCCAAACAAGCCATCACTGCAGATTGCTTTTGATCTGCAGGGTATTTGGCGACTTCGCGATCAAAGCGCGATTTGGTGGCAGCGGAGATCATCGATCAATCTCTCCAAAAACGATATCCATGGTTCCAATAATGGAAACGGCGTCAGCGATCATGTGACCCTTTGCCATCTCGTTCAAGGCGGCGAGATGCACAAAGCCCGGTGGACGGATCTTCAAACGATAGGGTTTGTTTGCTCCATCGCTCACGATGTAGATGCCGAATTCACCCTTCGGGTGTTCTACAGCTGCGTAGGCCTCACCTTCGGGAACGCGGAAGCCTTCGGTGAACAACTTGAAGTGGTGAATCAGCTCTTCCATGCTGGTCTTCATCGCTTCGCGCGATGGAGGTGCAACCTTGTGGTTGTCAGTAATCACCGGACCGGGGTTAGCTTTCAACCAATCGACGCATTGTTTGATGATGCGATTGGATTGCTTCATTTCTTCCATGCGCACGAGGTAACGGTCGTACACGTCACCTGTTTTGCCCACTGGAATATCAAACTCTACTTTATCGTAGGCATCGTACGGTTGCTTCTTGCGCAGATCCCATGCAATGCCAGAACCACGCAACATCGGGCCGGAAAAGCCCATGTTCAAAGCGCGCTCTGGTGAAACGATACCAATATTGACAGTACGCTGCTTCCAGATACGGTTCTCGGTCAAGAGCGTGTGGTACTCGTCAAGGCACGCAGGGAAACGTTGAGCGAAGTCATCGATGAAGTCCAACAGCGAGCCTTGGCGGTTGCGGTTGAGCTCCTCGACACCTTTGGCATTCCGGACCTTGCTTGCCTTGAATTGCGGCATCGTGTCAGGCAGATCACGATAGACGCCGCCCGGGCGGAAATACGCCGCATGCATACGGGCGCCACTGGCCGCCTCGTACATGTCAAACAGGTCTTCGCGCTCACGGAAGGTGTAGATGAGGATGGTCGAGCTGCCGCAATCATTCCCGTGCGAACCCAACCACATCAGATGGTTCAGCAAACGGGTGATTTCGGAATACATGACGCGGATGTACTGCGCACGAATCGGCACTTCAATACCCAGCAACTTTTCGATAGCCAGGCAATAGGCATGCTCATTGCACATCATCGACACGTAATCCAACCTGTCCATGTAGGGAAGCGACTGGATATACGTCTTGCTTTCGGCCAGCTTTTCAGTAGCCCGATGCAACAAACCGATGTGCGGATCCGCTCGTTGGATAACTTCCCCATCCAACTCGAGCACCAAGCGCAAAACTCCGTGCGCCGCAGGGTGCTGCGGGCCGAAGTTCAATGTGTAGTTCTTAATTTCAGCCATGCGTCAACTGCTTACTGCAGGCCTCCGTATTTGTCTTCACGAATGATGCGAGGCGTTATTTCACGCGCTTCAATCGTTACCGGCTGATACACCACTCGCGCTTGCTCCGCGTCATAGCGCATTTCCACGTGACCGGTCATAGGAAAATCTTTGCGGAAGGGGTGGCCGATGAAGCCGTAATCCGTCAGGATACGGCGCAAGTCGTCATGCCCTTCAAAAATGATGCCAAACAAATCGAATGCCTCGCGCTCAAACCAGTTGGCCGAATTCCAGATGTCGTTCACGGAAGCCACCAAGGGCATATCGTCATCGGGCGCCATCACTTTGAGGCGCAGCCGCTGGTTCAAGCTGATGGACAGCAGGTGACTGACGACTGCATAACGGGGACCATCGTAGGCACCCTCTTTGTATTCAGAGTAATCAACGCCGCACAGATCGATCAACTGCTCGAACTGGCATCCTGGCGCAGTACGCAGAATCTCGGCTGCGGCGTGGTAATGCTGGGCAGAAACCAGAACCGTAACCTCGCCCAGAGCGATATCGATGTGCTTCACTTTGTCACCCAATACAGCCTCAACAGCTGCTTTAGTGACTTCGGGATGAATTGCAAAAGTGGTCATAGACAGCCTTAGGCCCGGGCAATCGTCTGAGTACGACGAATTTTCTGCTGCAGCTGCAATATGCCGTAAAGCAGCGCTTCTGCGGTGGGGGGGCAGCCAGGCACGTACACATCAACAGGAACGATACGATCGCACCCGCGGACTACCGAGTAGCTGTAGTGATAGTAGCCACCACCGTTGGCACACGAGCCCATGCTGAGGACCCAACGGGGCTCTGACATCTGGTCGTACACCTTGCGGAGTGCGGGGGCCATCTTGTTGCAAAGGGTGCCCGCCACGATCATCAAATCGGATTGGCGGGGGCTTGCGCGAAACACCTCTGAGCCGAAGCGGCTGATGTCGTAGCGCGCTGCAGCGGCATGCATCATCTCCACAGCACAGCAGGCCAACCCGAAGGTCATGGGCCAAATAGAACCGGTTTTTGCCCAATTCACAACCGAGTCGTAACTCGTCGTGACGAAGCCTTCATTCAAAACGCCTTCAATCATTGCGTTACTCCCAGTCCAGAGCGCCTTTTTTCCACATGTAGACGAATCCGATGGTCAAGATAACCACAAACTCGACACCGATCAGGAACCCGAAGAGACCAAGTTCCTTGAGAGATACCGCCCATGGAAACAGAAAGGCTGTTTCCAAGTCAAACAAGATAAACAAAATCGCGACGAGGTAGTACCGAACGTCGAACTTCATCCGGGCATCTTCAAATGCCTCGAAACCGCATTCATAGGGGGAGTTTTTTGCCGCATCGGGCTTGTTGGGCCCGAGTATGTAGCCGAGCACCTGAGGCACCACACCGATGCCGATACCGACCAAGATGAACAGCAGAACGGGGAGATATTGATCGAGGTTCATCTTGAAATTCTGATCACCGTGAATGCCTGCTACAGGGGTAGAACCCGCGCAAGCTGATTTTTTCTGGTGCCGTCGGCGAGACTCGAACTCGCACAGCTTTCGCCACTAC
The DNA here is from genome assembly GCF_059769165.1 of Curvibacter sp. Hmag1.1. Lineage (NCBI taxonomy): Bacteria > Pseudomonadati > Pseudomonadota > Betaproteobacteria > Burkholderiales > Comamonadaceae > Curvibacter > Curvibacter sp. Hmag1.1. Next base: position 669,095 of record NZ_JBMBGX010000002.1, read on the forward strand.
CCCCTCAAGATAGCGTGTCTACCAATTTCACCACGACGGCGGCTCTCAGCTGATGAATTTGCGTGAGGAGCCTTTCGGCATTTGCTTATTCACCAGCCCTAGAGTTTACCCTGAATTTCCCCTCTTCACAGCGGGGGGAAGGGTTTTAAAAGGAGGTTTATTTCGCTGGAATCTGTGCCGCGCCGGATGCAGGGGTCGCAGGTGCAGTTTCGGCCACGGGCGCAACGGCCGGGGCCACTACAGCTGCGCCTTCCAGGACCGAACCGGAACTGGCAGGGCGCAAGTTGCCGAAGTATGCCAATGCAAGGGTGGAGACAAAAAACACGGTCGCCAACACGGCGGTGGTGCGGGAAAGGAAGTTGGCACTTCCACTGGCTCCAAACAGGCTACCGGAGCCGCCGCTGCCAAAAGCAGCGCCCATGTCAGCACCCTTGCCGTGCTGCACCAGGATCAACCCGATCATGGCTACTGCAGCCAGCAATTGGACAGTCAAAATAATGGTGATAACGATGTTCATAAACTACTCCTAAATTCAAATTCAATCAGGCTGCCGACGCGGCAGTGATGATGGTTAAAAAGTCTGCCGCCTTGAGTGATGCACCGCCCACCAAGCCGCCATCAATATCCTTCTGCGCCAGCAATTGCTGGGCATTGGCTGCATTCATGCTGCCCCCGTACAAGATGTGAACGCGGTCCGCATGAGGCGTAGCCGCTGCCAGCTGCCCACGCAACACTGCATGGACTTCTTGCGCCTGCTCAGGGGTGGCGGTCTTGCCGGTGCCAATCGCCCAAACAGGTTCATACGCCACCACAATTTCACTGATGCAATGTCCATTGGCATGAATCACAGCAGCCAATTGACGCTTCACCACTTCCACTGTTTTGCCGGCTTCACGCTCTTCCAAAGTTTCACCCACACACACGATGGGCGTCACACCAGCTGCCAAGGCCTTTTGCGCTTTGGTCGCAACGATGGCATCGGTTTCGCCATGGTATTGACGACGCTCGGAGTGGCCGACGATGGCATAGTGCACACCGAGGTCACGCAACATGGCTGCCGATGTCTCGCCGGTGTAGGCACCTGAATCAAATGCAGACACGTCTTGCGCCCCCACAGCAAGCGCGCCCACCGGTTTAATTACTGAAATGACCTGGTGCAAATACGCTGCCGGCACACATACCGCAACCAAACAGGAGGCCGCAGGCAAGCCGGAATGCAGTTGGTCCAGCAAAGCCGCGTTTGCAGCCAAGCTACCGTTCATCTTCCAGTTGCCGGCAATCAATTTCTTTTTCATGCGGGTTCCCAATTCAAAACTAGCTTTCCGATATGCGCATTGCTCTCCATTACTGCATGCGCTTGTGCTGCAGCCTCTGAAGTCTGTGCGGCACCTACAGCAAACACCTGATGTACGACAGGGCGAACGTTTTTGTCCGCCAAGAGCGGCCAGACATGTTTGCGCAAAGCGCTGGCGATCGCCGCCTTGAAGGCCACAGGCCGTGCACGCAAGGTGGAACCCGTGACAGTCAACCGTTTACGCAGTATCAAACCGGCATTGACTTCAGACTGCACACCGCCTTGCACGGCAATGATGACCAATCGACCATCTTCTGCAAGGCACTGGACTTCTTTGGCCACGTAGGGCCCTGCCACCATGTCCAGGATGACATCGACACCACGCCCACCCGTGATTCGCAACGCTTCCGCCTCGAAATCCTGGGTGCGATAGTTGATCGCGAAGTCGGCACCCAATTTCAGGGACGCCGCGCACTTCTCATCCGATCCGGCCGTTGCAATGACGGTAGCGCCCAGCGATTTGGCCAACTGGATCGCTGTGACCCCGATACCACTGGTACCACCCTGCACCAGCAAGACCTCACCGGATTGCAAGCGGCCACGCTCGAACACGTTGCTCCACACCGTGAAGTAGGTTTCCGGCAGACCTGCTGCTTCCACGTCAGACCAGCCATCCGGCACTGGCAGGCACTGGGCTACGGGAGCTACACACAACTCGGCGTAGCCTCCACCCGCTACCAGCGCGCACACACGATCTCCGAGCTTGAGCCCGGCTTGCGCCAAGGCCTCGGCATCACCTTCGACGATCATGCCCGCCACCTCCAGACCCGGGATGTCGGATGCGCCTGCAGGTGCCGGGTACTTACCCAACCGCTGCAACACATCGGGCCGGTTGACGCCACTGGCGCTCACACGGATGCACAACTCCCCTGCCCCGAACTTCGGCGCAGGGCGATCCACCAGACGCAAAACGTCCGGCGCACCGGGAGATGTGATTTCAAATGCTCTCATATCGAATCGACCGGCAGCGCTCGCCAAGTATGCGCGAGCAGCTACCAAATCAATAGCAGACGGAAGGTTTACTCTTGCGCAGGACGCTCGATCAAAGCCTTCATGGACAGCTTGATGCGGCCCTTTTCGTCGGTTTCCAGAACCTTGACCTTCACGATCTGGCCTTCAGACAGGTAGTCCGTGACCTTCTCGACGCGCTCATGAGCGATCTGGCTGATGTGCAACAAGCCGTCCTTGCCCGGCAGCAGGTTCACCAGTGCACCGAAATCCAGGATCTTGGTGATCGGGCCTTCGTACACCTTGCCGATTTCGACTTCTGCAGTGATCTGCTCGATGCGGCGCTTGGCTTCTTCCGCCTTGGCTGGATCGCTGGAAGCGATGGTGATGGTGCCGTCTTCTTCGATGTTGATCTGGGTGCCGGTTTCTTCGGTCAACGCACGGATCACAGAACCGCCCTTGCCGATCACGTCACGGATCTTTTCGGGGTTGATCTTGAAGCTGAACAGACGCGGTGCAAAGTTGGACACTTCGGTACGGGCTTCCGCCATGGACTTTTGCATTTCGCCCAGGATGTGCACGCGCGCTTCTTTGGCCTGTGCCAACGCGACTTGCATGATTTCCTTGGTGATGCCCTGGATTTTGATGTCCATCTGCAGCGCGGTGATACCGTTGGTGGTACCAGCAACCTTGAAGTCCATATCGCCCAAGTGATCTTCGTCACCCAGGATGTCGGTCAACACCGCGAAGCGGTTGTCTTCCTTGATCAATCCCATAGCGATACCGGCCACGTGTGCCTTCAAAGGCACACCTGCGTCCATCAGGGACAAGCAGCCACCGCACACAGAAGCCATGGAAGACGAGCCGTTGGACTCGGTGATTTCCGACACCACGCGCAGGGAGTAAGGGAACTCTTCTTTGGTCGGCAACACGGCGACCAAAGCACGTTTGGCCAAACGGCCGTGACCGATTTCGCGGCGCTTGGGCGTACCCACGCGGCCGGTTTCACCAGTGGCGAAGGGGGGCATGTTGTAGTGCAGCATGAAGCGGTCTTCGTACTCGCCACTCAAGGCGTCGATACGCTGTGCATCACGCTCGGTACCCAAAGTGGCGATCACCAAAGCCTGGGTTTCACCACGGGTGAACAGGGAAGAACCGTGGGTGCGGGGCAGCACGCCGTTACGGATTTCGATAGCGCGCACCGTGCGTGTATCGCGACCGTCGATACGGGGCTCGCCTGCCAGAATTTGGCCGCGCACGATCTTGGCTTCAATGTCAAACAGCATGCCTTCGACCTTGACGCTGTCGAACTCGACGCCGTCCGCCTTCAAACCGGCAAACACGTCTGCGTAAGCGGCGCGACAGGCTTGGGTACGGGCTTGTTTGTTGCGGATTTGGTAAGCAGCCACCAGCTTGTCTTTGCCGTGGGCATCGACCTTGGCGATCAAGGCTTCATCACGGGCAGGAGCCTTCCAGTCCCACACGGGCTTGCCGGCGTCACGCACGAGTTCGTGGATGGCGTTGATAGCGGTCTTGCTCTGCTCGTGGCCGTAAACCACAGCGCCCAACATCACTTCTTCGGACAGCTGTTGTGCTTCGGACTCAACCATCAACACCGCGGCTTCGGTACCTGCAACCACCAAGTCCATGATGGAATCTTTGCGTGCGGTCTGGCCGGGGTTCAGCACGTATTCGCCGTTGACATAACCCACGCGGGCAGCGCCGATGGGGCCGTTGAACGGGATGCCAGACACGGACAGAGCCGCGCTCACCGCGATCATGGCTGCAATGTCTGCATCCACTTCGGGGTTCAAGGACACGGTGTGCACCACGACGTGCACTTCGTTGAAGAAGCCTTCTGGGAACAGGGGGCGGATGGGGCGGTCGATCAGACGGCTGGTCAGCGTTTCAAATTCGCTGGGGCGGCCTTCGCGCTTGAAAAAGCTGCCGGGGATCTTGCCAGCGGCGTACGACTTTTCCAGGTAGTCAACAGTCAAGGGGAAAAAGTCTTGACCGGGCTTGCCTTCAGTCTTGCCGACTACAGTGGCCAAAACCACGGTGCCGTCCATGTCCAGCAACACGGCGCCGGTGGATTGGCGAGCGATTTCGCCGGTTTCCATGGTCACGGTGTGCTGACCCCATTGGAAAGTCTTGGTAACTTTGTTGAAAATGCTCATGGTGAATCTCCTGTGAGTATCAAGTTGTTCGGGGGATGCAGGCCATCCCGCCACAGCCCGGATTCCACAACACAGTCCACGATGCCATTCCAGAAACACTGCCCTTTTCGGAGCAACGGCTTTGGAATGACACAGCTTCGTTCTGTTTTTGCAGTCTCCGAAGTAAAAAACGCCTGAGCTAGTGACCTAACTCAGGCGTTCGTCATTCAGTCAGTCGCTTACTTGCGCAGACCCAATTTCGCGATCAGGGCCACATAGCGGTCGTGGTCCTTGGAGTTCAAGTAGTCCAACAGCTTACGGCGACGGCTCACCATACGCAGCAAACCGCGACGACCATGGTGGTCTTTGGCGTGGGTCTTGAAGTGAGGAGTCAGCTCGTTGATACGGGCTGTCAGCAGTGCCACTTGCACTTCTGGGCTACCTGTGTCGGTAGCGGAACGGGCGTTGTCTTTGACAACGGCAGCTTTGATGCTGGAAGCGATCATGTGTTTTTCCTTTTGATGTTTTGACTTGCGCCAGGTGCTGGAACGGCTCTTGGCGTGCGCCTTGCCCAATGCAAAGCCTGTCGATTATATCCCGAAGCGGGCTGCTGGCGAAATGCGCCCCCCGGCCCCAACCCAATACCAAGGCAGGAGCCAAAGATCAAATCCTCCCGGAACCCGCGCCAGATAACGACTCTGTGCGCTTTTTCAAGAGGACAAGGCCAACAATAAAGTTGCCATTTTTTGCTTGAAATGCCGGGTGCGGAGCGCAGTTAGGGACCATGCGGCAATCACGGTGAGCGCCGCCCTTGTTAAGGAAATCCCATATGTTCTTCGCCACTGCCCCTGCTGCCTTCCAAGCCTCCTTGCGCCGCCCCGCCTACGCCCACGGCGGTCGCACCGTAGAGCGTTTTTTGAATGACGCGCTGCTCTCCGCCCGCCAGTCCGGCGCTGCTTATACCCAAGACGAAACCAGCTTTACCCTGAGCCTCGATGTGCCCGGCATCGCCAAGGAACATCTGCGCATCGCCATCGACGGCGCGGTGGTCCGCATCCAAAGCAAAGACGACGCACCCCGCCGGTACCGCGCCGCCTACGAATTCCCCCAGGAAGTGGACAGCGCCCTGAGCGAAGCCAAGCTGGAAAACGGCGTGCTGACCCTCAAACTGGCCAAAAAAGTGCCGGTGGACACCTCCGCCGAACTCAGCATCCAGTAAGCGCATTCGCCGCAGAGCCCCGCATCCGCTATCAAATAAGGAGCTTCCCGCGCACCATGGACGGGCGCTGGCAGTACTTTTACAGTGAATGCAGGGGCCAGCGGGGTTTGACGTCGAACGCGTAGTCGGTCACGGCCTGCTGCAGGCCGCTTTGCATGCGCATGGCGGCTGCCATGGCAATCATGGCGCCGTTGTCGGTGCACAGATGCAACTCAGGGTAGTGCACTCGCACGCCCCGTTTGGCACATTCGGCATTGAGCTGCTCGCGCAATTGGCGATTGGCGCCCACGCCACCCGCCACCACCAGGCGCTTGAGCCCTGTCTGCTTCAGGGCGGCGACCGCCTTCTTAAGCAAGACTTCCACAATGGCCGCTTGGGTAGACGCCGCCAGATCCGCCTGCTGTTGCGCAGGCAGTGCCTGAAAGCTGGTGACACCACCTGCCGCCAAAATGCGCTGGCTCTGCACCAGTACTGCGGTTTTGAGCCCGGCGAACGAAAAATCCAGATTACCGCTGTGCAACAAGGGCCGTGGCAGTGCATACGCTTTGGGGTCGCCCGACTCCGCGAGCTTGGAGAGCAAAGGCCCGCCGGGATACGCCAGCCCCATCAGCTTGGCGGATTTGTCAAAGGCCTCGCCCGCTGCGTCATCGATAGTTTCTCCCAGCAATTCGTAATGCCCGACGCCATCGACCCGCATCAATTGGGTGTGACCACCGGAGACCAGCAAGGCCACAAACGGAAATTCAGGCGGGTCTTCGCTCAAAAACGGCGAAAGCAAATGGCCTTCCAAGTGGTGCACCCCCAGCACGGGCTTGCCCAGGGCTGCACCCAGCGCACAAGCCACGCCGGCGCCCACCAGCAAAGCGCCGGCCAGACCGGGGCCACGGGTGTAGGCAACCACATCCACCTCTTGCAAATTGCGGCCGCTGTCGGCCAACACTTGGCGGGTCAGGGGCAACACGCGGCGGATGTGGTCGCGGCTGGCCAGCTCGGGCACCACGCCGCCGAAGGCCTGGTGCATCTCGATCTGGCTATGCAGGGCGTGCGCCAACAGCGTGGGCACCGCGTCGCCCTGCGACTGCACCATGGCCACACCTGTTTCATCACACGACGACTCGATCCCCAACACCAGCATGCTTGTTTCCTTCAGAGGCGCCGAGTGTAGAGGATGGCCCCATAAAGCCAAGGTGCAGCTGGCCCGCTAACTAGAATTGGCTCAAATCTTGCACGCCGTTTTTTCATGTCCGAGCCCCTGCGTATTGTTGTGATCACCTCTGACCTGGTCGTGGAAGACCCGGAGGACACCCACGCGCTTGACCAGGCCGAGCGATCGCGCAGCTTGCGCATCGGGCTGCTGGAGAGCGGCTTCAACCTGATCGCATCCCTGCCCGCTGACGTGTTTTTGACCGAGCGACTCGCGCAGTTGCAGCCTGACATGATCATCGTGGACGCGGAAAGCGATGCGCGGGACGCCCTGGAACATGTGGTGATGGCCACCCGCGATGAGCGCCGCCCTATCGTGATGTTCACCAACGACCACGACACCCGCACCGCCCGCGAAGCCGTGGCGGCTGGTGTGTCGGCCTACATTGTGGCTGGCCTGCAAGCCGAGCGAATCCGGCCGATTCTGGATGTGGCCATGGCACGCTTTGAGCAGGACCAGGCCTTGCGCCGCGAGCTGGCCGACACCCGCAATGAGCTGAACGAACTCTCCTCCGCCCTGCAGGACCGCAAAGTCATAGACCGGGCCAAAACCCTGCTGATGCAGCGCCAGCAGCTCAGCGAAGAGGCCGCCTACGCCAAGCTGCGCAAAACCGCGATGGACAAGAACCTGAAGATTGTGGAAGTCGCCCAGCGCATGCTCGACGTGGCGGACTTGCTGGGTTAAACGACGGCCTAAGGCCCGGAATGGTGCACTGCACACAAGCAGTGCGTGCCCCGCCATGATGACGATTGCCTCGAAGTTCTGCGCGAAAAGCGGCCTTTGCGCCCGAAAATACTGCGTGAGCAGCTCATATTTTTATAGCAAACAGGCATTTTCAAACTCTTCAGAAAAGCAAGGGCAGACACCCAAAGCACCTGGCACAGACATTGCATTAGTCCTGACAAGACCGGTAACGGTCATGCAAACGCCCCGTCCAACGGCGGGCTGGGTGAATGCAAAAGGACAAAGGCGTCCCCACGGGTTCGATTGCGCACAGCGCGTCGAACCCCGTGTGGACGCCTTTTTGTTTTCTGCCTTTGTTTTGTGTGTTTAAACCTTCTGGAGCTACTGACATGACGGATCTTCTGAAAGCCAAACTCAGCCGCCGCGCTGTTCTGCAAACCGCTGCCGTGGGCGCCATCGGCATTGACCCTGCGCTGCGCGCTGCGGTGTATGCCGCAGGTTCCGACGCTCCTGAGAAAACAGAAGTCAAGATCGGCTTCATCCCGCTGACCGACTGCGCCAGCGTGGTGATGGCCTCCGTCCTGGGCATCGACCAGAAATACGGCGTCAAGATCATCCCCACCAAGGAAGCCAGCTGGGCCGGCGTGCGCGACAAACTGGTTAACGGCGAGCTGGACTTCGCCCACGTGCTCTACGGTCTGGTTTACGGCGTACACCTCGGCATCGGCGGCCCCAAGAAAGACATGGCTGTGCTGGCCACCTTGAACCACAACGGCCAGGCGATCACCCTGTCCAAAAAGCTGGCTGAAAAGGGCGCGATCGACGGCCCCAGCCTGGCCAAGCTGATGCAGACCGACAAGCGCGAATACACCTTTGCGCAAACCTTCCCCACAGGCACCCATGCCATGTGGCTGTACTACTGGTTGGCAACCCACGGTATCAATCCGCTGCAAGATGCCAAGGCCATCACCGTGCCTCCCCCCCAGATGGTGGCCAACATGCGTGTGGGCAACATGGACGGCTACTGCGTGGGCGAACCCTGGGGCCACCGCGCCATCATCGACGGCATCGGCATCACCGCACAAACCACCCAGGACATCTGGAAAGACCATCCTGAAAAAGTGCTGGGCACCACCGGTGACTTCGTGAAGAAGTACCCCAACACCGCACGCGCGGTGACCGCCGCCATTCTGGAAGCCAGCAAGTGGATTGACGCCGGCTTGTCCAACAAGAACAAGATGGCCGAAACCATTGCCGACAAGAGCTACGTGAACACCAGCGTGGACGCCATCAACCAGCGCATCCTGGGCCGCTACCAGAACGGTCTGGGCAAGACCTGGGATGACCCGAACTTCATGAAGTTCTACAACGACGGCGCGGTGAACTTCCCCTACCTGTCGGATGGCATGTGGTTCCTGACACAGCACAAGCGTTGGGGCTTGCTCAAAGACCACCCTGACTACCTGGCAGTTGCCAAACAGATCAACCAGATCGAGATCTACAAGCAGGCTGCAACCGCCACCAAGACACCCCTGCCCAAGAGCGACATGCGCAGCAGCAAGCTGATCGACGGCATGGTGTGGGACGGCAAAGACCCCAAGAAATACGCCGACGGTTTCAAAATCAAAGCCTAAGGAACACACATGGTCAGCGCCGTATTCCACTCACCGATCGCAGCAGCCGCGGATGGCACTGCTATCAAAACAGAAGCTGCTCCCGCACATTCTGCGGGCGCTGGAAGCCTGAAGGAAGCACAATCCGCAAAACCGGCATGGCAAGAGCAAGCGACCCCCGGTTACGACTGGAGCGGCCTGTTGCTGAAAGTCTTGCCACCCTTGTTCGGGCTGGCATTGCTGATCGGCATCTGGGCGATGGTGAGCATAGGGACGGCCAGTTCCATCCCCAGCCCACTGGAGACCTGGAAGCAGGCCGTGGTGATCTTTAGCGACCCGTTCTACAGCAAAGGGCCCAACGATCAGGGTGTGGGCTGGAACATTCTGTACTCGCTCAAGCGCGTGGCCATGGGCTTCGGCCTGGCGGCAGTCGTGGGGATTCCGGTGGGTTTCATGATCGGCCGGTTTGAGTTCTTGAGCCGAATGTTCAATCCGCTCATCAGCCTGCTGCGACCTGTGTCGCCACTGGCCTGGTTGCCTATCGGTTTGCTGGTGTTCAAGGGCGCCAACCCGGCTGCCATTTGGACCATCTTTATCTGCTCCATCTGGCCCATGATCATCAACACCGCCGTGGGCGTGCAGCGCGTACCGCAGGACTACATGAACGTGGCCCGCGTGCTCAACCTTAGCGAGTGGAAGATCGTCACCAAGATTCTCTTTCCCTCCGTGCTGCCCTACATGCTGACCGGCGTGCGCCTGGCGGTCGGTACGGCCTGGTTGGTGATCGTCGCCGCCGAGATGCTGACCGGCGGCGTGGGCATCGGCTTCTGGGTCTGGGACGAGTGGAACAACCTCAACGTCAAGAACATCATCATCGCCATCTTCGTGATCGGCATCGTGGGTCTGCTGCTCGAGTACGCGCTCATCAAGTTGGCAACTGCATTCACATTTGAAGAGGTGAAGTCATGAGCATGGAATCCATGAACACGAAGTACATCGAAATCCAGGGCGTGGACCAGACCTTCAAGACCAAGAAAGGTCTGTTCCCCGCGCTGCGCGACATCAACCTCAACGTGGCCAAGGGCGAGTTTGTGGCCCTCATCGGCCACAGCGGGTGCGGCAAGTCCACCCTGCTCAACCTGATCGCCGGCCTGACCATGCCCACCCAGGGCTCGCTCATCTGCGCAAGCCGCGAGATTGCCGGCCCTGGCCCCGAGCGTGCGGTAGTGTTTCAGAACCATTCGCTGCTGCCTTGGCTGACCTGTTTCGAGAACATTTATCTGGGCGTGGAGCGCGTGTTCGGCACCCGCAACCCTGGCGCGCCGGCCGAAACCAAAGCCCAGCTCAAGGCCCGCACCGATGCCGCACTGGCTCTGGTGGGCCTGACCGCCGCAGCGCAAAAGCGCCCCGGTGAAATTAGCGGTGGCATGAAGCAGCGCGTGGGCATTGCCCGTGCGCTGGCCATGGAGCCCAAAGTGCTGTTGATGGACGAGCCCTTCGGCGCGCTGGATGCGCTGACCCGCGCCAAGCTGCAAGACGAGCTGCTGGAGATCGTGGCCCGCACTGAGAGCACGGTGGTTATGGTGACCCACGATGTGGACGAAGCCGTGCTGCTGTCTGACAAGATCGTGATGATGACCAACGGCCCGGCCGCCACTATCGGCGAAGTGCTGAGCGTGGACCTGCCCCGCCCCCGTAACCGTGTGGCTTTGGCGGACAGCCCCGAATACCTGGGTTATCGCAAGGCGGTGATTGACTTTTTGTACACCCGACAGGGGCATGTGGAGAAAGCCGCTTAAGGCGGACTCCCCCCCTATCCCCAAGCCCCTTTCCACCCCCGCCAGGGCGGAAAGGGGGGCTAACAGCCACATTTGATTTGTTCGCGTCGACCAGGCTTCCACGGACCGTGAAGGTTCCCTGAAACGCCTGTTTTCCGTCGCCGCAGTTTGGAGAGCACCATGGACATGAGAGTCAAACAAAAACAAAAACTGGTCATGATCGGCAACGGCATGGCCGGTGTGCGGACCATTGAAGAGCTGCTCAAGGTCGCACCGGACCTGTATGACATCACCGTCTTCGGTGCCGAGCCGCACCCCAACTACAACCGCATTTTGCTGAGCCCCGTGCTCGCTGGTGAACAGACCTTGGACGAGATCGTGCTCAACTCTTTTGAGTGGTACGCAGAGAACCACATCGCGCTCTACGCCGGCAAAAAAGTGACCGAGGTAGACCGTGTCAAACGTGTGGTGAGGGCGTCCGACGGCACCGAGGCCGAGTACGACCGCTTGCTGATCTGCACGGGCTCCAACCCCTTCATCCTGCCGGTTCCCGGCAAGGACCTGCAAGGTGTGATCGCCTATCGCGACATTGCCGACACCAACGCCATGATCGAGGCGGCCACCAAATACAAGCATGCTGTCGTCATTGGCGGCGGCCTGCTGGGCCTGGAAGCCGCCAACGGCCTGATGCTCCGCGGCATGCAGGTCTCTGTGGTGCACGTGATGCCCACCCTGATGGAACGCCAGCTAGACACTGTGGCCGGCGGCCTGCTGCAAAAGTCGCTGGAAGAGCGCGGCCTGAAGTTCTTGATGGGGGCCCAAACCCAGGAGCTGGTAGGTGGAGAGGACGGGCGCGTCAAAGCCATCAAGTTCAAAGACGGTACGGAAGTGCCTGCCGACCTCGTCGTCATGGCAGTGGGCATTCGCCCCAACACCGAGCTGGCGCAGAGCATGCGCCTGCATGTGGACCGCGGCATTGTGGTCACTGACACCATGCAGACCGTGACCGACGCCCGCATCTACAGCGTGGGTGAATGCGCTGCCCACCGCGGCATTGCTTATGGCCTGGTCGCGCCCCTGTTTGAGCAGGCCAAAGTGGCGGCCAACCACCTGGCCGAGTACGGCATCGGCCGCTACCAGGGCTCGCTGACCTCTACCAAGCTCAAGGTCACCGGCATCGACCTGTTCTCTGCCGGCAACTTCACCGGTGGTGAAGGGTTTGAAGAGATCGTGATGAGCGACCCCTTCGGCGGCGTGTACAAAAAGCTGGTCATCCAGGACGACAAACTGGTAGGCGCCTGCATGTACGGCGACACCGTGGACGGCAGCTGGTACTTCAAGCTGCTGCGCGAGGGCCGCAACGTGGCCGACATCCGCGACAAGCTGATGTTCGGCGAAGGCGGCGCCAACATCGGCGACGTGGGCCACCAGGGCCAGAACAAAGCAGCAGCCATGGCCGACAGCGACGAGGTCTGCGGCTGCAACGGAGTCACCAAGGGAACCATCTGCAAGGCCATCAAGGAGAAAGGCCTGTTCACCCTGGATGAGGTGAAAAAGCACACCAAGGCCAGCGCGTCCTGTGGCTCTTGCACCGGCTTGGTAGAGCAAATCATCATGTTCACCGCCGGTGGCGACTACTCCGCCACACCCAAAAAGAAGGCCATGTGCGCCTGCACCGACCACAGCCACCAGGAAGTGCGTGACGCCATCTTCCAAGAAAAATACCTCACGATTGCCGCCGTGCAAAAAGGTATGGGCTGGAAAACGCCCAACGGCTGCTCCAGCTGCCGCCCCGCCTTGAACTACTACCTGATCTCCAGCTGGCCCAAAGAGGCTAAGGACGATCCGCAAAGCCGTTTCATCAACGAGCGCAGCCACGCCAACATTCAGAAGGACGGTACCTACTCCGTCATCCCGCGCATGTGGGGCGGCGAGACCACGGCCGACGAACTGCGCCGCATTGCGGACGCGGTGGACAAGTTCAAGATCCCCACCGTCAAGGTCACCGGCGGCCAGCGCATCGACCTGCTCGGAGTCAAAAAGGAAGACCTGCAAGCGGTGTGGAAAGACATAGGCATGCCCAGCGGCCACGCCTATGCCAAGGCCCTGCGCACCGTGAAGACCTGCGTCGGGTCAGAGTGGTGCCGCATGGGCACCCAGGACAGCACCCAGATGGGCAAAGACCTGGAGCGCGCCCACTGGCGTATGTATGCACCGCACAAGGTGAAATACGCCGTGTCAGGCTGCCCGCGCAATTGCGCGGAGGCCGGCATCAAGGACGTGGGCATCATCGGCGTGGACAGCGGCTGGGAGATGTACATCGCCGGTAACGGCGGCATCAAGACCGAAGTGGCGCACTTCTTTGTGAAGCTCAAAACCGCAGAAGAAGTGCTGGAGTACACCGGCGCCTTCATGCAGCTCTACCGCAAAGAGGGCTGGTACCTGGAGCGCACGGTGCACTTTGTGAGCCGGGTAGGCCTGGACTACATCAAGAAGCGCATCCTGGAAGACGCCGAAGGCCGCAAGGCCCTGAACGAAGAGCTACTGTTCGCGCTGGATGGAGAGCCCGATCCGTGGTTCGATTTCCAGGACGCGCAGGTGGACACCCGCCAGTTCGCGCCGGTGGCCGTGGCCTGACCTTGGGAGGAACCGATATGCAACGCCGAAATCTGATCACCGTCGCTGCTGCGGGCGCCTTGGCACTGACCCTGCCCGCTGCACACGCACAAGTCGTAGACCTGAGCGATGCCATCAACAAAGCCGGTCGCCAGCGCATGCTCAGCCAGCGCATGGGCAAGGCCTGGCTGGCCTTGCTGCTGAGTGTGGAGAAAACCAGCGCCCAGATGGTGCTGGACAAGTCCATTGCCCTCTTTGACCGGCAGTTAGTGGAGCTCAAGGCCTTTGCGCCCAACCCCGAGGTGCTGGCCACGTACACCAAGCTGGAAAGCGCCTGGAGCGACTACAAGACCCTGTTGGTTGGCAAAGCCCCATCCCGAGAGGCCGCAGCAGCCCTGTTGCAGCAGGATGCCAAGGTGCTCGCACTGGCCCACCAGGGCACCCAACAGTACGAAGCAGCACTGGCCAAGCCGGTCGGCAAACTGGTGAACATCGCAGGACGTCAGCGCATGCTGAGCCAGCGTATGGCCAAGTACTACCTGGCCACCACCTTACCGGTAGATGCCGCTACCGCCGGCCTGGAAATCAACAAAGCGCGAGGTGAATTCACCGCGGCCATGGTGTTGCTGAAGAATGCACCGGAAGCCACCGAGCGCATCAAAAACGAGCTGGCACTGGCCGATGCGCAATGGGTATTTTTTGACAGCGCCCTGAACAACCTGCAGGAAGGCGCACAACGCCCCCGCCCCATGGCCGACGTGTTTCTGGCTAGCGAGAACCTGCTCAGCGTGATGGACCGGGTGACCGGTCTGTACGCCGCCGTCAAGGCTTGATGACATACAAATTCATGCTGTAGCGCCGATTAAATATGCGCGAGCAGCTACTGAAACCATAGCAAACCGGAAGATCGACATGACCGAATGGACCCGCATCTGCACCCTTGAAGACATCCCCGTGTTGGGCTCCCGCCGCGTGGAGCGTGCCAGCGGGCTGGATGTGGCCGTCTTCCGCAATAGCCAGGACGAGGTGTTTGCCCTGCTGGACCGCTGCCCGCACAAGGGCGGTCCGCTCTCGCAAGGCATTGTGTTCGGCACCAGCGTGGCCTGCCCCCTGCACAACTGGACCATAGGCCTGTGCGACGGCCAGGCCAGCGCGCCCGATGAGGGCTGCACCCCCAAATTCAGCGTCAAGCTGGAGGACGGCGTGGTGTACCTGGATGCCGCCGAACTCCAAGGTCACGCCACCGATCTGGTGCGCCCCATCGCCGGGCCGAAGAAACGCTCCTCCACCGCGGCCTGATTGCTGATGGTCATGGTCAAGGAAACCCGCTCCACCTGCCCCAACTGCGATCTCGCTGCTGTCGCAGCGGATCGCTTTGCGAGCAATGGAAAACACCTCCGTAGGGGCACATGCAAGTGAAAGAAACCCGTTCCACCTGCCCCTACTGCGGTGTGGGCTGTGGCGTCATCATCCAGAGCACGGGGAACCAGATCACCGGCGTCAAGGGTGATCCGCAGCATCCGGCCAACTTCGGCCGGCTGTGCTCCAAAGGCAGCACCCTGCACCTGACGGCCACCGCCGAAGTCACCCTGCAAACCCGCCTGCTGCAGCCCCTGCAGCGCCTGCAACGGGGCGCCGTGCCAGAACCGGTGACCTGGGACAGCGCCCTGCACACCGCCACCACGAAGTTTGCCCAAGTGATCAGGGACCATGGGCCGGACGCCGTGGGCTTTTACGTGAGCGGCCAGTTGCTTACCGAGGACTACTACGTCTTCAACAAACTGGCCAAAGGGCTGATAGGCACCAACAACATTGACACCAACTCCCGCCTGTGCATGAGCAGCGCGGTGGCGGGCTATAAGAAAACGCTGGGCGCCGACTCGCCACCTGCCAGCTACGAAGACTTGGGGCTCGCGAGCACGCTTTTTATCGCTGGCTCCAACGCCGCCTATGCCCACCCCATCCTGTTCCGCCGTATCGAAGACGCCAAGGCCGCCAACCCCGAGCTGAAAATCGTGGTGGTGGACGTGCGCCGCACCGACACGGCCGAGGCCGCGGACCTGTTCCTGCAAATCCAGCCCGGCACCGATGTGATGCTGTTCAACGGCATGCTGCACCTCATGCTGTGGGAAGGCTGGACGGACGCGGCTTATATCGCCACCCATACCGAAGGCTTTTACGCCCTCAAGGCCTTGGTGCGCGACTGCACGCCTGATGCGGTGGCTGCGGTCTGCGGCATCCGCAAGGCTGAGCTGATGGAGGCCACGCGCCTCTTTGCCCAATCCACGGCCACGTTGAGCTTGTATTGCATGGGGCTGAACCAGTCCAGCGCCGGCACCGCCAAAAACACCGCCCTCATCAACCTGCACCTGGCCACCGGCCAGATCGGCAAGCCGGGCGCCGGCCCTTTCAGCTTGACCGGCCAACCCAATGCCATGGGCGGGCGCGAGGTAGGTGGCTTGGCCAACCTGCTCTCCGCCCACCGCGACCTGGCCAACCCCACCCACCGCGCCGAAGTGGCGGCCCTCTGGGGCGTGCCTGCCGTGCCCGAGAAGCCCGGCAAAACCGCGATCGAGATGTTCCAAGCCGCGGCCGATGGCGAGATCAAGGCCCTCTGGATTGCCTGCACGAACCCGGCCCAGAGCCTGCCCGACCAGGCCACCGTGCGCCGCGCCTTGGAGCGCGCCGAGTTCGTGGTGCTGCAAGAAGCATTTGCCACCACCGCCACCGCCCGCTACGCCGACCTGCTGCTGCCAGCCACCACTTGGGGGGAGAAGGAAGGCACGGTCACCAACAGCGAACGCCGCATCTCCCGAGTGCGCGCCGCAGTCGCGGCACCCGGCCCGCAAGACAAGGGCCCGCGCCACGACTGGGCCATTGCTGTGGACTTTGCGCAGCGCTTGGAATCTGCACTGGGCCGCACGCCCGCATTGCCTACGCTATTCCCCTACCCCACGCCCGAATCGGTGTGGAACGAGCACCGCGAAAGCACCCGGGGCCGGGACCTGGACATCACCGGCATGAGCTACGCGCAACTGGAAGCCACACCGCTGCAATGGCCCATGCCCGAAGGCGCCGCCAGCGGCAAAGTGCGCTTGTACGAAGACGGCATATTTCCTACGCCCACTGGCCGCGCCCGCTTTGTAGCCGCGCCCTACACCCCAGTGGCCGAGCAACGCGAAGCGCGCTACCCCTTTGCCCTCACCACCGGCCGCCTGCGTGACCAGTGGCACGGCATGAGTCGCACCGGCACACTGGGCCGCTTGTTCGGTCATGTGCGCGAGCCTGCCTTGCACATGCACCCGCAAGACATGGCGCGGCGCTTGATTGCCGAGGGCGATCTGGTGCACATCACCAGCAAGCGCGGCTCCATCCTCGCGCCGGTGCAGGCCAGCACCGAAGTGGGCTTGAGCCAGGTGTTTCTGCCCATGCACTGGGGCGATGAATTTTTGAGCGGCCAGAGCAACACCGGCGAGCGCTTGGGCGGCGTCAACGCGTTGACCAGCCCCATGTTCTGCCCTGACTCCAAACAACCCGAGCTCAAACACGCGGCCGTCAAAGTGCTCAAGGCCGACATGCCCTGGGGGGTGACAGCTCTGGCCTGGTTGCCCGACGACAAGGTCTTGGCGCGCCGCGCCGAGCTGCAAGCCCTGATGGAGCGCTTTGAGTTCGCCAGCTGCGTGCTCTTCGGCAACGATGCTGCTTTAGGCCAAGCCGGGCGCACCGGCGTCATGTTCCGCGCGGCGGGCAGTGCCCCGCCGGATGAGGCGCTGCTGGCGCAGATCGAGGCCCTGTTGGACCTGCAGGGGCAAGACGCCGTGCGCTATGCCGACCCCAAGCGCGGCCAGCGCCGTGTGGTGCGGCTGCAGCGCAGCACCGTGAACGCCACACTGGAAGGCTTTTTGCTCAGTGGCGATACCCAGGCCCGCGACTGGATGGCTGCCCTGCTGCGCGAAGAGCAACCCGCCCAGAACTACGGCCGCGCCCTATTGGCCGGCGGCGCCCAACCACCCCTGCCCGTGCTCAGCAAAGGCAAAACCGTCTGCACCTGCTTCAACGTGAGTGACATTGCCATCAGCGACACGCTCTCCCGCTGCAACGGCAGTGACCCCGAGCGCTTGGGTCAACTGCAAAAAGCACTGCAATGCGGCACCAACTGTGGCTCCTGCATTCCGCAACTGCAACGCATGGTCAGGGCCACCCCGGTAGTTGAGCCCCACGCCGAGGCATAAGGACATAGCCGAAAGTTATCAGGCTTCACCGACAATCAGCAGATGGCTATTGGCAACTACATCAAGGAAATCGGTCGCGGCAAAGACGGCGCACGCGCGCTCAACCGCGAGCAGGCAGCTGACCTGCTGGGCCAGGTGCTGG
This sequence comes from Curvibacter sp. Hmag1.1, assembly GCF_059769165.1. Lineage (NCBI taxonomy): Bacteria > Pseudomonadati > Pseudomonadota > Betaproteobacteria > Burkholderiales > Comamonadaceae > Curvibacter > Curvibacter sp. Hmag1.1. The sequence continues at coordinate 687,041 of NZ_JBMBGX010000002.1, forward strand.
ACGGCACGGTCACCGACCTGGAGGTGGGCGCTTTTTGTCTGGCTATGCGCATCAAGGGGGAAACCGCCAGTGAGATGGCCGGGTTTCTGGACGCTGTGCGCAGCCGCATGGCCCTGCTGCCCGCCAGCGATGTGCCGGTGGTCGTCATCCCCAGTTACAACGGTGCGCGCAAGCTGCCCCTGCTGACGCCGCTGTTGGCCCTGTTGCTGGCCCGCGAAGGCCTGCCCGTTCTGATCCACGGCACCGCCACCGAAGACAAGCGTGTTTTTGTGTCAGAAGTGCTCGCAGCACTCGGAATACATGCGCAAGCAGCTACTAAAAAGATAGCAACCGGCAGCGTGGCGTTTGTGCCTACCGGTACACTGCTGCCCGGCCTGCAGCGCCTGCTGGATGTGCGCCGCGTGGTGAACCTGCGCAACCCGGCGCACAGCCTGGTCAAGCTCATGAACCCGGTGGACGGCCCCGCCCTGCTGGTGAGCAGCTACACCCACCCCGAATACGCAGTGTCCATGGCAGACACCTTTGCCTTGGTGCAGGCCCACGCCCTGCTGATCCGCGGCACGGAGGGCGAGGCTGTGGCCGACGCCCGCCGCACCCCCAAGATGCGAGCTTTTGTGGCGGGCCAAGCGACGGACCTGCAGGCTTACCAGGCTGGTTCATTGACTACCCTGCCTGAGCTGCCCACAGCCATAGATGCTGCGAGAACCGCCGCCTACATTCAATCAGTGTTGCAGGGCCACAGCCCCGTTCCGGCACCGATTGCCGAGCAGGTGGCACACATCCTGCAACTGCACCGAAGTTTGCACCGCGCACCATGAAAAACCGTCTCCACACCCCGGCTTCCGGCCACGTCACTTTGGTGGGCGCGGGCCCCGGCGACCCGGAGTTGCTCACACTCAAAGCCCTGAAAGCCATTCAGCAAGCCACCGTGCTGCTGGTGGACGACCTGGTAAACGACGCTATCGTGGCCCATGCCAACCCGGCGGCCCGCATCGTCCATGTGGGCAAGCGCGGCGGCTGCAAATCCACCCCCCAGTCTTTCATTGAACGCCTCATGATTACCGCCGCCCAGGAAGGCGAAAACGTGGTGCGTCTCAAGGGCGGCGATCCCTTCATCTTCGGCCGTGGCGGCGAAGAGGTGGAACACCTCGAAGAAGCCGGCATCCGCGTATCGGTGATCAACGGCATCACCGCCGGGCTGGCTGCGGTCACATCCCTGAACGTGCCCTTGACCCACCGCGAGCACGCGCACGGCGTGGTATTTGTGACCGGCCATGCCAAACCCGGCGACAGCGGCACCGACTGGCCCGCCCTTGCCGAAGCCGCGCGCCAAGCCAAGCTCACCTTGGTGATCTACATGGGCGTGAGTGGTGCGGCTGACATCCAGGCTGGCCTGCTGCAAGGTCTGGGCGCGAGCACACCGGTGGCCGTCATCCAGAACGCAAGCCTGCCCCAGCAGCGCCACGCAGTGTGCACCCTGGGCGAACTGCAAGCCACCATCTCACGCGAAGGGCTTGCGAGCCCCAGTGTGATCGTGGTGGGCGATGTGATGAGCGGCATGCTGGCCGCTGCAGACCAGAACGACACCCTGGACGCACTGCAAATGCGCTGAACGCGGCATGCAACTTGCGGCACCCGGTGCATCGCCACCATGCCGGAGTTGCACCATGCCACCTTCTGTTGCCGTCATCCCTGGTCGCACAGGGATCAGTCCGATATCCGTCAGCACGACCACCGCACCGGCACCCTTGTCCGACCTCAACCTGGCAGCACGTCAGCGCATGTTGTCTCAACGGGTGGTCATGCAAACCCTGCTGGCTGCAGCCGGTGACAGCAAGCACCTTGAAGCCGCCCGCAAAACCCTTCAATTGTTTTGTGACAGCGAGGCCCAGCTGCTCACGACCCTGACTCACTACGACGAAGTCAGCGCGCGCCAACTGCGGGCTGTATATGAAGGACCGCAGGGAATCGGCGTGACCATAGAAACATTCATGGACCGGATGCGTAAAGCCCTGGAGACCATAGAACGTGGTGGCCAGGTGCAATCGCTGCTGAGCGACATCGTGGGCTCCACCGATGAAGTGCTGGAAGCGCTCAACAAGGCCACCAGCACGTTTGACACCATTGCCAAAGCCAAATCCGACCGTTTGTTCAAAGAGTTGGGCACCATCGTCTCGGACATCCACACCATTGCGCGCGAAGCCAAAATCGTGAGCTTCAATGCCCAGGTCATCGCGGCGCGGGCCGGCGACCATGGGCGGGAGTTTGCCGTGGTGGCCAATGTGCTCTCAGGCATCAGCACCGAGATTGATGGACTGACGAAGAAGGCCCTGCATCTGTCAGATCGCAAGCAGCACGCGTAATTTCCCAATGAGGGCACAGAACGTCTGGGCCTGCAGTTTGGGGCGATTTGATGAGCGCAGCGAGTGTGAGCCCCGGGCTGTAGGCCCAGGCGGTCTGTGCCCTCTACTCGTCTCCAGAGAGAACGCAGTGCGACTGGCCCCACAGCCTGGCGCTCAACCTCGCTGCGCTCACCAAATCGCGCCAGTCTGCGGAGCCAGCCACTCGGCTACTTGGCGAACGTCACCGTCGCCTACACTGCGCGCCTATGCATAGTTTTGACGTGGTCATCGTGGGTGCCGGAGCTGCCGGCTTGTTTTGTGCCGGGGTCGCAGGCCAGTTGGGCCTGAAGGTGCTGGTGCTGGACCACAGCGAGAAAGTGGCCGAAAAAATCCGCATCTCCGGCGGCGGCCGCAGCAACTTCACCAATTTGGATGTGAGTGCTGCCAACTTCATCAGCGAGAACCCGCGCTTTGCAAAGTCCGCGCTTTCACGCTACACGCCATCGGACTTTATCGGCTTGGTCAAAAAGCATGGCATCGCTTTCCACGAGAAACACAAAGGCCAACTGTTTTGCGACCGCTCTGCGGAAGACCTGATCGCCATGCTGCTGGCTGAATGTGCAGCAGGTGGCGTAGAGCGCTGGCAGCCCTGTGCCGTCAAAGCCATACGCTTTTCGGCCTCCAGCGCTCATGGAATCAGCGCGAGCAGCTATGAAATCGATAGTGATCGTGGCACCATCCATTGTGCAGCCGTGGTAATAGCCACGGGTGGTTTATCCATTCCCAAGATCGGCGCCACAGACTTTGGCTACCGAATTGCCAAGCAATTCGACTTGCCTGTGGTCACGCCCCGCCCCGCGCTGGTGCCGCTGACTTTTGACGAGACGGCGTGGGCGCCGTTCGCAGAACTTTCCGGCCTGTCACTACCGGTCGACATTGCCACAGGAGCCAAGAAAAACAGCATGTCATTCCGCGAAGACTTGCTGTTTACCCACCGCGGGCTCTCGGGCCCGGGCGTCCTGCAGATCTCCAGCTACTGGGCAGAGGGCACCCCCATACGCCTCAATCTGGCACCCACTGTGGACTTGGCACAACATCTGACGGAGGCCAAGGGCACTTCCCGCAAACGCATTGCCAATGAACTGGCAGGCATCGTCCCCAGCCGCCTAGCGGACACCTGGGTCAGCCAGGGACAGGCCTGGGGCCACGACTGGCAGCGCCCCGTTAATGAAGCGAGCGACAAGGCGCTGAACGCCTTGGCAGAGCGCCTTTCCCGCTGGGAACTTACGCCTACCGGCACCGAGGGCTACCGCAAAGCGGAGGTCACCGCCGGCGGGGTGGACACCAAAGTGCTCTCCAGCCAGACCATGGAAAGCAAGCAGCCTGGCCTGTTTTTCATCGGCGAAGTAACCGATGTGACGGGATGGCTGGGCGGATACAACTTCCAATGGGCCTGGGCAAGTGCGTTTGCATGTGCCCACGGCTTGGCAGGCCGCCTGAAGACGCTATAATCGCGGGCTATTCTGGCAGAACCCCCGTCGGCCAATACTAGTTAAAGACGGGGAAACCGCCGAGCGAGGCATGTGGGGCCCGATCTTCCCCCAAGCAATCCGCCGGCATATTTTGGAATTCATTACGTAATGACAACGATCCGTGTAAAAGAAAACGAACCCTTTGACGTAGCACTGCGTCGCTTCAAGCGCACCATCGAAAAGTTGGGCTTGCTGACTGACCTGCGTGCACGCGAGTTCTACGAGAAGCCCACTGCCGAGCGCAAGCGCAAGAAGGCAGCTGCGGTGAAGCGCAACTACAAGCGCATCCGCAGCATGCAACTCCCTAAGAAGCTGTACTAAGCTTCGCGGCACGGTCGCTCTCACGAGCACCCAGCCCACACAAGCTCGCCTGGGGACGCTCCGGCGGGCTTTTTTCATTTTGACCCCACACTTTTTGTTCCACTCTCAGGAAGCAACGCTATGTCCCTCAAAGACCAGATCACCGAAGACATGAAAACTGCCATGCGCGCCAAAGACAGCGAGCGCCTGGGCACCATCCGCCTGCTGCTGTCGGCGATGAAACAGAAAGAGGTGGATGAGCGCGTGGTGCTGGACGACGCCATGGTGGTGGCCATCGTCGACAAACTGATCAAGCAGCGCAAAGACAGCATCGAAGCCTTCAAAAAAGCAGAGCGTGCGGATCTGGCGGACAAGGAAGAAGCCGAAATGAAGGTCCTGCAAACTTACCTGCCCCAGCGCATGAGCGCCGATGAGGTCCTGGCCGAAGTCAAGGCCATCGTAGCCGAACTGGGAGCCTCCGGCCCCGGCGACATGGGCAAGGTGATGGGCTTGGTCAAAACCAAGTTGGCTGGCAAAGCCGAAATGGGCACCGTATCCGCCGCAGTCAAGGCAGCACTGGCAGGCTAAGGCAGTACTTTGACTGTGGTCGCGACTGACCCTGTCAACATTTGTTTGGGATTCAGGTTGTCGACAAAATCCAGCTTGAGCGCGTAATCCCCGGGCGGAGGGGCCAACCAGGTTTCGGTTTGCCCCTCCGCAAACTCCATTTCTGCCACAGCTCCCGACTTGCTGGTGACCGTGAGTTTGAAATGCCCCGTGCCTTTTTCCTGTTGCGCCACATGAGCAACATTCAGGCCCGATGCATGGAATTGCACACGGAATGGGCCTTTTTGCTCAGCCCCGGCCAGCATCAAGGACAGCCCCGGCTGAACCAAAGACTTCGGGTCTACGGCATTCTTTTTGGTGATCGTGACCTTCATCGGCTTGCTGTACACAAAATGAGGCAGGTGCTTGTTATCCGCCAAGAGCATCCGCAGCGTGTACGTCCCCGGCTCCAGGGTGAGCACGGTTTCCATCTGCCCTTTGCCGAAATGGATGTATTGCTCGTTAAACGGGAGTGCGGCCTTGAAATCCAGTGGCAAATCGCGGTTCACCAGCAGATGGTGATGGCCACTTTTACCCCCCCATAGGTTTGGAAATCGGCGCGAGACCCCACCCGCCGGACAAACCGAACTTCAATACAAACGGGGTTTCAATGCTGTCGCCGGACTTAAGGTTGGTGAAGTAGGCTTCCGCATTCCCGGCAGGCATGGGGGCTTGCCAAGGATGCAAGGTACGGGCAGAGCTCAACGGTGTTTGGGAACAAACCGTACTTGCAGCAAGCAGGGCAAGTACGCCCACACCCAATGCCGATCGACGCATGAAACCCCCCTTAGCTACCGGCCACCTTCATCCGGTTGAGCAGAATGGAACCTACGGTCTTCGCGCCGTAGTTGTAGGTATCGGCGCCCACCGCTTCGATGCCCTTGAGCATGTCTTTCATGTTGCCAGCGATGGTGATTTCATGCACCGGGTAAGCAATGCGGCCGTTCTCCACCCAGAAACCGCTGGCGCCGCGGGAATAGTCACCGGTCACGTAGTTCACGCCCTGGCCCATCAACTCGGTCACAAACAGACCGGTGCCCAGCTTTTGCAACATGGCATCCAGGTTGTCGTCTGCCTTGGTCAGGCGCGAGGTAAAGGTCAAGTTATGCGAACCACCGGAATTGCCGGTCGTGCGCATACCCAGTTTGCGGGCGGAGTAGCTGCTCAGAAAATAGCCTTGCACACGACCGGCATCCACCACCTTGCGGGGGCGCACGCGCACGCCTTCATCATCAAAGGGGGAACTGCCCTTGCCACGCAGCACAAAGGGATCTTCTTGAATGTCGATGTGTTTGGGTAGCACTTGCTTACCCAAGGAATCCAGCAGGAAGGTGCTCTTGCGGTACAGGGCGCCGCCGCTCACTGCTTGCACAAAGGCACCCAACAAACCGGCGGCCAAAGGCGACTCAAACAACACCGGGCACTCCACCGTGGCGATCTTGCGGGCCTTGAGGCGACTCAACGCGCGCTCTGCGGCATAGCGGCCCACCGCCTGTGGGGACGCCAGTTCATCGGCGGAGCGCATGGAGCTGTACCACGCGTCGCGCTGCATGTCCTTGCCCTTGCCGGCAATGGGAGACACAGAGAACGAATGGCGTGAAGAGGCATAGCCACCGCGGAAGCCGCGGGTATGTGCACTGAAAAAATGCGATTGCTGTGCGGACACTGCAGCGCCTTCACTATTGGTGATGCGCTTGCTCACACCCAGCGCTGCTGCTTCGCACTCCAAAGCCAAAACGGCAGCTTCTTCACTGGTCATGGCCCAGGGAAAAAACAGGTCCAGATTCCGCTCACGCTCGTTGACGGGAACGATGTCATCCGCATCCGGCAGGCTGGCGAAAGGGTCTTCAGCAGTAAAGCGGGCAATGTCGTAGGCGGCGCGCACAGTTTGTTCAATCGCCGCATCCGAAAAGTCGGAAGTGCTCGCATTCCCCCGGCGGTTGCCGATGTAGACGGTTACACCCAGAGATTTGTCGCGGTTGCGCTCCACATTTTCCAGCTCGCCATTCCGCACCGAAACGCTCAAGCCACAGCCTTCAGACACTTCGGCTCCTGCATCGCTGGCGCCAAGTTTTTTGGCATGGGCAAGGGCAGCATCTACACGGGTTTCAAAAAAAGCCCGGGTGTACGCAAAGCCGCTGTCGGCGGGTTTGGTGGATTCAGGGGAAGACTGGGGACGGGCGGAGGTGGGTTTCTTCATGGCGACGGCTATGATACTTGGCTATGTCACGCAAACTAAAAAAGGGCTATTACGTCCGGGGCTTGTTCGTTGCCGAAGGCAGCGCGCTCGATCTGGAGTACAAGCGCGAACTCAAGGGCACGGATGAACCGACCCGCACCGATCTCAAAAAGGAAAGCGATGCACTGCAAAAGCTGGGTGAAGACCTGCTGACGCTGCGCGCAGAACTTCTGACCAAGTTGGACCTTCCCGACAAACTGGTGGATGGCGTGGCCGAGGCCAAACGCATCACCAATTTCGAGGGCAAACGCCGCCAGATGCAATTCATCGGCAAGCTGATGCGCAAGCTCGATCCCGTCAAATGGGACGAGATCCGTGCCGCGCTGGAAGAACAGCACATGCCCTCTGTGCAGGAAACCATGGTGCTGCACCAGGCCGAACAATGGCGTGACCGGTTGATTGCCGACGACGATGCCGTGGGCCAGTGGCTCAACCTCAGCCCCGACACCGACAGCCAGCAGTTGCGCGCGTTGGTTCGCCAAGCGCGCAAAGATGCCAAACCCGAGAAGCCGGGCGAAGCCGTTCGCCATGGCCGTTCGTACCGCGAAATTTTCCAACTCGTGCGAGAGGCGCTGCTTGCGAATCAGGAGGCGTCGCAATCCGCTGCTGCAGACAATGACGTAGAAGACGGAGATGAAGATTGAGCAGCGCTACGTTGGATGAAGTCCGCATCGGTATTGTCTCCATCAGCGACCGCGCATCGGCCGGAGTGTATGAAGACAAAGGCATTCCCGCCCTAAAGGAATGGGTGCTGCGTGCCGTGCAAAACCCTGTGGTGTTTGAGGCTCGCCTGATCGCGGACGACCAGCAGACGATTCAGGACACCCTGATTGCGCTGGTGGATGCGCGCTGTGCCTTGGTGCTCACCACCGGTGGCACGGGCCCTGCCCTGCGCGACGTGACGCCTGAGGCCACGCTGGCTGTGGCACACAAGGAAATGCCGGGTTTCGGCGAGCAGATGCGCGCTATCAGCCTGAACTTTGTGCCCACAGCGATTCTGTCGCGTCAGGTCGCCGTCATCCGCGACCAGACCCTCATCATCAACCTGCCCGGCCAACCCAAAGCCATTGCAGAAACGCTGGAAGGTGTGAAGGATGCCGACGGCAAGCAAGTGGTACCCGGCATATTTGCGGCCGTGCCTTATTGCGTAGACCTGATCGGTGGCCCCTACATCGAAACCCTAGACACCGTCTGCAAGGCTTTCCGCCCCAAAAGTGCTATTCGCCCTCCACGGGACTGAGGAAGATCTTCGTTTCGGAAAGCGTCACCTCCCGGCGCGCGTGTCTTGACCCAAAAACACCGCAGGATCGGCTCTGCCGGCCTGCTGGTGTTGCCCCCTGCAAGGGGGAAGCGGCAAAGCCGCTCGGGGGTGAGCCCTACTTCCCAATCAGCTCGTTAATCTTCGCGGCCTCAAAGCACTCTTTGCGGGCGGCGTCTTTGGGCACGCAATCGCTATCTGCCAAACGGGCTGAAAGTTGCTCCACGGCCTTCCACAGCATGGCAATCTGGTGGTCCTGACCGGAGGCGCTGTCTACCAAGCCGCGCAAAGCCTGACTTACCGGATCGTCGTCCTGGGTGATGCCATAGGCGGTGAACTTGCGGTCTTGCGTGGTCACATCCGCGCTCATACCCTCTTTGCTGGGGATAATGCGCGCCGGTATGCCCACCGCCGTGGCACCGGCCGGCACGGGCTTGATCACGACGGCATTGCTGCCGATCTTGGCGCCATCGCCCACTTCAAACCCGCCCAATACTTTGGCTCCCGCGCTGACGACCACGTCTCTGCCCAGTGTGGGATGGCGCTTGGCGCCCTTGTACAGACTGGTGCCACCCAAGGTCACGCCTTGGTAAATCGTGCAGCCATCGCCGATTTCGGCAGTTTCGCCCACCACGGTGCCCATGGCATGGTCAAAAAACACGCGTTCACCGAGCTTGGCGCCCGGGTGAATCTCAATCCCCGTGAGAAAACGGGCGATGTGAGAGGTAAAGCGTCCCAGCCATTTCAGGCCGTGGTTCCAGAACCAGTGCGCAGGGCGGTGCAACACCACGGCATGCAAACCGGGGTAACAGGTAATGACCTCCCAAGTACTGCGGGCAGCAGGGTCGCGGTCGAGGATGCACTGGATGTCGGAGCGGATGCGGGCAAACATGGTGTCAGTCTATCCCTTCAAGGTCGGCTCGCCGTCCATAGCCACCAAATCCGCACTGCGGGCAGGCGATTGCGGGCCCTGCTGCAAGATGGCTTTGGCAATTCCGCGCAAGATGTGGATTTCCTCTTGTGTCACCTGGGCCCGGTTGAACAAGGCGTTGAGCCGTGGCATCAGCTTTTTGGGTGAGGCAGGGTCCAAAAAGCCCAGATGCACCAGCGACTGCTCCAAGTGCGTCAACATGCCCGTCACCTGCGCCGCATCAGCCAGATGCGAAGGCGTAGTGGCCGCATGCACCCCAAAGCCGCCCAGGGCCAAACGCCATTCATAGGCAATCACCTGCAGGGCCGCGCCGATATTGAGGGAACCGAAGCTCGGATTGCTGGGAATCGACAGGCAGACATGGCAGCGGTAAACGTCTTCATTGCGCATGCCGAAGCGCTCGGAGCCGAACAAAAATCCAATGCCCTGCTGCCCCTTCGGGGAAGACTCAGACATCAAATCGGCACCTGGTGCTGATGGGATATGCGCAAGCAGCTCCTGTTTTGATAGCACTTCGAAGTGCTCGCGCGGCGTGGTCGTAGGCGGGCCGAAGTCGCGCGGGGTCATGGCGGTGGCGCACAAATGGGTGATGCCGTCCAGCGCCTCGTCCAGGGTTTCGACAATGCGGCATTTGTCCAGCACATCCAGGGCACCGCTGGCGCGCTGGATGGTTTCTTCGCGGCGTAGCACATTGGGCCAGCGGGGAGCGACCAAGACGAGGTCGTCAAAACCCATGGTTTTCATGGCACGGGCGGCAGCGCCCACATTGCCCGCGTGGCTGGTGTTGATAAGGATAAATCGGGTGTGCATGCAGACTGAAAGGGGCCGGATTGCTGCAACCGCACAAAAATGGGGTGCGCAACCGAGGCCGAACCGTTAAAATACGCCTATTGTCGCCGCCTGCATCGCCAGCCGGTCCTTCCAGTTCTTCCCCCACAATCTATGACGCTCAATCTGCACCCCATGGCCAACGTGGCCATCAAGGCCGCCCGTACCGCCGGTTCCATCATCAACCGTGCCGCGCTGGACATCGAATCCGTTCGTGTATCCCAGAAGAAGGCCAACGACTTTGTCACTGAAGTGGACAAAGCTGCAGAGCAAGCGATCATAGAAACCCTGCTGACGGCCTACCCCGGCCACGGCATCCTCGCCGAAGAATCGGGCAGCGAATTCGGCGCCCGCGACTCCGAATACGTCTGGATCATCGACCCGCTGGACGGCACCACCAACTTCATCCACGGCCTGCCTGTGTATTGCGTCAGCATTGCACTGGCGGTTCGCGGCAAGATCGAACAAGCCGTGGTGTATGACCCTACCCGCAACGACTTGTTTACGGCCACCAAAGGCCGTGGCGCTTACCTGAACGACCGCCGCATCCGCGTTTCCAAGCGCACGCAGCTCAAAGAGTCGCTCATTTCCACCGGCTTCCCTTTCCGCCCCGGTGACAACTTCAACCAGTACCTGCAGATGATGGGCGACGTGATGCAGCGTACCGCCGGCTTGCGCCGCCCCGGCGCTGCAGCTTTGGACCTGGCCTATGTGGCCGCCGGCTACACCGAAGGTTTCTTCGAGCTCGGTTTGCAACCCTGGGACGTGGCTGCCGGCTCCTTGCTGGTCACCGAAGCCGGTGGTCTGGTGGGCAACTTCACGGGCGAGGCTGACTTCCTCGAGCAGCATGAGTGCCTCGCAGGCAACCCGCGCATCTATGGCCAGTTGGTCAGCTTGTTGGGCAAGTACAGCAAGTTCGCACCTGCCGGCGAGAAGGCCGCTTTGCGCCAAGCCGCCATCGCCGCTGACAACCCGGAAACGACAACAGAAGACGCTCCCGCTGCCGGCGCTGAAGACGCGCCCTTCTGATCAGCCTACGCTGAATTCGGCCACCGGTACTGGTCGGCCGAACAGGTAGCCCTGAAAGAAGACGCAGCCCTGGTTTAACAAAAACTGGCGCTGCCCTTCCGTCTCTACGCCTTCGGCGACCACATCAAAGCCCAGGCTGCGCCCCAGCGCCAGCACGGTGCTGGCAATGGCTGCATCGTTCACGTCGGTGAGCACATCCCGAACAAAAGACTGGTCGATCTTCAGTTGCTGCAAAGGCAGCATCTTCAGGTAGGACAGGGACGAATAGCCGGTACCGAAGTCGTCCAACGCGAACCGCACGCCCAGGCTGCGCAGCGCTGTCATCTTCATGATGGCTTCCTGGCTGTCGGTCAACAACAGGCTCTCGGTGAGCTCAAGCTTCAAAAGCTTCGGGTCCGCTCCGTTCTGTTGAATGGCGTTTTGTACTTGAACCACAAACTCGGGGCTGCGGAACTGGCGGGCACTCACATTCACTGCCAATGTGAGGTGGGCACTGTCCGGGCTGTGCGCCCAAGCGGCCAACTGGGCACATGCGGTTTGCAGCACCCATTCGCCCAAGGGAATAATGAGGCCGGTTTGTTCAGCCAAAGGGACAAATTGCATGGGGGAAACCATGCCGCGCACCGGATGCCGCCAGCGCAGCAAGGCTTCCGCGCCCACCACCCGACGATCCGCATCGACCACCGGCTGGGAATACAACATCAGTTCGCCACGCTGCAGTCCCGCGCGGAGATCAGACTCGAGCTCGGTCCGCTCCGCCACCATGGACTGCATGGCGGGGTCAAAGAAGCGCAGCGTATTGCGGCCTGCAGATTTGGCTTCATACATGGCCAAGTCAGCCTGTTTCAGCAATTCGTCCACTGACTGCCGCAAGCCATGAATCAACACCACGCCGATGCTGGGCGTGCTGTGGTGCGAGCCACCGGGCAGTTCGTAAGGGATGTTGAGCTGTTGCAATATTTTTCTGGCGACCAATTCGGCCTGAACGCCGGCATCAGCCAAAGTGCCGTCGAGATCCTGCAAAAGAACCACAAACTCGTCACCTCCGAAACGGGCGACCGTGTCTGATTCCCGGACACAGGCCTTCAGCCTCTGTGCCACGACGCGCAACAGCCCGTCACCCACATCGTGGCCCCGCGTGTCGTTCAGATCCTTGAAGTTGTCCAGATCAATGAACAAAAGCGCACCATGCAAGCGGCCCCGTGCGCAAGACGCGACGGCATATTGCAGATGGTCCATGAGCAAGCGGCGGTTAGGCAAATCGGTCAGTACGTCATAGAAGGCCAGACGTTCGATTTTTTCTTCCGCCTCTTTGCGTTCGGTAATGTTGCGGCCGATACCGCGATAGCCCTTGAAAACGCCGTGGGAGTCAAAAATGGGCGCGCCACTGGTGGATATCCAGAACACGCGCCCCTCTTCGTCCTTGTCCCGCAGCTCCAGCTCACGGAATTCCTGGCGCGCGTCGAGTACCGCTCTGTGCGCCGCCCATGCAGCCTCGGTCATGTTCAGTGCGCCGTTTTCCCATCGGGTTTTGCCAATGCTGTGTTGACCCGTCTTGTTTCGCCCGGCCTGGATCGCGCCATGAAAACGGGTGAACCGGTATTCGGCGTCTTGCTCCCAGTACCAGTCGGAAGACAGCTCTGTCAACGCCCGGAAACGGGCTTCGCTCTCCTGCAAAATGGCCAGAGACGCTTTGTGTTCGGTGATGTCGGTCACCGAGCCGTAGGCGTTGTACTTGCCGTCAGTCTCCCGGTACGTGATGGCTTTGCCGAACAAAGTCCGGACGTGCCCGTCCTTGCCGATGATGCGGAACTCCTGCGCCCACGTCATGCCGTCCACTGCCGCTGCGTTCATGGATTTGAGGGTCTGCACGATGTCATCCGGATGGATCAGCCTGAACACGTTTTCCGGTGCTGCACGGGCCTCTTCCGGTGTCACTCCGAATATGGCGGTGCAGGCGTCGCTCACAAACAAAAACCGCCCGCTGTCCCGGCTGAACATCTCAAACTGGAACACCATTTCAGGCAAGCGGCTGGTCAGTCGCTGGATCACGTCGAGCCGGCGCTGCAGTACCAGCTTGGCTTCTGCTTCCTCCGTGAAATCCTGGACGACACCGAAGTCCACATAGCTGTCGTCCTGGCGGTGGTAGCGGTGCATGCGACTGCGCACCCAGCGCACGTCGCCATCCCGACGAATCCACCGGAACTCCAGCAATCGGCCGTCCATGGCTTCCCGGGCGGCGAGGTAGACCTCCTTGTCCTCCGGGTGAATGCCCACACGGGATTTTTCCAGAGTGAGCTTTTCAGTCCAAGGCGTTTGGGTCAGACGGAACAGGCCACGTGACCATCGCGGAACGGTTTGGCCTTGCGGGACAATCCAATGTCCCGCCTGCGCCAGGCTCTCTGTTTCCTCAAACAGTTCCAGCTGCCCGCGCAATTCGTCGTTGGCGTCCTGCAGCGCCTGCTCGCTCTCGGCCACTGCTTCCTGCGCAATTCGCTGGGCGGTGATGTCGGAGAGATACACCAGCACATGCGGCTCTCCGGCAATGTGCATGATGGAGCCGCGCCATTCCAGCAAGAGCTCCTCGCCATTGCGCGTGAGGAAATTGATCTCAACGCCGCCGGCCATGGGATTGGCTTGCATCTCACGCAAAGCGGCGTTGCGTGCCTCAATATCGGGCCAGAACCCCAGGGACACTGAGGTACTGCGGGTGGCCTCTTCCCATGTGTAGCCGGTGAGCTGCTGCCAGCGTGCATTCACGTCGATGAGGGCCCCGTCATCCAGGCGCTGCACCGAGATAGCGGCCGGACTTTGGGCAAACAGCGCTTCCAGCATGTCGTACTGGCGGCGGCTCACCAACTCCAGAGAGCGCAGCTCCGCCTGCAAAGCGTCAATACCCGGCAGCTCAGAAGGTGTTGATTTGCTGGTCATGCCGGCCCCGTCAAATGCAACTGCTCGACAGGCACCGGGCGCCCGAAGAAATACCCCTGGAAGGCCCTGCACCCCTCTCGCAACAAGAAATCCCGCTGACCGGCTGTTTCGACACCTTCCGCCACCACCCCGAGGTCCAGGCTTTTGGCCAGGTTCAAAATCGTCCGGGCGATGGCGGCGTCGTTGGGGTCTGTCAGCACATCGCGCACAAATGACTGATCGATCTTGAGCTGATCCAAGGGCAATCGCTTGAGATAGGCAAGCGACGAATACCCGGTACCGAAGTCGTCCAACGAGAAACTCACGCCGATGGAGCGCAGCTCTCCCATCTTGATCACAGCCTCCTCAAAATCGGTGAGCAGCAGGCTCTCGGTAAGTTCCAATTTCAGGCGATAGGGGTTGGCACCACTGGTGCGCAACAAATCCAGAATATGGGTAGAAAAATCAGGATGCCGGAACTGGCGGGCGCTCACATTGACCGCAATACTGAGCTTTTGGGTCTGCGAGTCGTCGTTCCAGGCAACCAACTGCGCACACGCCGCCTCCAGCACCCATTGGCCCAGCGGAAGAATGAGCCCGGTCTGCTCGGCCACCGGGATGAACACCGCCGGAGACACCATGCCCCTGAGCGGATGCAGCCAGCGCAGCAGCGCCTCCACCCCCGTCACCGTGCCAGCTTGGTCCACGACCGGCTGGTAATAGAGCGTGAACTGCTCTTCCTGCAGCGCACGGCGCAGGTCGGCCTCCATGTCGGCGCGCTCTGAGGCCGCTGCCTGCATGTCAGGATCGAAAAAGCGCAAGGTATTCCGCCCTGCCCCTTTGGCCTGGTACATGGCCAGATCAGCGCGTTTGAGCAGCTCCTCAATGCTGTCGTTGTGTTGGAAAAACAGCGTCACACCGATGCTCGGCGAGCTGTGCATATTGTGATTACCCATTGCAAACTGCTTGTTCAGGGAACCCAACACTTTTTTGGCCACCAACTCTGCCTGGGTCGCGGCCAACAGTGGGTCGGCATCCAGCTCTTCCAACATCACCACGAACTCATCGCCTCCCAACCGCGCGACCGTGTCGGCGCTGCGCACGCAATCTTGCAATCGCTGGGCCACTTGCTGCAGCAGCAAATCCCCCATGTGGTGACCCAAGGTGTCATTGAGGACCTTGAAGTTATCCAGATCAATGAACAACAGCGCTCCGTGTTGGCGATTGCGGGTGCTCGAATCCAACGCATGCTTCAAACGGTCAATCAACATGCGGCGGTTCGGCAAGCCGGTCAACGCATCGAAGAACGCCAAGCGTTCAATCTCGGCCTCTGCGGCTTTGCGGGCAGAAATATCGCGCCCGGTTCCGCGGTAGCCGCAGAATTTGCCTTGGGCATCAAAAATGGGCGCCCCGCTGATGGACACCCACATGAAACTGCCGTCCGACAGGACGCGCTGCATTTCAAAGTCCTGGAAAGTCTGATGCGCCTCCAGCAGGTCCTGGTGGGCCTTCCACTGAGCCGGTGTCACACCGCGCCCGCCAGAGTCCCAACGGGTGCGGCCCAATGCTCCTTGCGGTGCCAACCGGTCCGAGTTGATCCCATTGCCATCGATACGTACAAAGCGAAACTCTGCGTCCTGCTCCCAGTACCAGTCCGAGGACAGGCTGGACAGGCTGCGGAAACGCTCCTCACTTTCCTGCAACTGGGCCAAGGCCTTCTTTTGCGGAGTGATGTCGGTAATGGAACCGGTGAACAGCACTGATCCATCCGGCTTGATCTCCGGCACCGAGGTGCCCAGCAGCCAACGCATGTCGGCGCCGGCATCACGCGTGCGGAACTCGCAGTTCCAAGGTTGCAGGGTGTCGCGGCTGGCGAGGCTGGTTTTAATGATGCGAGGGACATCTTCGCGGTGAATGCGCCGCATCAAGGCGTTGGCATCTTCACGCGCCTGCTCCATCGACACGCCGAAAAGCTGCGCGACGCCCGCACTCACAAAAGGAAACTTGAATTGGCCATCCGGCCACATCTGGAATTCGTACACCATGCCTGGCGCACGACTGGTAATTTTGTGGATGAAATCGAGTTGGGTTTGCAAGGCATCACGTGCGTCCCGCTCCTCGGTGAATTCCTGGACCACACCAAAGTCTGCCAGCACGCGGCCCTCCGCCATCTGCCGGTGCATGCGGGAGCGTGCCCACAGAGTGCGGCCTTCCTTGGAGAGCCACCGGAATTCGACAACGCTGCCATCCATCCTGATTCGCGCCTCCTTCAAGCGGGGCAAGTCTTCCGGATGCACGGAACCCCACAGAGACTGGTTGGTGGCCAAAGGTACATCGCCCAGACCCGCCATTAGCGCCAAGCCGCGGGAGAGTTGAACCCGGTCATCGTCCGGATATGACACCCAGTGCCCCACCTTGGCCACCGATTCAGTCAGCTCATGCAGCTTGACTTGGCGGTTCATGGTTTCGTTGGCATGCTCCAAGGCCTGCTCACCGGCTTTCAAGGCATCACGGGCCATTTGCTCGGCGGTGACATCACGCAGGTAAATCAGCAAATAGAGCTCGCCGGACTCTTCCAGCATGGCGGCATTCAGTCGCACCACGCGGGGAATGCGGTCTTTCATCACCAGCGTTACATCGGTATCGACCACCCGGCTGCCCACCTTCATGCCGCCGAATACCCGGTCCCGCTCCTGCGGGTCCAGCCAATGGCCCAGTTCCACCGCACTGCGGCCCAAGGCTTCGTCACGCGTGTAGCCCGTCATGAACAACCATTCGCTGTTGACCTGGACGAGCACCCCGTCGCGCACACGCGTCAAAGCGATCGCTTCGGGGCTGCTTTCAAAGATGGACTGGAACACCGATAACCCCAGGCCCACAGGCGCTGCGCTGGCCACGGCCTCAAGGGCAGCGGACTCGTCGGGTCGGGAGACCGGGGGAAGTTGCACAGGGGAATGGGCCATAAGGTGTGACTCCTTATGATAGGGCCTGTAGCAGGCCTGCGCCATAGATGGGCCGCTCCCCGAATACCCGATTTCCCCCGCCGTGACATCTCCCCTCGCAACCGCTCCGCTCGACCAGCACACCCCCATGATGCAGCAGTATCTGGGGCTCAAAGCCGCCTACCCGGACACGCTGCTGTTCTATCGCATGGGCGACTTCTATGAGATGTTTTACGCCGATGCCGAGAAGGCGGCCCGCATTCTGGACATTACGGTCACCACCCGTGGCCAGTCCGCCGGTCAACCGGTGGTCATGGCAGGTGTGCCATTCCACTCGATGGAAGGGTACTTGGCCAAATTGATACGCCACGGCGAGTCGGTGGCCATCTGCGAGCAAACCGGCGAAGTGGGTGCCACCAAAGGCCCGGTCGAGCGCAAAGTGGTGCGGGTCGTCACCCCCGGCACGCTGACAGACGCCGAACTGCTGTCCGAGAAAACCGAGTCCATGCTGATGGCCGTGCACCAAGGCCCGCGCAACCGCTGTGGCTTGGCTTGGCTGTCCGTCACCCAGGGCGTCGTCTTTCTGGCCGAATGCACGCCCGACGAGGTGCCCGACTGGGTGAGCCGCATTGCCCCCAGCGAGCTGACCTATAGCGCGGGCTGCACCACCAGCTTCGAAGACCGCATCAAGCGCCTGCGCCATGGCACCGCCGTGTACCTGACGGCCCGCCCCGAATGGCAGTTCGACAGCGCGTTGGGCCAGCGCAAACTGCTGGACGCTCTGCAAGCTGCCAGTCTGACCAGCTGGAACGCGCAAGAGCTGGCCTTGGCCCACGCCGCGGCCGGTGCCCTGATCGGCTACGCTGAACACACCCAGGGCCGTGCCCTAACCCACATCCACAGCGTGCAGGTGCAAAGGGACGATGCACTCATCGACTTGCCCGCCACCACCCGCCGCAACCTGGAGCTGGTGCAGACCCTGCGCGGCGAGGACAGCCCCACACTCTTCAGTCTGCTCGACACCTGCATGACAGGCATGGGCAGCCGCCTGCTCAAACGCTGGCTGCTGGAGCCCCTGCGCGAACGCACCGAGGCACAGCACCGCCTGCTGGCGATTGCCACCCTGCGGAACAATATCTGGCAAACCCTGCGCAGCCAGCTCAAGGGCTGTGCGGACGTGGAACGCATCACCGCCCGCATCGCCCTGCGCCAGGTGCGCCCGCGCGAGCTGGTAGCGCTGGTGCAAACGCTACAAAAAACAGAGCTGCTCGCGCATAATCTGCGGGCGCTAGAGGGCTATTTGGCTCATATTTGCAGCCACCTTCAGCCACCGGCTGAGGCCATTGCCCTGCTGGGTCGCGCCATCGCGCCCGAACCTGCTGCACTGGTGCGCGACGGTGGCGTGATCGCCGACGGCTTTGACGCCGATCTGGACGAGCTGCGCGCGATCCAGACCAACTGCGATGCCTTTTTGCTGGACCTCGAAGTTCGCGAAAAAGCCCGCACCGGTATTGCCAATTTGCGGGTGCAATTTAATAAGGTGCACGGCTTTTTCATCGAGGTCACGACTGGCCAGGTCGATAAAGTGCCTGAGGACTACCGTCGCCGCCAGACGCTGAAGAACGCCGAGCGCTTCATCACCCCCGAACTCAAAGCCTTTGAAGACAAAGCCCTGAGTGCTCAAGAGCGGGCCCTGTCCCGCGAGAAATGGTTGTTCGAGCAGGTGCTGGACCAATTGCAAGCACACATTCCCGCCCTCACCGCCGTGGCCCAGTCGCTCGCCGCACTGGACACCCTGTGCGCCTTGACCGAACGCTCGCTCACACTGGACTGGAATGCCCCGCAGTTTGTGACTGAGCCCTGCATCGACATCACCCAAGGCCGGCACCCCGTGGTGCAAGCGCGCTTGGCAGAACTCAGCAGCGGTAACTTCATCGCGAATGACACGCGCCTCGGTGTCAAGCAGCGCATGCAAGTCATCACCGGGCCCAACATGGGCGGTAAATCGACCTATATGCGCCAGGTCGCGCTCATCGTGCTGCTGGCCAGCATCGGCAGCTACGTACCCGCGCAGGCTTGCCGGCTGGGCCCGATTGACGCCATACATACCCGCATAGGTGCTGCCGACGACCTCGCCAACGCCCAGTCCACCTTCATGCTGGAAATGACCGAGGCTGCGCAGATCCTGCACAGCGCCACGCCGCACAGCCTGGTGCTCATGGATGAAATCGGCCGGGGAACGAGCACCTTCGACGGACTGGCACTGGCCAGCGCGATTGCCACGCAGCTGCACGACAAAACGCAGGCGTTCACCCTGTTTGCCACCCACTACTTCGAACTCACCGAGTTCCCCGCCACCCACCATGCGGCGCTGAACGTGCACGTGAGCGCCGCCGAAGCGGGCCGCGACATCGTGTTCCTGCACGCCATTGAACCCGGCCCGGCCAGCAAGAGCTACGGTGTGCAAGTGGCCCGCCTGGCCGGCATGCCCGCCGCCGTGTTGAACCACGCCCGTCACACCCTGGACGCGCTGGAAGCCCAGGCCAGTGAATCGCAAGCCCAGGTGGACCTGTTCGCTGCGCCCCCTGCTACAGAAATAGTAGCTGCCAGCGCTGTAGAGACGGCGCTAGCGGCCATTAACCCTGATGCGATGAGCCCCAGAGAAGCGATGGACGCGCTTTATCAATTGAAAGCACTGGCTAACAAGGCTTAGCTCTTTCGCTCCGGTAGGGCGGCGTGACACGTCTCGCCGGAGAGGCGAAGCGTTTGCGCAGCGCCAAGGGCGCGTCCCGCATACCCCATGTCCTTGGCGGGCGGGGAGGCGGTGTGCGGGTTGGGGGCGATTTTAAAAACCGAAGGTTCATGAGCCCCCGGCCCGCACACCGCCTCCCCGCCCGGCAAGGACTGCTCCCGCACAGACCTACCGCCCCACCCCGATACACTCTAGGTTTTGCCCCAAACGACAATAAAAATGACCTACTGCGTCGCCATCAAACTCAACGCCGGACTGGTGTTCCTCTCCGACTCTCGCACCAACGCCGGACTCGACCAGATCAGCACCTTCCGCAAAATGATCGTGTACGAGAAGCCCAACGACCGCTTCATGGTCTTGCTCTCGGCCGGCAACCTCAGCATCTCCCAGTCAGTCCGCGAGATACTGCAGATAGAAAAGCTCAAGGACCACGAGGACGACGAAGGCATCACCATCTGGAACGCCAAGAGCATGTTCGACGCTGCCCGTGTGCTGGGTTCCGCCATCCGCAAGGTACAAGAGCGCGACGGTGCAGCGCTCAAAAACGCGGGCGTGGACTTCAACGTGTCGCTGATCTTCGGTGGTCAGATCCAGGGCGAAGGCATGCGTCTGTTCCAGGTCTACTCGGCCGGCAACTTCATTGAAGCCACCCCCGAGACGCCCTACTTCCAGGTGGGCGAATCCAAGTACGGCAAACCGGTGCTGGACCGCGTGATCACGCCCAACACCCCGCTGGACGAAGCCGCCAAGTGCGCATTGGTGTCCATGGACTCCACCCTCAAGTCCAACCTGTCGGTTGGCCTGCCGCTGGACATGGTGGTGTACGAAGCCAATAGCTTCCAGACCGACAAGGTGGTGTGCATCGACGAAAACAACCCCTACTTCAAGATGCTGCACAACAACTGGGGCCAAAAGCTGCGCGAGGTGTTCGACAGCATCGAGGACCCGATGTGGAACGGCGGCCAAACCGAGGTGCCGCTATTGATACCCAGCACCCGCAGCCTGCCTTTGAAGAAGATCACCACTCCCGACGAGAAATTGATTTAGTCTCGCCTGCATGTCGACCATCGTTTTTTCTCACGCCAACAGCTTCCCCGCCGCCACCTACAAGGTGCTTTTCAAAAGCTTGCGGGCCCGCGGCTACAGCGTCAAAGCCATAGAAAAGTACGGACACGATGCACGCTACCCGGTCAGTGACAACTGGCCGCATATCGTGCAGCAATTGGTGGACTTTGCCTCCAAAGTGGTCGACAAGGCGGGCGAGCCCGTCTGGCTGGTGGGCCATTCTTTGGGCGGCTTTTTGAGCCTCATGGCCGCGGCCCAGCAGCCCGCACTGGCCAAAGGTGTGGTGCTGATTGACTCCCCCCTGGTGGGTGGCTGGCGTTCACGCATGGTAGGCCTGGCCAAAACCACCCAGCTGGTGGGGTCCATCTCCCCCGGCGCAGTGAGCCGCAAACGTCGCCATAGCTGGCCTGATGCCGAGGCTGCGCTCGAACACTTCCGGCACAAAAAGGCTTTTGCCCGCTGGGACCCGCAGGTGCTACAGGACTATGTAGATGATTTCCCTGAGGACGCCGACGGCAAACGGGTGTTAGCCTTCGATCGCGATGTGGAAACCGCTTTCTACAACACCCTGCCCGACAACCTGGACCGCCTGCTGGCGCGCCACCCCTTGAAGTGCCCGGTGACGTTTATCGGCGGCGACCAGTCTGCCGAAATGAAGCAAGTCGGCATGGACCTGACCAACAAGATCACCAAAGGGCGCAACATGATGCTGGATGGCACCCACCTTTTCCCGATGGAAAAACCGCTGGCGACGGCTGCTGCCCTGGAAGCGGCCCTGCGCAACATGGGCCACTAAGCAGCTATGACCAAGCCTGAACCCGACCTGCTTGCCTCACTGCAAACACAGATCCGGGAGTTGCAGGCTGACAATGAAACGCTGCGCTCGCTGCTGAACCAACAGCAAATCCAGGCCCGCCAATGGCTGCTGCGCCGCACCACTGAACTGCAACACGACGCCGAGGAACAGCGGCGCGCCGAGGCCATGCAGCGGGTGTTTTACCGCATTGCCGAGCGCGCGACGGCCGGCTTGTCGTTTTATGACTTTCTGCGGGTCGTGCACCAGTTGCTGCGTGAGTTGATGTTTGCCGACAACTTCTACGTCGCCTTGCACGACCACGACAGGGGGTTGATGGACTACCCTTACTACGTCGACGAAAAAGACGGCGACATCATGCAACGGGAAGGTGTCCCCTACAAGCGGGGCATGACCGAATTTGTGCTGGAAAGCGGCAAGCCGCAGTTGATGGATACGCACCGCTTCCTGGAGTTGCGCAAAAGCGGATTTATGGCCGAGGCGACCGGCGATTTGACATTCAGCTCCTGGCTGGGCGTACCCATGCAAATCCGCGGCCGCATGGGGGGTGTACTGGTGGTGCAGGGCTACACACCGGATGTGATTTACGACGAGGATGACGTGAACATCCTCGGTTTTTTTGCCAACCACGTGAGCGCAGCCATTGAGCGCTACCAGGCCATTGAAGAACTGCGCAAGTCCGAAGCCCGCTACCGCTCGGTGATTGAAAACGTGGGCGTCGGCGTGGTGGTCGTGCAAGACGGGCGCATGGTGTTTGTAAACCCCAGCATGGAGCGCATCGTGGGGCACTCTACCCAAGCCCTGATGGCTATGCCCTTCACCGGCACCATCCACCCCGACGATGTACCGGCTGTGGTGGAGCGGCACCAGCGGCGTTTGCGCGGGGAGCCGGTGGAGGAGATGTACAGCTTCCGCATCATCACGGACAAGGGCGAGGTCCGCACCCTGGACTTGTCAGCTGTGCTGCTGCAATGGGGCCATAGAGACGCCACCCTGCTGTTCGTTGTGGACGCAACGGCCCGGGTGGAGGCGGAGCAAAACCAGAAGCGCGCCTTGCAACAACAGATTGAGCTCAACGACCTCAAGAGCCGTTTCATCACCATGGCGTCGCATGAGTTCCGCACGCCGCTAGCCACCATCCACGGCTCCGTCGACCTGCTGATGCACTACGACGACCGCATGCCCGTGGACAAGAAGCGCCTGACCCTTCTGAAGATTGACGATGCGGTAGAGCGCATGACCCACATGCTGGAAAACGTGCTGGTCATCGGTCGCTCGGACGCAGGCCGCCTGCAGTTCAAGCCGCAGCCCTCTCAGGTGGCGGTGTTCTGCAAAAGCCTGGTCGACGAGCTGCGCAGCGCCATGGCGGAACCCTTCCGCCGCATTCAGATGGCGATGGATCTGCCACGGGATACGGACGCCTACCTCGTCGACGAGGTCTTGATCCGCAACATCGTAGGCAACCTGCTGTCCAACGCCATCAAGTACTCGCCCCATGGAGGACAGGTCACCTTACGGGTAAGGCCCCGTCCGGGTGAACTGGTGATCACCGTGTCAGACCAGGGCATTGGCATTCCCCTTGCGGATCAGCCGCAGCTGTTCGAGAGTTTTCACCGTGCCAGCAATGTGGGCAATATCTCGGGCACGGGCCTGGGTCTGGCCATCGTGCGGGATGCAGTTCAGTGCCATGGCGGCAGCATTTCTCTGCAGAGCACGCCTGGTGAGGGAAGCACTTTCACCGTCGTATTGACCGCCCCTGCAGCGCCCAAGGAGAGTGTCCCGTGAAGATCCTGATCGCCGAAGACGAGCCCTCCCTGCGAGAGAACCTGCAATGGATGCTGGAGCTCGAAGGCTTTGAGGTGCTGGCCGCCTGCGACGGGCTGGAAGCCCTGGCGATGGCGCAAACCCACAAGCCGGACTTGGTGCTCACGGATGTAATGATGCCCGGGCTCGATGGATTCGGCCTGGTCAAGGCGCTGCGCGAGAACCCCGGCAGCTCGACATTGCCCATCATCATGCTGACCGCGCGGGCGGACCGGACCGACACCCGCACCGGCATGAACTTGGGTGCGGACGACTACCTCACCAAACCCTGCCGGCGCGAAGAGCTTTTGGAGGCGGTGCACGCCCGGCTGGAGCGAAGCCGCATCCAGCAACTGGCCGCACAACGCATGCAAATGGAAGTGCGCCAGGCCATGCAAATCGACACGCTCACCGCCTTGCCTGGCCGTGACCTGTTCGAGCAGCAACTGGACAACGCACTCAATGCCTGTCCCACCGTGTCCTTGCTGTGCCTCGGGCTGGATGGTTTTTCCAAGATCAACGAATCCTTGGGCACCGGTGTGGGTGACCTGGTGTTGCGCGAGGTGGGCAAGCGCCTGCATCAGTGCACCCTGCAAAGCGATCGCACACGGCCTTATGACGCGGTAGGCCGCTTGGGTGGCGACCAGTTTGCGGTGTGCCTGGCGGACCTGCCCGATTCGGCAGCCCTGGCCGCCCACGCGGGCAACCTGCTGCGCGCCTTATCCCAGCCCTACAACGTGTCCGGACACACCCTGTTTTTGACGGCCAGCATTGGCGGTAGCGCTTACCCCGAGCAGGCCGACAGCGTGCACGCGCTGCTGCTCAATGCAGAGTCAGCCCTGCACCATGCCAAGCCCGACGGACCGGGCACCTATGTGTACTTCGATGCGGCCATGAACCGCCGCGTGGCCCGCTCACTCCTCATTCACAACGAATTGCACCGCGCGCTGGAGAACGGCGATTTGCAGCTGTTCTACCAGCCCCAGGTGCGCATCAGCACCGGCGAACTGGTGGGCTTTGAAGCCCTGCTGCGCTGGCAGCACGCAACGATGGGCTGGATCTCGCCTGCCGAGTTCATTCCGGTGGCAGAGCAAAGCGGCATCATTGTGCAGATCGGTGAATGGGTGATGCACACCGCGGCCCGTCAGGCAGCCCAGTGGCTCGCGCGCGGGCACCGCAACTTCCGCATCGCGGTCAATATTTCAGTGCGCCAATTCGTGGGGCAGGACCTGCCACAGCTGGTGGACACCGTGCTCAAAGAAACCGGTTTGCCCCCCCCACATGCTGGAGCTGGAAGTGACCGAAAGCCTGGCCTTGCACAGCGTAGCCACCACCCTGGCCATCCTGCACGACTGCAAGTCGCTGGGCGTGAAGCTGGCGATGGACGATTTCGGTACCGGTTACTCCAGCCTGTCATACCTCAAGCGTTACCCGCTGGATGCGCTGAAGATCGACCAGGCATTTGTGCGCAACATCCCGCAGGACCAGGGCGACATGGCCATCACCCGCGCCATCGTGGCCATGGCCCACAGCTTCGGCATGTCCGTGATCGCCGAAGGCGTGGAAACCATCGCACAGCTGGAATTCCTGCGCGCTCTGGGCTGCGAGGACGTGCAGGGCTATCTGTTCAGCAAACCGGTGCCCGCCGATCAGGCTGCCACCGCGTTTGCCGGATTTGCGACCTACCCGGCTGTCAGCGACCCCGTGATCTGAGGCTTATTCCGCCCAGACTACCAGCCCGGTCCACGCGGTAACCAGCACCACGCACCCGAACACGATGCGGTAGTACGCAAAGCCCACAAAGCTGTGGGTGGAGATGAACTTGAGCAACCAGCGCACGCACAGCCACGCACTGATAAACGAAAACACCAGCCCCACAAGGAACATGGGCGCATCTGCCATCGACAGCAGCGCGCGCTCTTTGTAGAGGCTGTAGGCACCCGCGCCTATCAGGGTGGGTATCGCGAGAAAGAACGAAAAATCGGTCGCCGCCTTGCGGGACAGGCCCAGCAACATGCCCCCGATGATGGTGGAGCCACTGCGGCTGGTCCCCGGAATCATGGCCAGGCACTGCACCAGACCGACCTTGAGAGCGTCCAAGGCGGTCATGTCGTCCACGCTATGCACCCGCACGGCATTGCCGCCCGCGCTCTGGCGGCGTTCCGCCCACAGAATGATGAAGCCGCCAACGATGAACGTAGTGGCCACCACGGCCGGTGTAAACAGGTGCGCCTTGATAGCCTTGCCGAACAGCAGGCCCAGAATGACAGCGGGGAAGAATCCGATCAGCACATTCAGCGCAAACCGCTGGGCTGCCTTGTCGGTGGGCAGGGCCACCAGCGTGTCACGGATCTTTTGCCAGTACACCAGAATCACGGCAAAGATGGCGCCGGTCTGGATCGCAATGTCAAACACCTTGGCCTTCTCGTCGTCAAAACCCAGGAGCGAGCCCGCCAGAATCAGGTGGCCGGTACTGGAAATCGGCAAAAACTCGGTCAGCCCTTCCACCACACCCATGATGGCGGCCTTGATCAACAACACAATATCCAAAACAACTCTCCCTGAAATACAAGCCGAATCGGCCGCTAGCGCTCATCGAATATGCGCGAGCAGCTCACCTTTTGATAGCAATTATTCGTAGCGCAGCGCCTGGATAGGCAGCAACCCCGCCGCGCGCCGCGCCGGGTAGTAGCCGAAAAACACGCCCACCGCCGCCGAGAAGCCCACGGCCAGCAGCACCGAGCCGGCGCTTAAGCTCACTTGCCAACCCGCGAAGTGTCCCACACCCCAGGTAGCCAGCGCCCCGAACGCGACCCCGATGGCACCACCCAAAAGGCTCAAAGTCACGGCTTCAATCAAAAACTGGGCCAGGATGTCGCGCCCCCGCGCACCCACCGCCATGCGCAGCCCGATCTCGCGGGTGCGCTCGGTCACGCTGACCAGCATGATGTTCATGATGCCGATGCCCCCAATCACCAGGCTGATGCCCGCCACTGCCGCCAGCAACAAAGTCATGACGCGGCTGCTCTCCTCCTGCGCCTGCAAGATCTCTGTGAGGTTGCGCACCACGAAGGGATCGTCCGTGCCTTCCTGCACCTTGAAGCGCTGGCGCAGCAGGTCTTTGATGCTGTCTTCCACCGCCCGCATGTCCTGACCTTCGCGCACCTTCACGCTGATGCTGCCCACGCGCTTGAGCCGGCTGGTGGCGTCGCCGCCCCAGATACGGTTGCGCAGCGTCCCCAGCGGCACCATGACCACGTCGTCCTGGTCCTGTCCCATGGAGTTCTGGCCCTTGGGCGCCAACACGCCGATCACCGTCATCGGGATGTTGCGCACCCGGATGACCTGTTCCACCGGATCCTGGTCGCCGAACAGCTCGCGCGCCACCGTGCTGCCTATCCAGGCCACCTTGGCGGAGCCGGCCAGCTCGCCTGCATCGAACATGCGGCCGGTGGCCAGCGGCCAGTCGCGCGCTTCCAGATAGTCATTATTTACCCCGAAGATGGTGGAGCTCCAATTGGTGTTGCCGAACACCAGCTGCCCGCTGGTGCGCGACGTGGGTGCTGCCACCTGCACCTCGGGAATTTCGAGTCCGATGGCGGTGGCGTCTTCTTCGGTCAGTCGCTGGCGGGTCTGTGCCCCCAGGCGCACACCGGCTTGAGACACGCCACCGGGCAGCACCAGCATGATGTTGGAGCCCAGCCCCTTCATCTGCTCCTGCACCCGGTCGGTCGCACCCCGGCCGACCGCAATCATGGTGATCACCGCCGCCACCCCGATGATGATGCCCAGCATGGTCAAAAAGCTGCGCAGGGTGTTGGCCGCGAGGGACCGCCAGGCGCTGCGCAATGCGGCAAAAAAATTCATTTCGGAGCCCCCGCCTGCACCGTGTCTTCCACCATGCGGCCGTCCTTGAAGACCAGCTTGCGGCGGGCCCAGGCGGCGATGTCCGGTTCGTGGGTCACCAACACCACGGTCATGCCCTGGCGGTTGAGGTCGGTGAGCAGCTGCATGATGTCTTCGCTGGTCTCCGAGTCCAGCGCGCCGGTAGGCTCATCGGCCAGGATGAGCTGCGGCCGGTTCACCAGCGCACGCGCAATCGCCACGCGCTGCTGCTGTCCGCCCGACAGCTCGGCGGGTGTGTGGTGCGCGCGCTCGCTTAAGGCCACGCGCTGCAGCGCTTCCATCGCGCGGGCATGGCGCTCGGGCGCCTTGACGCCGGCGTACACCATGGGCAGCTCCACGTTTTCCAGCGCGCTGGTACGGGCCAGCAGGTTGAACTGCTGGAACACAAAGCCGATGCGCCGGTTGCGGATGGAGGCCAGCGCATCCGGCGCCATGCCCTGCACGGCTTCGCCGGCCAACAGGTAGCTGCCGCTGCCGGGCTGGTCCAGACAGCCCAGAATGTTCATCAAGGTCGATTTGCCCGAGCCCGAAGTGCCCATGATGGCCACCATCTCGCCCTCGGCAATGTCCAGCGACACGCCGCGCAGGGCGTGCACCGTCTGGTCGCCCATGGCGTAGGTTTTGGTCAGCTCGCGGGCCGAAATCAACATGCTTGTCGCCTCAGAACGGCGGACGCGGGCCACTACCACCGGCCTTGGCCGTCGCCGCGGTCTTGATGCCGGTGATCACCTCGGTGCCCTCTGCCAATGCCGGGCCGCCTTCACCGCCCTCCAGCACTTCAGTGCTGCTGCCATCTGACACGCCAATGCGCACGGCCACTGCCTGGGGCTTGCCATCCGCACCCAGGGTGTAGACCCGGCCCTTGCCTTGCCCACGCGCGCCTGCCGGGGCGTCCACGCCCTCGATGCGCATGCGCAGTGCAGCATTGGGTACCTTGAGCGCTTTGTCGCGCTGGTCAGTGATGACGCGCACATTGGCCGTCATGCCGGGCAGCAGCTTGCCGCCTTCGTTCTTGAAACCGACGATGGCCACATAGGTCACCACATTCGCCACATTGGTGGCCGCCTTGCGCACCTGGCGGATGCTGCCCTCAAAGGTCTGGCCGGGGAAGGCATCCACGGTAAAGCTGGCCTTCTGGCCGGTTTGCAGGCGACCCACATCGCTCTCGTCAATCGCAGCTTCCACCTGCATGTCCGAGAGGTTCTGGGCAATCACAAACAGCTCAGGCGCCTGCAGGCTGCTGGCCACCGTCTGGCCGCGCTCGATGGTGCGTTTGATCACAATGCCGTTCACGGGGGACGTAATGCGGGTGCGGGCGAGATCGATACGTGCCTGCGCCAAAGCGGCCTCGCGCTGGGCCACATTGGCCTGCGCAGTTTTGACCTGCGCCTGCGCCACGCCTACCTGGGCCTGCACGCTCTTCATGGCCTCCATGCTGGTGTTCACCAAAGCACGGGCCTTGTCGGCCTCGCTAGTGGCGATGAACTGTTTGTCAGCCAGGCTTTGTTTGCGGTCGGAGTCGCGGCGGGCTTCGTCCAGGTCCACCTGTGCGCGCGATACCTGCGTTTGCGCGGCCAGCGCGTTGGCCTGCGCGGTCAGCACGGCGGCGCGGGCGGCATCGACATCGGCCTGCGCGCTGCGCACACGGTATTCAAAGGTCTCGGGGTCGATCTGGGCGATCAACTGGCCGGCTTTGACTTCGCTATTGAAATCCACCAGCACATCACGGATCTGCCCGCTGACCTGGGTGCCCACACTCACCTGCGATACGGGGCTGACAGCACCACTGGCGGCCACCGTGGCCTGCAAGTTGCCCCGCGTAATGGCGGCGGTGCGGTATTCCACCCGGCCCGTGCCGGACTGCTGGGTCCACCACCAAGCGCCGGCGGCCAGCAGAGCCACCAGGACAGCGGCGGCTCCTATGCGTTGTTTATTCATGCCCCGATTCTAGAAAGCCCCTGTGGCACGCACGTGGCACGCCGGCAGAGCCCCCTTTTTCCGGCTGCCATTCACGCCACGCGGCTGCATTTCGCTCCTCCCGCTCTGCATTCCGTCGCAAACCGGTGGGCAGGGCGAAGTGCTGCCGGCACAGTCACGCCACCAGACCACGAAAGCCTCGCCATGCAACTCACGCCCGTTATCGCCATCCACATGACTGCCGCGTTGGCCGCACTGGCCATCGGCCCCGTTGCCCTCTGGGCCCGCAAAGGCCGCGTGCAGCGCACTCATCTGCACCGTGCCGCTGGCTATGCCTGGGTGACCTTGATGCTGGCAACCGCGCTCAGCGCCCTGTTCATCCGCGATTACCTGCAGTTCAACATCGCGGGCTACACCTGGATCCACCTGTTCGTGCCGCTCACGCTGGCAGGTCTGTTCGGGGCTTTCCGCGCGCTGTACCTGAAAGACATCAGCCGCCACCAAAAGATCATGCAAGGCCTTTATTTCGGGGCCTGCATAGGCGCAGGTGCCTTCACCCTGCTGCCCGGCCGCTACCTGGGCCAACTGGTCTGGGGCCAGTGGCTCGGTCTCCTGTAACCCACCGCATCTCTCAAGGAGCACACCATGAACGCACTCACCCACCTCTCCCCCGCTGAACTCGACCGCCTGGCCCGCAAACGCGCCGGCGCCAAAATGGGCTGGTACATCCATGCCCTGGTGTTCGTGCTGGTCAATGCCGGACTGGCGGCCTTGTCGGCCCTGCAAGGCCAGCACTGGGCGGTGTTCCCCGCCATGGGTTGGGGCCTGGGTCTTGCGGTGCACGGCGTGGTGGTGTACCTGAGCCTGCAGAACTTCAGCCTCTTTCACACCCTGCTGCAGCGCGAACGCCAGCGCCTCGAAACCCTGCGCGACCCCTGGTAAGCGCGGCATACTGCGGGCTCTATGCCTTCCTTTTTTTCCCACGCGATGGTCCTGCGCGGCCTGAAAGTCCTAGCGCTCAACACCGTGATCGCCATTGCCATCACGCTGTTTGACAACCATTCCTTCGGCCTGAACCTGGTGTATTCGCACTGCATCGGCATCAGCATCTGGGCCTTCATCGAAGGAGCGATCCATTTTTTTGTGGGCAACTGGCAGATGCATCTGCACCGTCTGCTCTACATCGTGCCGGTGGCGGTGGTGCTGGGCTACTTCAGCGGCCACCTGCTGACCGACCTGATTCTGGGCACCACCTCGTTTCAGTATTGGAAACAGACCCCTCGCATGGCCTTTGGCATGTTGTTTGTCAGCCTGGTCGCCGGAGGCACCATTTGTTGGGTATTCGTGAGCCGTGAACAACTGGCTGCCGAGCGCCAGAACCTCGAAGTCGCGCGCCGCCAGGCCAGCGAGGCACAGCTCAAACTGCTGGAAGCGCAACTGGAACCGCACATGCTGTTCAACACCCTGGCCAACTTGCGCGCCCTGATTGCGGTAGACCCGCAACGGGCCCAGACCATGCTGGACCACATGATTGCCTACCTGCGCGCAACGCTGTCCGCCTCACGCGCACCCTCAGGCGGCAACACCCACACCCTGGCCGACGAATTCGCCCGCCTGCAGGATTACCTGGAGCTCATGGCCATCCGCATGGGCCCGCGCTTGCAATTCAACCTGGACCTGCCGGAAGCCTTGCGTGCCCAACCGGTGCCCCCTTTGCTGCTGCAACCGCTGGTGGAAAACAGCATTCAGCACGGGCTGGAGCCCAAGGTGGAGGGCGGCAGCATCCGCATTGCCGCCTCTGCATCCGACGGCGTGCTGAGGCTCGATGTGGAAGACACCGGCTTGGGCGCAGACCCTGCCGAACTGCTGCCTCCGGCCCCCCATACCACCGGCCACGGTTTCGGGCTGCAGCAGGTTCGCGAACGGTTGGCCACCGCCTTCGGCGAGCGTGGCGCTATGGTTTTGGTAGCTGCTCCCGCAGGTGGCATGAGCGCCAGCATCACTTTTCCCTTGAAAGCGTAAGCACACCATGCCCACCGCTCTGATCGCAGAAGACGAACCCCTGCTGGCCCAAGCATTGCAAGCCGAGCTGGCCCGTGCGTGGCCGGAACTGCAGGTGCTACGCACCGTGGGCGACGGAGCCTCCGCCGTGAAGGCCGCGCTGGAGCTGGTGCCGCAACTGCTGTTTTTTGACATCCGCATGCCGGGCATGAGCGGTCTGGATGCCGCCCTCGAATTGGCCGACCTGTGGCCGCCCGCCCACGCCCCGCAGAAGCCCTTCCCGGCACTGGTGTTTGTGACGGCCTATGACCAATACGCCGTGCAGGCCTTTGAGGCCCAAGCGGTGGATTACCTGCTTAAACCCGTGCAGCCTGCACGCCTGCAAAAAACCGTGTCAAAACTGCAGCTGGCGCTCGCCGAATCTGCGCGGGCAGCTCCTGAAACCATAGCAAACCCGGCCACGGACCCGGCGCTGGAAGCCGCCCTCAGCCAGCTGCGCGGCCTGCTGCAAGCCCATACGGGTATGCCGGCGCAAGCGGCGGACGCGGGCGGCACGACACCCCTGCTGCAGGTGCTGCAAGTGAGCGCAGGCAGCCAGATACGCATGGTGCCCATAGACGAAGTGCTGTACTTTGAGGCGGCCGACAAATACGTGCGGGTGCTCACCCGCGACCGCGAGCACCTGCTGCGCACCGCCCTCAAAGACTTGCTGCCCCAACTGGACCCGCACGTCTTCTGGCAGGTGCACCGGGGCACGGTGGTGCGTGCCACCGCCATCGACACCGTCAGCCGTGACGATGCAGGCCGCCTCACCTTGAGTTTGCGTAACCGGGACGACAAACTCGCCGTCAGCCGTCTCTACGCCCAGCGCTTCAAAGCCATGTAAGGCGCGTAGCCACAGGCAGACACATCGGGTAAACCAGTGGCTGCTGGCATGGGTGTTGCGGGGCATTGGTCCCTACAATGCGCCATCGATTCACCAGGACCCCTTCCATGCAATTGAAACTCTCGCGTCGCCACACCCTGCGTCTGCTCTCCGTGGGCGCTGCCGCCCCTGCCGCTTTGCTGCAAGGCTGCGACTCCACCCCCTCCGTCATCAAGATCGGCGTGGCCCAGCCCCTGAGCGGCAACCTCGCGGCACTGGGGCAGGACTTGCTCAACGGCGTAACGCTGGCGGTGGAAGAGCTCAACAAGGAAGGCTACAAGGTCAAGGGGAAAACCGTCACATTTGAAATCGTGGCTGTGGACGACAAGGCCGACGAAGCCACTGCCAAGCAAGTGGCGCAGCAACTGGTGGATGCGGGTGTGGTCGCGGTTATCGGGCATTTGAACTCCGGCCAGAGCATTGCCGCGGCCCCGATTTACGCGGACAAGGACATCCCGCAGCTGGCCATCTCCACCAACCCCAAGTTCACGGCTTTGGGTCTGCCCACTACCTTCCGCCTGGTGGCGAACGACACCCTGCAGGCCAAAGCCATCGGCAGCTACTCGTCCTCGCAGTTCCCGGGCACACGCTACGCCCTGCAGGACGACGGCACCGTGTACGGCAAAGACCTGGCTGCCGGTGCCGAAGTGCAGCTCAAGGCTGCTAAGCGCGAAATTCTGGTCAAGCAAAGCTTTGACGACAAAACCGTCGCGTTTGACGACTTTGCCGCCAAGCTCAAGGCCGAGAACGTGCAAGTGCTGGTGACGACCGTGAGCGACTTCCAGATCATCGCGCTCATCGAGGCACTCAAGAAGATCGACTACACCAAGATCACCATCCTGGGTGCCGACACCATCAAGACCACCGACATGCTCAAAGGCACTGGCGTGGTCAAAGGTCTGTACGCCACCTCTCCGGTGTTGGACGCCCGCGAGTTCACCGCAGGCGCCGCCTTCCTGGACAAGTACCGCGCCAAGTTCAAAAAAGACCCCGCCTACGCCGGCCACTACACCTACGACGCCATGTACGTGGTGGCTGCTGCCATCCGCCGTGCGGAATCGGCCAAGCCCAAAGACATCGTGGCCATGCTCAAGAAGATCGACGGCTACGCGCCTGTGACCGGCTCCATGAAATGGGACGACAAGGGCGAGCAGCGATACGGCGTGATCGGGGTGTACAGTGCCAATGGCGGGCTCTGGGAATCCCAAATGCGGTCCGACAGCTGGTAAACCGCCCCGGCAAAGACCACTGAGGAGAACAGTATGACTTTGCGCTATACCACCGTGCCCAACACCTTGCCCGAGAGCAAGATGCGCATGTACCCCACCAAGGTGATCAACATCATCGGCGGGCCGGGTAGCGACAAGTCGCTGTTCTCCGCAGCCATCATCCTGTTCCTCAACCTCCACAACAAAACCGTGGAGACCATTCCGGACTACGCCAAGTCCCTGGTCTGGCAACAAAACTTCGAGGTGCTGAAGAACCAGTACTTCATCGCTCAGCGCCAGTTCGAGATGCTCAACCTGCTCGACGGGCAGGTGCAGTTCCTGATCACCGAGTGCTCGCTGCCCCAGGTGCTCTACTACAACGAGCACTACCCCGAGAACATTTGCGATGTGGGCAAGACCCGCGCCCAAATTCTGGAGTGGTACAAGCAGCACAACAACATCAACATCCTGGTCGAGCGCGGCGAGAAAAAATACGTGCACACCGGCCGCTTCCAGGATGAAGAACAGGCCCGCGAGGTCGACCGCGGCCTGCGTGCCACGCTGGTCAGTGAAGGCCTGCACTTCACATCCCTAGCGCCGGATGTGGACGCCATCAACGCCTTTGCGCGCACCCTGCTCGACTGAGCCTCCCTGCCCGGCACTCCCCGTTTTGCCCGGGGTCAATTTCTAGTGGTTTACACGCACTAG
Organism: Curvibacter sp. Hmag1.1; assembly: GCF_059769165.1. Classification (NCBI taxonomy): domain Bacteria; kingdom Pseudomonadati; phylum Pseudomonadota; class Betaproteobacteria; order Burkholderiales; family Comamonadaceae; genus Curvibacter; species Curvibacter sp. Hmag1.1. The sequence goes on from NZ_JBMBGX010000002.1 coordinate 721,057, forward strand.
AACTGTGCATTTGTATTCTCATGGCACCAAATAAAGACTTTCTCCAGAGGGGAAATCCCTGTTTTGGGAGCAATCTAATTCATGGCCCATTAGAGATTTAAATACTAGTAACATATCAGTACAAGCCTGATGCTCACCTTTCAAGACTTGCGCTAATGTTCGCCCCGGTGAGAAATTTATTCACACTTTTTTAATTTGGAGTTTTTATGAAGTTGAAAATTGTTGCAGCCGCAGCCATCGCCTTGTCTACCGGTATGGCCTTCGCACAAAACGCGGTTGTCACTATCGCTCACGTTGGCCCCACCAGTGGCGCTATCGCCCACTTGGGTAAGGACAACGAAAACGGCGCCATCCTTGCCGTGGAAGAACTCAACGCAGCTGGCGTGACCATCGGTGGCAAGAAAGTCACCCTGAAGCTGATGACTGAAGACGACGCAGCTGACCCCAAGCAAGGTACTGCTGTTGCCCAGAAGCTGGCTGACGCCAAAGTTGCTGGCGTGATCGGTCACTTGAACTCCGGCACCACCATCCCTGCTTCCAGCATCTACTCCGATGCAGGCATCCCCCAGATTTCTCCTTCCGCGACCAACCCCAAGTACACACGCCAAGGCTTCAAGACAGCCTTCCGTTTGGTGGCTGACGACGCTCAATTGGGCGGCACACTGGGCAAGTACGCTGTCAAGGAATTGAAGGGCAAAGCTATCGCCGTGATCGACGACCGTACTGCTTACGGCCAAGGCGTTGCTCAAGAATTCACCAAGGCTGTTGAAGCTGCCGGCGGCACCGTGGTTGCCAAGGAATTCACAACCGACAAGGCAACTGACTTCTCCACTATCCTGACCACCATCAAGGGCAAGAAAGCTGACGTCGTGTTCTTCGGCGGTATGGACGCTGTTGCAGGCCCCATGCTGCGTCAAATGAAGTCCCTGGGCATCAACGCCAAGTTCATGGGCGGCGACGGCATCTGCTCCACCGAATTGGTGAAGTTGGGTGGCGACGCGATTGCTGACAACCAAGTCTACTGCGCGGAAGCCGGTGGCGTGGAAGGCCAACAAAAGGTCGGCATGGAAGACTTCAAGAAGAAGTTCAAGGCCAAGTTCGGTACTGAAGTTCAAGTGTACGCACCCTACGTGTACGACGGCGTGAAGGTCATGGTCGCTGCCATGGTCAAGGCCGGTTCTTCCGACCCAGCCAAGTACCTGCCTGTTTTGGCAGCTACCAAGGACTACAAGGGCGTGACAGGCACCATCTCCTTTGACAACAAGGGCGACATCCTGAACGGCGCTTTGACACTGAAGACCGTCAAGGGCGGCAAGCTGTCTGACATCGCTGTGATCCGCTAATCACCGCAGGTCTCTCGGCAACGCAAGTTGCCAGACGACAAAAAAGCGCACTGCATGCAGTGCGCTTTTTTTATGTGCGCCGCTTTCATGCGGCATGTAACTCTCAGGCCCGAGGCTGCAACCCTTGCGGCACATAGCGGCTCAAATGTGCCGCTATGGCGCTTTCATGGCGCTGCCACCACACGCCCAGCGCCACCAGGCCCAAGCCCAGTAACGTAAGCGCAAACGGGAACATAAAACTCTCGCGAAACACCTCATGCGACAGGTGGCCCAAATAGAACATCACCCCGAAGGCGCCATACACCGTGAACACGCGCCGCCCGATGGCCGCGCCCACTAGTACCAACAACACATTCAGCGCGCAGTAGCCCAGCTTGGCCAGCTCAGAGCCAGAGTCGTTCAGGCTCAGGCCGCACCAGAACATGGTGGTACCGAAGATGTAGAGCCAGAAGGCAAAGTCCTGCCGCCACTCCGTCGTCTTGGACAAGCGGGTACGCACATCCACCCACATGGCTACCGCCACGGTGCCTATGCCGAACACCAGCGACATGTCGCGCATGAACTCCCATTCCCAGCGGTGGTCGAACAGCAGCATGTTGGCCACGTCCATGCTCATGTACCAAAGGGTGAGCGCCAGCGGCATCACCATAAAGGGCAAGCGGTAGCGCCACAGCATCAGCACACCGGCCAGCAGCGTGGCGAACTCCAGCGTGATCCACCGCCAGTCAATGCGCGTGTGGTAGCTGGCCAGCGAGTCCGGCCCGCCCGGTGGCCACCAGCCCATCAGGTGCTGTGCGCCCCACACAATCAGCGGCACCAGAAACACCGCCAGCGTAGCCATCAAACCCGCCGGCACCGGCAGGCTGCGCGCCTTGAAATAGTCCGCCACCTTCAGCGCAGCAAACAGGTACAAGGCTCCCAGCACCATCAGTGCAGTCGGGCCCATCTGCTGGAAGCCCAGTGTCATGAACAGCGTCATGGCGCCAATGGCCAGCAGGCCGCCAAAGTAATACAACACATTCACAAAGCTGAAACGCGGGCCGCCCGCCACGGCCGCCACGGCCGCCACAGCCGCCACGGCCGGCTGAGCGGACTGGGACGCGTTGGGGTCTACAGGCCGTGTGGCCTGCCAATGTTGCCCCTGGCTCCAGCGCTGCCACAGGGCTTGGGCTTGCTGCTCGGTGATCAGGCCATCGCGTGCGGCCTGCTTCAGGTCCTGCAGGCGCAGCTCAAACGTCAAATTGCTGGTGTCGGTGAAGTCCTTGATGTCCATTGCGCATCCCCGCTGTCGTTTGGCTGCATATGTACCACAGGGCCGCTTCTAGAATGAAACCATGCTTACCCCCCGCACTACCACTGGTCTGCCGGCTGCCGAATCGCTGCATGCGGCCTTAGCCCTTATCGACACCGAAGCCCGCGCCCTGTTCGGCCAAGGCAAGGTGGCTGACTACATACCGGCACTGGCGCAAGTGCAGCCGCGCCAGTTCGGCATGGCCGTGGCGCTGGTGGATGGCAGCACCTACCAAGTGGGTGATGCGCACACCCCGTTTTCGCTGCAAAGCATTACCAAGCTGTTTACTTTTGTGCTGGCGCTCAAAGCCATTGGCGACGACGTGTGGAAGCGCGTGGGCCGCGAGCCTTCAGGCGCAGCGTTTAACTCCATGGTGCAGCTGGAAACCGAGCACGGCATTCCGCGCAACCCGTTCATCAACGCGGGGGCGCTGGTGATTACCGACATCCTCACCACCCGCTACGCCCACCTGGACTACGCGCTCCTCGGCGCCCTGCGCCGCCTGACCGACGACCCGGAGCTGAGCTGGAATGCGGCCGTGGCCAAAAGCGAGCGCGACACCGCCCACCGCAACATGGCCATGGCCTACTTCATGAAAAGCCACGGCAACTTCGCCAACCCGCCCGAGCTGGTGCTGGACAACTACTGCCGCCAGTGCGCAACCGAAATGAACTGCGCCCAGCTCGCCCAAGCCACCATGTTTCTGGCCAATGGCGGGCGCGACCTGGGCCGCGATGGCCGGCCCGACGAACAGTTTTTGAGCGCTGACGACGCACGCCGCGTAAATGCCTTGCTGCTCACCTGCGGCGCCTATGACGCCGCCGGCGACTTTGCCTACCGCATCGGCCTGCCGGTCAAAACCGGTGTGGGCGGCGGCATTGTCGCCATAGCCCCCGGCGTGGGCACCATTGCCGTGTGGGCGCCTGAGCTGGACGCCAAAGGCAACTCGGTATTGGGCGCCTTTGCGCTGGAGCGACTGGTGCAGCTCACCGGCTGGAACCACACCTGATATGCGCCACCACCCTGCAATTGCCACCCTGTTGCTAGCCACCCTGCTGGGCGCAAGCGCAGCCGCACATGGCAATGCTTTGGATGCAGATGGTGTGCAATCCCTGCTGCCCACCCAGCCCGGCGGCAGCAACCCCAACACCGACAAGCGCTTCGGCTTTGACTACAAAGCAGCCGCCACCGCCGCGCAAGAGGGTGAACTGCGTTTCTGGAATCTGCCTGCCACCCCGCTCACCTACAGCAGCGGCGGCAAGGGCTACACCGCGCGCCTGCACCTGTTTGCCAGCGGCGGCAAACAACAGTTCAACTGGAAAACGCAGCGTGGCTACCTCAGCAGCCCGCAAGACGTGCGCAACCAGGAGTTCACGGTGTATGTGCGGGTGCATGAGCCGCTCACGCCGCTGAATGCGCAAGTCACCCTCAAGATCCGCGGTGGCCACCACAGCGAGAAAGATGGCGACGCTGCCTCTTGCACCATGATGACCTTCGGCCCCGGCGGGCCCAGCGGCATCACCCGCTTTGCCAAAGAGCTTACCCACCCGCTGTACGACTACGTGGTGCTGCGCCCCCTGCTGGACGTGGCCTTGCAGCCCGGGCAGTGGTATGGCCTCAAGCTCATCAGCTACAGCCGCCCCGGCGTGCCCGGCGAAGTGCTGAACCAGCTCTACCTGGACACTACACCTTTTGACGCGGCAGGCCGCCCCGCCAACGGCTGGCAGCTGCTCAGCGAATACACCGATGTGCAAGGCAAACGCACCGGCCGCCACTACGACACCCTGGCCGACTGGGGCGGCTGGCAAACCACCCTGCGCATGGATGGCTACCGCAGCATGGACTTTGCACTGCCCTCCGTGCGTGAGATTGTTCCACCCGCCCCCTGAGCGGCCGACAGATCACCGGGCCGGACTCAGGCCCAGATCAGCCGGTCACGGCCTGCGCCTTTGGCGGCATAGAGTGCGCGGTCAGCGTTGCGCATGTTTTCTATGGCGCTCAGGGCCGGGTCCAGCATCACCAGGCCGGCAGAGCAGGTATGGTGAAAGCGCGGCACCTCGGGCAGGGGGGAAGACTCCCGCACCAGCTCCAGAATGCCCTGCACCTTGGCCTCCATCTCGGGTGCAGTCACCATGGGGAAGAGCAGCAAAAACTCTTCGCCCCCGATGCGCCCGAAGCCATCGTTGCGGCCCAGCGTGCCCACCACCAGGCGCGAAAAGCGTTGCAGCACCTCGTCGCCCGCGGTGTGGCCGTAGGTGTCGTTGATCTTCTTGAAGTAGTCCAGGTCCAGCAGCACCAGCCCGCAAGGTTGCTGGGTGCTGCGCAGCTGGTTCAGTCGCAAGTCAAGCTGCTCCAGCACGTGTGCGCGGCTGCTCACCCCGGTGAGGGTGTCCACCTGCGCGGCACGCAAAGCACCATCGCGCGCCTGGCGCAAAGACCGGTCGTTGGCGCGCAGGGCGGTAATGTCAAAGCCCACGCTCAGCATCCAGCCCTGGTCGTCCATGGTCTCGGTGATGTACATCCAGCGGCCGTTGCGCAGGTCCGTCTCAAAAGTGCGAAACGGCAGCTTGCCCCGGCGCGCCTTGGCAGACACGAGCCAGGCCTCAAGGTCGTCGGTGTTGATGGCGGCGCCCACCTGGTTCTGGTAGCTGTGGCGCATCATGTCGGACCACGACATCACCGCATCCCTTGCCATGCCGAAATCGGTGCAATGCGCGGGGTTGGCATAGCGCACCATGTCTTGCGGGTCGTACAGCACCACATGCAAGGGGGAATGCTCATACAAGCTTGCGAAATGCGCCACCAGCGAAACGCTGTCCGCGATACCCGAGATGTGTGCCATACGTTGCGCCCCTTGTGAGGGCAGAAATCATTGTTGTGGCGCCGATTTTAGACATCCACCCCGACACTTCACACCCCTGCCGCACGGCGGAACCCAGGCGGCGCAGATGCGGCGTCTAAAATCACCGAATGAGCACCCCCACCCCCGCGAACACAGCTACTGATTCCGTCAAGCCCAGCAACTTTTTGCGCCAGATCATCGAGTCTGATCTGGAAAAAGGCACTTACGCCCAACGCCGCTGGGCCGGCACCCCCGGCGACGCCGCACACCACGCTTCCGGCGAGCCCGACCCCGCAAAAATCCGCACCCGCTTTCCGCCCGAGCCCAACGGCTACCTGCACGTAGGCCACGCCAAGAGCATCTGCATCAACTTCGGGCTGGCGCGCGACTATGGTGGCGTGTGCCACCTGCGCTTTGACGACACCAACCCCGAAAAAGAAGACACCGAGTATGTGAACAGCATCATCGACGCGGTGAAGTGGCTCGGCTTTGACTGGAACGGCAGCCACGGCGACTACAGCGTGGCCCCCTACCAGGCCAGCGATTACTTTGACTTTATGTACCGCGCCGCCGAGGCGCTGATTGAAGCCGGCCACGCCTATGTGGACGAGCAAACGCCCGAGCAAATGCGCGTGAACCGTGGCGACTTCGGCAAGCCCGGTGTGGACAGCCCATTCCGGGGCCGCACGCCCGCTGAAAACCTGGCCCGCTTTCGCGAAATGCGCGACGGCAAGCATGAGGATGGATCGATGGTGCTGCGCGCCAAGATCGACATGGCCAGCCCCAACATCAACATGCGCGACCCGGCCATCTACCGCATCCGCCGCGCCACGCACCACAACACGGGCGACACCTGGTGCATCTACCCCATGTACACCTTTGCGCACCCGATTGAGGACGCACTGGAGCAAATCACCCACAGCATCTGCACGCTGGAGTTTGAAGACCAGCGCCCGTTTTACGACTGGCTGATGGACCGCTTGTGCGAGAGCGGCCTGCTGGCTGCCCCCGCGCCCAAGCAATATGAGTTTGCCCGCCTGAACCTCACCTATGTGATTACCAGCAAACGCAAGCTGGCCGCGCTGGTGAACGAAGGCAAGGTCAGCGGCTGGGACGACCCGCGCATGCCCACCATCGTGGGCCTGCGCCGCCGTGGCTACACACCCGCCGCCATCCAACTGTTTGCCGAGCGCATTGGCGTGACCAAGAGCGACAGCTGGATCGACTACAGCACCCTCGAAGGCTGCCTGCGCGAAGACCTGGAAAACACCGCCCACCGCGGCATGGCCGTGCTGAACCCCGTAAAGCTGGTGCTGACCAACTGGGGCGAGGTGTTTGCCGCCCAAGGTGGCGACGCCTATCTGGACGCGTGCAGCATGCCCGCCCTGCCCCAGCCGCCCGAGGGAACCGAATCACCAGTACGCCACTTCACCATCGGCAAAGAAGTGTGGATCGAGCGCGAAGACTTTGAAGAAGTGCCCCCCAAGGGCTACAAGCGCCTGTTCCCCGGCAACAAGGTGCGCCTGAAGGGCGGCCACGTGATCGAGTGCACCGGCTGCACCAAAGACGCCAATGGCGTCATTACCGAAGTGCTGGCCACCGTAGTGCCCGACACCAAGAGCGGCACCCCCGGCGCCGACCTGGTGAAGGTGAAAGCCGCCATCACCTGGGTGGGCGTGGCCGACGGCGTGCACGCTGAAGTGCGCATGTACGACCGCCTGTTCAGCGACGCCCAGCCCGACGCGGGCGGCAAAGACTTCCTGGAAAGCCTGAACCCCAACAGCCTGAAGGTGGTAACCGCCATCGTGGAGCCATCACTGGCCAACGCGCAGCCCGACCAGAAGTTCCAGTTTGAACGCCACGGCTACTTTGTGGCCGACCGCGTGGATCACAAGGCGGACAAGCCGGTGTTTAACTTGGCGGTGGGGTTGAAGGATTCTTGGGGGAAGTGAACCTCAACAGACCCTTTTAAAGCCCCATGAAAATTGTCACTTGGAATTGCAATGGGGCGCTTCGCAAGAAAACAGAGCAACTGGACACACTTGATGCGGATGTCTATGTAATACAGGAGTGCGAGGATCCTGCTCAGTCAACGGATGTCTTCAGAGAATGGGCCGGTTCGTACCTTTGGGTTGGAACGTCAAAGAACAAGGGTTTAGGCGTCTTCCCCAAAAAGGGCAACACCGTGAAATTGACAGAGTGGTTTGGAACTTTTAAGCAAGCAGGTGTCATCAACAGCAATTCGTCAACAAGCTGGTCAACTGCGGACCTCAAGCTGTTCCTTCCGTTCACTCTGAACGAAGATTTCAAATTTTTGGGGATTTGGACAAAGGCAGAAGGAGCCGATGTATTTAGTTACATCGGTCAACTTTGGAAATACCTGCAGATTCACAGAGCCCAGCTCCGACAAGAAAGAACAATCTTGCTTGGGGACCTCAATAGCAACAGTATTTGGGACAAGCCAGATCGTTGGTGGAACCATTCAGACGTGGTTGAGGAATTAAGAGCTATCGGACTGCAAAGCGCGTATCACAGACAAACTGGTGAGGCTCAAGGACAGGAGAGTACGCCAACCTTCTTTCTCCACCGCAACGTTGAGAAGGCTTATCACATCGACTATGTATTCGTGTCTGATGACCTATTGGACCAAGCCCGCCTAGACGTAGGCGATTCAAGCGCTTGGCTCAACTCCAGCGATCACATGCCAGTTTCACTTACGATCTCCAACAAACTGTGACTTACCCATCGATGCGTCCCCAAACTATCCAAATTTTTCTTCCTGCAGGCGATCCACGCGGAATGAGGGTGGCTGAAATTACAACGCGCATCGTCCGGGTGATCGAAGTGCCGCGTAGCCAACTTGCCGACTTCCTGAAAATGCCAGAGGCGCAGCAGGTAGGTGTTTATTTTTTAATGGGTGAGCTGTCAGAGGCTGGATTGCCACGAGCCTATATCGGCCAGTCGGGCAACGTTGGCAACAGATTGGTGCAGCACAACCAAGGGAAGGACTTTTGGAACCGGGCCATGGTGGTCATATCGCTAACGAATAGCATGACGCAAACCCATGCGCTCTTTCTTGAATGGATCGCCATAGCAGAGGCAACCAAGGCTGGACGATACAGTCTAGAAAACGGAAACACCGGTTCACAACCCTATACGCCTGCGCCGCTTCAGGCTGACTGCCACGAAATACATGAGACTGCTGCGACTTTGCTCGCGACTCTGGGGCAACCTATTTTTGAACCCCTGACCAATGCCCCCAGTGCAAAAGGCGAGAAAGAGTTGTTTTATTGCAGGGGCTCTGGAGCGGATGGCGTAGGCGAATACACATCAGAAGGTTTCGTAGTTCACAAAGGCTCTCGCGGTCGCATTGAAAACGTAGCTTCGATCAAAGGCAGATCCAACGAGAGATTTCGACAAAAGCTACTAGATGAAGGCATCCTCATTGTTGAAGGTGATGGAGTGCTCCTTACTCGCGATTACTTGTTTTCAAGCCCCAGTTTGGCGGCTGTAGCGCTCCAAGGCCGCTCGGCCAACGGTTGGGTCGAGTGGAAAGACTCGAGGGGAAAAACTTTAGACGAGGTCAAACGCCAGACCGTAAAAGAGTCCGAGTAAGGCCGACCTTTACGCTTATTTCGCTTTCACTTAGTTGGCTGGCTAGAACGCAATTGCACGTGACACTTGATCTATGCAACACCAATCCATCCTCCACTTCTGGTTCACCGAGCTAACCCCCAAGCAGCACTTCGCAAAGGACGCTGCCTTGGACGAAGCCATCCACACCCGCTTTGGCGCCACGCTGGAGGCTGCGGCGCGGTGTGAGCTGTTTGCCTGGCGCGCCACGCCCGAGGGGCGGCTGGCGGAGGTGTTGGTGCTGGACCAGTTCTCGCGCAATGTGTACCGCGACACCGCCCGCGCCTTTGCGCAGGACGCGCTGGCTCTGGTGCTGGCGCAAGAGCTGGTGGCCAGCGGGCAGGACCGCAGCCTGCCCCTGGCGCAGCGCAGCTTTGCCTACATGCCCTACATGCACAGCGAGTCCGCGCTGGTGCACGCGCAAGCCGTGGCCCTGTTTTCGCAGCCGGGCATGGAAGACACTCTGCGCTTTGAGCTGCGCCACAAAGAGATCATCGACCGCTTCGGCCGCTACCCCCACCGCAACGCCCTATTGGGCCGCACCTCCACGCCTGAGGAGCTGGCTTTCTTGAGTGAGCCGGGGTCTTCGTTCTAGGTTTGCGGCGGCAGGTTTGCTACGCTTTTGGTAGCTGCTCGCGCATATTCGACGGGCGCTAAGTGCCGGTTTGATGCATAAATGGCCTAGAACTACCAGCAACGACTCGGCATCATTTAACGCTGATAACGACCTTACCCTTGGCGCGCCCTGACTCCACGTAGGCCATGGCCTGGTTCGTGGACTCGAACGGAAATACCTTGTCGACCACCGGTCGGATGGCACCCGCGTCGATCAGGCGGGTGATCTCACCCAACTGGCTGCCACTGGCTCGCATAAACAGGAACGAAAAGTCGATACCCAGTGCGCGGGCCCTGCGCCGCACACCGGCGCTGAGCATGCGGATAACCAGCTTGACCAGCGCTGATGCCCCGATCTGCTGGGCGAACGCAGGATCGGCGGGCCCGGAGATGGACACCAGCTTGCCGCCACGCTTGAGCACGCGAAGGGATTTTTCTAGCGCCTTGCTGTCCTGGCTGTGCAAGACCGCGTCGTAGTCGCTCAGCACGTCTTCGAAGTCTTGCGTTTTGTAGTCGATCACCACATCTGCGCCCAGCCCCTTCACCAAGGGCACATTGGACGTGCTGGTGGTGGTGGCCACTGTGGCGCCTAGGTGCTTGGCGAGCTGGATGGCGAAGGTGCCCACGCCGCCAGAACCGGCTTGGATGAAGACCTTCTGCCCTTTCTTCAGTTGGGCGCGTTCGACCAGCGCCTGCCAGGCGGTCAGGCCCACAAGGGGGATGGACGCCGCCTCTTCCATGGTGAGGCCCTCGGGCTTGTGCGCCAGTGAGGTTTCTTTGACCGGAACCAACTCGGCGAAGGTGCCGATGCGGAAGTCATCGACCCGTGCATAGACTGCATCGCCCGCCTTGAACTGCCGAACCCGCGGGCCTACTTTCACCACCACGCCGGCCACGTCGTGCCCCAGCACCAGCGGCATGCGGTACGGCAGGATGAGCTTGAACTCGCCATCGCGGATCTTGGAGTCCAACAGATTGACGCCCGCAGCGTGCACCTGCACCAGCACCTCGTCGTCACGCAACTCCGGGGGCGGTATGTCGGCCAGGCTCAGGGCGCGTTTCTTTCCATAGCCGTTGAGAACAAATGCTTTCATGGTGATTCCTTGTGTGGGTCTTTAGGGTTAGGCGGGCAAACGCAGGTCTTTGCGCACACCGGCATCGAGCACGCTGGCGGGGGCGAATCGGCGCAGCAGTTGCATGCGCTTGGCAAGGCCCGGGGTGTAGTGCAGCTTAGGGCGGGCGGCCTGCGCAGCTTGGAGCACCATCTCGGCCACCACCTCGGGGCCGTCTGCGTTAACCACCACCTGTTTCACCCGCTTGTCCACACTAGTTCGAACGGCGCGGTACACCTCCAGAGGCGAGTCGGGTTGCATCAGGTTCGCTTCAAACGGCGTGTTGATATACGCCGGCTCCACCACAGAGACGCGGATGCCCAGCGTGCGCAGCTCATGGTCCAGCGCCTCCGAGTAGCCCGCCACGGCGTGCTTGGTGGCGGAATACAGCGCCATGTAAGGCATGGGCAAAAAGCCCAGTACCGAGCCGATGTTGATGATGCGGCCGCTGCCCTGCGCTCGCATGTGCGGCACCATGGCGCGCGTCATGCGCACGATGCCAAAGAAGTTGGTGTCGAAGATGGCCTGCGCTTGGTCGAGCGAACTTTCTTAAGCCGCAGCGGGCGCGACCCCGAAACCCGCGTTGTTGACGAGCAAGTCGATGCGGCCTTCGCGCTTCATCAGTTGCTGCACAGCGGCGTCTACCGACGCATCGCTGGTCACATCCAGGGGCAGCATGGCAAACGACCCGCCTTTGGCAGTGCCACCCCGCCGGCTGGTGCCGTACACCTGGTAGCCGGCCTGCGCAAGCTGCTGCGCTGTGGCCTCGCCGATGCCGGATGAAGCGCCGGTAACCAGCGCGATTTTTTTCTGGAGAGTCATGGTGTTATTCCTTGTGGATAGGTGAGTGGTGAGTGGGTTGAAATTCATTTCACATGACGGTCGTCATATGTAAAGGCGAAAAATATGCGGGTCATGGTTGTGCCTTGTGTCTGTCAGGAAGTGGTCGTGGTGGTGGTGAGCAAATGCTGGAGCGCGGCTTCGCGCAGGCTGTCAGACAGCGCAGGCTCGTCCACCGCGCGCGCCAGTAGCAAGGCGCCGACCATGGTGGCCACAGTGACCATGGCGCGCTCATGTGCAGCGGGCTGGCCCCAGTCAGGGGATTGCCGGGCGGCAAGGTCCACCATTGCCTTGATGTGCCGGGTGGTCACCCGGCGTACGTCGGGCGCCTGGCGCGAGGTCTCGGACCCCAATGCCGCCAGAGGGCAGCCGACCTCGGTATTGTCCAAGTGCTCCTTGGACAGATAAGCGCGCAACATGGCCTCCACAGTCTTGTCAGCGGGCACGCTGCCCACCACCCCGGCAATAGCGTCAGCCGACTCGGCGCAGGCCTGGCCCGCAGCTTCGGCCAACATGGCCTCGCGGGAGTCGAAGTGCGCATAGAAAGCGCCGTGGGTCAGACCCGCTTCCTTCATGATGTCTGCAACGCCCGTGCCGTCATATCCACTGCGACGAATGGCCCGCGCGGCCACCGCCACAATGCGGGCGTGGGTTTCTTCTTTGGCGGCAGCTCTGGCGTTGAGTCTTTCGTTTCGCATGATGCTCATCATACAAATATTTATTCCGCTTGTCTAGCGGCACGCGAATCCGCTCGGGTCCCCAGCAAACGGCAGGTCGTTAAGAAGCCGGCGCTGCAAGCCACAAGGAAATCTGGGCTCGCGGTCAGCAGACCGGGGTTTCGCCAAATATTTTCTGCAGCAGTTTTGCTACGCTTTTGGTAGCTGCTAGCGCATATTCCACGGGCGCTACAGGCATATTTCGCCTAGAAAAGGCCGTCTCGCGCTCTATACTGCCGCATGCCCCAAGCCCACCCCATCCTCACCCCACAGCTGCTGCGCCAGCTAACGCTCAACCCGGCAGACCACCCGCGCGGTGTGGCGCACTTGAGTGCGGCCAGCGGCCTGGTGCGCGTGGGTGATCGCCTGTATGTGGTGGCCGACGACGAGGTGCACCTGGGCGTGTTTGACAGCAGCGCCATTCACGCCCCCGGCGCGCTGCTGCGCTTGTTGGACGGCGACTTGCCGCACGACAAGGGCGCGCGCAAAAAAGCCAAACCCGACTTCGAAACCCTGGCCCAACTGCTGCCCCTGCCCGGCCACGCCCACGGGGCCTTGCTGGCCTTGGGGTCTGGCTCCAAGCCGCAGCGTGAAACCGCTGTGCTGCTGCCGCTGGATGCGCAGGGAACTCCGCTTGGGCAGGTGGACACCGTCGATCTGGCGCCGCTGTATGCGCCGCTGCGCGAGCGGTTTGCAGACCTGAATATTGAGGGCGCTTTCCTGCTGGGCAACGAGTTGCTCTTGCTGCAGCGGGGCAACAAGGGCAACACCTTGAGCGCGTGCATTCGCTACGAGTGGAACCACATTGCCCCCTGGTTGGCAGGCCTGCAGCCCCAGCCGCCCTCCCCCCACGAAGTGCAGACCATGGACTTGGGCGAGGTGGACGGTGTGCCCCTGAGCCTGACCGATGGCACGCCCCTGCACGGCGGCGCCTGGGCCTTTTGCGCCGTGGCCGAAAGCACCGACGACAGCTACCACGACGGCGCCTGCGTGGGCTCCGCCATTGGCATCGTCACCCCCGACGGGCAGGTAAAGCTGCAGCTGCTGGCAGGCGCCCCCAAGGTCGAAGGCATTGCCGCCCAAGCCGCGGACGGTGGCTGGCAGATCACCCTGGTAACCGACCCCGACGAGCCCCGCACCCCCGCACAGATGCTGCAAACGCACTGGGTGCTGTAACGGCGCAAAAGCAACACGCCCCATGGCCCGCCGCAAGCACCACCACGTCTATGTGATTGAGCTGCACAAAGACGTGCTGCTGGAGCCCCGCTTTCGCAAAAACAACCCGGGCTATGTGGACGGCAAGCCCTGCGTGTACGTGGGCATGACCGGGCTGGACCCGGATGTGCGCTTCGACAAACACAAAGCCGGCATCCAGGCCAACCGCTTCGCCCAGCAATACGGCCTGCGCCTGCTGCCCGACTTGTACGAGGGCTTTAACCCCATGAGCTACGACGACGCGGTAGACAAAGAAATAGAAGTCGCCATAGACCTGCAATCCGCCGGGTTCGGGGTTTGGCAGGCTTAGGTCCCTCCAGTAAACTCCCACGCATGCATCCCGCTATTGCTCAACACCGTACCGGCATCTCCGCCATTTGCCAGCGCTATCAGATTCAGCGCCTGGAGGTGTTTGGCTCGGCAGCGCGCGAGGTGGACTTTGACCCCTTAAGCAGCGACGCAGACTTTTTGGTGGAATTCGCACCGGGTGTGCAGCCAGGGCTTAGGGCGCTTTACGGCGCTAAGGCAGACCTGGAAGCTTTGCTAGGACGCGGGGTGGACTTGGTAGAACCTAGCGCCATCCGCAACCCCTACGTGCTGGCCAGCATTAACGGAAATCGCGAAGCTATTTATGCAGCGTGACCCGCGCGCCTTCTTGTGGGACGTCCGCGAAGCTGCCTTGGCTATTCAGTCATTCACTGCCGGGTTGGATGTTGCCGCCTACATGGGCAACGCAATGGCACAGGCTGCGGTGGAGCGCAAGTTTGAAATCATTGGCGAAGCGCTGAACCAGTTGTCCAAACTTGATGAAGCCTTGGCTTCACGCATTCCCGATCTGCCCCAAATCGTGGCCTTCCGCAACCAGCTGATCCATGGCTATGCCACGGTCAGCGTGAGCACCGTGTGGAACATTTCGCAGAACGCTCTGCCTCCACTGCTTGCATCAGTGCAAAAACTGCTGGACGAACTCCAGTAGCCAGCGCTACGCTTTTTGTAGCTATTCGCGCATATTCCACGAGCGCTAGCACTGCTTTTTATCCGTAGCGAACACCGAGTAATGGCTCTAACCCCCAAGTTCATCCACCTGCCCGATGGCCCTGTGGCCGGCCCTTTGCAGCTGCTGCCCGTCAACGCCGACGTGCTGGCCGTGCACACGGCCGATGGCGCGCATGTGGGTTCGCTCAAGAAGATTGGCGCTGTCTGGAAGTTCAAGGCCATGGGCTACGACGCGGCCGGCGGCATGGAGCCCGGTGGGGGCCCGCTCACCGATCAACACAACATGCAGTTCACCGCGCCCGATGCCACCGAGGTAAGCGCGCGACTACTTGCAGTGGGCCCATAGGCCCCGCTCGTAAAATAGCGCGCTTTGTCGTCACGGAACCGGAACACCCCATGCCTAAAACCAATAACAAACCTTTCGTGATCGGCGTTGCCGGGGGCAGTGGCAGTGGCAAGTCCACCGTCACGCGCCAGGTGCTGGCGTCCATCGGCCCCGAGATGGCCTCGGTGGTGTACCAGGACGACTACTACTGCGACCAAACGCACCTCTCGCCCGAGGAGCGCGTCAAAACCAATTACGACCACCCCGACGCTTTCGACTGGCCCCTGATGGTGCAGCACATGCAGTCACTGCGCCGCGGCGAAGCCATTGATATGCCCACCTACGATTTCGTGAAGCACAACCGCGCCCCCACCACCGTGGTGGTGAACCCGGCGCCGGTGATCGTGATTGAAGGCCTGTTTGCGCTGTTTGACCCCGACTTGCGCAAGATGATGTCGCTAAAGATCTTTGTGGATACGGCCGCCGACGTTCGCTTTATCCGCCGCCTGCAGCGCGACATTACCGAACGCGGCCGCAGCACCGAGAGCGTGATCGCGCAGTACCTGGAGACCGTGCGCCCCATGCACAAGCAGTTCATCGAGCCCACCAAGCGGCACGCCCACGTCATCCTGCCCCACGGCGCCAACGACCCCGCGGTGGACATCATCACCACCAAGGTCAAGACCCTGATTCAGGACCTGGAGCGCGGCTAAGCGCCCTGCGCGGCATCCAGCCGCTTCAGCCGGCCGGCCACGGCTTGTGCCCAGCGGGCTTTGGATTCGGGGTAGATGAGCGTTTCTTCCAGCGCGATGTGGCCTTCCATCAGGGCCACAAAAACGTCGGCGTAGTTCAAAAACTCGGCCTCATCGATCCACCCTTGGCCTGAGGCCATGGCCCGCAAGCGTGGGGCCAGCTCCAGCCAGTTTTCTTCGATCCAACCATGGTCTTGCTGCAAAGTGCGCACGGCCGTGGCCAGCTCGGGCTTGTCGCTGGCCAGCAGCGCAGGGAAGACTTTGGCTTCTTCCTCTGCATGGTGCTCGCGCGAGGTGCTGGAGAAGAACGCCTCAATGGCCCCGGCTTGGGCGCGCACCACATCGTCCACCCCATGCGTGGCCAATCGCGCAGACAAGCCTTTCAGGGCCAACAGATACTCCTGAATCTGCCGGTGGCAAACGTCCAGAGCGTCAAAAGCGGGCTGTTCGGCGGTGCGGGTCATGAATGCCTCCAAGGTTGATAGAAGCATTGTTGGCCGCGCACGGCCGCGCCGGTTTAATCGAGATCAATCAGCGGTGTATTGCTAGCGCTGGTGCCTACCGCTTGTCTTGAATCACTTCACTGGCTCGGAGTGCCCGTCCACATCACGGTGCTCCAAGCCAGTGGATTGAAAGCGCGTTTCTGGCTCATTTCCAAGAATCCGTTGTCCAATGCCCAACGCAACACAGCGCCCCGCTCGTCCCCGGTCACACCTGCCTTTTGAAAAGACCCGAACTTCAGTTTGAGTGATTTCAGCCAGGCGCCATGTCGCCACCAAGGCACTTGCACAATCACGAATGCGAGCTTTCCTTTGTTCAGGAAGGCGAGCAGTGTCAGGGCGGGAAGACCATCGGCGCTATCGATGGAGCTGTAGCACAGGCGGTCGCCCAGCGTACTCTGTTCTGCAACACATTGGATAGGAACGCTTTCAAAGTGCTTGCGGAAGGCAGCCTCATCCATGCGGGTAGACAGTTCACCGATCCGCAAGCTGACATCCGGAGATTTGTCGCGGAAGTAGGTCTGGTAGGTATGCAAATCCTCGCGCGCATCGAAAAGCATCAGACCAAGCCCGGCAAATGCCAAGACCAGTGTTATCAGCAGCCACTGGGGCAGTCCTTTGTTCATGCTTCTCCCTTGTTATTGCATGTTTACAGTTATTTGCTGAGCTCCGGCATCAAGCCAGTGGCGACTTCGTAGGCACCCCGAACAGACTCTTGCATGCAAGTGGCACGTGCGGGCGTCGCCGGGACTCCGCCGAATCGCACGGCACAGTAGTCTTCCACTGCGTAACCCATCCATTTTTTCGCCAGCGGAGGCAGGCCCCGCGCAGTGCTCACGTACTCGCGGATGGACTGCCCGGCTTTCTGGTGATGACCATGAACACGAAGACTCCATTTCAGCGCCCAGGCCGAAAGCTGGATGGATCGCATGGGATAACGGTGTGCCAGCAGTTGCGCCGCGTTCAAGGTAAGCACCATGCCCACGTGGTAGCGCCGCCGCCAGAGCCAGTACCCCAGCAGGCACAGCACCAATGCAAGCAGCAACGCCGTGAGCCAGTCGAACAATTGCTGCGCAGTGAGTTGAAATTTTTGGACTTTTATGGTCGGGTTCAAGTCTGAGTTTTTGGGGCCTTTGACCTCATTGCCCGGCTCATCACCCAAAGCGCTCAGCACCCACTCACCGGCTCCAATCACATTACCCAGTGCATTGCGCTGCCACTGAGGAATGGACGCATCTTTGAGCGATGAGCGCATCTCCTTGAGCATGCCCTGCCAACGGCCCAAGGTGCCGCCCGGCTGTGGCTGGCCGGATGCGCCAGACGATCCGGCCGAAGCGTTACTGCCAGCGCCGTTGCCGCCGCCCTGGTTGCCGTCCTGGTTGCCGCCACCCGCAGGCGTCGTGAACATGCCCGGTGTATCGGTACCCGGCGGCAGGAAACCAAAGCCCAGTGTGGATGGGCGCGGCATGAACAAAAACAACAAGGCAGTCAGCAGCAGTGCAGTGGCAAGAAAGCCGCCAGTCATGAGCAGCTTGGTCCACCGTGAGATGGGGTTACCGGCTGCGTGCTCCCACGCCAAGGCCAACGCGCCAAAGGCCCAAGCGGGGCCGAGGTACATCCAAAGCGTCCAGTCGGCGTTGCCATGGGTACCGGCCATAAAACTCACCGAGAAGATCACCATGAGGGTGAAGTAGAAGTCGCGCCGGGTGCGCATGACCGCTGCGCGCGCACCCATAACCACCATGATGAGCAGGCAGATCCAGCGCAGCAAGTTGAACATGAGGAAGCCCGGAAACACAGCCAGCAAGCCGCCCACAGACCCCATGACAGCCCACTGGACTTGCCCGCCTTTGCCCTGTGGCTTCAGCACATGCAAAGCACCTGCACCAAACCCGAAAAAAGCCCACAGCACCCAGAGCGTGCCCTCCAAACCGAAGTGGCCGTAGCGTCTGTCCAGATAAGAAAAAGCCAACCCCACACACGCATAAGACAGCCCCGTAAGCACGAGCACACCACGGCTTTGCAGCGGTGGGGAGTCGTTCGCCGCTGCGGGTAAAGAGGATGCGATTAACGCCATGTGGACTCCAATACCGTGGCAAAACCTGCTTCGGTCATGGCCTTTTGCAGTGCCAGCGCTTGGGGCATTTGAATGCCAGAAGGGTTGCGCCCCAAGGCAATGCACACCACCGCATGGCAACCGCGTGCCGCGATGGGCTGCAAATGCGCCAACAGCTGGGCTGCCGGGTAGTCGCAGGCCACGACCATTGCCACCTGTTCGCCCGGCGCAACCTCTTGCGCCAGCTGGTTCAGCGTGGTTTGCAGACTCACACTGGGCACGGCTTCGGCCAAGGCATGGCGCAGAGCCACACCATCGTCGACTTTCATGGCCTCAGGCGACAGATACAAAAACAACTGCGCGCCGTGAGCCAGCGCGGTATCACCGACACCGATGGCTACACGCACCACGTTTTCACCGGGCGACTCGGCATCGCCAAGCACCGGCTCGCGGGGCAGATCCATCACCAGGCGCAGGCGGATGGAGCCGCTTTGCTGAAAGTGCTGAATCACCAGTTCACCGGCTCTGGCAGATGCCCGCCAGCTCACGCGACCGACCGGTTCTCCGTGTTGGTAAGGGCGCAGCATGCCCAACTCAAAGGACTGGCCCATTCGGCGGGTGGTTAGCTCGCCCAGCGGGTCGTCCGCCACATCCCAAGGCAGCGGCCACTGCACAGCTTGCGCCCGTGGCAGCACCCGGACCTGAACATCCGGACGCGACAGACTGTGCTGCGCACGCATCAAACCCAGCGGGAAGCCGCTGGACATCCTCACGGCCACCAATTCGTAATGCCCCCGGCAGGGAAAGCGCACCATTTGGCCCAAGGCCGGCGCCTGCTTGGCACGGATGACAGGCACCGTTTGCTTAAGGATGAGGCGCCTGGAAGCCCATTCCCATTCGGTTTCAATGTCCACCATGAAGGCCGGCCAAGGCGCTGTACGCCGGACCAGCAGGCCCATGTCGCACGCCTCCCCCTCTTGCACTTCTTGATCGAACTCGCCCGCGAACTGGATGCTCATGGTCCGCAGCGACAACCAAGGCACCAGAAAGCCCAACATGCTCACAACCGCGAGCATGAGGAACATGCCGAAGACCATGGGGTCGTGGCGGTTGAAGGCTGCAATCAGCAAGACGCCGCACAGCCCGAGCAACACCCTCGACTTGGTAAGCCAGCGTTCCATGGCGTGACTTATTGCGGAGTGGCTTGTGTCTGTAGAATTTCCTGGATCAGGGCTTCCGCGCTCTTGCCCTTGGCACCCTGCGTCTGCACGATGATGCGGTGCGCCAGCACGGGAACTGCCACTTCACGCACGATGGCGGGGTCCACATACGGCAATCCACGGACACAGCTCAATGCGCGGGCCATGCGCGCCAAGCCCAATGTGCCACGTGGGCTGGCACCGAAACGAATAGACGAATGCTTGCGCGTAGCCCCCACGATGGAGGCCATAAAAGCCGCAACCTCGGGGGTTACTGTCACTTCCCGCGCACCGGCGGCAAGCCGGGCGAACACGCCGGGAGCACACACGGTTTGCAAGCGGGAAATAGGGTGCGAAAACTGCTGCGAGGCCACCAAATCGGCTTCCACGCTGGCATCGGGGTAACCCAAAGACAGGCGGATCAGGAACCGGTCCAGCTGGGCTTCGGGCAAAGGGTACGTGCCTGCCATGTCGATGGGATTTTGTGTCGCCAGCACCGCAAACGGAGCAGGCAGCGGGAGCGTCTGGCCGTCCAGGGTGATCTGGCCTTCTTCCATGCATTCCAGCAACGCGGACTGCGCTCGCGGGTTGGCACGGTTGATCTCATCGGCCAGCACGATGTTGGCGAACACCGGACCGGGGCGAAGGGTGAAGCTGCCGTCTTTGGGGTTGTAGATGGGCCCGCCCACGATGTCGGAAGGCATCAAGTCGGCCGTGAACTGCACGCGCTTGAACGACAGGCCCACGGACACTGCCAACGCGCGGGCCAGCATGGTCTTGCCCAAGCCGGGCACGTCTTCAATCAGGACATGACCGCCGGCCACCACGGCAGCAAGGGCCAGCTCCACTTGCTGGCGCTTGCCCTGAAGCACTTTTTCGACGTTGTGAACGATGGCCTGCGCGAGTTGCGCAGATTGTTTGGGCGTCCAAGTGCCCGCCGTGTCTTGGCTCATTGTTGAATCTCCCTGTTTGGGGAAATTCTAACGATCGATTCAGCCCACAAAGTCCAAAGCTGCACACACCGCTGCCACTTGCGCGGCAATGCATTGCTCGGGCGTGGCGCGGGGGCTGTCGGGATAGACCTCGGTGGTGCTGGTGTAGCGCGCGCCGGTGATGCCGGCGCACAGGCCCAGGCCGCGCATGTCGTACTCAATGACACCACGCGCCACCAAAGGTGTGCCGATGATGCCGCCCTCCCCGTCGGTGGGCGCGATGTGCGTGACACGCTCTACCGCCTGCAGGATGGCTTGCTGGAATGCGGGCTGGGGGTTGCCGGTGTCGTCCACCAGATAGAAGCCATCGGGAATTGTGGCGGGCTCAAAGGGTTTGCCATCGCGCGCGGCTACAGCGGGGCGGTATTCGCTCTCATCGGTGTCGGTGGTTTCGTGCAGGTCGATGTGGGCGGCAAACTGACCCAGCAGGGGTGCCACCAAACGCATGAGGGCTGCACTCTCTTGGGAGGGGCTGTTGGCGCGGAAGCTGCGGTTGGGGTCCAGCGCGTCAAAGTTCCAGCGCTGAATGCGCTCGTAGGCCCAGGGGCTCACACACGGCGCCACCAGCAGGTTCACGCGGCCGGCGTAGGCGGCAGCGTGCTCGGCCGCAAAGCGCAATGCGCCATGCACGCCACTGGTCTCGTACCCGTGCACTCCGCCCGTGACCAACACCGTGGGCAACGCACTGCTCCAACTATGGCTGCGCAAGGCCATGAGCGGGAAGCGCTCTTCGCTGTGCACGGAATCCGCATAGACGACTTCGCCATAGCTTTCGACGTCCCACTGCGCACGCAGCTGCTCCACCGCAGAGAGAACGTCGTCGGCATAGCTGCGCTGGCGCACCTGGCGGGCGCGCCACTGCTGAACTTCGGCGGGGCCCCAGGCTTGGCCGGGGGTGCCGAGAGGATAGAAACGGGGGATAGTCATGAATGTAGCTTCTTAGCGCGATCTGTTTGCTACGATTTTAGTAGCTGCTCGCGCACATTATTCGGGCGCTAGAGGGCTTTTTATGCATGGGCTATGCGCAGAGGCCCGCCTGCATAGAATGCGCTACGCCCTGCACACCCGAAGTGCGGACCCGAAACAACAGCCTAGAAGGAAGACACCATGCCCCAATTGAAACTCAGCTACTTTGACATGCACGGCGGCCGCGCTGAACCTGTGCGCCTGGCCCTGCACCTGGGCGGTGTGGCGTTTGATGACCATCGCTTTACCTTCCCTCAGTTTGCAGAAATCCGCAAATCCACTCCGTTCGGCCAAGTGCCGACTTTGGATGTGGATGGCACCCAGTTCACCCAGAGCGATGCGCTCTTGCGCTTTGCGGGCAAGCTGGCCGGCCTGTACCCCACCGACCCCTTGCAAGCCTTGTACTGCGATGAAGTGACCTATGTGGTGGAAGACGCAGGCGTCAAGATGGGCCCCACGTTCCGCATGAGCGGCGAAGAGCAAAAGGCTGCACGCCTAGCGCTGGTGAATGGCTCCATGCCCGTGTATTTGGGCTGGCTGCAGCAGCGCTTGCATGCACAAGGCGGCGAGTTTTTTGCCGACGGCCGACTCACCGTGGCAGACCTGAAAGTGTTTATCGATGTGCGTGCCTTGAACTCCGGCCGCTTCGACCATGTGCCCACTGACCTGGTAGCGCGCGTGGCCCCTGCGCTGAATGCACACATGCAGCGCATTGCCGAGACACCGGCCATCAAGGCCTACTACGCCCAATTCGCGGCCAAGTAAGCAAGCGCATGGAGTTGATGGAGCGGCTGATGCCGCAGTACCAGTTCAGCGAAAAGCACCAGTTGCTGACGCCGGCCCAGCCCGGCGCCTTGCTGGACGCGGTGCTGCAGCCGGGCGTGAGCGAAGACCCCTGGGCGCGCCGCTTCATCCAACTGCGTGAGTTGCCGGACCGGTTGCGGGGTGCACTGGGTGGACGCAGCCGTCTGGCGACCCAAGCGCCCTTTGGCATCGACAATTTCATCCTGCTGGGCCGCGATGGCGACCGTGAAATCGCGCTCGGGCTGGTGGGCAAGTTCTGGCAGGCGGACTACGGTCAGGTGCGTATGGCCAGCCCGGACCAGTTTGCCAATTTCAACGAGCCGGGCTTTGCCAAACTCGTGCTCAACTTCAGCACCCGCCCCGCCGCAGAGGGTGGCACCTGGTTGCACACCGAGACGCGGGTGTTTTGTAACGACCACGCTTCGTTGCGCCGTTTCACGCCCTATTGGTGGCTGATACGCCCGGTGAGCGGGTTAATCCGGCAGCGGCTGCTGGCCCGCGTGCGCAATGCAGCTCTGGCTACGTACTAAGGGCCAGGCAGCCTTACATCTCCATACAAACCAAACAGGCCTTTGACAATTTCCAAGGCGTAAAGCGAACGGTCGTTCGTAGAATTTTCGGGGCTCTATGTAGGCCTGTTTAATTTTTGTACTCCCATGCTCCCTGTGCTGCGTCGCTATTGCTTCCTTTTTGTTGTGGTTTTGCTGGCTGCCGGCGGTTGCGGTGGGGGCGATGGAGGCGGTGGCGGGGACAGTGGCAGCAGCACGGCATCGTCCGGCTCGGGGGCCTCTGGCTCGGCATCTACTGGTGGAGTGACTGCAAACCCCTCCACAGGCGCTACTTCCGGAGGATCGACCGGTTCAAGCTCAGGCTCCACCTCAGGTACTGTGGCCAGCAGCTCGGGCGGCTTTGCCACCACATCCGGCGGCAATGTGACAGGCGCCCTGGTGCGAAGTGCGGCCACCCTGCAAGACATGATCAACGAGGTGGCGGCGGCCAAGGCCGCCGGGAAGCCCCTGATACTGACTTACACCGGCAACGAAGACACATTGATTGCCCAAATCATCAGTGACCACACGGTGGATGCCAATCACAACTGCCCCAACCCGCACTGGAACGACCCTTACCGCGAGTTGCAGATCAAAGACTTCAACGTCGGGCTGACCATCCTGGGAGCCAACGGCTCGTCGGCCAACTTCGGCATTACCTTGATCCGCAGTAACAACGTGGTGGTGCGGAACATGAAGATCGGTGCGCTGGCCGGCGCTGCCAACGACGCGGACATGTTGCGCATCGACACCTCCTCCAATGTCTGGATAGACCATAACGAGCTGTTTGCAGTGAACAACGAATGCAATGGGTCACCGGACGGCGACCTGACGTTCGAAAGTGCCATCGATATCAAGAAGGACTCTCACAACATCACGGTGTCGTACAACTACATCCACGACAACAAGAAGGTGGGATTGGACGGGTCTTCCAGCACGGACATCGCCGGCGGCCGCGAGATCACTTACCACCACAACATCTACAGCAACGTGAACGCCCGCTTGCCGCTACAGCGTGGTGGCTGGACGCACATGTACAACAACCTGTACACCGGCATCACCGATTCCGGCATCAACGTGCGCCAAGCCGGATACGCACTGATTGAAAAAAACTGGTTCGAAAACGCCAAGAACCCCGTGACCTGCCGCTACGACTCCAGCAACTGCGGCTGGTGGGATCTGCGTGGTAACAACACCCAAAGTGCGGCGGACAACGCCACCTACAACATCACGTGGACCACAGGCTCCGGCTATATCAACGCAGACAGCTGGACGAGCACCAAAGCATTTCCGCTGACTTTGCCTTACACCTATACGGCGCAAACACCGGCGTGCGTCAAAGCCAACCTGGCAGCAGTGGTTGGTGTGGGCAAGAACCTGGCAACACTGAGCTGCAGCTGATCGACTGTGCCGCTGGCCTAACCCAAAACCGAGTAACCCCACCACACCGGGCTTATTGGCCCGGTGCCACACTCGCGCCCCTTGTTGTTACGTTTACAGGTTTTGAACATGCTTTTCACCCCCCTCCAAGTCGGCGCGCTGACTCTGCCCAACCGTTTCGTCCTCGCGCCACTGACCCGCACCCGCGCGGGCATGGAGCACCTGCCCAATGACTTGATGGCCGAGTACTACGCCCAGCGCGCAAGCGGCGGCCTGCTGATCACCGAGTGCACCATGGTGCAGGAAGGTACCTCTGCCTTCGTGGCTGAGCCCGGCGTCTACTCTGAAGCGCAAATTGCCGGCTGGAAAAAAACCACCGATGCCGTACACGCCAAGGGCGGCCGCATCTTCATGCAGATCTGGCACGCAGGCCGTGCAGCCCACCCCGGCATCAATGGCGGTGTGCGCACCGTGTCCAGCAGCGCGCTGGCCATTGACGGCGAGATCCACACCCCCGCGGGCAAAGTGCCGCACGTGGTGCCGCACGCACTCAGTGTGGAAGAGATCAAGGACATCGTGGCTGCCTTTGCGAAGGGCGCAAAAAATGCCATCGCTGCAGGCTTTGACGGCGTGGAAGTGCATGGCGCCAATGGCTATTTGATTGACCAGTTCCTGCGTGACGGCTGCAACAAGCGCACCGATGCCTATGGCGGCTCATTGGAAAACCGCGCGCGCTTCTTGTTTGAAGTGCTGACGGCGGTAAGCGAAGCCATCGGCTCCGACCGCGTGGGTCTGCGCCTGTCGCCCCTGAACAGCTTTAACAGCATGGTCGACAGCGATCCCGTGGGCCTGACCGCTTTCCTGGCCGAAAAGCTCAACGACTTCAAGCTGGCCTACCTGCACCTGATGCGTGCGGACTTTTTCGGCGTGCAAAAGGCCGACGTGGTGACCGTGGCACGTACGAACTACAAGGGTGTGTTGATCGGCAACATGGGCTACAGCGCTGAAGAGGCTGAGCAAGCGATCAAGGACGGAAAACTGGATGCTGTGGCGTTCGGCAACGCATACATTGCCAATCCGGACCTGCCGGAACGCGTGAAAGCCGGTGCGGCGTTGAACACGCCTGACAGCAGCACCTACTACACACCAGGTGCACAGGGCTACACCGACTACCCGACGATGTAATCGTCAGGCAGGCACCACCCGGTCAGCACGGCCGGGGGGTGCCTTGGAAGGCCGGGTTTACAGACCTTCGTGACGGTCAGCGGCTGCAAACAGCTCCAGCGCGAACGAAGGGTCCGACTTCTGGATGCTGGCAGCAAAGGTACGCAGCTCTTCCGCTTCTGCAAAGCGGGTCGTGGCTTGCGACTGGCCCGTGCCGAAGGAAACTTGCCACAGGGCTACCGCCAGATTCTTGCCGGCCACCCACAGCGCCTGCAAGGAAGCGCCCACGGTGGGTTGTGCGTTCTGGGGCAGAGAGATTGCGTTGAGTGTCGTGCTGGTCATGGTGGACTCCTTAAGTAAAACCGTGTGATGTTGCACCGCAGTATAGGGTTAACCCTAGATGCAATGCAAGGGTTAACCCTAATACCCGTTGTTTCTTAGGGAGTAAGGCCTAAGTCCTGCCCACCCGTGCCTTGAGAAAGCTGCCCATGCCGCCAGCTAAGCGGCATGACTGACGCACTCCATATCGTTTGCCCCCACTGCCACACCACCAACCGCGTGCTTGCCGACCAGCTCGGCAGCGCCCCCGACTGCGGCAGCTGCAAAGGCGCCCTGTTCACCGGCAAACCGCTGGACCTGACCACGGCCACCTTTGATAAACACCTGAACCGCAGCCACATACCGCTGCTGGTGGACTTCTGGGCCCCGTGGTGCGGCCCCTGCCGCTCCATGGCCCCGGCCTATGCAGCAGCTACGGCGCAGCTGGAGCCGCACATCCGCGTGGCCAAGGTAGACACCGAGGCCCAGCAGGCACTGGGCGCGCGCTTCCAGATCCGCAGCATTCCGACGCTGGCTTTGTTTGTGGGTGGAAGCGAGGTCGCCCGCCAACCCGGCGCCATGGGCCAGGCCGACATCCTGCGCTGGGTCAAGATGCACATGCCGGTGCAAAAATAGTTGAAAAAAACTTACCCCAAGCGCCTGTGGGCTGTTGTGTGGATAAGCGTGTTTACAAGCGGCGAAATCCGCGCCGGCATTGGGTTTGACAAGCGCGCCTAAAAAACAGGCAGTGCAAAAGCACTCGCTTGCAGGCTCAAAAACCTGTGGTAAGGGGTATTCGCAAAGTGGCAAATTGGCTTGCGTCACCCAAGTCGGTTAACCTCGCCGGCTCACACAATGAACCCCCATAGGACTTTTCCATGAAAAAACTCAACGTCACCATCAAACTGGAAATGTCGGTACCGGACGACTGGTCGCTGGTCGAAACCTCGGAAGGCACCCCGGTGCTGAGCCTGCCCAATGGCCAGTTTCTGGACATCGCCATCGAACCCCTGTTTGCCGCTGACCCGGAAGACACCTGGAGCAGCACCGAAAGCGAAGACGAGCTGAACGACATTCTCGATATGGTCGAGAGCGAAGAAGTCAGCTATGAATTCGTCACGCACTAAGCCCACACCCACCGCTGCAAGCGCCATGGCTCAACCGGACCACAGCCCCTCTGCCGAACGCAACAAGCAACCTATTCTGGAGGTGTTGCAATCCCTACTGCCCCCCAGCGGGCGGGCGCTGGAGATTGCATCGGGCACCGGGCAACACGTGGTCTGGTTCGCCCGGCACTTGCCGCAGTGGATCTGGCAGCCTACTGAGGTGCACCGCGGCGCGCTTTACAACATTGAAGTACGTGCCAGCGAGGCAGATCTCAGCAATATTGAAATCGCGCAGCAGCTGGATGTATGCCAGGAGCCCTGGTTTGACACCGATTCCGAACTTACCGGTCCCTATGACCTGATGCTGTGCATCAACATGCTGCACATCGCGCCATGGGCCTCTTGCGGTGCACTCATGCGGGGCGCAGCGCAGCATCTTGCCGGCGAAGGCGTGTTAGTCACGTACGGGCCTTACTTTGAGACTGGGGTCGCTCCGACCACCAGCAACCTCGAGTTTGATGCCAGCCTGCGGGCCCATGACCCGAGCTTCGGTATCCGAGAGCTGAGCGACATTGAGGCCGAGGCTGCAAAAGCCGGCCTGCGGCTGAAGGCACGCCACGAGATGCCGGCCAACAACCTGCTGCTGGTGTGGGGCCTCACAGACCCAACGCGTCGTACACCCGGATAGCGGCATACGCGTCATTGGCGGCGTAGACCAGCTGTGCCTCTGTCAGACGCGGTGCAGCCCAGTTGCTGGTTGCGGCCTTCTTGCTCTTGATGAACCGCTGGTGGAACAAGACCGCCACGGCGCCTTTGACGCCCATGTCCTTGCGGTAGCCCTGCTCGCGGAAAACGTGGTTCAACTCCAGCACACCCACCGGCTCTACCCCCAGTTTGTGCAGGATGCGTTTGCGGTCATCCCCCAAGCCAAAACCTGCTTTCACCACCCCGGGCAAGGCCATCAACTGCGCAGCTACCGCCCTGCATTCGGGGTCATGCAACTGGAACACCCAGGCGCGCTGTGGCGTGGACAACTGCAGCACATGCGGGCCATCTGACAACTCACCAACCTTGAAGGTGGGTTTGGACTCGGTGTCGAAGCCCCAGGCGCGGGCAGAACGCAGCTGGTCTAGCGCCGCCAGTGCCTGCGGACCGGTGCTAACCAGCGTGATGCGGTCCAGACCCAAGCGGCCGAATTCGGGCAGCAGGGCAATGGCGTCTTTGTCGGGCGTGGGGTGCTGTTCGCGAGGGTGATGTTGCATGGGGCGTATCATCGCCCACCTGCCACCCTTTGGCCTCAACGACCTGCCGGCTGCATTTCAGCGGCCGCACGCTCCAGGATTTCCCCATGAAAAAAACATTCCCCCTTCACGTTGAAGGCAAGCACCCCGACCGCCTGCTGGATGCAACCAAGCACGAAATCCGCAAATACATGAAGCGCGAACGCAACCGCGCCTTGCCCGAAGGCGTGGACTTCTGGGACTTTGACTGCCGCTTCGGCGCGACCGAACAGGACGCTGTGGTGGCCCACTCTGCCGAGTTGATCGGCCTGGTCGACGCCATCGCCAAAGAAGGCGGCAAGCAGTTCTATATCGAGATTCTGGCCAAACACGGTGTGCGCAAGCCTCGCGATCCGGCTGCCGGGTCGACGATTGCCAACTTCCTGGAAGAGTGATTTCGGTCTAGCACAAACCAGCCATGGCTTGAGCGCGCGCGGGGCAAAAAAAGTTGAAAAAAACTTACCCCACTCGCATGTGGACTGCATTGTGGATAAGCGTGTTCACAAGGCCTGAAACCCTCGCCCGCATTGGCTTTGGACGCGATGCTCAAAAAACAGGCAGTTCGGACGACCCTGTTTTTGTAGCCGTTTTTCTGTGCTAGCAGGCATTAACCCGACGCCAGAACTGCACGCCCCTTGCCACCCGCTTTGGCTGCGTACAGCGCCCGGTCTGCAGCGAGCATGAGCGTCTTCATTTCGGTACCGTGGCGCGCGAACATTGCCACCCCGATGCTCACCCCCAGCGGCAGCCCGACCCCGGGGTATGGCGCTGACAGCACTTCCACCAAGCGCTCAGCACTTTGCATGGCCGTCTCGGCAGATACATCGGACAGCAGGATGATGAATTCATCCCCCCCGATGCGGGCCGCCACATCCGAGCCACGAATGGTTTGAGCGATCCGCAGGGCGACGGTCTTGAGGACCTCGTCGCCCATGGAATGGCCCAAGCTGTCGTTGACGGCCTTGAATCCGTCCAAGTCCAGCGCCAGCAAGGCAAGTTCGCTGTCACGGCGCAGGGCCATGGACATGCTGCGCTGTGCCAGCTCATCAAACAGCAGGCGGTTGGGCAGCTCGGTCAGCGCGTCGTGCTGGGCAAAGAACTTCACCTTGCGCATGGCGTCAGCCGCCTGCAGCATCGCCGTGCCCACGGCTTGGGCTTCTTGCAGCTCCAGGGTCGGCAGGGTGATGTCATCGCCACGCCCCAGCGCCAGGGCTGCATCATTCAGTTCACCGACGGAAGAGAGCACTTTCAGACCGGCGCGGCGGGCCAACCAGAGCCCCAGCATGAGCGCAGCCAACAGGCCCGCCATCACCTGGGCGAGCTGAATAAGCAATTCGCGGTGCAGTTCTGCCTTGGGAGCACCGCTCACCACTGTCCAGCCCCACAAAGGTGAGGTGCTGAAAGCGGTAAACACTGGAATGTTTTCTTTGGTGACGGACTCCATGAAACCGGAGTCGCGCTGCGCGAGCGTGTTGACCAACTCCGGCACCGCCTTTTGGCCCACAAAGCGCTCCGGCTCGCGGGAGCGCCCCACGATCGTGCGGCTGCTGTCCAGCACCGCCACCAGCCACCCCTCAGGCATGGGGTGGCGGGCGATGATGTTGTTGATCCGGTCGGGCGTGAGTCCGATATTGAGGCTGTAAATCACCTTGCCGCCTGACACCACCGGCACTCCCATGGCAATGATGTGCGCCTTGGTAGTCACGCCCGTGAACATGTCGGTCAGCACAGTGGTCTGTGAATCGAACACTTTACCCAGTTGGGCTGGTGTACCGCGGGTTGGCAAGGCGGTTCCGAATGGAAGCAAGGTGTTTAGAACCTGCCGGCCTTCACGGTCCGTCAGGATGTAGTTCAGGACCGATCCTGAACCCAGCGCCTGGGTGGCCCGATGGTAAAAGCCCGGCAGATTGCCATTCCCCAACTCCGGGGCGGTAGCCAGTGTTTTGAGTGCCGATTCGATGGCCGCCATCTCCCGCTCGAGGTCTGACTGGATGGCCCTGACGACCAACACCGTTTGCTGCTCCACGTTTTCGCGTTGCAGCCGGTAGTTGGCGTACGCCAGCAACATGCCCACGATGGCCGTGGGTAGCACACTGAACACCACAAGCATTCGCAAGGCACGCCGCAGCGACACACTGCGACGGACCCGTAACTGGTTTGGCATGTTGTACCTGCCTCTGTAGTTTTTGAACCTTCCCCGATGCCACTATGGCAGAAGGACCGATTCGTAACAACCAGAGCCCAAAAAACTTACCCCATTCCCGTGTGGGCCACGCTGTGGATAACACAAGGTACAAGCCGCGAAATCCGCGCCAGTATTGGGCTGCGACACGATGCCTAATATTTAGGCAAATTCACGTCTCTCCAAAATGAAAAATCTGTGATTTGTCAATGAGGGAAAGTTTTGTGTTAGCACTTTTTGAAATTCGGTGTAGCTGAAGAAAACGACTTCAGTCTGCACCGCATTACCCCCGAAAACTGTGCGCCACTTTGTGGATAACTATGTTTACAAGCCCCAAAACCCGCACCAACAGGGGCTTTGCAGAGGGTGCC
Source organism: Curvibacter sp. Hmag1.1 (assembly GCF_059769165.1). Taxonomy (NCBI): domain Bacteria; kingdom Pseudomonadati; phylum Pseudomonadota; class Betaproteobacteria; order Burkholderiales; family Comamonadaceae; genus Curvibacter; species Curvibacter sp. Hmag1.1. The sequence goes on from NZ_JBMBGX010000002.1 coordinate 751,603, forward strand.
TGTAAAGTAGCCACTGTGGGAACCATTGCCGCTTTCACCGACTCTACCCACGCTGACACTTTTACAACCTGCAACACCTATGTCCATGACGTCTTTGCCTATCGCCCACCCGGCTTCTCCTGATCGCAACCGCCTTCGCCTGTTGGCCCTGCCCATGGCATTAGCGCTGGGCAGTTTGGTCGCTTGCGGCAAACAAGAAGAAGCCGGTGCCAAGCCTGCGGAGAAAGCCTCGGCCCTGGCACCTGCACAGGCTTACGAAAAGATCGCCGCTGAGGGCAAAGGCTTCACCGTGGGTGCCATGATGGCTGCCAACCCGGTGTATGTGTTGTTTGACCCCCAGTGCCCGCATTGCGGCCACCTGTGGCAATCGTCCCAGGCCTTGTTGCCCAAGGCAAAGTTTGTGTGGATCCCCGTGTCCTTCATCAACGGAAAGAGCGCACCTCAAGGCGCGGCCATCCTGAGTGCGTCCAACCCGGCTGAATTCATGGCAGCCCATGAAACCTCCATCCTCGCCGGCACAGGCGGCACACCTCTGCCGACCTCTGTAGCGCCAGAGGTGGAAGCCATCATCAAGGCCAATACCGAGTTGTTCAACAAGCTGGCGGTGGAGTCTGTGCCCTATGTGGTGGCCAAGAACATCAAATCCGGCCAGGTAGTCACCAACGCAGGCGCCATGGAGACCGCGGCACTTGCCGAGTTTCTGGGTGTGAACTGAAGGCGTTAGAGGACTGCGTAGCGGCCGGGGCGGTGGTTGACCGCGATGAACAGGTTCATCACCACCGCCGCCAACACCGAGTACGCCACCCGCACCGGGTCGACCACGGTCAGCGCCAGCAGCACGATGGTGCAGTCCATGCCCATTTGCACCATGCCGGCGCGCCAACCACGCGCGCGCTGCAGGTACAGCGACACGATGGTGGCACCACCCAGACTGGCACGGTGCCGCGCCAGAAACAAGCACCCCGAGCCCAGCAGCAGGCCGCCCAGCACGGCCGCATAGGCGGGATGCAGCCGCTCAATGGCAAACAGGCGTGGAGACCATTCGGCCATGGCCGACAAAAACGTGATGGCCACGAAGGTCTTGACCGTGAATTCCCGCCCCATGCGCCGCCAGGCAAACCAGTAAAACGGCAGGTTGATCAAAAAGAACAGCTTGCCCAGGCTCACCCCGGTCGCGTAGTGCAGCACAAAAGCCGCACCGGCCGTACCGCCAGTGAGCAAGCCGGCCTGCCCGAACAGGATGAGCGCCAGGCTCACAAACAAGGTGCCGGTAAAGATGGCCTGCGCATCCTCAAACAAGGTGTGCTGCTGCACATCGCCTTGCAAGGCGGCAGGCAGATCAACCGGCCCGCTGGCGGGCTTGTCGGAAGGGGATAGAGGCATGGAAGAAGACATGAACCGGACGGAGCAAGCATTGTGCCGCCCGCCGGGCCACGGCGGTTGACGCGCGCCTTACCAGCTGGCCGGATCCACCTTGTAGTAGCCCTGCAGCTCCCGGTACAGCGCCGCGTCATAGCCGAGCAATGCGGAGCCCTGCTCAAAAAACACCTCTGACACAACAGAGAAAAACTCTGCAGGGTCCTGCGCACCGTAATGGTCCAGCAGCACTTGCTGGTGCATAAAGGCTTCGCCCTGCAAGCGATCAAAGGCCGCACTCAACACGGCTTTCCAGCGCTGGGGGTTGTAGCTGGCGTCGCCCGCCAACGGCAAAGGTGCACCCATGGCCTGGCCGTTTTCCTGGTCCAGCTGGTGGGCGAATTCATGAATCACGACATTGCGGCCATCCTGCGGGTCGGCAGCACCCTGCAATACGTCTTGCCAGGACAGGATGACTTGCCCCTGCGACCAGGATTCGCCTGCCAGCGCCTGGCGCTGGGCATGGTGCACGCCGGCAGCATCGGTGTGGCTGCGGTCTACCAGAAACGCCGCCGGATACAGCAGGATTTGACGAACCCCTGCGAAGTAGTCCGCCGGCACACCCCGGGTGCGATTGAGCAGGAGCAGGCAGGCATGGGCGGCCACGACTACCCGCATTTCGTCGGTGACGCGCAGGCCGTCGCATCCGATGAACGCCTTCTCCGCCACAAACACCTGAATGTGCTTTTTGAGTTGCAGCTGCAAGTCAGCCGGCAGGCGCGCAAACAGGGGCACCCGCTTGCGCAAATGCTTGCGCCATGCCGCCGGAAAAGGTTGTTCCTGCAGGCGGCTGCGCCGCCAAGCCAACCAGCGCGGGTACCACAAGAAGCCGGCCAAGAGCGCAAATGCGGCGATACAAAACAAAGTAAAGGCCACAGGTCTCCCGTTAGCGGCGTTGCATGAACACTGTAACTGGAGGCCCTGCGGCCTTTTTCAAGCGCCCACAGACGCGTGGGACTTAACGTGCCACCAGCACAGGCACGGGGCTTTGCGCCACCACCTTGGCGGCCACACTGCCCAGCACCAGGCGCGCCACGCCGGAGCGGCCGTGTGAACCGATGACGATGAGATCTGCACCCACGGTCTGCGCGCTTTGCACAATGCCGTTGACCGCCGTCGCATCTTCCACGAAGCGGGCTTCGAGCTCCACAGGTGCGCCGTTGCGGCACAGAGCATCCACATGCGCGTGCGCTTGAGCTGCCAGTTGTTGCCCGGCAGATGCATAGGCCTGCAGACCCGCAGGGTTCATTTCGCCGATGCCAATATAGGGGTATGGGTCAGCCACATACAGGGCCGTGAGTTTGGCGCCGTGGGTGCGGGCGAGGTTGACAGCCAGTTGGGCTGCGTGCTCTGAAGAGGCCGAGCCGTCCGTGGCCAGCAGAATGTGTTTGAACATGGTGTCCTCCTGTATTGGGATGCCACCACTGTGCGCGCCCACTGCGCTACATTCCTTGACCTACATCATCAGCACGACCATGCGACACCGCCTCCTCGCCACACTTTTGATCTGCATCACCCCTGCTGCCTTTGCGGTGCAGGACTGTGAGTTCAACGGCCAATCCATCAACACCAACAATGGCGCGGAAACCGCCGGTAAAACCGGCATGGTGCGCTGCAAAGACCGGGACACGGGCCGCTTGGAGCGCGAATACGAGCTGCGCAATGGCGACTCTTACGGCCTGATGCGCTACTACCGCGACGGCAAGCTGAACAAGGAATTCACCACCACACCGAATGGCCCCCATGTGGGTCTGGAGCGCGAGTGGGCCGCCAATGGCCAGCTCATCGAAGAGTTCACCAACGTGAACGGCAACGCCCGTGGCCTGCGGCGCAGCTGGTACGACAGTGGCGCACCCAAACGCGTGGAGTTCGTGGCGGATACCGAGCGGGAGGGCGCAGCGGCCCACTTCACGGCCAACAAGCAGCTCAGCGAATTGCGCTGTGGCCCCAAGCCCTTGTTGGCGCCCCATGTGGACGATGCTGCCCTGTGCGGCTTTGGTGGAAAAGCATCTACCGTTTCCACGTTTGGCAGCGACGGCACCCTGCGTGGCACCCAGACCCTCCTAGCCGGCGTGGTGCAAAAGTCCACCCGCTTTTACGCCAGTGGCAAGCCGTCGGACGACCTGGAACGCAACGGTACCCAAGTCAAAGAAGGCTTTTACGCCGAGGACGGCATCAAGCGTCGCGAAAAGCTGTGGGACGAAAGCAGTCGCCCTGCACTCTTGCTGCGTGATGCCGAGTTCCACGCCTTTGGCACATTGGTGCGGGAGCGGCTGTACACCCTGGCAGAGAGCAACGGCCGCAAACGCAGCCGCCTTGCTTTGGACGCACGCTACTTCCTGAATGGCCAACCCCAAAGCAAAGAAAAGTTTACGCTTGAAGGCAGCACCGAAGTGCGCGAATGGCAGCGTTTTACCGACAGCGGCAAGCTGCGCTTCCAGGGCAGCTTTGTAACGGATGGTCGCTACAGCGAACGGGCAATCGGCGTGCACTTGAGCTTCTTCGAGAACGGTAAAACCGAACTCGAAAACACCTACGACACCCAAGGCAACATCAAACGCCAACGCGTGTGGGATGCAGACGGCACCCTGCGCAGTGACGACGAGTTGTTTGAGGACGGCTCACGCAAGGCCATGGGCAAATAGACTTCTTCGCCTTGTCATATCGCAGCGCTAAACTCGGCTCCAAATAAACCGAGAGCAGAGATGCTGCGACTCATGAAGAGAAACGCCGTCGTTGGCCTGATTTTGACTGCGCTGCTGCACGTCAGCACGTGGGCTGCACCCATGCAATACATCTATCCGCCACCCGAAAGCGGAGCGGATGTGCGCATGAATTTTTACTGGGACATTCTGCAACTGGCGCTCGACGAAACCCAGAGCAAGTGGGGCCCGTACGAACTGCAGCCCAGCCCCAAAGTGATGACACCCGCCCGCGCCGAAATGCAGTTGGGCAACAGCCAGGACATCAGCGTCATGGCCCGCACCACCAGCATGGAAAGGGAGAAAAAGTTGCTCCCGATCCGCATTCCGCTCGACAAGGGGCTCACCGGCTACCGCCTGTTTTTGATCAAGGGCATCAACCAGGCCGCCTTCAGCGGCATACGCGGCACGAGCGAACTCCGGCAATTCAGCATCGGACAGGCGGCAAGCTGGATCGATGTGGACATCTTGCGCTACGCCGGTTTGGACGTGGTGACCGGCCCCACCTACGAAAGCCTGTTTCCAATGTTGGACGCAGGAAGGTTTGACCTGTTCTCGCGCGGAGTGAACGAAATCAGCGCAGAACTCGCCAGCAACATCCCGGCCTACCCCGACCTGACGGTGGAGAAAAAGCTGGTGCTGTACTACCCACTACCGCGCTATTTCTTTTTCCCCAGAACGCCGGAAGGTGAAAAGCTGGCCCAGCGCGCTGACGAGGGAATACGCTTACTGGTGCGCAATGGCAAGTTCCAGAAGCGTTACCTGCAATTCAAGAAAAGCATTCTTTCGGATATCAACCTCTCGGGCCGCAGAGTCATCCGCATTGCCAACCCCACGCTGTCCAAAGAGACACCCTTGGCAGACAAGGAGCTATGGGACAACCTGGAAGCCGAGCTGCGCTGAACGCGACTCAGAACAAGGACAGGTTCTCGGGCGGCGGTGGGCTGTCGCTGCGGGTCACAGCGCGTGGTGTTTTGTTGGCACGCTCCAAGGGTGCGGGCTCGCCCCGCATCTCTTGCGCAGGAAAGCATTGCATGAACTCCATGGCCTGCTGCGGGCTGGCATCCAGCCAATCGGCGTAGCGCCCGGGCGGCACGATCACCGGCATGCGCTTCTCATCGCCGGGTCGGTGCATGCGGCCCATAAGGGGGTGACCATCAGCATTCACCGTCAGCAAGGTAAAGCTGTCCGCCTGCTCGCCACTGGCCTTGTCCGTCCAGCGCTCCCACAAACCCGCCACCGCAAAAGGCTCACCGTCGGGCATGGAAATGCGCCAGCGAACCGCACGGCCACCATTTGCAGCTGCATCTTCCCAGCAGGGATCAAAGAAACACTCCATGGGCACCAGCGCCCACTGCCGGGCAGCCCACGCATGGCGGAAGCTGGGTTTGATGGCTGCAGTTTCGCTGCGTGCGTTGTAGGTGCCGCGGGACAGTTCACGGGCATGTTGCGCATCTTTGCTCCAGGCGGGCATAAGCCCGAACTGGGCTACTTGCAAGGCCACTCTGCCCTGCCCGCTGCGTGCCACGACAGGTGCGGCATAGCCGGGAAAAGTTTCAGCAGGCCAGCTTGCAGCCCCCACAGGCAAAGAAGCCACAGGCCCCAGCCGTTGCTCCAGAAAATCGACCCGCGCAGAAGGGATGAAGTTGGTGCACATGGCTTCAACGCTATGAAATCAGGAGCTGTTCGCGCATATTCGACGGGCGCTTACGGCTACTTTTTCTCTATTCCTCGTCTGAGGGAGCGGGCTTGTCGGCCGCAGCCTCACGGGCATCGCTGTGACGGGGTTGATCAGGGCGCTTCACCTTTTTGAGGCGGATGAGGCGGGCCATCTCGATGGCGTCCTTCTTCATCTGGCGCTCTGCGTCGATTTGCTTGCCCTCGGCCAGCCACTGGGCAAATTGTTCCGGCGTCTCCAAGGTAATGCGGCCCAGCACCGCACTGCGGAAATCGTGGATCACGATCTCTGCAGCCTTGTTCAGGTTGATGCGCCCCCCCGACTGCAAGGCACCGCGCTTGCGGCCAATGGCGTCCAGCAGCTGTTCGTCGGTTTGACCCGCCACACCGGTCAGCTTGTAGCGCGCCTCCAGCGTGCCGGCGTAATGCTGACGGAGGTAGTCCAGCAGTTCGAGGGCGACTTCTTCTTCGTCGAAGGCATTTTTGCCGATGGCACCGCTGGCCGCCAGGTTGTAGCCACTCTTGGCCACGATGATGCGGGGCCACAGAACGCCGGGGGTGTCGTAGAGGTAGAAGTCGTCCGCAATGGTGATGCGCTGCTCGATTTTGGTCACCCCGGCCTCGTCGCCGGTTTTGGCAGCGCGCTTGCCCTTGAGGGTGTTGATCAGCGTGGACTTGCCCACGTTGGGAATGCCGCAAATCAGCACCCGCATGGGTTTAGCCATACCGCCCCGGTTGGGGGCCAGTTCGTGGCAGGCGGCCACCAGCGCCTTGGCAGGGGTGGTCATGCTGGCATCCAGCGGCAGCGCACGCACGCCGGGCATAGCGTTGTAGTGCGCCAGCCAGAGCGCGGTGCGTTCAGGGTCCGCCAAGTCCTGCTTGTTAAGCACTTTGAGTGCGGGCTTGGTCGCCGTTAGCTCAGCCAGCATGGGGTTGGCGCTCGACCCGGGCAGGCGTGCATCGAGCAGCTCAATGACGACATCAATCTCCTTGATGCGTTCCTGAATTGCCTTGCGGGTCAGGTGCATATGCCCCGGGAACCACTGAATTGCCATGCCGTATGTCTTTCTGTCGCTGCGCTAAACCCTGCATTGTCCCGTATGTGGCCCGCATGCACCGCTTAGACAGCCGCCCCTAGGAAAGAGGCCGGATTTAAGGTGTCTTCACTAGGGGGCTTCTTGAGAATCCAGCCATAGACCTATTGATTCATCTTTCCACAGGAGTTTTCCATGAGCACCACCCTCACCAGCGCTACCAATGACCTGATCGCCAGCTACGGCAACACGGCCAAGAACGTGATCAACGCCTACCGCCTGGGCAACGAGCGCGCTGCCGGCTACGTGGAAAAGACCTGGTCTGCCGCCGTGCAAAAAGCCGGCAAGCGCATCAGCAGCGAAGTGCGTACCAACGCCCTGAGCGCTCAGAAGAAAATCACCGGCTACTACGTGCAAGGCGTCACCTTGACCACCGACACCGCAGACACCGCTGTCAACAAAGCCGTTGAGCTGGCCGGCAAGGGCTTGGAACAAGCCGCCGTAAACGCCACCCGCTTTAAGCAAAGCACCGGCCTGAACACCCTGAGCACTGTGGCCAACGCCGCCGTGCCCGCTGTGGTGGCTGTGAACAAAGTGGCTGCCAAGCTGGAAGCCAAGAGCGGCGATCTGGTGGCCCGCATTGCAGGCTCCAAGGTCAAGGCCAAAGTGGCTGGCGCCAAGCGCGCTGTGAAAAAGACAGCCCGCAAGGCTGCGCCCCGCGTGCGCAAGGCTGCAGCCGCTGTTGAAGCAACCGTAGCCGTTTAATAGCTGTTTAGGCAGCCACGGTGCGGCGCCCCGCCACCAAGCGGTGGGGTGCCAGAAACTCCTTGAGGTAGACACCAAAGGGCATGGTGTCTGCCGCCTCAATGGCGCGCTGGGCTTCCCAGGATTGCGCCGATTCCTGCTCAAACTGTGCCTGCACCTCTGCCGCCAAAGGCTGCGCCAACATGGCGTCGCGGGTGCGGTTGCTTTGCGCCAACACAAACTTCGCAAACGAGCCTTGGTGATCTTGCTGCATGGCTTGCAGCACGCGGGCGGATGGCAGTGTGTCCGGCTGCTCCAGGCCGATAACCGCATGGGCCAACGCTTGGGTGTACAGAGTGTTGCCATGCGCAGCATCGAGCGCTTGCGCAAACGGCTGCATCTGGGCCAGAAGCTCGCGCCCCCAGTCCACCAACGATATTGCTTGTCCGTTGCGTTGCAATTGCAAGCCGAGTTGGCGGCCGCGCTCGGCCACGTCCTGCTGGTTGCGGGCCAAGGCAGCAATCTCGGCAGGGGTGTCGTCCGGGCTGGCTGCAGCCAGGCTGTGCAACAGGAACACATCCAGAAAGCGCATGGTGCTGCTGTTGATACCCACCACCTCGAAGGGGTCCAGGTCCATCAGCCGCACTTCCACATACTCCACACCGCGCTCGCGCAATGCGTGCAGGGGGCGCTCGCCCGGAAAAGTGACCCGCTTGGGGCGGATGGTGCCGTAAAACTCGTTCTCGATTTGCAGCAAGCTGGTCGCCAGCTGGCGGTATTCACCGTCCGGGCCTTGCACGCCGATAGCCTCGTAGGCGGGGTAGGCTTGCGTGAGCGCACCCTGCAAGGAATGGCCGTAGCCCTCCAGGCTGTTGTAGCTCACTGCGAGCGACGATTGCGCATCGCTCTGGTAGCCCAGCCGGCCCATACGCAGGGAGGTGGCATAGGGCAAATACATGGTGCCGTCGCTCAGGGGCTGCAATTGGTGCTGGCGACCTGCCACAAAGGTGGAGCACACCGCCGGTGATGCACCGAACAAATACAGCAGCAAAAACGCATGGCGACGGAAGTTGCGGATCAGGCCGAAGTAGGCCTCGCTGGACACATCCGGCAACGACCAGTTGTAGTGAATGCCCGAGATAGTTTGCATGCGCCGCCCGTAGCGGTGGCCCAGGCCCATGCGGTACACGGTTTTAGAGCGGCCCACGTTGGAGCTGCCGTATTGCCCCAGGGGAATGGCGTCGTCATCCGGAAGACAACAAGGCATGCTGGACACCCAGAGGCGCTCCTCGCCCATGCTTTGCAGGGTGAAGCGCTGCACATCGGTGAGCTCTTGCAGGCAGTCTTCAGGTTGGGCGTGTACGCCGGTGATGAGCTCCACCTGCGACTCACTGAAATCGGTGGTGATGTGCGGATGCGTCAAAGCCGAGCCCATTGCATGGGGATGCGGCGTCATGGCCAAACTGCCACCGGGGAGTGCGCGCAAGCTTTCTTTTTCGAGACCCCGGCGAATGCCGCGCAGACGCTCGGGGGTCAGGGCACTAAGGGCCTCTTGTGTTCTGTCCATTACCAATGGCCCTTAACTTTTTGACGGGGGCGCAAAGGTACCACAGGCGGATGAAACGTGCAGGACGCCGGCTTTCCCTTCGCATTGGCCTTCATTTGGTGCAAATACAGGGTTTTTCAAGGTTTCAATTTACAGACCAGACATAAATAATGGGCGCATGGTTGCCATGGAAGTCTTTATCTGGTCGTGCATGCTGGGCGGTTTGATCACGCTGGCTTGCGGAGCCCTGAGCGAAATCCTGGTCCACAACTCCATCGCCTCCTGGCGCGGGCTGGCTTATGTGCTGGTCATGGGCAGCAGCTGCGTGCTGATGTCGGGCCTGCCCATGACCCTGATACCGGGCTTGCAAGCCCATACGCTGTTGCTGCTGCAATCCACCTTCGGGCCCTTGAGCGGCGCACTGGTGCTGCGCTACCTCGGCTTGTGGCTGGGTGTCGCGCTGGTGGACCGCCTGGTGCACAACACCATCATGTGGGGCGCTACCTTGCTGGTAGTGGTGTCGGGCTATTTGGCGATAGTCGGCGCTGGCTGGCTGGAGCTGTCGGGCTTGAACCCGCTGCTGGTATCTGCTTGCGTGAGTGCGCTGGGCGTATTGCTGGCCTTTCAGGCTTGTGTGCGCGCCAGCATGCTGGGTGACGACCTCGCCCGCTGGATGGTGCTGGCCTGCGCTTTCCTGGGCGTGATGGTGCTGGGCCTGTATGCCTGCGCACTGTGGCCAGACGCCATCAGCCTGCCCGCCAAGGCCTTGATTGCGGTAGGCACCGTGGCGCACTTTCTGGTGGGCATTACCCTCACGGCGCGTCGCAACCGGCACAACCGAAGGCTCAAGATGCTGGCAGGGGACGACAAGGGTTTCGACCGCGCCACCGGCCTGCCCACAGGCTCTGTGCTACTGGCCAAGGTAGATGACGCCCTCTGGCGCGCTGAGCGTGCCCATGCCCAATGCACTGTGGTGGCCCTGCACTTGCGCAACCTCTATTCCATGAGCGAGGCCGCCGGCCACACGGTAGACCAACAAATTTTGTCGGCCATGGCGGCGCGCTTGCGACGTGCAGTGGGTTTTCGCTACGTGGTGGGGCTGTACCACCCGCGCTGCTTTGTGGTGGTCATATCGGCAGGCCCCAACCCCAAAGAGGTGGACCGCCTGATCTTCCGTATGCGTGCCCTGCTCAACAAGCCGCTCATGGTGTCTGACCCGCGTGCAGGCATGCACCACTTCCAACCGCAATACGGCGTGGGCATCTCGCGGCTGGTGCCAGGCACCGCCCGCCCTCAGGAAGTGCTGGACGAGACCGAGCAGCGCGCACTGGCCCACATCAACGGCGAAATGCTGCCCGAGATGGACTCTGCAACTGCATCTACCGCCGCTGCCCCCTTGCGCTAGGGGCAGCGTGCTCCATGCTCAGGCCTTGCCGGCCAGGTGGGACAAAGCGCGAGTCACTTCCTGGCTGCCTTGCGCAGCGCCACTCTCCGGCACCATGTCACCAGCACGGGCCAGTACTTGCCGCAGGTTCGCGGCCAAAGTTTCTGGCGCTTGCGCATCCAGCCCAATCCACGCGCCTTGGGTGAGCGTGATGTGCGCGGCCTCCACGCTGCCGGCACCAGCACACAGCGTGGTGCGGGTGGGCGCGTCCTCAGACACCAGCACCAACATGGCGGGCACCACGGCTTCGGGCTTGAGGGCTGCCAGCACTTGGGGCGGCATCAAGCCTTCGGTCATGCGGGTGGCGGCCGTGGGAGCCAGGCTGTTGACGTGGATGTTATTTTTGGCGCCCTCCAGTGCCAGGGTTTGCATCAAACCCACCAGCGCCAGCTTGGCAGCGCCATAGTTGCTCTGGCCGAAGTTGCCGTACAGGCCGGAGCTGGAGGTGGTCATGAGAATGCGACCGTACTTTTGCTCGGTCATGTGGGGCCACACGGCCTTGCAGCAATGCACTGCGCCCATGAGGTGCACGTCCACCACGGTGCGGAAATCGGCAATCTCCATCTTGGCGAAGCTCTTGTCGCGCAGGATGCCGGCGTTGTTCACCAATATGTCTACCCGGCCCCAGGCATCCATGGCCTGCTGCACCATGGCCTGCACGGCCTCAAAGTCAGTGACCGATGCGCCATTGGCCATGGCCTCGCCACCGGCCGCACGAATTTCGGCCACCACGGACTCGGCTGCGGAGAGCGAGCCACCGGAGCCATCGCGCGCGCCGCCCAGGTCGTTCACCACCACTTTGGCACCGCGTGCGGCCAGGGCCAACGCATGTTGGCGACCCAAGCCGCCGCCTGCGCCCGTTACGATGGCCACGCGGCCTTTGAAATCTAGATTCATGACTCGTCTCCTCGGGTTGTGGGTTCCGACCAAGGGCAAGTCCGTAGGCCCCCAGTCAGCTGCAGGTACTTTAATTCAAGCAGTTGCTCACCAAAAAACAAAACAGAAATAACAGTCCCATGCAAGACACCCTCGCCCCCGCCAGCGGCACGCCGCGCGATGCCTCCACCGTCGTGCTGCTGCGCGATGCCCGTCACGGCCTCGAGGTGTTTTTGATGAAGCGCAGCGGCCTCTCAGACACCTTTGGCGAGGCCTATGTGTTCCCGGGTGGCAAGCTGGACGCGCACGACAGCAGCCCTGCCGCCCTGGCAGCTCTGGACGAGCCGGCCACCGCCTTGGCGCAGCGCCTGGGCGAGGCGGACCAAAGCCCCGAGTTGGCTGCCGGCTTGTATGTAGCGGCCCTGCGCGAGCTATACGAAGAGGCCGGTGTGCTCTTGGCACGTGGCGAGCGCCGCCCGGCCAGCCTGCAAAGTGCCGACTGGCAGGCCTGGGTGGACGCGTCTGCCGCTCAGCTTGCAGCCAGCGCACTGGTGCCCTGGAGCCGCTGGATCACGCCCCGCATGGCGGCGCTGAGTAAAAAGCGGTTTGACACACGCCTCTTCCTCGCACTGGCCCCCAGTGACCAAATCGCCAGCCACGACAACTATGAAACCACCGCCAGCATCTGGCTGCCGCCGGTAGAAGCCCTGCAGCGCTACCACCGGGGCGAGATCGAAATGGCTCCGCCCCAGATCATGAGCCTCGGCCACCTGGCACGTTACACCACAGCGGCAGAGGCAATGACTGCAGCCCGGGCACAAGTGCCACCCTGCATCTGCCCTGAAAATTTTGAGGAAGACGGCACCGTCATCCTCAGCTACCCCGGTGACCCGCGCCACTCGGTGCAAGCGCGCGCCCTACCCGGCCCTACCCGCATGGTGGTGCGCAACAAGCGCTTTGTGCCCGAAGGCCCGCTGGAGAGTTTGTGGAGTTGAGTGCCGCGCAGATTGCTACAAAATCAGAAGCTGCTCGCGCATATTCCACGGGCGCTAGAGGCCTATTTTCTTTATAAACAGCTGCTCGGTCACTTCTTTGCCCCATTGGGACCCCGGCTGGCTTTGGGCTAGTTCAAAGCCATGTTTCTCATACAAATGTCGGGCCGCCAGCAGCCCTTCAAACGTCCACAGGTGCACCTGCCGGTAGCCCCGCTGCGCGCAAAACTCCAGCGCAGCCGTCAGCAACTGCGAGCCTATGCCTTGGCCACGTGAAGCGACTGAGGTGATGAACCAGCGCAAATGCGCACCCTTGGTTTCGTGGTGCGACCCATCGATGGCAATGGAGCCGTGAATCACCTCGTTTTGCTCGGCCAGCCAGAGGCCATCGCGGCCCTCTTGGTAGTCCACGCAAAACGCCGCCAAGCCAGAGGCCACCTTGGCTTCAAAGGAAACACCAAAGCCTGCGGTGCGGGCGTAGTAGCCGGCGTGCAACTCGACGATGCGGCCGATACAACCGGGGCGGTAACCGAGATGAATATTCATATCTGCGGGACTCTACTGCGTATCCATGCATCCACATCGCTGGGCTTGACCAGCGTGCGCATTTCGTCAAACGCGACCTGCGCTTCAGGGTAGTGGCGGCGCAGCAGGTTGAGCCACTGCTTCACACGACCGGCCTGCTGCTTTTGCTCCAGGCGCGTGCTGGCCACTTGCCAGAAAGCGTGCATCAGCGGGCCCAGGTCTTGCCACGTCCAGTCGTCCCCCGGCTGGGCCATGCTGCCCTCTGCGGTGCCCATGGCCGCCAGAATGCTGCGGGCCAGAGCCGGGCGGGCCACAATGCCGCGGCCCAGCATCAGCGCGTTGCAACCGCTTTGCGACACGGCGGCCTGGGCGTCTTGCACGTTCCAGATTTCACCATTCACCACCACCGGCACCTGCACCGCACCCCGCACATCGGCCACGCGGTCCCAGTAGGCGGGTGGGCGGTAACCCTGGGCCTTGGTGCGGGCGTGCACCACGATCTCGGCAGCACCCCCGGCCTCCAGTGCACGGGCGCAGTCCAGGGCCAGGCTGTCGTCGTTGTAGCCCAAGCGCATCTTGGCGGTCACGGGAATCTGGGCCGGCACCGCTGCGCGCACGGCGGCCACGATGGTGTGAAGAATCTCGGGGTCTTGCAGCAGCGTGGCGCCACCGCCATGGCGGTTGACCACCTTGGCCGGGCAGCCGAAGTTCAGGTCAATGCCGGGCGAGCCCATTTCGGCCAGGCGCGCTGCGTTCTCGGCCATGCAGGGTGCATCCGACCCTAGCAGCTGCGGCCACACCGGCACGCCTGCAAAGGTGCGCGCGCCGAACTCCAGCTCGGGCACGGTACGAAGGAGCGCCTTCTCAGACATCAGCGAGTGGGTGATGCGAATGAACTCCGACACGCACTTCTCCACCCCACCCACACGGGTCAGGATGTCGCGCAACACAAAGTCGAGAAGCCCCTCCATGGGGGCGAGGTAGATACGTACGGGCACTGGAATGGTGAGATGCGGCTCTGGGGGAATCAGGGGCGCATTGTCACCGCATTCCAATTTCGGGCCTGCGCGTGGCGTTAGTCGTCATTCACGGGTACAGCGCCGTCAATCAGGTTCCAGTGCGCGGTCACGCCCTTGCCGCAGGCCAGCTGGGTGACCTGCCCCGTGCGTTCTTGGATGACCCGAACGCCCACCGCGCTGGGCGGCTTTGCGCCCTGCTCGTATTCGTCAAACAGCTCATAGATGAAATCGCCCGAGGTGAACCGCAGCTGCGTGCGGTCCGTCTGGGCGCGAAAGTAATGCGAGTGCACAAACTTGGCGGGCGAGCCCGCCTTGTCTTTGGGAAATTGCAGTTCCACAGCCCCCAGCTTGCCAAAGCGGTAGACCAGATAGCCCTTGCTTGGGCTGGCCAGCAAGCGCGGCGACGCACACACCGACACCACCTTGGCCGTGCGCTGCAGCTGGCAGCTGAACACCACCTCTTCGGCGGGCGTGCAATGGGTGGGTGCTGCGATGCTGAAGGCCGGCAGCAGCAGAACCATTGCACTTGGACCCAAGCGCGCCACAGGCCAGCTCACTGCTTGGACAACACGATGTGCGTCGCCCGGGCTGACGCCACATGCTGCGTGCAGGTGTAACCCAATGCAGGCAGGTCTACGCCCTCAAACAGCCGCTCGCCAGCGCCCAACAGCACGGGCGAAATGGCAATGTGCATCTCGTCAATCAAGCCGAGGCGCAGGTATTGCTGAATGGTGTTGACGCCACCGCCCACGCGCACGTCTTTGCCACCCGCTGCCGCACGGGCGCGCTCCAGCGCAACCACAGGGCCTTCGGTCACGAAGTGGAAGGTGGTGCCACCTTCCATGACGAGCGGTGGGCGCGCATGGTGCGTCAGCACAAACACCGGCACGTGGTACACCGGGTTGTCGCCCCACCACCCGCGCCAACTCTCGTCCGGCCATGGCCCGCGCACCGGGCCGAACATGTTGCGCCCCAGAATCCAGGCGCCCACATTCTGAAAGCCACGTGCCGCAAAGTCTTCGTCAACCCCCGTCTCACCACTGTCGTTGCCGAACAGGTTTTTCTGAAACGTCTTGGTAGGAATCGCCCAGCCGTGTAAGGTCGTGCCGCCAATGCCCAGAGGATTGTTCAAATCCTGGTCAGGCCCGGCACCGAAGCCGTCGAGGGAGATGGTGAAACTTTCTACGCGGAGTTTGGGCATGGGGAATCTCACTATAGAAGTGTTACTCAGCGCGGATTAGCGCTATTTGGGCTCTGCATATTTCTGCTTCAAAAGAATCTTTGCATTTACTTGGGTGATTTGCTTCAAGTACTGCGGACTATCTGAGCTCCACATCCAAAAGAAATAGTCGCCAGAAGCGTTTCTCAGTATCCGTTTAATCACCAAAGACTGGAGCGTGCTTTCGTTATAGCGGGGTTCCTCTGTGTACTGCATGGTTTCAGCTTTGTTATGAAATCGCTCAGCTCCGGGATAGCCACTCGTCATAGCCAGCGCCGTGGTTTCATCGGTTCTCCAATCCGCTATCCGAGCAATATTTTCCCTGTCTCTTTTCAAAAACATAAAGCCAAGCCAGCATACAAAAGCCATAGACACAGAGAAGACTGCCGACATAAGTCCGAGCCCCTTCAATCCGCCTACGTAGCCCGAAACCTGAATGCTGAACGAAAGACAAAAAAAGCACCATCCAACCAGCTTTACTACACGAGCAAACCACTGATATCTGATTTCGTTGTTACGCCTGTCGTAATGATCGATGCACTCGGAAATCATGACGACAACAGCGCTAAAGAACGCCGCGAACATGACCCACGCAGGGAGATCATGAAGATGGACGCCACCGCCTCTTTTGGCAGGAATGTAGAGATCGTTGATCCAAACCCCATAAGTCCCATAGGAGAGGAGTACAACTGAAGATAGCAAATTGAACCAGCGCTCTTTTAGCGGAACTTCATTAGGTACATATTTCTTGACATCAGTCTCAGCTTCATTCTCAGAATGCCATGTCGAGTTCTTGTCGGTCTCCATTGTCGTAGCCACTCCCTCAGGCGAAATTTATATCACCGTGGGAACGCAATAAAAAAGGGCGCCGCTGCGCCCTTTTCATTCAAACACTGGCTCTAAGACTCAGTGCCGAATCAAGTGATCAAACGCACTCAGCGCGGCCTTGGAGCCTTCGCTGGCTGCAATCACGATTTGCTTGTAGGGCACGGTGGTGCAGTCACCTGCGGCAAACACGCCGGGCACGTTGGTGTGGCCCTTGGCGTCCACCACGATTTCGCCGAACTTGCTCAGGTCCACCACGCCCTTCAGGAACTCGGTGTTGGGCACCAGGCCGATTTGCACAAACACGCCTTCCAGCGCCACATGGTGCTCCACGCCAGTGGCGCGGTCTTTGTACTTGAGGCCGTTGACCTTGCCGTCGGCACCGGTGATCTCGGTGGTTTGGGCGTTGGTGTGCACGGTCACGTTGGGCAGGCTGTGCAGCTTTTTGACCAGCACGGCGTCGGCTTTCAGTTGGTCGGCAAACTCAATCACGGTCACGTACTTCACCACGCCGGCCAGGTCGATAGCGGCTTCGATGCCGGAGTTGCCCCCGCCAATCACCGCCACGTCTTTGCCCTTGAACAAGGGGCCGTCGCAGTGCGGGCAGTAAGCCACGCCTTTGTTTTTGTACTCGGCTTCGCCGGGCACGTTTACATTGCGCCAGCGGGCGCCGGTGGACAAGATCACCGTCTTGGCCTTGAGCGTGCCGCCGTTGGCCAACACCACTTCAGTCAAGCCACCGGCTTCCGCGGCGGGCACGATTTTGTCGGCGCGCTGCAGGTTCATGATGTCCACGCCGTACGAGCGGGTCTGGGCTTCCAGGGCGGCGGCGAACTTGGGGCCATCGGTTTCTTGCACCGAGGGGTAGTTCTCAATGGCCATGGTGTCGTTGGTCTGGCCGCCAAAGCGCTCGGCCGCCACACCCACGCGAATGCCTTTGCGGGCGGCGTACACCGCAGCAGCCGCACCTGCGGGGCCACCGCCGACAATGAGCACGTCAAACGCTTCTTTGGCACTCAACTTGGCAGCGTCTTTGTCGGCCGCGCCGGTGTCGAGCTTGGCCACAATTTCTTCGACCAGCATGCGGCCGTTGCCGAAGAGCGCGCCGTTCAGGTAGACGCTGGGCACCGCCATGATTTCGCGGGCGTTGATTTCCTCCTGGAAGGCGCCGCCTTCGATCACGGTGGTTTTGACCTTGGGGTTCAGGATGGCCATGAGGCTCAGGGCCTGCACCACGTCCGGGCAGTTGTGGCAGGTCAGGGACATGTAGACCTCGAAATTGAAGTCGCCGTCCAGGCCTTTGATCTGGTCGATCACGTCTTGTTCGACCTTGGGCGGGTGGCCGCCGGTCCACAGCAGGGCCAGCACCAGCGAGGTGAATTCGTGGCCCAAAGGCAAGCCGGCAAAGCGCAGGCTGGTGTCAGTGCCACCGCGCTTGAGGCTGAAAGAGGGTTTGCGGGCATCGGTGCCGTCGTAGGCGACCGAGATTTTGTCGGCACGCAAGCTCTGGATGGTTTGCAGCAGGTCGCGCATTTCCACCGAATTGTCGTCCTCACCGAGGGACGCCACGATCTCGATCGGTAGCGTCACGCGTTCCAGGTAGGCGCCGAGCTGGGATTTGAGTGTGTCGTCAAGCATGGTGATTCCTCGTCTTACTTACTATCAATTTCGTAGCTGTTCGCGCCGGTTTTATGGGCGCTAGAGCCATATTTCGGGTAAAAAAAAGCCGGACGGCCTCGCGCACATGCACAAGGACGCTGTCCGGCCGGGGGAGCGCACCGGGCGCTCCACCTTGAGAGCCGTTGGCTTAGATCTTGCCGACCAGGTCCAGGGAAGGAGTGATGGTCTTGGAGCCTTCGTTCCACTTGGCTGGGCACACTTGGCCGGGGTTAGCGGCGGTGTACTGGGCAGCCTTGAGCTTGCGCAGGGTTTCCTTGACGTCACGTGCGATCTCGTTGGAGTGCACTTCCATGGTCTTGATCTGACCTTCTGGGTTGATGATGAAGGTGCCGCGCAGTGCCAGGCCTTCTTCGTCGATATGCACGTCAAAAGCGCGTGTCAGGGCGTGTGTGGGGTCGCCGATCAGGGGGAACTTGGCCTTGCCCACTGCGGGGGAGGTTTCGTGCCACACCTTGTGTGCGAAGTGGGTGTCGGTGGTCACGATGTAAACCTCGGCACCGGCCTTTTGGAATTCAGCGTAGTTGTCAGCTGCGTCTTCCACTTCGGTGGGGCAGTTGAAGGTGAAAGCGGCAGGCATGAAAATGAACACGTTCCACTTGCCCTTGATGGACTCGTTGGACACGGTGACGAACTTGCCGTTGTGGAAAGCTTCGTTCTTGAAAGCTTGGATTTGCGTGTTGATCAAAGACATGGTGACTTCCTGTAGAAATAGGTTGTTCGTGAAGTGAACGGGGTGAATCTTAGGCCTTCTTTGCCATGTTCAGGGTTGATTGATCCAATGGAGTAGATTGGCAAAACCTATAAGCCTGCCCCACACCCCATAGGAATCTTCCATGGGCTTATGACACCGATGTGAACAGCCGGTGGTGCAAGCGCCGCAAAGACCACCAAACGCTGCCTGCCACCACCGGAATGGCGGCTGCAGCCGTTATCTCAGGGCTCAAGGGCCAACCGTGGTGAGAGGCCGCCTTGGCCATGTAGCTCACCAGACCGACGATGTAGTAGGTGATGGCCGCAACCGAAAGCCCCTCCACGGTGGACTGCAACTGCAGCTGCAGGCCCTGGCGGGTGTTCATGGTGGCCAGGAGCGCCTGGCTGCTTTGCTGCTGCTCGATCTCCACCCGCGTACGCAGCAGGTTGCTGATGCGGGACACGCGCTGCGACAGAGCATCCTGCCGCCGGCTGGACCACGCACAGGTGCTGCGCGCGGGGGTGAGGCGCCGGTCCATGAATTCACGGATGGTTTGCATGCCCGCCAGGCGCGACTCGGCAATGTCTTCAATACGCTTGTCCACCAATTCAAAGTAGGCCGCACTGGCCGAAAAGCGCGAATGGGTGGCAGCGTGCTGGCTCTCCACTTGCCCTGCCAGGCGGGTCAGCCGGTCTAGCAACATGGGTTCGTCATTGCGGGTGGCGGAGCGTATGGCTTCGGCCAATTCCGCAAGTTCACGTTCCGCGCTGGCCAGCACGTGCGAGGCTTCGCGCGCTGCGGGCAGGCCCAGCAAGGCGGCCATGCGATAGGTCTCGATTTCCAGCAGGCACTGCACCAAGCGACCCAAGCGGCGTGGCGTCATGCCACCGGCCAGTAGCACCATGCGAGAGAAGCCATCGGCATGCACCGAAAAGTCGGTGTACACCTCGCCCAAGCCATCGGCCACCGTGGAGGCCACCAGCGTTTCTTCGTGCAGCACATGGCGCAGCCACGGCATCACGGTTTCTTCCTTGGCGGGCAACACCCACAAGTGCAGGCACGCCAAGCACTCGCCGGGCAGCTCGGCAAACCACTGTTGGGGCACTGCGTCCAGCGCGACTTCAGGGTCCCGCTCCGTGCCGCCCTGGGCGGCAATGCTGCGCATGAAAGTCCAGGTCACAAACTCGGTGTGCAGTTCCCAGCGCACTTTGAAGGGGCCGAAATCCATGCGCATATGGATGGAGCCTTCCTCTGGCGCCGGCAGGTGGTGGTCGCGTGCCAATGCAGCCATGTGCGCGCGGCTGGCATCGCGCTGCTCGGTGTTGCAGGCCATGACGACATGCGAAAGCGCCATGGGCATGCCCATGGGTTCGGGCGGGCGGGCATGCACTTCGTTGTGCAGCGAAAGGCGCAGGCGGTGCTGGGGAGGTAGCTGTGTCATGGCGGCTTCGATGAAGGCATGCTGCATTGCAGCGTTACCGGATCATAGAGCCCCGAAGGAGGCACTAGCCCCCGCATAAATTCACACGAAAGTACCCTGCTCGCCTTGAAGTTGGCAGCCGCTGATCAGCCATTCCTTGTTTTTTTGTAGCTCCAGGGTGTAGGCCGCCATCCAATTCACGCCGTTCTCATCGGTGAGGCGCACCCTCACGAGAGCAGCCTTGCCATGGATCACAGGCTTCAGGAATGCAGCATTGGAGTTGCGGTAAACCACGCTGTAGCGGGTCTTCACAAGAGCCATGAAGTTCTGCGCGTTGCCCGACATGGCTTTGATGCCGGGGGCTGCGTATTTGAACGCCTGCTCGGCATCGTCCGCAGCAAATGCGTCCAACTGTTGCTGGATGACCGTGATCACTGCGGTTTCGTTTTTGTCAGCCTCGGCGTGCGCAGGTAGCGCACTACTCAAAGCAAACAAAACCCATAGCGCTACCGCGCGGGACACAGAACGAAGAAAACGGATCACGCTGTTAGCCATAGAACCCCCTGCCAGGAAGGATGCCGGTAACCGGTGGGACCAGTCTATTCCTGTGCTTTCCTTGCAGTACCTGCGCGGTGGCTTAACCCAGTGAAACGTTAGGGCACTTCCTGGCCCCATGAAAAAAGGCACCCGAAGGTGCCTTTTGCTGGAAAGCGTTTCAGAGCAAATCAATCCTCCACAAACGCCTCTTCCCGCTTGGCCTTGATGGAAGGCAGCATCACCACCACCAAGAGAGCCAGAGCCGCCACCAACAGGCTGGCTGAGAGCGGTCGTGTGACGAACACACTCCAGTCCCCACGGGAGAGCAGAAGCGCCCGGCGCAGATACTCCTCCATCATCGGCCCCAGAATGAAACCCAGAAGCAGCGGTGCAGGCTCCGTCCCCAGCTTGATGAACAGATAACCGATCACCCCGAACAGACCCACCATCCAGATATCGAAGGTGTTGTTGTTGGTCGAATACACCCCGATCGCACAGAACAGCACGATAGAAGGGAACAACCAGCGGTAAGGCACGGTCAAGAGCTTGATCCAGATACCGATCAAAGGCAGGTTCAGGATCACCAGCATCAGGTTGCCGATCCACATGGAAGCAATCAGACCCCAGAAGAGCTCGGGGTTACTTGTCATCACCTGCGGTCCGGGCTGGATGTTGTGGATGGTCATCGCACCCACCATCAAAGCCATCACCGCATTCGGTGGGATACCCAGGGTCAGCAAGGGAATGAAAGACGTTTGCGAACCTGCATTGTTCGCCGACTCGGGAGCGGCCACACCACGGATGTTGCCCTTGCCGAAAGGAACTTCACCGGGACGCAGCTTGGTCTTCTTCTCCAGGGTGTAGGCCGCAAAGGCCGCCATCACCGCACCACCACCGGGCAAGATACCCAGCACCGAACCCAGAGCGGTACCACGCAACACGGCGGGGAACATGTCCTTGAAGTCCTGTTTGGTAGGCAAGAGACCGGACACAGAAGCCGAGAAGACTTCACGTTCACTCTCGCTCTTGGCCAGGTTGCTGATGATCTCGCCGTAGCCGAACACGCCCATGGCGATCACGATGAAGCCGATACCGTCGGTGAGCTCAGGGATATCAAAGCTGAAACGGGCCACACCGGAGTTCACATCCGTGCCCACCATGCCCAGCAAGAGACCCAACACGATCATGGCAATGGCCTTGAGCAGGGAGCCTGAGGCCAGCACCACCGCACCGATCAAGCCCAGAATCATCAGGCTGAAGTATTCGGCAGGGCCGAACTTGAAGGCCAGCTCGGTCAAGGGGCCTGCAAAGGCCGCCAGGATCAAGGTACCCACGCAACCGGCAAAGAAAGAACCCAAGCCTGCTGCAGCCAGTGCAGGACCTGCGCGTCCGTTACGGGCCATCTGGTAACCGTCAATGACGGTCACCACCGACGAAGACTCGCCGGGCAGGTTCACCAGAATGGCAGTAGTCGATCCACCGTACTGGGCACCGTAGTAAATACCGGCCAGCATGATCAAGGCAGCTACCGGCGGGAGCGCATAGGTCGCTGGCAGCAGCATGGCAATGGTGGCCAAGGGGCCGATGCCGGGGAGTACCCCGATCAACGTACCCAGCAGACAGCCGATGAAGGCATAAATCAGGTTCTGGCCGGTGAAGGCCACACCGAAACCTAAGGAGAGGTGTTCAAAGAGTTCCATGTTGCAGTCTCAGTAGGCGGTGATTAAGCAGTGAAGTAAGCAGGCCAAACGGGGAACTGCAGCTTGAGGAGAACGATGAAGGCCACGTAGCTCAAGAGCGCCAGGATGGTGGCCAGTACGGCGACTTCCTTGAAGTTGTGTTCTTCACCTGCGTGGCTGGCGATGTAGGTGAGCAGATAGATGCCCACGATCAGGCCCAGGGGCTTCAAGCCAATCAAGGGCAGGCCGCCGATGGATGCACCGAACACCAGGTTGGCAGCAATGATGAAGAACAGGGGCTTCCAGGCGAACTTGCCTACCTTGTCGCCGTCTTCAGTTTCCACCACCAGGGCAGTGAAAGTGATGGCAATGCCCAGAATGGCCAGCAACACGCCGAGTACCAGCGGGAAGTAGCCGGGGCCCATGCGGGCGCCATTGCCGATGGTGTAGGTGCTGGCGCCCCAAGCGAAGGCAACGCCTACGCCCATGAACATTAGGCCCGAGAAGAAGTCTTTTTGACTTTTTATATTCACTGTTTGTCTCCTAGTTATAAATAGTAACTATTTTGCATGATCCGCGGGCTTAGCCGGTGAGTGGTGGCGTGGCGGACATGACTTCCTCCATCACCGTGAGCCCTTCGGACACACGTAGTGCCCCCGCGAGGCGCAGGGGACGCATTCCGTCTGTGACCGCCTGACGGCGCAGGGCGTCAATGCCCGGCTCGCCACTGACCCGCGATTTGAACCCGTCTGTGACCACAAGCAATTCGTATAAACCCATGCGCCCCATGTAGCCGGTCATGCGGCAATCCACACAGCCCACCGCCTTGTACGGCTTGTAGCCACCGTTGATCTGCCAAGGCTTGACCATGTCACTCAGGGCCTCGCGCGTGGCTTCTTCGTCGCGCACCTTGCATTGCTTGCACAGCGTGCGCACCAAGCGCTGCGCCAACACCCCCAGGAGTGTGGCGTTGATGAGATACGGGGGGATGCCCAACTCCATCAAGCGCGTTACGGCAGAGGGCGCGTCGTTCGTGTGAAGCGTGGAAAACACCAAGTGGCCGGTCAGTGCGGCCTGCACCGCCATTTCAGCCGTCTCCAAGTCGCGGATTTCTCCCACCATGATGATGTCCGGGTCCTGCCGCATCAGAGCGCGCAGGCCCTGCGGGAAACCGAAGTCCAGCTGCGGCTGCACTTGCGTCTGGTTGAAAGACGGCTCAATCATTTCGATAGGGTCTTCCACCGTGCTCACGTTCACCTCTTCGGTAGCCACACGCTTGAGGGTGGAGTACAGCGTGGTGGTCTTGCCGGAGCCCGTAGGGCCGGTCACCAAAATGATGCCGTGAGGACGCTTCACCAGCTGTTCCCAACGGGTGGCGTCGTGGCTGCTGAAGCCCAAGGCGTCCAGGTCTTTGACTGCGTTGTCGGGGTCAAAAATACGCATCACCATCTTCTCGCCAAACGCCGTGGGCAAGGTAGAGATACGCATTTCAATTTCATCGCCACGCGGGTTGCGCGTCTTGATGCGGCCGTCCTGCGGGCGGCGCTTTTCAATCACGTCCATGCGGCCCAACAGCTTGATACGCGCCGTCATGGCATTGAGCACGCCCATGGGCATTTGGTACACCGGGTGCAGCACACCGTCGATACGGAAGCGGATCACGCCCTGCTCGCGCCGGGGCTCCAAGTGGATGTCACTGGCACGCTGGTCGAAGGCGTATTGCCACAGCCAGTCCACCACCTGCACCACACCCTGGTCGTTGGCGTCGAGTTGCTTGTTGCTCTTGCCCAGCTCCACCAGCTGTTCAAAGCTGGCACCGTTGTTCACGCCGGATTTGCTGGCGGCGCGCACGCTCTTGGCCAGCGCATAAAACTCGGCGGTGTAGCGGGTGATCTCCTGCGGACTGGCCACCACGCGCTTGACGCTGCGGCGGCTCTGGCGCTCCACTTCGGACACCCAATCGGTGATGAATGGCTCGGCCGTGGCCACCGTGATTTCACTGGGCGTGACCACCACCGGCAATATCTTGTGCCGCTCAGCGTAGGCTGCGCCCATGGCGTCGGCCACCTTGCCCACATCGACCTTGAGCGGGTCAATCCGCAAATAGTCCAGCCCGGCGCGCAACGAAAGCCATTGGGTCAATATCTCGATATCCAAAGGCTTTTGGTCCGCTGCGCGCCGCATGGATACCGCAGCCAGTCGCACCAGCGGATGCTGCGCGCTTTCTGCTTGGGAGCAGCGCGCAATCGTACGCACCGCCTCATCTTCGGAAATGACTTTGTCTTGCTTGAGCCATTCGACCAGCAGGCGCCAATCCAGCGAGCCGTTGTAGGTTTGCGAGGTGGGCAACTTTTTGGAATGGGGGCTCATGACTTCACCGGTTTGAAAACGCGGACCCACTTGTCGGCAGGAAGGCCCCACTCGCTTTGAATGAACTCTGCGCGCTCCAGCATCAAGGCACGTTTGGGGCGGCTGGGCGTGCGCTGGGCCATGACCACCGTGTTGCCTTCGCGGGTGGCCTTGAAGGCCCAGATGGCTTCTTCACCAAAGGCCTCGGCAATTTTGTCGACACTGTTGTCAAAGCTGGACGAGCGACCGAACAGGTTGACGGTCATGCAGCCTTCTTCGGTCAGAGTGGCGCGGCAATTGGCGTAAAACTCGGCGCTGTCGAGCACGGGGGCAGCGGCCTCTTCGTCGTACAGATCGACCTGCAAGGCGTCTACAGCGCCCAGCCATTTGTCCTGCTTGATTTCTTCCGACGCATCGGCCAGAACCACCTGCATGCGGCTGTTGTCGGCCGGCAGCTTGAACCAGCCGCGGCAGGCGTGCAGCACCTGCGGGTTGAGTTCAATGGCGGTGGTTTTCATCTTGAGTTCTTTGTGACAGAACTTGGTGAGCGAACCTGCGCCCAAGCCCAGTTGCAACGCTTGACGCTTGTTCAAGGTGTGGGGGTCCATGAACAGCATCCAGGCCATCATGCGCTGGATATATTCATGCACCAGCACCGTGGGTGCATCGACCAGCATGGAGCCTTGTATCCATTCACTGCCCAGGTGCAGATGACGGATGGGGCCTTCTTCAGAGAAATTGACTTCGGGGAGGGTAATCGGTGCTTTTCTTGCCATGGGGATTTATACCAGCAGCGCCACCAGCTTCGGCAGGGCTTGCAGGCTGTTGTGTAAAGCTCCCGCAGCCAATGCGTCCACGCTGATGCCTCTGATCTCTGCGATGCATTCAGCAATGCGGGGCAGCTCGGCCGGTGCATTGCGGCCTTGCGGATGGCCGGCGGCCCGCTGCTCTGCGGTGGTGTATATCCAATGCGGCTGGATATCGGGCGCATCGGTCTCCAGCACCAAGGCGTCCAGCGGCAGCGTTTTGGCCAGATGGCGCAGTTGCAGCGCGCGGTCGAACGTAACCGCGCCGCCAAACCCCAGCTTGAACCCGAGCTTGATAAATTCCGCGGCCTGCACCTCGCTCCCATTGAAAGCATGGGCTATGCCCTGCCAGCGGCCGTTCGGGCCGGCGACTTCACGCAGGTGCTTGAGCACCCGGTCAGACGATTTGCGCACATGCAGCACTACGGGCAGACCATGTTTGCGGGCCAGCTTGAGCTGCTGACGGTAGATGGACTCCTGTCGCTCGCGCAAGGGGCTTTTGCACAGGGCGGGCACAAAGTAATCCAGCCCAATCTCGCCTACCGCCACCAGCCGCGGGTCGGCGGCATGCGCCGTGAGTGCTTCGTCCAGCGCGACCAGGTCCGCATCTTGTGCACCGGCTACATACAAAGGATGGATACCAAGGCAATAGCTGTCGCCTTCTGCGTGGGCCAGCGTGCGGACGGTATCGAAGTTGCTGCGCTCCACTGCCGGTATCACGCAATGTGCTACACCGGCATGACGGGCTTTCTGCCGCACCGCGCTGCGGTCAGCATCAAACTCGGGCGCATCAAGGTGGACATGGGTATCTACCCAGCGCATGGAACTCCGGAAAAGGTCATTGCTTGCGTTGAACGAAAAGATTACGGGTGCGGTCTTCAGGATACGCGAAGGTGACGGCCCCGTTTTTGATCAGGCCCATCACCAGCATGTTGCTGGTGATGGCATCTTTGTCGTCCTTGCTGAAGGGCCGCTCGTGGGTAGCCGTCACCCCGTAATACACCCGGGGAATGTTCTCCAGCGCCATCTTGACCGATGGCCCTGACAGATCGCCATTGCGGATGGACAGTATCCCGTACGCAAGCAGGTAGACCGAGTCATAGGCCTGCGCGGCGGCCATGGGCACAGCAATCTTCTTGGTGCCGTACTTGCGGTTGCAGGCGGTCAAAAATGCGATGCGTCGCTCATTGCTGGGCTCGGCAATAAAAGTCTGGGCCATGAGTGCGCCTTCGGCGGCATCCTTGGCCCCGTCGATAAAGAACGGGAAAGACAGAGGCCAGGCCCCCACCTGCGGCACATTCCACTTCAGGGCTTGGCGGCCTTTGGCAATGACAGCGTTCTCTGGACCTACGGTGTAGCTGAACACCACATTCGCACCGGCGGCCTGCGCAGCCTTGAGCTCGGCTTGCAAGTCTTTGACTCCCGTGTCGAAGCGGCCCACGTACACCGGCGTCAACTGTTTGGCCGCCAGCGCTTTGGTCACGTCGTTCATGCCTCCTTCTCCGTAGGCGGTTTTGTCGGCCAGGATGGCCACCCGGTTCCAGCCGCGGGACACGATGTCGTTCACCACGAACGGGGCCTGGATGGCATCGCGTGCCGAGGTGCGGAAGATATAGCTGTCCGGCGCCGGGAACTTGGCGGTGATGGGAGAGCCGGTGGCGCAAGGCACGATCAAGGGAGAACGGGCTTGCTGGTACACGTCCAGCGACTTCATGGCCACGCCGGTATTGCAAAAGCCCACCGTCGCCACTACACCTTCACGCATCAGCTCTTGCGAGAGCTGCAGACCCACATCCGGGTTGGCTGTGTCGTCCTTGATCACCAGCTCAATCGGCCGGCCAAGGTAGCCGCCGGCGGCATTGATTTCATCCACAGCCAGTTTGGCGCCGTTCATCATGGGAATGCCAAAGTCCGAAGACGGCCCGCTGAACGGACCGATCAGGCCTATGCGCAAAGGTTTGGGCGTATCAGCCTCAGACCTCGCACCCCACAAACATGCAACCACCGCCACGCAGATCAGTGCCTGCCGCTTCCAACGTTGTTTCATAGTGTCCCCCGGCAAATGTGGCGGGAGCATAGGCCGGGCGGATTGAAGCGCGTATGCGCGTGAACCCTCAGAAGCACAGGGGAAAAACCGGTTACGTCAGCAAATTGCAAGCCTGCAAATTAGTCCACCAGACGGCCGGAGACCAGCTTGAGCTGCCGGCTGCAGCGCGCCGCCAGCGTAGCATCGTGCGTGACCAGCACAAACGCGGTGCCCTGCTCGCGCGCCAGCTGGAGCATGAGCTCAAACACGCCGTCTGCCGTGCTGCGGTCCAGATTGCCGGTGGGCTCGTCGGCGAGCACGCAGTCGGGCCGGGTGACCAGTGCACGGGCGATCGCCACACGCTGGCGCTCCCCGCCCGAGAGTTCGGCCGGGCGGTGGTGCAGGCGGTGCTCCAGCCCCACCAGCGCTAGCATTTTCATAGCTGCTTGCGCACATTCGGCGGGCGCCAGACGCCGAATTGTCAATGGCATGGCCACATTGTCCAGCGCGCTGAACTCAGGCAACAAGTGGTGAAACTGGTAGACAAAACCAAGGTGTTGGTTGCGCAAGCGCCCTTGCTCAGCGGCCGTAAGGCTGGCCAGCGACTGGCCCAGCAGCTCCACCTTGCCGCTACTGGGCGCGTCCAGCCCGCCCATGAGATGCAGCAAGGTGCTTTTGCCGGAGCCGGAGGCGCCCACAATCGCCAGCGTTTCGCCGCGGTGCACCTGCAAGTCCACGCCTTGCAGCACGGTCACGTCCAGGCGGCCTTCTTCAAAGCGTTTGGTCAGGCCGCGTGCTTGCAGCACCACCTCACCGCCAGGGACAACTGGGACGGGAGCCGTCAACTCCGCCACCTGCTGGTACTGGGCCGCAGCCAGTGCTTGTTCTACCGATGACACGGGCTTATTCATAACGCAAGGCCTCCGCCGGGTTCACGCGGCTGGCGCGCCAGCTCGGGTACAGGGTGGCCACAAAGGCCATCAACAAGGAGATCACGGCAATCGGGACGATGTCACCCTGCTGCGGCTCGCTCGGCATGCGGCTGATCAGGTAAATGTCTTTGGGCAGAAAGCTCGCACCCAGCGCCTGCTCCAGCGCGGGCACGATCACATCGATATTGAAAGCCACGCCCAGCCCCAGCAACAGACCGGCCAAGGTGCCGATCACGCCCACCATGGCACCCTGCACCACAAAAATGCCCATGATGCTGCCCGGGCTCGCGCCAAGCGTGCGCAGGATGGCAATATCGGCGCGCTTGTCCGTCACCGTCATCACCAAGGTGGATACGAGGTTGAACGCAGCCACTGCCACGATGAGGGTGAGGATGATGAACATCATGCGTTTTTCGACTTGCACAGCCGCAAACCAGCTTCGGTTCTGGCGCGTCCAGTCGCGCAGCACCAGGTCGCCACTGAGGCTACGGGCGAGCTGGTCGGCCACCTCACGCGCTTGGTGCAGGTCCTTGAGTTTGAGGCGCACACCGCTGGGGCCCTCGAGCCGGAAGATGCGGGCGGCATCTTCCCAATGCAAAAGGGCCAGCGCCGAGTCGTATTCGTAGTGGCCGGAATCGAAGGTGCCCACCACCGTCATTTGCTTCAAGCGTGGCACCACACCGGCCGGTGTAACTTGCCCATTAGGCGCCACCAGGGTGACCTTGTCGCCCACCCGCACACCCATGCTGCGGGCCAGCTCGCCGCCCAGCACCACCCCGAACTCGCCGGGCACCAGCCAGGCCAGTGCCTCCTGCTGGGCGCCGGTGGCAAAGTCGCTCACCTGGGGCTCCAGGGCCGGGTCTATGCCGCGCACCATGGCGCCCTTCATTTCTTCCCCGCGCGCGATCAGTGCTTGCGCCGCAATAAAGGGGGCCGCGCCTATGACCTGAGGATTCTCTTTGGCTTGGGCCATGGTGGTCGCCACATTGGGCAAGGCTTGCCCATCAGCGGCATACACCTCGATATGGGATACCACACCGAGCATGCGGTCGCGCACTTCTTTCTGAAAGCCGTTCATCACGCTGAGCACGATGATCAGGGCGGCAACGCCCAGCGAAATGCCCAGCATGGACACGCCGGAGATGAAAGAGATAAAGCCGTTACGCCGGGTGGCGCGACCGGCGCGGGTATAGCGCCAGCCAATCGTCAGCTCAAAAGGGAGTTGCATGGAAGGTTACAAAGTGCTTCAACCGGCGGATTGTGGCATCCATGCAGGACAATCCTGTGTATGCACACCCTTATTCCCTTCGCAGCACCGGCCGGCCCGCAGTGCCAGGAAGCCCTGCCCCGCCTGGAGCTCCCGTATCTGGCCGAATTGCTCGAATTGTTGACCCCCACCCCGCCGCTGCTGGGTGCAGAAGACTCACTCTCTCCCTTGTTTGAGCGGGTGCATGCCAAAAGCCTGGGGTTGCAAGGGGCTGACGGTTTGCTGCCCTGGGCTGCGTTGGATGCCCGCCAATTGGGCCTCACCCGCACCCACGGCGACACGGGCTGGGCCTGGATCACGCCCTGCCACTGGCAGATCAACGCCGACCACGTGGCCATGGACCACCCCGAATCCCTGGCGCTGGACGTCCACGAGATTGATGCCCTGCGCGCTGCCATGCAGCCCTACTTTGCCGAAGACGGCATCACCCTGCATGCCTTGAACCACAGCACCTGGCTGGCCCAGGGCGAGCTGCTGCGCGAGCTGCCCACGGCCTCGCTGGCCCGGGCCTGTGGCCCACGGGTGGACCAATGGATGCCCCGCGCCCCGCAGGCCCGCAGCCTGCGCCGCCTGCAAAACGAAATGCAGATGCTGCTCTACCGCCACCCGGTGAACGACGCGCGAGCGGCCCAGCGGCGGCTCACGGTCAACTCCTTCTGGATCAGCGGCACCGGCGCTTTGCCCCAGAGTGCCCTGGAAAAGTCCGACACCATGTCGGTGCAGCACAGCCTCGAAGCGGCCGCCCTGCGCGACGACGCTCACGCCTGGACACAAGCCTGGCAAACGCTGGATGCAACTTTGCTTTCAACCCTGCTGCGCCAGGCCAAAGCGGGCCAAGCCTTTGAACTGACTCTGTGCGGTGAGCGCATGGCCGCCAGCTTTGTGCTGCAAAACACGGCCTGGTGGAACCGCATTCAGCGCCGCTTCACCACGCCCACGCCGGCTGAATTGCTGGCCACACTCTGAGCGTGAGAATTTTGAGCTTATGAAAATCGTTCCCCGCGACATTCCCCCCCGCGCCGCCTGGGCCCTCGAGCAAGCCGGCCTGCACCCGCTCCTGGCCCGCTTGTATGCCGCACGCGGTGTGACCGGCAAAGACGAGCTGGACGACGCCTTGGGCAAACTCCTGCCACCGCAAGGCTTGCTGGGTGCCGACCGTGCAGCCGTGCTGCTGGCCGATGCGATTGCGCAAGACAAAAAGCTCTGTGTGGTGGCGGACTATGACTGTGATGGAGCCACCGCCTGTGCCGTGGCCGTGCGCGGACTGCGCCTGCTGGGCGCCCGCCATGTGGACTATCTGGTACCCGACCGCGTGGTAGATGGCTACGGCCTGACAGCCCCCATCAGCGAGCGGGTCAAGAAATCCGGCGCCGATGTGCTAATCACCGTGGACAACGGCATCGCCAGCGTGGACGGCGTGGCCCGTGCCAAGGCACTGGGCCTGCAAGTGCTGGTCACCGACCACCATTTGCCCGGCAGTGAGTTGCCGGATGCGGACGTGATCGTCAACCCCAACCAGCCGGGCTGCACGTTTGAGAGCAAGTCCATGGCCGGGGTGGGCGTCATGTTCTACACCCTGCTGGCGCTGCGCTCTGAGTTGCGCAACCGCGTTGTGTTTGATGCCGCCACACAACCCAAACTGGACACCCTGCTGCCTTTGGTGGCGCTGGGTACGGTGGCCGATGTGGTCAAGCTGGATGCCAACAACCGACGCCTCGTAGCCCAAGGGCTCAAACGGGTTCGGGCGCTCGCCATGCCTGCGGGACTAGCTAGTCTTTTTATAGCAGCGGGACGCAAAGCAGAAGTGGCCACCACCTTCGATTTCGGCTTTGCACTGGGGCCGCGCATCAATGCCGCCGGCCGCTTGAGCGATATGACTCTGGGCATCGAATGCCTGCTGACGGACGACGCTGGGCGCGGCGATGAGCTGGCCAAGATGCTGGACGGCATCAACCGTGAGCGCCGCGAAATTGAAGGCGACATGCGCGAACAGGCCATGATGATTGCCGAGAGCCTGTTCGACGAAGGCGATGAGCCTCCACCCGCCATTTGCGTGTTCGACCCCGACTTCCACGAAGGCGTGGTGGGCATTGTGGCCAGCCGCATCAAAGACAAGTTGCATCGCCCCACTTTCGTATTCGCCGCGAGCGCCGCCGAAGGCAAAGAGCACGAACTTAAGGGCTCTGGCCGCAGCATTCCTGGCTTCCATTTACGTGACGCGCTGGACCTGGTGGCCAAGCGCCACCCCGGCGTCATCCTGCGCTTCGGCGGCCACGCCATGGCCGCAGGCTGCACGGTGGCGGAAGAGTTTTTTGACGATTTTGAGAACGGCATGAACGAGGTGGCCCAAGAATGGCTGGACGCCGCCACGCTGACCCGCCGCATGGAAACCGATGGCCCCTTGGCTGCCGAATACCGCCGCGTGGATCTGGTGGACGCCTTGCACAAAGAGGTGTGGGGCCAGGGCTTTGCCGCCCCCACCTTCAGCGAAGAGGTCGAAGTCGTCTCCCAGCGCCTGGTGGGTGAAAAACACCTCGCGCTCAAACTCAAGCACCAGGGCGAGCCGGTGGACGGCATCTGGTTCGGGCACACCGAGCCTTTGCCACCCAAGGTCACACTGGCTTTCCGCCTGGATGCGGACGAGTGGAACGGCGTGCGCCGCGTGCGCTTTCTGGTCGAAGGGGCGCAGGTTTGACCCTGCAAGGTATGAGCCTGCGGGGAGCGCGGGCCTTTGCCGACGCTCTTACGTCCACCCAGCGCGAGTTTCTGGCGGACGCTGCACGGCGCGCCAATGCCGAACCACCGCTTCATCTGAACACCTTCTGGATCAGCGGCGGCGGCCCTGCAGAGCCGCTGCAACTGGGACGCGTGGAACCGGAACGGGCCGCTCTGCTCGCCACCCTGTTGCCGGACTGCCACTTTCAGGCTGACGGCGAAACCGCAGGCCTTCATTGGCAGGTGCTGGCCTTGCCTGCAAATGAACGCAGCACCCTGCTGCAAGCCGCCCTGGAGCAATGCCATGCGCGCGGCCTGGTGCACGGCTGGCGTAAGGAAGCCTTTGCCTTCTGGCACCACGACTGTCTGATGCCGCCCGATGATGAACAGCCGCCGCTGCTGGCGGTGGAGCGCGCGGGTTTTCGCTTTCTGGGGATGCGCAGCCATGCGGTGCATATCAACGGCTTCACCCCGGACGGCCGCCTGTGGTGCGGGCGCCGCGCACTCACCAAAGCCACCGACCCGGGACTACTGGACAACGTGACCGCTGGCGGCTTGCCGGCCGATGAATCGCCCCTGGGCTGTGCCCTGCGCGAGTTGCAGGAAGAAGCAGGCGCCGTCTTGGAAGACGCCCACACCCTGCACGACGCCGGGCTGGTGCGCACTGCTCGCATGGACGCCGGCGGCTGGCATGACGAAACCCTGCTGGTCTACAACTGGGCGTGCGCGGACGGCTGGGAGCCTGCCAACCAGGACGGTGAAGTAACTGGCTTTGTGTGCATGAACGCTGCGCAGACCTTGGCACAAATAGAAGCCGGCGCATTCACGCAAGATGCCGTGGCCTCGCTGGCCCAAGGCTTGGGCCTGTTGTGAAACACAGAGGCGCTACCATGTGCGCTCGCCACTTGAAGCCCCCACGCCCCGCCCACCGATGAACCACCCCTCCCAGAATTACGGTGCAGACCCCAGCGGCCTGATTTACGGATTTGTGTTTGATGCCGAGGGTGCCGGTACGCCCACCGGCAGCGACGAGGCACTGCAGTGGCTGCAGAGTCCACCGACGGTACCGGGCGGCTTTGTGTGGCTGCATTTCAACCTGTCGCACACCGCCAGCAGCAAGTGGCTCAAAGACAACCTGCAACTCTCAGACCTGTTCCATGAATCGCTGACGGACGGCTCCCGCTCCACCCGCGTGGAACTGGACGACGACATGCTGGTCGCCGTGGTCAACGATGTGAGCTACGACTTTGCTTTTGAGCCGTCTGACATTTCCACCTTGTGGCTGTCCGTCGGCCCGCGCCTGGTGGTCAGTGCCCGCCTGCAACCCCTGCGCTCCATAGACCGCTTGCGCGACGCCGTGCGCCGGGGCGAAAAGGTCATGTCCCCGGTGGCCCTGCTGGTGCACCTGATGCACGACCAGGGCGATGTGCTGATCAACATCGTGCGCAACACCACCGCACGGGTGGACGAGATTGAAGACAAGCTGCTGGCGGGGCGGCTGGAGACCAAGCGCGCCAACCTCGGTGCCCTGCGCCGGCTGCTGGTGCGCCTGCAACGCCTGCTGGCGCCGGAACCTGCTGCCCTGTTCCGCCTGCTGCGCAAGCCGCCGGAATGGATTGGCGAGGAAGACTTGGGCGACTTGCGCCAGTCCACCGAAGAATTCAACGTGGCCCTGAGCGACATGGCCGCGCTGCAGGAGCGCATCAAGTTGCTGCAGGAAGAAATTGCCGGCCGCGTGGCCGAGGCCAACAACCGCAGCCTGTTCGTGCTGACCATCGTGACCGTGCTGGCCTTGCCCATCAACATCATTGCCGGCTTGCTGGGCATGAACGTGGGCGGCATCCCGCTGGCGGAACACCCGCATGGCTTCTGGTGGATCGTGGCACTCATCGTCAGTTTCACGGCCGTTGCCGCCTTCATTGCCTTGCGCAAGCCGCGGGACTAGGCGATTACAAGCCTTCTTAGCCTCTGGCGCCTATGGAATATGCGCGAGTAGCTCCTGAATTCATAGCAAGTTAACGGAAGCACCCATGTCCACATCCCGATTGCATCTCACCATCCTGACCGGCGCATCGCGTGGCATGGGTCTGGCCATGGCGCAGCAACTGCTGCAACCCGGCCACCAACTGCTCTGCCTCTCACGCAACACCCAACCCGCATTGGAGCAAGCAGCCCACGATTCAGGAGCCCTTTTGGAACAATGGAATGTCGACTTGGCGGATGGTGCTACGGCAGCAGAGCGCCTGAGTGCGTGGCTACAGGCATTGCCGGACCATCACTACGCCAGCGCCACCCTGATCAACAACGCAGGCGTCATTCCCGCGTTGGTGCCGCTGCGTGACAGCGCCCCGACCGACCTGGCCCATGCCCTGCGCGTGGGCCTGGAAGCGCCCATGCAGCTGTGCGCCGCATTTCTGGCGGCCACCCGCGAATGGAAAGTGCCGCGCAAGGTGCTGAACGTGTCGTCCGGTCTCGGCCGGCGCGCCATGGCCTCGCAAGCCGGCTACTGCGCGGCCAAAGCAGGCATGGACCACTTCACCCGCTGCCTGTCGATGGACGAAGCCTTGATTCCCCATGGTGCCAAAGTCTGTTCACTGGCCCCCGGTGTGATAGACACCAACATGCAAGTCCAGCTACGCAGCGCCGATGTCGCGCAGTTTCCCGACCGGGGCAGCTTTGAAGGCTTGAAGAACCACGGGCAACTCACCAGCCCCGAAGAGGCCGCGCGCCGCGTGCTGGCCTATCTGGCCCGGCCTGATTTCGGTGAGCAGCCAGTGGCCGACGTGCGGGGCTAGCCCGCCACATCGTCGTTCGTTGAAAGCCTAATAGATCTCCGGCACGTACATCTCTGCCGGCACCGGGTGGCGCTCGTAGTCCTGGTGGCGGACCCGCTCTGGCAACTCTACCGGAGGGTGAGGTATCTCTTCGTAGGGCATTTGACCCAAGAGGTGCTGGATGCAATTCAGGCGGGCCTTCTTTTTGTCCACGGCCTGTACCACCCACCATGGGGCTTCGGGAATATGGGTGCGCTCCAGCATGGCTTCCTTGGCGTGGGTGTAAGCCTCCCAGCGCACGCGGGACTGCAGGTCCATGGGGCTGAGCTTCCACTGCTTGAGCGGGTCGTGAATGCGGCCCAGAAAGCGGGTGTGCTGCTCTTCATCCGAAATAGAAAACCAGTACTTGATGACCTGGATGCCGGAGCGCACCAGCATCTTTTCAAACTCGGGAACGGTACGGAAGAACTCTTCGAGCTGCTCGTCGTTGCAAAAGCCCATGACGCGCTCCACACCTGCGCGGTTGTACCAGCTGCGGTCAAACAACACGATCTCGCCGGCCGCAGGCAGGTGGCTCACATAGCGCTGGAAGTACCACTGGGTACGTTCGCGGTCGTTGGGCGCGGGCAGCGCAGCCACACGGCAGACACGGGGGTTGAGGCGCTGGGTAATGCGCTTGATGGCGCCGCCCTTGCCGGCCGCATCGCGCCCTTCAAAAATCACCACCACCTTGTGACCGGTAGCCACCACCCAGTCCTGCAGCTTGACCAGCTCGCCCTGCATGCGGAAAAGCTCGCGGAAATAGGTGCGGCGGTCCTGTTTTTGTTGGGCGCTCAGCTCGGGACTCAGGCCATCGGCCAGCTCGTCCTGGTTGTGGTCGTCGAGCTCCATTTCCAGCTCTTCGTCATAGCTGTCCAACATGTCGCTGCGGATGCGACGGATCATTTCTTCTTCACTGGAACTCACGGGCAACTCCTGAACGGGCAGATTTTTGACACCTTGAGGGTAGGTACCTCTAATGTCAATTTCATGACAAAACCATGACCCGGCGAACCGTAAGATGCCTGTATTGCAAGCGGCGCACACTGCGTGCTGCACCCACTTTTATTGATAGAGGAGCCTTGTATGTCCCGTGAAGTCGTCGTCGTCAGCGCTGTGCGCACCGCCATTGGTACCTTTGGCGGCAGCCTCAAAGACATTCCCCCCACCGATCTGGCCGCCCAGGTGGTGCGCGAATCCCTGGCCCGTGCCAACGTCGAGGGCAAGGACGTGGGCCATGTGGTGTTCGGCCATGTAGTGAACACCGAACCCAA
Source organism: Curvibacter sp. Hmag1.1 (assembly GCF_059769165.1). NCBI lineage: Bacteria > Pseudomonadati > Pseudomonadota > Betaproteobacteria > Burkholderiales > Comamonadaceae > Curvibacter > Curvibacter sp. Hmag1.1. The sequence goes on from NZ_JBMBGX010000002.1 coordinate 787,811, forward strand.
GGACATGTACCTCAGCCGCGTCGCTGCCATCAACGGTGGCTGCGCCCAGGAGACACCGGCCTACAACGTGAACCGCCTGTGTGGCTCGGGCCTGCAAGCCATCGTCAACGCCAGCCAAAGCATTTTGTTGGGCGATGCCGATGTGGCCATTGGTGGTGGCGCTGAAAATATGAGCCGCGCGCCATTTGCTAGTCTCAACATGCGCTGGGGTGCCCGCATGGGTGACACCAAGATGGTGGACATGATGATCGGCGCGCTGCACGACCCCTTCCACACCATCCACATGGGCGTGACCGCGGAGAATATTGCCGCCAAGTGGGGTATCAGCCGCGAAACGCAGGACGCTCTCGCGGTGGAGAGCCACCAGCGCGCCCAGAAGGCCACCGCGGCCGGCTACTTCACCAGCCAGATAACCCCCGTCATGCTCAAGAGCAAAAAAGGCGAAGTGGCCTACGCGACCGACGAGCACTTCCGCCCCGACTGCAAGCTCGAAGACATGACCAAGCTGAAACCCGTTTTCATCAAGGAAAACGGCACCGTGACCGCAGGCAACGCCTCGGGCATCAATGACGCCGCCGCTGCCGTGGTGCTCATGGAAAAGAGCGTGGCCCAGGCCCGCGGCCTCAAACCACTGGCTCGCCTCGTGGCCTACGCCCACGCTGGCGTGGACCCCAAATACATGGGCATCGGCCCGGTGCCCGCCACCAAGCTGGCATTGCAAAAAGCCGGCTTGACCGTCAACGATCTGGATGTGATTGAAGCCAACGAAGCTTTTGCAGCCCAGGCCTGCGCAGTCACCAAAGACCTGGGGCTGGACCCGGCCAAGGTCAACCCCAATGGCTCCGGCATCTCGTTGGGCCACCCCATCGGGGCAACCGGCGCTTTGATTACCGTGAAAGCTTTGTATGAGCTGGAGCGCATCAACGGCCGCTATGCGCTGGTGACCATGTGCATCGGTGGCGGCCAGGGCATTGCCGCCATTTTCGAGCGCGACCGCTAATCGCTAATCACCAAGGTGGGCCTGTTCAGAACAGGTCCACATCCATTTCGTCAGCCACCTGCTCAACCAGCTTGCCCTCGGCTACCAGGGTCTGGTAGTTGCAAACCTGGTTGCGGCCGTGCTCCTTGGCGTAATAGACCGCCTTGTCGGCGCGCCCGAACGCACTGCTGGGCGTGTCATTGGGCAAGAGGGACGACACCCCCATGCTCACCGTGATGGTGCCTACTTGCGGGAAGGCATAGGCCTGCACCCGCTCCCGCAAACGCTCCAATGCACCTTCCGCATGTGCGGAGCTATCGCACCGCATGAGGATGACAAACTCTTCCCCGCCAAAACGGTACAGCTGGTCGTGAAAACGGAAGTTGCCGCGCATCAGGCGGGCCATCAAGAGCAATACCTCATCGCCAATCAGGTGGCCGAAGTTGTCGTTCACGCGTTTGAAATGATCGATGTCCAGCACCGCCAACCACACCCCTGAATCAGGGCTGTCATGCCGGCGCTCGGGCATGTTGTCGGGAGGAGTGTTGGACTGGTCTGCCGTAGCTTTGAAAAAAGCGCCGTCAAAAGTCTTGCGGTTGAGAAGCTCCGTCAGCGAATCGCGCTCGCCGTAATCCAGCAAACCCAACAGGTTCTGGTAGGCCAACAAGATGCTTTGAAGCAAGTCGATGTCCGCAGCTTGCAGAGGCTTGGGCGCCCGGACCTCCAACAAGATTTGCAGACTTTGCGCATGGCCTACGGGCAACACCACATGCCCCGCATCTTGCGGGTTGGTAGCCGCCCGGCCTATATCCAGGGATTTTTGCCGCACAGGAAAGTCAGACACCTTGGGCAGCAGACTCCAGTCTGACCACAGCAGATCGCGGGTGGCGGTTTCCTGGCCGACTGCCAGCGCAGAGAGGGAGAGGCAACGCCGGTCTTCGCCTTCGCCTACAACACGAATGAGGTTTGCAGAATGAATGTCGACGCCAGAACTCGTGAGCACGAGGCGCACCAATTCTGTATCCAACGCATCACGGTCTCTCAAGCCCCCGAGGGCCGCAAGACTCTGCACCAAAGCATTCATGAAATCTGTCTACCTTGTTCTTGTCATTTCCGGCTTCCAACCGCCGATTGCGTCTTAGATTGACGCAACGCAAACCTCTCCGGGCCGCGTCAGCCTAAGCTCCGCGGTTGCTAAACGCTGCCATCTTAGACCACACAATGAACGATACCAAGCCTGATATGCATCATTTGCCGCAAGAATCCAACGATTGGTTGCGCAAAAGCGGCCTGAGTGCATTGCAAATTGCCGGCCGGCGTGTGCTGCCTATCGTGCAGGGCGGCATGGGTATCGGCATCTCGGGCAACCGCTTGGCCGGCAGCGTGGCGGCGGCCGGCGGCGTAGGAACGCTCTCCAGCGTGGACTTGCGGCGGCACCACCCTGACTTGATGGACCGTACCCGTGAGCTGGCGCCCGGTGAGGAAGCCAAAGCCGGCATCAATGCCGCCAACTTGGAGGCCATTGACCGCGAAATCAAAGCCGCTCGGGAACGCACAGGTGGAAAAGGCCTGCTGGCCATCAACGTGATGCGGGCGGTTAGCGAGTACGCCGCCAACGTGACCCGGGCCCTGGAAGCCGGTATCGATGCCGTGGTGGTGGGCGCCGGCTTGCCGCTGGATTTGCCGGACCTGGCCAAAGACCACCCCCAAGCCGCGCTGATCCCCATCCTCTCGGACGCACGCGGTGTGCAACTGCTGGTTAAAAAGTGGGAGCGCAAAAAGCGACTGCCGGATGCCATCGTCATCGAGCACCCGCGCTTGGCCGGTGGCCACTTGGGCGCTGCCAAGATCGCGGACCTGCAGGACACCCGGTTTGACTTTGAGAACGTGATTCCCCAAGTGCGGCAGTTTTTCAAAGATGCGGGCTACGAACAGCACATACCGCTGATTGCCGCCGGCGGCATCCGCACCCATGAAGACATAGCCCGTCTGCAGGCCTTGGGGGCGGACGCAGTACAACTGGGTACCGCATTTGCCGTGACCGAGGAAAGCGACGCCCACGCGGAATTCAAGCGCGTGCTGGCCGAAGCACGCGAGGAAGACATGGTTGAGTTCACCAGCGTGGCCGGCCTGCCCGCCCGCGCGGTGGGCACGCCCTGGTTGCGCGCGTACATGAAGATAGAGCCAAAACTACAAGCCGTGGCGCACGCGAAGAGCCGCTGCACCAAAAGCTTTGACTGCCTGGGCCAGTGCGGCCTTCGCGATGGTTTACCGGGCTGGGGCCAGTTTTGCATCGACAACCAGTTGGCCGCTGCGCTGCGTGGCGATGTGAAAAAAGGCCTGTTCTTCCGGGGTGCCGGCCGCTTGCCTTTTGGCGACCAGATCAAAACAGTGCGGGAACTGATGCAACGTCTGCTGACGCCAGGAATAGTGGTCGCAGCGGTTTAAAGCAGACAGACCGCTATCAATTCAGGAGCTCTCTGCGCACATTCGGCGGGCGCTAAAGGGCTAAAACGCCTTAAGCCTCACCCTGAAAGCCACCAGCCCTCAGGGTGACCACCAAGGTATCGCGGTAGCCCCCTTCAGCCACGGGCTGGATGGGGGTGGACTCATGGATGACGCGTTCATCATCCAACAGCAGCAATGACCAGGGCTCACTCAGGGTGAACCGCTGGCCGTTCGGGCCATCGGCCTCGAACACACGGGTTTCGCCGCCCTTCACTCCGTTGCGGGCCACCATAAACACGGCCACCAGGTCCACGCCATCGCGGTGGGCGCCTTCCGGCGTGGGGCGACCGATACCGTCGGTGGTGTCGATGCGAAACTGGTGCGCCTCCGCAAACCAGGTATGAGGGCCTTTCAAATCGTCTGCCACCCGGCCCAGCCAGGCCAATAGTTGCTGCCAAGGAGCTTGCGCGGTGACGCCGCTTTCCATGGGCTCAAAGTGTCGCTGCATGCCGCCATGCAGGGCGTTGTAGGCCAAGGGTTGCCAATGCGGCCGGTGCGGTGCCTGGGTGACGCCGTGGCTATCCATCACAAAGCAGGAATGGCGACGGCGGCGGTAGCGGCCACCATCTTTCAAATAGTTGTCCGGCGGCAGATCATTCCACCCGTCGCACCAGCCCAACATGGCGTCCAACGGCACGCCGGACAGCCCTGCAACCTGTGACGCTCCGACGACCGCGTAGCCCTGACGAAACAGGGTGGCGCCCAGGTCGGCAGGGCGGGCAATCAGAGGGGGCTGGAAGGAAATGGTCATAGCGCCGGATTATCAACCGCACTCTTCTTTCGATGCCTGATGTGGGTCAATACGCCCGAAACCGTCTGCCCCTAAGCTGGGCCGGATCAAGGAGAAAACCGATGACCGAAACCGTCAATGCCCCCGCCACCCTTGCCTGGAGCGACGCTCTGGTGCTCGACATGCCCGTGATGGACGAAGTGCACCAAGAGTTTGTGACCCTGCTGGAGCGCGTGGTGCTGGCGGAAGACGAATTGCTCATGCCCCTGTGGTCGGAGTTGATTGCCCACACCCAGGAGCATTTCGACCGCGAAGACCAATGGATGCGCGCCACCGGTTTTGCGGCCGGCAACTGCCATGCCACCCAGCACAAAGTGGTGCTTCAGGTACTGCGCGAGGGGGAAGCCCGCGGCCACGGCGGCGATCTGGCTGTGGTGCGGCAGATGGCCGACGAACTGGGCATCTGGTTTCCCCAGCATGCGCAAAGCATGGATGCGTCGTTGGCATTGCACTTGCGTTCGGCAGGTTACGACCCGGCTACCGGAGCGCTCGCCCAACCGGACCGTTTGCCGCAAACGGAGATTCATGGCTGCGGCGGCGTCACCTGCTCGGACACTGCCACCGCCTGAATACACTCGCTCGATGCCCGAATCCTCTCCTGCCCTGCGCCACCGTCCTTCCGAAGACCTGCAAGCCCTGCTCACCGGCACCATTTTTGTGGCGCTGGGGGTCTTGATGTTCAAGCAGGTGGGCTTGCTAACTGGTGGCACGGCAGGGGTGGCCTTCTGGCTGCACTACGCCACCGGCTGGAATTTCGGCCTGATTTTCTTTGCCATCAACCTGCCGTTTTACGCTCTGGCCTACCAGCGCATGGGGCGGGTTTTCACCGTGAAGACCTTCATGGCGGTGGCGCTTCTAGCCGTGTTCACCAACCTGTTGCCGCAATGGATGGGCTTTGAACACCTGCACCCTGCAGCCACCGCCATCATTGGCGGCCTGCTCATGGGCACGGGCATGTTGATTTTGTTCAGGCACAAAGCCAGCCTGGGTGGGTTCAATGTGCTGGTGCTGTACCTGCAAGATAAATATGGCTGGCGCGCAGGGCGCTTGCAAATGGCACTTGACTGCACCATCGTGCTACTGGCCTTCGGCGTGACCGATTGGCAGCATGTGCAGTGGAGTGTGCTGGGCGCCGTCACCCTGAACCAGACTTTGGCGACCAACCATCGCGCCGGCCGCTACATGGCTCACTGAGCGCACACTCAGGGCGCCGGCAACCCTGCCGCATACCACCGGAGGCCCGCATGCCCACCACAAACACCACGCCTACTGCCTCAAGTCCAGCGGTGGATCAACACCAGCTCGGCCTGCTACGTGAACACCGGCGCAAACACCGCCACAAGCACCCGCCAAAAGTCACCGCCGCGCCAGAGCACTTTGATCTGCCACCACCCACCCGCGGGCAGCGCATGGCAGACGTGGTGGCGCGCACCGTGGGATCGTGGCGTTTCATCCTGATCCAGAGTGGCCTGATTGTGGTGTGGATTACCGGCAATGTGCTGACCGGGTCGCAGGCCTGGGACCCCTACCCCTTCATTCTGCTGAACCTGCTACTGTCTTTCCAGGCGGCCTACACGGCGCCGGCCATCATGATGAGCCAGAACCGGCAGTCGGAGCTGGACCGCAAACACGCCGAGAGCGACTACGAGGTCAACGTCAAGGCGGAGCTGGAGATTGAGCTGCTGCACGAAAAAATCGACCTGCTCAAAGACAAGGAGCTTTTGCTGCTGACCCAAGCGGTGAAAGAGCTGTCGAGCCAGCTGGCCGAACTGCGCAGCCAAAGTGCGATGCCACCGCACACCGCCGCGCATCCACACACCACGACTTAAGAACTCAAGCCCGGGCTTGTCACCTAGGCTACCAAGCTACGCACGGTACGGCGCTACCATCCGCGACCATTGTTGACCCCCTTCCCCCCGGAGCCCCTATGACCCAAGCCCTGTCTACCCTGACCAACCACCAGATCCGCCTGGCCGCGCGCCCTGTCGGGATGCCCAAAGCCAGCGACTGGAGCCACACCTCCGAGCCGGTGGCTGAGCCCGCTGAGGGCGGTGTGACCCTCAAAACCTTGGCGCTGAGCCTGGACCCCGCGATGCGCGGCTGGATGAACGAAGGCAAGAGCTATATCCCGCCGGTGGGCATTGGTGAAGTCATGCGCGCCGGTGGCGTGGGCGTGGTGGTGGCCAGCAAGAGCGACAAATACGCCGTGGGCGACTATGTGAGCGCCGGCTTCGGTGTGCAGGAATACATCACGATTGCCAAAGACGAGATGAAGCGCAACGGCCTGGTCAAAATCGACCTGCGTGCCGGTACCCTGACCCAGTGGCTCAATGTGCTGGGCATGCCTGGGATGACCGGCTATTTCGGCCTGATGGATGTGGGCCAGCCCAAAGCGGGCGAGACCATCGTGATCTCCGGTGCCGCCGGTGCCGTGGGGCAGACCGTAGGCCAGGTCGCCAAAATCTTGGGCCTGCGCGTGGTCGGCATTGCGGGCGGCCCCACCAAGTGCGAGTGGGTGGTCAAGGAACTGGGCTTTGATGCTTGCATCGACTACAAGGCCGGCCCCGGCGCCGTACGCGCAGGCCTGAAAGAGCATTGCACGTCCGGCGTCGACATTTACTTCGACAACGTGGGCGGCGAGATTCTGGACGACGTGCTGGCCCGCATCAACCGCAAGGCCCGCATCATCATCTGCGGCGCCATCAGCCAGTACAACAACACGACGGCCGTGCAAGGCCCCAAGAACTACCTGAGTCTGCTGGTGAACCGCGCGCGCATGGAAGGCATTGTGGTGTTCGACTACGCCGACCGCTACCACCTTGCCGTGGCCGAAATGGCCGGCTACCTGAAAGACGGTCGCATGAAGAGCAAGGAAGACGTAGTGGTGGGCCTGCAGACCTTCCCGGAGACGCTGCTCAAGCTCTTCAACGGAGAAAACTTCGGCAAGCTGGTGCTGGAAGTCGCCAGGGGCTGATCAGCAAACACAACGGCTGGCCCTGCAATACCCGCCCGGGCCAGCATGCTTCACAGTGATGGCTTGGCTGACAATAGGGCCTCCATGCAAGCCATCGCACTCCTGACGCAACATGGCAAACAAAGCGCCGTAGAAGGCCCGCTTCAAGAAGCGGGCTTTTCTGTGTCCACGATTTCCGGCTTTGATACCGACAAGCTGGGCACCTTCACCGGCACCGTGGCTCGCAAAGGCACCCAAGTGGATGCAGCGGCCAGCAAGGCCAAACTGGCCACTGAACTCAGTGGATGGCGATTCGGGCTGGGCAGTGAGGGCAGCTTTGGCCCGGACCCCTATACCGGGATGATCCCCTGGGGGCGTGAAGTGCTTGCTTTTTGGGATGACACCGACCAGCGCCTTATCTGTGCCGCGGTACAAGGCCCTGAAACCAATTACCGACAAACCACCGTGCATGACTGGAAGGACGCCGCCGATTTTGCGAGCGCTATCGGCTTTCCAGCCCATGGCCTGATCATCGGGAAGCCGGGGCAGACGGTTTTCGACAAGGACTGCAGGGACTTGGCCGCCTTGGAAGTTCAAGTGCAACTGGCTTTACACAGCGGGCCGGTTGAGTTGGAGACTGATATGCGGGCGCACCGGAACCCCACCCGGATGCGCATGATCAGACGGTGCGCAGAGCTGCTATCGCAACGCCTTTGCAGCAACTGCCCTGATTGTGCGAGCTACGGCTTTGGCGAAGAGTCGCCCATAGCTGGAGCGCCCTGTGAATCCTGTGGGTTGCCGACCCACGCGATCATGGCCAAAAACATTCGCTGCGATGCGTGCGGCCATTCACAGCGTGTGGAGCTGGTGCAAAGCGTGCCCGCCTCACGATGCAACTACTGCAACCCCTAGAAAATCATCAATGTCGCTATGGTTTTTATAGCTGCTTACGCAGACCCAACGGGCGCTCTATGCCTAAAATGCGCTGCATGACAAGCAACAAAGTGGCAAACCGGGGGTTCACGCTCATCGAATTGGTGATGGTCATTGCCATCCTCGGTGTGCTGGCGGCTGTAGCGGTGCCCAAGTTCATCAACCTCGGCACCGATGCGCGTGTGGCCACGCTCAATGGATTGTTGGGTGCTGTCAGGACCACCATGGAAACTGTGAAGGTTACCGCTGCCTTGCGCGGCACCACGGCGGTGGCAGACCCGGCACTGAAGTTTCTGGACATGCAAGGCAGCAGCATCCGCCTCTGGAATGGCTACCCCGACCGGTGGTGGGACGGCATCGGCATGACGCTGCAAGGCGCACCAGCCATAGCTGGTGGGGGCTACCTTTCCACCGCCCCGATCGTGTTCAACAAGTTCACGTTTTACGGTTACAGCAACAGCACCATCCCGAATGGCGATGCCGGTTGGGTACTGACCGATGCCCCTACCCCCGCCAACTGTTCCTTGGCCTACAACTACAACGGCAGCGGCGAGCCCCAGCTCATCCTGCGCACCACGGGCTGCTGAACGCCGACGCCACTCAATCGTTCAGCGCGGCGTACACCAGATTGCGGAACAAGGGGCGGTACCAGCTGCGTTGATTGGGAGCCTGGGTTAGCAAAATTGCAAACAAATCTTTCGCCGGGTCCACAAAAAACACGGTGCCGGAAATACCGCTCCAGTAGTACATGCCTTTGCTGCCCAGCTGGGTACCCAACCCCTCTTCGAGGCGCACCGCAAACCCCAAGCCGAAGCCATGTCCGGGGGGAAGCAGTTCTGCCGCGCGGCCACTGCGGTTGACCGGAATGTCGCCCAAATGGTCAGAGGTCATCAGCCGTACCGAGGCAGGGCTGAGAATGCGCGCACCATTCAGGGCGCCGCCATTCAACATGCACTGCAAAAAGCGTGCGTAATCGGCTGCCGTGGAGCCCAAACCTGCGCCGCCCGCTTGCATGGGGGTGGTCTTGCGCAAGTCCATCAGGGGCATGGGCACGCCACCGTCCGGGTCATGGGCAAAGGGCTCAGCAATGCGGTGATGTTTGTCGGGCGGGACCACAAATGCGGTGTCCACCATGCCCAAAGGTCCGAGGATGTGCGCTTGCAGATAGTCCCCCAAGGCCATCCCGGTCACGCGTTCCAACAGGGCACCTAGCAGGTCTGTCGCGCGGCTGTATTGCCAGATGCTGCCGGGCTCGTAGCGGTAAGGAATCGCGGACAGGGCTTGCGAGAAACCGGTGTTGCTCAGCATGCGGGTGCCCAAGCCGGCTTGGGCGTAGCGCTGCTGGATAGGGTCGTCGCCCAGAATCTCGTAGGTCAGGCCGGAGGTGTGGCGCAACAGGTCTTGCACCGTGGAGGGGCGGGCCGGGGGCCGGGTCTGCCGGCCCGTTTCATCCTCTGCCACCCGCACATCGGCAAACTCGCTCAAGTGCTGGCCTATCGGGTCACTCATCAACAGTTGGCCGCGCTCCAGCAATTGCATGATCGCCACCGACACCAGTGGCTTGGTCATGGAGTAGATGCGGAAGATGCTGTCCACGGCCATGGGCGTGCCGTCCGCCGGGTTCTGCTGTCCGATGGCTGAGTGCAACACGGTCTGGCCATGGCGTGCAACCAAGGCTACTGCCCCGGGTAAACGCCCTTTTTCCACATCCGCTTGCAGCACTTGCTCGAGGTTCCGCAGGGCAGGCGCATGGAAACCCGGAGAGAGAGTCAGGCCACTCATGCACCGGCCCCGTAGCGCTCGCGTGCGAGGGCCGCGCCTTTGGCCAAGGCTTCGAGCTTTCGGGTGGCAACCTCACGGCTCATGGGCGCCAAGCCACAGTTGGTACAAGGGAAGATGCGATTGCGTGGCACGTGTTGCAATGCGATGCCGATGGTGTCCGCCACCTGCTCAGGTGTTTCAATCACGTCACTGGCTACGTCGATCACACCGACCATGACGTCTTTGTCCTTGAGCAGTGCCATCAAGTCCGGCGGTACATGCGAGTGGTAGCACTCCAGGCTCACCTGCTGGATGCTGCTGGCCGCCAGTGCCGGAAACACCTGCGCGTATTGCCGCCATTCGCCACCCAGCGTCTCTTTCCAGTCTGTGTTGGCCTTGATGCCGTAGCCATAACAAATATGCACGGCAGTGGTGCAAGTGAGCCCTTTGGCGGCGACTTCCAGTGCTTGCACACCCCAGTCCGCGGCGTCCTGCATGTACACATTGAAAGCCGGCTCATCGAACTGGATGATGTCCACCCCATCAGCCTGCAAGGCCCGCGCTTCCTGATTCAGCAACTCCGCAAACGCAAACGCCATGGTCTTTCGATCGCCATAAAACCGGTCGGCCACGGTGTCCACAATCGTCAGAGGTCCGGGCAAGGTGAACTTGAGTTTCTTTTTGGTGTGGGTTCTTGCGAGTTGAGCTTCAAAGGCATGCACGCGACCTTTGAGCCTCAATGCAGCAACAACCTGAGGCACCATGGCGTCATACCGGTTGTTGCGGATGCCCATCTTGACTTTGTTTTCAAAGTCGATGCCGTCAACCTGCTCCAGAAAACCGTGCACAAAATGCTGCCGGCTTTGCTCACCATCGCCCACCACATCCAAGCCCGCATCTTCCTGGGCTTTGATCCACAACAGGGTGGCATCCGCCTTGGCTTGCTGCAGTTCAGGGCCGGCAAGCTTCCATTGCGGCCAGAGTTTTTCGGTCTCTGACAGCCATGAGGGCTTGGGCAAGCTGCCGGCGATTGCGGTTTCGAACATGGAAAGTCTCCTTGGTCTTGTGGGTCTGGGCCCACACCTTATCGCAAGGCCGGCGCCGGGCTGCCACTCAGGTGACAAAGCCCCCAATCCGATATCCCGCCGCCAAAACTGCGTAAGGGTGATCACACTTCTCTACCGGTGGCACGTTTTCTGCTTCATTCGCACGACTTGCAGAGAGGTAGGCGGCGAATTAGGTTATTACTTTTCCGCATACCTTTCGATGGTAAACCCCGATGAGAGCGAAGGCTCCTGAGGCTACAGTTCAGCCTCAGAATCGGGGAGCAGACACCAGTCTGGTGCATCCTGCTGATTCAATTCTTTGGAGTAATGATTTATGAGCATGAAGAAACTGAAAACACTGGCAGCCGTGGTTGCCGCATTGGGTGCTGTCGTTGCAGCGCCTGCCCACGCTGGCAAAACATTGGACGCCGTCAAGGCCCGTGGCCAAGTGGTTTGCGGTGTGAACACAGGTCTGGCAGGTTTCGGTGCTGCTGATTCCAACGGCAAGTGGACCGGTCTGGACGTGGACGTGTGCCGCGCTGTGGCTGCTGCAGTGCTGGGCGATGGCGAAAAGGTGAAGTACGTTCCCCTGAACGCACAAGCCCGTTTCACTGCTCTGCAATCCGGCGAAATCGACGTGCTGTCCCGCAACACCACTTTCACTTTGACCCGTGACGCTTCCTTGGGTCTGTCCCAAACCGCCGTGACTTACTACGACGGCCAAGGCTTTATGGTTCCCGTGAAGAGCAAGCTCAAGAGCGCCAAACAACTTAAGGGCCAGACCGTGTGCGTGCAATCCGGCACCACCACCGAAAAGAACCTGACCGACTACTCCAAGGCTAACGCCCTGAACATCAAACCTATCGTGTTTGAAAAGCTCGAAGCGGCTGAAGGTGCTTACTTCTCCGGCCGTTGCGTGGCTTACACAACAGACGCTTCCGGCTTGGCCTCAACCCGCAACAAGGTTGCCAAGAACCCCGCTGACCACGTCATTCTTCCTGAGCTGATTTCCAAAGAGCCTTTGGGCCCCATGGTTCGCCGCGGTGACGACGAGTGGACTGCCATCGTGAAGTGGACTGTTTACGGTCTGCTGGAAGCTGAAGAAAACGGCGTTACCCAAGCCAACGTGGATGACCTCAAGGCCAACACCAAAGACCCCGTTGTCGGCCGCTTGCTTGGTACCACTGAAGACACCGGCAAGTTGCTGGGTCTGGACAAAGAATGGCTGGCACGCGCGATCAAGACCACCGGCAACTACGGTGAAATCTTCGAACGCAATGTGGGCCCCAAGTCTCCCCTGCAATTGCCACGTGGCTTGAACAACCTGTGGAGCAAAGGCGGCGTGCAATACGCTCCCCCAGTCCGTTAATGGCGGTTAGCGCAGCGCTGTAATCCGGCGCTGCGCACCAGAAAAGGGCAGCCGCACACACCATGCGCTGCCCTTTTCAATTGATGAGCGTTCTTCAAGTGAAACCAAGGGCTGATATGTCCACACCCTCCTCCCCTCCTAAAAAGTCCTGGTCCTGGCGCAGCCAGGCATTCCGTGGACTCCTGTACCAGATCGTTGCCATCGTGGTGGTCTTGTTGGCAGTGCTCTATCTGGCACACAACACCACCACCAACATGAAGTTGCGTGGCATCCAAAGTGGTTTTGATTTCCTGACGGGTCCTGCAGGCTTCGACATCGGCGAAAGCTTCTTTGCTTTTGATTCCGGCGAGTCCTACTGGCGCGCCTACCTGGTGGGCTTTGTGAACACGCTACGGGTAGCAGTTGTCGGCATCGTGCTGACCACTTTGTTGGGCACCTTGATCGGCGTAGGCCGTTTTTCGCGCAATGCCCTGATCCGCGGTCTGTGTTCGGCGTATGTCGAGTTTTTCCGCAACATCCCCGTTCTGCTGCAATTGCTGATGTGGTACCTGATGTTCACGGAAGTGCTGCCTGCGTCCAATGAGCCACTGGTATTGGGTCCCTTCTTCCTGAGCAAGGGCGGTCTGAACTTCCCTATCCCAGAGTGGGCTACAGGCCATGTCTGGGGTGCTTGGGGACTGTTGGCGGGTGTGATTGGTGCCGTTTTGTACCGTTCGTACGCCAAGAAGTCGTTTGAGCAAACCGGTCGTGTAAAGAGCATGTTCTGGACGCCACTAGCCATTGTGCTGGGCGCGGGCATTCTGGGTTGGTTGCTGGGTGGTGCACCCACTGCACTGAACATGCCGGTGCAGGGCGAGTTCGCCATTGAAAATGGCGGAGCCTTGACGCCTGAGTACCTCTCCGTATTGCTGGGCTTGACCATTTACACCGCAGCCTTCGTGTCCGAAGTGGTTCGTGGCGGTATCCAATCCGTAGCACTGGGCCAATCCGAGGCAGCAGCAGCTCTCGGCCTGAGTCGTGGGCAAACCATGCGCCTGGTGATGTTGCCGCAAGCCCTGCGCGTGATCATTCCGCCCGTGACCAACCAGTACCTGAACCTGACCAAGAACTCTTCTTTGGCAGTGGCCATTGGTTACCCGGATGTGGTGTCGATTGCCAATACGGCTATCAACCAGACGGGCCGCGCCGTGGAGTGCATTGCCATCATCATGCTGGTGTACCTGAGCACGTCGCTGTTCACATCGATCACGATGAATTGGTACAACACCCGCTCTGCCATCAAAGAACGTTAAGAGACGCACATGAGCGCAACTACATTTAAACCTATCGAAGCACGCCCGGCGCCGGTCAAGACCGACGGCTTGGTAGCGTGGATTCGCTTCAATCTGTTCGGCGACTGGAAGACGACGCTAGGCACCCTGGTCATCGGAGCCTTCCTGCTGGCTATCGTCCCGCGCTTCCTGAACTGGGCACTGGTTCAAGCGGTGTGGGTACCCAACTTCGAGGCCTGCCACGTCGAAGGCGCTGGTGCCTGCTGGGGTGTGATCGTGGAGAAATTCCGCATCATCATCTTTGGCCGCTTCCCCTTTGAAGAGCAATGGCGCCCGCTGATCGCCACTTTGTTGCTGTGCAGCCTGCTGGTGGCAAGCTGCATGCGCATGTTCTGGAAAGCATGGCTGGGCCTGGCCTGGGTCGTGGTCCTGGGCAGCTTCTTCATGCTGATGTCCGGCGATGTGTTCGGCATGAGCAAGGTCGATACAGACCGCTGGGGTGGCCTGCCCTTGACGCTGTTGCTGTCTTCCTTGTCCATGGCCATGGCCTTCCCGCTGGCTTTGTTGATAGCCCTGGGGCGCCGCTCCAACCTGCCTGCCATCAAGAGCCTGTGCACTATCTACGTGGAGCTCATCCGCGGCGTGCCGCTGATCTCGGTGCTGTTCATGGCGTCCTTCATGTTCCCGCTGCTGATGCCCCAGGGCTTCAACATCGACGTGCTGGTTCGCGTACTGGCGGGTATCACCCTGTTTGCAGCGGCCTACATGGCCGAGGTGATTCGCGGCGGCTTGCAGGCGGTGCCCAAAGGGCAAATTGAAGCTGCCGCCACACTGGGCCTGTCGTACTGGCAGACACAACGCAAGATCGTGTTGCCGCAAGCCCTGTCCATGGTGGTGCCCGGCATCATGAACAACTTCATCTCGACCTTCAAGGACACTTCACTGGTGACCATTGTGAGTTTGTATGAGCTGACAGGCTCCATGAGCCTGGCCCTGAACTCGGATGCCGACTGGCGCCCCTACAAGATCGAAGGCTACCTCTTCATCGCCCTGATTTACTTCGGATTTTGCTTCTCCATGTCGCGCTACAGCCTCTGGATCGAAAAGCAAGTCAACAAGAGCAAACTCCGCTAAGGAACGAATATGTCTGAACCCATCATCACCTTCAACAAAGTCAACAAGTGGTACGGCAACAATTTCCACGTACTGCGCGATATTGACCTGACCGTCACCAAAGGCGAACGCATCGTAGTTTGCGGCCCCTCCGGCTCCGGCAAGTCCACCATGATCCGCTGCATCAACCGCCTCGAAGAACACCAGCAAGGCAACTTGATCGTGGACGGCGTGGAACTCACCGACGACGTGAAAGCCATCGACGACGTGCGCAAGAAAGTCGGCATGGTGTTCCAGCAGTTCAACCTTTTCCCGCACCTCACCGTGCTGGAAAACCTGACGCTGTCCCCCATGTGGGTCGGCAAAATGCCGAAGAAAGAAGCCGAAGAAAAGGCCATGATCCAGTTGGAGCGCGTGCGCATCGCCAACCAGGCCAACAAGTACCCGCTGCAACTCTCCGGTGGTCAGCAGCAGCGTGTGGCTATCGCCCGTGCGCTATGCCTGAAGCCGAAGATCATGCTGTTCGATGAGCCGACTTCGGCCCTGGACCCGGAGATGATCAAGGAAGTGCTGGACGTGATGATTGAGATGGCCAGCCAGGGCATCACCATGATCTGTGTGACCCACGAAATGGGCTTTGCGAAAGCCGTGGCCGACCGTGTGATCTTTATGGACCAGGGCCAGATCGTGGAGCAGAACACGCCTCACGAGTTCTTCAACAACCCGCAAAACGAGCGCAGCCGCGACTTCTTGTCCAAGATTCTGGGGCACTAAGCCGCATGAAGTTAGCCGCCAGCCCTGCACAAGACCAGCTCCAGGCGTTTCAGGACGCCTTGGAGAGCTTCCGGGCGGGCGGGCTCACTGCCCATGCCTTGTCTGATTTGGCACGCGGCCAGAGCGCATTGCTCGCCGCGCTGCCTGAGAAGTTCTCTGAAGTGCTGCACCAGCTGATGGACAGGTTGGAATCCAGCGCCCTCTTCAGTGAAGAAAGTTGCTCTTTCAGTCAGCGTGACCTGGTAGACAGCCTCCAAATGTGGGCGGACAAAGCCTCACTTCGTATTTCCGGCAGCGCAAGCGTATGAATCAGGGTACGGTGGCAGAAGCTGACGGACCCAGGCGGTCGTTGGTCCAGCGCAGCAAATCCATCCACATCTGACGGACTTCTGCATCCTGCGGCAAGCGACCCGCACTGGGCAGCTCAATGGTGACCACCGGAATACGCCGGTGTACCCCCGCATAGTTACCCAGCGAGCCTGGAAAAATACCTACCTGATCCAGGTACAAGCGACCCAACTTGCTGGGCGGCACCGAAGGACCATCAAAGTCCAGCACGCCATAGGGCGCATGTACGCTGACGATCAAGTTCGGTTTGAAGTTATCCATCTGCTCCAGCAAGAAACGGGACTCAGGTTCGGACACCGGTTTGTTGCCCGGCCACCGACGCGGATCGCGCTTGGTACGTTGCTCCCAATAGACCTTGGCATCACGCGCCCAGTTCGGCGTCGGGAAATTGCGGTTCAAGTCCACACCATTTCCGTTGGTACGACGCGCCGGCTTCGCAAACAATCCATCCGGATTCAGACTGGGAATGAAACGCCAGTGAATGTTGAGCGGCGAGTCTGAGGGCGGTGTCATCGCCAACCCCAGCCAGTGGTAGACCAAAGAGGTCGACGACATTTCGTCGCCGTGGATGCCCCCAATCACCAACACCTTGAAATTCGCATCCGTGGGGCCGACATCACGCCCCCAAATGACCCGTCCCTGCCCCGATCGGGCCTTGAGGTCCTGCAATGCAGCAGATTCACACATTGCCGGCGTCACACTTGGTATCTTCGAAGCGTAATCCGCACAAGCCCTCGCAGAATCAGCGCGAGCAGCTACTGAAACGATAGCAATGGCCAGACAGGCAAAAAGGCTTTTGAACATGCGGCTCATTGTAAAGGTCGCATGTGGCGAAGGTTTTGCTGCCCGCGCAGAGGGCTAGGGCGGAAAGCGCGGTAAATTCCACGAATGAACCCACCCTCCCGTGCTCGCAGCGCGCTGCCCCCCGATTTCTCCAGCCAGCAGTTCCGCCAAGCGCTGGGCATGTTTGCCACCGGGGTCACCATCGTCACCGCGCAGGCGGCCGATGGCACCTTGGTCGGTTTAACTGCCAATTCGTTCAACTCCGTCTCTCTCACTCCGCCCTTGGTGCTCTGGAGCTTGTCGCAAAAGGCGGGCTCCATGGAAGCATTCAGCCGCGGCGCCCACTACGCCATCAATATTCTGGCTGCAGACCAGCAAGCGTTGGCGACCCAGTTCGCCACCAAAGACATTGACCGCTACGCTGGTGTCGGCTTTACACGTGGCACTCATGGCGCGCCTTTGCTGGATGGAGCGGTGGCGCATTTTGAGTGTTTCAATCGCAGCCAATACGAAGAGGGTGACCATGTGATCTTTGTCGGCGAGGTTGAGCGCTGCAGCCATCGGAGCGGCGCATCGCCCTTGCTCTACCATGGTGGCAAGTTCTACGCTGAGCACCCGCTATAGCCACCATGTCACTGCACCTGCCCCGCCCCGTCAAAGCTGCCCTTCTCGCATTCTGGGATCTCTTTACCTCTGCGAGCCCCTTGCTGTTTGCGGGTGCCGGGCTGATTTGGCTGGCCTATTGGTGGTTGGACCCCATGCCTCCCAAGCACCTGACGCTGGTGACCGGTCCGGAGCAAAGCGCATATGCGGAGATGGGCGAGCAATATGCCAAGTTGCTTCGCCAACAAGGCATCACGGTGGACCTGGTGAAAACAGAAGGGTCTGCGGACAACCTACGCAAACTTCAAGCAGGAGAAGCTGATGCCGGTTTCGTGCAAGGCGGCAGCGCCAGCGTGCCTCAGGATGAAGATGCGGAAGAGTTGCTCACCTTGGGTAACCTGTTTGTCGAGCCGATCTGGCTCTTCTACCGCAGCAGTGCAGCGACAGCCATCAGCGAAACCGGGCATCTGAACTCCTTGAATCAGTTGGCAACGTTGCGCCTTAATGCCGGTACCGCTGGCAGCGGCGTACCGCCCCTGATGGATGCCTTGATGGACATGCACCGCATGGACCCCAAGAAAGCCCGTTTGAGCCATTTGGAGCAAACACCCGCCACCATCCAATTGTTGCAAGGCAAGCTGGACGCAGTGGTTTTCGCCTCGGCGCCCCAAGCCCCCATGGTGCAAATGTTGCTGCAAACCCCGGGTATCCGGTTGATGGATTTTCCGCAGAACGAGGCCTATGCACGGCGACTACCTTTCATCACACCTGTGACCCTGCCCCGTGGCGTGGTGGATTTGGCACGCAATGTCCCATCCCAGGACGTACACCTGATTGCCACCACCACCAGCATGTTGGTGCGGGATGGACTACATCCCGGCCTGCGCCAGCTGTTGGCCCAAGCTGCGGTGCAGACGCACGGCCAATCGGGATGGTTCAATCGGGCCCGGGAGTTCCCCAACGCATCACACAGTGAGTTTGCGCTGGCGCCTGAAGCCGAGCGCACCCTGAAGAACGGCATACCGACCCTGCAACGCTACATACCATTCACCCTTGCAAATCTGGTGGAGCGCATGTGGCTGGCCCTGGGCATCATCATTGCCGTTTTGCTGCCTTTGGGAAAGATCGCACCACCTTTGTATGCCTACAGGGTACGCTCCCGTGTCTTCCGCTGGTATGGCCAACTACGCGACATCGAGAGCCGCTACGAGGCATCGCCCGGCTCCGCAGCTGACTTGCTTGCTGAACTGGCTGAGATCGAATCCAAGGTCGAAAAAGTAATTCTCCCGCTGTCTTACGCAGACGAGCTGTACGCGCTGCGCAACCACATCGGTTTGGTGCGCCAACGATTGGCTACAGCGTAGAGTCCACGCTGTTTTTCATGGCCTGCTGGGCTACGGCATCCAACGCGCCGTCGACCACGGGCTGTGCCGAAATCACACGCAGCTGACCCGCCGCCACCAGTTTGTCGTGGGTTCGGCGTGTCATGGACTGGGTCGAACCAGCTGCACTCGTAAACAGGAACAAGGTACCGTGCGGGCTCGCCCAGGTGAGCTGGGTGCGCACCCATTCGCCATTCGTGTGCAATTCGACCCACGAGCCCAGCGGCAATCCCCCGGCGCCCGAGCCGGATGACACCGGTGGCACCACGGGCGAAAAAATGGTGGTAGCTGCCGTTGTTGTGGGAGGTGCCTCGTCCGGAATATCCAGAAAATTGGAGTCTTGTGCTTCCGATGGCGCCACCCAAGGGTTTCCGTCCTCCACAGGGCGGTTGCGCGCGGGCGTCGCTGCAGCGGCCTTGGGAGCTGCCGTTTCCACCTTGACTGCAGCGGCAGTGGCCTCTTTGTGCACAGCCCTGAATGCAGATTGGTGCAAGCCCATGAGTGCTTCCAGGAAAGCACTGGTTTTGGTGGCCGGGTACTGAATAGTCTCCAGGCCGTCGCGCAAAGTGCTGAGTAGCAAAGGTACCAGCTTGGTGAGCTTGGCAATATTCTTGTGGGCCAGATCCGGGTGGGTGCTCCACAACAGGGCAGAAATCAGCGCTTGGTACTTATCAGCCGCCGCAGAACCGGCGCCTCCAGAGAGGCGCGCTTGCGCCACAACCTGTGCCCATGGACCGCACAAAAATGCCAGCACTACATCAGGCACCTTGGCCGCGTCAGGATGGGAGTCGATTTCGCGGGCAATTTTCTCGGCCAGCAAGTTGCGTTGCTCAGCTTTCTCCAGGGCCTTAACCGCTTGTGTACGGGCTTGGGCCTGCTTGGCTGCTTCTTCATTCCACATTGCCTGCAGTTCATGCAAGGCATCTGCAAACATTTCCGGGCCTTCCGGATGTGCATTGGCCAAAGGGGCGATGGCCTCACGCACCTCATCGAGGAAAGCCAGAAAACCCGGGCTCTGCACATTGGCGTAGGCCAAGCTGCGGTGGGTCACCTCTTGAACCAGCATGCGCGCTGCGTGGTGCTTGTCGGTAAACAAGCGGGCATCCACCAACGCCAAGCGCATCAGCGCCGGCTCCAGCTCACGAATCAATGCCTGAACCGGTTCCAGAAGACGGGGATCCCTGGCGATGTTGTCTACCATCAGGTTCACCACCTCCAGGCTCAACGCCTGTGCGACACCGCTGGCACTGCGCCTGATGTCTTCGCGAACGGCTTGCAGCCCTTGCAAGCCCGCTGCAGGAGCAACGCCGCCACGTCGCTGCTCCAGTCGTTGCACGACACGGTCTACTTGCTTCATCTCGGTCAGCGCTTCGAAGGCCGCCGGCACCGTGGATGCGAAATCTGAGTGACTCTCTGCAACCGGTCCGCCATAGCCGCCGGGAGACTCGAACTGACGTGCAAACTGTTGCGCGAAAGCGGCCACACGATGCGGCGTCCCCAGCTGATCGAGCTCGCCAGCCAGCAATTTACGCAAGCGATCCAAGGTCAAAAGTGCCGGGTCCGTCACCGGCTTAGGCGCCCGCAACTCTCGGGCAATCAGGGCCTCACGCTCCGCACTGCCTGGAGCGCCATATCGCGATGTTTCTGAAAACGGAGCCGGTGCTGCAGCTTCACGCCCCTTACCCCCGCTAGGCGTACCAGAGGCAGAGGGCGCAGGCGTGACGGCATATCCTGCAGCGACTACGCCTTGTGTCTTCAATTGGGAAGCAAGGCTGGAATACAGCTCTTTGAGCTCAGCACCCAAGGCAATACCCATCACGGTCAGCCAATCCAACCGCATGGCAGCGGGTGCAGGCGTGCGCTCTACCGTATTGCGCAGCGCAGTGATGTAAGCCTCAGGGCGCAATGGGTTGCGCTCCGGGCGTACGGTTTGCAGACCCAAGGTAGCGCAAATCAGGGTGTTGAGCTCCGCCAGACTGGCCTCTGCTGCCAACATGGCCATTTGTTGGGCCCGCGCCATGTTGACGCTCTCTTGCACTTGCACCTCATCCATCAACTCGAGTTGATCGAACTGGACTTCAGCAATCGATGGCATCGCCGCCTTGATAGCCTCGGACGGGCGTGTGAACTGCTCCAAAAGCGCAGGGCCATAGCCCTCGCGCAAGGTTTGTTCGTGTTGGTAAAGCTGCTTGAGAGACTCCGCATGCACATCGCGCTCACGAAAATCCCGAGAAGCACTCTCGCGAGCTTGCAAGTCACGACGCAAAGAGGCAATCAGCTTGCCCATGATGGCGGTACCACCCGCCGCGGCGTCTTTGACAGTCGCCTGGTAAAGAGACGCGTAACGCGGGTTGATATCTTGCATGGGGCTTTCTTGCCTCGCTGGCGGTTTACTTCAAGGCTTTGTAACGCACGCGCTTGGGTTTCGCGCCCTCTTCGCCCAGACGCTTCTTCTTGTCGGCTTCGTACTCTTGGTAGTTGCCATCAAAGAAGGTCCACTGGCTGTCACCTTCGGCAGCGAGGATGTGGGTCGCAATACGATCCAGGAACCAGCGATCGTGAGAAATCACCAGCATGGTGCCGGCAAATTCGAGCAGCGCATCTTCCAGGGCACGCAGGGTTTCCACGTCCAGATCGTTGGACGGTTCATCCAGCATCAACACGTTGCCGCCTGCGATCAATGTCTTAGCCAAGTGCAACCGACCTCGCTCACCACCTGACAACATGCCCACTTTCTTCTGCTGGTCGCCGCCGTTGAAGTTGAATCGACCGCAATAGGCGCGGCTGGCCATCTGGAACTTGCCCACGTTGAGGATGTCGAGGCCACCGGAAACGTCTTCCCAGACTGTCTTGTCGTCCGACAATGCGTCTCGGTGCTGGTCCACAAATGCCATCTTGACCGTAGAGCCGATGACGACTTCACCCGAGTCCGGCTTTTCACGGCCTGCGATCAGCTTGAACAATGTCGATTTACCGGCGCCGTTGGGGCCGATGATGCCGACAATCGCGCCGGCAGGGATGTTGAAGCTCAGGTTGTCGATCAGCACGCGGTCGCCAAAAGACTTGCTCACGCCCTTGAACTCAATCACTTGGCTACCCAAGCGGTCCGCCACGGGAATAAAGATCTCGTTGGTCTCGTTGCGCTTCTGGTATTCGTAGTCGCTCAATTCTTCAAAGCGGGCCAGACGGGCCTTGCTTTTCGCTTGGCGGGCCTTGGGGTTCTGACGGGACCACTCCAATTCCTTCTTCAAGGCTTTGGCACGGGCTTCTTCGCCTTTTTGTTCGGCTTCCAGGCGGGCGCCCTTTTGGGTCAGCCAATCGGAATAGTTGCCCTTGTATGGAATGCCGGAGCCACGGTCCAATTCCAAAATCCACTCCGCTGCGTTGTCCAGGAAGTAGCGATCGTGGGTAATAGCGACCACTGTGCCGGAATAGCGTTGCAGAAACTGCTCCAACCAGTCCACCGATTCGGCGTCCAAGTGGTTGGTGGGTTCGTCGAGCAGCAACATGTCAGGCTTGGAGAGCAACAGCCGGCACAGAGCCACGCGGCGCTTTTCACCGCCGGACAGGACGCCGATGTTGGCATCCCATGGGGGCAGACGCAGGGCGTCAGCAGCAATTTCCAATTGATGCTCAGAGTCCGTGCCAGCGGTTGCGATGATGGCTTCGAGCTCGGCCTGTTCAGCGGCCAATGCGTCAAAGTCGGCGTCCTCCGCACCGTAAGCCGCATACACCTCTTCAAGGCGTGCTTTAGCAGAAAACACCTTGCCCATGCCGCTTTCGACGGCTTCACGCACAGTGTGGTTCGGATCGAGTTGGGGTTCCTGGGGCAGATAACCGATATTCAAGCCGGCCATGGGAATGGCTTCGCCCTCAATTTCCTTGTCCACACCCGCCATGATCTTGAGCAGGGTGGATTTGCCGGAACCGTTGGTACCCAAGACACCGATCTTGGCACCGGGGAAGAAGGAAAGGGAGATGTCTTTAAGAATGTGCCGCTTGGGGGGCACGATCTTGCCGACGCGGTTCATGGAGAAAACGTATTGGGCCATTGCGATTCTGGTTATTCAGCGGTAAAACCATATTATCGACTGCTCGGCCGTCTTCCCCTTATTTGTTGGCCACTGGAGGGCCATCGAACGCGTTTTTCACGTCATTCAACAAGGCTTCACGGGCAACCGCATCCAATGCGTTATCCATCACATGACCGTCAGAGACCAAGCGGATCAATCCCAAGCCGCGAAGTCTGTCCATAGTCCGGCGGGACATGGAATGCGCCATACCCCCGCTTGACATGAACATGAACAAGGTCCGGTGAGGACTGGCCCAGGACAACTGTGCCCGCACCCACTCGCCTCCCAGCGCTAGGTCTACCCAAGAACCTGTACGTAAGTTTTCTGCACTCCAGGCATTCTGGAGCTCCGGGTCCGACACCTCAAGAACGTCTGCTGTCGCAGGCTTGGGCATCTGCATGTGCGTGAGAAATCCCGAATCCTGGGCCTCCATTTCGGCTATCCAGAGCTCGTCGTCCGTCATTTCGGCTGCAGCTTCCACCGCCTCTGGTGCGGTGGTCGGCGCATCTCGTTGAGCTACGTATTTGGCGTTGTCAAAGGCTTGTTCGTGGATGTCAATCAAAGCATCGAAAAACGGGGGAATCCGTTCTTCGGGGTAGTCCACCAGCAACAAGCCCTGACGAATTTTGAGCAGCATCTGGGGGACCAACCCGACCAAACGTGGCCGGTTTTTTCGCACCAGTCGCGGTTGCACGCTCCAGATGAGGTCGTCCACCAACGCCAGGTACCCTTCAGAATCGTCGGTGCCGTCAGCAAACTTAAGTTGATATTCGGCCACCACCTGCGCCCACGGCCCACGCAAAAATGCCAGCACGATCTCCGGCGCATTCTTGAAGGTCATGCGTTGCGCGAACTCCTGAGCCAAGCGCTGGGCCAACATATTTCGCTGCTCGGCGTGCATAAGTCCCCGAGCAGCCTCTGCAGCCAATTGCTTCTGCTGCTGGTCCTCCTGGGCCCAGCCCTCTTCCAGCTTGCGGACCATACGTTCGAAGGCCTTGGCGTCGCCTTCGCCGCAGGCGAGCACGCTGATGGCATTGTCCAGAGTCTTCTGAAAGTGAAAATAGCCCGCATCGTCCTCTGACTGAAACGCCAAACTGCGGTGGGTCATGCGGTCCAAGAAAACACGCGCAGGGTGCTTTCGATCGGCAAAGAACCGCGGGTCATGGGCGGAGAGGCGCTGCAATACCGGCTCCATGTTCATGACCGATTGCCGTACGCCTTCGAGCAAACGTCGGTCCTGCATCAGGTTTTCCAACATGAGTCGCACCACTTCCTCGCCCAGCTCTTTGCCCAGTGCCTTGCCTTGAAGTGCTTCGACTTTGGCTCGGGAGGTGGTAGCCAACGTCTTTCCGCTGTCTGAATCCACATGACTTGCGCGTTGCGACAAACGCTTGAGCATGGGCTCCACCAGCTTCATATCTTCCAGCGCCACAAATGAGGCAGGCACGGTATGGGTGAAGTCGGCATTTGCTGCCACCATGGGGCGCGGGTCCAACTCTCCAGACAGCAAGCGACGGAGCTTATCCAGGGTCAACAGACTGCGGGTGACCGCTGTTTCGACCGGCTTCGCCGGAGCACCAAAAGGATTGGACGACGGCGCATAGGCAGCTACGGGCTCCACACCGAGGGACTTGAGCCACTCAACCAGCTCCTTGTACATGTTATTCAGCGCCGCGCCCAGGATGCCGGCAGCAGGGGCCATAACAGCCGATCGGGTTTCGTCATCCGGCAAGACCTGTCCGAATGCCTCTCTCAGGGCATGCACAAAAGCCTCCGGCTTCAGCGGATTCAGATGCGCCTGCACGCTGGCCCAGCCCATCAGGCTGCTCACCAATGCATTGAGCGCCGGCAGTACGGCCTCCACCGAGCGATTTACCTCTTGCTCCGTGACCGCCAGTTCGATGTTGGCGTCAATTTGTTCTTCTTCCAAAAACTGGAAGTCATCAAAACGAACTTGGCTGATCTGGGGCTTGCGGAAGGAGCCCCCTCCGTACACCGCGCTACGCAGCTCCACACGGAACACCGCCTTGGCTTCGGCGGACTGGGCGTTCAGCCGGTCTACCGCAGCTTGGCGAACCGGGTGCAAACGGGCGTGCAAGGTGTTGCCACCGGCCACCGCCAACATAAGTTGCAAACCTTCCAGCACGTCCTCCAGCAAAGCATCGCTTTGCTCAAGCACCGCCTCAATACACGTGGATAGAGACGGCTTGTCATCGCCGGGCTCGTGGGCCACGCCCAAGCGTCGCAACAGGTATTTCTTCATCGTGGGCTTATTTTCATCGCCTCGAACGGGCAGCACCAGTGTATTGACAGTTTGTTACCCGTCAGTAAACGCGGCGGGCACTTTGTGTCGTTTTCCGGACATTCGGCCAAGCGTGCGACAATACGATCCATTGCAGCTTTTCAGTTGCCTGCAATACCAGCACCTTGCTGGGGACCCCACGTGACAAGGGCGTCCCACTTTTGAATCCATCTGCCTTTGACTGACTGCTGTGCCGCGTGCCAGCAGAACGGCCGATTCCCAAGCGTCCAGGACGGACGCATTTATCCATGAACTTTGAAGAATTGAAGCTGGCACCTGCCATTGTGAAGGCCGTGCGTGAGCAGGGTTACGAAACGCCCACCGCCATCCAGGCGCAAGCCATTCCATTGGTACTCGAAGGCCACGACCTGCTGGGCGGCGCCCAGACCGGTACCGGCAAGACCGCTGCCTTCACCCTGCCCCTGCTGCACCGCCTCTCCATGAGCCGCAGCGCGCAGAACAAATTCGGCGGCACCGGCATTCGCGCTTTGGTGCTGACCCCCACCCGCGAACTCGCCGCCCAAGTAGAAGAGTCGGTGCGTCAGTACGGCAAATACCTGCAACTCAGCTCCACCGTCGTGTTCGGCGGCGTAGGGATGAACCCGCAGATTTCCAAAGTAAAAAAGGGCGTGGACATTCTGGTGGCTACTCCTGGCCGTCTGCTGGATTTGGCCCAACAAGGCATGCTGGACCTGGGCCAAGTGCAAATGTTGGTGCTGGACGAAGCCGACCGCATGTTGGACATGGGCTTCATCCATGACGTGAAAAAGGTGTTGGCCCTGGTGCCTAAAGAAAAGCAAAGCCTGCTGTTCTCTGCCACCTTCAGCGACGAAATCCGCGAGCTGGCCAACGGCCTGCTCAAGAACCCGCAAAGCGTGCAAGTCACACCTCGCAACACCACGGTGCAGCGCATCACGCAGGTGATCCACCCCGTGGGTCGAGGCAAGAAAAAGGCCCTGCTCGCCCACATCATCAACGAGCAAAACTGGAGCCAGGTGCTGGTGTTCACCCGCACCAAGTTCGGCGCCAACAACGTGGCCGAGTTTCTGGAAAAGAACGGCATCACTGCAATGGCGCTGCACGGCAACAAGAGCCAAGCCGCCCGTACCCAGGCACTGTCCGGCTTCAAGAGCGGCGATGTGCGCGCCTTGGTGGCCACCGACATTGCTGCTCGCGGCATCGACATTGACGATCTGCCGCACGTGGTGAACTACGAAATCCCGAACGTGAGCGAAGACTATGTGCACCGCATCGGCCGCACCGGTCGTGCCGGTGCCGACGGCGCCGCTGTGAACCTGGTTTGCCTGGACGAAGAAGGCTTCATGCAGGACATCGAGCGCTTCACCAAGCAAAAAATCGAAGTCAAGGTGGTCGAGGGATTTGCCCCCGAACCCGGTGAAAAGGCAGAACCCATCGCCATGGGCCGTCAGACCATTTGGGGCGGCGCAGGCAAGCCTCCAAGCCGTGACGTCATGCAGGCTGCCGCCAAGGCCGCCCGCACCGAAATGCTGCAACGCGTGCGCGACAACAAAGCCGGCCAAGGCGGTGGTCGCGGTGGGAATGCCGGCGCTGGTGGTGGCGGTAACGGCGGCGGTCGTGGTGGCCAAGGCCCCCGTGGCAATAGCGGCGGTGGCCGAGGCCCTGATCGCGGCGGCGAATTCCAGCCTCCCCGCTCGCAAGGCCCGCGTCCCGCACAAGGCCGTGGTCCGCGCCGTGAAGGCGGTAGCGCCGAGTTCCAGCCGCCTGCAGGCTTCACCCACGAAGGTCGCGCACCACGTCCGTCTACTGCCCAACCTGACCCCATGCGCACCAGCGTCGATATGATGGCTGGCCGTGGCGCCCGCCGCGGTGGTGGCGGTGGCTTTGGCGGCGGTGGCCGCAGTGGAGGTGGAAATGGCGGCGGATATGGTGGTGGCGGAGGCGGCTTCGGCGGCGGTGGACGCCCGGGTGGCGGTGGTCGCGGGGGCAACGGGCCTCGTGGGCCGCGCGGTCCTGGCGGCTCTTCTAGCCGATAAATACACCAGCGCGGTACACAGTCTGGGGCGGCGCACGCTGCCCTTGACCCACCCTAAGCTGACCCAACACATCGTCGACTTTGCGGCGCTCCCTGAGCTGCCGCAAATCGACGATGTTTTTATTTGTCTGGGCACGACCATCAAGGTGGCCGGCAGCCAGGCCGCGTTCCGCGCGGTGGACTATGACGCCGTTATGGCAGTAGCGCAGATGGGACGTGCGCAGGGCGCTACTAAATTAGGAGTGGTCAGCGCCATGGGCGCGGATGCCAAGTCTGGCGTTTTCTACAACCGCGTCAAAGGCGAAGTGGAAGATGCGATTGCACAGCTGGGCTACACCAGTGTCAGCATCGTTCGCCCTTCCCTCTTGGTGGGTGATCGCGGCCCGCTGAACCAGCCCGGGCGCCCCGGCGAGCGTATCGGCCTGGTGGTCAGCAAAGTGCTCAAGCCACTCATTCCTGCCAACTACCTGCCCGTGCAAGCCGAAGACGTGGCTGCGGGCTTGGTGCAGGCGGTCAAAGCTGGGCGACCCGGCGTGCAGCGCATTTTGTCGGGTGCCTTGCAGGGCACGGCAACCCGCGCCGCTGCGGCTTAGCCCCGCACAAACAGGGTGACCAAGGGCTGGTCACCCACTTGACGGCTCCAGTGGCCGTGGACGGCAGGGTCAAACGTGGCACCCTCGGGCAGCAAATCTGCCGAGTAAAAGTGCTGGCCGGGCCCGAACACGCGCGAACTGCCGTGCACCCCGATCTCCATTTGCCCCTGCAAAATAAAGCACCACTGCGTATTCCCCGAGCAATGGAACTGGCTGCGAAAGCCCACCGGGCTGGTGCGCAACTGGTAGCCGCCCGACGCAAACACTTCTGAGAGCATGGACTGCGGATTGCCCTCGTTCAAAGGAATCGTCTCCTCACGGAACTTGGCGAAGCCGTCGGTGTCGGTGTACAGAATGACTTGGGTGAACGTGCTCATGGTGGGCCTTTGAAAGTTGGCCGGATTATTCACCATGCACAGACAAGGAAAATGCCCTGATGCACAATTTGCCGCATGCAATTCCTCCACACCATGCTGCGCGTTGGCAACCTTCAACGCTCCATCGATTTCTACACCCAAGTGCTAGGCATGCAATTGCTGCGCACCTCGGAAAACCCGGAATACAAATACAGCCTCGCCTTCCTCGGATTTGATGGAGGCAACCCCGGCCAGGCTGAGATCGAGCTCACCTACAACTGGGGCACCGAAAGCTACGATTTGGGCACTGCCTACGGCCACATCGCCTTGGGCGTGCCGGACGCCTATGCCGCTGTGGAGAAAATCAAAGCTGCCGGCGGCAACGTGACCCGCGAGGCTGGCCCCGTCAAGGGCGGCAGCACAGTGATCGCCTTTGTGACCGATCCGGACGGCTACAAGATCGAACTGATCCAAAAAGCACCAAGAGAAGCAGGTGTAGGCCTGCGTTAACGCAGTACCTCGGCGGCCAATCGCTCCAGATTCTGCTGGTTGGCCGCAGCCACAAAGGTGGCCAGGGCCTGGTAATGCTCCACGGTGTCAAAGGTCTGCTTCCAACACACTTTGGTACCTTCCCCTGAGGGCTTGAGCTCCAGAGTCAACGTGAAATGGTGGCCGTTCAGGTGCTCTATCTCCCACAAAGCATCTGGCACGATCCGGGCAAAGCGGCTTTCATTCGGATAGTCCGTCCCGTCCGGCGCATGCATGGTGAGCACCCAGCTGCCCCCAGGCTGGAAATCAAACGTGTGCATGGTGCTGCTGAAGCCATCCGGCCCCCACCAACGGGCCACCCGGTCAGGGTCGCTCATGGCGGCGAATACAGTGGATGGCGATGCAGCGATGAAGTGGCTGCGGGTATCGGAGCGGTAATCTATGGGTTCCATGGCAGGACTTTTTGTTTCGGATGTGCGGTTGAAATCCTAAAGGTTTGTACCACTAGCAGCTTATTCGAGAAAAATCATGCTCTAGCTATAACTTTCATAGCTACCCGCGAAATAAAAAAGGGCGCCGCAGCGCCCTTTTTTCTTTCAACCACCGTGCGCCTTACTTGCGCAGCGCCTGCGTGTCTTTGGCTAGCTGGGTGATCTTGTTCCACTCGCCCTTGGCCATGGCGTCGGCCGGCACGATCCACGAGCCGCCAACGCACACCACGTTGGGCAGGGCCAAAAACTCGGGCGCGTTTTGCAGGGTCACGCCGCCGGTGGGGCAGAACTTCACGTCGAAGAAAGGGCCGCTCCAAGCCTTGAGCATGGCGGGGCCGCCGGCTTGCATGGCGGGGAAAAATTTGAGCTGGGTAAAGCCATCTTCCTGCGCCATCATGATTTCGCTGCCGGTGGCTACACCGGGCAACAAGGACAGGCCCAAGTCACGGCAGGCCTGGCCAACGGCGCTGGTGTAACCGGGGCTCACGGCAAAGCGGGCACCGGCGTTGGCGGCAGCTTGTGCATCTGCCTTGCTGCGCACAGTGCCGGCGCCAACCACGGCTTCAGGCACATCACGGGCAATGGCTTCCATGCAGGCAAGCGCCTGGGGAGTGCGCAGGGTCACTTCCAGCATGCGCACGCCGCCGGCCACCAGAGCGCGGGCCATAGGCACCGCGTGAGCTACATCGTTCAGCACGATGACGGGGATGACGGGCGCGTCCTGCATGACTTGCAGGGCGGTAAAGGCGGGAGCGTTAGACATTGAAAAGTTCCAGATCGACGTTATTGGGGGGGGTCAGAACCAGGTGCAGGCGCCTTCTTCGGCGGCCAGTGCATTGCGGCGGAAGTTGGCGAACAGTTCTCGGCCCATGCCGATGCCATTAGCAGCACGCAGGGCTTCGGGCATGGTGTCCAGGGGGCGTGCCGCCCACTCGGCATCGCTCACCAGCACTTGCAGGGTTTCGGCGTTGGCGTCCAGGCGGATGATGTCGCCATCGCGCACCTTGGCCAAGGGGCCACCGGCAGCGGCCTCGGGCGACACGTGGATGGCGGCAGGCACTTTGCCGGAGGCGCCGCTCATGCGGCCATCAGTCACCAGCGCCACGCGATAACCCTTGCCTTGCAGCACGGCCAGGGGCGGGGTGAGCTTGTGCAGCTCAGGCATGCCATTGGCCTGCGGGCCTTGCCAACGCACCACGCAAATCACGTCGTGATTGAGTTCATCGGCGCTGAAGGCTTTGTGCAGTGCGTCTTGCGAGTCGAACACGCGGCAAGGTGCTTCAATGATGTGGCGGTCGTCCGGCACCGCAGACACCTTGATCACGCTGCGGCCGAGGTTGCCCTTGAGCAACTTGAGGCCACCGCTGGCGCTGAACGGGCTGCTGGCAGGGCGCACCACGGTCTCGTCCTTGCTGGCACCTGCATCTGCCCACTGCAAGCTGCCATCGGCTTTGGCGGACGGAATGGCGGTGTATTCACGCAAACCACCGCTGCGCACGGTCAACACATCCGCATGCATGAAGCCGGCATCCAGCAGCTCGCGGATCACGTAGCCTGGGCCGCCTGCAGCCTGGAACTGGTTCACATCGGCGCTGCCGTTGGGATAGACACGGGTCAGCAAGGGCACCACGTCCGACAGGGACGAGAAGTCGTTCCAGTCGATCACGATGCCCGCGGCGCGGGCCACCGCCACCCAGTGGATCAAATGGTTGGTCGAACCGCCGGTGGCCAGCAGCGCCACCATGGCGTTCACGATGCAGCGCTCGTCCACCACCTCGCCGATGGGCGCAAAACGCTTGGCCTTGGTAATGCCCAGCACGGTGCGTACCGCTTCACGGGTCAGTTCCTGGCGCATGCCGTCGCCGGGGTTGATGAAGGCGGTGCCAGGCACATGCAGGCCCATGGCTTCGAGCAGCATCTGGTTGCTGTTAGCGGTGCCGTAAAAAGTGCAAGTGCCTTCGCCGTGGTACGCAGCGCTCTCGGCGGCCAGCAGTTCAGGGCGGCCGACCAAGCCTTGGGCGGCTTTTTCGCGCACCTTGGCCTTTTCGTTGTTGGGCAGACCCGAAGTCATGGGGCCAGCCGGCACAAACACGGTGGGCAGGTGGCCGAAGTGCAGTGCGCCGATCAACAAGCCGGGCACGATCTTGTCGCACACGCCCAGCATCAGGGCGGCATCAAACACATCGTGGCTCAGCGACACGGCAGTAGCCATGGCGATGGCGTCGCGGCTGAACAAGCTCAGCTCCATGCCGGCGGTACCTTGGGTCACGCCATCGCACATGGCGGGTACTCCGCCCGCCACTTGGGCTGTTGCGCCGTGCTTGCGGGCTTCGACCTTGACCAGATCAGGGTAATGCTGCAAGGGCGCGTGGGCGGAAAGCAGGTCGTTATAAGCGTTGACGATGCCGATGTTCGGGCCCTTCTCGGCCACGATCTTGAGCTTGTCCAGTCCGGTGACGCGGGTCTTGTCGGCCTCGGGCATCGCGGCAAAAGCGTGAGCCACGTTGGCACAACCCATGCGGTCGGCACCGGGCTTGCGATCAGCCATCTGCGCGACTTGGGCCAGATACGCGCTGCGGGTGGCCGCGCTGCGCTCCACGATACGGCGGGTCACCGCCTCCACAACAGGGTGCAACGCGACGGGGGTAGAGGTGGTGTCTGGCATATGTTTCTGTAACTAAATTACACATCTGATGGTAACTTGGAAACCCCCACTTGTGAATGCACGTGGTTACCAGTGAGGTACAAACTGGCCGCCGTACGGCCGTGTCGCGGGTTCAGGACGCTGCCTGCAACAGGCGTTCTGCGCGTTGCAAATCGTCCAGGGTGTCGATATCGGTGATGCAACCGGGGTCGTTGACTACTATTTTGATAGCTGCTCGCGCAGACACTACGGGCGCTGCACCCTGATTTCCCTGCAAAGCAGCGAGTGCATCGCCACACGCAGGGGCAAAGCGCACCGGGTGGCCACGCTGCCCTTCAAACACCGGCATAAGTACCTCGCCGGCCAGCGGAGCACGGGCGATATCCACCAGGGTTTCAGGGCGAATCAGGGGCAAATCGGCGGGCAACACCATCCAGCCCGGCGCTTCGAGGGTGGCGCGTACGGCGGCAGCAATGCTATCACCCATGCCGGGGTGGCCTGCATCTTCGAGGTGCCAGCGCAATCCACTGGCGCGCACGGCGTTCAGAGTGCGCTGCATCACGGGGGTGCCGGCCAGGTCTGCTTGCAGTTTGTGCACCTTGCCGCCGGATGCTGTAAAGCGCTCGCCACGGCCGGAGGCCAGCACCAGCACCACAGGCAAAGCAGCGGCCTCAAGGGATGAAACCAGGGGGTAACTCGCGGGGATATTCATGGGCGCTGCACTCCGGAAGGCAAGGTCACTTGCGAAGAGTATGCAACTGGCAGTACGCCGGCTCCAACGCCCGAAAAGGAAACGCGACCGGCACAGGCGGGCTGTGCCGGTGCAAAAGCTGTTTACTGGGCAGCGGACGCAGGGGCAGCAGGTGCCGAAGCGGCAGCATCTGCAGGTTCTGCCACAGGGGTAGACACCGACACAGGCGCAGCAGCAGGCTTGGCGCGGGACTTGTGGACGGCGAAACCGATCACGGAAGCCAGGATGGCCACGATGATGACGGCGATGACTACGGTGACGACGGTTTGGTCGTTATTTTCCTGGGCAGACATGCAAAAGACTCCGGTTGAAAAAGCAACCCATGATTGTAGGCGGTCGCTGCGCACTCACCCTGCTGCCGCATGACCCATCGCAAGCCGCGGGAAGCGCACTCTTCCTATACTGCGGGCATGACATCCATTGCCGACCTTCGCAAAAGCTACGAACGTGCCGAACTCGATGAGCACGCCTCGCACGCTGACCCGCTCCAACAATTCGATCGCTGGCTTCAGGAAGCCATTCAGGGCGAGATTCCCGAACCCAATGCCATGACGCTGGCCACCGTGGGCAGCGACTTGCGCCCGTCCACCCGCGTGGTACTGATCAAAGGGTACGACGCCCGCGGCATCGTCTGGTACACCAACTACGGCAGCCGCAAGGGCCAGGCACTGGCGGGCAACCCGTATGCGGCTTTGCAGTTCCATTGGGTGGAGCTGGAGCGCGTGGTACGCATTGAAGGCGTGGTCGAAAAAGTGAGTGATGAGGAAAGCGACGCCTACTTCCACAGCCGCCCGCTGGATTCGCGCATTGGTGCTTGGGCTTCGCCCCAGAGCGAGGTGATTCCGGGTCGCACGGTGCTGGTCACCAACGCAGCCAAATACGCCGCACAGTTTTTGCTGCAACCGCCCCGCCCGCCGCACTGGGGCGGCTACAGGCTCAAGCCGGACCAGTGGGAATTCTGGCAAGGCCGCAAGAGCCGCCTGCACGACCGCCTGCGCTACTGCGCAGGCGAAGACGGCCAGTGGCTGCGCGAGCGCTTGGCACCTTAGCGCACAGGGCTGCCTGCTACACGGGCGTCAGAGCCCGGATTTTTTCAGGTATTGATCGGAAGTGACGCCCATCGACACATAGATGCTCGTCACCCCCTCCATGCCGATGTCTGCGGGCTCCACCCAGTCCGGCGGCACATAGAGCAAACCACCGCCCACAGGAACGGGCGCTGTCGGCACCAGTACCCCGAGATAAGGCATGCCACCAATCATCACGGCCTGGGGTGTCGACAAAAAGCCGAGCACAGCTGTGCCCTGCTTGCCCGCCGCAACGCTGGCGTCACCGGCATCAGAGCCCGGTTTGCCGCCAAAATACAGCCATACAGGCGACAGTGACTGAAGCTCCTCCCCGTCTTTCCTGCTCAACAGACCGACCAGCTTTTGCACCACGTCGTACACCGTACGGACCACAGGAATGCGTTGCACCAATGCTTCCAGCAGCTGGGCCGCACCTTGCTCCAGGCCCCGCTCCACCATCAAGCCGAAGGCATAGACCAGCGCAACCACCAACATCAAGCCCAGCAGGTAGCCGATCACCTCCGACTCAGTCAGCCCCAGCCCGATGCCGGTCAGCAACTGACCGAAGGCACTCCCCGGCCCCAGCCATACAGCCAGAAAACTCCACAGCCACGATAGCAATAACAAGGTTGCCGCCAAGGGCAGTAGCGCCAGCACCCCCGTGAGCAAGGTGCGCAAGGGGTGTTTCAACTTGAAGTTCATGTACCGGAGTTTCCTGCCAAAAGTGTCAGGCCACGGATGCGCGCCCACACCGCCATGGCACCTGTACCCAGAGCGATGCCTGTGGCATCAGCCAACCAATCCATCCAGTCCCCTTGGCGCCAGGTGGTCATCGCCTGCGCGCACTCGATGGCCACACCCAGCAGCAGCAAGCCCACCAGCACACGCGGCACCGCCATCGGATAGGCCAGCAAACCGAAAACGGCCAAGGCTGCAAAACCAAGTGCGTGCTGCGCTTTGTCCCAAAACACCAGGGTCTGGGGAACCTGTTCACCGGGCACCAAAGACATCACCACGGTCAAAGCCACCAGCAGCCAAAAGGCAACTTTCCACAAAAGACGGGCAAGCTTCAAGTTCAAATGCTCCAGATAGCGGCTGAGTCAGCCCAGCCACAAAGGCAAGAGGTACATCACCAGCGTGACGGTGACCAATGCCACCAAGGTCGAAACCGCCACGCTGGCAGTGACCAGGTCTTCCGCCTTCTGGTAGCGCTGAGAAAACAAAAACACGTTGGCACCAATGGGCAGCGATGCCGCCACCACCAACACGGTAAGCGACATGCCGCGCAGGCCTGCCAGGTAGCCCGACAGTGCCATGAGGGCGGGATGCAGCAGCGTCTTGACAGCGGAAATGGCCAAGGCGCCCTTCAGATTGCGGCCGATGGCTGCGTTAGACAGCGTTACGCCCACCAACACCAGCGCCACCGGGCCGAAGGCATTGCCCAGCAGTTGCAAGGGCCGGTCCACCACATCGGGCAAGCCCCAACCGGTCTGGGCATAGAGCAGCCCTGCAATGATGGGCATGGGCACCGGGTGCACCACCGCATTGCGCACCGCCAAGCCTACCGACTTGAGCGGGTGGCGTGCGGGCCCATCGTGTTGGGCGCTTTCTTCACGCGCACTCAGCAACTCCAGCACCACGGTGGCAAATGTCAGCAGCACCAGCGCGTGCAAGGAAATCAGGGTGAAGAGCAGCACCAGCGCGTCTTTGCCATATGCCAAGCCGACCAGCGGAATGCCGATCATCACCGTGTTGCTGAAGGTGCCGGAGAGCGCAATCACTGCAGCCCGGCTGCTGGGACCTTGCAGCAACAACATCACCGTAAACAAGCCGGCCGCCACGGCGAAGTACAGCGACACGGGTGCAAAGTCCAAGTCCTGCACATGCACGCTGCTCATGGTGCGGAACAGCAGGGCCTGGGTCAGCACCAGAAAAACAAGGTTGGAAAGATCGCGTACCGCCTCTTGGCGGATGAGCTTCATCTTGCCGGTGACTACACCGACCAGAATCAGCAGAACCACCGGCAACAGGGACGATACGACCGGGTGGTCCAAAGGCATGCAGCTACAGCAAAACGGAAGTTAT
This sequence comes from Curvibacter sp. Hmag1.1, assembly GCF_059769165.1. NCBI lineage: Bacteria > Pseudomonadati > Pseudomonadota > Betaproteobacteria > Burkholderiales > Comamonadaceae > Curvibacter > Curvibacter sp. Hmag1.1. Next base: position 823,289 of record NZ_JBMBGX010000002.1, read on the forward strand.
TTGACGGCAACCGCATCAGTGATGCGGTAGTAGAGGCCATAGGGGTCGTCATTGAGCACCGCAAACTGACCTTCGACCACCACAGCTTCCATGGAGTATTTCACAGGGGTCTTGGTCTTCACTTCCACCATGCTCTCGGGACCGCCGGGCACACAAAAAGAGCAAGTCAGAGGCACAGAGCTGATGAGAAAGTGCTTTTGCTTTTCACCGGGTTCCAGCGGCATCATGAAGCCCTGAATGCGCTGTACTTTTTTGTTCAGGGCCTGCACATCGGCCGGGAACACGGGCAGCAGGCGGTTCTTCTCCGTCTTGGTTTTGACGGTGGTCAGTACCGACCAGGGCAGCACGTCAGCGCGGTCTTTCAAAGGGGCGAAGGGGCTGTTGGGGCTGTGCACGCCGGCGCCGGTACCCGCGGGAACACCGGGCATGGGGGAGCTTAGCTGGGCCATGGCAGGCGCGACCCAAACAGCACCCAGCACCAAGGCCAAAGAGAAGACACCACGACGGGCGGAGCAGATTTCAGCGCGCATACAAAACCTCCGGAGAAGAGCCACAGTTTAGTGCGACCCTGTGAACCGCATAAGACCCGGGGTTGAACCCGCGGCTCAATGCTCGTGTTTCATGCCGCAGAACTTGCCAATGGCAATGCCCTTGCACGCGGCCTGCAGCTCTTTGTTGCAGATGTCTTCCCCTTTGCCGGCTTCACGACACTTTGCAGCAGCTTCATGTGCGGCGGCCATGGCGCGGTGCTTGGCCACGTCCTGTTTGGTTTCTTCAGCACTTTCTTTTGCTACAGAAAACGTAGCTGCTTGCGCAAGCAGAATGAGCGCCAGGAGGCTTTTTTTCATATATTTCCTTGGGAGTTAGAGTGAAATACAAACGGAGTTAACGGCTCTGAAGCAAGCGCAACACGCTCACCCGATAAGCCGCCACGGTAGGCAATACAGCAGAAGCGAGAGACACGACCAGCGCCAGTGCGGGCACCACCCACAGCCCGACGGGCCAGACCATGCCGCCGATCAAGAGCGAGTTGTCCAGGCTGAGGAACAACGCCAGTGCCTGCGCAAAGCCCTGACCGAGCAGCACACCCAGCACGGCCGCCAGCAGCCCCAGCCATAGGGCTTCGCACAGCAGCAAGGTAGCCACTTTGGCAGGGGATGCACCCAGCATGCGCAGCAGCGCCAGGTCGGTACGCCGCTCGCGCACGGCGCTCCACAGGGCAATGAACACGCTCAAGCCCGCAGTGAGCAAAAGCACAGCGGCAAAAGCACGCAGCACATCGGTGCCCAGGCCCAGCATGTTGAGCAAGCGGGTGATTTCCAGCGCCGGAGCGGCGGCTTGCATTTCGGTGCTGGTGTTTACATAGCGCGGAAAGCTCAAGGCCGCCATGGGGGTTTTGTATTTCACCAGCGCCATGGTGATTTCGCGCTCTTCTTCCATGACCTTGCGGTCGTCATCGTCCACCGCCGTGTAGTCCTCGTGCACCTTCCACACCGAGGCGGTGTCGGTCAGGATCAGCCGGTCCAGTACGCTGCCACTGGGCTGCAGGATGCCGACCACGGTGTAGGCGTTCTCGCCGTGGGTGTGACCACCCGCGCCCAAGCCATGCGAGCCTACAAAGGTCTGGCCCAGTTGCAGCCCCATGCGCTGGGCCACGGTAGATCCCAGCACGGCTTGCATGGGCTGCGTCCACAGCGCACCTTGAGCAAGCTGTGCCTCGTAGAGGTCCACATAAGCAGTCGACGTGCCTACGATGCGATAGCCACCGAAGTTGTCGCCCAGGCTGATGGGAATGATCAGCGCCACCAGCGGGTTCTTCGCCAGTTCATTCACCGCCTGAAGCGGCACGTTGCCCGGCGGCACGTCAATGTGCAACACGCCCGAGAGGATGAGCTGCATGGGGCTGCCCTTGGCGCCCACCACCACGTCGATGCCGGCCAAGTCACGGTCAAAAGCCTTGCTGAGTTGCGCCCCCACCAGCAACAAAAAGGTAATCGACGCCAGCCCCAGACTCAGCAGCAGAAGGTTGAGCGCGGCCCCCAAGGGACGGGACCACAAATAGCGCCATGCAAAGAATAGAGTTTTCATGGTGCTACGCTTTTGATAGCTGCTCGCGCACAATTGACAAGCGCCAGAAGCCTATTTGACCATCCGTCGCAGGCGGCACCAGGGCAGCGACCCGCGCGTCGTGGGTGGCAATCACCAGCGTGGCGCCGTGCCGGGCTGCGGTAGCGAGCAACAGGCCCACAGCTTGTGCGGCGGCTTCGTCATCCAGGCTGGCGGTTGGCTCGTCGGCCAGCAGCACGTGGGGCTTGAGCAGCACCGCACGCGCCAGCGCCACCCGCTGCGCCTGCCCGCCGGAGAGCTGGCCGGGCAAGCGACCTGCCAGCTCTGCAACTCCCAACGCATTCAGGGCCGTTTGGATGCTTGCGATATCTTCATCCCTACCAGCGGCCCATTGCGCCATAGCCAGGTTTTGTTGCACGGTCAGCGCCTCACTCAAATGCAACTTTTGCGGCAAAAAACCGATGGCGCCAGCACGCCATGCGTCCGCCGCCGCACCACGCAAACCGGTCACGTCCTGGCCTGCCACGTTCAGCGTGCCGGCAGATGGCGCCACCAAGGCAGCCACCAAGGCCAGCCAAGTGGATTTGCCACTGCCCGAAGGGCCACTGAGCAGCAGCACCGCGCCCTGGGGCACTTGCACATCCGGAAAACGCAGCTCGCTGCCTCCGGGGTAGCGGTAGCGCAGACCTTGGCTATGGATCATGCGGCGGGCCCTGCGTTCGCACTGGCAGATGCAGCACCCGTGGCGCAGTCCGCGCACACGCCCTTCACCGCAAAGTCGAGGTGCATGTCGGTGTAGCCCAGTGCCCGCAGGGATTCGATGGCGGTTTGTGCCGCTTTCTCCAGATCCACCGCATGCAGGGCACCGGCCAAGGGGCTGTCGCGGTGGCAGGTCTGACACTCAAAGTGGGGGGTAGCGTGCACGCTGGCGGGCATGGCCTGGTAGCGGCGCACACGCTGGCTGTCCACCCGGCAAAGCAGCAGGCCTACCTGCGTCAGGCGGTCTATCAGGCGGTAGAGGGTGACGCGGTCCAACGGCTCGACGTGGTCACCGGCCAGAGACTCCTGCAACTGCGCATGGGTGTAGCTGGTGTCGGGGTGGGCCAACAGCCAGCCCAACACGCGGCGCGCCGCCGCCGTGCGGCGCAGGCCATGGGCCGACAAGAGCGCGTCAATCGGATCGTCACCCTTGAGCACGGGCGGGGCCGGTGGGTTCACAGAAGCCATCAGAACATCCTCGAAAATGCAATTCAGTTGCAATAGTCATTTAAATGCAACCAAGTTGCGTTAGACTATATCGCAATTTAGTTGCATTATGAGATTGCTTTGTGACAGTTCCCCGCCCTACCCGCCAACTTTACAAACGCCCCGGATTCCTGGCCCTGCCCGCATGGCAGCGCGTCGCCATCACCCTGCCGGCCCTCGCCCTGCTCTGGCTGGGCGTGTGGTGGGCGAGCCTGGAAGCAGCGCCACTATGACCACACTGGTGCCATCCGCCGCCGTCACGCTGCACAACCTGACGGTGAGCTACCGCCGCCACCCGGCGCTGCACCATGTAAGTGGTCACTTTGCGCGAGGCTCATTGACGGCGGTGATAGGCCCCAACGGTGCAGGCAAAAGCACCTTGCTCAAAAGCCTGGCCGGGCTGGTGCAACCCGACCCGCACGGGCACATTAGCCCTGCACCCGGACAGCGTTTGGCCTACTTGCCCCAACACAGCGAGTTGGACCGCAGTTTTCCGCTGGATGTGCGCGACTGCGTGCTCATGGGCCTGTGGGCGCAGACCGGCGCCTTTGGCAGCGCCACAGCGGCCATGCTGGCGCGGGTGGATGCTGCGCTGGAGGCGGTGGGCCTGCAAGGCTTTGAGCGCCGCCCGGTAGGCACGCTCTCCAGCGGCCAGTTACAGCGCGCCCTGTTTGCCCGCCTGCTGGTGCAGGACGCCGACCTCATCCTGCTGGACGAACCCTTCAACGCCGTCGACAGCAAAACCACCGCCGGCCTGCTCACCCTGGTGCAGCAGTGGCACCGCCAAGGCCGCACCGTCATAGCTGTGCTGCACGACGACGCGCAAGTGAGGGAGCACTTTCCCCAGACCCTGTTGCTGGCACGCGAATGCATTGCCTGGGGTGCCACGGCTGAGGTTTTGACAGAAGCCAACCTGCAACGCGCCCGCGCCATGGCTGAAGCCTGGGACGAGACAGCCGCCATTTGCGACATCGACGGCGAAGTCAACGGCCTGGACTTCGACACCCTGCTGGCCCGGCGACTGGCCGCCACCCCTACCACCGTTTAAGGATGCCCATGGACTTTTCTGTGGGCCCGGTATGGGAGGCCCTGATTTCCCCTTTTGCCGAATTTGCCTTCATGCGCCGCGCGCTGGTGGCTACGTTGGCGCTGTCGCTGAGTGCCGCCCCCTTGGGCGTTTTCCTGACCCTGCGCCGCATGAGCCTCTTGGGCGATGCACTCAGCCATGCAGTGCTGCCCGGGGTGGCCATCGGCTTCATGGTGAGTGGCTTATCACTCACCGCCATGGCAGTGGGCGGTGTGGTCGCGGGCCTGCTCGTTGCGGGCATGTCCGGTGCGGTGAGCCGTTTCACCACCCTGAAAGAAGACGCCAGCCTGGCCGCCATTTACCTCGTGGCCCTAGCGCTGGGCGTGACCTTGATTGCGGGCCACGGTACGCAGCTGGACTTGCTGCACATCCTGTTCGGCAGCGCCCTGGGTGTGGACGGGGATGGCCTGCTGTTGGTGGCCGGCGTGGCTACCTTCAGCGTCCTGACGCTTGCGCTCATGTACCGGGGGCTGGTGCTGGAAACCTTTGACCCGGTGTTCTTGGCCGCGCACCGCAGCCGCGTGCCGCCTTGGGTCTGGCAGCAGGGCTTTTTGATGCTGGTGGTGCTCAACCTGGTGGCGGGCTTTCAGACCCTGGGCACGCTCATGGCCGTGGGGCTGATGATGCTGCCCGCCGTGAGTGCCCGCCTGTGGCACGACACCCTGCCTGCGCAACTGCTCAACGCCAGCGCACAAGCGGCGCTGGCCGGTGTCGCCGGGCTGCTGCTGTCCTACCACTTCGACACGCCCTCGGGCCCCACCATCATCGGCTGCGCAGGGGCGCTCTATGCCACCTCTTTGTTGCTCGCGCCCGGCGGCTGGCTACCACGCCGCTGGATGCGGTCCCACCGCGTGGCCTGAGCCACGCCCCATCCGCATTTCTTTTCTATTTCGACTCCACAACCCAACCTGCATATCACCATGACTGCATTCGACACCTTCTCGCTCTCCGCCATGCCGCGCCGTTTTCTCTTGGCCAGTGCCACCGCCCTGGCCTTGCTGGGCAGCCAAGCCTTCGCGGCCGACAAGCTGCCGGTGACCGCCAGCTTCAGCATCTTGGGCGATCTGGTGCGCGTGGTCGGTGGCGACCGGGTGGCCGTCACCACCTTGGTCGGCCCCAATGAAGATGCCCATGTGTTTGAAGCCAAGCCCGCTGACGCCAAAACCTTGTTGGCATCCAGGCTGGTCGTCACCAACGGATTGGGCTTTGAACCCTGGGCTGCCAAGCTCATCAAGTCAGCAGGCTACAAGGGCGAGACTGTGGCAGCCACCAAAGGGGTGAAGCCACGACATATGGAAGAAGAGAAAGGCCACGCCGGCCACGCCCACGAAGAAACCGATCCCCACGCTTGGCAAAACCCCGGCAATGTGGTGCTTTACGTGCGCAACATCGCAGCCGGTTTGTCCAAAGTGGACGCCGCAGGTGCTGCCACTTACCAAGCCAACGCAGAGGCCTACGTCAAAGAACTGCAGGCGCTGGACAGCTGGACCAAAGAGCAGATTGTCAGCATCCCGGCGGACAAACGCAAGGTCATTACCTCGCACGATGCATTTGGCTACTTTGCAGCGCAGTACGGCGTGAAGTTTCTGGCCCCGCAAGGTGTGAACACTGAAACCGAACCCAGCGCCAAACAAGTGGCCCAGCTGATCAAGCAAATCCAGCGCGAAAAAATCCGCGCCGTGTTTGTGGAAAACATGAGTACGCCTAAGCTCATCGCCCAACTCAGCAAAGACGCCGGTGCCACCCTGGGCGCCAGCCTGTATGCCGACGCACTGTCCACCGCGGACCAGCCAGGCGCCACCTACTTGAAGATGATGCGTCACAACGTGACCCAGCTGGTCGCAGGGATGAAGTTGAACTGACGCCGGTTTTTGCTATACATTCAGGAGCTGCCTGCGCATATTCCGCGGGCGCCACAGGCGTTTTCGGCGCAAATTTCACAATATTGTTTGAATCTGCACAGTTTCCACACTTAAGCACCATGGCAAGCGACAAAGAACCCAACTTCTGGCTCATCGTGCTCAAGCTGGCCGCGGGTGCGGCGGCATTGGCAGGTTTGGTATGGCTGGCGCTTTGGTACAGCGAAAACTACGGCACCGGTCAGCCCCTGACCCCACCGCTCAAGCCCAAGATGGACTGGGGCATAGCGAACGATTCCCCCATCCGCAACAACCGCTAGTGGGCGCGTTCAGCGCTTTAGTCCGTGGCGCTCCATGCGGTAGCGCAGGGTGTCGCGGCTGATATCCAGGGAGCGGGCAGCACGGGTCACATTCCAGTGGTGGGCTTCGAGTGCGCGCACAAGGTGCTCACGCTCCACCGCTTCCAGAGACGTCGCAGGCCCGGCCCCGGCGGCGGGCGCCGATCGCACTTCTGCCTGCGGCAATGCCAGATCGGCAATCTTTATGAAACCACCAGTTTGCAACAGTGCGGCGCGCTCCAGCAGATTGCGCAACTCCCGCACATTGCCCGGAAACGCATAGCCCTTCAAGGCTTGCGCAGCTGATGCGTCGAGGCGCAAGGTTCCATGCCCGTATTTGCGGGCCTGCTGATCCAGCAAATGGCGAGCCAGGTGCAACACGTCATCCCCGCGCGCGCGCAGGGGAGGAATCTGGATTTGGAACACACTCAGGCGATACAGCAAATCACTGCGGAAACGCCCTTCGCGCACATGGATATCCAGATCCCGGTTGGTGGCGGCCACGATGCGTACATTCACCTGCCGGTCGGTGAGCGACCCCAAGCGGCGCACCTTGAAGTTTTCCAGCACGCGCAGCAGTTTGGCCTGCAGACCCAAGTCCATTTCGCCGATTTCATCGAGAAACAAGGTGCCGCCATCGGCTGATTCGATCAGGCCCATCTTGCGGGCATGCGCGTCGGTGAAAGCGCCTTTTTCGTAGCCAAAAAGTTCACCTTCCATCAAATGGGCAGGCAGGGCTGCACAGTTGATTTCTACAAAGGGGGCATCGGCACGGGGACCTGCCTGATGGCAGGCCCTGGCAACCAACTCTTTGCCAGTCCCGGTCTCCCCGATGATCAGGATGGGCGCGGCCGAGGTTTGGTCGGTGGGTTCCAGAAGAGACAGCTTTTGCACCATGGACCGCAAGGCCACCATCTCCGGCGACTCGCCGATAAGGGCTTTCAGGCTGGAGTGACTGGCCTCGCGCTGGCGGTAGAAATGCAGGGCCCGTTGCTCACCCCGTTCTCGCAAAGCCCGCTCCACGACTTCTCGCAAGCTGGCCAGGGTCACGGGTTTGGTGAGCAGGTCCATGGAGCCCGCCTTCATGGCATCCACAGCCAGCGTGACGCTCGCATGACCGGTGACCATCACGATGCGCGGCGGGTCCTCGGTCTGTCGCAGCTGGCGGATGACTTCCAGACCATCCATGCCCGGCAGTTGGAAATCCACAATCACCACGTCGGGCACCATGCGGGCAGCAGCCTGCACGCCAATGATGCCATCGTGGGCCGCTTCGGCGTTGTGCCCCAACGACTCAAAGAACCGGACCATGTTTTTGGCTAGGACCCGTTCGTCTTCAATAACCAGAATGGATGCCATGGCGCCTCAGTGTACGGAAGTCCCAGCCGCGTCCGGCAAAGCCAAGGGGAACAGCATCTCTACACGGGTGCCACGCTCCGGCGCCGGCCGCAGGGTGATCTGCCCGCCCCACTGCTCGACCATGCGCTTGACCAGCGCGAGCCCGATGCCCAGACCTCCGCTTTTGGTGCTGAAAAATGGCCTGAACAAAGCTTGGCGCACTTCGTCGTGTAGACCGATACCGCTGTCCGTCACGCTGATATTGAGTGCCGCCCCCTGGACGACCCAAGTCACCTGCAAGTCGCCCCCATGGGGCATGGCGTCAATGGCATTGGCCACGATGCTGACCATGATCTGCCGCAGCATGGCGGTATGGGCCAGCACATCCGGTGCCTTACCCTGTGATGTAGACCAACGGATAGCGCGGCGCGTCATTTCCGGCCCCAGTTCCTCCAGGCAATCGCGAATGACAGCTACCGGGCGCACCCGCTCAATTTGCAGCTGGGGCGCTTGGGACACCCGTACAAGCTCGGTGATCCAACGATCCGCCCGGTCGACTGCGCCTGTGATGTCAGTGCAGTGTTCGGTGTGCGCTGCGTCCCCCTGCGCTTGCAGCATTTCAGCGGATACCCGAATGGAGGCCAAGGGGTTGCGCAGGTTATGGGCCACAGCGCCGGCCAGCTCAATGGCGGTGGCCAGCGTCTGGGTTTCAGCCAAGCGCGCTTGCTGCAGGCGCATTACGCGGTCTGCGCGAGCCACCGTCCAGTACAAGGCCACAAACAAAGCGGCCGCACCCAGGGCACACGCAGCCCAGAGTTGAAGATGGGCCTCCCGGATCGCCGCATTGAGCTGCACAGGCACCTTATAGAGCTCCATCACCCCCACCACTGCCTTGCCATCGGGCCCCAGGACCGGGATGTAGCTTTCCACATAAAACGGCGCCAAGGCTGCCAGTCCCACGTGTTCGCCTTTGGCTACGGTGTCCTCATCCATGCGACCGCTATGCACGACGAGTTGGCCTTGCAGGGCTTCGTCCAGCTCGTCGTTCACGGGATAGCGTTTGCCGATCAGCGAGGCGTCGGTGGACCAGGCCACGGTACCGTCGGCGGTGTAAGCGTTGGCACGTACCGGCTCGCGCATGGAGGCAATATGGGCCATCGAGCCCAGAAAGCGCGCCTGCAGCGCGGGGTCATCAGGGCGTGCGAGGTACTGGCCGGAATCATCGGTTCGCAGCAGGTTCTGGATGAAGTCCATGCTGACCTCGCCCTCGCGCTGCAGCATGCGCTGGGTCAACATCTGGGACATCAACCACCCCAGCCCCAATGCCATCGCCAGGATGCCCCCCAGACTGATCACCGCAAAGCGGCGGCGCAAGTGGATGGGCGCGGATAACGCTGCTGAGGTCATGCCTGGGGACCCTGAGTTGATGACAACTCAGGTTGTACCAGCGAATCCGTCTCGGGTTACAGCCTGAAGGGCTGTGGATTCAACTTTTCTGCAAGCGCGCGAAGGTCTTGCGGAACTTCGCCACCTTGGGCGCTGCCACCGCCATGCAGTAGCCCCGCGTCGGATTGCGGGCAAAAAAGTCCTGGTGGTAGGCCTCGGCAGGCCAGTAGTTTTGAACCGCAAGGACTTCGGTCACGATGGGGCGGCCGTAATGCCCGCTGGCGGTCAGCTCGGCGATGATGGCGCGGGCCTCGGCCTCCTGCTCCGGGGTGGAAAAGTAAATGCCACTGCGGTACTGCGTGCCGGTGTCATTGCCCTGACGGTTCAGGGTGGTCGGGTCATGAATCACGAAAAAGATCTCCAGCAACTCGCGGGTGCTCACCACCGCCGGGTCGTACACCAGCTTCACCACTTCATTGTGGCCGGTCGTCCCGGTGCACACAGCTTCGTAGCTGGGCTGGTGCAAGTGGCCATTGCTGTACCCGGATTCGACATCGACCACCCCCATCACCTCGACAAACACCGACTCGGTACACCAGAAGCAACCGCCTCCTAGGGTGATGGTTTGGTGTGTGGTGCTCATGGGGGACTCCTGAAAAGAATGGGGTTCACAGCGCCGTGGCACGATGCCCGGGCACAAGCTCAGTCGGTTGAACGCCCTGAATCTTACGGAGGAGCCCGTTATCTTGAAGCAACAAGGGCAATGCACAGACGGTTTGCACAACTTTGCACAAACTGCCCGGCACGGGAAACCACTTGGATTGACACTCAGGGGCGGCACCGGTACATTAATAACCAACCAGTCAGTAATTTATGCCAACCCTCCCCACCCTTTGTGACATTGCCTCCAGCGCGCGCGCCAAGCGCGAGCGGCGCAAAGACGCACGCCCGGGCGAGTTGCTGGCAGCCGCACTGGAACTGTTTGTGGAAAAAGGCTTTGCCGCCACCCGTGCCGAAGAGGTCGCGAAGTTGGCCGGCGTGTCCAAGGGCACCTTGTTTTTGTATTTCTCCAGCAAGGAAGAGCTGTTCAAAGCGGTGGTGCGCGAAAACATCTCGGGCCGCTTCTCCGAATGGAGCGCCGAGTTGGAAACCTTTGAAGGCAACAGCGCCGACCTCTTGCGCTACTGCATGACGGCCTGGTGGGAACGCGTGGGTTCCACCAAGGCGTCCGGCATATCCAAGCTGATGATGAGTGAAGCAGGCAATTTTCCAGAACTTGCTGCTTTTTACCAAGAGGAAGTCGTCAAACCCGGAAATGACCTGATCCGCCGCGTCTTGCAGCGGGGCGTGGATTCCGGAGAGTTCCGGCAGCTGAATGTGGAATACGGCGTTTACCTGTTGCTCGCCCCCATGATGTTTCTGGCCCTGTGGCGCCACTCCATCGGACCCTGCGTGGCGGGCAATGGGGAACTGGACCCCATTGCCTACTTGAACACCCATATCGACAACCTGCTGCTGGGGCTGACAGTCCGCACACCTGCCGCACCCAACGCCTCCTGACACTATGAAACCCTGGATCAAATGGACCACTGTGGCCGTCAGTCTGGCCGTCGTCGCCGGTGTAGGCATGCGGCTCGTTGCGAGCAACAAAGCCAAAAAAGAGGTGCTGGAAAGCCAACAGGCTGCACTCAAAGTGCCGGTGAGCCTGGAGCTGGGTGCTGCAGATCTGGTGCGTGCAAACACCGTGGAACTCACCCGCACCCTGCCGGTTTCCGGCCCGATCAAAGCAGTGAGCTCAGCCTTTGTGAAAGCCCGTGTCGCCGGCGAACTACAAGGGCTGACTGTGCGCGAAGGCGATATGGTCAAAGCCGGTCAAGTGCTGGCGCGCGTGGACTCCACGGAATACCAAGCCCGCACCCGCCAGGCTCAACAGCAAGCCGAATCCGCCAAAGCGCAGGTGGATATTGCCCGCCGCAGCTTTGAGAACAACCGCAAGCTGGTGGACCAGGGCTTTATTTCCCAGACTGCACTGGAGTCCTCCAGCGCCAGCCTTGCAGCTGCCGAGGCCTCCTACCGCGCTGCGATGGCAGGTGTGGATGTGGCGGCCAAATCCCTGGAAGACACCGTGCTGCGCGCCCCCATTTCAGGCCAGGTCGCACAGCGCCTGACCCAGCCCGGCGAACGCGTGGCGATTGATGCGCGCGTGCTGGAAATCGTGGACCTGAGCCGCCTTGAGGTGGAAGCCAATCTGGCAGCGGCCGACTCACTGGGCGTTAAACCCGGACAAACTGCGCAACTGACGGTAGAAGGCTCTGCCCAGCGCCTGCAAGCCCGCGTGGCCCGCATCAACCCCAGCGCGGTGGCGGGCAGCCGCTCTGTGCTGGTGTATTTGAGCCTGGAAAAGCCTGAAGGCCTGCGCCAGGGCCTGTTCGCCCAAGGCGCACTGGCCGTGGGTGTCAGCCGCACACTGGCTTTGCCCGTGAGCGCCATACGCACCGACAAACCACAACCCTATGTGCAGTGGGTGCAGGACAACAAAGTCGCCCACCAGACGGTGGAGCTGGGCGAGCGCGGTGATGCAAATGGCGTGGCCATGGTCAGCGTCAAGGGCATACCCGAAGGTACTCCTGTGTTGTCGGGCGCAGTGGGCGCCCTGCGTGCGGGAACCGCGATCAAAAACGCAGCAGGTAGCAACTGATGTGGTTTACCCGCGTTAGTCTCCAGAACCCGGTGTTCGCCACCATGGTCATGCTGGCCTTGGTGGTGCTGGGCTTGTTTTCGTTACAACGTTTGCAGGTCGACCAGTTCCCGAATATCGACTTTCCGGTGGTGGTGGTCATCACCGACTACCCCGGTGCATCTCCCGAAATTGTGGAGAGTGAAGTCTCCAAAAAAGTGGAAGAAGGCGTCAACTCGATCGCCGGCATCAATGCCCTGACCTCCCGCAATTACGAGGGCCAGAGCGTGGTGGTGATTGAGTTTGGCCTGCACATCGATGGCCGCAAAGCTGCGGACGATGTGCGCGAAAAAGTGGCCGCCGTCAAACCCCTGCTGCGCACCGAAGTCAAAGAACCCCGCGTCTTGCGCTTCGATCCGTCTTCCCGCGCTGTGTGGTCGGTGGTCGTGTTGCCGGACGCCAGCCAGGGCGGCAAAGCGCTGACCGCCGTAGAACTGACCAACTGGGCAGAGCAGAACTTCAAGAAGCGCTTGGAAAATGTACGTGGCGTAGGCTCAGTCACTTTGGTGGGCGGTACCAAGCGCGAGATCAACCTTTACCTAAACCCGCAGGCGCTGGAGTCCTTCGGCATCACGCCGGACCAGGTGGTCACCGCCGTCACCAACGAAAACCAGGACCTGCCCCTGGGCACCATCCACTCAAACGAGCAGGAGCGCGTGATTCAGGTACAAGCCCGCATGCAGCGCCCGGAAGACTTTGGCAGCATCATCGTGGCCCGCAAGAACGGCACACCGGTACGACTGGACCAGGTCGCCCGCGTGGCCGATGGCGCCCAGGAGGCCGAGACACTGGCCCTCTACAACGGCCAGCGCACCCTGCTGATGAACGTGCAAAAGTCCCAGGACGAAAACACCATCGTGGTGGTGGACGGCCTGGTCAAAGCACTGGCCGAGATGCAAAAGCAGTTGCCTCCGGGCGTGCGGCTGGAGCAGATCACCGATGGGTCGCGCCAGATCCGGGTGTCGGTCAACAACGTGCGCCAAACGCTGATTGAAGGCGCAGTGCTTACGGTGCTCATCGTGTTCCTGTTCCTGAACTCGTGGCGCTCCACCGTCATTACCGGACTCACGCTCCCGATTGCGCTGATAGGCACCTTCTTGTTCATGAATGCCTTCGGCTTCACCATCAACATGATCACGCTGATGGCCCTGTCGCTGTGCGTGGGCTTACTGATTGATGATGCGATCGTGGTCCGCGAAAACATCGTGCGCCACGTGCAAATGGGCAAGAACGCCTACAACGCCTCGCTGGACGGCACCCAGGAAATCGGCCTGGCCGTGCTGGCCACTACCCTCTCCATCGTGGCTGTGTTCCTGCCCATCGGCTTCATGGGCGGCATCATCGGCAAGTTCTTCCACGAGTTCGGCATCACCATCGTGGCGGCAGTGCTGATCTCGATGTTTGTGAGCTTCACGCTGGACCCCATGCTCTCCAGCATCTGGCATGACCCCAGTATTGAGAGCCACGGTAAAGGCCATGCTCCGGTCACCTTCTACGACAAGACCATAGGTCGCGTTACCGGCCTGTTTGACCGCGGTACCGAGGCCTTGGCTGAGGGCTACCAAAGCATCCTGCGCTGGGCTTTGCTGCACAAGCTGGCCACAGTGTTGATCGCCGTCGGCATTTTTGTCGGCAGCATCTTGATGGTGCCGCTCCTGGGCACCGAGTTTGTTCCCAAATCAGACTTCTCAGAGACGTCGCTCACCTTCAACACGCCGGTGGGTTCGTCATTGGAAGTGACGGAGTCCCGGGCCCGACAGGTCGAGGCCATCATCCGCGAATTCCCCGAGGTGCGTTACACGCTGACCACGATCAACACCGGCAATGCGCAGGGGAAGATTTACGCCAACATTTACATCCGCCTCGTGGACCGCAACAACCGCAGCCTGAGCGTGGACCAGATGTCAGTGAAGCTGCGTCAGCGCCTGCGCAATGTGGCCGGCATCACGGTGACCCACGTGGGCTTGCTGGATTCAGTCGGTGGGCAGAAGCAGATATTGTTCTCCATTCAAGGCCCCGACACGCACGAACTCGAGCGACTCACCGTGGTGGCGCTGGACAAGGTGCGCGACGTCCCCGGCCTCGTGGATCTGGACTCCAGCATGAAACCCAACAAGCCCACGCTGGACGTGCGGGTGCGACGGGATGCGGCCTCGGACCTCGGCCTGAATGTGGCCCAGATCGGCAGCGCCCTGCGCACCTTGATCGCCGGAAAGACCGTGGGCAACTGGCGCGCGCCGGACGACCAAACCTATGACGTCAATGTGCGCCTGGCACCCGATGCCCGCAATGCCGCGTCGGACCTGCAGCGCCTGCCCTTCACCGTGGGCAGCAATGCCGATGGCAGCCCCCGCATCGTGCGACTGAACCAGGTGGCCGACGTGCGTGAATCCACCGGCCCGAACCAGATCAACCGCCGCGACCTTACCCGCGAGGTGTCCATCAGCGGCAACGTGTCGGGCCGCTCGGCGGGCGAGGTGTCGGCCGACATCAAGACCGCGATGGACAGCATCAGCCTGCCGCCGGGCTACAGCTACAAATTCAGCGGTTCCACCAAAGACATGGCGGAAGCCTTCGGCTACGCCATTTCGGCGCTGGTACTGGCCATCGTGTTCATCTACATGATTCTGGCCAGCCAGTTCAAGAGCTTCCTGCAACCGTTGGCGCTGATGACCTCCCTGCCGCTCACGCTGATCGGCGTGGTGCTGGCACTGATGATGTTCAACTCCACGCTCTCCATGTTTTCCATCATCGGGGTGGTGATGCTGATGGGCCTGGTCACCAAGAATGCGATTCTGCTGGTGGACTTTGCCATCCGCGCCCGTGAAGGCGGCACGGACGAACAAGGCCATCCCGTTCCCGGCTTGCCCCGCTCGGAAGCCCTGTTGTTGGCCGCCAAAGTGCGCCTGCGCCCCATCCTGATGACCACGCTGGCCATGATCTTCGGCATGGTGCCGCTGGCCTTTGCCTTGAGCGAAGGCGCCGAAATGCGCGCTCCCATGGGACAGGCAGTGATCGGTGGCGTGATTACCTCTTCTTTGCTCACACTGGTAGTGGTTCCGGTGGTGTACTGCTACATGGATGATCTGGCGCAATGGGCCAAACGTTTGTGGTCCGGCGCACCCTCCACCGGCCGGTAAAATTTGTCACACCCGTTTAACGTGACCCAAGGAAACTTCGCCATGCATCCGAATCAAGCCCGTTTCAACATGATCGAGCAACAAATCCGCCCCTGGAATGTGCTCGACCTCCAGGTTCTGGAGCTGCTGGACAACGTGCACCGTGACGAATTTGTGCCCGCCGCCCACAAGAGCCTGGCCTTTGCCGACCTCGAAATCCCCCTGCCCGCCGGCCAGTGCATGCTCGCCCCCCGCCTCGAAGCCCGCCTTTTGCAGGATCTGGCCGTCCAGTCGCACGAATCCGTGCTCGAAATCGGTGCCGGCTCCGGCTTCATGGCCGCCCTGTTGGCCCACCGCGCCCGCCAGGTGCTGACTCTGGAAATCGTGCCCGAGCTCGCAGCGTTTGCCCGCAGCAACCTCGCACAAGCCGGTCTGAACAATGTGACTGTGCGTGAAGCTGATGGCTCCAAGCTCGGCGCCTCCGAGGGCAAATTTGACGTGATCCTGCTCAGCGGCTCGGTCGGTCAAATTCCCCAAGACCTGTTGAAACACCTCACGATCGGCGGACGCCTGGGCGCTATCGTTGGCGATGACCCGGTCATGAACGCCACCATCGTCACCCGCACCAGCGAAACCGACTTTCGCACCGTGGCCACCTGGGAAACCGTGGTCCAGCGCCTGCAAGGTTTTGCGGAACCCGAGCGATTCCAGTTTTAAAACCCTCCCTGTGCAATTGGCATGATCAGTCAAATCCGTCCCACCGACCTTGAAGCCTGGTACTCCAGTGTGGAAGGCCTCGGCCAGCCCCTGGTGCTGGACGTACGCGAGCCCCACGAACTGGCCTTGGCCAGCGTGGTGCCGGACGGATTCGACGTGCTCAGCATTCCCATGGGGGTGGTTCCGGTCCGCTTGCAGGAACTGCCTGCCGACCGGCCGATTGCCTGCCTCTGCCACCACGGCGCGCGCAGCATGCAAGTGGCCCTGTTTTTGCAAAGCCGCGGCTTTGAGGACCTGGCCAACATTGCAGGCGGCATCGACGCATGGTCTGCAGAACGGGACGTCCATGTCCCGCGCTACTAGCACCAGAGTGACCAGGCACCGAATTCATCCCCTTTTGACACCCTGACTGAGAAAGCCATCCATGCACAGCCCCACCACCTTCCGACAGCGCCTCTTGCCCCTCGCATGGGCCCTGGCCGGCGTGTTTGCCGCATCCCACGCGTCTGCCCAAAGCCTGCAGGACCTGTACACCGCAGCACGTGGCTATGACGCCAGTTACCAGTCCGCCAAGAGCCTGTATGAGGCCAATCTGGCCAAAGCCGAGCAGGCCCGGGCCCTGCTGCTGCCCAGCGCCAACTTTGCATTGGGTGCCAGCCGCTCCAACCAGGAAATTCTGCCCAACCCGGACCGCAGCTTCGGCGCACAAACGGCCACCATCAGCGCTTCCCAGCCCCTGTACCGCCCCGCCAACAAGGCCAGCTACGACCAGGGCATGAAGAGCGTGGAAGCCGCCAAGGCCCAGTTGTTGGCCTCTGAGCAAGATCTGATCGTGCGGGTGAGCCAGGCCTACTTTGATGTGCTGGCCTCGACCGACAGCCTGACCTTTGTCAAAGCCCAAAAGGCTGCAGTAGCCGAGCAACTGGCCTCTGCCAAGCGCAACTTCGAGGTCGGTACCTCCACCATCACCGATACCCGCGAAGCCCAGGCCCGCTTTGACCTGGTAGTCGCCCAGGAACTGGCTGCTGAGAACGACCTGCGCGTCAAATCCATCGCCCTGAACCAGCTGGTGGGCGTGAGCAATGCCTCGCCCAAGCCACTGGCCGCCCCCATCGTGCTGGCACCGGTGGAACCCGCGGACCCGGAAGCCTGGGTGCAACAGTCTGAAGACCAGCATCCCGCACTGGCGCAGTTGAAGGTGGCCCTGGAAGTGGCCAAGCTGGAAACGGCCAAAGCAGAAGCCGGCCACAAACCCACCCTGGACCTGACAGGCAGCTATTCCGCAGTCAACAACAACGGCACGTCCACCGCTGTTGCCGATAGCCGTGTGAACGTGGCCACCATCGGTGTGAGCTTCAACCTGCCGGTATTCGCCGGTTTTGCGACCCAGAACCGCATCAAGGAAACCCTGGCGCTGGAAGAGAAAGCCCGCACCGATCTGGAAGCCAGCCGCCGCACCATCGCGCAGGCCACCCGCACCGCCTACTTCGGCGTACAAAGCGGTCAGGCCCAGGTCAAGGCCTACGAGGCTGCCGAAGCCTCCAGCCAGAGCGCGCTGGACGCCAACAAGCTGGGCTACCAAGTGGGTGTGCGCATCAACATCGATGTGCTCAATAGCCAGAGCCAGCTCTACAGCACCAAGGCCACCCTGGCCAAAGCGCGTTACGATGTGCTGGTGGGTGGATTGAAGCTCAAGCAAGCCGCCGGCACCCTGAAGGCCGAAGACCTGGCGCCTATCAACAGCCAGCTGGTACCGTGATGCCCCCCGGAGGCACTTTGATATAGAAAGTGCCTCTGGTGCCCGCCGGATATGCGCGAGCAGCTATAAAAACAATAGCAAGCCTCCCTAGCGGAGGCTTTTTTGTGCCCGGGCTGACCATCCCGGCAGAAAGCCCAAAGCCAACTCCAGCTGGTGCCCGGCATCCTGCAGGCGCGCGTTGTTGTGGATTTCCAGCACCGTCGTGCCTGATGGGCGCTCCAAAGGTGGTGCGCGCTCCAGCCGCGCCCGGATGTCTGATGCACTCTCGCGACCGCGTGCCACCAGGCGTTCCAGCAACACCTCCGGGGACGCAGTGACATGCAGCACTACCAACCCGGGGAAAAGGGCTATGGCTTGCGGCAAGTAAGCACGTGAGCCTGTCACGAACACCCAGCCGGTGCCGGGGGGGCCCTGCAACTCAGCGTGGCGCACCCCATAGTCCAGACCATTGGCGGACCAGCACAGCCCGAAGCTGCCAGCATCGCGGGCGTCTGCAAATGTTTCGCGGTTCATCGGCTCGTGCTGCTCTGCACCCGGGTGCGCTGCACGGGTGATGCAACGCCGGGCAAAGTGCACTCCGGCGTCCGGTGGCAGATGCGCTTTCAGCCACTCCAACACGCTGTCTTTGCCCGCGCCTGACGGACCCAGCACATAGATGAGCACCGGACTCATGACGCCAGCGGGAACTGATCCAGCACCACAAAGTCTGCGCCCAGATGAGGCTCGGCGAACAAGGTCAGGCTGTCCATCTGGTCGGGCGTCTTGCCATCAAAATGCCGCTGCGCCGCGGTCTGCAACGCCTGCACTTCTTGGGGCACACGACCGTGCAAGCTCCCAGTGAGCGACATGTGAAACCGGAAGTGCTCGAACACATACGGGTAACCCCAAGCCACCAGCATCGCGTCTTCGGCAGCGGTCAGCGGCGCTTTGCGGCGGCGCTGCAACTCGGCCTCCGACAGCGGGGCTACCAAGGCATGCAGCTCACGCACACAAGCGGCTGCAATGTGGTCCAGACCGGTGGTGTCACCCACGGGAGTCAGTGCCAGAAAGTCATCCAGATGGCTCACCTGCAAGCGGGGCATGGGAATGGTGCTCAGGCTCCCCGCCAAAAGCGCCATGCGCTCGCGCAGCTGCGGCAAACTCGCGCCAGCTGCCAGGCTAAAGGGCGCTTTCAAAGTGGCGTGCCAGCCGTAGCGGCGCGGTGCGGCGGTCAGCTCTGCAAGGGCCAAGGGCGACATGCCGTTCACCTCCGGCTGCACCCGCAACAACCCATCATGCGCACAGCGCCCCAGCCACTGGCTGCCGGCTTGCCATGCATCGCTGCCTATGGCGGGGGCGAAATACACCGCATAGCGGTGGTAGTGGGTCTCAGTCATGGTGGTTCACCATCAGGTTGACGCGGTCCCCGGCAAACCAGGTCAGTGCGAATTCGATCGGTACGCCGGCCGTGTCCACGTTCACACTTTCCACGCGCAGCACCGGCCGGTTCACCGGCTGGCGCAAGTGGGCGGCTACGTCCGCCTCCGGCATTTGGGCGGTGATGCGGCTTTCCTGCCGGGTGTAGTCCGCCACGCCGGCCGCCTGAAAGGCCGCGGTGATGGAGCCAGTCTGCGCGACCACCATATCCAGCCCTTCAAAGCGGGGCAAAGGAAAAGCCCGTTCACTCACATGCAGCGGCAGGCCTTGGGCCTCGCCCAACACCTCCAGCACCAGCACCTTGCTGCGCGCAGGCAGGGCCAAGGCCGTGGCTTGTGATTTGGTGGCCCGCTCGGTGCGCACCGACAGCACCTGCAAGCCGCCTTTGAGCCCGGCATGTGCCAGGTTCTGCTGATGGCGCGTGCGCTTGGCCAGCATCAGGTCAACTGCGAAGTCTTCCACGTAGGTGCCGCTGCCCTGAGCGATGCGCACCAGCCCTTGGCTGGACAGGCTCGCCAGCGAACGGCGGATGGTGTGCCGGTTGACTCCGAACTGTTCGGCCAATGCGTGTTCCGACGGCAGGCGCTGCCCCGGGCGGTAGGCACCGCGTCCGATGGCATCGGCAATGTCGGAGGCGATGCGCGTCCAGAAGCTCTCTTTGGTGCCGCTCTCAACGGCTGCGTCGATGGAAGTAATGCTTGTCATGAAACCTACATACCCGCTGGATAAGCTGCGGACAGATTCTAAATTTGTCTATACAACTTTCAGGGTACCACTGCGATGTTTCACGCATTTGACAATGACGGACCGCCCCGGCACACCACCCGCCCGGACTGGATGGCGCTGCTGGCCAGAGCCCCGCTGGACCTTCTCGAATCCGCACTCGCCCCGTATGCAACGCAAGCCCCGCAATGGCTGCGCCAGCCCGAAACGGGGCTCTACATGGTGGAGGGACGTGCAGGCGCTACTGGTGAACGCTTTAACCTCGGTGAAGTCACCGTCACCCGCTGCGCGCTGCGTCTTCCCTCCGCCTCTGCGGCTTCCGGCCACACCGTGGGCGTGGCTTATGTGCTGGGTCGCTCACGCCGCAAGGCCCACCTCGCCGCTGCGGCCGATGCCCTGCTGCAAGACCCTGCCCACCACGACGCGCTGAACGAGCAGTTGCTCCAACCGGTGCGCCGCCACCTGGCTCTGCACAGCGCGCAACGCCACGCCAAAGCACAAAGCACCAAGGTGGAATTCTTCACCGTGGCCCGTGAATCCGGCGGCGAAGATGACGAAGGAGACCAGGAATGAACACCCCCGACCTCAGCACCCTGGGTGCCGGCTTTAGCCACGAAGCACTGGGCAGCCAGGCCGTGTTCCGCCAGGCCCTGCAAGCCCTGTCGCACCCCGGCCGCTGCATCGCAGTGCCCAGCGATGCGCAGGTGCCTGAAGGTGCCCACCCCGCCTCAGCCGCCTTTCTGCTCGCCATGCTGGACTCGGATTGCCGCGTCTGGCTCTCACCCCGCCTGGCCGCCGGCCCTGCCGCGATCTGGTTGCAATTCCATACCGGCTGCACCGTGGTGCCATCGGCTGCGGATGCGGCCTTCGTCTGGGTTGCGCAAGGCGATGCCATGCCCGCCCTGCACGAACTGGAGCAAGGCTCTGACGCCTACCCCGACCAGTCCGCCACCTGCGTGATCGATGTGGCCAATCTGACTTCTGCGCATGAGGACGTTGCTTGGGAGCTCAGTGGCCCCGGCATCCAAAGCACCCAAGCACTCAGCGTGCAGGGCCTGCCGCCTGACTTCACCAGTCAGTGGGCCGCCAACCAAGCGCGATTCCCCCGTGGAGTGGATGTATTTCTGGCCAGCGAAAACCATCTGGCAGGCCTGCCGCGCACCACGCGCATAGCAACTCCAGGAGGGCGTTGAAGATGTACGTAGCCGTCAAGGGCGGAGAGACCGCCATCCTCAATAGTTACGGGCTGCTGGCTGACCAGCGCCGTGGTGACCCGGCGTTGCCGGAGCTCAGCATTGCGCAAATCCGGGAGCAGCTCAAACTGGCCGTGGACCGGGTGATGAACGAAGGCTCGGTGCACGACCCCGAGCTCGCGGCCCTCGCGATCAAGCAAGCTAGCGGTGATCTGGTGGAGGCCATCTTTTTGCTGCGCGCCTACCGTGCGACGCTCCCCCGCTTGGGCAACACCGTGCCTCTGAAAACTGAGCGCATGCAGCTGGACCGCCGCATCTCGGCCACCTTCAAAGACTTGCCCGGGGGACAGATACTGGGCCCCACCTATGACTACACCCAGCGCCTGCTGGACTTCACCTTGCTGGCCGAAGGCCGCACGCCGGTAAGCAGCGCGCCTGCGGCGCCCGTGGCTGGCACGCAAGCGTCCATCACCCCGCGTGTGGTGGATCTGCTCAACGACGAAGAGCTGATCGAAACCCGCCCCATTCCGCCGGGTGACCCGGCGCCCGTGGACCTGACCCGCGAGCCCCTGCGCTTCCCAGCGGCGCGGGCGACCCGCTTGCAAAACCTGGCCCGCGCGGACGAAGGCTTTTTGCTCTCCATGGCGTACTCGACCCAGCGCGGCTACGCCCACAGCCACCCCTTCGTAGGCGAAGTGCGACTCGGCAGCGTGGCAGTGGAGATTGAGCCGGAAGAGCTGGGCTTTGCCATCTCCATCGGCGACATCGAAATCACCGAATGCGAAATGGTCAACCAATTCGCCGGCAGCAAGACCGAACCACCGCAGTTCACGCGTGGCTACGGCCTGTCTTTCGGCCACTGCGAGCGCAAGGCCATGGCCATGAGTCTGGTGGACCGTGCGTTGCGCGCGGATGAGCTGGGCGAGGCCATTGAGTCACCCGCACAAATGCAGGAATTTGTGCTGTCGCACAGCGACAGCCTGGAGGCTTCCGGCTTTGTGCAACACCTGAAATTGCCGCACTACGTGGACTTCCAGTCCGAGCTGGAGTTGATCCGCAAAATGCGCGCCGCCGCTGTGGAGGACACGACCCCATGAACGCCCGCCTGGAAACCACCTTGCCGGATACCGGCCACACCGCGGACGAGGTGCAGCAGCACTTCAACTTCGCGTACTTGGATGAGCGCACCAAGCGCATGATCCGCCGCACCATCCTGAAGGCGGTAGCCATCCCCGGCTACCAGGTGCCCTTCGGTTCCCGCGAAATGCCCTTGCCCTATGGCTGGGGGACCGGCGGCATTCAGGTCACCGCCGCAGTCATCGGCCCGGATGAAGTCCTCAAGATCATTGACCAGGGTTCGGACGACACCGTCAACGCGGTCAACATCCGCCGCTTCTTCCAGCGCACGGCCGGCGTGCGAACCACCACCCGCACCGCAGAGGCCACGCTGATCCAGACCCGCCATCGCATCCCCGAGACGCCGCTCACTGAAGGCCAGGTCATCGTGTATCAGGTGCCAGTGCCCGAGCCGCTGCAACGGCTGGAGCCGCGTGAAACCGAGACCCGCACCCTGCATGCGCTGGCGGAGTACGGCCTCATGCATGTGAAGCTCTACGAAGACATTGCGCGCTACGGCCACATTGCCACCACCTACGACTATCCGGTGATGGTGAACCAGCGCTACCTGATGGCGCCCTCGCCCATCCCCAAGTTCGACAACCCCAAGATGCACATGAACCCGGCCTTGCAGCTCTTTGGCGCAGGCCGCGAAAAGCGCATCTACGCAGTGCCGCCCTACACCGCCGTAGAAAGCCTGGGCTTTGAAGACCACCCCTTTGAAGTGCAGAAGTGGGACAGCGCTTGCGCTTTGTGTGGCGCGACCGACAGCTTCTTGGATGAAGTGATCACCGACGACGCCGGTGCCCGCATGCACGTGTGCTCAGACTCGGACTACTGCCAGTCACGCCAGGCTGCGCAAACAGAGCAGGCGCCAGCTGGAGAGGCCGCATGAGCGCCCACATCCGCCAGGCTATCGAAGCCGATTTGCCGAGCGTGCTGGCCCTGTATGCCCAGCCCGACCTGGACAACGGGCATGTGTTGAGTGAGCACGAGGCCCGCGCCGTGTTCGCGCAGTTTGCGCGCTACCCGAACTACCGCCTGTTCGTCGCCCTGCGGGACGACAGGGTAGTGGGCACTTATGCGCTGCTGGTCATGCACAACCTGGCGCATCGGGGCGCGCCTTCCGCCATTGCCGAAGACGTGGTGGTCGATAGAGCCTACCAGGGTCAGGGCATAGGTCGCCAGATGATGGCCCATGCCCTGCAACTGGCCAAAGAGGCGGGTTGCTACAAGCTGGCCCTGTCTTCCAACCGCAAGCGCAAAGACGCGCATGCGTTTTACGAATCGCTGGGCTTTCAACAGCACGGCCTGAGCTTTGTGATGGAGCCCTGACATGCACACCGACCCCTCTACCCCTCTGCTGCAGGTGCGCGGCATCAGCAAGCGCTATGGCGACCGCGTGGCCCTGCACGATGTGTCCTTTGACCTCTGGCCCGGCGAAGTGCTGGCCGTGGTGGGCGAGTCCGGCTCGGGCAAGTCCACCCTTCTCAATGCCATCGCCGCCCGCGCCAAGCCGGACGCCGGCAGCGTGCAGTACTGCACCCGTGAAGCGGGCCTACAGGAAGTGTTTTTGATGACCGAAGCGCAGCAGCGCCTGCTGGCCCGCACCGACTGGGGCTTTGTGCACCAGAACGCCGCTGACGGTTTGCGCATGGATGTGTCGGCGGGTGCCAATGTGGGCGAGCGCCTCATGGGCCTGAGGGAGCGCAACTACGCGCACCTGCGTGCCACCGCAGCACAGTGGCTGAGCCGCGTCGAGATCGACCCCGCCCGCATGGACGACACGCCCCGCACTTTTTCGGGCGGCATGCGCCAGCGCTTGCAGATCGCCCGCAACCTGGTCACTGAACCGCGCCTGGTGTTCATGGATGAGCCGACCTCCGGGCTGGATGTGTCGGTGCAGGCCCGCCTGCTGGACATGCTGCGCCAGCTCACCCAAGGCATGCAGCTCGCCGCCATCATCGTGACACACGACCTCGCCGTGGCTCGCCTGCTGGCCCACCGCATGATGGTGATGCAGCGTGGCCGCGTGGTGGAGTCCGGCCTGACCGACCAGCTGCTGGACGACCCCCAGCACCCTTACACCCAACTCCTCGTTTCCTCGGTACTACAGCCATGAGCACACCCTTGTTGCAACTCCAGGGGGTAGCCAAGCGCTTTACCCTGCACCACCAATCCGGCGCGGAGCTGGCAGTCATGTCGGACGCCAGTTTTGCGGTGCACGCCGGCGAATGCGTGGTGCTGGACGGCCCCTCTGGTATGGGCAAAAGCACGCTGCTGAAAATGATCTACGCCAACTACCGCGCCAGCACCGGTCACATTGCCGTGACCGACGCGCGTGGCCACACCATCGACATGACCAGCGCCACACCGCGTGAGCTGGTGCGCATGCGCAAGGAGACCATTGGCTATGTAAGCCAGTTCCTGCGCGTGATCCCACGGGTACCGGCCATCGATGTGGTGGCAGAGTCCCTGCTAGAGGACACCGCCAACGACCCGCAGGCCGTAGCGGCAGCGCGGGAGGAAGCCGGCCGCTGGCTGACCCGTCTGCGCATTCCTGAGCGGCTGTGGCATCTGCCCCCGGCGACCTTTTCCGGCGGTGAGCAGCAGCGCATCAACATCGCCCGCAACATGATCAAACCGAGGCCTTTGCTGCTGCTGGACGAACCCACTGCGTCGCTGGATGCTGCCAATACCGACACCGTCATCACCCTGATCCGCGAGGCCATTGCCCATGGCGCTGCGGTGGTAGGAATATTTCACGATGCCGAGGTAGGCCGCGCCGTAGCCACCCGCCATATCGACGTCACCCAGTTCCGGAGCCAGGCCGCATGAGCACTTCAACCTTGTTCACCAACGCACGCCTCGTGCTGGCCGATGAGGTGCTGAACGGCAGCCTTCTGGCACAGGACGGCCACATTGCCGAAGTGCAATCTGGTCGCTCGCAAGCAGCAGATGCCATCGACCTGGAAGGCGACTACCTGCTGCCCGGTCTGGTGGAAATGCACACTGACAACTTCGAGCGTCACTTGATGCCAAGGCCCAAAGTCTATTGGGCGGAACTGCCGGCGCTCATGGCACATGACGCCGAAGTGGCCGCCGCGGGCATTACCACCGTGTTTGACGCACTGGGCGTGGGCGAGGCCGACACGGAAAGCCTGCGCGGTAGCGCCTGGGGCGGTGTTCTGCAAACTATTGATGCCTGCCATACCCAAGGCCTGTTGCGGGCAGACCACCACTTGCATGTGCGCTGCGAACTTCCGGCCCCCAACACCATTGAACTCTTTGCGCCGTTTCTGGGTCACCCGCGCCTGTCCCTGATCTCGCTCATGGACCACACACCGGGCCAGCGGCAGTGGGAAGACATTGAGCAGGCTCGCACCTACTACACAGGCAAAAAGGGATGGAGCCAGCAGAAGTTTGAGCAGCAAGTTGCGCAGGCCAACGAGCTGCAGGCCCGATACGCCGAGCCACACCGCGCCTACTTTGTGGACTACTGCCGCAGCAACGGCATTGCGCTGGCCAGCCACGATGACACCACCGTGGCACACGTAGAGCAGGCGCATGCCGAGGGTGCCAGCATGTCGGAGTTCCCCACTACCGTGGCGGCAGCCCAGGAAGCGCGTGCGCGCGGCTTGCGCACCGTCATGGGCGGGCCCAATGTGGTGCGCGGCGGCTCCCACTCCGGCAACGTGGCTGCCTCAGAGCTGGCCAAGCTGGGGTTGCTGGACATTTTGTCTTCCGACTATGTGCCGGGCAGCATGTTGAGTGGGGCGATGCGCCTGGTGCGCGATGGCCTGATGACCCTGCCACAAGCCGTGGCCACCGTCAGCCGTACGCCGGCCCTGGCCACAGGCCTGAGCGACCGGGGAGCTATCGCTGCGGGCTTGCGTGCCGACCTGATCCAGGTGCGCATGGCGACCCTGCCGGGCGGGCAGGAACACCCTGTCGTGCGCGCCGTCTGGCGTGAAGGCCGGCGGGTGCTGTAAAGGCGCCTGGCGTCATACAAATTTCCCTGAAGTTTCATCAAAACGTCACCCCACCGCCGGACACTGAATCTGTCTAGACAAATTGAGGAGAAGCCATGCACCACGCACTCCGTATTGAACAACTCAACAAACACTTTGCCAACGGCAAGCACGCGCTGAACAACATCAACCTCACCGTGGCACAGGGTGAGATGGTGGCTTTGATCGGTGCTTCGGGGTCCGGCAAATCCACGCTCATGCGCCACATGGCCGGCTTGGTGTCGGCGGACGCGGGTCCGGGCTCCTTGATCGAGGTAGATGGCTGCTGCGTGCAGCAAGGCGGCCGGGTGCACCGCAACATCCGCCAGGTGCGGGCCCGTATCGGCTTTGTGTTCCAGCAATTCAACCTGGTGGACCGACTGCCGGTCCAGGTCAATGTGTTGGTGGGTTTGCTGCACCGCATGCCACTGTGGCGCGGGCTGCTGCGCTGGTTCACCGAACAGGAACGCGCACAGGCCATCGAGGCGCTGCAACGTGTGGGCATTGCCGAATGCCACGCCCAGCGTGCCTCCACCTTGTCGGGCGGCCAGCAGCAACGCGCCGCCATTGCCCGCACGCTGGTGCAAGGCGCGAAAGTGGTGCTCGCGGACGAGCCGATTGCTTCGCTGGACCCGGAGTCCTCCCGCAAGGTGATGGAGATTCTGGCCCGCATCAACCGTGAAGACCGCTGCACCGTGATCGTGTCGCTGCATCAGGTCGATATGGCACTCAAGTACTGCCCTCGCGTGGTAGCCCTGAACCAGGGCTGTGTGGTCTATGACGGCCCCGCCAGTGCCCTCACCCCCGACCTGCTGCGCGAACTCTATGGCGTACAGGCCGACGAAATTCTGGCGGATGCGCAACGTCCTGCCACTTCCCCGGTCCTCGTGCCGTCTGCCCCTTGGGGCAGCCCGGTGGCGCAGACCGCTTGACCTTCCCTGCCAACCTTTTCAGGAGCTTTCCATGTTGAAAAAAATCTGGGCGACCTCGGTCGCCGCCATCAGCCTCGGCCTGCTGGCACCCGCAGCCGGCGCACAGGAATTGAACTTCGGCATCATCTCGACCGAATCGTCCCAACAGCTCAAGCAGCAATGGCAACCGGTGCTGGACGCACTGACCCAGCAAACCGGCCTCAAGGTCAATGCATTTTTTGCCCCGGACTATGCCGGCGTGATCGAAGGCATGCGCTTTAACAAAGTGCAGTTCGCCTGGTTCGGCAACAAGTCCGCCATGGAAGCGGTGGACCGTGCCAACGGTGAAGTGTTTGCCAAAGTCGTCAACATCGACGGCACCGAAGGCTACTACTCCCACCTGATCGTGCACCGCGACAGCGCCCTCAAGTCGGTGGACGACGTGCTCAAGAACGCCAAGAACCTGAACTTCGGCAACGGTGACCCGAACTCCACCTCCGGCTTCCTGGTGCCCGGTTACTACGTGTTCGCCAAGAACAATGTGGACACCAAGAGCGCCTTCAAGGTCGCCCGCTCTGCCAACCACGAAACCAACGCCATGGCTGTGGCCAACAAGCAAGTGGACGTGGCCACCAACAACAGCGAGACCCTGGCCAAGCTGGAAAAAACCATGCCCGAAAAGGTCAAAGAATTGCGCGTGGTCTGGACTTCTCCACTGATTGCCTCCGACCCCTTGGTGTGGCGCAAGGACCTGCCCGACGCTACCAAGGCCAAGCTCAAGGCCTTCTTCACCGGCTACGGCAAGACCAGCCCTGCCGAGCGCGAAGTCATGGCCAAGTTGAATTGGTCCACTTTCAAGGAATCCAACAACAGCCAGTTGCTGCCGATCCGCCAGCTCGACATGTTCAGCAAGCGCACCAAGGTGGAAGCCGACACCACCCTGGCTGAAGACGACAAGAAGCGCCAGCTGGCTGAGCTGGACAAGAAACTCGCTGAGCTGAAGTGATGTCCACCACCCCGGCCCCCACTGTGACGCCCCGCCTGCCCGCTACGGTCGGCGCCGCTGCCTCGAAGCAAGGTCTGGGGTGGCACCTCTCTTGGGCCTTGTTGCTGGCCCTGCTCGCTGTCTCATGGAAGGGCGCAGACATGCGCCCCGCCGACCTGGTCCGCGACTCCGGCAACATGGCCACTTACCTGGCAGACTTTTTCCCGCCCAAGTTCGGTGACTGGCGCAACTACGTGCAGGAAATGCTGGTCACCCTGCAAATCGCCCTCTGGGGCACCGCCCTGGCGGTCGTCACCGCGGTTCCCATGGCCCTGCTGGCCTCGGCCAACCTCGTGCCCTGGTGGGTCTACCAACCCATGCGCCGCCTCATGGATGCCACCCGTGCCATCAATGAGATGGTGTTTGCGATGCTGTTTGTGGTGGCCGTAGGCCTGGGCCCTTTTGCCGGTGTGCTGGCGCTGTGGATTCATACCAGCGGCGTGCTGGCCAAGCTGTTCTCGGAGGCAGTCGAAGCCATAGACCCCCAACCGGTGGAAGGCATTCGCTCTACAGGGGCTACCGCGCTGCACGAAATCATCTACGGCGTCATTCCGCAAGTCATGCCCTTGTGGATTTCCTTCACGCTGTACCGCTTTGAGAGCAATGTGCGCTCAGCGTCTGTGGTGGGCATGGTCGGGGCCGGTGGCATCGGCGTGGTGCTGTGGGAAATCATCCGCGGCTTCCAGTACGCAGAAACCTGCGCCGTCATGATCATCATCGTGGCTACGGTAAGCATCATCGATCTGGTGTCCGCCCGTATCCGCAAAGCCCTGGTCTGAGGAGACTGATATGGCATTGGACATGGAAGACATCGCCGCCTTGTTTGACAAGCGTGCGGGCAGCCAATACGGCCGCGAGCCTGTGAACCAGATGGAGCACGCCCTGCAATGCGCACTGCTGGCGGAGCAGGCCGGGGAGAACGATGAAACCGTAGTCGCCGCGCTACTGCACGACATCGGCCACCTGATAGCAGCCGAGCGTGACGGCGTCATGGACGACACCCAAGAGAAAGACGACCTGCACCAGTACGTGGCGCTGCCGTTTTTGCGTGCCCTGTTGCCCGATGCCGTGCTGGAGCCCATACGCCTGCATGTGGATGCCAAACGCTACCTGTGCGCCACCGAGCCCAGCTACTGGGCCGCACTCTCCGAAGGCTCCCAGCGCAGCCTGGAACTCCAAGGTGGCCCGTTCAGCGAAGCGGAGTTGCAAAGTTTTATCGCCCAACCCTTTGCCGAAGAGGCGGTGCGCCTGCGCCGCTATGACGACCTGGCCAAGGTGCCCGGCAAAGCGACCCCGGACTTCAAGTACTTCGCGGAGAAGCTCAGCGCCGTGTGCGCGTAAGCACAGCGGCCACTTCGGTGGCCGTTTTCACTGCCGCGCCCCGGTGCGCAGCACCCAAACCCAAGGCGGCGTCCTGCATGCCTTGCAAGCGGGCGGTATCACCCGCCGTTGCAGCTGCTTCAGCCACCGCATGGGCAATGTCTTCGCACCGCAGCGCGGCGCCTGCCTCTGCCGCCAGCGTGGAGGCTTCGGTGAAGTTAAAAAGGTGCGGGCCCATGAAAACCGGCACACCGCAGGCCGCCGCCTCGATCAGGTTCTGCCCGCCCAGTGGTGCAAAGCTGCCGCCCAGCAAAGCCACATGGGCCAAGCCGAAGTAGAGCGCCATTTCGCCCAGCGAGTCGCCCACCCACACATCCGCTGTCTCTGGCGCTTCGCTCCATTGGCTGCGGCGGGACACGGAGTAACCGGCATCGGCAAACAGCTGCGCAACTTCGACAAAGCGCTGCGGATGGCGTGGCACCACCAGCAGCTGGAACGGCAAGCCGGTTCTTTGGCCCGATTGATTTGCTATGGTTTCAGGAGCTGCTCGCGCATATTTTGCGGGCGCCAGGGGCCATTTTTGCTTCAAAGCATCGAGCAGCATCTGCTCCTCGCCTTCCCGTGAGCTGGCAAACATCAGCACTGGGCGACCCGCGCCAGCGCGCCAGACGCGGCCCCGGGCCAGCAACGCGGCATCGGGGGTGGCATCGAACTTGAAATTGCCCAGCACCCCCCGCACAGTCGCACCCAAGGAGCGAAGGCGCTGCGCATCTGACTCGCTTTGGGCCCACACCGCGTGCAGGCCACGATACGCGGGGCCAGCCAGCCAGCGCAGGCGTAAGGACTCTTGGTAGGTTTTGTCGCTCATGCGGGCGTTGACCAAACACAGAGGCACGCCGCGCTGTGCGCAGCCGGCCACCAGATTGGGCCAAACTTCGGTTTCCATCAGCAGGGCCACGTCGGGCCGGAACCGCGCCAAAAAACGACCTACCGCCGCAGGCGTGTCCCAGGGCTGCCAGACCTGCACGTCGCCCGGCTGCAGCAAAGCCTTGCCGGCCTCGCGGCCTGTGGCGGTGCCGTGGGTGAGCACCAAGCGCATGCCGGGCAAGGTTTCGCGCAAGCGAGCCAGCAGCACGGCAGCGGCGCGGGTTTCGCCCAGCGACACGGCGTGGAGCCAGACTACCGGTGCGCCACCCGCAGCGGATGCCGGTTGCGGGGCAAAGTGAACCGCATCGCCGTAACAGCCAAATCGCTCTTCCACCCATTGGCCATACAGCGGCTCTACCTGGGCACGGCGGGCCAGTTTGCGCCGTACCCAGGGTTGGGCGGCATAGGTCAAGAGGGAATAGAGGGCTCGCGTGATCATGGCGGGTTGGTGCAGATTCAGCGGCTGAGCACCGGTGTCGCCAGTGCTTCCCAAGCCTTCCACACGGACTCCACGTCGGGGCAGGGCTCTGCGTACACGCTGCATTGCCGCGCGGGCTTGCCGCGTGCATCCAGCGCCGCCGGACCGGTACGCCAGGCGGTATCAAAGTTGTAGATCTGCACGTGGGGCAAGTCCAGCGCCACAGCGATATGGCTCACCCCGCTGTCCACACCCACCACGCCCGCGCAGTGGGCCAAGGTGTCGGTCAGCACATCCAGCCCCACGGCGGGCAGCACCCAGGCCTCGTCGAGCCCGGCTGCAATGGCTTGGCTGGTGGCCAGCTCGCGGGCGCCCGCATGGGGCAAGGCCACACCAAAGCCGGCATCATTCAATCGGCGGCCCAATGCAATCCAGTGCTCCAGCGGCCACTCCTTGTCAACCCGCGAGGTGCCGTGCACCAGCGCCACCAGCGGCCTGCGGGGCACGAAGGGATTGTCGGCATGACCCAGGTGTTTGGGCAGCGGCGCGCTCAAGGCCTTGGATTGGCCTACCAGCCCGAAGCGCAGTGCATCCGCGGGTGTGTAG
This sequence comes from Curvibacter sp. Hmag1.1, assembly GCF_059769165.1. Classification (NCBI taxonomy): domain Bacteria; kingdom Pseudomonadati; phylum Pseudomonadota; class Betaproteobacteria; order Burkholderiales; family Comamonadaceae; genus Curvibacter; species Curvibacter sp. Hmag1.1. The sequence goes on from NZ_JBMBGX010000002.1 coordinate 854,626, forward strand.
CCCAGCGCCTTGGCACACAGCAAACGGCCGCGCTGCACCGCATGCACATGCGGTTCCAGCGCGATGGCCGTGTCTGCCACCCAGCGCGTGGGCGCCTCGTAGCCCGAGCCTTCGGTCTGGTTGGCCATGGCATAGCGGCGCCCGTCCGGCGTGGTGCGGGCCAGCCAGGCCACCAACGCGGATTTGCTCAGGCCTTGCAGGTCAATCACCGCGTCATAGGCGTCTTGCTGCAGGTCGGCCCTGAAGCTGCGCCAGGCGGCACGGGTCGCAGCGGCGAAGGGCTTTTTGCTCCAGATGCGTATGTCACAGGGAATCACACGAGCCACGCCTTCGCAGCGCGCCACCAAGGGCGCAAAGCCGCGCTCCACCACCCAGTCGATGCGGGCACGGGGAAAGGCCGCGCGCAGGTCTTGTACTGCAGGCATGGTGTGCACCACATCGCCCAGGGACGAGAGCTTGACGATCAGAATCTTTTGAGGCGCTTTCAATGCGAAGCCTCCACCAATGCGGCATGGGGCTGGATGCGTCGCACCCATTCCATCAGCAGGGTCTGAATGCGGGCCAGCGCTTCGGGCGTGCGGCCTTCGCAGCGCATCACCAGCACCGGGGTAGTGTTGGACGCGCGCAGCAGGCCGAAACCGTCAGACCAGTCCACGCGCAGGCCGTCCACGGTATTGAGGCGGGCATCTGCATCGAATGTGAGTGTGGCCAGTAACTGCTCCACCAGCGCATGGGCTTCGCCCTCCTGGCAGGCGATGTGCAGCTCGGGGGTGATGTGGCTGTCCGGCAGCGCGTGCAGCACGGCGTTGGCGTCTGCACTGCGGCTCAAGATTTCCAGCAAGCGACAAGCGGCGTAAGTACCGTCATCAAAGCCGAACCAGCGGTCGCCAAAAAACAGGTGGCCGCTGATCTCGCCGCCCAGGGGCGAATTCAAGATGCGCATCTTGGCTTTGATCAGCGAGTGGCCGGTGCGGTCCATCACCGGCACGCCGCCCGCAGCCTCTATCACTGGCGCCAGGCCCTGGCTGCATTTGGCATCGAACACGATGGCCCCACCGGGGTGGCGCGTCAGCACATCCGGGGCGAGCAGCATCAGCTGCCGGTCGGTGTGGATGGTTTTTCCATCGCGGGTGACCACGGCCACGCGGTCGCCATCGCCATCCAAGGCCAAACCCAGCTCGGCATCGCCTTCGCGCAAAGCGCGCACCAGATCCGCCAGGTTTTCCGGGCGGCTGGGGTCAGGGTGGTGGTGAGGAAAATGCCCGTCTACCGCGCTGTGCAGTTCCTGCACCTCGCAGCCGATGGCGCGCAGCACCGCAGGCGCGCTGGCACCGGCCACGCCGTTGCCACTGTCCAGCACCACCTTCATGGGGCGGGCCAGTTGAATGTCTTGGACTATGCGTTGAAGGTACGAGGGCAGCACATCGGTCGTCTGCTGAGGCTGTGCTGGGCAGCTTGTCTCGCTGTCCTGCGCGCTCGCCAGCAAAGATTCCATGCGTTCGCGCAAGTCCTGCACGGCATCGCCATACAAAGCCTGGTGGCCCAGCACCATCTTGAAACCGTTGTCGTCCTTGGGATTGTGGCTGCCGGTCACCTGGATGCCGTGCGGGCACAGGGTGTGAGTCGCGAAATACAGCTGGGGCGTGGTGCTCAGGCCGATGTCAATGACCTGCATGCCTGCCGCTGACAGGCCAGATATCAGCGCCTCTGCCAAAGCAGGGCTGCTCAAGCGCCCATCGCGGCCCACCGCCACGGCACCGCCACCCTGCTCGCGCACCAGCGCACCGAAGGCACGGCCCAGCAAATGCGCCACCTCCGGCGACAGCGTGGAAGGCACGGTACCGCGGATGTCGTAGGCTTTGAAAATTCGGTGGGACAGGTGCATGCAGCGCAAGGTTAGGGAAGAAGCCAACACCGCCTTCTGGCGGGTGGGCTGGATTGTAGGCGGCAGGCACATGTCCGGAAACGGCTACTCCGGCACGCTTCGCTGCGTATCATCCCCCTCATGCCCTCCGCCTTGCCCACCGCCAAACCCGTGTCCGCGACGACCGCCGACGACGCCGGCCGCTATCTGGCACTGCAGGCGCGGGATGCACGGTTTGACGGGCGCTTTTTCACCGGGGTGACGAGCACGGGCATTTACTGCAGGCCGGTGTGCCGGGTGCGCACCCCCAAGGTCGAAAACTGCCGCTTTTTTGAGCGTGCGGCCCAGGCCGAAGCTGCAGGCTTTCGCCCCTGCCTGCGCTGCCGCCCCGAACTTGCACCTGCGCAGAGTGCTGCCCTGCACTGGACCACGCACGACGCCAGTGCCCTGCTCGCCCTGCAAGCGGCGGACCTGATCGAGCACGCCACGCAAGCTGACGACAGCCCCGGCATCGTTGCCATAGCGGACAGGCTGGGTATCAGCGACCGGCATTTGCGCCGCATCTTCGAGGCGCACTGGGGCCTCACACCGCTGAGCTACCTGCAAACGCGCCGCCTTTTGACTGCCAAGCAGCTGCTCACCGACACGCAGCTACCCGTGGCCGATGTGGCCGCCCTCAGCGGATTTGCCAGCGTGCGCCGCTTCAATGCGGCCTTTGTGCAGCACTACCGCTTGCAACCCACGGCACTGCGCAAGGCGATGCGTTCCGACTCCCACGCCGCCCAACTTAAAACCCGAAAAGGTTCCGATGCGCAGCATGGTCTGGCGACTGAGGCTGCAGTTTTCCGTTTCCAAGCGGCCTACCGCCCGCCCTTCAACGTCCAGCACCTGCTGAATTTTTTCGCGCAACGTGCCATCGCAGGCATGGAGTGGGTGGATCCGGAACAGGGCTTGATCCGGCGCACTGTCAGCCTCCAACACAAAAGCACCACGCTTCGCGGTTGGGTCGAAGCGCAGTGGATGCCTGATCAGCATCGCGTGCAGCTACTCATCAGCGAGTCACTGGCCAGCGCCTTGCCGGTGGTGCTCCAGCGCATGCACGCCTGGCTGGATCTGGATGCCGACCCGGCTGCGGTGGACGCGCTGCTGTGCGCGGACTTCCCCCACACCGAAGGCATGCGGGTACCCGGCACCATGGACGGCCTGGAACTGGCGGTGCGCGCCATCCTGGGCCAACAGATCACCGTCAAAGCAGCCCGCACCTTGACCGAACGGCTGGTGTCGCATTGCGGCGCCACCTTAACGAATGCGCCCCAAGGTTTGGCGCTCTGCTTCCCCGACGCTGCCTCGCTCGTCGCCATGTCGCCCGATGCCTTGGGCAGCTTAGGGATCGTCAAACAACGTCAGCAAGCCATCCTCTCTCTGGCGCAGGCGGTGCAGTCGGGCGCCCTGAACTTACAGCCAGGTAGTGATGTACCGGCCACCATGACGAAGCTTCAGTCTCTGCCCGGTATTGGCGCATGGACCACGCACTACATCGCCTTGCGTGCGCTGCGCTGGCCGGATGCTTTTCCTTCAGGTGATGTGGCGCTGCAGTCCGCATTGGGCGTGCGAGAAACCATCAACCCGGCCGCTGCGGCAGATGCGCTCTCACAGCGCTGGCGCCCCTGGCGGGGTTATGCCACCGTACGGGCGTGGCAGTCACTATCAAAAACATAGCTATTCGCGCATATTCCACGAGCGCCAGAGGCCTATTTCATGAAAATCCCCACTACCGCACGCCTGTCCCGCTGGATCAGCCCCTTGGGCCCCATGCTGCTCGCGGGCCATGATGCCGGACTGCTCGGCGTCTGGTTCGATGCGCAGAAGCACTACCCGGACATCGCCGGACTACCATTCGCCCCTCACCCGAGTACCAAGGAAGCGCAGGCGCAACTGGCCGCCTACTTCGCCGGTGAGCAAACCCGTTTTTCAATGACGCTAGACTTCAGCAGCGGAACTTCATTTCAGCAATCGGTCTGGGAAGCGCTGTTGGCAATTCCCTGCGGCGTTACCATCAGCTACTCCACCTTGAGCCAGCAGATCGGCAAGCCTGCCGCTGTACGTGCGGTGGCTGCTGCGGTGGGGCGTAACCCCTTGAGCATCGTGGTGCCCTGCCACCGCGTGCTGGGCAGCAACGGCAGCCTGACCGGGTATGCCGGTGGCCTGGACCGCAAGGCAGCATTACTGAACCTCGAACAACGAAAGCCCTGAGTGAGCGTCAACCCCACCACCCCACCCTCGCCCGCCGCCAAGACGTGGGTTTTCGATTTTGTGCTGCTGGCCGCCATTTGGGGCGCGTCCTTCTTGTTCATGCGCACCAGCGGCAAGGCGTTTGGTGCATTGCCCACTGCGGGTTTGCGTGTGTGTATTGCCAGCCTGTTTCTTCTGCCCTTGCTCACGCTGCGAGGCCAGTTGCCCGCTCTGCGCCGCCATTGGAAGTTATGCTTTACCGTGGGGGTGCTGAACTCCGCCATACCTTTTGCCTGCCTGTCGTGGGCGCTGCTGTCCATTTCCACCGGCTTGTCGGCCCTGCTCAACGCCACCGTGCCCTTGTTCGGTGCCGCTATCGCATGGTGGTGGTTGGGAGACAAATTGCAGGGCTCCCGCGTGCTGGGTCTGGTGGTCGGCTTTGTGGGAGTGGCCCTGTTGGCACTGAACCGTGACGCCGCCGGCGCTTCCGGGGCAGGCTCCAGCGCCTTGGCCGTGATCGCCTGTTTAACGGCCTGCCTGTTCTATGGCATTTCAGCCAGCTTCACCCGCCGCTTTTTGCCGGGCGTGCCGTCTTTGGTCCTTGCAACTGGCAGCCAGTTGGGGGCTTCTTTGGCCTTGTTGCCTTTGACCCTTTGGGCGTGGCCTACGGACCCCGCGCCCTTGCAGGCTTGGGGCGCAGTGATTGCGCTGGGCGTGGTGTGCACCGGCTTGGCCTATGTGATTTTCTTCAGGCTGATCGAGCGCACTGGCCCCTCGCGCGCACTGTCCGTCACCTATGCCATTCCGGTGTTCGCCATCCTGTACGGCGTCGTGCTGCTTGGTGAATCGGTCACCCTGTGGATGGGCCTGTGCGGGGCGGTCATCATGCTGGGCACTTCGCTCTCCACGGGCTTGTTGTCGTGGGGTAAAGCGCCCTTGCCGTCGGGGGACTAAAGCAGTCCGGCCATGACGTTCACACTCAAGGCCAAGACCATCATGTTGAAGGCAAAGGCCGCCAGACTGTGCAACAGGGTGAGGTGGCGCATGGGCCGGGAGGTCACCACCACATCAGACACCTGGGACGTCATGCCCACCACGTGGGCGTAGTACAAAAAATCGAAATAGTCCGGTGGCAGAACACCCGGAAACTGCAGCCCACCACCCGCGGGGTGGCCTTTGAGCTCGGTCTGGTAATACAGATGCGCATAGCGGAAGGCAAAGATGCATTGCATCAACAACCAGGAGCTCACCAGCGCCAGCAGAGACACCAGCACATGACCCACACGGGCCAGCAAAGCCATCTCGCGGCTGTTGGACAAAAGCATGGCAATCGCCGCCACACTCGCAAACGCAGACAAGAGCAAGAGGCTGAACCAGATCACGCTGGGCTGGTCCTGTGACTGAGCACGTGAGCGCGTGCTGTCCGCATCAAACACCATGGCCAAGCGCCACGCCAACACCAGGTAGGCCGTGGCGCCTGCGATCCAAGCCACGAGTACTTGAAGTTCCAAGGTCCAAGGACTTGGGATCACAGCCACACCTGCGCCGACGCAGGCACCCACTACGAGGCGTTGATGACCGGTTGTGCGGGAAAGTCGGTGGATCCACATGGCTTGATTGTGCAACGCGAAGAAGATCTGAGGCAGAAAACAAAAAAGCCGTTGCATCTGCATGCAACGGCTTTCGGAATGTGGCGGAGTGGACGGGACTCGAACCCGCGACCCCCGGCGTGACAGGCCGGTATTCTAACCAACTGAACTACCACTCCTGGTAGCGGTAACCATTCGCTCTGTGTCTTTCGACTCGGAGCCAAGTCGCTTCCTTGCAGAAGCTGTTACCGACTTGTTGCCGTTTACCTTGCGGTAAAACTTGGCGACCCTACGGGGATTCGAACCCCGGTACTCACCGTGAAAGGGTGATGTCCTAGGCCTCTAGACGATAGGGTCAAAACCTAGAAAACTCTTCAAGAAAAAAGCCGTTGAATGCTCAACGGCTTTTTATCAAATTTGGCGGAGTGGACGGGACTCGAACCCGCGACCCCCGGCGTGACAGGCCGGTATTCTAACCAACTGAACTACCACTCCTGGTAGCGGTAACCATTCGCTCTGTGTCTTTCGACTCGGAGCCAAGTCGCCTCCTTGCAGAAGCTGTTACCGACTTGTTGCCGTTTACCTTGCGGTAAAACTTGGCGACCCTACGGGGATTCGAACCCCGGTACTCACCGTGAAAGGGTGATGTCCTAGGCCTCTAGACGATAGGGTCAAAACCTTGGAACGTATCCGTTTCAGAAGAATTGGTGGAGGTAAGCGGGATCGAACCGCTGACCTCTTGCATGCCATGCAAGCGCTCTCCCAGCTGAGCTATACCCCCAATTTCCTGAACACACCGCCAAATTTTGTTTGGCTTTGCATTCAACTTCCGAGCCTCAAATTATATACAAGTTTTTCAGGCTTTAGCAAGCCGATCCAAAACTTTTGTTCTGCCGCTGAGTTCCAGCACTGCATCCAGCGAAGGCGTTTGCGCAGTACCCATGACCAGCACTCGCACCGGCATGGCCAGTTGCGGCATCTTCAAGCTGTGTGCAGCCAACACTTCCTTGATGACCCCAGCAATGGACGCTTTGTCCCATGCGCACGCCGCCAGCTTTTCAGCCAGCGTGGCAATGGCCGGCTTCACGGCATCGGTTACATGCTGGGCCCGTTCTGCAGCGTCGACCTGCACTTCGGCATAGAACTTCGACGCCCACTGGGCCAAAGCCACGGTGGTGTCGCAACGGTCCTTCAGCAAGGCGCACAGTTGGGGCAAGTGGGTGTTGACCGTCTCTGCGGGCAGTTCCACGCCCAGCTTGGCCAGTTGCACTGCCACCAACTGGGCGAGGCGGGTGTTGTCCGCCTGCTTGATGTAATGGGCATTGACCCACAGCAACTTGGCGGGGTCCCATTGCGCGGGGCTCTTGTTCAGGTGGGTACCGTCGAACCAGCTCACCAGCTGCTCGCGGCTGAACAGCTCTTCGTCACCATGGCTCCAGCCCAAGCGGGCCAGGTAGTTCAACATGGCTTCGGGCAGGTAGCCGCCCTCTTCATAGGCAGTCACGCTCACTGCGCCACGGCGCTTGGACAGCTTCTGGCCGTCATCGCCCAGAATCACCGGGCAGTGGCCGAACTCGGGCAGTGGCGCACCCAGCGCGTGGAAGATGTTGATCTGCCACGGTGTGTTGTTGATGTGCTCATCGCCACGAAACACATGGCTGATTTGCATATCCCAATCATCCACTACCACCGCAAAGTTGTAGGTCGGAATGCCATCGGTGCGCACGATGATGAGGTCGTCAATCTCGCGGTTGCTGATGGTGATGGGGCCTTTGACCAAGTCATTCCAGGTCACGTCGCCGTCCGGCGGATTGCAAAAGCGCACCACAGGTTTGACGCCATCGGGAATGGCCGGCAAGGTTTTGCCGGGTGCGGGGCGCCAGGTGCCGTCATACAGCGCCTTTTCGCCACGGGCCTTCTTGGCTTCGCGCACGGCATCCAGTTCTTCAGGTGTGCTGTAGCAGTAGTAGGCCTTGCCTTCTGCAATCAGCTGCTCCACCACGGCCTTGTAGCGATCCAGGCGCTGCATCTGGTACACCGGGCCTTCGTCGTACTCCAGCCCCAGCCAGCGCATGGATTCCAGAATCTGATCCACCGAATCTTGAGTGGAGCGGGCCACGTCGGTATCTTCAATGCGCAGCACAAACTCACCACCGAAGTGGCGGGCATAAGCCCAGGAATACAAAGCAGTGCGGGCGGTGCCCAGGTGCAGAAAGCCGGTGGGCGAAGGGGCAATACGAGTGCGGATTTTGCTCATGTCAGATAGTTTGCAAACCACGCGCCAGATCGGCGGTGATGTCATTGATATGGTCCAGGCCCACGGCCACGCGAATCAGGCCTTGGCCAATGCCGGCCGCTTGGCGCTGCACTTCCGACAAGCGGCCGTGTGAGGTGCTGGCAGGATGCGCCGCCAGCGTTTTGGTATCGCCGAGGTTGGTGCACAGCGAGAGCACCTGCATGCTGTCGAGCACATGGAATGCGTTTTTCCGCGCAGTCTCCACGTCCGGTGCCTTCACCTCAAAAGACAACACGGCGCCACCGCAGCCGGACTGCTGGCGCATGGCCAACTCGTGTTGCGGGTGGCTGGTCAAGCCGGGGTAATACACCCGCGCGACTTGCGGCTGGGCTTCCAGCCAATGGGCCAAGGCCAAGGTCGTATCTGACTGCGCTTTCACGCGCAAGGCCAGCGTTTCCATGCCCTTGAGCAACACCCAGGCATTGAAGGGTGCGAGCACCATGCCGCAGGTGCGGATCACGGGCAAAAACATGTCGTCGCGTTGCTTCTGGGTACAGCAAATGGCACCCGCCATCACGCGGCCCTGGCCATCCAAAAACTTGGTGCCGGAATGGATGATGAAATCAGCCCCCAAGTCGGCCGGACGCTGCAACACCGGTGTGGCAAAACAGTTGTCCACGGCCAGGAAGGCGCCTGCGCCATGTGCGATATCGGCCAAGGCCTGGATGTCGCACACCTCCGTGAGCGGGTTGGTCGGCGTCTCGGCGAACAGCAACTTGGTGGTGGGGCGAACAGCGGCCTTCCAAGCTTCAACATCGGTTTGCGACACGAAGGAGGTTTCCACACCAAATTTGGCGAACTCGCGGCTGAACATCGGAATGACCGAGCCGAACACCGATTGCGAACAAATGACGTGGTCGCCCGCTTTCAGCAGCGCCATGCCCAGCAACAGAATGGCCGACATGCCGGACGAGGTGGCAATCGCTGCTTCGGTGCCCTCAAGTGCCGCCAGACGGATTTCCATGCTGGTGACTGTGGGGTTGCTTACGCGGGAGTAGGTAAAGCCTTCTTCCTCCATGGCAAAGCGCGCGGCGCTGGAGGCCGCGCTGTTTTGCACATAACCGCTGGTCAAGTACAGAGCTTCAGAGTTTTCGCCATACTGGCTGCGCTCCAGGGCCGCACGCACCGCCAGGGTGTCGTTGTGCAGGCCTTCGGGCAAGTGGGTTAGCTTCATAGGGTTAGTCAGCGTGGTTGGGCAGCGCCAGGCGGGAGGTGTCCTCCTGGCCTTCTTCAGCGCCCACGCGGTTTTCGTTCAGGCGGGCAATATCGTCGGAGGAAATGTCCCCGGTAACGTACACACCGTCAAAGCAGGAGGCATCAAAGCCCGCCAGGTTCTTGCCCAGCGCACCGATGGCTTTTTTCATGCCATCCACATCCTGGTAGATCAGCGCATCACAACCGATGATTTCGCGCACTTCTTCGACGGTGCGGTTGTGCGCTACCAGCTCGCTGCTGGTAGGCATGTCGATACCGTATACATTGGGGTAACGCACAGGCGGTGCTGCGCTGGCCATGTAGACCTTGCGGGCACCGGCGTCGCGCGCCATCTGCACGATTTCCTTGGAAGTCGTGCCGCGGACGATGGAGTCGTCCACCAGCAGCACATTGCGGCCCCTGAACTCACTGGCAATCACGTTGAGCTTCTGGCGCACCGACTTCTTGCGCACGCCTTGGCCAGGCATGATGAAGGTCCGGCCGACGTAGCGGTTTTTCACAAAGCCTTCGCGGTAGGGCAAGCCCAGCAACTGGGCCAGTTGGGCGGCACTAGGGCGGCTGGATTCGGGGATGGGAATTACCACATCGATTTCGTTTGGTGGCACGGTGGAGATCACGCGCTTGGCCAGCGTCTCGCCCAGGTTCAAACGCGCTTGGTACACCGAGATGCCGTCCATCACCGAGTCCGGGCGAGCCAGGTACACAAACTCAAATATGCAAGGCATGAGCTGTGGGTTCACCGCGCACTGCTGGCTGTGCACCGTGCCATCCAGCGCAATGAACACGGCTTCGCCGGGCTGCACATCACGCACAAACTGGTGGCTGGTGCCTTCCAGCACCACGGATTCGCTGGCCACCATGTGGGTGCCGTCTGCACCCTTGCCGATACACAGCGGGCGAATGCCGAAAGGATCGCGGAAGGCCAGCAAGCCGTGGCCGGCGATGTGGCAGATCACCGCATACGAACCCTTGATGCGTTGGTGCACACGGGACACGGCAGCAAAAATGTCCTGTGGCTGCAAAGGCAGGCCGCGGGTGGAGACTTCGATTTCGTGGGCCAGCACGTTGAGCAGCACTTCGGAGTCGCTCTCAGTGTTGATATGGCGGTGGTCCAGATTGAACAGCTCGGCCTTCAGGGCTTTGGCGTTAGTCAGATTGCCGTTGTGCACCAGCACAATGCCGAACGGCGCGTTCACGTAGAAGGGCTGCGCCTCTTCTTCGCTGAAGGCATTGCCTGCGGTGGGATAGCGCACCTGGCCCAAGCCGGAGTTGCCCAGCAAAGCGCGCATATTGCGGGTGCGGAATACGTCCTTCACCATGCCCTTGGCCTTGTGCATGAAGAACTTGCGGTCCTGCTGGGTGACGATGCCGGCCGCGTCCTGCCCGCGGTGCTGCAAGAGCAAGAGCGCGTCGTAGATCAACTGGTTTACGGGTGCGTTACTGACAACGCCAACAATTCCACACATAGGGTTTCACTCACTCAGGTAAATACTTGCCAAAATCTTGCGGTAACAGGGGCTTCAAGCCCTTGAGCGCGGCGCCGGTGATGTGGGGCCCGGTAGCTTCCGTCCACCACGCGCTGGTGTGCAAAGGCGTCATGCCGACCACCACGGTCACTGCCAATAGCAGCAGCACCCCGCGCACCAGGCCGAACCCGGCCCCCAACAACCGGTCCGCAGGCCGCAGGCCCACCGCCGCGATCAACTTTTTCATCAGGAAAGCCACCAGGCCGCCCGCAAAAATGGACGCCACAAACACGATCACGAAGCCCGCTGCATAGCGGATTGCTTCGCCCGCCCCCGACATCGAGAGGTGGGCCGCCACATCGGGCGCAAACCACTGGGCCAGCACAAAGGCCACCGCCCAACTCAACACCGACAGCACCTCAAACACCAGCCCGCGCCACGCCCCGACTACCAGGGACACCAGCAAAACGGCCAGAAAAATCCAGTCCACGGTGGGCATGCCGGGCTCGCTTTAGAGTTCCAGGATGGCCGCAGGCAGGCTCAGCTTTTTGATCTTGTCTGCCGCTTTCTCGGCATCCGCCTTGGTGGCAAAGGGGCCTATGCGCACCCGTGTGCGCTGGCTGTCTTTGGTGCCCACCACTTGGGTGTAGGTCTTGAAGCCGGCTTTCTCTACCTTGGAGCGGGCTTCCTGCAGCTTGCCTGCCTCGGTGTACGCGCCTACCTGCACCACGAAGCGGCCTGCATCGGCTGCGGGCTTTTTATCGGCCTTGTGCTCGGCATGTTTGGCATCTGCGGTCGATTTACCTTCGAGCAGGGCCTGCGCTTTGGCAGCGTCTGCAGCTTTGGCCTCGGGTTTGGCAGCTGCGGGTTTCTCGGCAGGCTTCTCTGCCACCTTCTCGGCGGGCTTGGCCTCGGGCTTCTTGGCCTCAGGCTTGGCTTCTGGCTTTGATTCGGGTTTGGCCTCGGGCTTGACGACAGCGGTCTTGGTTTCCGCCAAGGCCACTTTGGGGGCCGGTGCGCTGGCGGCAGGGGCTGCGGGCTCTTCGCGCTCCTCAATGATGGCGCCGCCGGCCTGGGTGGCTGCAGGCAAGGGGGGCGCACCCAAGGGACGCACTTTGCCTTTGTCCGGAATTTCGATCGGAATGTCCACCGCAATCGGGCGCGGCTGGCTGTCAAACAGCAGCGGGAAGCCGACCACGCCGATCAGCACCAGCACGGCAGCACCCACCAGACGGTGGCGTGCGCGCCTGCGCATGGCTTCTACGCTCTCTGACGCGGTGGGTGGGGTGGGCTGATCGTCGCCACCTTTGCGGAACTTGAAAAAAGCCATGAGCGGAAGACTTAAGGGTTCAGATGTTTGGCTTGCAGGCGTGGTGTGCCCTGTTGCAGAACGCCGCCCACGGTGTAGAACGACCCAAAGACCACGATTCTATCAGCCGGGTCTGCCGCGGCGATGGCGGCGTCCAGCGCCTGCATGGGGTCGGCATGGGTGGTGGCCGATGCGTCTTTGCGGATGTTTTGGGCTTGCCACTGGGCCTGCAGGCTGGCGCCGCTTGCGGCGCGCGGGCTGGGCAGGTCGGTGAAATACCAGCGGTCGATCATCGGGCCGACCTTGGCCAGCATGGGCGCCAAATCCTTGTCGGCCATGGCGCCAAAAATGGCGTGGGTGGTGGGGAAAAAGCCCATGGCGTCCAGATTGGCCGCCAGCGCTGCCACCGAATGCGGGTTGTGCGCCACGTCCAGCACCAGGCTGGGTTGACCGGGAATGATCTGGAAGCGCCCGGGCAGCTCCACAAAAGCCAGCCCGTTGCGTACCGCCTGCGCGGTGACCGGCAGGCGCTCGCGCATGGCCGTCAGTGCGGCCAGCACGCCCGCGGCGTTGACCAGCTGGTTCGCACCCCGCAGCGCCGGGTAGGCCAGCCCGCTGTAGCGGCGCCCGCGCCCGGCCCAGCCCCACTGCTGCTTGTCGCCCGACACATTGAAGTCCGTGCCCACCTGCCACAGGTCTGCGCCGATCTCCAGCGCACGGTCCAGCACGCTTTGCGGCGGCACCGGGTCGCTCACCACCACAGCCCGGCCGGTGCGCATGATGCCGGCTTTCTCAAAACCAATGGTCTCTCTGTCGTTGCCCAGCAGCTCCATGTGGTCCAAGTCGATGCTAGTGATGATGGCGCAGTCAGTGTCGATGATGTTGACCGCGTCCAGCCGCCCGCCCAGGCCCACTTCCAGAATGACAGCATCCAGCTCCTCTTGGGACAGCGCCCACAGAATGGCCAGCGTGGTGAATTCAAAGTAGGTGAGCGCGATTTCAGAGCCCTTTTGGCACCTGGCGCCCTCCACCTCTGCGAAAGCAGCTACAAATTTAGTAGCAGGCGCCGCCTCGCCCAGCAAACGCATGCGCTCTTCAAAGTGCACCAAGTGGGGCGAGGTGTACACGCCTGTCTTGTACCCGGCCTGCCCCAGAATGCTTTCCAGCATGGCGCAGGTGGAGCCCTTGCCGTTGGTGCCCGCCACGGTGAACACCGGGCAGTCAAACCGCAGGCCCAGGCGCTGGGCTACCTCTTGCACCTTGCCCAGCCCCAGCTCAATGCCATTAATGCCCTTGGGGTGCATGGACTCAATGTAGGCCAGCCAGTCAGCCAGAGAGGATTGCACGGTGGGGTGAAGCAAAGACGGGGAGGTTGCGGGTGTGTGTTCCATAGCGGGCGCCATTGTCGCCCACCGGCAATGCACTGCCACAATAGAGGGATGACCATTCTTTACGGCATCCCCAACTGCGACACGGTGAAAAAGGCCCGCACCTGGCTGACCGAGCACCATGTCACCCACGAGTTTCATGATTTCAAAAAGCAGGGCGTGCCCGCCGACCTGCTGCCCGGCTGGATACGCGCCGTGGGCTGGGAAACGCTGGTAAACCGCAAAGGCACTACCTGGCGCAAGCTGGACGAAGCTACCCAAGCCGCCGTGGTGGACGCCACCTCGGCCGCCCAGCTCATGCTGGCCAATGCCAGCGTCATCAAGCGGCCGGTGGTGGTGTGGGCCGATGGCACCGTGACCGTGGGCTTCTCGGACGCGGCCTTCCAAACCCGGGTGGCCTAAAATCTCGCCTTTGCCCTGCTGCGCTGTGCCGCGCGGGGCGCCGCCCTCTTCTCTTTACTTTTCCACGTTTGACCATGACCACGACCCACTTTGACAACGTTTCCGTCACCACCAAAGCCAATGTGTACTTCGACGGCAAGTGCGTGAGCCACGGCTTCACCCTGGCTGACGGCACCAAAAAGTCGGTCGGCGTCATCCTGCCCGCCACTCTGACCTTCAACACCGGCGCACCAGAAATCATGGAATGCGTGGGCGGCAGCTGCGACTACAAGCTCGACGGCTCTGACGTGTGGGTCACCAGCGGCGAAGGCGACAAGTTCAACGTGCCCGGCAACGCCAAGTTCCAGATCCGCGTGACTGAAGGCTTTGAGGCTTACCACTACATCTGCCACTTTGGTTGAGTAGCGGCTTCCTTACCGGTTCATCCGCAGAGCGATTTACTCCTAATTTCATAGCTGCTCGCGCACATTCGGCGGGCGCTACAGCCCGATTAAGGCCAAAACCATGTCTAACACCATCCTTCAAAACATCCCCGTCGGCCAAAAGGTCGGCATCGCATTCTCCGGCGGCCTGGACACCAGCGCCGCGCTGCTGTGGATGAAGCAAAAGGGCGCCCAGCCCTACGCTTACACCGCCAACCTGGGCCAACCCGACGAAGCGGACTACGACGAAATCCCCCGTAAGGCCATGGAATACGGCGCCATCAAGGCCCGTTTGATCGACTGCCGCCCCCAGCTGGCTGCTGAAGGCATCGCCGCGCTGCAGGCCGGCGCCTTCCACATCACCACCGCCGGCCAAACCTACTTCAACACCACCCCCCTGGGCCGCGCCGTCACAGGCACCATGCTGGTGACCGCCATGAAGCAGGACGACGTGAACATCTGGGGCGACGGCTCCACCTTCAAGGGTAACGACATCGAGCGCTTTTACCGCTACGGCCTGTTGACCAACCCGTCCCTCAAAATCTACAAGCCCTGGCTGGACCAGCAGTTCATTGACGAACTGGGCGGCCGCGCCGAGATGAGCGCCTTCATCACCGCCAACGGCTTTGGCTACAAGATGAGCGCCGAAAAGGCCTACTCCACCGACAGCAACATGCTGGGCGCCACCCACGAAGCCAAAGACCTGGAGTTTTTGAACTCCGGCATCAAAATCGTCAACCCCATCATGGGCGTGCCCTTCTGGCGCGAAGATTGCGCCATCAAGGCTGAAGAAGTGAGCGTCACCTTTGAAGAAGGCCGCCCCGTCGCCCTGAACGGCCAGCGCTTTGACGACCTGGTGAGCCTGATCCTCAAGGCCAACGAAATCGGCGGCCGCCACGGCCTGGGCATGAGCGACCAGATCGAAAACCGCATCATCGAAGCCAAGAGCCGCGGCATCTACGAAGCCCCTGGCCTGGCACTGCTGTTTATTGCCTACGAGCGTTTGGTGACCGGCATCCACAACGAAGACACCATCGAGCAATACCGCGAAAACGGCCGCAAACTGGGCCGTCTGCTGTACCAGGGCCGCTGGTTCGACAGCCAGGCCATCATGCTGCGCGAAACCGCCCAGCGCTGGGTGGCCAAGGCAGTGACCGGCACCGTGACCCTGGAACTGCGCCGCGGCAACGACTACAGCCTGCTGAACACCGAATCCCCCAACCTGACCTACGCGCCCGAGCGCCTGAGCATGGAGAAGGTGGAAGACGCGCCTTTCAGCCCGCTGGACCGCATCGGCCAACTCACCATGCGCAACCTGGATATCACCGACACCCGCGCTAAGCTGGGCATCTACAGCAACGCCGGGTTGCTGGAGCTGGGCAAGGGGGATGACTTCTTGAAGCTGGGCAAGTAAGTCTCTTCGAGGCCCAAAAGAGAAAGCCCGCCAAGTGAAAGCTTGGCGGGCTTTCTTTCTTAATTGGCATTACATCCCTCTACGTCGAAAGTACTCGCGCAACTTCAAGTAACGGACATCTTGGGCAAGGTTTGGTGCTGACTGCACAATTTGATCGAGGCATTTCCCCAGCTCACGCGGCGCCCATTGCTGATCAGCAATCACTGCATTCAGCAGGCTCAATGCATCCGCAGGATATCTGCTGCACAAACCGGAATCGTGCAGCAGATGCACAACGTAGTCCGGGTGTTCAATCGGTTGCAGCCAATCTTGCACCGCGGCCAAGGCGGCTGGCAATTCACCTCGGGCGGCAATCACCAGACGAGCCAGAGACTCTGCGATTCGTCGCGTGGCCAAGTCGCGGGATTTTGGCCAGATCTGTTGCCAGAACGGTTGCACGCGATTTATCCAGTAGTCCTCACGCTGATCGGCTGCACCTTCGAGTGCCTGGGACAGCGCCTGCGCGGATTCCCCCAACCCCTCTTGTGGAAGCACACTTATCGCAGTGCGGAATTCTTCTACGGTGTATCCCTCGGTCGGACCCAATGCTGCGTAGGTGAGGAAGGTCGCGAATTGCTGGCGGTGCTCGCCAAGATCGGCATAGTGGATTGCACTGTCCAGAAACTGTGACTTGAAGGCAGTCAGCAATGGCTGGTACAAGCGCGGCGACCAAAGGAAGCCTTCCCACACGGCCTTGGCTTCAATTGGATTGCTCCAGCCGAACAGCGGCAGCAGGTGCTGTTCAGTCCAAGGGCGATCCACACGGAAAAATGCGATCAGCCGCGAACCCATCAGCACCCGACCGTGGCGGAATCGATCTACCTGGACGTCGCACAGTGTGGAGAAGATGGGCTTCAATTCAGCAGGAAGTCGGTCATTGTCGTTCGGGTTCTGCTTGAACCACAGGTTGATCAATGCCTGCGTGGCGTGCCCGATGGGATGATTGATCGCCGAGCCGACAAGGTCATAGGTCTCGACACCGTTCCGAATAATGCGAGAGCCTGAGCCTGCTTCTAGCGGCAAGGCCAGAACACGGCGGCACAGGTTCAGCAGGATGTCCTCATGGCGGCTGATAGCCTTGGAGGCTGCCTCGATCCACCAAGTCACGGCGTGATCAACCTCCAGCAGGACAGCATCCGGCATGGTCTGCACCAGCGGTGCGGCGTACCGCCAGGATCGCAACACCATCCCTTCTTCGGCCCAGGCCTGCAGAGCTTCGCGCCATCGGCCAGCGGGCCACACTCCATCTTGTGCGAGATCAGCTAACGCGAACAAACTGTGAAAGAAACGCGAGCAGCAAACTTCGCGCCACGTGTCTATGTAGAAAGGCCGACGCTCGGGCATCGGCTTGGCGAGCCACTGCACCAGTTCTTGCCGCTTACGGGGCGCAATGTCGACGTCCCGGCTATCCTGGTAGTCTGGGTCACCTGTGCCGCTCATCCAGTGCGAGAACTCGTCACGCTCGTTAGTCGCTAACCGCCATTGAGGGTAGAACGTGGATATTTCCGCCATGCGTGCCGCTGCGGGCTTTCCCAGCGCTAGACCTGACGTATCCAACTTTGCAAGTCGCAACCAGGTGGAAGATAAGACATGTTGCGCCCACCAGTCCGGTTCCGGTTGGCCATTCAACATCTCTTGTGGTGGACCAGCCAAGATGGCTGCTTCCAGGCGATCCTGTGCAGCTCCTGACAAATGCCGCCCCTGCAGAACGAGCAGTCTGAACGCCTCCCGCCCCGTATCTGTAGACCACAACCACCACGCACCTTCGGCCAGCAACCAATCCACCCACTGCTCGGGCTGGATGCAATCGTCGTGGCTCGCAGCAAACAGGGCCAGACGTTTAAAGGTGGGGTAAGGCAACTCGAACCAGTTCTGCGCGATGCGTGTTGCACGCGCATTGTCGTTGACACGAATCGCCAACCACGCATCGCGCAGTAATTCGATCAGGCTAATCCAGTCGCGGAAACCCCGGTTCTGCCAGTGGGGCGTAATGGATGGCAGATCCCAGTGTGAGCGGTCGCTACGATCGTTGGCTTCGCCCAACTCGCGCAGCAGGTCCAGCGCATCACGCAACAACTGCTGGAAATCTTCCAACAGGTGCGGCAAAGCCGATTTCCATGGCTCGTCGGCAAGGTCGCGCAGGGTTGAATGCACATGATCAGCGGCCAGCGCGAGCTCCCAGTCCACCAATTGCTTGATCCGCGTGGGCTCGTCTGTACTGCTCGAATCGTCGTCACCCCAGCGTAACGGTTTCTTCAAGACAACCTTGGGGGCAAGCAACTCCCGCAATTCAAGACGCAATGTGGCGGTCAGGCCTTCGCGCTTAAGACGACCCTTCCAACGATACAAATCTGGATCGTGCCACGGTGATTTCACCCGCCCGCTGAGCAGAAGCCGCCACAAGGTACGCATCAAGGGGCCGGGAATCGCCTTTGGGGCGTGCAAGAGAATTTCATCCCGCTCGGAAGTCTTGCCATCACGCTCCTGCGCTGCAAAGCGATCCAGTTCGTGCTCGATCAGCCACGGCCAACGGTCGTGTAGCTGCCCGCCTCGTTCTGCAATCCAGATGATCAGCCTGGGGTCATCTAGGTGACGCACTAGCCAGCGGGCCAGATGGAACATCACGTCATCCCACTGGCTTCCGATGATGCCACCAGAAGCTAGCAACATCGGTGGTGCTCGGTCATAGGACGCTGGTCGACGGACGAGGCTGAATCGCAATTTCATGTCCACCTCGCCGAGAGGGGGCACTCCGAACCGTGCTAGATCGCTGTGCTGAAAGTGCTCATCCGAGAATGCTTCCAACAGCCAATCTAGCGGAGGAACAGGATTGATGTCGGCGAACCGTTTGGCTGGAAGCCCTGATTTGTGAGACAGCGCCCACAGCATTCGACCGACGAAATCATCTTGTTTCGTGCTGGCAGATGGTCGCGCCAGAGCGTGGCGGACAACGATTTGCTCTTTACCAAGAACGCCATCGCGGTAGGTTGCGGCCCAAGCAGATAAGGTTTCATGCAATGCGCTATGGGAGCCCGTCGAGTTGCTGTAAAGGATTGGCGAGACCCCTTTAGCTTCCCACTCTTCGGCGGCTTCCGCCTCGCCTCCGGGCTGGCAGTCTCCAAATGCCCATGCTTGTGGCGTGCTTTCTCCAAGCATCCGGTCAGCGGCTAATGCATCCATCATGTAGCGAAGCACCGGATCGTTGATGCTGTAGCCCACGAAGCAAACGACATAGTTGCGAAACAATTCACTCACAAAGCGCGCTGCCCAACGTTCGGTGAGGTAGGCTAGGCCAAAGTCACCACTCGTGACAACGAGACGCTTCAATGCAGTGTCGTCCGGTTTGTCGGGTAGCAGCCCGTGCAGGAAGACTAGCCCGTTCCATCGACTGTTCTTAGGGACCGGCAACATTGGAGCTCCATATGCTTGGAGCACCTGGCCCGTGCGTTTGGCCGCCTTGTGAAACACCTGGTCGAAGTTGGTGGTAACAAGGCGCAACGCACCATCCCTGCCGCGTCCCAAGGTGAGAAGCGCTGAATGGGTATCGATAGCGCCCTTCTTGCGCAGATTGGGTTTCAATGCCTTGACCAAAGATTTACGCATGGCCAAGCCAAGGCGTCCGCCGGGTAAGCGATCCTCAAGCAGGTTCAATGTGGTGTCGAACTGCTTGTTCTGGAATGCCTTTTCTTCCAGCCGCTTTCGTCCCGTACCGCACAGGCGATAAATCTCATCAACTAGCCAATCGAAGCCCTTCAGCCCTGCTGGATAGGAAATGCCCGCACCGCAGAAAAACACCACGCTGCCTTCCTCGTGCGCTTGCAAGAGCGCATCGGGAATGTCGGGGCCATTGGATATGAACTGCATGGTCAGGACACTATGAGCATAAACTGTGATCCGCTGTGCCTGCCATTTTCCACAGGCGAACTCATTCAAATAATCCCTGATGCTCCCGGCAATACTGCAACCCACCAAAGCGCTTGACGTTGTTCCAGCAGAACTTGCCTTCGGGGTAGCTGATCTTCTCACGGCAGTGGGCACAAATGAGCTTTTTGGCCAATGAGGCATCGGCCTCAGCAGGCGCAACCGCAGCAGGTTCCGCCTTTGGCGCTGCGGGTTTGGGTGCTTGCGCAGCCTGCGCCAAATGCGGCTTGGGCTGCATGAAGTCTGGCAGCGCAAGCTGGTCCGCCGGACGGTGCTGGCGCTTGAGCTTTTCGCCCCATTCCTTGATGGTGTCCAAGCTGCGCACGTTGAGCAGCGCCTTAAACAGGCCGCCGGTGCTCACGCTGTCACCCAGCTTGTTGTGCCAGCTGGGGAACTGGTCTGCCTTGATGAGAAAACTGGTGTCAAACACCTTGGGGGCTGGCCGCTCAATGATGGCCTGGGGGTGCATCATGACCACGTTGTGGAACTCGGGCAGCTTGTCGGTGCGGGTGCTGATCTCCAGCCGCTCCAGCAGCTTGCCCAGGATGCGCGCGTGGCGACGGCTTTGCTCGTAGGGGGATGGGATGCCGTAGCGCTCGCGCCCATAGCGCACGGTGAATTCGCCATGGGCGTTGACTTCCAAGTCGCCCGAGTAGTTTTTGGTCTCAATCAGTACCATGTAGCCGGTGCGGTTGATGACCAGGTGGTCGATCTGCGCCACTTCGCCATCCACAACAAAGCGCAGGTCGTGGAGGAGCACGTTGAATTGAGCGTCTTTGTAGTGGCCGTCCAAATAAAACGCGGCAGCTTTTTCGCCTTTGATGCCCGCCCGCAGGTTGCGCAGTTCGTCGCGCAGCCAGTCTTTCTGCCGGCTGTCCAGCAAATTGGACTTTTGCAAGTCTTCCAGCAGCGCTAGCCGCTTGCTCTTGTCGTCGGCTGATTTGATCAGCATGCTCCCTCCACCCTTCTATTTTCTGCCCCGACTGTACCCGAGCAGGGCACGCTGTTTGCGACTCTGGCTACCGGTTGGTTTGTCCCAGACTTTACCCATCAAATTGGCACCTGGCGCCCGTGAAATATGCGCAAGCAGCTATCAAAATAATAGTGAATTGCAGGCATTGCCCCTACAGCCGCAGCACAATTTATGAATCCACCAAAAATGCCGATTTAATTGTTAAACCGAGGGCTCGTGGACTACACTAGCCCAGCCCATTCACACACTAGGAGTTTCAGGATGATCATTGCCAGACGCCCCCTCATTGCAGCAGCTTGTGTATGGATGGCAGCACACTCGTGCGCCTTCGCTTTGGAGCCCGCCAAGGGCAAGGTGATATTGACCATCACCGGCAAGGTGGCTGACAAAAACAGCGCTGACGGCGCCGCCTTTGACCTGACCATGCTGGAAAAGCTGCCGCAGCAGACCTTCAGTACCAAGACCCCCTGGGACAAAAACCCCATCAAATTCAAGGGCCCTTTGCTGCGCGACGTTTTGGCCGCAGCCAAGGCCAGCGGCACCACGCTCAAGGCCGCAGCACTGAACGACTACCAGACCAGTATTCCGTTTGACGACGCCACCAAGTTCGACGTGATCGTGGCCCACCAGATGAACGACCAGGCCATTCCGGTGCGCACCAAGGGGCCGCTGTTCATCGTTTACCCCTTTGATACCAAGGCAGAGCTACGCTCCAACGTGTACTACGAGCGCTCGGCCTGGCAGTTGAAGTCGATTGCGGTGGAATAAGGGCTTCCATTGAACGGCTCCAGCAAAAACAAGCGCTACCTGCTTTGGCTCGCCGTGGGCACCGGCGTGCTGGCGGTGGCCATGGCCATTTTGCTGGCCTTGCAGATCACCCAGAAGCGGGCTATCGAGCGGGCCAACGATCTGCGTGCAGACTCCATCACGGCGCTGGTGTTCCAGTTTGAGCGGGAGTTTTTGCGCTTCCGCCAGACGCTGGAGGCCAATGTCATCCGCCCTGGAGCCCCGGACGCTGACAACCTGACCCTGCGCTATGACCTGTTTTTGAGCCGCCTGAGCCTGCTGCGCGATAACCCGACCACCGACCTGATTACCCACCGGGCTGAGTACAAAAAGGCCATGCCCCATGTGGAGGAGGTGGTGCAACAGGCGGACCGCGTCATGGCGGCAACCCCCTTGAACAAAAAAGACCTTGCCGATTTACTCAAGGAATTCAATACGGTGGGGGTGGATGTACAAGCGCTGAGCTTGGCAGCCACCTCGGAGATTGCCGCCCTGCTGGAGAGCCAGGACAAGACCATGCTGGAGCAGAACAACCAGATCATCCGCCTCACGCTGGCGCAGCTTGTGTTTCTGTTGATGGCAGCAGGCGCTTTGGCATTGCGCCAACGCCGCCAGGAGCAAGAACGCCAGGCCCTGGAAGATCTGACCCACGAGCTGCGGGAAGCGCATTTCCGCGCTGAAGCCGCCAACCGGGGCAAGAGCCAGTTCCTGGCCAACATGAGCCACGAGCTGCGCACCCCCTTCAACGGCATGCTGGGCATGATGAGCCTGTTGGAGAGCACGCCGCTCACCACCGCGCAGACCGACTACATCAAGACCGCCAAAGGCTCGGCCAACCACTTGCTGACACTATTGAACGACATATTGGATGTGTCAGCCCTCGAATCCGGCAAGATGACGCTGAACCCCGAACCAGTGCAGCTGCCAGCCCTGTTGAACGAGGTAAACGCGCTGATGCACCCACTGGCGGTGGAAAAGCAACTGAAGTTCTCCATCGTGGTGCAAGCAGAGCTGCCGGCCTGGGTGCTGGCGGACGCCACCCGCCTGAAGCAGATTTTGTTCAACCTGGTGAACAACGCGCTGAAGTTCACCGACCACGGGGGTGTGACGCTGACCATCGTCTCCCGCCCCCGCACTGATGGCAATACCGGCTTGGCCTTTTTGGTGGAAGACACCGGCATCGGCATGGATGACCATGTGTTGTCCCGCCTGTTCCAGCGCTTTTACCAGGTGGACGGTGGGCTGGCCCGCAAGTTTGGCGGCACTGGTCTGGGACTGGAAATTTCGCAAACCCTGGCCCGCATGATGGGGGGCGCGATTGAGGTGGAAAGCACGCTGGGCAAGGGCTCGGTGTTCACCCTGCATCTGCCCTTTACCACCTGCCCTGCCCCACCTGCGGCCGTAGCGCCGGTGAACATTCAATCGTTCACCAAGCCCGCGCCCGTGGCCGCGCCCACCGATGCGTCTGCAAGCGAGGCAAGCGCACCAGCAACCGATGCACCGCCGCCTTTGAACGCGCTGCGCGTGCTGGTGGCAGAAGACCACCCGGTGAACCGCAAGTTTGTGGGCATTTTGTTGGACAAGATGGGCTGCAAAGCCACCTTCTGCGAAAACGGTCAGCTGGCGGTGGAAGCCGCCGAGCGCGAAATGTTTGACCTCGTGCTGATGGACGTGCACATGCCCATCATGGACGGGTTGACCGCGACCCGCACCATTCGCGCCATGGCGGGCCCGATTGCGCAGGTGCCCATCATCGTGCTGACGGCGGATGTCATGAATGACGCCAAAGAGCAGGCGCTGGCCGCCGGCGTGAACGACTTTGTGACCAAGCCGGTGCAAATCGGCCAGCTGCAAGCAGCCATGCAAAAGTGCCTGGCTGCTGCAAATGCAGCGCCTTCAGGTGCGGCGGCGCAGGCCTAACAAGCCGTGGCCGGGCAGGCCGCGCTGCAGATAGTCCATGGCAATGGGCTCCAGCGCTGCGGCTTGAATGCCCAAGTCGATCAGCCCCGCCTCTGAGCCACTGGCCACGTTGTCCACCTTCATCGAATCGAGGTTGTCACCGCTCATGAGCGGCTCGCCGGGGGCGAGCTGCATCAAGGCGGCCTGCAATCGACCTGCCCACTCTGGCAGCGGAATCACCGGGCGGCCACGTCCTTCGGCAATGCCGGCCCATACCCCTGCGCCGTGCACCAGCGCGCCCAGGGTGTAGACCTGCGGACCGCAAGCCTCCCACACACCGGTGGCCCCTGCCGCAGCACGTGATTGCACCAGACGCACTACTGCGGTGGCAACGTCTTCCACCCACACCGGCTGAAAGCGCGCATGGGCACCTGCGAGCGGCATGAAGGGAAACACATGCTGCAGCTTGGCAAACATGTTCAAAAACTTGTCTTCCGCCCCGAAGATGACGCTGGGGCGCAGCACCGACACAGCCAGGGCCGGATGACTCAGGGCCAGCTCGCCGCGGGATTTGCTGCGCAGGTAGCGCGACGGCGCCGCGTCCGGCTGCTGGGGGTTGGCACCCAGTGCGCTGACATGCACTACATGCGGCACACCGGCAGCCACCGCAGCATGGGCCAGCTTGGCGGGCAGGTCCACATGCACTTTCTGAAATGCGACCTCGGAGCCATGGAGGATGGCGACCAGGTTCACCACCGCGTCGTGCCCGGCCAGCGCCTGCTGCAAGGCCACGGGCTCATGGACATTGAGCTCGGCCACCGTGACCGTGGGCAGGGTTTGCAAGTCGCGCGCATTGACGGCGCGCCGGGTGGCGACAGTCACCGCGTAGCCTTGCTTGACCAGTTTCTGGACCACGTGGCGCCCGACGAAGCCGGTGCCACCGAGAACAAATATGTTTTTCATGCAGACAGGGTAGCCCCTTCGGGCTTCTGACTGCAAAGCAGGGGTTTAGATGACCACCGGTTCTGGTTCCAGCAGGATGCCGAAACGTTCGTACACGCTGGTTTGTATGGCCTTGGCCAGGGTCATGACTTCGCCGCCGGTGGCACCGTTGCCGTCCACCCCGGCGCCGCGGTTCACCAGCACCAGCGCCTGCTTTTCATAGACGCCGGCTTGGCCCACCGATTTGCCCTTCCAGCCACAGGAGTCGATGAGCCAGCCTGCGGCCAGCTTGACTGAGCCGTTGTCCAGCCGGTAGTGCACGACCTTGGGGTCGCGGGCGATGATGTCTTCGCACTGCTCGGCGGTGACGGTCGGGTTTTTGAAGAAGCTGCCGGCATTGCCGATGACTGCCGGGTCCGGCAGCTTGGCGCGCCGCACTTCGCACACCCAGTCATAAATCTGGCGCGGGGTGGGCTCGGTCACGCCATGTTCGACCATCTTGCGCTCGATGTCTGCATAGCCCAGCACGGGCTTCCACACCTTGGGAAAGGCAAAGCGCACCCGCAGAATCAAAGCGCGGTCTTTCAGGCCCATGGGTTGGTGCATGTCCATTTCCCCGCTGCTGGCGTGCTTGAACACCGAGTCGCGGTAACCAAAGGCGCATTGCGCGGCATTCAGGGTGAAGACCTGGCCGGTTTGCAGGTCGATGGCGTCCAGCGAGTCAAAGCGGTCTTGCAGCTCCACGCCATAGGCGCCCACGTTTTGTACTGGCGAGGCGCCCACCGTGCCGGGAATCAGGGCCATGTTTTCCATGCCCGGCAGGTTCTGGTCCAGCGTCCAGGTCACGAAGTCGTGCCAGTTTTCGCCGGCGCCGGCTTCCACAATCACCGCTTTGGAGGTTTCGCTCACCACTTTGAGGCCCGGCACCTCGACCTTGAGCACCAAAGGCTTCACGTCGCCTGTCAGCACGATATTGCTGCCACCGCCCAGCACAAACTTGGGCGTGGCGGCCCATTCGGGGTCGGCCAACAGGTCCCGGACGTCCTGTTCGTGGGTGATTCGGGCCAGGGCATGGGCCTTGGCGACGATACGGAACGTGTTAAACGCCTGCAGGGGAATGTTTTTCTCGACTACCATTCCCAGATTGTCTCATTGCATTTTTTAGAGCGAGCCCATGCCCTCATTTGATACCGTATGCGAAGCCGACTTGGTCAAGGTCAAGAACGGCGTAGAAAACTCTGCCAAAGAAATTAGCACCCGCTTTGACTTTAAAGGCACCTCTGCCAGTATTGAAATCAAGGACAAGGAAATCACGATCATTGGTGATGCCGATTTCCAGCTGGAGCAAATTCTGGATGTGCTGCGTAGCAAACTCGCAAAACAAAGCGTGGACGTGCGGTTCCTCGACATTGGTGACATGCAGAAGATGGGCGGGGATAAGGTCAAGCGGGTCGTCAAGGTGAAAGACGGCATTCAGGCCGATTTGGCCAAGAAGATCCAGCGCCTCATTAAAGATAGCAAAATCAAAGTGCAAGCCGCTATCCAAGAAGAAAAAGTGCGCGTCACTGGCGCAAAGCGTGATGACTTGCAAGCTGCCATCGCGTTGATGAAGAAAGAGATGACCGGTGACAAGGGCGCGCTCAAAGATACGCCTCTGGATTTCAATAACTTCCGCGACTGATGCGCACCGCCGCCCGCTTTCTGTTCGCCCTGCTGCTGGCCCCCACTGTATGGGGCCAGACGGTAGCCATTAATGGAACGCTGGGCGACAAGGCGCTGCTGATTGTGGACGGCGGTTTCCCCAAAAGCGTGGCTATTGGCGCCACGCACAAGGGTGTGAAGGTGGTTTCCATGCAGGGTGACTCGGTGGTCGTCGAAGTTGCCGGCAAGCGCATGACGCTGCGGGTGGGCGATGCGCCGGCCAGCGTGGGTAGCAATGCTGGACAACAGTCCAGCGGTTCTCGGGTCGTGTTGACTGCGGGCCCCGGAGGTCACTTCACCAGTGAAGGCCAGATCAATGGCCGTATCGTTCGGTTCATGGTGGACACGGGTGCTACTTCCATTGCACTGAGCATTTCAGAGGCAGATCGCATTGGTCTGAAGTACCAAAACGGTGATCGGGTGCAAATGAACACCGCCAATGGCGTAGTTCCAGGCTGGCGCATGACATTGGACAACGTCCGCTTAGGCGATATCACCGTAGGAGGCGTGGAAGCTGTTATCACGCCCTCTCCTATGCCTTACGTATTGCTTGGCAACAGTTTCCTGAATCGCTTCCAAATGAACCGTACCAACGACCAGATGGTGCTGGAAAAACGCTTTTGACCAACAGCATGGACGTGCAGGACGAGAACGCTTACGAAGATTTGCTAGGCCAGTGGTCGGACCTGGAGTCTGGCCTTGGCGTGATTCTGGGCAGCCCCGGCACCACGCAGCAGTTTGCACACCGCGTGCTCCAGTACGACCGGTGGATGCAAGGCCTGCTGCAACGGGACCCGGATGTGGGCCTTTATCTCTTGTTCCAGCTGGCAAGCAATTCGCCTGTGGGCTACAGCGCATCTCACGCGCTGGTATGCGCAGTGCTGTGCCACCTGGTAGCTGGTGAACTGCGGTTGCCGCTCAAAGAGCGCAACAGCCTGGTGCATGCTGCGCTCACGATGAACGTGGCCATGACGGCGCTGCAAGACCAGTTGGCCACGCAAACGGAGCGCCCCAACCAAGTTCAGCAGGATGCCATTCGTGCCCACCCTATCAAAGGCGCCATGATGCTGGCCAATTTGGGGGTGGCAGATGATGATTGGCTGGACATTGTCTCCAGCCATCACGACGATGCCGTAGACCGCGACACCCCGGAGAACGCCAACGGCACACTGCGGCTGACGCGTATCCTGAAAGTGGTGGACCGGTACGCGGCGATGATCTCCCCACGGGCCTCCCGTACCGGCCGCAGCGCCATTGAATCAGCCCGTTCGGTGATGGCACGTGCCACTGCAGGGGTTGACGAAATCGGCCAGGCGCTTGTACGTGCTGTGGGCTTGTGCCCGCCCGGAACCTATGTACGGCTGGACAACGACGAGCTGGCAGTGGTCGTCCGGCGCAGCATCAAGGCCAATCAGCCTTTTGTGGTGATCATCGGCAAGGCAAACGGCGAGTTCCACAACAACCCTCGCCTGCATGCCACGGGTGACACTCCACCGCGCATCCGTTCGGCCCTGCCTTCGGTGGCGGTGCGCACGCCGCTCAACCACTTCTTTCTGCTGCAGCTGGGTAGCCAAGCCCTGAGCATGGCCTGAACCTGCCTCGCGGCTGCGGCGGCTTACCTGGCCGCTTCTTTCTTCTTGCCCAGTTTGGACTCAGTGCCTTTGACCAGGCGGGAGATGTTTTCCGAGTGGCGCCAAATCAGAAAGATGGACATCACTGCAGTGGAGAGCAATAGGTTGCGGTCCGTTACCCACGCCACGCCATCGCCAAAGGCGTAATACGCGGGCGCAAACAATGCTGCCACCAAAGACGCCAAAGACGAGTAGCGGAAAGCATACGCCACGATGAGCCAAGTGAGGCCTGTCGCCAGCGCCAGCCAGCCGCTGGTGGCGACCAACACACCCAGTGCAGTCGCCACACCTTTTCCACCCACAAACCTGAAGAACACCGGGTACAGGTGGCCGATGAAGGCAGCAAAACCTGCCAAGGCCATGGTGCCCTCGCCCAAGCCATAAGGCTGGCCCCACCACTGGATGGCAGCCACGGGCAACCAGCCTTTGACGGCATCGAGCAGCAGCGTAACAACTGCAGCTGCCTTGGAGCCGGAGCGCAGCACATTGGTGGCGCCGGGGTTTTTGCTGCCGTAGGTGCGCGGGTCGTTCAGCCCCATCAGACGGCTGACGATGACGGCAAACGACAAAGAGCCGATCAGGTAAGAGGCTACCGTGGCCAACAAGGGGTACAAAACAGGATTCAAAACAGGTTCTCCAATCACTCTTCCAGCGCGCACTGTACAGGCTTGGCGCCCAGTAACTCCCTACAAACCTGGGGATCAATACCTACGAGGTACCCGCGCCGGCCGCCATTGATGCAGATGCGGGGCAACTCCAGAATGGTGGACTCAATAAACACAGGCATGGTTTTGCGCGTGCCGAATGGGGAGGTTCCGCCCACCAGATAACCGCTGTGACGATTGGCCACCTCCGGCGCGCAAGGCTCTACCGACTTGGCGCCAATCTGGCGCGCCAGGTTCTTGGTGGACACCTTGCGGTTGCCGTGCATCAGCACCACCAGGGGCTTGGCGTCCTGGTCTTGCATGATCAGGGTTTTGACGACGGTAAACGGATCGAAGCCCAGCACCGCCGCGCTGTGCTGAGCGCCGCCATGCTCCAGATATTCGTAGGGGTGCTCGGTGAATGCCACTTTGTTCGCTTTGAGCAGCTGGGTGGCAGGGGTTTCAGAGACGTGGTCTTTTTTGGCCATAGGGGCATATTTTCATACGCCTTGCGCCTCTGTTCGCGTTACACCGCCGGATCGCGGATTTCCCAGCGGACTTCGTCGATCTTTTTGAGCAGCTCTTCGGGCAGCACCGTGCCCCAAGCCTCGATGTTTTCATCAAGCTGCTCCAAGGTGCGCACACCGATGATCGTGCTGGCCACCTGCCACTTGGTGTAACAGAAAGCCAAAGCCATCTGGCTGGGCGTGAAGCCGTACTCGCGGGCCAGCGCGTTGTACTTGCGGGCTGCCTTCAGCGCGTCGGGGCGGCCCCATCGCTGCTTGCGGGTGGACTCGAACTTGCGCAGGCGCACATCGGGCGACACGTTCTCGCCCAGCAGGCCTTCCTCGTCGTATTTGCCGGTAAGCAAACCAAACGCCAAAGGCGAATAAGGCAACAGAGAGACACCCAGACGGTGCATGGTTTCGTCCAGACCGTTCTCAGCCGTGCGGGCGAGCAGGCCATAGTTGTTCTGCACGGTGGCAATGCGGGGCAGGCCATGCTGCTCTGCCAGGCGCACAAACTCATGCACCCCATACGAAGTTTCGTTCGACAGACCGATTGCGCGCACCTTGCCAGCCTTGACCAAAGTATCCATAGCGCGCAACTGCTCTTCGATAGCGCTGCCGCCTACGTTTTCGTTGGCGGGGTTGTAGTACATGCCGCCGAACATGGGCACATGGCGCACCGGCCAATGGATCTGATACAGATCGATGACGTCGATATTCATGCGCTGCAGGCTGCCATCGCAAGCTGCCACGATGTCTTCTGCAGTCAGGTTGCTGCTGCCATTGCGCACCCAGGGCATGCCGCGCGAGGGGCCGGCTACTTTGGTGGCGATCACCAGCTTTTCGCGGACACCGGGGTTGGCCTTGAGCCAATTGCCGATGATTTTTTCGGTCAGGTTAAAGGTCTCAGCGCGCGGAGGCACCGAGTACATCTCTGCCGTATCGATGAAGTTCACGCCCCGCTCCAGCGAGCGGCTCAGGATGGCGTGTGAGGTGGGTTCATCCACCTGCTCGCCGAATGTCATGGTGCCCAGGCAGATGGGCGTTACGCGCAGATCGCTTTGACCGAGGGGTACAAGATTCATGGGAAATGCCGAAGTAAAAAGGGTTGGATAAATGCCAGCGCGCGCAGTATCCCACGCATCGTCGTTCGGTGCAGGGATAACCCTTGCGTGTGGGATGTCGCAACGCGCTAGCATTTGTTCGTCGTGAAAACAATAACCCCTGCAGCCCAAGAAGTTCGCAGGCCCTCGCATCCATGAATCTCTCAAATCTGAAAATCGGTACCAAGCTCATGCTGGGTTTTGCCAGTGTGCTGGCTCTGACCACATTGCTGGGGGTTATGGCATTGCTCCAGCTATCCAACCTCTCGGTCAAAACGGAGCGGATTGCGACCAACAATCTGCCCAGCGTCCAGTACACGTCTGACTTGAACAACATGCTTGGCGCCATCCGGCGTGCAGAGGCGCTCCATTTGTTGACCTCCGACCCCAACGTCAAGAAAGAGCAGGAAAAACGCATCGCAGAGTCCCGCAAATCGGTGGAAGCAGTCGTTGCGCGCGCCGGTGCTGTACTGGACTCTGAGGAAGAGGCCAAAGCACTCACCAACTTTCAAAAGCATTTCGCCGACTGGGCTGCGGCAGACGCCAAGATGCTGGAGCTGTCCAGTGTCAACAACGCCACTATGGCCGAAGAGATGTTCCGGGAACAGGTGGGCAAAGCATTTGAGGCGGCCATGAAGGAACTGGACATCGTCTCGGCCTACAACGCCAAGGATGGTGAGACCGTTTGGAGCGAGACCCAGGCAGTAGTTAAAACCGGCAAGATCACAGTGATCTGTGCATTGGTAACTGCTCTGGTCATTGGTGCTGCCCTCGCCATCCTGATCTCCCGTGCGATCACCAAACCTGTTGAAGATGCAGTGAAGGCAGCTCAGGAAATGTCCACCGGCGACATGACACGCGCACTCGTCGCCAATGGTCGGGATGAAATAGCAGTGCTGTTGCAGTCCTTGGAGTCCATGCGCCAGAGCCTCGCCAAAGTGGTGCAAACAGTGCGGCAAGGTTCCGAAAGTGTGGAGTCTGCCAGCTCAGAGATTGCCCAGGGTAACAATGACCTGAGTGCGCGTACTGAGCAGCAAGCGAGCTCCTTGGAAGAGACTGCTGCGTCCATGGAGGAGCTGAGCGCACAGGTCAAGCACAACGCAGAAAACGCACTCCAGGCGAATCAGCTGGCGTCCAGCGCCTCTACGGTGGCCGCACGCGGCGGCGATGTGGTGGGTCGGGTGGTGGACACCATGAAAGAGATCAATGACTCCTCACGCAAGATCTCGGACATCATCGCCGTGATTGACGGCATTGCCTTTCAGACCAATATCCTGGCCCTGAATGCCGCCGTCGAGGCTGCTCGCGCGGGGGAGCAAGGCCGTGGATTCGCGGTGGTAGCTTCCGAAGTACGCGCATTGGCTGGCCGCAGCGCTGAGGCGGCTAAGGAAATCAAGTCCCTCATCAACGCCAGTGTGGAGCGGGTGGAACAAGGCTCCGCCCTTGTCAATGAGGCGGGAGCCACCATGACCGAGGTGGTCACCTCCATCCGACGTGTGACCGACATGATGGGCGAGATCAGCTCCGCCAGCAACGAGCAGTCTCTGGGCGTGGCACAGGTGGGCGAGGCGGTTGCGCATATGGACCGTGCCACCCAGCAGAACGCTGCCTTGGTGGAACAAATTGCCGCCGCCGCGAGCAGCCTGAAGTCGCAATCGGCCGAGTTGGTGAGCACGGTTTCCATTTTCAAGCTAGACGGCGCGCAGAGCACGCGCAAGGTACAGGTACGTGCTCCGGAGTCGGCCAAGCAGCCATTTGCGGGTGAAGAGCGCCGTGCACTTCATGCGAAAACTCCGCCAAAACCAACGCCTACCGCAAGCCCCAAAGCAGCGCAAGCCTTGCCCAAGCCCGCTGCGCCCGCCCCAGCCAAGGCAGTGACCGCCAAGGCTGGAGGGGATGACGACTGGGAAACCTTCTAAGCGGCAAGCGCCTTCGCGCGTGCCTCCTCTTGCAGACGCAGCACGCGGCGCTGCACTTTGCCAGTGGTGGTCATTGGCAAAGCGTCGACAAACTCGATCTCTTTGGGGTACTCGTAGGGCGCCAACTGGCCTTTGACGTGCGCTTGCAGGTCCAGGGTCAGTTGGGCATGCAAACGGGCCTTGGCCCCCGTATCTTCTGCGCAAGCAGCTATGAAATCAGTAGCAATGACCACATAGGCTTTGACCAGCGCACCCCGCTCTGGGTCGGGCTTGGGCACCACGGCGGCGTTGATGACAGCAGGGTGTTTGACCAGACAGTTCTCGATCTCGCCGGGGCCGATGCGGTAGCCAGCCGCTTTGAACACATCATCACTCCGGCCCTGGTACCAGAGATAGCCTTCGGCATCGCGCACTGCGAGGTCGCCGGTGCGGCACCAATCGCCGGTGAACTTGGCATCCGTAGCTTTCTGGTTCTTCCAATAGCCCAAAAAGAAGATGGGGTCAGGTTGGCCGTGCACATCGAATCGGTGGAGTGCCACGTCGCCGGGCACGCCTACGGGGCATTCCTTGCCGGCGTCGTCAATCACCGCCACGCGGTGGCCGGGGTAGCCCATGCCCATGCTGCCCCCCTTGGCAGGCCAGTGGCGGCTGGAGTTGCCGACGATGTAGTTCATCTCTGTCTGGCCGAACATCTCGTTCGGCGTAACACCCAGCTGCTGCTCGCAATAGCCAAAAACAGCGTCGCCCACCGCTTCCCCCGCGCTCATGATGGCGTCGAGCTGAAGCTTGAACTGTCTGCGCACCGTCTTGCCCTTGGCTCCCGGGTAGGCCTTCATCATGGCTTTGAGGGCAGTGGGAAACAAAAAGGTGTGGGTCACACCACAGTCGCGCATCAGCTCCAACGCGGTTTGCGGGCTGAAGCGGCCGTTGTAAGCCACGATGGGGCGGCCGAAGTACAACGTAGGCAGCAAGGCATCCATCAACCCGCCTGTCCACGCCCAGTCGGCCGGCGACCAGAACACGGCCTTGGAGCTGCGGTTCTTTTTGCCGTCGAAGCCAAACCAGTTCTGGCTGGCCACAAAACCACTCAGGTTGCCGATGAGCGCGCGGTGGGGAATCAGCGCACCCTTGGGGTTGCCGGTGGTGCCGCTGGTGTAGATGAGCACTGCGGGTTCCTCGGCCAAGGTGTTCACCAGCTCAAACATGGCGGGCTCTGCCTGCAAAACAACCTCAAAGCGGGCATCTTGAGGCCCGGTCAACAAAACTGCGTCTGCCTCCTGCAAGCCCACACCCAAGACCGCGCGCAATTGCGGGCAAGTCTGGCGCACGCTGGCCAGCGCAGGCAGTGAGCCGGCATCGCAAATGGCGACGACCGCTTCACTGTCCTGCAAGCGGAACTCCAGCGCCTCCGGCCCGAACAACATGGACAGGGGCATGGCCACTGCCCCCAGTTGCAGCACCGCCATGTAGGCCACTGCGGTCTCAAACCGCTGGGGCAGCACGATGCCCACGCGGTCCCCGCGCTGCACGCCCAGCTTGGACAGCGCGTTGGAGAGACGGTTGGCCTGCTCCTGCAGTTGCGAATAAGTATAAAAAGTATCGCTAGCGCCCGAGGAATATGCGCGGACAGCTACTCTTTTCGTAGCATCCGGCAGCTCTGCCCAGCGCCGGCTGCACACCTGAGCCATGTTGAAGTGCTGCGGTACCTCCCAGCGAAATTGGCTGTGCAAGGCTGCGTAGCCTGCGGGAAGTTGTGACCCCTTGGATGTGTCTCTGCCTTGACTGACGGCCATGCCTTGTCTCCTCTTATGTCCTTATGATTTGCACAATGTACCAAGCCCGACGCCCGCATCAAAGCGAATTCATTCCCATCCGCAACCTGGATTACCACGTGCAAGTGTGGGGAGAGCCCGGCCCGGATAAAACGCCCTTGGTGATGGTGCACGGCTGGATGGACGTGGCTGCGAGCTACCAGTTTGTGGTGGATGCCTTCAGCGAGGACCACTACATCATTGCCCCCGACTGGCGGGGCTACGGCAAAACCAAAGTGCCGAGAACGGACAACTATTGGGTGCCCGACTACCTGGCCGACTTGGATTTTTTGCTCGACCACTACGCCCCTGACCAACCAGTGAACCTGGTGGGTCACAGCATGGGCGGTAACGTGGTCATGCTTTACGGGGGCGTGCGGCCCCAGCGCATACGCCGGTTGGTGAACCTGGAAGGCTTCGGCATGCCGGCCACCATTCCTGCCCAAGCACCCGGCCGCTTTGCCACCTGGATGGATGAACTCAAAAAGCTGCATGCAGGCGATATGGAGCTCAAGGCGTATGACAGCGCAGACGGGGTAGCCCGCCGCCTCATGAAAACCAACCCGCGCTTGGGGGCCGACAAAGCCGCTTGGCTGGCCCGCCATTGGGCCGCTGAAAACGCCGATGGCAGTTGGTCCATCCTGGGCGATGCGGCCCACAAGGTCACCAGCGCGCAGCTCTATCGCGTGGAAGAAGTGCTGGCCATTTACCAGCGCCTGAGCATGCCGGTGCTGGCCGTGGAGGCCTCCGACAACAGCCTGGAAATGTGGTGGAAAGGCAAGTTCACCCTGGCCGAATACCATGAGCGCCTGAAGGTGGTGCCGCAGGTGGAAATCGCCCGCATCGAGGACGCCGGCCACATGATGCACCACGACCAACCGGAGGTGCTGGCAGCCCTGATCGAACGCTTTATCCGTTGATTTTGTGGGGCTGAATTGCGGCTCCTAAAATGAGAACGTCTCTCATTTTGATTCGCAACTACCTCGCTTCATCCACATGAATAAGCTTTCTGTCCGCCGCCTTGCGCTTGCCGCTGCCGTTCTCGGCGTTTGTTCGCCCGCCATCCAGGCACAAGACAAGGTGCTCAATGTGTATTCCGCCCGCCACTACCCCGGTGACGTGCAGCTCTACTCCGCATTCACCCAGGCCACGGGCATCCAGATCAAGCGCGTGGATGCGGATGATGCGGGCATTCTGCAGCGCCTGAAAGCCGAAGGCACTGCGTCTCCCGCCGACGTGATCCTGCTGGTGGATGCTTCGCGCCTGTGGCGTGCCGAGGTGGACGGCTTGTTTGCCCCCGTGAAGTCCAAGGCGCTGGATACCGCCATTCCTGCCCAGTTGCGCGGCAAGACCAGTGCTGAAGGTACTTATTGGTATGGATTCAGTACCCGTGCTCGCGTGATTGTGTACAACAAGGCCCGCGTGTCCAAAGAGAATGTGGACACCTACGAAGAACTGTCAGACCCAAAAAATAAGGGCTTGCTGTGCACCCGCTCCGGTTCGCACCCCTACAACCTGAGCTTGTTCGGAGCCATGAACGAGCACCTGGGCAGCGCCACCACTGAAACCTGGCTCAAGGGCTTGGTCAGCAACATGGCCCGCAATCCCGTGGGTGGCGATACCGACCAGATCAAGGCAACAGCCTCCGGCGAATGCGGCGTGGCGTTGACCAACACCTACTACCTCGCCCGCCTGATGCGCAGTGACAAGCCGGAAGACCGTGCGGTGATGGACAAGGTCGGCGTGGTATTCCCCAACCAAAGCAGCTGGGGCACCCATGTGAACATTGCCGGTGGCGCCATGGCGAAAAACTCCAAGAACCCGGCCTACGCCCAGCAGTTCCTCGAGTTTCTGGCCAGTCCCCAGGCACAGGAGTACTTCGCCAACGGCAACAACGAATGGCCGGTCGCCAAGGGCATCAAGATCAGCAACCCGGCACTGGAAAGCATGAGCGGTGGCAACTTCAAGGCGGAAACCATTCCCGTGAGCATCGTCGGCATGAACCAGGTCAAAGTGCAGCAGATGCTGGACCGCGTGGGCTACAAATAAGCCTCAAAGCACTTCGCTCAGGCGGCTTGACTGCGCAATGCGGTCAGGCCGCTTTTTTATTGAGCGTGCGACTCAAAAATATCACCGGGATCAGGCCCACCAGCACCAGCACCAGGGCCGGTAACGCCGCTTCACCCAAGCGCTCGTCTTTCGCCAGCTGAAAGGCCACCACGGCCAGGGTGTCGTGATCAAAGGGCCGCAGCACCAAGGTGGCTGGCAGCTCTTTCATCACATCCACAAACACCAGCAACCCGGCCACCAGGCTGCTGCGCACTAGCAAGGGCCGATGCACACGCCACCACAGGCTCCAGCCGGTCACGCCCAGCATGCGGGCTGTTTCGTCCAGAGTGGCCGGCAGTTGGTTGTAGCCACTCTGGACGGTGTGCAAGGCCACCGCCGTAAAGCGCACCAGATAGGCCCAGACAACGCCGATCACGGTGGTGCTGATCCAGAAACCCACCTGCCACTCCGGCCGTGCAGCCTGTAGCCAAGCCACCGGAATCAGCAGGCCCACCACGATGACCGCACCCGGCACCGCATACCCCATGCCGGCCAGGCTGACCACGGTGCGGGTCAAGCGGGTCGGGCTACGCCTTGCGGCAAACGCCAACGCTAGCGCCAGTGCACTCGCCAGCACTGCGGTCAACGCGGCGAGCTTGAAGCTATTGAAGCTCCAGCCCACAAAGCTGCTCCAGGGCAGAGGGCTGTCTTCCAGCCCCCAGGCTTGCCACAAGGGACGCAACATAAACACGACCGGCAAAACAAAGCCGAGCATTACGGGCAGGCAACACAGCAGCGTGGCCAGCAGTGCGCGTCTGCCTTGCAAAGCGACCGGTTGCGCCGCAACCCTGCGTCCCTTGGCATTGGCATAGCGCAGGTTACGGCGGGCGTGCAGTTCCAGGCGCAGCAATAGAGCCATCAGCACCAGCAGGGCCGTGGCCAACTGGGCCGCCGCAATCCGGCTGTCCAGTACCAGCCAGGCCTTGTAGATGCCTGCGGTAAAGGTCTGAATGCCGAAGTAGCTGGAGACTCCGTAGTCCGCCAGTGTTTCCATCAGTGCCAGTGCGACACCCGCCATGATGGCGGGCCGCGCGAGCGGAATGGCTACGAGTGTCACCCGGCGCCCGAGGGATGCGCCCATGAGGCGGGCCGCATCCATCAGGTGTGCAGCGCGCTCCAGCAGGGCTACCCGCACGAGCAGATACACATAGGGATAAAGGGTAAAAACGAAGACAAGGGCTGCGCCCCCAAGGCTGCGCACTTCAGGGAATAAGCGCCCTTCCAGCCCTAAGGTGTCTCGCATCCAGGTTTGGGCCGGGCCACTGAACTGCAGA
Organism: Curvibacter sp. Hmag1.1; assembly: GCF_059769165.1. Classification (NCBI taxonomy): domain Bacteria; kingdom Pseudomonadati; phylum Pseudomonadota; class Betaproteobacteria; order Burkholderiales; family Comamonadaceae; genus Curvibacter; species Curvibacter sp. Hmag1.1. Next base: position 891,484 of record NZ_JBMBGX010000002.1, read on the forward strand.
AAGTCAGTGTAGGCATACGCGACCACGTAAGCAGGCATCGCAAGGGGCAATAGCAAGGCCCATTCCCAATGGCGGCGCCCCTGGAAGTCAAACAAAGTCACGGCACAGGCGCTGGCTGTTCCGACCACACCCACACCGAGTGCTACCGCGACGCACAGGAACAGCGTCGTACCCGCATAGTCGGGCAGCACCGTGGCGGCCATCTCACGCAAAAGTCCCAGCGCTACCGCATCCCACTGCAGCACCGCGGCCACCAGCGCCAGCACCGGTAGGGATACCAGTGCCCCCATCAGGATCAAGGCCAACCTGGCTGGCACCGCACGCAAAGCAAAGGTTAGTTTGTCGGAAAAAAGAGCAAGCACGGACGGGCAATCGAAGAGATGAACAGCCCGGAGGGACCCTGCGGCTCTGAATGAGAATTGTAAATATCTACAATTTTCCCCATGTACCTCGAACTCCAAGACCTCAGCGTGCGCTACCGCCCATCCCAGCCCCTTGCGGTGGACAGTGTGAGCTTTGGCCTGCGCGCCGGGGAAATCGGTGTACTGATCGGCCCTTCAGGCTGCGGCAAGACCACGTTGCTGCGCGCAATTGCCGGCCTGGAGGCAACCCACGCCGGTCGGATTTCGCTCGGTGGCGTCACGGTCAGTGGCGACGGAAAGGCCTTGCCGCCCGAGCGCCGCCAAATGGGCATGGTGTTTCAGGATTACGCCCTGTTCCCGCATATGGATGTGAGCAAAAACATTGCTTTCGGCATCCACGCACTGCCTGTGGTGCAACGGCGGGACCGTGTGCAGGAGGTGCTGCGCCTGGTCGGGTTGGAAGAACACGCCGCGCGCTACCCCCATGAGCTGTCAGGCGGCCAGCAACAACGGGTAGCGCTGGCACGGGCCTTGGCACCGCAGCCCCAATTGCTGTTGCTAGACGAACCATTCTCCAACCTGGACGTGGACCTGCGCGAGCGCCTGGCCCAGGAGTTGCGCACCATTCTCAAGGCCGCTGGCGCCACGGCGCTGTTTGTCACCCATGATCAATTAGAGGCCTTCGCCATCGGAGACCTCATCGGTGTGATGCACCAGGGGCGCCTGCACCAATGGGCCGATGCTTACACGCTCTACCACCGGCCGGCGACGCGCTTTGTGGCCGACTTCATCGGCCACGGCGTTTTCACCTCCGCCCGGGTCGAGTTGCACGAGGAACACGGCATCACTCACAAACACGTGATCACGCCCTTGGGCGAACTGCACGGAATCCACCAGCACGAGCAGGACCGGCTGAGCCTTGGCCCTTGCGACATCCTGCTGCGGGCGGATGACATCGTGCACGACGATACGGCGGAGGTGCAGGCCCGGATCGTCAGCAAGGCCTTCCGCGGTAACGAGTTTCTGTACACCCTGGAACTGCGCACCGGCGAGCTGGTCATGGCCCATGTGCCCAGCCACCACGACCACCGCATCGGCGAGTGGATTGGCATCCGGCCGGAGGTGGACCACGTCGTCACCTTTGCCAGCGAAAGCCCAACGGGGTGATGGCAACTAAAATAGCGGGTTAACCATATACACAGCAAGCAGGACCCGCATCATGGAAGCAGAACGCATCAACCTCATCGGCACCACCCTGGCAGATCTGACAAGCAGGACCCAGGAACTCAGGGGGTATCTTTGACTACGATGCCAAAGCCGAGCGCCTGCGCACCGTCAATGCATCGCTAGAAGATCCTTCGGTCTGGAACGACCCCAAGAAAGCCCAGGAACTGGGCAAAGAAAAGAAGATGCTCGATGGCGTGGTCGTCACCCTGAACGACCTGACCAGCAACCTCTCTGACAACACCGAGTTGTACGAGATGAGCAAAGAAGAAGGCGACGAAGAGAGCCTGCTCACCATTGAAACGGAAACCGCCAAGCTCACCGAAATCGTTGAAGGCCTGGAGTTCCGACGCATGTTCAACAACCCGGCCGACCCCCTGCCCTGCTTCCTGGATATCCAGGCCGGCGCTGGCGGCACCGAGGCCTGCGATTGGGCCAGCATGTTGCTGCGCCAATACCTGAAGTACGCCGAGCGCAAGGGCTTTACCGCCAATGTGGAAGACCTGACCGACGGCGATACCGCCGGCATCAAGAGCGCCACCATCAAGATCGACGGCGAGTACGCCTTCGGCCACCTGCGGACCGAAACCGGTGTGCACCGACTGGTGCGCAAGAGCCCGTTCGACAGCTCAGGCGGCCGCCACACCTCGTTTGCGTCGGTGTTTGTGTATCCGGAAATTGACGACTCGATCGAGATCGATATCAACCCCGCCGACGTGCGTACCGACACTTTCCGCGCATCCGGCGCCGGTGGTCAGCACATCAACAAGACTGACTCTGCGGTCCGCTTGACGCACATCCCTACCGGCATCGTGGTGCAGTGCCAGGACGGACGCAGCCAACACAGCAACCGGGACGTAGCCTGGAAGCGCCTGCGCAGCCGCTTGTACGACTTCGAGTTGCGCAAGCGCCAGGAAGAACAGCAAAAGCTGGAAGACACCAAGACCGACGTGGGCTGGGGCCACCAGATCCGCTCTTATGTGCTGGACAACAGCCGTATCAAGGACTTGCGCACCAACGTGGAAGTGTCTGCCACCCAGAAGGTGCTGGACGGTGACTTGGATGTGTTCATCCAGGCGTCGTTGAAGCAGGGCATATGACAAGCGTGGGGGCCTTTATTTTCGATATGGACGGCACCATGATCGACTCCATGCCCTCGCACAAACACAGCTGGGTGGAGTTCGCGCGCCGCAAACAGTTGCAGGTGGACATTGATGACCTGATGCGCCGCACGACCGGCCGCACCGGCATTGAGTGCATGCGCGACTTGTTTGACCACCCGGAGATGGACGAGGCCACCGCTATGGCTCACGTGCATGAGAAAGAAGCGGTGTACCGCGAAATCTTCTCGCCCATCTTTGCGGAAGTAGCGGGGTTCAAAGCGTTTTTCAACCTGGCACATGGCCGCGGCCTCAAGCTGGGGGTAGGTACGGCGGGCGACCGCCACAACCAGGCCTTTGCCTACCAGCACCTGCAAATGCCGATTGCGCCGCTCACCACCGTGGGCGGTGACGAAGGTCTGCCGGGTAAACCGGAGCCGGCCATCTTTCTGGAGGCTGCACGCCGCATGGGCGTGGAGCCTTCGCGCTGCATCGTGTTTGAAGACGCGCCGCTGGGCATCGAAGCGGCCCGACGCGCCGGCATGCGTGCCGTAGGCATTGCCAGCAGCCACCACCCTGATGAACTGACGGGCCCGCACGTGCTGGCCATCGTTCCTGATTACAACGCCTTGATCGCATCCCGTTTTTTGGAGACCCACCATGTTGCATCTTCGTGAGGCCTCGGGCCCTGCCGCCGTGATTCACCGCGGCGACTATTCCGCCCCCGCATTCTGGATCGACACCGTCGATCTCAGCTTTGACCTGGACCCCTCCAAGACCCGCGTGCTCAACAAGATGACCTTGCGCCGCAACCCCGACGTGCAGGCCCAGCCGCTGCGTCTGGACGGCGAGGAGCTGAACCTAGCGCGTGTGCTTGTCAACGGCCAGGGCACCAGTTTCAAAATGGATGGCAACCAGCTGGTGCTGGAAAACCTGCCTGAAGGCAACGAGCCATTTGCATTGGAGATTTTCACGACCTGCGTGCCGGTGAAAAACACCAAGCTCATGGGCTTGTATGTGAGCAACGACTCCTTCTTCACCCAGTGCGAAGCCGAGGGCTTCCGCCGCATCACCTACTTCCTGGACCGCCCGGATGTGATGGCCATGTACACCGTCACCCTGCGTGCCGACAAAGCCAAGTACCCGGTGCTTCTGTCTAACGGCAACCTGGTGGACAGTGGCGATCTGGAAGACGGCCGCCACTTTGCCAAGTGGGTAGACCCGCACAAAAAGCCCAGCTACCTGTTTGCGCTGGTGGCCGGCCAACTGGTGGCGCGCGAGCAGCGCATCACCAGCCGCGCAGGCAAAGACCACTTGCTGCAAGTGTTTGTGCGCCCCGGCGATCTGGACAAGACCGAACACGCCATGAACAGCCTGATGGCCAGCGTGGCCTGGGACGAAGCCCGCTTCGGCCTGCCGCTGGACCTGGAACGTTTCATGATCGTCGCCACCTCCGACTTCAACATGGGTGCCATGGAGAACAAGGGCCTGAACATTTTCAACACCAAATACGTGTTGGCGAATCAAGCCACGGCGACCGATGTGGACTACGCCAACATCGAAAGCGTGGTGGGGCACGAGTACTTTCACAACTGGACCGGCAATCGCATTACCTGCCGCGACTGGTTCCAGCTGAGCCTCAAGGAAGGCCTGACCGTATTCCGCGACCAGGAATTCAGCCAGGACTTGTGCGCCGAATCCAGCGCGCGCGCGGTGAAGCGTATCGAAGACGTGCGCGTGCTGCGCACGGCCCAGTTCCCCGAAGATGCAGGCCCCATGGCCCACCCGGTGCGGCCTGACAGCTACATCGAAATCAACAACTTCTACACCGTCACCATTTACGAAAAGGGTGCCGAGGTCGTGCGCATGATGCAGACGCTCACCAGTCGCAAAGGCTTTGAGCGCGGCATGAAGCTGTATTTCGAGCGCTTTGACGGCCAGGCCGTGACCTGCGACGACTTCGCGCAATCCATCGCCGAAGCCAACCCGCACTCCCCCCTGGAAAAGCTGCTGCCCCAGTTCAAGCGCTGGTACAGCCAGGCCGGCACACCTCGCGTAGCAGCCCGCGGCGAGTACGACGCTGCGGCCCAGACCTACACCCTGCACTTCAGCCAGAGCTGCGCAGCCACGCCGGGCCAGCCGGTCAAAGAGCCCTTGGTCATTCCGGTGAGCCTGGGTCTGGTGGGTGCTGCCAGCGGCGCTGCCCTGCCCTTGACGCTGGACAGCCAGACCGTGGGCGACAGCCACCTGTTTGTGCTGACCGAAGCCAGCCAGAGCATCACCTTCCAGAACGTGGCGGAAGAGCCTGTGCCCTCCATCCTGCGCGGTTTCTCCGCACCGGTGGTGCTGGACTTTTTCTACACCGACGCCCAGTTGCTGGCCCTGCTGGCCAATGACCCGGACCCGTTCAACCGCTGGGAAGCCGGTCAACGCCTGGCCCTGCGAAGCGCTATCAATTCCATAGCTGCTCCCGCAGATTCCACGGGCGCCAAGCCGCTGAATGATGCTTACATTGAAGCCATGCGTGCCGTGCTGCGTCACCCCACGCTGGATGCTGCGTTCAAGGAACTGGTGCTGACACTACCGTCCGAGACCTACATCGCCGAGCAGCTGGACGTGGTGGACCCGCAGCGCATTCACGCGGTGCGCGAAACCATGCGCATGCAACTGGCCACCGCCTTGCACGCCGACTGGGAATGGGCCTTTTCCGTCCACGAGAACAATGGTGGCTACCGCCCCGACCCGGTCTCCAGCGGCCGCCGTGCCCTTGCCGGCATGGCGCTCAACTTCCTGTGCCTGGCAGCCACGCACAGCGGCGACGAGATCTGGCCCGGCAAGACGCTGCAGCGCTTCAAGGACGCCGGCAACATGACCGACCGTTTCAACGCCCTGCAGGCGCTGGTGAACAGTGGCCACGCACTGGCTGCCAATGCACTGGCACGATTCCACGCCTTGTTCAAGGACGAGGCCCTGGTGCTGGACAAGTGGTTTGCCCTGCAGGCAGGCACGAGCGACCGCGGTGGCCAGGTGCTGCCCGCTGTGCGCCAGCTCCTGGCCCACCCGGACTTCAATCTCAAGAACCCCAACCGCGCCCGCAGCGTGATCTTCAGCTTCTGCAGTGCCAACCCCGGTGGTTTCCACCGCGCAGATGCCGCCGGTTATGTGTTCTGGGCCGACCGGGTTATCGAGCTGGATGCCATCAACCCGCAAGTCGCCGCCCGACTGGCGCGCGCGCTGGACCGCTGGAAGAAACTGGCCGAGCCCTACCGCAGCGCTGCGCGTGAAGCGCTGGCCCGCGTGGCCGCCAAGACCGACTTGAGCAATGACGTGCGCGAGGTCATTGACCGCGCGCTGGCCGACTGATTTTCAAAACTTCAAGGGACTTCACATGACACAACGCATTTCGCTCACGCGCTATCTCATTGAGAAGCAGCGCGGCAGCCAGGACGCTGGCGGCCAGGGCACCATTCCGCCCCAGCTGCGCCTGCTGCTGGAAGTGGTAGCACGCGCTTGCAAAAGCATCAGCCTCGCCGTCACCAAGGGCGCCTTGGGTGGTGTGCTGGGCGCGGCCGAGAGCGAAAACGTGCAAGGCGAAATCCAGAAGAAACTGGACATCATTGCCAACGAAGTGCTGATTGAAGCCAATGAATGGGGCGGCCACCTGGCCGCCATGGCCAGCGAAGAGATGGAAGACATCTACGTGGTGCCCAACCGCTACCCGCAAGGTGAATACCTGCTGATGTTTGACCCGCTGGACGGGTCGAGCAACATCGATGTGAACGTGAGCATCGGCACCATTTTTAGCGTGCTGGTCAAAGACCCCGAAGGCCCCACCGTCAGCGAGCAGGACTTTTTGCAAGCCGGTCACCGCCAGGTCGCGGCGGGCTACTGCATTTATGGCCCCCAGACTACGCTGGTGCTGACGGTCGGCGATGGCGTGGCCATGTTCACCCTGGACCGCGAGCAAGGCTCGTTTGTGCTGACCCAGGAAAACGTCCGCGTGCCGGAAGACACCCAGGAATTCGCCGTCAACATGAGCAATATGCGCCACTGGGCTCCCCCGGTGAAGCGCTATATCGACGAATGCCTGGAAGGCAAGGAAGGCCCGCGCGGCAAAGACTTCAACATGCGCTGGATTGCCAGCATGGTCGCCGATGTGCACCGCATCCTGACCCGTGGCGGTGTCTTTATGTACCCCTGGGACAAGCGCGAACCCGGCAAGCCCGGCAAGCTGCGCCTGATGTACGAAGCCAACCCCATGGGTTGGCTGATCGAGCAGGCCGGCGGAGCAGCCTCTACCGGCACCGAGCGCATTCTGGACATCCAGCCCACCCAATTGCACCAGCGCGTGAGCGTGGTGCTAGGTTCGAAGAACGAGGTGGAACGCTTGGTCCGTTACCACGCTGAGCACACAGCCTAAAAGGGTCTTAGCCGAATTGATGTTCGGCTCGGCAAGCCGCTTTAGCTCAGTCGGTAGAGCAGCTCCTTCGTAAGGAGAAGGTCGACAGTTCGATTCCGTCAAGCGGCACCACAAGAACCAAAGCCTCTTGTCTCACGACAAGAGGCTTTTTCTTTGCTTACATGCCAGGGCAGGCGTCTGTCCCTTCGAGTTCCATGCGCTTCGTAGCTTCACAAAACACATAGGATGCAGAGCGCCCGTTCACCAAGGGCACCCTCGGCTTGGCGGTTTCCATTTGTGCTTTGTCAGAACGCGCATCTTTCAACTTGGGCACCGCAGCGAAGGTGTCTGCAGGTTTGCGATAGTCAATCTGGGCCGCAGCTGCATCTTGGTATCGCTCGGCCCAATTCATCAGTTTGGCAAATACGCTGGCCTTTTCGGGGTCGGTCTTAATGGTCTGGGCGGTCCAATCTGCGGCATTCGAGGACCGGAAACCAAGATAGGACACATTGAAGAAAACGGTCGCGCTGTAATAGCGTCCACCGGAATTCGATTGCACCGTGGTCACGTTCAAAAATGTTTCCTGCTTGGCGCCCACTGATATGGTGTTCACACCGATCGCCATGCAATCGTCATAGCGTCCTCGCCCCCGCTTACGGGTATGCAGGTAGTCGCCCTCACATGGCGCGCCTGACCAGAATGCTCCGTTACTTGCCCTTAGATTGGCAATCACCGTTTGGGCTGCAACGATCTCATCTCCTTCCCATCGTGTCAGTCGCAAAACACCCATGGGAATACTGTCCGCGCGTCCACCTGACCAGGAAATGGAGGCGTCTTCAAATTGCCAAGAACCATTTCCAGCGTACAGCTGGTAGTTACCCATGGTGTCATCTGCGTAGACCCCTTGGCCTGCAGACATGTCCGGTGCCTTGTCATCATCAAACAATTCCCTGGAATGGGCTAGTTGTCCTTGTGCAAACACTGCGCACGCAAAAACCGAAACTGCCAGAAAGTTGGCTCTCAAAATATGTCTCCTGTGTAGTTGTTGCCAACGACAGATCGGCCAGTGCCTGGCTCTGCAAGGAATTTACCCGATCTTGAGAGGCGTTCACTCGAGCTCTCCGGAACATCATGTGGCTTGCCGATAGCGTCACAGCCACATTGCTTTCATGCAAAGAGAATGATCAGTCTTCAAATAAGGCAAATGACCGCAATGGAAAGCCTGTTTATTTCATGGTCGGAGCATGAAAATATCGCCATTCCGACCAACAGAAGGTGCTCCTCCGCCATGTGTCAGCTGCTCAGCATGAATTGCAACAACACTGCATCCATCCAGTTTTCGTTCACCGGTTTTTCTGAGCGCGGCGGGCACACCTCAGATCATGTGGATGGCTGGGGCATTGCGTTCTACGAGCCCACGGGAAGCCGCCTGTTTATCGACGACAAGCCGGCTTATGAATCCCCCTTGGCGCGGTTCGTGAAGGGCTACGAGATCAAAAGCAAAACCGTAGTCGCCCACATCCGCAAGGCAACCCAGGGCGAAGTGGGCCTGGCCAATTGCCACCCTTTCCAGCGAGAGTGGTTGGGTCAGACCTGGTTTTTTGCCAACAACGGTGATCTGCGCAATTACTACCCCGAGCTGAGCGGCCCTTACTTCCCCATCGGCAGCACCGACAGCGAGCGTGCCTTCTGCTACCTCATGCAGGTGCTGTCACGGGCGTTCAAGGATTGCGTGCGCCCTCCGGCTTGGACGGAGGTTGCCGAAGTGTTGTTTGAGGCCATAGCGCCCATCACGCGGCATGGCAACTTCAACTTCACCCTGACCAACGGCGACGCCCTCTTTGTACATTGCTCCAGCTCGCTGTACGAGGTGAACCGGCAACACCCCTTCCCCAAAGCCCGGCTGGTGGACGTGGATGTGGAGATGGACCTCAGCGCCGTGAATGGCACGAACGACCGCATGGTGGTGGTTGCTACTGAGCCGCTCACAGTGGATGAGCCTTGGACAGCACTCCAGACCGGCGAGCTTCGGGTCTACGTGGGCGGTGAACTGGCCCACGCACGCGTGAACCCCGGGGTGGAACGCTTTCCGGTGCCCACTGTGTCTGTGGGGCGACGCCCTTCGCTGTAGCTTGCCTATAGGCACTCGATGAATTTGCACTTATTTAATTAAAACAATAAAATCATTAAATAACATTTCATCTAGCAGGTGTGCCATGAATATCTCTGCAGACGCAAGCAAAACTCTGACCGCGGCCAGCATCTGGCACGCCATTTCGGCGTTTCCCCGGTGGCTGACCGCTCCCACCGTTCTGGCGGAATGGACGATTGAACCCCGCTGGCACCAAGCGCTCAAGCACGTGCGCATGCTGTTGATCCTGGCAGCCTATTCTCTAGCCTGGTATTGGTTTGGCGCCTATGCGAGCGCCTCGTCCACCTCCCCGGCAGCGCCCGTTGCATTTTCTGCCGTGAACGCGGCGTTGGAAGAATCCGAGAAGGTGAGCCTGGGCGGACAAGGGGGCGAAGCGCCCTCCGCTGATGTGGTGCTGAATGCCTTGCCCCCAGAAGACACGGCAGGCCTGCGTATCGACAATTTCCGGATTGGCGCAGTCTCGGGCTATCCCAACCGCTTGCGTTACGAACTGGGACTGAGCAACAAAGGTCGCAAGTTGGTGGGCAAACTGCAATTCATGGTGGTGGGCGAACAAAACGGCGAGCTGCGCGAAATGCCGCTGGACCAACCCGCAGCCTTGGCAGACGCCAAGCCCAAAGTGGAAGTGTCACGCCTGCTGAACACCCGCGGTTACCTGGACCTGCCCGAAGGCTATGTGGTGCACAAGGTGGTCGTTCAAGTCGTAGAAGGCAGCAGCCCACGCGTGGCCCAAAGCGCCCCAATGTGGCCGACCTGAGTCAGAACGTTTGCTATATTTTTGATAGCTGCTCGCGCATATTACGCGGGCGCTAGAACAGGTTTTTCTGTTCAACCCCGTGCTGCAGGAATGTCAGTCGCACCACGGTGGGCATGCCATCAAAGCGGGTGACTTGCAGCAATGCACCATTGCGCCGTGCTGCCAGTTGGCCGATCGCGAGACCCAGACCCATGCCCTGCTGCTCATGCACTTCACGGTCCGCCTGTGAGAGTGCGCCGATCTGCGCCATGAACTTCTCGGGCATGGCCACACCAAGGTTGGCGATCTCTAACTGGTAGGCCTCCTGCCCCAGCGGCTTGCCGGTCACGCCAACAGGGCGACCCGGCTTAGAAAAACGCAGGGCATTCACCAGCAGCTCGGTCAGGATTTTGTGAAAGTCCGGCGCCCAGCATTGCACATGCCCGGGCTCCAGGCGGGTTTGTACCGCATGCCCCGCAAACACGCCAGGCGCAATTTCCGCCGGCACCTTGAGTACGGCTTGCACTTCGCTCGCAAAGGCCTGGCTGGCCAAAACCTCCTGCACTGCAGAGGCGATGTCGAGCCGGTGCGAGGGGCTGCCGGAATCGGCATGGCTTTGGGCGGCGCTGAGCTCAGCCCAGTCCATCATGCGGCTGATGGTGCGCGCCAGTGCTTTGGCGCTACGGTGCACGTCTTCCAGCATGCCCTGCACGCGCTCGGGCGAGTAGCGGTCACGCCGGGTCAACAACAGTTCCGTAGAGCCCAATATGCTGACCATGGGCGTGCGCAGTTCATGCGGAATGGTGGCCAGTACCGCAGAGCGCAACTGCTCCTGGGCCCGGTCTGCATCCGCCTTGTAGCGGTTCGCTTTTTCGAGCAAAGAAGTGACAGCGGAGAGCAACTCTGCCTGCGTCCAAGGCTTGGTGAGGTAGTCATCTGCGCCCGCAGCCATGGCGCGGCGCACGCTGACGCGGTCGTTGTCAGAGGTGAGCATCAGCACCGGCGTGGTCCCTAGAGACTCGCTACTCCGGGCCTCTCTCACCAGGTCCCAACCATCCAGCACCGGCATGTGAATGTCACACAGAATCACATCCGGCTGCTCGCGCAAAGCGGTGTCCAGCCCTTCGCGACCGTCACCCGCCTCCAACACAACAAAGCCTTCGCGACGCAACACACTGGCGGTCAACTGGCGCACAGAAACGCTGTCGTCCACCACCAGAATTGTGGGCACACGCGCACCCGCAAGAACTGCACTCACAGCCACCCCGCTTTCAGGAAGAAACAATCAGGCCCATGCGGGCACAGATGGCGTTGGTGGTGTTCCAGCATTCACGCAGGCTTTCTGCGTGCTGCTTGCATTCGTCGGCGGTGAATCCATGGCCCTGCTTCTCGATCGTCAGTGCAAGGCGGGACAGGGCGGCCAGCCCCAGACTGGCGGTCACACCTTTGAAGGAGTGGCCGAGTTCGAGCAAGGCAGCTGTGTTGTTTTGCTCCAGAGCCGCCTGTAGGTCCGCGTAGCAATGGGCATCAGTACGCATGGCACCGTCCAGCAGCGACTGGTAGCCCTGCAAGGTCACGCCCACGCACAGCTCGCCGATCATGGCCATATTCAAATGCTCTGCCACATCTCCAGGGCGGAAGCGCCGGCGCGGCTGACGCGGTGCGGGTGCAGGCGCGGGCACAGGCTCCTCAGCCACGGGTGTGATGCCGGTGGGCGCTGCGTCAGCTTGCACGGGGGTGGGAGTGTCCGCGACCTGAGGTACTGGTGCTGGTGCAGGCGCGACCGCGACCGCAGGCTGTGCTTTGGCTGCCGCTTTCGCTGCCGGCATGGCCAATGAGGCGCCGCGCAGCCCGAAACGCCGCACCAGCAGTTTCTCCAGCTCGTGCACGTTGACCGGCTTGGACAAAAAGCCGTCCATGCCGGCGGCATTCACACGGTCCTTGGACTCCTCAAACACATCGGCTGTCAGCGCGATGATGGGCAGCTCGCAATAGGGTGCTGGCAACTGCCGGATCGCTTCAGTGGCTTGCAGGCCATCCACCTCCGGCATGTGCAAATCCATGAGCACCAGATCGGGCACCTCTTTCTGGATTTCCTGCATGGCAATGCCACCGTGTTCCGCAAAACGCACCGTATGGCCCATATTACCCAACAGGGCCGCCATGTACTTGCGATTGATGGCGTTGTCTTCAGCGACCACCAGGTTCAAGCCTGGTGTGCCCGGCTCGCGCCGCGCGGTGATGGCATCGGTGGTTTGCTCGTTCGGTGGACTGCTCAGTGGCAGGCACAAGGTCGCGGTGAACACGCTGCCCTTGCCTTCCACGCTGCTAACTTCAATGTCGCCCCCCATGCGGCGGGCCAGGCTACGGGAAATCTCCAACCCCAGGCCGGTGCCACCATGGCGCCGTGCGCTACTGGCATTGCCCTGCTCAAAGCGCTGGAACAACTTGGCCAGCACATCGGCAGACATGCCCATGCCTTCGTCTGTGACGCGGATCTTGAGGGCTACGTCATCCCCGGCTTTGAGCTCTTCACCAGCCGGTGAAAACACTTCCACCGAAACCGTGCCGTGCTCACTGAACTTGAGCGCGTTGGACACCAGATTCAGCATGATCTGCTTGACCCGCGTGCCATCAGCCAGCACCCAACGGGGCAGGTCTTTATCCGCCTTCACGCTCAACACCAGACGCTTCTCCAGCGCCACAGGGCGCATCAAGGCCTGGACATCGCCTACCAGTGAGGGCAAGTGCACGCTCTCGGGTTTGAGCGTCATTTTTCCAGCTTCCAGAGCGGAGGCGTCGAGAATGTCGTTCAGCAAACTCAGCAAATGCTTGGCAGAGCGGTTGGCCGTCTGGATGTAGTCGTCCTGTTGCGCGTTGACCGGTGTCGACTCCAACAGGCTCAGCATGCCTAGCATGCCGTTGAGTGGTGTGCGCAGCTCGTGGCTCATATTGGCCAGGAACTGCGACTTGCCGGCATTAGCAGCATCCGCTTTTTCATTGGCCACACGCATCTGCTCGTGCATGCGCTCCAAGCGCTGGCGCTCGCGTTCCACCCGACCTTGGCGCACCCCGATGACCGCCGCGGACACCAACAACAAGACCAACAAGCCGGACATCAGGCGCAGCTTGGCAACTGCACTCTCCACGCTGCGCGCGAGTACCTGTTCCTGTTGGGTGCTCATCATGAGGGAGGAGCGCATGGTGAGCGCATTCATGGCCGGAGCCAGTGCTTGCAACTCTTTCGATATTGCGGCCCAGACTTGTGCGTCCTGGGCTTGCTGGCTGATGGCAGCATCAGCCTCCTGCAGAACACGCTGCAATTGGCTGCGCGCCGCTACAAAAACCTCGGTGTTGCGGAACTCTGCTGCGGCCAGTGATTTGTCCACCACCTCGACACGGCTCATCACGAGGTCCAGCGCCATGCCAAGCGCATTGACATCAGGCACCCCATGATCATGGGATGCGATCTCTACCCGATTCGCAAACCGCAGGTACTCCCGCTCCAGCTGGAAGACCGAGGGAACAAACGATTCGGTGAACTCGGACTGGCGTTTGCGCGCGTCCCGCAGTTCATTCATCGCCTGATCAATCAGGAAGCCCACGATCGCAACCGACAGCACTGTAGCCAGCAAAAGCCAGATACGCCTGAGGTGCATGGTGGTGGGCTTGAGCACGGGGGCTCCTTCCTGTTTAGTGCGGGCTAGAAGCCACTTACTCGACGGTCAAAGACTTGAGTTGCCAGGCCGAGCGCTCATAGTAGGTTGCGGAGCGCAGTTCCGCCTTGCTATCAAACGGGTACACGATGAACAAGGGACCCTTGGTACGCACAGGGATCAACTCACCATTCATCTTGTAGGCAAGGATCACATCGAACTTGTTGGCATCGTCTGCGGGAATGGTGGTCTGGTAGTCATTCAGTGCAGCAGCCTTCAGCGTCGTGCCGCTGGCCTTGGCCGCAGCGAGCACATCACGCAGCAGGGGGCCCTGGAAGGCGATGGGCTTTTTATCCCAAGGGGTCTGGGCACTGAACTTTTGCTGGGGCAGCTTTTCGAGCATGGCCAGATCGAACACTGCCGCATCAGGAGAATTCTTCTCCCCGACTTTGCCGGAAATGGTCAGAATGACTTTGCCTTTGGCGGGCTCCAAGGCCTGCACAGAGGCTGCGCCAACCATCAGCACAGCGGACAAAGACAACATCACGCAACGGGACAACAAGGTACGCATGGGATCACTCCTTTTTACGAAATATATCCAATAATACGCCAAATACAACTTAATTGGTATAAATATTTAAAACACAAAAAAACAACAATCTTGCAGGGTGATCACTTGCGGATCAGATTCTTGATCGGCAAAAATGGCCGAAACGTTTATTTTTATTTTTCTTGTATTTTTTGATAAATTTGATACATTAGCGAAAAACAAGCCTCTTACTAGAGACCCTGACCATGGCAACCAACTTCCATCAACCGTCGGTGAATGCGCTCTTTGACGCGATGCCGCTGCCCATGATTACGTTCGGTGTCAACGGTGTGGCCACATTTGCCAACCGTGCAGCACGCTTGCATCCGGGCAAGCCTGTCGAAGCCATGAGCGGGCGTATCGTCATCAAGAACCTGGCTCAGGCCATTACCTTGGGCAAGATCAAACTGCCCTACGCCGCCGAGGTCGGCGTGGCCGACGGCAAAAAACTCAAAGGGCAATTCATGGCAGGCCCTTCCGGCCTGGACATCGCCTTCGTCGCGACACCTGAAGAGAAGGAAGAGGCCCAAGCCGGTCCCGGCGTGCAAAGCCGCATGGACCTGGAGCAAATCATTGAACTCCTGCAGGACGAAGTCGGCCCGCCCATGCGCAAGCTGACCGGCATGCTGGGTTCACTGCCTGAAAGCGAAGAAGGCAACCGCCTCGAGCTGGCTGCGGACGAGCTCAAAGAGCGCCTGCGCCGCCTAGCGGACTTGCTGGCCGTGTTCGGCGAGGAAGCCATGATGATGGACGATCGCATGGACCTTGGCATGCTGGTGACTCAAACCCTGGAGGACCTCAAACCCAAGGCGCTGCAATCCAAAGTGCGCTTTGAGGTCAAGCCGCCCAATGGCACCCTGCCGCCCATTTATGGCAATGCCCGCCTGATCAAACGCGCTTTGTATGAGTGTTTTGACAACGCCCTCACCCACTCGCGTCGCGAGGTCAAAGGTGGTGTGGATTGCGCGGTGCAGATCGGCTACACGCTCACCGGCGAACACGTGCTGATCAGTGTGCGCAACCAGGGGGCTATTGCCCCTGAAGACAAAGGCATTGAAACCCGCGACCTGTTTGCCGCCCGCAGCCCCACCCAAGCCAATGGCCGCCTGGGGCTGCCGCTGGTGAACCGCATTGTGGGGCTGCACGGCGGCAACATGCGCATGTCCATCGTGGATGGTGAAGACACCCGCGTGATGATCGAATTCCCTACCGGTGCGCCCCAGCGCGGACAGGCAAATTTGGATATGGAACAGGCCCAGCGTTACGCCGCAGACCTCGCCCAGTTGATGCAACGTCGCAAGAAGGAAGACGCAACATGAAACGCAAAGCCCTGATCGTGGATGACCAGCCCGACATCCGCAAACTCATCATGATGACCATGGAGAGCGAGGACTTCGATCTCTATGAGGCCGACAACGGCGAAACCGCATGGATCGTGGCCCAGAAACTGCGCCCCCAGCTCATCCTGCTGGATGTGATGATGCCCGGCGCATTGGACGGCTACCAGGTCTGTGAAAAGGTGAAAGCCGATCCTGCATTGGCCGGCAACACTAAGGTGATCCTGCTGACTGCACGCGGCCAGAAAACTGACATTGAACGGGGGCACGAAGCCGGCTGCGATGCCTACCTTGTCAAACCCTTCAGTCCGATCGAGCTGCTCGACACCGTAGACCGCCTGGTCCCATAAGCAAAAGGCGCTGCGCCATGAGTCATACGGATTGGTTGCCAAAGGTCCGCCGTCATCTGGCGGCGCCCTTCAGCATCAGCACCATCATCATGGGGGCCACTCTGGCCGTCATGGTGTTGTTGACCGTGGTGTACAGCGCTTACACCTACCACCGCATTGCCGGCGAGACCCTGCGGGTCGCACAGACCAATGCCACCTCAGTAGCGCGCATGGTGGCGGGGAGCAGCTCCGCCGCGCTCATTGCCGAGCGCCTCAACACCCTGCAGGCCAACGCCATTGATGCAGTGCAGCTGCCCGGCATTGACCGCATCAGCATTTACAAGCCCGACGGTGTGAACTTGATGGAAGTGACGCGGGCACGCGATGGCGTGCATGTGGACACCGGCAAGCACCTGGGCGCCAGCCTTGTGGCCAGCGGGTTGCCCGAAGGTGGACTCGAAAGCGACCACTTTGTAGCCTGGCAGGAAGTCGACAAAGAGAACACACTCAACAACGTCTGGGTGCGGGTGGACTACAGCCTGGAGGACCGAGACGCCGAATTGCAGCGCTTGTGGTTGCAGTCGTTCTGGATGGCTCTGATCCTGACCGGTGTCGTCATGCTGTGCCTGCACATCATCATCCGCAAGGCTTTGGCACCGGTACGTGAGCTCACCGAGTTTGCTGCCCAGATTCCCCTGCGCATGGGCGACGAAGTAAACCTGCCCAAAGCCAGCGTGGAGGTGGGTCAGCTGCAAGCCGCCATCAACCAGGCCAGCCGTGGCATGGCCTTGCAAGTGAACCGGGTGCAGGCCATTGTGAATACGGCTGCGGAGGCCATCATCGGCTTGGATGAATTCGGCCGGGTGACCACCACCAACCCGGCTGCCTCCAGCATGTTCGGACGTTCAGAAGACGAACTTCTGGGGCAGACCATCGAATGCTGCGTACCCGGTCTGAACGAGCAGGCCCTGCACGAGATGTTCGGCCAGGGCATGGAGCACATTCTCAGTATCAGCCGGGTCACACGCCACGACTTCATGGGTACCCGTGCGGACGGGACCTTGTTCCCGGTAGAAATCTGTCTGGGTGAGGTCAAGAACGACAAGACCCTGCGCTATGCCTGCATCGTGCGAGACCTGACCGACGAACGGGCCGCCCAGGAAACCTCCGAACTCTACGAACGTGCGCTGGCCAGTAGCCACAACGCCGTGTTCATCACCAATGGCAAGATGGAACACCAGCCCATCGTCTATATCAACGATGCGTTCCAGAAGTTTGTGAACCTTCCGCGTTGGGACATTCTGGGCGAAAGCCTGGCGCTGCTGCGCGGCAAGAACGCCGACGATCCAGGGGTGCGCGAACTGACCTTGGCTGTGCGCGAACACCGCAACGCCAACGTCACCATCCACCGCGAGCTCGAAAACGGCGAAGTGCAAATCGCTGAGGTGTCCTTGTCGCCGGTGATGTCAGACAAAGGCACGTTGACGCACTTTGTAGGTATCGTGTCGGACATCACCGCACGGGTCCGCGCCGAAGAGGCCATGGCGGAACGCCGTGCCCAGCTGGACGCCATCTTCAGCCTGAGCCCGGACGGCTTTGTGATGTTTGATGCACACGACCAACTGGTGTTTGCCAACCCTGCGTTTGAGCGCATGACCGGTCTGGGCAAGCATGCATCCACACCTGTGAGCCTCTCGCAGTTTGAACAACAACTGCTCTCCCTGTGCGATGAAAGCCAAGCACTCCCGACCATGCGGGGCGACCAGCCCGATGCATCCTGGGAAGAAAAGCTGCAACTCGCGCGGCCCCAGCGCCGCGTGGTCCAGGCGCGCTCGCGCCGCAACGAAGCAGGAAGGCGCGAGACCATTCTTTACTTCCGCGACGTGACGCACGAAGACCAGGTGGACCGCATGAAGAGCGAGTTCCTGACCGCAGCGGCACACGAGCTGCGTACACCCATGGTGAGCATCTTTGGCTTCTCCGAGCTGCTGACACGCCGCAAGTTCACGCCCGAGCGTCAGACCGACATGCTGCAGACCATTCACCGCCAATCAGGCCTGCTGGTCAAAATGCTGAATGAACTCTTGGACCTCGCACGCATCGAGTCCCGCGGCGGCTTGGACATGCAAATCAACGCCCACCCATTGGATGAAACGGTGCAGTACTGCATCAAAGGGCTGATGCTCAAAGACACCGACCGCCCGGTGCTGCACGACACATTGCCCTCCCTGCAGGTACTGATGGACCCCGAGAAAATGCAACAGGCCCTGACCAACCTGCTGGCCAATGCGTTCAAGTACTCACCTCAAGGGGGCGATGTGTCTCTCTCCGTGCGCACGGAGGAGGACGAGGGCGTGCGCTATGCCGTCATTGATGTGCGTGACCAAGGCATAGGCATGACACCGGAGCAACTGGAGCGCGCATTCGAGCGCTTCTATCGCGCAGATGCCTCAGGCAATATTCCGGGTACGGGCCTGGGCTTGAGTCTGGTGAAGGAAATCGCCGAATTGCACAAAGGCCGCGCCACCATGCAAAGCACCTTCGGCGAAGGCACCACTGCTAGTTTGTGGATTCCCCTCGCAGAGGCATAAGAGATACGGGATAAAGCCGCTGAGGCCTGATGGCAATGCCGCAGCCACGCGCGGCAGGTCGTTACCGATGCAGAAGGTTCAGCGCAGGGTCATCTGCCGGTTGCGGGCCAAGTCTTCAATTGCCGAGAAGTCCACCGGTTTCTGAAACACCACAGTGCCTTCGGGCAGTCCACCCCGGTCGGCCACATCGCCTGCGCTCAGCGCGGTCACTGCCACCACCTGCAGGTTAGCGTAATCTGCACCCGCCATCTTGAGCGAGCGCACCATCTCAAAACCATTCATGCCTGGCATGTTGAGGTCGGTGACCACCATGTCAGGCATCCACTGGCCGATGCGCACCAGCCCCTGAAAACCGTCGTTCGCGGTACTGAGCTCCACAGGGAAACGCCAGCCCTCGACCATCATGGAAAAAAGTTGCCGCAAATCGGCATCGTCTTCCACCACCAAAAGGCGCAAAGCCCGCGTGGGTGGCGCGGTAGCACCATGCACCACGGGGGCCAGCATGTCAGCCCGCTCACGGGTGAGCCGGTCGACTGCGCTACGGGCAATGCGGCGGTGTCCACCGGCGGTGCGCCAGGCAGGCAACACGCCGGACTCCACCCACAGCTGCACCGTACGCACGGCCACCCCCAGCACCTCGCCCACCTCGCGGGTGGTCATGAGTTCATCATTACTGGGAATTTTTCGCATGGCTTTTCAATGCATCAAATGGGGTTCGGCAGGAGCACAGTCATCCGGCAACAGCTCTTGCGAAGGTAGCCACAAAGTGACGGTGGTGCCTGCGCCGGGGGCGCTGCTCAGCTCGGCTTCGCCCTGCTGCAATTGCATGATTTCCTGCACCAGGCTCAGACCCAGGCCGGTGCCGGGGATATCGCCCAGCGGATGGGCTCGGTAAAAACGTTCGAATGCGCGGCTGCATTGGGCTTCGTCCATGCCCATGCCTTCATCGCGCACCTGCACGCCGACCTGCTGCTGCCCCCCCACGCCACGCAGCGCTGTAGAGATGGTGACCGTGCCCCCCTGGGGGGAATACTTCACCGCATTCGAGAGCACATTGAGCAGGGCCTGGCGGGTCTTCTCCGGGTCGGCCATCACCATGAAGGCACCATGGCGCAGATCGCACACAAGGAGGTGCTTCTCGGCTTTGTAATGCAGCCCGCCCACAGTACTGTCCACCAACGCGGCCAAGGGGCAGGAGACGATGTTCAGGTCTTTGCCCTGACGGGCCTCGATGCGGGAGAGGTCCAGCAACTCATTGATCAGATCAATCAAGGACTTGGCCTGCCGGTGGATGGTGCCCAGCAGTTCTTTCTGTTTTTCAGGCCCCAACGTACGGACCAGCATCAGCTCGGCAAAGCCGTAAATGCTGGCCAAAGGTGTGCGCAGCTCGTGGGCCGCAGCGGACAAAAAGTCCGACTTCATGCGATCGATATCGTGGGCTTGGGTGATGTCGCGCAAGTAAAGCGCCACTACCGCAGGCGCCACCTGTACGCGTTTAACTGCCAGCACCTTGCGGCTGCCATGGGTCCAGACCCGCGTGCACTCGGCAATCGTGCCAGGTGTCGACAGCGCCCATTGCTGCAACTCAGCCCGCTCCTGCAGGCTGGCCTGTGGCCACCACATGGCTGCCTGGGAATTGGCGGGTACACACTCACCGGCGCTGGCCAGTGTCAACACCGCTTGGTCACCAGCATCCAGCAGGCTCTGCATAAGCCCTAGTTGCGCGCGCAGGGACTCCACTTCCGCATGGACTTCGGGCTGCTCACACAGCAGCAGGCCAGCGTCTACCGCGCCCTGCAAAGGACTGACGGTACTGTGGGGGCAGGTCGGTGTCATGGCGTAGGTGCCGGTGGGTTTCTGGTCAGTCTTTATAGTCAATTCGATGAATTGCGCCCGTGGAATATGCGCGAGCAGCTACCAAAACCATAGCAATCTTCAAACGCAAAGTGCTTCCTGTTCCAGCAGCTTCACGGTGAGGGCATCCAGATAGCCGCATAGGCGGTCGGCGCTCAATGGCTTCTGGTAGCGCACCACGCGCGTGGGCAGCCGGGCATCCTCAGTGATTTCCTGTGGGGACATGGCGGTCAGGGCAATTACGTCCAGCCTTTCGAGGCCGGGCTCATCACCCACGGCCTGCACCAGGGTAAATCCGTCCATGGGCTCCATCACCAGATCAGTCACCAGCAAGTCAGGACGCAGGGCGCGGATATGGTCCAGCGCCTGCTCTGCCTGGTTGATGATGGTGAGCTGCACCGAGTGGCCTATGCGGGCCAGCAGTGCTTTGAAAAACGCAATCTGCACCGGGTCGTCTTCGACCAGCAGGATACGCAGAGGGCGATTCCCGGTCACGCCTGCCAAACCGGCGTTGCGCGAGTTCAGCAGTTGATCGACGCTGCTACGGAAGATGCGCCGGTGGCCACCGGGGGTGATCCAGGCGTCCAGCTCCCCATTGATCACCATCTTCTGGACGGAGGTGGTCGACAAGCCCAAGAGCTTGGCCGCCTGCTGGGTCGTCAAAACGTCGCGTTCTACGGTCATATCTAGGTGCTCCAGTTGCAATTTGATCTGCAAAGCATGCCAAACTCAGCACACAAACAAACGAAATTGATATTTCGAATCATTTAATCAATTATGAATGTAAAAACCAAAATAATCAAATAATTGACTCCAATGGTTTGACAAAAGATGGGGCTTTCAACATGCGCAGCCCATAAACAGCAAAATTACGAAGGGATCAATACTCAATGCCGGGTAGGGCCGCAAAAGCGGGATCGGCCTCTTCGATCAATCGAGTGACAACTTCGATAAGTTCAACCGGCTGAAATGGTTTAACTAGATAAGCTTTGGCACCGGACGCCATGCCAGCTGCGATGTCAGATGTGGCGCCTGCGGCAGTCAACATAACAATTGGGATGGAGCTCAACTCCGGATCTGAACGCATAACGGCTGATGCAGTCAGACCAGAGATGCCCGGCATTCGGATATCCATCAGTACAAGGTCAGGGCGATGTTCACGCACCATTGACAAGCCTTCCTCTCCATCCGCGGCCTCCAATACGTGAAAGCCCATATATTCCAGAGTCATCCGGATTAATCGTCGCAGCCCCACCCCGTCCTCAACGGACAAAATTGTCTTTTTCATTTCATTTATTCAAATCAATGTATTTGAAGACTTTAATAAATATTTCGAATTTTTACACTAGCTGTGATCACTCATTTCGATTGATTTTTTAGATCACCAGTTCGAATCAATAGCTTTTATGTTCATCTTTTCAAAAATCGTGGGCTGGTTCACGCAGCCACTGACCTGGTTGCTGCTGGGCTTGGCGCTGGCGTGGCTTATCTCCGCAAAGCGACCTGTACTAGCACGACGTGCATTGGGGGTTGCAGGGCTTCTCCTTGCGCTGATCGGATGGCAGCCCTTGCCCGAGCTGTTGATACGGAACCTGGAGTCCCGCTACCCGGAAATCGCTCCGGCAGCCGACTTGTCCGTGTACGCAGGGGTGGTGGTGCTGGGCGGCGGCACGGCGGCCGGGCGCTTGCAGCAAAGCCACTTACAACCGCTGATCAACGATGGCGGGGAGCGCTTGGCGGTGTCTGCAGCGCTGGCATTGCGACACCCGGCTTTGCCCTTGGTCTATACCGGTGGTGAAGGAGATCCGGCGGGCGGTGGCCCCAGTGAAGCAGCGCGTGCCCGGCAGTTTTATGAGAGCTTCCGTATCCCTGCCGTACAGGTGCGTTACGAGGCAGAGTCCCGCAACACCTACGAAAACGCCGTGCTCACGGCCAAGTTGCCCGGAGTGAACCCGCAAGACCGCTGGCTGCTCATGACCTCAGCTTGGCATATGCCTCGCTCCATGGCCACATTTGAAAAAGCAGGTTGGAATGTCACTGCGTACCCGGTGGACTACCGCGCCGAAGACGTGACGGTATGGACCCGCTATTCGCTGTTGGGCGGTGTCTCTGACTGGCAGCTGGTGCTCAATGAGCTGGTCGGGCTGGCGGCTTACCGCCTCACAGGCCGGCTGTAGATCCGCGCGGTTTAAGCCGGGATGACCTTGCGCGCCAGCACCTGATCGATGCGGCGGCCTTCCAGCGTCACGACTTCATAGGTCCACTCGCCCACCACAATCTGCGCACCGGGCTGCGGTAACTGACCACTGACGGCCATCAATAAGCCTGCCAGGGTGTTGTAGCGGCCACGCTCTTCGTCAGGCAATTCGTCCTCAATGTCCAAGCGGACTTTGAGCTCCCCCACCGGCATCAGACCATCGAGCAACCATTGGCCATCCTGTTGCAGGGTGGCCCATGCCTGTTCCTGCGCATCTGGCTGCAGCTCGCCGGTAATGGCTTCCAGCAGGTCATGCGGGGTCATCAAACCCTGCACCACACCGTACTCGTCCACCACAAACACCATGCGCGCCGACTTGACGCGGAACTGCTCAATCAGCTCCATACCGGTCAGCGTCTCGGGTACGAATACCGCTTGTTCCGCCAAGGAGTCCACGGTGCCGCTGTACCCGGCACCCATGGCCAACAGGCGCGACACACTGACTACACCCACCACGTTGTCCAGCGAGCCGCGGCACACGGGGTACCAGGAGTGACCATGATCGTCACGGGTGTCACCAGCCAACTCCAAAGCCTGCTGGACGCTGAGGTTGGCTTCCATCCAGTCGATATCCACACGCGGCAGCATCATGCTGGTCAGGGGCCGGTCGTCGAGGTGGAACACATTGCGCACCATCTGGTGCTCGTGCTCTTCAATGATGCCGGCGTCCACGCCTTCTTCCAGGCTGGCCGAGATTTCCTCTTCAGTCACCGCACGGTTGTCGGTGGCGTTCAGGCGCAGTAAGCGCAAGGTGGCCTGCGTGGCGTACGCCAGCAGTTTCACAAAAGGTTTGGCGCCGGTGGCGACCCAGGTCATGGGAATGGCCAGCGCACGCGCCACAGTCTCAGGGTATAGCTGCCCGATGCGCTTGGGTACTAGTTCGCCGAACAGGATGGTGATGAAGGTAATGCCGGTCACTACCAATGCGGTGGCAGACACCTCAGCCACCCGCTGTGACATGGTGAAGTGGTGAGACAACCACTGGGCAACCCCGTCACTGAACGCGGCCTCACCCACAATGCCGTTGAGCATGCCGATGGAGGTAATGCCCACCTGCACTACGGACAAGAACTGCGTCGGGTTGTCCAGCAAGGCCAAGGCTGCCTTGGCCCCCTTGTCTCCGGTCTCGACCATGGTTTGCAGCCGGACCTTGCGGCTGGCCGTCAGCGCCAGTTCCGACATGGCGAACACGCCGTTCAACAGGGTAAGGACAAGAATGAGCAGGAAATCCATGAAAGCCAAGCGAGAATCGAGACCATGGCAATGTACCTTATCGGTGATATCCAGGGCTGCGACAGCGCACTGGAACGACTCACCCGACTGATCGACTTCTCCCCCAGCCGCGACACCCTGTACCTGCTGGGCGACCTGGTGAACCGTGGCCCCGAGTCGGCGGACGTGTTGCGCCGCCTGATGCGCTACGGCGCCTCAGCCCGCTGCCTGCTGGGTAACCACGACCTGCATCTGTTGGCCGTGAGCTACGGCGTACGCAAACCCGGAAAGAAAGACACCCTCACCGATTTGCTTCTGGCCGACGATGCCCCTGCCCTGCTGCACTGGCTGCATCACCAGAAGCTGGCTCTGTTGGAGAAAGTGGGAGATACAAAACTATTAATGGTTCATGCCGGCGTTCTACCTGCGTGGACAGCTACCAAAACCATAGCACTCGCCACAGAGGTCGAAGCTGCCCTTCAAAGTCCGGATGCCGCAGGCTTCTTCCACCAGATGTACGGCAATGGCCCTGACACCTGGGATGACGGCTTGCAAGGTGCAGAGAGGCTACGGGTGATCGTCAACGCGCTCACGCGCCTGCGCTACTGCACGCCCGAGGGCACCATGGAGTTTGCGCATTCGGGAGGGCTAAAAGAGGCGCCTGCGGGCTATGTGCCCTGGTTCGATACGCCGAACCGCCAAACCGCAGGCGATGCAGTGGCCTTCGGCCATTGGTCCACGCTGGGCTGGTTGAACCGCCCTGATGCCTTTGCCTTGGACAGCGGCTGCGTGTGGGGTGGTTGCCTCAGTGCACTGCGTGTGGCACCCGCTGTATCAGGCGGGCTGGACACCGAGTTGCTGCAAGTGAAGTGCGCCCAGTCCCAGGCTCCCGGGGACTGAGCACGAAACTTCCGGTCAGGCGGACTTGAACAGTGCCGCGACTTTGCGCTTGGGCTTGATGTTGGCAGAAATGCCGCGGCTGGAAGGTTTAGCCGCAGACTCCCAGGAAGGAGCAGGTGCTTCAGCCGCAGGGGCGCTGGGTTCGTACGGCTTGTCAAAGAAGGGATCACGCGGCGCAGGAGCGGGACGACCGTATTCGCGGGGTGCGCGGGTGCGGTAGGCGTCATCGCGCTCATTGCTATGGCTGCGGCCACGGCCTTCACCGCGACTGTCTCCACGGCCTTCGCTGCGGGGGCCCCGGGCTTGCTCGCCGTTTTCGGCGTACATGCGGCGGCCATCATTGATGCGGCCTTGGCTGCGGATGTCCGGACGGTCTTCGTCAAACTCCACGGCTTCCAGCTCTATCTTGGTCTTGATCAGCTTTTCAATATCCGCTACCAGGCGCGCATCGTTGCCGCCACCGACAAAACTCACCGCCAGGCCGGAGGCGCCGGCACGGCCGGTACGGCCGATGCGGTGCACATAGTCTTCTGCGTTGAACGGAATGTCCATATTGAACACGGCAGGCACGTCCTTGATGTCCAGTCCGCGAGCGGCCACATCGGTACAGACCAGCAAGTCCACTTCGCCTTTTTTGAAGGCTTCCAGTGCTTTCAGGCGCTCGTCCTGGCTCTTGTCGCCGTGCAGGGCCGCAGCGCGCAGACCGTCGCGCTCGAGGGCGCGCGTGAGTCGGGCGCAACCGAGCTTGCTGTTCACGAACACAAAGGCTTGCTTGATGTCTTTGCTGCGCACGATCTGCAAAAGGGCGTGGCGCTTGTCGTCGTCGTTGACGCGGTAGAAATGCTGCTCCACGGTGGAAGCTGTGGCGTTGGAGCGCGCCACTTCAATCGTGATCGGGTTTTGCAGGTAGCTGTTCGCCAGTCGCTTAATTTCGGGCGAGAAGGTCGCAGAGAACAGCAAGGTGGTACGTGTCTTGGGCAGATAGCTCAGGATGCGCTGCAGGTCCGGCAGGAAGCCGATGTCCAGCATGCGGTCGGCTTCGTCCAGTACCACGTACTCGACCTGGTTCAACACCGCGTTCTTGGCTTCGATGTGGTCCAGCAAACGGCCGGGGGTCGCCACCAGCACTTCCACACCGGCTTTGAGCTCCAGGGTCTGCGGCTTCATGTCCATGCCACCGAACACCACGGCGCTGCGCAGGTTGGTGTACTTGGCGTAGAGCTTGACCTGCTGAGCCACTTGGTCAGCCAGCTCGCGGGTTGGCAACAGCACCAAAGCGCGTACGGGGTGGCGGGCGGGAGAGGTGGAAGCGTTTTCGTGCTTCATCAGGCGCTGCAGCAAAGGCAGTGCGAATGCGGCAGTTTTGCCGGTACCGGTCTGGGCGGCGCCCATCACGTCTTTCCCGGTCAGCACGACGGGGATGGCCTGCGCCTGAATAGGCGTCATGGTGGTGTAGCCCATTTCCGCCACTGCGCGGGCGAGAGGATCAGCCAGCTGCAGCTGGGCAAAAGCCATGGTGGGCGTGTCCGCGGTGAGCTCGTTGGAGGTCACGGGAGTGGGAGTCAATTCAGTGATCAAATCGGTAAGGCATAGCCATAAAGAGTGCTATCCATCCGATAGCGGGTCGCCCAAAGGAAGTCAGGGCAAACCCCGATTATCCTCTAGTTCCCGATTTCCACCACGCACACCCGTGGAGTGTGGGGGCTAGATAGACCGGCTGGAAAACGTGTCACAGCCCTTGACGCTGCCGGTTTTCAGGCCCTTGTCGAACCAGCGCTGGCGCTGCGCGCTGCTACCGTGGGTAAAGCTCTCCGGCACTACGGCACGCCCTGCGCCGCGCTGCAAAGCGTCGTCACCGATTTTGGCGGCCGCATTCATGGCCTCCGCCACATCGCCCTCTTCCAAGAGCTGGCGGGCGTTGTTGGCGTGGTGCGCCCAGACACCGGCAAAGCAATCGGCCTGCAGCTCCAGGCGCACGCTCAGGGCGTTGCCTTCGGCTTCACTGGCGCGCCCACGGGCTTCCTGCACCTTGGCACTGATGCCCAACAGGTTTTGTACGTGGTGGCCGACCTCATGGGCGATCACATAAGCCTGTGCAAAGTCACCCGGCGCGCCCAATTGTTTTTGCAAGGTCTCGTAAAAACCGAGGTCGATATAAACCTTTTGATCCGCAGGGCAATAAAAGGGCCCCATGGCGCTCTGGCCCTGGCCGCAAGCGGTGGGTGTGGATCCTCGGAAAAGCACCAGCTTGGGATTACGGTAGGTGCCGCCGCCTTTGGAGAACACCTCACCCCACACATCTTCAGTATCCGCCAGCACAGTGGACACAAATTTGGCCATCTTGTCATCGGCCGGCGGGCGTTGGGCAGGTGCCTGCTGCACCTGCGCCGTGGGCGCTCCGCCGCTCAAGGCACTCAAAATCGTCAAGGGGTTGATACCCAGCACCCATCCGCCCAGCAAGGCAATCACGATGGTACCTACCCCCAAGCGTCCGCTCAGCAATGCGCCCAAAGGGCCGAGCCCACCTCCACTGCCGCCACGGAAGCCCCCGCCACCGCCATTGCGGCGGTCTTCCACGTTATCGGACTCGCGGTTGCCTTCCCATTTCATGTTCTGTCTTTCGCCCGCAGTGGTTAACGGTTTGTTGTGGAGGTTTCAATGAACTGCGCCAGCTCAGCAGACCATTCCGCTGATTCGGGTTGCAAGGCTTGCAGGGACTCGATCTCGACACCGGCATCAGCCAGCATCTTTTCGGAAGCGGCGTTCACGCGCTCCTGGTGTGCTTTTTTGTCCAGGTACACCACCCGCTTGATGCCGACCTGGATGATGGACTGCACGCACCGCGGGCAGGGGTATTGGGTTGCATAAATGGTGGAGCCATGTAGCGGCAAGGACGTGCAGTTCAGGATGGCGTTCTGCTCGGCGTGCACGATGTAGCTGTGGCGCGAGTTGAGCGGGTCGCTGTCGTCGTCCTGCCAGTAATGCTCGTCGTGGTCATCACAGCCACGCGGCAGGCCGTTGTAGCCCACGCCGGAAATCTTGTTGTCCGGGCCGACGATGCACGCGCCATTGCGCTTGCGGGCGTCTTTGGAACGGGCTGCGGCCAGAAGCGCCACGCCCATGAACATGGAATGCCAGTGAATCAGAGAGTCGTTTTTC
This sequence comes from Curvibacter sp. Hmag1.1, assembly GCF_059769165.1. Lineage (NCBI taxonomy): Bacteria > Pseudomonadati > Pseudomonadota > Betaproteobacteria > Burkholderiales > Comamonadaceae > Curvibacter > Curvibacter sp. Hmag1.1. The sequence goes on from NZ_JBMBGX010000002.1 coordinate 919,341, forward strand.
ATAGCAAGCAGTGGTTTTGGGCAGTCTAGCATCCGGCGCCCAACGCATCGCCAAGGGTGCGCTGTTGAACAGACGGGTCCGGGCGCCGGCGCTACGGTACGTCATGCGCGTCGGAACCCTACTCCTCCCCTTCCTGGTGCTGTGCAGCGGGTGTACCGCCATGCTGCCGAGTGCGCAAACCGACTCCAGCACCTTTGCGAGCTTTGACGAAGCGCGCTTGGCGGTGGAAGTGCTGGTGCCCATGCAGAGCAACTGGCACCTGATTGAAGTGGGAAACCTCAACCCCGCCAACCACCCCAACGCGACGCACCTGACGCAGGCAGACATCGTGCGCAAGTTCTTTGTGCCCAACACCATGCTGACGCGGGACGACCTGGACCCCGGCGTCCTGACCTGTGTCGCCGCAAGGGGCAACTGCAGGGGCATCGAGTTGATCATCTCCAAGATCACCAAGTCACGCACCGGAGGCTTTTTCAAGGATGTAACCAACTTCAGCCGCCGCACCGAAACCACGGGCTGGCGCTTCAGTGCCACCATCTTGATGGTGGACGACCTGGTCGTCTATCGCGCCTGGGGTGGCCAACCGTGGGTGAATGAACTGGAGGTCACCCACAACCCGCTGGGGCCAATGCAGGACATGAACTTCTCAGGGATTGTGAAACCCTGAGTGAATGGCAGCGGATGGCGAATGTTGTGCTCAGGCTTGGCTGAGTGCCAAGCTGCTGCGCCGCTCCAGCATGACAGACGCTGCGAACACAAACAAACCGAAGAATGACAGCACCGCGCCCACATAGCCGGTGGCGGCGTAGCCGTAACCAAAGGCAATCACCAAGCCGCCCAGCCACGCACCCAACGCATTGGCCACATTGAATGCAGAGTGCAAAGAAGCTGCGGCCAATGTCTGGCCATCGGCAGCCACATCCATCAAGCGGGTCTGAATGGCCGGGCCGGCGGCGAAGGTGCAGCCGATCAAAAACGTGCAGGTGCATAGCATCCAGGGTGAACCTGCTGTCAGGCTGAACAAACTCATCACGACGATGTTGAACACCAGCATGCCGCCTATGGTGCCCATCAAGGCAATGTCTGCCAGCTTGGAACCGACCACATTGCCCACATTCATGCCCACACCGAACAAAGCCATGATCACCGGAATCATGCCCGCAGGCATGTGTGCCACCTCAGTGGCGGTCCCGGCGATGTACGAAAAGATGGAGAACATGCCGCCGAAGCCGGTTGCCGCCAAGGTGAGGGTCAGCAAGACTTGGGGATGGGTGAACGCCACCAGCTCACGCATGACACCCGCGCCCTCGGTGGGCTTGTCGCGCGGCAGATAAAGCCAGATGAGTGTGACGGTGAGCGCGCCGATCGCACCCACCGAAAGGAACAGCACCCGCCAGTTCAACGATTGCCCGAAAAACGCCATCACCGGCGTACCCAGGAGAGTCGCGACGGTGAGGCCCATCATCACGTAGCCCACCGCCTGCGCCCGCATCTGCACTGGCACCAGCGAGGCAGCCACCAGCGCCGAAACGCCGAAGTACGCACCGTGCGGCAGCCCTGTCAGAAACCGCAGCACTGTAAAGCTCAGGAAATCCGGCGCCAATGCACTGGCCAGATTGCCCACGGTGAACACCGACATCAGAATCAGCAACAGGGAACGGCGCGACGCCTTGGCGCCGGCAATGGCAATCAGCGGCGCCCCCACCACCACACCCAAGGCGTAAGCGCTGATGACATAACCCGCCTGCGGCGTGCTGACCTGAAACGTGGCGGCCACATCCGGCAGCAAACCCATGATGGCGAATTCACCCGTACCTATACCGAAGCCTCCGCAAGCCAGTGCGAGGATGACCAATACCACCTGAAACCGTGTCAACGGGGTGGCGTCTTCTTTTGAATGCATGAATTCCTTGGGAACAGTGCGAAGTGCAGGAGCGCATTCGCTACAAAAGCAGGAGCTACTCGCGCAACATCCACGGGCGCCAAAGGCTTAAATGGCTTGAGAAATCACCGTTTTCTCGACCAGACGGTCGTCGCCCAACACGATCAGGCTGAACAGCAGCTCGTCAAGGTTGGACGCCAAGGCTGTCTTGCGGGCCAGGAGCGGTGTGGCTTGGGGGTTGAGGACCACAAAGTCGGCCTCGCAACCGGGCAGCAGGTTGCCCACTGCGGGTCCACCGTTCGCACCGTCCAGCCCCAAGGCGCCTGCGGCACCGGCGGTGTGCTGCCACCACAGGTGTTGGGGTGTTAAAGAGAGGCCGGGCTTGGTCTGGCCTTCGCGGCCTACGTAGTAAGCCGCCAGCATGGTGTGGAAGGGGCTGAACGACGTGCCGCCGCCCACATCGCTGGCCAGGCCGTACTGGTAGCCCACGCGGTCGGCGCCCTCGTAATCGAAGAAACCGCTACCCAAGAACAGATTGCTGGTAGGGCTAATGGCCGCGGCCGCGCCGGTGTCGCGCATCAAGGCGCGGTCGTCGTCATCGAAATGAATGCAGTGGGCGTAGATGGCGCGTTCACGCATCAGGCCGAAATCGTCATAGGTGGCGAGGTAGGAGCGGGACGCCGGGAACAGCTCGCGCGCCCAGGTGATTTCGTCTTTGTTCTCGGCCACATGGCTCTGGATCCAGACATCACCGTATTGCTTGGCCAATTCGCCCGCGCCGCGCAACTGCGCATCGGTGCTGGTGGGCGCAAAGCGCGGGGTGATGGCGTAGCCCAGGCGGTCCACGCCGTGCCAGCGCTGGATCAGCGACTCGGTGTCGCGCAGGCTTTGCTCGGTGCCGCTCACGCTGCCCTGCCCCTGGTTCACCAGGTAGTCCGGCGCATGGCGGTCCATCAGCACCAGCCCGGTGATCAGGCGCATGCGCCGGGCTTGCGCCTCGGTGAACAAAGCGTTCACCGACTCCAGGTGCGAAGTGGCAAAGGTGAGCGCGGTGGTCACGCCGTTGCGCAGCAGCTCTGCTATAAAAAACGCAGCTGCTTGCGCACTGTGGTCGGGCGCGGAGAAGCGATTTTCTGCAGGGAAGGTGTAGTTCTCCAGCCAGGGCAACAAGCCGCTGGCGGGCGAACCGATCACGTCGATCTGCGGATAGTGAATGTGCAGGTCAATAAACCCCGGCGCGATGATGCGACCGGGAAAATGCTGTACCGGCACCTGCGGGTACTGCTTGGATACGGTGCTGTACGCACCGATGGCCTGCACCACCTGCCGCCCCCGTGCATCAGGACCGACGACCAGCAGGCCGTCCTGCTCATACAAGGCACGGGCCACGCCCTCGCTGCGGGGGGCAAACCAGAGGAGAGAGGCGCGGTAGGCGTTCATGGTGGTGAGCTTCAAAGACGCAGGAGGTGGCGTAGCAGCAATGTCTGTACCAAGCGCGGACAATCAGTGGGCGCGCAGCGTGCAGCTGTCGCCGATGCCGTCGCGCCAGACGCGCACTTGCGACAGGCCCGGAAATTCAGCAGCCATGGCGCGCCAGATGAAAGCAGCCAGATTCTCCAGCGTTCCGGGGCCCAAACCTTCCACTTCGTCGAGCAAATGGTGGTCCAGCTGAGGTCGCAGCACCTGAATGGCGTTACGCAAATGACCCAGGTCCACCACCATGCCGGTGTCTGCATCGGCGCTGCCGGCCACAGTCACTTCGGCATGGTAGGTGTGGCCGTGGATGCGGCGGCTTCCGGCGATCTCTTCGGCGTCATCCACCGTGCGCTTCAAGGTGTGGGCAGCATCAAAGAAGAACTTCTGGCTGACCTCGCAGCTGCGGGGGAGCGGAATGGCGGGGGCTTGTGTCATCGGATGCCTGTGATCTTGTGGGTTTGCAGGGAGAGGCGCCACGCCGGGCGTTGCATGCACTGGGTGATGCAGGTCTCGATGTTGGCCGCGCGCTGCGGGCTGTCCATGGGCTGCAGGTAACGGTGCTTGAAGTCTGCCGCCTCACACTCTTCCAGGGTGATGCCGGCCTGCGGCCACACCAGCTTGAGTTCGTGGCCCTGGCGCTGGATCCACTGCGAGCCGGCTTTGGGGCTCACGCAAATCCAGTCGATGCCCTCAGGCACCAACACGGTGCCGTTGGTTTCGACTGCAATCTGAAAGCCTAAAGCGTGCAATGCGTCTATCAGCGCGGTGTCCACCTGCAGCAGCGGTTCGCCGCCGGTCATCACCACAAAGCGGTGGGCTGTGTCGCCAGCCGGCCACTGCGCCGCAATGCGCTCGGCCAGCGCCTGCGCGGTGCTGAACTTGCCACCCAGCGTGCCATCAGTGCCCACAAAGTCGGTATCGCAGAACTTGCAGACGGCGGTGGCGCGGTCCTGCTCCCGGCCGGACCACAGATTGCAACCTGCAAAGCGGCAAAACACGGCGGGGCGCCCTGCGTGCGAGCCTTCACCCTGCAGGGTGTAGAAAATTTCTTTGACTTGGTATGCCATGGCCGTTACGCAGCCACAGCGAATGAGCGGGAGAAACAACAAGCGGCCACAGGTGTGGCGGCGAGGTTTTTGTACATGGTAGTCCTCTACATGGCTCCGGAACACAAAAGGCAAGGCCCGCCGGAGCAGCGGGCCTTGGGGTGGATTTTACCGTGCGGGCCTACCAACGGTATACAGCGCTGCGAATACTATCTATTTGATAGCTGCCCGCGCAGAAAGAACGGGCGCTAGAGGCCGATTTACTTTATCTTTTTAAGTTGCCCCCGCGACCAATGCCAGACCTCATCGGGCGTCTTGCCCTTGCCGTGGTTACGACCACCGCCGGGAAAGGTGATCCGCAGACCTTCCTTTTGCTCAGAAAAGACTGGGGCTTTCCCCCCGCAAAAATCAATACGGGGTGAGGTCACCGTTGATCCGTCAGCTGTGATGCCGATGACATAGATCGGGCCACCATTGCACGCGTTGCCCATGGGATTCTCTTGGATAACCAGAACCTGACCTTGCTCTTTTGCATGCTGGCTAGACTGAAAAATCAACTCCGGCAAATAGGCGTCAGCACAGTCAAACTGAACCAGCGTTCTCCGCGATAGAGAAATCGAGCATGTACCGGATGTTTCGTTCTTCCCGTAACGCAGTTCTCCACCATGAGTTTTCACTGCCTTCTCTTCAGCAGCTGCCAGTCCCATCATGGTTACCAAGATCAGTGCAACAGCAATACGCATAGGCCCCCCAGTACCAGAACATACCCTTAACGAAAGGTTTCAAACACATCATCCAAGCGCTGCACGTACTTCTGGCGCAGGGATGCGTCGATAAAGCTGGCATCAAAGCTGTTGCGCGCCAGCGCATACGCGTGCTGGGCGCTCAGGCCCAGGGCGGCAAATGTCTGGGTGAAGTTTTCGTTCAGGTAGCCGCCGAAGTACGCCGGGTCGTCGGAGTTGACAGTAGCCACGATGCCGGCGTCCAGCATGGTGCCGATGTTGTGCTGGGCCAGTGTGGGGAACACGCGCAGCTTCAGGTTGGACAGCGGGCACACGGTGAGCGGCATCTTGTCAGCGGCCAGGCGCTGCATCAGGGCTGCATCGTGGATGGCTTGCACGCCGTGGTCGATGCGCTCGACCTTGAGCACATCCAGCGCGCTCCAGATGTAGGCGGGGGGCGCCTCTTCACCTGCGTGCGCCACCAACCGGAAGCCCAACTCGCGGGCGCGGGCGTAGACCTTGGCAAACTTTTCGGGCGGGTGCCCCACTTCGCTGGAGGCCAAGCCAATGCCCACAATCTTGTCGCGCAGTGGTAGTGCCTGCTCCAGGCATTCAAAGGCTTCTTCTTCGCTCAAGTGGCGCAGGAAACACAAAATCAGCGAGGCGGTCATGCCGAACTTGGCGGGTGCATCCGCGCAGGCGCGGTACAGGCCGTTGATTACCGTCTCGGCGCTCAAACCGTGGCCGGTGTGGGTTTGGGTGTCGAAGAAGATTTCGGTGTGCAACACGTTATCGGCCTGCGCCTTGGCCAAGTACGCGCAGGTCATGTCGTAGAAGTCCTGCTCGGTCTTCAGCACCATGGTGCCCTCGTGGTAGATGTCCAGAAACTCTTGCAGGTTGTTGAACACGTAGGCGTCGCGCAGCGCTTGTTCACTGGGGAAGCGCAGGGGCACGCTGTTGCGCTTGGCCAGTGCAAACATGAGCTCAGGCTCCAGCGAGCCTTCGATGTGCATATGCAGTTCGGCTTTGGGCATGGCGCGCAACAGAGCGGGCATGCGATCGGCGGCGACGGTGGGAACGTTGGGATGGGTGCGCATCAGCAGACTCCAAAAGTGATTGTTTCTTGCTTCAAAAAGCGACGGTAGGCGGACGAAGCTTTGTCCGCCATGGTGTGTACTTCGGCGCGCACATCCAAAGGCAGACGGCGCGGCCGTTGGGATTCGAGCACCGGCTTGTCTTGCATGAAGATGGTGTGTTGAAAATCTTGCAGCTTGTTGTCGGGCGAGTCAAAGTCCGCCATGGCCAAGCGGAACCAGACACGGCTGGTTTCGGGTGCTGTCGGACAGATGAACAAAGCGATGGACTCGCGGAAGCCCTGCAGCGCCACACTGGCCGCATCCGGTACCTTGGTCAGCACAGCGGTATACGCTGCGACGACTTCGTAGGTGTATTCCACCTGTGCAGGGGCGGTGGAGTGCACATTGCTTTGCGGCTGCCAGGCACGACACTGGGTGGCCAGCAAGCCGGTAGGCGTGGGCTCGACCCGGTAGTCGTCGATGGAGGTGGCTTCGCGCATGCCCAACCAGCCTTCGTGCACAAAGCCGAAGTGCGCCATGTCCAAAAAGTTTTCGACAATGCGCGGCGCGCTGGTCGCCACGTCATACGGGCCGCACAGCACTTTGCGCAACTGCGTGTCGGTCTCGGCAACAAACGCCGGCAATGGCACTCCAGCCTCTGGCTGCAATTGCACCCAGAGCAAGCCATAGGCCTCCACCACTGCATGGGTGCTCACCGCATGACTCGCAGGCGGCACAAAGGCCGGCACCGCAGGGACATGCACGCACTGGCCTCCCGCTTCAAACTGCCAGCCGTGGTACGGGCACTCGAGCCGGCCCGCACAAACACGCCCGAGGGAGAGTTTTGCTCCACGGTGCGGACACTGGTCCGCCCAAGCATGTGCCGAACCCGTAGCGTCGCGCCAGAGAACCAGCTCCTGCTCAAGCAAGGTGATTGCCAGGGGTGCATCGGTCAGGCTGGTGCTGGCCATCACGGGGTGCCAGAGTGAATGTTCTTTCAAAGGTCTGCTTTCCAGTCTCGTGCCATGTGCACGCTGCACATGAACAAAAAAGGGCCGCACTGGGCGGCCCTTTCATTTACCGGGTCACCATTACTTGGCGCCGGGAACCTTGCCTTCCACGCCCTTGACGTAGAAGTTCACGCCGGAGAGGAACTTGTCGTCAGCGGTTTCGCCTTCCTTCAAGACATCCTTGCCGGTGTTGTCCTTCAGAGGACCTTTCCAGATGGCGAAGGTGCCATCGGCCAAGCCCTTCTTGACTTCTTCAACTTTGGCCTTGGTTTCAGCGGGCACGTCTTCAGCGATGGAAACGATATCGATCGCGCCATCTTTCACGCCCAACCAGGAACCGGTGCCGCCCTTCCAGGAACCATCCAGCGCGGCCTTGGTCGCGGAGATGTAGTAAGGACCCCAGTTGATCACGGCAGAAGCCAAGTGGGCCTTGGGGCCGTAGGCTGTCATGTCGGAATCCCAACCAAAGGCGCGCTTGCCCTTGGCTTCTGCAGTCTTCAATACAGCAGGAGAGTCGGTATTCTGGAACAGAACGTCAGCACCACCGTTGATCAGGGAGGTAGCGGCTTCGGTTTCTTTTGGTGGATCAAACCAGCCGTTCACCCACACCACCTTGGTCTTGACCTTGGGGTTGCTGCTTTGTGCGCCCAATGTGAAGCTGTTGATGTTGCGGATCACTTCAGGAATTGGGATGGAAGCCACCACGCCCAGCGTGCCGGTCTTGGTCATCTTGCCTGCGATCACGCCAGCCATGTACGCGCCTTCGTAGGTGCGGCTGTCGTAAGTGCGCATGTTCTCGGCTTGCTTGTAGCCGGTGGCGTGTTCGAACTTCACGTCCTTGAACTCGGGCGCCACTTTGAGCATGGGCTCCATGTAACCGAAGGTGGTGCCGAAAATCAGCTTGTTGCCGCTGCTGGCCATTTCGCGGATTACACGCTCAGCGTCAGCAGACTCAGGCACGTTTTCCACGAAAGAGGTGACGATCTTGTCGCCGAATTCTTTTTCGAGGGCTTTGCGGCCGTTGTCGTGCGCAAAGGTCCAGCCGCCGTCGCCCACAGGACCGACGTAGGCAAACGCGATTTTCAGGGGTTCTGCCTTGGGAGCAGGCGCAGAGGCTGCGGGAGCCGGTGCGGGCGCAGGAGCCGGCTCTTCCTTCTTGCCGCAGCCGACAAGTGCTGCACCAGCAACGGCCGTGAGGGCCGCTACCCTCAGCAAGGAACGTTTTTGCAAATCTGTCATGTCACTTCCTTATAAAAAAACGAGGGTTGGAAACGAAACAATCGCGCATCACGAGCCCGGATAAAACGGCTTGCCGATGGAAGCAGGCATATTAATCCGGATCCAACGCGGATTACGCGAAATCAGGGCCAAGACCACAATGGTCGCAATATAGGGCAGCATGGTCAAGAACTGGCTTGGCACTTCTACCCCGATACCTTGCAGATGGAACTGCAACATGGTCACGCCCCCGAACAGGTACGCACCAAGCAACACCCGTGCCGGGCGCCAGGTGGCGAAGGTGGTCAGGGCCAGCGCAATCCAGCCCTTGCCGGCAACCATGCCCTCCACCCACAGGGGCGTGTAAATCACCGAAATATAGGCACCTGCCAAGCCACAAAGTGCGCCGCCGCACACCACCGCGCCTAAGCGGATGGCGCGCACCGGGTACCCGAGGGCATGGGCAGACTCCGGGCTCTCGCCCACGCTACGCAGAATCAAGCCGGCGCGGGTGCGATACAAAAACCAGATCAATCCCAAGGCGAACAGCACCGTGAGGTACACCATGGGGTGGTGCTTGAAGAATGCAGGGCCGATAAAAGGGATGTCCGACAGGCCGGGAATGGCAAAGTTGGGCCGCTCCGGCATTTTTTCCTGCACATACGAAATCCCTGCGAACGCCGAGAAACCCGCACCGAACAAGCTGAGCGCCAAACCGGTGGCGTACTGGTTGGTGTTGAGCCAGATCACCAGCAACCCGAAGATGGCCGCCATGACCGCTCCGGCGGCAATGCCGGCCGCAAAGCCCGCCACATCGCTACCGGTATGCACGACGGCGGCGAAACCGGCAATAGCGGCACACAACATCATGCCTTCGGCACCGAGGTTGACGATGCCGGCTTTCTCATTGATCAACAGGCCCAGCGAGGCGATGGCCAGCACGGTGCCGGCATTCAAAGTCGCTGCGATCAGCAGTGCGTATGCATCCATTATTTTTTACCTCCTGCGGCGGAGACCCATTTCAGGCGGTAATTCACCAAGGTGTCGCAGGCCAGCAGACTGAACAACAACAGGCCCTGAAATACGCCGGTGAGGGACTTGGGCAAGCCCAAACGGGACTGGGCCAATTCGCCACCGATGTAGAACATGCTCATCAGCAGCGCCGAGAACACCATACCCACAGGGTGCAAACGCCCCACATACGCCACGATGATGGCGGCAAAGCCGTAACCGGCCGGCACATACGGTGTCAGCTGCCCGATGGGGCCAGCCACTTCCAGCGCTCCCGCCAAACCTGCCATGCCCCCGGACACCAGCAAAGCCGTCCATAGCGCCTTGCGGGATGAAAAACCTGCATAGCGGGAAGCTGCTGGCGCCAAGCCACCCACCTGCTGGGCAAAACCTGCGCGGGTTCGGAACAGGAAAATCCACACCCCGGCCACACCTACCAGCGCGAACAACACGCCGATGCTCATGCGCGAGCCCTGGAACAAGCGGGGAATACGGGTCGCTGCCTCAAAGGTCTTGGTCTGGGGGAAGTTGTAACCCAAGGGGTCTTTCCAGGGGCCGTAAACCAGATAGCCCAATACTTGCACTGCCACATACACCAGCATCAGGCTCACCAGAATCTCGTTGGCGTTGAATTTATCGCGCAAGAACGCCGTGAGTCCGGCCCACACCATGCCACCGGCAATGCCGGCCAGCACCACGGGTACGACGATCCAGCCCCCGGTGGTCTTCTCTGCCAGCAGGGCGACGCCGCTTGCTGCAATGGCACCAATGATGTACTGCCCTTCGGCACCGATATTCCACACGTTGGAGCGGAAACACACGGCCAAGCCCAGCGCAATCACCAGCAAAGGCGTGGCTTTGACTACCAATTCACCCAGGGCGTAACCGCTTTTGATGGGTTCCCAGAAGAACACCAGCAGACCCCGCACAGGGTCTTTGCCCAGTGCCATGAACAACACAATACCAATGAGCACCGTCACCAGCAGCGCGAGCACCGGGGAGCCGTAGCCCCAGGCCTTGGACGGCTGGGGGCGGGCTTCGAGTTTCAAACCGACTTTAGCCATGGGCCACCTCCACAGAGGTGGCTGCAGCTGCGCCGGCACCTTCCCACAATCCACTCATCCATTCCCCGATCTTTTCCACCGTAGCCTCCGCCACCGGCACGGACGGCGACAAGCGCCCGCGTGCGATGACATGCAACCGGTCGCTGACCTCAAACAATTCGTCGAGCTCTTCGCTCACCACCAGCACCGCGCAACCGGCATCGCGCAGGGCCAGAATCTCGCCCCGGATCTGGGCCGCAGCCCCCACGTCCACACCCCAGGTGGGCTGGGACACGATGAACAGCTTGGGCGCTGCATCGATCTCGCGGCCCACGATGAACTTCTGCAAATTGCCGCCGGAGAGCGAGCGCGCCGCAGCCGTGGGGCCATTGGCCTTGACGTTGAAAGCCTTGATGATGCGCGCGGCATGGTCTTCCAACTGGCGCACCCGGATCCAGCCGCCGGCAAATTTTGGTGCCGTGATGGACTCCGTGCGGGTCAGCAACATGTTCTGGGCCAGACTCAGTGTGGGTACCGCACCGCGCCCCAAACGTTCCTCGGGCACAAAGTGCAGGCCCAGCTTGCGCCGGCCGCCAGGGTGCAAGGAAGACACATCCGCCTTGCCCATGGTGACGCTGCCCTTGGGTGCGCGCACATCTTCCCCGGACAGTGCGTACAGCAGTTCTTTCTGGCCATTGCCGGATACACCCGCAATGCCCACCACCTCACCCGCATGGACCGTGAGAGAAATGCCATTCAGGTCAACGCCGAACTGGTCCTCGCGGGCCAGACTCAGGCTTTTGACGGTGAGCACCGGAGAGCCGGCTTGTTGGGGGCGATGCTCCAACTGGGGTGGTTCTGCGCCAATCATCAAGCGGGACAAGGATGCGTTGGACTCTTCGGCCGGGTTGCACACGCCGGTGACCTTGCCGCCGCGCAGCACGGTGCAGGCATTGCACAGCTCACGGATCTCATGCAATTTGTGCGAGATGTACAAAATGCTGCAGCCCTGCGAGGCCAACTTTTTAAGCACCACAAACAGCTTCTCCACCGCCTGGGGTGTCAGCACCGAGGTGGGCTCGTCCAAAATCAGCAACTGCGGGTTGGTCAGCAAGGCACGGATGATTTCCACCCGCTGCATCTCGCCCACGCTCAGGGTGTGCACTGGGCGGCTGGGGTCGATGTCCAGGCCGTATTCGGCCGCCTTGGCGGTGATGCTGGCGGTAACCTGTTCCAGGCTTTGCGCCTTGTCCAGACCCAGCCACACGTTCTCCGCCACGGTGATGGTGTCAAACAGGTTGAAGTGCTGGAACACCATGCTGATGCCCAGGGCCCGCGCCTCTTTGGGGTTGCGGATATTGGCGGGCTTGCCGTTGAACAGCACCTGGCCGGCATCGGGCTTGATGGATCCATAAATGATCTTCATCAAGGTGGACTTGCCGGCACCGTTTTCGCCCAGCACGGCATGGGTCTGGCCGGGCAGCACCGTGAGCGATACATCGCTATTGGCGATCACGCCGGGGTAGGCCTTGGTGATGCCGGTGAGTTGCAGCCGCGGCACGGCAGTCGGAGGCGAAGTGGATTCCATACAGGCGTGTTGTCTTCTTTAATTATTCTTTTCGGAGCTCTGCGGCCACCGATTTGATGCGCTCACGCAGCCACTTATTTGACGCACTGGTGTGGGTGCGGGCATGCCAGAGCTGGTAGTACATCATGCGGGGAAACTCCACAGGGCAAGGCAATATTGTGACCGGCAGTGTGTCCACAAAACGTTCACAGTACTGACGGCCGGTAGTCAACACCAGCAAGGTTGATGCCACCATGCCCGGAATCAGGCTGAAATGCGGGCAACGGGCCACGATGTGCCGTTGCAAGCCGAGACCGCTCAGGTGGTCATCGATCACGCCCTTGGCACCCGGATGGGTAGCGCCCGGTGCAATGTGCTCAGCTTCCAGCCACTGGGTCTGGTCCCAGCCGCGGCGCACGGCCGGATGCTTGTTGGACACCAGACACACCACTTCGTCCCCGAACAACCGGCCCAGGTGCAGGTCGTCAGGGGGTTGTGGCCAGTTGCCGATCACCACATCGATATCGCCCTGCGCCAGCTGGGTGCGGTAATCCGCCGCGCCACTCAGGGGATGGATGTCGATTTCTGCCATCGGCGCCTTTTCCTTGATCTGGGCCACCAGACGGGGCAGAAACAAGGGGTCCAGGTAGTCGCTGGCTGCCAATCGGAACGTGTTGCGTGCCGATTCCGGCTCGAAACCCCGCGCATCCGAGAACAACATCTCCGCGGCACGCAATATGCTGGCACTGGGCTCGAGCATGCGCAGCGCCGTCTCGGTGGGCACCATGCCGGAGCCGGAGCGCACCAACAAGGGGTCGCCGGCAAAGTCCCGCAAGCGTTTGAGCGATGCGCTGACCGCCGGCTGGTGCATACCCAGACGGATGGCGGCTTTCGAAACGCTGCGCTCGGTTAACACGGTATGAAGGACCCTGATCAAATGAAGGTCTATCTTGTCGAAAAGGGATTGGTCTCTCATACACAGCGTTCAATTGGACCCATATGCTAATGCGTATGGAAACGGAACAACACCCGGATTACCCTCCCGCACGAGGAAACACTCCATGACCACCACTCCCCTGAAGTTTGTACGCCGCGGCGAAATCGTCACGCTGCACGATGTTCCCCCCACCCGCACCCTGCTGGAGGTGCTGCGCGAAGACCTGCATTGCACGGGCACCAAAGAGGGCTGTAACGAAGGCGACTGCGGTGCCTGCACCGTAGTCGTGGGCGAATCCGTCAACGGCGAACTGCAGACCAAAGCGGTCAACAGCTGCATCAAGATGGCCCACAGCCTCAATGGCAAAGCACTGTGGACGGTAGAGGACATTGCCGCCGACGACGGGCGCTTGCACCCCGCACAGGAAGCCATGGTGCAGTGCCACGGCTCCCAATGCGGCTTTTGCACCCCCGGCTTTGTGATGAGCCTGTTTGACCTGTACCGGCAACACGCCCATGCCGGTGCCCCCATTACGCGGGACGACGCCCTGCACGCCCTGAGTGGGAACTTGTGCCGCTGCACCGGCTACCGCCCTATCCTGGATGCTGCCCAGACCATGCTGGGCCAGCCCGCCGTGGACCTGCGCGAAGCCGAAACGCTATCAAAATTGGAGCTTCTCGCGCAGGAGGGACGGGCGCTAGCGACCGATTATTCTTACATTTCGCCTACCTCGCTAGCGGGCTTGCTGGCGGCGCGGGCCCAGTACCCGCAAGCGCAAATCGTCGCTGGCTGCACCGACGTAGGCCTGTGGGTCACCAAGATGCACAAGGATTTCGCCCGCGTGCTGGATGTGACCCAAGTGGCCGAACTGCGGCGCGTGGAGCAGTACCCGCACCACATCGCCATAGGGGCCGCCGTCACCCTGACGGATGCGTTTGCCGCCCTGGTGGCGGACCGGCCGCAGTTGGCCACTTTTGCCAGCCGCTTTGCCGGCCTTCCGGTGCGCAACGCGGGCACGCTAGGCGGCAATGTGGCCAATGGCTCGCCGATTGGCGACTCCATGCCCCTGCTGATTGCTCTTGGCGCCAGCGTGGTGCTGATGGCTTGGCGCGGCAAAGGCAACAAGGCGAAAGCGGTGCACCGCGAACTGCGCCTTGAGGACCTCTACACCGGCTACCGCCAGAACGTCATGGCGCCGGACGAAGTGCTGGCCTGGATCAAGGTGCCCAAAACATTGCCCCACGAGCGGTCACGCGCCTACAAGATTTCCAAACGCTTTGAAGACGACATTTCTGCCGTCTGCCTCGCGCTGAACCTGCATATCGAAAGCGGCATAGTCACCCACGCCAGCATCGGGGTGGGTGGTGTGGCAGCCACACCAGTGCGTGCGCTCAAAACGCAGGTAGCCTTGCTGGGCAAACCCTGGAGTGCTGCCACAGTGAAAGCCGCCCAGGCCACCTTGCGAGGCGAGTTCAGCCCGATTTCCGACATGCGCGCAAGCAGCGCTTACCGGGTGGAGGTGCTGGGCAACCTGCTGCAGCGCTACTGGCTGGAAAGCCAGGGCCTTACCGCCATCAATCTAGAGAGCTACGTGCTGACAGGAGAAGCCGCATGACTGCCTCCCCCATGATTTCAACGCTCATGCCTACGCTCTCCCCCGAGGTGGCCGCCGCCGTGCCCGCCCCCCGCGGCCCGGCCGCCGGCGTCAATCAGTTCCATGAGAGCGCCGTGGCCCAGGTGGCCGGCGCGGTGCATTACATCGACGACCTGCCCGAGGTGCGAGGCACCCTGTATGCCGCGCCCATTCTTTCCACCCATGCGCACGGCAAGCTGCTGGGCGTGGACAGCACGGCAGCGCGCGCCATGCCCGGCGTGGTGGACGTGGTGCTGGCGGAGGACATTCCCGGCGACCCCATGCTGGCCGCCTTTGCCGGCGACGAGCCGGTGTTCGCCTTGGACACCGTGCAGTTCGTGGGCCAGGTGGTGGGCGTGGTGCTTGCCAAAACGGTGATGCAGGCCCGCCATGCCGCCCGCAAAGTGCAACTCAAGATCGAGCCCTTGCCGGCCATCCTGTCTGTGCAGGAGTCCATACGCGCCAAGAGCTTTGTGCTGCCACCGGTCAACGTTCGGCGCGGTGATGCGGATGCGGCCCTGAAAAGCGCGCCCCACACCCTGCACGGTACGCTGGAAGTCGGCGGGCAGGAGCACTTTTATCTGGAGGGCCAGATTGCCTATGTGCTGCCGCAAGAGCAGAACCAGTGGGTGGTCTACAGCAGCACCCAGCACCCCGGGGAAGTGCAGCACTGGGTGAGCCACGCATTGGGCATCGACAACCACGCCGTCAAGGTGGAATGCAGGCGCATGGGCGGCGGCTTCGGCGGCAAGGAAACGCAAGCCGGCCATCTGGCCGTGTGGGCGGCCATTGCGGCGGCCAAACACCGCTGCGCCGTGAAGCTGCGGCTGGACCGGGACGACGACTTCATGGTCACCGGAAAGCGCCACCCCTTTGCGTACGAATACAGCGTGGGCTTTGACGATACCGGCCGCCTGACCGCCCTCAAATTGCAAATGGCGGTCAACTGCGGCTTCAGCGCCGACCTGTCCGGCCCGGTGGCGGACCGCGCCATCTTCCACACCGACAATGCCTACTACCTGCAGGATGTGGACATCACCTCCTACCGCTGCAAAACCAACACCCAGAGCCACACCGCCTTCCGTGGCTTCGGCGGCCCGCAGGGCGTGGTGCTGATTGAAGCCGTCATGGGCGACATTGCCCGTGCCTTGCAGATGGACCCGCTGGATGTGCGCATGCGCAACCTGTACAGCGATGAGGCCATCCCCGGCACTGATACCGCCAATCCCATCCGCCGCGACACCACCCACTACCAGATGAAGGTGGAGGACAACATCCTCCAGCCTTTGCTATCAAAATTGGAGCTGTCCGCGCAGTATCGACGGCGGGTAGAGGCCATTTCGGCATGGAACCAGACCAGCCCGGTGCTCAAGCGCGGCATCGCCATCACGCCGGTCAAGTTCGGCATCAGCTTTACGGCGACGCTGTTTAACCAAGCTGGCGCGCTGGTGCATGTGTACACCGACGGAAGCGTGCAGGTGAACCATGGCGGCGCCGAGATGGGTCAGGGCCTGAATACCAAGGTCGCCCAGATCGTGGCGGACGAATTGGGCATTCCCTTCACCCGGGTGCTCAGCACCGCCAGTGACACCAGCAAAGTGCCCAATGCTTCGGCCACTGCGGCCAGTGCGGGTACCGACCTGAACGGCCGCGCGGCCCAGTTTGCAGCCCGCAATGTGCGCGACAACCTGGCCGCCTTTGTGGCCGGGCTCGATGGTTGCGGCGCAGGGGCCGTGCGCTTCAAGCATGGAGAAGTGTTCTCGCCCACCACCACCCGCAGCTTCGACGACGTGGTGAAAATGGCCTATGCCAACCGCATTCAGCTCTGGAGCGACGGCTTTTACCGCACGCCCAAGATCCACTACGACAAGACGACGCTGACGGGCCGGCCCTTCTACTATTTCGCTTATGGTGCAGCGTGCACCGAAGTGGTGATCGACACCCTCACCGGCGAGAGCAAGGTACTCAAAGTGGACATCCTCCACGACGTGGGCCGCAGCATCAACCCCGCTATCGACGTGGGGCAAATTGAAGGCGCCTTTGTGCAGGGCATGGGCTGGCTTACCACGGAGCAACTGGTCTGGAACGACAAGGGTTACCTCAGCACCCACGCGCCCAGCACCTACAAAATCCCCACCGCGGCGGATGTGCCGGAACACTTCAAGGTGGACCTCTGGCACGAACCCAACCGCGAAGACAACGTGTTCGGCAGCAAGGCGGTAGGCGAGCCGCCTTTCATGCTGGGTATCAGCGTGTTTGAAGCTTTGCGCGATGCGGTAGCCCAAGCCAAAGGCCCGGGTGCCGCCGTGCAACTCACGGCGCCGGCCACGGCTGAGAATGTGTTGAAAGCGCTCAAGGACTGAGCGCCTACAGGGTGGAACTACACCCCGGCCAGCGAACGCAAACCGCCGGGGTCGACCAGATTCACCGTACGGCCTGAGCCGCTGATGAGGCTGCGCTCCCGCAGGTGGCGCAGCACGCGGGACAGCGTCTCAGGTGCGATGCCGAGCTGGGCGGCAATCAGGCGTTTGCGCTGTTGCAGCTGCACCGCACAACCGCCTTTGTCGTTCGATTCGGCATGTTGCAGCAGCCATTCAGCACAACGCGCCTCGGCGCCCTTGGCCAAGCGGCTCACTGCCAGCTCGGTTTGCTCGCGGTGCGCCTGCGCCACGCCCGTGAGCATGGTGGTGCTGAGTTGGCGGTTGGCGGCCAACGCCGCTTGAAAATCCGCCATGGGAATGCGGCGCAGCACCACATCGGTCTGGGCCACCACATCCATGGCAGCCGGCATTTCCAGCACGGCGGCCGTGGGGTCTACCCAACCGGGCCCTTGCATCTGGCCGAGCTGGTGCTCCAGCAGTTCATCCCGGTTGCCCGGGGTACCGCTGATTCCAAAGATGACGCGCCCGCTTTCCAGATACCAGGCTGCGGCAGTCGTGTCGCCACGCCGCAGCAACACGCTGCCAGCGACCCGGCGCTCGGGGTTGCTGTGGGTCAAAAGCGATTGAATTGCGGTAGGTACAGGTGCCAACATGGACTTCACTGTGCCCGCCGTCGGCAGGCGCCGCCTTGAGACAGATCAAACTTTCGCGTGCCCGACCGCAGGGCTTGCGCCGTTTACAACACCAGAATCGCCCGGAAGTCGTTCACATTGGTATGCGTGGGGCCGGTGGTGAACAGGTCCCCCAGCGGCTGGAAGAAGCCCACCGCGTCATTGCGGTCCAGGCAGTCGCTCAGGGAAACGCCGGCTGCCGCTGCGCGCGCCAGGGTGTCCGGGGCGACCAGCGCACCGGCGTTGTCTTCTACCCCGTCAATGCCATCGGTGTCGGCGGCCAGCGCCCACACCTTGGGCTGCGCTTGCAGCCCGAGAGCCAGCCCCATGCAGAACTCACCGGCCCGTCCGCCGCGACCTTTTGCTGCGCCCTCTCGACGCGGGCGCACGTTGACCGTCGTTTCGCCGCCGCTCAGAATCACACAAGGCTTGGCAAAGGGTTGCACAGCCGAAGCAGGTTTGAGCGCCGCGGTGCGGGCCAAGGCGGCATGCACCTTGCCCACTTCGCGGGACTCGCCTTCGAGCTCATCGCTGAGGATGTAGGCATGCAGGCCCATGCTGCGGGCCAGATCGGCAGCAGCTTCGAGCGACTGCTGGGGCGCGGCGATCAGGTGCACCGTGTTGTTGGCAAACACGGCATCGCCGGGCTTGGGGGTTTCCAATACACCGGACTCCAGCGCTTTGAGAACGAAATCGGCCTCCAGCGCTGATGCATCCTGCGCGAGGCGCTTCAAAATTGATAGCGCGTCCGCACAGGTGGTGGGATCCGGCACCGTGGGGCCGCTGGCGATGACGCTGGGGTCGTCGCCCGGTACATCACTGATCAGCAGCGTCACCACTTTGGCGGGGTAGCAGGCTGCGGCCAAGCGACCGCCCTTGATGGCGGACAGGTGCTTGCGCACGCAGTTCATCTCCTGAATGCTGGCGCCGCTCTCCAGCAAGAGCTTGTTGATGCGCTGCTTGAGCTCCAGGCTGATGCCGCCCTGCACGCCGTCCACCTCCCACTGCGCAGGCAGCGTGAGCAAGGAAGAGCCGCCACCGGAGATGAGGCAAATCACCAAATCGTCCTCGGTGAGCCCTTGGGTCAAGGCCAAGATGCGTTGGGCTGCGGCCAAGCCGGCAGCGTCAGGCACCGGGTGGGCGGCTTCCACCACTTCTATGCGGGCTGGAGCTGCGTCTGCCGGTAGCGGCGGGGTGTGGTCGTAGCGGGTAACGACCAGACCCGACATTGGCAGGTCTTGGGGCCACAGCGCGTCCAGCGCATGGGCCATGGAGCCACCGGCTTTGCCTGCGCCCAGCACCAGCGTGCGCCCCTTGGGCGGCTCAGGCAGGTAGTGGTTGAGCGTATGCGCGGGTAGCGCCTGGCGCACTGCGGCCCAGTACAGCTGGCTCAGCAACTCGCGCGGGGCAATGTCAGAGAAATGCGCAGGGGCTTGGGGATGGGTTTCAGTACTTGGCATGTTCATCGCTTGATGCAAAAGTAAATGGGGCAAAATTCAGGGGCGCACTGCGCAACAGCACAGCCCGGGATGCTCGGCAACGTGGTGCTCGCCTCTGGCAGCCAATCTGGCCTGCCAGCGGGATTCGGCCTCGACAGGAGCCACCTTTGCCGGTGGGAGACTTGTTTGACGGAGAAACACATTCATGGGCACTTTGCTGATCCACAACGCGCGCGCCATCGCCACATTCGATTCGGCCACTTTCGACCACGCTGACCCGGCACACTCCACCAAGCTGCGCAACGCTTCGATTTATATCGAGGGTAACCGCATCGCTTTCATTGGCGCTATGGCCGACCTGCCGCCGCATGCACTTGAGGCCGATGAGGTGATTGACGCTCAGCGCCATCTGGTCACCCCCGGTCTGGTGAACACCCACCACCACATGTACCAGAGCCTTACGCGGGCCATACCCGGTGTGCAAAACGCAGAGCTGTTCGGCTGGCTGCGCGGGCTGTATCCCATCTGGGCCGGGCTGACGCCCGAGATGGTGCAAGTGAGCACCCAGATCGCCATGGCCGAACTGCTGATGAGCGGCTGCACCACCAGCAGCGACCACCTCTACATCTATCCCAACGGCGTTCGGCTGGACGACAGCATTGGCGCGGCTGCCGAGATCGGCATGCGCTTCGTAGCCACCCGCGGCAGCATGAGCGTGGGCCAGAGCCAAGGCGGCCTGCCTCCGGACCGGGTGGTAGAACAAGAAGACTTCATTCTCAAAGAAAGCCAACGGCTGATCGAGCAGCACCACGATGCGAGCTGGGGCTCCATGCTGAATGTGGCGCTGGCGCCCTGCTCCCCGTTCAGCGTGAGCCGCGAACTGATGCGCGAAGCCGCCCTGCTGGCCCGCAACTTCAAGGGTCAGGGAGTACGCCTGCACACCCACCTGGCGGAAAACGACCACGACCTGGCCTACAGCCGCGAAAAGTTCGGCTGCACCCCCACCCAATACGCCCAGGACCTGGGCTGGCTGGGTGAGGACGTGTGGCACGCCCACTGCGTGAAGCTGGACGACGAGGGCATCAGCCTCTTTGCCGCCAGCCGCACCGGCGTGGCGCACTGCCCGTGCAGCAATATGCGACTGGCCAGCGGTATTGCGCCGATACGCAAAATGCTGAACGCCGGCGTGCCGGTAGGCCTGGGTGTGGACGGCAGCGCCAGCAATGACGCGGCCCACATGGTGAACGAGGCCCGCCAGGCCCTGCTGCTGGCCCGCGTGGGCCGCGCCATGCAGCCACCCGAAGAGCGTGTGTTGCCCACTGGCGAACGCCGCACCTTCTTCGGCTGCGATTTGGGCCCGGCCGAGATGACGGCCCGGGATGCCCTGAGCGTAGCCACCCGGGGCGGCGCGCAAGTACTGGGCCGCAAGGACATCGGCCACTTGGCGGTGGGCATGTGTGCGGACCTGGTGCTGTTTGATCTGGATACGCTGGGCTTTGCCGGTGGCGCGGTGCACGACCCTGTCGGCAGCCTGCTGCTGTGTGCCAGTCCGCAGGCGGACTACACGGTCGTCAACGGCAAGGTGGTGGTGCGCGAGGGTCACTTGGAAACGGTAGACCTTGGCCCGCTGATGGAGCGCCACAACCGGCTGGCGCTGCAGCTGGCAGCGGCTGCAGTCCATTGACCTCACCTGCGCAGTAGCTAAAGGCAATAGCGCGAGTTTGCTCCTGAAATAGGAGCTGCTCGCGCAATATCGACGGGCGCCAGAGGCCAATTCAAGCCTCAACGCACGAGGCAGGGGCGCTTGGGGTCGAATTTCCAGCCGGGGATCAGGTACTGCATGGCCATCGCATCATTACGTGCGCCCAGGCCGTGCTGCAAGTAGAGCTGGTGGGCTTTTTCCACTTCGACCATGTCCAGCTCCACACCCAAACCGGGTGTGGTGGGCACCGTAATCTGCCCGCCCACAATCTGCAGCGGGTCTGTGGTGAGGCGCTGGCCGTCCTGCCAGATCCAGTGCGTATCAATGGCGGTGACCTTGCCCGGTGCAGCGGCTGCCACATGGGTGAACATGGCCAGCGACACGTCAAAGTGGTTGTTGGAATGCGAACCCCAAGTCAGGCCCCAGGTCTGGCAGACCTGCGCCACCCGCACGGAGCCCTGCATGGTCCAGAAATGCGGGTCGGCCAAAGGAATGTCCACCGACTGCAAGGCCAGCGAATGGGCCAGCTCTCGCCAGTCGGTGGCAATCATGTTGGTGGCAGTGGGCAGGCCAGTGGCGCGGCGGAACTCGGCCACGACTTCGCGGCCGGAGAACACGCCTTCTGCACCACAAGGGTCTTCGGCGTAAGCCATCACGCCATGCAAGTCGCGGCACAGGCGCACCGCGTCATTCAACAGCCATCCACCGTTCGGGTCCAGGGTGATGCGGGCTTGCGGGAAGCGGGCATGCAAGGCGCGGATGGCCTCCACTTCTTCTTCGCCGCGCAGCACACCGCCCTTGAGCTTGAAGTCCTGAAAGCCATAGCGCGCAAAAGCGGCCTCTGCCAAGCGCACCACGCCGTCTGCATCCATGGCTTTTTCGTGGCGCAGGCGCTTCCAGTCATCTGCCTGATCCGGCTCGCTGATGTAGGGCAAATCGGTCTGTTGGCGGTCGCCCACATAGAACAGGTAGCCCAGCACCGCGACGCTGCTGCGTTGTTGGCCATCGCCTAGCAAGGCCGCCACCGGAACACCCAGGAATTTGCCCAGCAAATCGAGCAATGCACTTTCCACGGCGGTCACTGCGTGAATCGCCACGCGCAGGTCAAAAGTCTGCAGGCCACGACCCTCGCTATCTCGGGCAGCAAAGGCTTCGCGCATGCGGTTCAGGATGGCGTTGTAGTTGCCGATGGATTGACCCACTACCAAGGAGGCAGCATCTTCCAGCGTCTGGCGGATCTTCTCGCCGCCGGGCACTTCGCCCACACCGGTGTTGCCGCTACTGTCGGTCAGGATGACGATGTTGCGGGTAAAGAAAGGTGCATGGGCACCGCTCAGGTTCATCAGCATGCCGTCATGTCCGGCAACCGGAATGACGCGTAGCGCAGTCACCACAGGGGCGCCGCGCACAGAGGGTTTTTCAGACGGGGTCATGGTCAATCTCCTTAGCGGGGCGCTCTAAATGGAAGGATGGGTGGCGCCCCTACATATAGGACATCATACAACTAAACCGTATCAACCTGCGACTTTCTCAAGCGGTCCTTGCTGTTAGCAAGGTGGGTTCGCATGGCGGCGCGGGCCGCATCCGCGTCCTGATTGCGGATGGCATTGAAGATGTATTCGTGTTCGCCATGTACCCGCTGCAGGTAAGCCAAGCGCCCTTCCGGCGCACTGCTCGCGGTGTTGATGCGGGTACGCGGAATGATCATGGTGCCCAGGTAAGTCATCAGGTCGGCGAAATGGCGGTTACCCGTGGACTTGGCAACTTCCATGTGGAAACTGAAGTCGGAAGGCACCGCATCCGAGTCTTCTTCGATCGACTTCTGGAACGCATCCAGCATGGCCTGCATGGCCTGCAAATTGGCTTCGGTACGGCGTTGTGCCGCCAGGCCCGCCGCTTCGGTTTCCAAAGAAATCCGCAGCTCCAGCAGGGCAATCACATCGGCGACGGTGGCGAAATCCACATCGGCGATCTGGAAATTCCCACTGCTTTGCGGTGCGAGTGCAAAGGTGCCTACACCGTGGCGGGTCTCCACCAGACGGTTGGCTTGCAGGCGCGAAATGGCTTCACGCACCACAGTGCGACTGACCTCAAAACGGCCCATGATTTCCGACTCGGTGGGCAATTTGTCGCCGGGTTTGATGGCGCCTTCGCGGATGCTGGCAGCCAAACTTTCGACCACCTCATTCACCAGGCCCTTGGAGCGGCGCGGGCGCAATGCATCGGCCGACTCCGGTGTTGCGCTTGACGCTGCAATTGTTCTAGGGGTTTGCACTAGGTCCATGGAAAAGTCCTTGACGCGGTCTGAGACGATGACCACAATTTAACACATCAGACAACATACAACTGACAATTCAGCTCTCTATTTCATGACAATCAAAGTACACCACACTTTGCTGATGACCGGCGCCGCAGGCGGCTTGGGCACTGCAATGCGCGATCGTTTGAAGGCCAATTGCGAGGTCTTGCGGCTCTCCGACCGGAGCGATTTCGGCCCCGCTCGCACTGGTGAAGAAGTGATGCTGGCAGACCTGGCAGACGCCGCAGCCGTGGACGCCATGGTGAAGGGCGTGAACGCCATCGTGCATTTCGGCGGCATATCCGTGGAAGGCCCTTTCGAGCCCATTCTGCAAGCCAACATCTTGGGCGTTTACAACTTGTACGAAGCAGCACGTAAACATGGCGTGAAGCGTGTGGTGTTCGCCAGTTCCAACCACGTGACCGGCTACTACAAGCAAAGTGAAACCATCACCCTGAACCACCCTGCCCGTCCGGACAGCCTGTATGGCGTGAGCAAGGCCTTTGGTGAAGACCTCTCCCGCATGTACTTTGACCGCTACGGGATTGAGACGGCCTGCGTACGCATCGGCTCCTCATTTGCCGAACCACGCGACCGCCGAATGCTGGCGAGCTGGCTGAGCTTTGACGACCTGCACCGCCTGGTAACTGCATGCCTGACCACCCCCGTACTGGGCCACACCGCGATTTTCGGCATGTCGGATAACGCGGTCACTTGGTACGACAACAGCGCGGCCCGCCACGTGGGCTACGTGCCGCAGGACAGCTCTGACCCGTTCCGCGAGGCTGTCTACGCCCGGACACCCGAACCCGATGTGACTGATCCGGCCGTGATTTATCAAGGCGGCGGCTTCCTGTTCCAGGGCGAGCCAATGACCGCCCACTTGCCCGCCAAAAAGTCAGCCTGAGGCTTTCGTGTCTGTCCACACCCCAGCCGTAGAGGCCATCAGCATCAGCCGAGACAAAGTGGGCGAAAGCCCCGTTTGGTCGGAAGCCAACCAATGCATTTACTGGGTCGACATTGAGGGCCCGTTCATTCACCGGTTGAACTGGGTCAATCGCCACCAAAGCACGTGGACGTTGCCGGAACGCGTGGGCTGCATCGCCATGAGCAACCGCGGCACCCTGATAGCGGCCATGGAGACTGGCATTTTCGAAGTCACCTTGAGTGAACCGCCAGTGGCACACGTCAGCCTGTTGGCCAGCGTGAACCATCCGCAGACAAGCATGCGCTTCAATGATGGCCGTTGCGACCCTCAAGGCCGCTTCTGGGCGGGCACCATGGTCCGCGACATGGGGCTTGCCAGCCCTGCCGGTGGTATCTATGGTCTGGACGAGCGCGGCTTGCGCGGCCCGGTGCTGGGGGGCTACATCACCCCCAACGGCATGGCCTTCAGCCCCGATGGCACCACCGCCTATTTGTCCGATTCGCACCCCAGTCGCCAACAAATCTGGAAGCACTCCTTCGACGCTGCCACTGGCACCTGGGGCCCTCAAGCCGCCTGGGTCGATATGCAAGCCCTGCCCGGCCGGCCTGATGGTGCGGCTGTGGATGCAGAAGGCTGCTATTGGATCTGCGGCAACGACGCAGGCCGGATCCACCGCTTCAGCCCCCAAGGCGAATTGCTGCAGTCCATCGCCGTACCGGTCAGCAAACCGGCCATGTGCGCGTTCGGCGGCCCGGAACTCCGCCACTTGTTTGTCACGTCCATCCGCCCTGCCAGCCCGGCACCCGGCTTCGATGCCACGCTTGACGGCGCCTTGCTGGTCTTGGAGCCAGGCGTACAGGGCCTGCCTGAACCTTTGTTTTCCCGTTTTCCCGTCCGTTAACCCCCAACCAATCCCATAGAGGAGACAACATGAAACTGGTACCTACCGTCCTGGCCGCTGCAGTCACTGCATTGAGCCTCGCAGCGCACGCTGCGGAATTCAAGTCCGCCGACATCCACAACTCGGATGACTACCCCACCGTCACCGCGGTGAAGTTCATGAGTGAAGAGCTCAAGAAGGCTTCCGGCGGCAAAAACAGCATCAAGGTATTCAACAAGGGCGCTTTGGGCACCGAGAAAGAAACCATCGACCAGGTGAAGATCGGCGCGCTGGACATGGTGCGCGTAAACATCAGCCCGATGAACTCGGTGTGCCCCAAGACCAACATCCCTGTGCTGCCTTTCCTGTTCCGCTCAGTGGATCACCTGCACAAAGTGCTGGACGGCCCCATCGGTGAAGAGATCGCCAAGGACTGCGAAGCTGCAGGCTTTGTGCTGCTGGCCTACTACGACTCCGGCTCCCGCTCCATTTACAGCAAGAAGCCCGTCAAGACCATTGCTGACACCAAGGGCATGAAGATCCGCGTGCAACAGTCTGACCTGTGGGTCGCCGTGGCTGGTGCCATGGGTGCCAACCCCACCCCCATGCCTGCCGGCGAAGTGCTGACGGCACTGAAGACGGGCCTGGTGGACGCAGCTGAAAACAACTACCCCTCCTACGGTTCCGGCTTCCGTCACTTCGAAGCAGCCAAGTACTACAACAAGACCGAACACTCCATGGCTCCTGAAGTGCTGTTGTTCTCCAAAGTGAACTTCGACAAGCTGCCCAAGGCTGAACAAGACCAGATCCGCGCTGCTGCCAAAGCCTCTGTGCCTTTCAACCGCCAGGCATGGGCTGCTTATGAGAAGAAAGAATTCGACATGGTGAAAGCGGCCGGGACCGAGTTCGTGGAAGTGGACAAAAAATCCTTCCAGGACGTCATGGCACCTGTGTACGACAAGTTTGCCAACACGCCTGACCTCAAGCGCCTCGTGAAGGCTGTGCAAGACACGAAGTAATTCGCGTCTGCACCACCTCCCGGCCTGACGGCCGGGAGGTTTTCATTCTTCACCGGAGCTCACCATGTACACCCGCTTCTGTGCCACGCTATCCAAGCTCAGTCTGATGCTTGCGGTGGCCGGCCTCATCGTGCTCATCGCCTGCGTGCAATACCAGGTGGTGGGGCGCTATGTATTCAACGACACGCCCACTTGGGCAGAGGCATTGGCCCTGCTGCTCGTGCTCTATATCACCGCGCTCGGCGTAGCCGTCGGCGTACGCGACGCCGGTCACATCGGTATGGACTCCATCATCAGCCTGCTCCCTGAAGGCCTGCGCTTGAAGCTGGAAATTGTGATCCACGCTCTGGTGGGAATCTTCGGCGCACTGATGGCCTACAACGGCTACATCTGGGCCGCCCTCAAGTGGAACGACCAGAAACCCATGCTGCCCATTCCCTCCAGCATGGACTATGTGCCACTCATCATCGCCGGCGTGCTGGTGGTGCTTTTTTCGATTGAACATGTGATCGCCCTGCTGCAGGGCAAGGAAGTGGTGCCGGCATGGAACTGATTGTTTTAGGTGTGAGCTTCGGCTTGCTGTTGATCATCGGCGTGCCGGTAGGTTTCGCAGTCGGCCTCTCTTCTGTCGCCACCATCATCACCGCCGGTTTGCCGGTCGCTGTGGTGTTCCAGAAAATGGTGGGAGGCATGCAGGTGTTCTCCTTCCTGGCTATTCCGTTCTTCATCTTTGCCGGTGAGTTGATGCTGCATGGCGGCATTGCCCAGCGCATCGTGCGCTTTGCCAACAGCCTGGTCGGCCATGTGCGGGGAGGCCTGGGCATGTCCAACGTGTTGGGCTGTACCTTGTTCGGCGGTGTAGCCGGCTCTCCCGTGGCCGACGTGTCTGCCATGGGCTCCGTGATGATTCCCCTGATGAAGAAGGAAGGCTACGACACCGATTACGCGGTGAACGTGACCACCCACGCCTCGCTGGTCGGAGCCTTGATGCCTACCAGCCACAACCTGATTTTGTACACCCTGGCTACTGCCGGCATCGCATCGGTGAGCGTGCTGAACATGATGCTCGCCTGCGTGGTGCCCGCCCTGTTGCTGACCGTGCTGAACCTTTTGGCTGCCTACGGTGTGGCCATCAAGCGCGGCTACCCCACGCGTGGTGTCTTCCCGGGCTGGGGTGAGGTTTTCAACAGTTTTGTGGCGGCACTGCCGGGCCTGCTGATCGTCGTCATCATCCTGGTAGGCATCTTGTCGGGTGTGTTCACAGCAACCGAGTCAGCGGCCACTGCCGTGCTTTGGGCGCTGCTGATCACTACAGTTGCTTACCGGTCTTTGTCGTGGAATGACTTCATCAAGTCCTGTGCAAAAGCCAGCAAGACGACGGGTGTGGTGTTGTTCCTGATCGGAATTTCCAGCGCTTTCGGTTACTTCCTGGCGATGTATGACGTGCCCGAGCGCACCGGCGAATTGATGGGAACCATTACACAGAGCCCCTGGATGATTTTCCTGATGATCAACATCGCGTTGTTCGTGCTGGGTACTTTTCTGGACATGGCGCCCACGCTGCTGATCTGCACGCCCATCTTCCTGCCGATTGCCCAGAAATTCGGCATGGACCCTACCCAATTCGGTGTGGTGATGCTCCTCAACTGCGCACTCGGTCTGAACACACCTCCCGTGGGGACAACCCAGGCGGTGGGCTGCGCCATCGGTGGCATTTCGATAGGGCAGGTCATGCGATCCATCTTGCCGTTTTACGGCGCCCTGCTGGCTTGCATGATGCTGGTCACCTACGTCCCGGCGTTCTCCTTGTGGCTCCCCAACTTCGTGTTGGGCCGCTGAACACACCACTGAAAGCACACCATGCAACGTCGACAAATTCTGCAAGCCGGGCTGGCAGTGGCCGCCACGTCTCCTACCTGGAGTCGGGCTGACACCTGGCCGGCCAAACCCATCACTCTGGTGGTTCCATTCCCTCCCGGCGGATCTACCGACCTGATTGCGCGGGCATTGTCGACCAAGCTGGCCGAGAAGATGGGCCCGGGCTTTACCTTCATCGTGGACAACAAGGCAGGGGCCACCGGCACCATAGGCGCAGCACAGGTCGCGCGCGCGCCGGCGGATGGCTACACCTTTCTGGTGTCGTCTCTCGGGCCGTTCGTGATTGCCCCGCACCTGATCAAAGCGAACTACGACGCCCTCAAAGACCTGGACCCCATCACCATCGTGGCGCAAGCGCCCAATGTGCTGGTGGTGCCTGCGGTCTCCGCGCGCAAGTCGGTGTCGGAAGTGATCAGCTACCTGAAGGCCAACCCCGACAAGATGAGCTTTGCCTCTTCCGGCAACGGCAGCAGCGACCATCTGACCGCTGAGTTGTTCTGGCAACAGACCGGTACCAGTGGGGTGCATGTCCCCTACAAAGGTGGCGGCCCGGTGATGACCGACCTGCTGGGCAATCAGGTGGATTGTTCGTTCATGAACATCAACACGGCGCTACCCCAGATCAAGGCCGGCAAGCTGCGCGCACTTGCGATTACCAGTTCCAAACGCTCCCCATTGCTGCCCGAGGTTCCCACCCTGGAGGAAAGCGGTGTCAAGGAAGCCAACGTCAACTCCTGGCAAGCGGTGGCAGCACCCAAAGGCCTGCCCGCTGACATCAAGAAGCGAATGTTCGATGCCATTGTGGCCTCTATCAAAGACCCTGCCGTAGCCCCCAAGTTGCTGGAGCTGGGATTTGAACTGGTACTCAACACACCCGAGCAATTTGCCAGCTACCAGGCTGCCGAATATGTCCGCTGGCAGAAGCTGATCAGCGCTCGCAACATCAAAGCCGACTGAAGCCTTCATGAGTTCGAACCCTTCATCTCCACCGGATTTGCCGCGCAGCATTCGCATGCACGCGGCGGACAACGTGGCCATAGTGGTCAACGACGGCGGCCTTCCAGTCGGCTCCGTTCTGCCCGACGGCGTGACTCTGGTGGACCGCGTGCCCCAGGGCCACAAGGTGGCTTTAACCGCGATTGCCAAAGACGCCGCCGTGCTGCGCTACAACGTACCTATCGGATATGCGCTCAAGGACATACCTGCCGGTGCCTGGGTGCATGAGCGTTTGCTCCACATGCCCGAAGCGCGGGCACTCGATAACCTGCCCAAGGCGACTGCGCAGGCATGGAATGCCGAGCCGCTCACCGGCTTCACCTTCGAGGGTTACCGCAATGCGGATGGTACCGTGGGCACCCGGAACATTCTGGCCATCACGACCACCGTGCAATGCGTGGCTGGCGTGGTGGACTTTGCCGTGCAACGCATCAAAGAGCAGCTGCTCCCGCGCTACCCGAATGTGGACGATGTCATTGGCCTGGAGCACAGCTATGGATGC
Organism: Curvibacter sp. Hmag1.1; assembly: GCF_059769165.1. NCBI lineage: Bacteria > Pseudomonadati > Pseudomonadota > Betaproteobacteria > Burkholderiales > Comamonadaceae > Curvibacter > Curvibacter sp. Hmag1.1. The sequence goes on from NZ_JBMBGX010000002.1 coordinate 948,657, forward strand.
GGTGTCGCCATTGATGCACCGGATGCCATCATTCCCATACGGACCCTGCGCAACATTTCGAAGAACCCCAACTTCGGTGGTGAAGTGATGGTGGTCAGTCTGGGCTGCGAAAAGCTGCAACCGGAGCGCTTGTTACCGCCAGGCGCCATCCCCCTGCAAGCCAACGAAGCGCTGGATGTGGTGTGCTTGCAAGCCGACAAGCACGTCGGCTTCATGAGCATGATTGATTCGGTCCTGGCCTCTGCGGTGCCGCACCTGGAGCGGCTGAACGCGCGTCGCCGCGAAACCATCCCAGCCAGTGAGCTGGTGGTTGGCGTGCAGTGCGGTGGCAGCGACGCCTTCTCGGGTGTGACTGCCAACCCCGCCGTGGGCTATTGCACCGACTTGCTGGTACGCGCCGGTGCGACCGTCATGTTCTCCGAAACCACCGAAGTGCGGGACGCCATCGAGCAGATGACCGCCCGCGCCACCAGCCCGGAAATTGCTGATGCTATGGCCCGTGAGATGGCCTGGTACGACGCCTATCTGGGCCGCGGCCAAGCCGACCGCAGTGCCAACACCACCCCAGGCAACAAAGCCGGCGGCCTTTCCAATATCGTGGAAAAAGCCATGGGCTCCATCATCAAGTCCGGCACCGCGCCTATCAGCGGTGTGTTGTCGCCCGGCGAGAAGCTGCAGCACAAGGGCTTGCACTACGCAGCCACTCCGGCCAGCGACTTTATCTGCGGCACGCTGCAACTGGCTGCCGGCATGAACCTGCATGTGTTCACCACCGGCCGGGGTACCCCCTACGGACTGGCCGAAGTGCCCGTCATCAAGGTCGCCACACGCACCGATCTGGCCCGGCGCTGGCATGACCTGATGGATGTGAACGCCGGCCGCATTGCCGATGGCGAAGCCACGATTGAAGACATGGGCTGGGAACTCTTCCGCCTGATGTTGGAGGTCGCCAGCGGCCGCAAAAAAACCTGGGCTGAACACTGGAAGTTGCACAACTCCCTCGTGCTGTTCAACCCGGCACCTATTACCTGACCCCCGAATCCACCGAGGCCTGCCATGAGCTACCCCACCCCTTACCGCCCTTTCCCCAACCAGTTCAAAAAAGACCTGCTGGCCGGCAAACGCCTGATCGGCTGCTGGGCATCCCTGGCCAGCGCCATCAGCACCGAAGTGCTGGGTGTCGCCGGGTTTGACTGGATCCTGCTGGACGGCGAACACTCGCCCAACGATGTCATCACTTTTGTGCCTCAACTCATGGCGCTGAAGGACAGTGTGAGTGCTCCGTTCGTGCGTCCCACCAGCAACAACGCCATAGAGATCAAGCGTCTGCTGGATGCCGGCTTCTACAACTTTCTCGTGCCTTTCGTGGAGACCGCAGAAGAAGCCCGCCAGGCCGTGGCCGCCACACGCTACCCGCCTGAGGGCATGCGTGGTGTGTCCGTCGCGCAGCGCAGCAACCGATACGGCACAGTGGCCAATTACTTTCAGGAAGCCAACCAGCACATGTGTGTGGCGGTCCAAATTGAGAGCCGGCAAGCCGTGACGGCCACTGCTGAGATTGCCGCCGTACCCGGTGTGGATTGCATTTTTGTAGGTCCGTCTGACCTCGCTGCTGGCTATGGGCACCTGGGCAACGCCAACCACCCGGAGGTGCAAGAAGCCATTGCCAGTGTGTTTGCACAGGCCAAAGCCCAAGGCAAGCCCACCGGCATCCTCGCTCCCGTGGAAGCTGACGCGCGCCGCTACATGGAAATGGGCGCGACCTTTGTGGCTGTGGGCAGCGATCTGGGCCTGTTCCGCAATGCTACGCAGGCTTTGCGGGACCGCTACCTCGGCTAAAGCTTCTGCAGATCTGTCTGCATACGGGTCTGCAAATACGGGGCCTGGGCGGCAGAGCGCTCTGCTCCATGTCCCCCGCCCTTCGGGCTCCACCTTGACTTTCGCAGAACACTCTGCCGCCCACTCTCCTTAACTACTTGTCTTTAACACTATGACTACTCTCGGATTTATCGGCCTCGGCATCATGGGCAACCCTATGGCAGGCCACCTGCTAGCTGCGGGTCACACTGTTTACCTGAACACCAAGGGCGATGTGCCCGAAGCTCTGGTGCAAGCCGGTGGCAAGCCCTGCGCGAGCGCCAAGGAAGTGGCGCAAAAAGCCGACATCATCTTTTTGATGCTGCCCGACACCCCCGATGTGGAACTGGTGCTGTTCGGCGCTGACGGCGTAGCCGAAGGCCTGAGCGCCGGCAAGACAGTGGTGGACATGAGCTCCATCTCGCCCATCGATACCAAAGTGTTCGCTCAGAAGATCAATGCACTGGGATGCCAGTACATGGACGCCCCGGTCTCCGGCGGCGAAGTAGGCGCCAAGGCCGCCAGCTTGACCATCATGGTGGGCGCCGAAGAAGCCACCTTCAACACCGTGTTGCCCCTGCTGCAGCTCATGGGCAAAAACATCACCTTGGTGGGCGGCAACGGCGACGGCCAGACCACCAAGGTGGCGAACCAGATCATCGTGGCGCTCAACATCGCTGCTGTGGGCGAAGCCCTGCTGTTTGCCAGCAAAGCCGGTGCGGACCCTGCCAAAGTGCGCCAGGCGCTGATGGGCGGTTTTGCCGCTTCGCGCATTCTGGAAGTGCACGGCGAACGCATGGTCAAGCGCACCTTCAACCCCGGCTTCCGTATCAGCCTGCACCAGAAGGACCTGAACCTGGCTCTCAGTGGTGCCAAAGTCATGGGCTTGGCGTTGCCACAGACCGCAGGTGCTGCGCAACTGATGCAGGTGTGTGCCGCCAACGACATGGCCGGCTTGGACCATTCCGCCTTGGTGCGCGCCCTGGAAATCATGGGTGCCCACGAAGTCGCCAAGGGCTGATGCAATGAAGCCACGCGCGCCATGGCGATGCTTTGCCCTCGCCTGCCTGTTGCTGGTGGGTACCACCAGCCATGCGCAAACCAAATTGCGTGCGTGGAACATTCACCCCGACGGCTACCCGGTCACTGAGGCACTCAAGCGCTTTACCAGCCTGGTGGCCCAAGGAACCCAAGGCCGCTACCAGGTGGAAATCTTCTCCAACGCCACCTTGGGCGACCAGCCCAAGGCGGTGCAGATGCTCAAGTCCGGCGAGATTGATCTGGCCGAATTCAGCTCCGGCCCCCTGTCGGATGCAGCACCGGGTCTCAAGGCGCTGAACCTGCCTTTTTTGTTTACCGATTCCGCCCACATGTTCAAACATCTGGACGGCAAGCTTGGTGAGCGCTTTGCCGCCAAGCTGCAGGCAGCGGGCTTTGTGGTGCTGGGCTGGTACGACGGCGGTGGCCGCTCGTTCTACTGTGTGAACCGCCCGCTCAACAGTTTCAAGGACCTCGCCGGTGCACGGATCCGGGTGCAGCAATCCGAGGTGTATCTGGAGATGGTGAAGCTGCTGGACGCAACACCCGTAGCGCTACCCTTCAAAGAAGTGATGGCTGCGCTCGAAAAAGGCGAAGTGGACTGCGCTGAGAACAACATGCCCTCCTTCGAATCGACCGGGCACTACAAGGTGGCCAAGTCGGTCTACGTGACCAACCACGTCATCTCGCCTGAAGCCTTGGTGGTGTCCACCAAACTATGGGCCACTCTGAGTGCTGCCGACAAAACCGCCTTCAGCAGGGCCGGGGCGGAATCAGCTGCACTCATGCGCGAACTGTGGAACAAGCGCGTGGCCTCTGCGATTGAGACGGCATCCAAACAGGGCGTGCAATTTGTGCGGCTCAAGGATCCGGCGCCCATGGTTCGTCGCATGTCTCCGCTCTACAGCAAGTACATGAACGACCCGAGCACTCGCGAAGAGTTGCTGAGCATCATCAGCAATTGAGGGCAGCGGGGCGTTAGGATGACAGGCAGTTCACTTGTCCGCCGTACTTGCGGCACCACGCCATGCTCCACTTTGACACCGCACTGACCTTTTTCGCAGCCTCTGTACTGCTCGCCCTTTCACCCGGACCTGACAACGTGTTCGTATTGCTGCATTCGGCGGTGCATGGGCGCAAGGCCGGCTTGCTGGTGGTGCTGGGTTTGTGCAGTGGTCTGCTGTTTCACACCGCAGCCGTGGCACTGGGTCTGGCGGCCGTGTTCGCAGCATCGGCAACCGCGTTCACGGCCCTGAAGTTGTTGGGTGCGGGTTATCTGCTGTACCTCGCCTGGGGTGCGTGGCATGCGCCAGTGGGCATTGCGGACACGGCCACTGAAAGCGAGATGTCACCCCTGCAGACTTACCTGCGCGGTGTCATGATGAACATTACCAACCCCAAAGTGGCCATTTTCTTTCTGGCCTTTTTGCCGCAATTTGCAGATCCGACCCAAGGCGCCATGGCACTGCAAATCGTGCAACTCGGCGCCGTGTTCATGCTCGCGGCGCTTTTGACTTTCAGCGCGGTGGCCTGGTTTGCAGCCGGATTCGGACAGGTCTTTAAACAATCCCACACCGCGCAACGCGTGTTGAACCGTGTGGCTAGCGTGGTATTTGTGGGACTGGCTTTGCGTCTGGCTACCGCACAACGCTAAGCCCATGACCCTGCAGGCCGCGCAAGCCCTGCTCGACTTGGCCTTACAGGCCATGGCCGATAGGCGTTGGGGTGCAGCCATGGATCAGCTGGACCGTGCCATTGCGCTGGCGCCCGGGCAGGCAGCACTGCACACCAACCTCGCACTGGTGCTCGATGAGATGGGTGAGCCGCAGAGTGCCATGGAGCACCTGAGCATCGCTCTGGATGTGGACCCCGCCCAACCTTTGGTGCACCTGAACCTGGGGGTATTGGCCGCGCGCACAGGGGCCTTGGCGCTGGCCGAGCAGGCCTACCGATACGCCATTCAACTGCAGACTAGCCTAGCCGCAGCCTGGTCCAACCTGGGCAGCCTGCTCGACAACACCCACCGGGCGCCGGAAGCAGAAGCCTGCCTGCGCCAAGCATTGACACTGGAACCCGGTAACTCCAGTGCCCGATTCAACCTGGCGTGCCTACTGTTGCGCGACGGACGATATGCCGAGGCCTGGCCCCTGTGGGAATCGCGCGATTGGCCGGTGCATCAGGCCTTGCCATGGTCCTGCCCGCGCTGGCGTGGTGAACGGCTGGAGGGTATGCGCGTCCTGGTGGTGCAGGACGCCGGCTTGGGCGACACCATCCAATTCGCCCGTTACCTGCGCGGGTTGCGCAGCCTGGGGACATCACGTATCGACCTGATCTGTCAGCCGCCCTTGCAGGCCCTGATGCAGCAATTGCAAGATGTGCATACCGTGTGGACCTGGGCGGACAGTGCACAAGCACTGGATTGCGCGCCATGGGATGTCTGGATACCGGTGATGAGCCTTGCCGCGTACCCGGATGGACAGGACACAACGGCACTTGAACCCCGGCCCTGCCTGAAACATTCTGAGTCTCGAAAAGAAGTCTGGAAAGCCAGGCTCTCACCCACCAAAAAGAATCAACGTCTCCGCATCTGTCTGGTCGCCCAAGGCAACCCGGACTTTCCGCATGATGCGCAACGTTCCATCCGTGACCTTGAGGTACTGGCGCCTCTGCAGAGCGTGTCTGACATCGAATGGATCCATCTACGCGGCAAATCGGTATCCCGCGGTTTCGACGCTGAAGAGCCCGCATGGGAACTGGGTGACTTGAAGGATACGGCAGGACTGCTTGCGTGCGTGGACCTGTTGATTTGCGTAGATACCGCAGTAGCCCATCTCGCAGGGGCCATGGGCGTACCCTGTTGGCTGTTATTGCCCGACTACTTGTGTGATTGGCGTTGGCAACGGCGCGGTACGCAAAGCGCCTGGTATGCCTCCATGCGCTTGTTCCGGCAGGTCACTCCGGGGGACTGGGCAAGTGTCGTCAACCAATTGAACGACGCACTGCAGGCCCCTGGTGCGGTGGACGCTATTCGGTCTTTGCGCCTGCCTCAAACCAGCGCTTGATCACGTCGCGCTCCGCGTCGGTGATATTGGTGGCGTTGTTCATGGGCATGATTTTGCTCACCACCACTTGCTGGTAGATCGCTTGGGCGTGGCTGGCCACAGCCTCGGGGCTGTCCAGCCGTACATTCTTCATTTGGACGGCAGCGCCGTGGCACATGTAGCAACGCTGCTCTAACACGGGCTTTATCTCTTGATAGCCAATTGTGCTGCTGGCGCCCGTGGATTGTGCTGGAGCAGCTCCTGAATTCATAGCAGCAGGCTGCGGTGCAGGCTTCAACCACACCAACATACCGATGATGGCCAGCACGCCCACTGCCGCGTAGGGCCATGGGTGTGCATTGCGACCGAGCTTGTAGCCGTGCCGCAGCACAAAAAACTGGCGGATGGCGGCGCCCGCAAACATCATCACGATCAGCACCAGCCAGTTTTGCGGGTGACTGTAGGTAAAGCTGTAGTGGTTGCTCAGCATGGCGAACAACACCGGCAAGGTGAAGTATGTGTTGTGCACGCTGCGCTGTTTGCCACGCTTGCCGTGGATGGGGTCTACCGCACGGCCCGCTGCGATGTCCGCCACCATGGTGCGCTGGCCGGGAATGATCCAGAAGAACACGTTGGCACTCATGCTCGTGGCCATCATGGCGCCCACCAGCAGAAAGGCAGCTCGGCCGGCAAACCAGTGGCATGCCAGGTAGGAGGCCACACACACCAATATCGCCACCAGCACGCCCACGATGGCGTCCCCATTTTTGTGCTGACCGAAGGCGCGGCAAATCGCGTCGTACGCCAACCAGAACACCACCAGAAACGACAGCGCAACGGCAATCGCTTCGTGCGGGTGCCACGCCATGACCGACTTGTCGATCAGGTAGGTGCCAGCACTCCACAGGTAGGAGATGGTGAACAGCGAAAAGCCGGTAAGCCAAGTGCTGTAACTCTCCCAGTAAAACCAGTGCAAATTGCCCGGCAGTTTGGGGGGCGCGCCGGCAAATTTAACGGGGTGGTAGAAACCGCCTCCGTGCACTGCCCACAACTCGCCGCTGACGCCCTGATTTTTCAGGTCTTCTTCTTCCGGCGGGGTCAGGCTGCTGTCGAGAAACACAAAGTAAAACGACGATCCGATCCACGCAATGGCGGTGATGACGTGCACCCAACGCAGCAATAGGTTGGCCCAGTCCAGTACATAGCTTTCCATCCGGAGTTCTCCTCAATAGTCCAATCAACCGGCAGCGCCAGGGGCCGGGATGGGCACCGTGTCGTCCGTTACTTGCAAGAGTTGGGCCGCCACCGCGACCGCAATAATTTCAGGCCGTTTGTCCTTGACCACCGGCACACCGATCGGACAGGTGACATGCGCCAGCTCCGCCTCGGTAAAGCCACGCTCGGCCAAGCGACGGCTGAAGGTGGCCCATTTGGTATGGCTGCCGATCAACCCCACGTAGGGCAGATCCCACCGGGTCCGCTGGCGGGTCAAACAGGCCGCCACGATGTCCAGGTCTTCCGCATGGCTGAAACTCATGATCAGTACACGGGCGCCCGGCGGCAAATCAGCGACCGCTGCTTGCACCGGATCGGAGTGCTCACAGCGCACATTCGCAGGTACAGACTCTGGAAATACGCCGTCCCGGCTGTCCACCCACGTCACGTCAAAAGGCAGACGTTCCATGACTTGCACCAAGGCCTGGCCCACGTGCCCACCCCCGAACAAGCCCAAGGGCCAGTGCCGGGGAGCCAAGCGTTCGCGCAGGGCAGGCGCATCGGCCGCCTGCACCAGCTCAAAGCGCAGATGCACCTCACCACCGCAGCACTGCCCCAGGCTGGGGCCCAAGGCAAAACGCCGCTCCGTTGCGGGGGTATCCCGGCCCGCTTGATGAGAGGTAAGCATCTCTCCGGCCAGCGCCAGGGCGTCCAGCTCCAGACGACCGCCACCTATGGTTCCCACGAAGCCGTCAGCTGACACCGAAAGCCAGGCACCGGCATCCCGGGGCACAGAGCCGCGGGTCGCCAACACGGTGACCAGCACCGCAGGCCCCTGTTCCAAGGCGTTCAAGAGATCTCGAAGGCTGCTCACAAACGGATACCTTTTCTGTGCCGGAGCCCGACAGGAACCGCATAATTTGCGGCACAGTACACCGGCGCGAAAAAACAAGGAGACACGCCATGACCAACCCTGCCACCGCATCCGTTGCCGCCCGTTGGAGCAACACCCGCCTGTCTATCAGCTTGGCGCTGCTGGCCGCCATCAGCGCCTGCAGTGTCAACAAGCCGGCTCCGCAGCCCACACCAGTGCCGGCGCCCGTCGTAGTGGCGCCCCCCGAAGATCCGCCCCCGGTTGCAGCCAAGCCCGAGCCACAGCCCGCGCTCCTGTCCCAGGCGGCTACCCCGAGGGATTACCGCCGAGACGCCGCCGGCCATCTGTATGCCAAAAATTCCAACCGCATCTACAGCGGGAAAATGCCCCCGCTGCTCTACGCAGTCGGTGTCTTGCAGGTGGATATTGACCGCATGGGGCAGGTGACCGACATCCGCTGGATGCGCGCGCCCAGCCACGCCCCGGAAGTCATGGCCGACATCGAACGCTCGGTCCGCGCGGCCGCCCCCTACCCCGCGCCGGTGCGCATGGGTCGTGTCACCTACACGGACACCTGGCTCTGGCATAAGAGCGGACGTTTTCAATTGGATACCTTGACCGAAGGCCAGATGTAGCCTGTCAAGAACCGCGGTAGGTGGAGTAGCTCCACGGGCTGACCAGCAAAGGCACGTGGTAGTGCTGGTCGGTGTGGGCCACGCCGAAATCCAGCGCCACGCGGTTCAAAAAGTTAGGCTCCGGCAGGGTCACGCCGCGGGCTTTGAAGTAGCCGGCCACATCAAACACCAGCCTGTAGGTGCCTTTTTGCAGGCTTGCGTTGTCATACAGCGGGCCGTCCGGGTTGCGGCCGTCGGCATTCAGTACAAAGCTTTTCACCAGCGTTGCTGCCTCGCCCTGCGTGGTGTAAAGCGCCACCGACATGCCCGCTGCAGGGGTGCCGTGCATGGTGTCCAGTACGTGCGTGCTCAAGCCCATGGCGCATCCTCGTCGATTGAAAATGCAAAGTGTATACACTTTTGTGCAATCTCGGTATCATGACCTGATGGAAACCACAACGACCGGTTTCATCGTGGAGGCCATCACCGCCGCCATCGTGGACCACCAGCTCACACCCGGCGCCAAACTGGCCGAGCAAAAGCTTGCGGACCAGTTCGGCGTATCCCGCACGCTGATCAGGCAGGCCTTGTTCCAGCTCTCGCGCAACCGCCTGATCCGCATGGAGCCTGCACGCGGCGCTTTTGTGGCAGCCCCCTCAGTGGCCGAGGCGAGACAGGTGTTTGCGGTGCGCCGCATGCTGGAGGCCGGCATGGTCCGTGCATTCATCGCAGCCGCCAACCCCGAACACATTCATGCCCTGCGCCTGCACATTGCCGAGGAACAAAATGCCGTCCATGGCGGCACCATCAGCAACCGCACCGAGTTGCTGGGCGACTTCCATGTGCGCATGGCCCAGTTGCTGGGCAACGAAGTGCTGGCATTGATGCTGATGGAATTGCTTTCGCGATGCTCCTTGATCACACTGATGTACCAGACGAGCGCCTCGGCAGCCCATTCGCACGAGGAGCATGCTGCTCTGGTGGATGCTCTGGAAGCTCGCGATGAAACTTTAGCCCTGCGTTTGATGGACGAGCACCTTCAACACGTAGAAGCCGGCCTGACTTTGCCCCCTGACGAATCGACATGAATCACACCTACGACACCACCCAAGCCTACCCCCGCGACCTGGTGGGGTATGGCGAACACGTGCCCCACGCGCAGTGGCCCGGCCAGGCCCGTGTTGCCGTGCAATTCGTCCTCAATTACGAAGAAGGCGGCGAGAATAGCGTGCTGCACGGAGACGCAGGTTCTGAACAATTCCTTTCAGAAATGTTCAACCCCGCCAGCTATCCCGACCGCCACATCAGCATGGAGGGCATTTACGAATACGGCTCACGTGCGGGTGTGTGGCGCATCCTGCGCGAGTTCGAGAAACGTGGCTTGCCGCTGACGGTGTTCGGTGTCGGTATGGCACTGGAGCGCTACCCGGAGCTGACCCGACGCCTGGTGGAACTGGGCCACGAGATTGCCTGCCATGGCCATCGCTGGATTCACTATCAGAACATGGACGAAGCGCAGGAGCGCGAGCACATGCAGCTGGGCATGGCCGCCATCGAAAAGCTCATTGGTGAAAGACCGTTGGGCTGGTACACCGGCCGCGACAGCCCGCGCACCCGCCGCCTGGTGGCCGACTACGGCGGCTTTGAGTACGACAGCGACTACTATGGCGATGACCTGCCCTTCTGGATGAAGGTGCAAAAAACGGACGGCAGCGTATTGCCCCAACTCATCGTGCCCTACACGCTGGATTGCAACGACATGCGCTTTGCCCTGCCCCAGGGCTACTCGCACGCAGACCCGTTCTTCCAGTACATGAAGGACACCTTCGACGCGCTCTACGCCGAAGGGGATCCGGATGGCCTGAATGCGCCCAAGATGATGAGCATAGGCATGCACTGCCGCCTACTGGGGCGCCCGGGACGGATCACCGCCTTGCAGCGCTTTCTGGACCACATCACTCAGCACAAAAACGTGTGGGTGGCACGACGCATCGACATTGCGCGGCACTGGAAAGCCACGCACCCCTACCAAGGCTGAGTGATGAACACACTGACTCTGGAACAACTCAACACCCTGCCGCTGAGCGAGGCGGTACGCCTGCTGGACGGCTTGTACGAGCACTCTCCTTGGATTGTGGAAAAGGCCTTGCAGCAGCGGCCCTTTGTGTCACTTGCGGCCTTCAAACATGGCATGGTGCAAGTGGTGGCCGCAGCGGGACGCGAGCCCCAGCTTGCACTCTTGCGTGCCCACCCCGAGCTGGCCGGCAAAGCGATGGTGGATAACAGCCTCACCACTGAGAGCACCAATGAGCAAAGCAAGGCCGGCCTCACGCATTGCACGCCGGCCGAGTTCGACAAAATTCAGCGCCTGAATGCGGAATACAACGCGCGCTTCGGTTTCCCCTTCATCCTTGCAGTACGCGGCCCGCGCGGAACAGGCCTCTCCAAAGCGGAGATCATCGCCACGCTGGAGCGCCGCGTGCAAGGTCACCCGGACTTTGAGCTGGCAGAATGCCTGCGCAATGTGCACCGCATTGCCGAAATCCGCCTGAACGACAAGTTTGGCTACACACCTACCGAAGGCCATCAGGTGTGGGACTGGCAAGAGGCGCTGGCTCAACACACTGACGCCGCCTACGTGGGCACCGGCCAACTCACCGTGACCTACCTGACCGACGCGCACTTGGCCTGCGCCCGCCAGATCCAAGCCGATATGCTGGCTGCCGGCTGCGACAGCGCCTCCATCGATGCGGTGGGCAATGTGGTGGGGCGCTATGAAAGTGATAGCTACCCGCGCACATCTGAAATGCGCCAGAGCCCTGTTTCATCCAAACCCCTGCTGACCGGCAGTCACTATGACACCGTGCGCAACGGTGGCAAGTACGACGGTCGGCTGGGCATCTACGTGCCACTCGCCTGTGTGCAAGCGCTCAAGGCCCGAGGCCAGCGCTTGCCCTACGCGCTGGAAGTGGTGGCCTTTGCGGAAGAAGAAGGCCAGCGCTACAAAGCCACCTTTTTGGGCTCGGGCGCACTCACCGGCGACTTTGACCCCACTTGGCTGGACCAGACGGACGCAGATGGTATTTCAATGCGCGACGCCATGGCGAAAGCGGGGTTGGACGTGAATGCGATTGGCGCCATCCGCCGCAACCCTGCCGATTACCAAGGCTTTGTGGAGGTTCATATCGAACAAGGCCCGGTGCTCAACGCGCTGGACATTCCGTTGGGCGTAGTCACCTCCATCAACGCCAGCGTGCGTTACTTGGGAGAGATCACCGGCATGGCCAGCCACGCTGGCACCACGCCCATGGGCCAGCGCCGCGACGCGGCTGCTGCAGTGGCCGAGTTGATTTTGCTGGTGGAACACTGTGCCACCCAAGACGGTGACTCGGTGGGCACAGTTGGTCAACTGCAAGTGCCCAATGGCTCCATCAATGTGGTGCCCGGGCGCTGCACCTTCTCGCTGGATTTGCGTGCTCCGTCGGACGCGCAGCGCGATGCACTGGAGGCCAAGGTACTCACTGGCCTGCGCCTGATCTGCGAGCGACGCGGCCTGCACCACAGCCTCACCCGCACCATGCAGGCCAGCGCGGCGCCCAGCGCGCCCGAATGGCAGCAGCGTTGGGAAGCTGCAGTCGCCGCCTTGGGTGTGCCCTTGCACCGCATGCCCAGCGGCGCCGGGCACGATGCCATGAAGCTGCACACCATACTGCCGCAAGCCATGCTGTTTGTACGCGGCCTGAATTCCGGCATCAGCCACAACCCGCTGGAATCCACCACCAGCGACGACATGCAACTCGCAGTAGATGCGTTCAGCCATCTGCTGCACCAACTGGCCCACGCGGCCTGAACGTTTGACTTCACATGACCACCCCCTACGAACAACTCGACGCCTGGATTGACGCGCACTTTGACGAGCAAGTGCGCTTTCTGCAAGAGCTGGTGCGCGTGCCCACCGACACCCCGCCCGGCAACAACGCACCGCACGCAGACCGCACCGCCGAGCTGCTGGCCGACATGGGCCTGCAGGTCGAGAAACACAGCGTGCCTGCCAGCGAAGTGCAGGCTGCCGGCATGCAAAGCATCACCAACCTGGTGGTGCGCCGCCAGTACGGGCAAAGCGCCGCAGACGGCGCGGGCCGCGGCGGTATCACCATCGGCCTGAATGCCCACGGCGACGTGGTGCCACCCGGCGAAGGCTGGGCGCATGACCCCTACGGTGGCGAGATTGACGACGGCAACATGTACGGCCGCGCCACTGCCGTAAGCAAGAGCGATTTCTCCAGCTACGCCTTTGCGGTGCGCGCTCTCGAATCTCTGGGTCTGCCGCTAAAGGGCGGTGTGGAACTGCTGTTCACCTACGACGAAGAATTCGGCGGCGAACTCGGCCCCGGCTGGTTGCTGGAAAAAGGGCTCACCCAACCCGACCTGCTGCTGGCGGCAGGCTTTTCTTACCAGGTCATCACCGCGCACAACGGCTGCCTGCAAATGGAAGTGACGGTGCACGGCAAGATGGCGCACGCCGCTATTCCCGAGTCCGGAGTGGACGCCCTGCAAGGCGCGGTGCACATCCTGAACGCGCTGTACGCCCAGAACACGCTGTACAAGCAAGTCACCTCCGATGTGGACGGTATCAACCACCCCTACCTGAACGTGGGCCGCATTGAAGGCGGCACCAACACCAATGTGGTTCCCGGCAAAGTGATCTTCAAGCTGGACCGCCGCATGATCCCCGAGGAGAACCCCACCGAAGTGGAAGCCTCCATCCGCAAAGTGATTGCGGATGCCGCTGCCCAAGTGCCCGGCATCTCGGTAGACATCAAACGCTTACTGCTGGCCAATTCCATGCGTCCCTTGGCAGGTAACAAGCCATTGGTGGATGCGCTGCAAAAACATGGCGAAGCCTTGTTTGGCGAACCCATCCCCGCCATGGGCACCCCGCTCTACACCGATGTCCGCCTGTTCTCTGAGCGCGGCATTCCCGGCGTCATCTACGGCGCTGGCCCCCGCACCGTGCTGGAATCACACGCCAAGCGCGCCGATGAACGCGTGAGCCTGGACGACCTGCGCAAAGCCACCAAGGTGGTAGCGCGAACACTGCTGGACTTGCTGCAGCACCACTGAGACTCGCTGTGTTCCCGGTTCGAGGGTTTCCCCGCTAAGGGTCTGAAAATTTTGTATACAAAATGTGTATACAGTTTTTAAACCCGTAGACCAGTCTAAGCCTCAAGGCTTAGACGCCCTCATCTGGAGAATGCGCTATGTCACAGAACGTCCACCCGGTGGATGAAGTCCTGCCCGCAGGCCCACTTTCGGCCTTGGGCCTTCAGCATGTACTGGTGATGTACGCGGGTGCCGTCGCGGTGCCGCTGATCGTGGGTCGCGCGCTCAAGCTCAGCCCCGAGCAAGTGGCCATGCTGATATCTGCCGACCTGTTTTGCTGCGGCATCGTGACTTTGATCCAATCACTGGGGGCTACTCAGTGGTTCGGTATCAAGCTGCCGGTGATGATGGGCGTGACGTTCGCATCCGTTGCTCCCATGGTCGCCATGGCCAATAGCAACCCCGGCCCTCAAGGTGCTGGTTTGATATTCGGAGCCATCATTGGCGCCGGGGTGGTATCCATCCTGATTGCGCCGGTGATCAGCCGCATGCTGCGCTTTTTCCCGCCGGTGGTCACGGGCACCATCATTGCCGTGATCGGCATCAGCCTGATGCGTGTAGGCATCAACTGGATTTTCGGCAACCCTTTCGGTCCCACCGCTCCCAGCATTCCGAACCCTGAACATCTGGCGTGGCTGGATGCAGCAAAACAAGCTGCCGGTGCCGGCGCCATCCCGCCGGTACCTGCCGGCCTCAATCTGGTGGGTACGGTGCCCAACCCCCAGTATGCGCAGCTCCCGCACATCGGCATTGCCGCCATCGTGCTGGTTTCCATTCTGTTGATTGCCAAATATGCCAAGGGGTTTGTGGCCAACATCTCCGTGTTGCTTGGCATCATCGTGGGGGGTGTTGTCGCCACTGCCGCCGGCCTGATGGATTTTGCCCGCGTGGCCAAGGCCGGCTGGTTTGATCTGGTACTGCCCTTTGAAATTGCAACGCCGGTGTTCGACCCGATCCTGATTTTGACCATGACACTGGTAATGATTGTGGTGATGATCGAGTCCACAGGCATGTTCCTCGCCTTGGGGGACATGACATCCAAAAAAGTCGATCAAAAAATGTTGACAGCCGGTCTTCGCACCGATGGTTTGGGTACCCTGATCGGTGGCATTTTCAATACCTTCCCCTACACCAGCTTCTCGCAAAACGTAGGCTTGGTTGGCGTCACAGGCGTGAAGAGCCGTTTTGTCTGCGTGGCGGGCGGCCTGATACTGATTCTTCTGGGCCTGGTGCCCAAAATGGCGGCCCTTGTGGAGTCCTTGCCCACCTTTGTACTGGGTGGCGCAGGTCTGGTGATGTTCGGCATGGTCGCGGCCACCGGCATTCGCATCCTGGCGTCGGTGGACTACCAAAAAAACCGCAACAACTTGTTTATCGTGGGCATCTCCATCGGCTTCGGAATGATCCCCCTGATTGCGCCGAAATTCCTGCAATGGATGCCGCACAACATCCACCCCTTGATCGAGTCCGGAATCCTGCTGGCCTCGGTCAGTGCGGTACTCCTGAACGTCTACTTCAATGGCAGCCGGCAGGATGACGCTGCGGCGATCCAAGCCGCCAAGCAAGCCGATGCCCATTGAAGCAACCCGCTGCAAAACAAACACAGGGCCCTCAAGGGCCCTTTTTCCGGTCGCCCCTCATATAACGAGCATTCGGGTCGGCGTTAAAGGGTATCTACTGCCTCACGTGCACATGGAGCGCAAGAGAATGAAGTCAGCTGCTTTGTATACACGCCCCAAATTTGGGCATCTTTCTTGCTTGATCTCGTCCATCTAACACCTTGTAGGAGCTCCCATGAAAAAACGCCAGTTTCTCCACGCGATCGCATTGGCCGTCGCTACCTTGGCCGCCGGTTCAGCTATGGCCCAAAGTACACCGATCAAGTTCCAACTGGACTGGCGTTTTGAAGGCCCTGCCGCCCTGTTTCTGACACCTGCAGCCAAGGGCTACTTCAAGGACGCCAAGCTGGACGTGACCATTGACGCGGGCAACGGCTCCGGCGGCACGGTCACCCGTGTGGCCTCCGGCGCTTACGACATGGGTTTTGCTGACTTGGCCGCGCTGATGGAGTTCCACGCCAACAACCCCGACGCGCCCAACAAGCCCGTGGCAGTGATGATGGTCTACAACGACACGCCCGCCTCGGTGATGGCGCTCAAGAAGTCCGGCATCAAGACTCCGGCCGACCTGAACGGCAAGAAGCTGGGCGCACCCGTGTTTGACGCCGGCCGCCGCGCATTCCCCATCTTTGCCAAAGCCAACAACATCAGTGGTGTGCAGTGGACCGCTATGGACCCTCCCCTGCGTGAAACCATGCTGGCTCGTGGCGACATAGACGCCATCACCGGCTTCACCTTCACCTCGGTACTCAACCTCGAAGCACGCGGCGTCAAGGCCGAGGACATCGTGGTCCTGCCCTACCCCGATTTCGGTGTGAAGCTCTATGGCAACGCCATCATTGCTTCGCCCAAGATGATCAAAGAGAACCCAGCTGCAATCAAAGCTTTCCTGGTTGCGTTTGCCAAGGGCATGAAAGACGTGATCGGCAACCCCGCAGCTGCTGTGGGGGATGTGAAAGCCCGCGACGGCATCATCAACGCCGAGCTGGAAACTCGCCGTCTGAAGATGGCGATCGACTCCGCCATCAACAGTGCTAACGCCCGTGCGGAAGGCTTCGGCCAGGTCAACGGTCCACGCCTGTCGCTGATGGCATCGCAAGTGTCGGACGCCTTCAACACCAAAACCCGTGTGAACCCGGACGTGGTGTGGAACGGCAGCTTCCTGCCCTCCAAGGCTGAGCTGAACGTACTGCCCAAGAAGTAAGCATGAGTGCGCCCATCCATGAGTCAGCATCCCCCTGGTTTGTCGATTTCCAGGATGTCTGGCTTGCTTACAACGATGAGCTGCTGAAGCAGAACCACTTTGCGGTCGAAGCTATCGACCTGCAAGTGCGCAAGGGCGAGTTCATTGCCATCGTCGGTCCATCCGGCTGTGGCAAGTCCACCTTCATGAAGCTGACCACCGGTCTGAAGATGCCCTCCAAGGGCAAGATCCTGATTGACAAAGAGCCGGTAACCGGCCCGTTGAAGATTTCCGGCATGGCGTTTCAGGCGCCGTCCCTGTTGCCATGGCGCACCACCGTAGACAACGTGCTCTTGCCGTTGGAAATCGTGGAGCCCTACCGCAGCAACTTCAAAGCCAAGCGCAAAGAATACGAAGAGCGTGCGCGCAAGCTGCTGCAAAAAGTGGGCTTGGGCGGCTATGAAGACAAGTTCCCGTGGCAGCTCTCGGGGGGTATGCAGCAGCGGGCCAGCATCTGCCGCGCACCGATCCATGAACCCAAGATGCTGCTGCTCGACGAGCCCTTCGGCGCGCTGGATGCCTTCACCCGCGAGGAGCTGTGGTGCATCTTGCGCGACTTGTGGACCGAGCAACAGTTCAACGTGATTCTGGTGACGCACGACTTGCGTGAATCGGTGTTCCTGGCCGACACGGTCTATGTCATGAGCAAGAGCCCAGGCCGCTTTGTGGTGAAGCGCGAGATCGACCTGCCGCGCCCGCGCGACCTGGAGATCACCTACACCAAAGAGTTCACCGACATCGTGCACGAGTTGCGCGGGCACATAGGCGCCATGCGCTCGAACGCCCCGGCCGCCTCTGGCGCGATCACCCAATAAAGGCTGCCCATGAGCAAAAAACAAATCGAGACCTGGGCACCGTGGGTGCTGCTGGTGGTCTTCATTCTGCTGTGGCAATTGCTGTGCAGCGTATTTGAAGTGTCGGAGTTCGTCTTCCCCAGCCCGGCGCGTATCTGGACACAGTTCTGGGAGTTCAAGGGCATCATTGCCGGCCACGCTTGGCGCACCTTCTGGGTGACCATGGCGGGCTTCGGCATTGCCATTGTGGTGGGGGTGTTGCTGGGCTTTGTGATCGGCAGTTCGCGACTGGCCTATGCGGCGGTGTACCCGCTGATGACGGCATTCAATGCACTGCCTAAAGCTGCGTTTGTGCCCATCCTCGTGGTCTGGTTCGGCATCGGCGTGGGCCCGGCCATCCTGACAGCCTTTTTGATCAGCTTCTTCCCCATCATGGTGAACATTGCCACCGGCCTGGCCACCCTGGAGCCGGAGCTGGAAGATGTGCTGCGGGTGCTGGGCGCCAAGCGCTGGGATGTGTTGGTGAAGGTGGGCCTGCCCCGTTCCATGCCTTACTTCTACGGCTCGCTCAAAGTCGCCATCACCCTGGCGTTTGTGGGTACCACGGTGTCCGAGATGACAGCCGCCAACGAAGGCATCGGCTACCTGCTGATCAGTGCAGGCTCGGCCATGCAAATGGGCTTGGCATTTGCCGGCTTGGTGGTGGTGGGCGCCATGGCCATGGTGATGTACGAGCTGTTCAGCGCGATCGAAAAGCACACTACCGCCTGGGCACACCGCGGCTCGCAGAACCACTGATGACGCCTGAACAGATAGCCCGCCACCTGCTGCGTGCCAACGCGGTAGCGCAGCGCGCGCTGACATTAGGAAAACACCCGTTCGGCGCCATTCTGGTGGCGCCGGATGGGGAAACCGTTTTGGCGGAGCAAGGCAATGTGGATACGGTCAACCATGCCGAATCCGCCCTGGCGCGCACGGCAGCCACCAACTTCACGCCGGAGTACCTTTGGGACTGCACCTTGGTCACCACTGTGGAACCTTGCGCCATGTGCGCGGGCACGCAGTACTGGGCCAATATCGGCACCCTGGTGTTCGGCATGACGGAACGCCGACTGCTGGAGCTCACCGGCAACCACGAAGAAAACCCGACGATGGACCTGCCCAGCCGCACTGTGCTGGAAGCAGGCCAGAAGCAGGTCACCGTCATCGGGCCGGTGCCTGCAGTCGAAGAGGCCATCGCCGCCTTGCATCAACACTTCTGGCAGCGCTGAAGCGCCACCAACGCACACAACAATTGAGCCATGGTTTGGCACGCACGTTTACATTTGGATTACCGCCTCGAAGCAGAGCGCTGCGTGGCCCGCTACGAGCACAGCGGCCCGCTGCGTATCCTGCAAAGTCTTTACCCTGAAGGCGATGAAATTTGCCACAACGTACTGGTACACCCGCCTGGTGGACTGGTGGGCGGAGACACACTGAGCCTGAACATCACGGTGGGCAGCGGCGCACACGGCCTGATCACCACGCCGGGCGCGACACGCTTTTACCGCTCCGAAGGTCCGGTAGCCACCCAGGAAACCAGCCTCACCCTGGAAGAGGGTGCACGCCTGGAATGGCTGCCGCTGGAGGCGATTTGCTATGACGCCTGCCATGCGGTAAACCGCCTGCGCCTGCAACTCGCCCCCGGAGCCCAGTGCCTGGGCTGGGATGTGACCGCACTGGGCCTGCCCCACGCGCAACTGCCTTTTCTTAAGGGCAGTCTGGAACAACACCTGGAGATTCCCGGCGTCTGGTTGGAGCGCGGCACCTTGCGCGCAAATGACCAACGGCTGATGAATGGCCCTACCGGACTGGACGGGAATCGCTGCATGGCGACCTTGTTTTTTGCCGGCGGAACGCCCTGGAGCCGCACCGACAAAGAAGCCCTGCTGGATATGGCGCGGGCAACCCTGAAAGACCATGCCTTGGCAGCGACTGCAGGCGCCACCACCCCCAACACCCGCACCCTGGTACTCCGGGTGCTTGCACCCACTGTGGAGCCTGCCATGCAATTACTGCGCGCTGTGCGCAAGCAGTGGCGTACCCATGCATGGCAACTTACAGGTCAAGACCCGCGCATCTGGGCCATGTAACTACCCTGTTCAATGACCATGGGCGCCACCATAATGGTGCCAATGGCCGCTCTCGATTCGGATTTCTCGACCTGCTCTGCTCTGGTGGTAGACGGCAATCCGACTTCGCGCTCGATTCTGGTGTCGCAGCTGCGCGACTTCGGAGTTGCGAGCGTTGCCCAAGCGGCCCGCGCAGTGGATGCCCGTCGTCAACTGGAGTTCCGCACCTTCGACTTCGTGCTGTGCGAGCAACACTTTCCCACTGATGCCATGTCCGGGCAAGATCTGCTGGACGACTTGCGCCGCAACCAGCTGCTGCCCTTCTCTACCGTGTTCATCATGATCACTGGTGAAGCCACCTACGCCAAGGTGGCGGAAGCCGCCGAATCGGCCCTGGACGGCTACATGCTCAAGCCGCACAAAGCGACCCAACTCGGTGAACGGCTGGTAGCCGCACGGGTGCGGAAAGTGTCTCTGCAGGGCATCTTCACTGCCATTGAAGAAGAAAACTTCGAAGAGGCCGCGCGCCTGTGTCTCGAGCGGTTTGAGGCCAGAGGCCAGTTCTGGCTGTATGCGGCGCGGGTAGGTGCCGAGTTGTTGCTGCGACTAGGTCGCTGCATTGAGGCGCAAACCTTGTACAAGGCAGTTGTCGATGCCAAAACGCTGCCTTGGGCCAAGCTGGGTGTTGCACGCTCGCAGCTGGAGGCCGGCCAGATCAACCAGGCCACTAGCACTCTCGAAAAATTGATAGGCGAAGACGCGAATTACGCCGATGCCTATGACGTCATGGGTCGGGCCCAGTTCGAGTTAGGCCGTTTTGACAAGGCTCTGGAAACCTACAAAATGGCCGCCACGCTCACGCCAGCCTCCATCAGCCGGGTACAGAACCTGGCCATGATGACCTACTATTCCGGCGACCACGAGGAGGCCGAAAAGCTGCTCGACAAGACCACGCGCTTGGGGCTCGACTCCAAGATGTTTGACGCACAAACACTGGTGCTGCTGGCCTTTACCCGACTGGGCACCGCAGACCGCAAGGGCCTGCAGCGCTGCTATGACGATTTTCTGAGGCTCATCGATAAAGATGAGGGCAACGCACGCCTAAGGCGCCTGGCTGCCATCGTGGAAGCACTCAACCTCATACAGCAGCACCAGTTTGCCCGGTCTGTGGACGCAGTGCGGGAGATGGCAAAGACCGTGCGGGAGCCCCAATTTGATTTTGAATCTGCCAGCAACCTCGTGGCTCTGATGGCGCAACTGTCGGCCAAAGCCATCCAGCTCAATGAGCTGGAGGAAACCATTGATGTCATCGGCCGGCGCTTTTGCAGCAACCGCTCATTGACGGAGCTACTTGCTGCCAGTGCCGTGTCCCATCCGCCTTATGCCGACCGGCTGAGACTGGCCCAGTCGCAAGTGCTGGAGTTTGCAGAAACGGCCATGGCACTGAGCCTTGCAGGCGACCCGACCAATGCAGTCAGAAACCTGATCCTGCATGGCCGCGACACACTCAACTCAAGGCTGATTGACAACGCCTACCAGTTGCTGCAAAAGCACAGCGCCAAAGTCAAAGGAGCGCCGGAGCTGCAGGACATGGTGCAGCAGCTCAAGGCGCGTTGCGGGCCTTTGGTCAACCGCGCGTCCCTGGGCGAGCAAAAGCGCCAGGCCGGTGGGTTGGCTTTGCGCACCGGCAAACGGGTAGCTCCGGAAATCGGCAAACTGCCGGACCCGCCACCCGCCTCTCTGCCACCGGCAGAAGAACTGCTGCCAGGCGTTTAAATGGCCACCAAGCCACGCACGCCGTCAACTTCCATGTTCTGGCCCATGCCGCGCGCAAGCACCGCGCCACGCTCCATCACGATGTAGTTGTCCGCCAACTCCTGGGCAAAGTCGTAGTACTGCTCCACCAGCAGAATGGCCATGTCGCCACGGTCTGCCAACATGCGGATCACGCGGCCGATATCCTTGATGATGCTGGGCTGTATACCTTCGGTAGGCTCATCGAGGATCAGAACCTTGGGGCCCGCCGCCAATGCACGCGCAATCGCCAGCTGCTGCTGTTGCCCGCCGGACAAGTCGCCGCCCCGGCGGTGCAACATCTGCTGAAGCACCGGAAACAGTTCAAACAGCTCAGCCGGAATCGGGGTGCCGGCAGGCTTGTACGCCAAGCCCATACGGAGGTTTTCTTCCACAGTGAGTCGAGCAAAAATCTCGCGACCCTGTGGCACAAAGCCCATTCCCAGGCGGGCACGCTCATAAGGCGTGAGCTTGTGGATTTCCTTCCCGCCCATGGAGATGGTGCCGGACTTGATAGGCACCAGGCCCATCAGCGATTTGAGCAGTGTGGTCTTGCCTACGCCGTTACGGCCCAGGATGACCTTGACCTTACCGACCTCGGCCTCCAGACTCACGTCCCTCAAGATGTGGGAGCCACCGTAGTACTGGTTGATGTTTTTTACTTCAAGCATAGTGTTCTCTTACCTGTGCAATTTTTCGTAGGGCCGCCCCAAGAAAAATTAGCCCCCTTGGGGGGCAGCGACCCGTGCAACGGTGGAGCGTGGGGGCTTTCATCTGCCCAAATAAACTTCAATCACACGCTCATCGGCCTGCACCTGATCCAGCGTGCCCTGGGCCAATACCGAGCCGTCACACAATACGGTGACGATGTCACTGATGGTGCGGATGAAGCTCATATCGTGCTCCACCACCATCAGGGAGTGTTTGCCCTTGAGGCTCAAAAACAGCTCAGCGGTGCGCTCGGTTTCCTCATCCGTCATACCGGCGACCGGTTCATCCAACAGCAGGAGCTTGGGATCTTGCATCAGCAGCATGCCAATCTCCAGCCAC
Source organism: Curvibacter sp. Hmag1.1 (assembly GCF_059769165.1). Taxonomy (NCBI): domain Bacteria; kingdom Pseudomonadati; phylum Pseudomonadota; class Betaproteobacteria; order Burkholderiales; family Comamonadaceae; genus Curvibacter; species Curvibacter sp. Hmag1.1. Next base: position 971,070 of record NZ_JBMBGX010000002.1, read on the forward strand.
TGCTTCTGGCCATGGCTCAGGTTGCCGGCGAGACGCCCCACACTGTCTGCCAGGTGAATGGTGTGCAGGATGTCTGCCAGACGGTCCCGCTGTGCAGAGTCCAGCTTGAAGAACATGGAAGCTTTGACGCCCTTGTCGGTCTTCAAGGCCAGTTCCAGGTTCTCAAACACCGAGAGTTGCTCAAACACGGTGGGCTTTTGGAACTTGCGCCCGATGCCCAGCTGTGCGATCTCGGACTCTTTGTAGCGCAGCAGATCGATGGTGCTGCCGAAGTACACGGTGCCGCTGTCCGGCCGGGTCTTGCCGGTGATGATGTCCATCATCGTGGTCTTGCCGGCGCCATTGGGCCCGATGATGCAGCGAAGCTCGCCGGGCGCGATGTCCAGCGACAGGTTGTTGATGGCCTTGAAGCCATCGAAACTCACGTTCACATCTTCCAGGTAAAGAATGCGCCCATGAGTCACATCCACTTCGCCCTGGTTGGCTAGCCGGCCGAAACCTGCAGTGCGACCGCCTGACTCGGTCTGGGCGGTTTGCTCGGCCAGTGCGGCCAAGCGCGCCTCTACGCGTCGTGCGCCTTGTTCCAACAGATCGGGAGTCATGCTTTCCCTCCCTTCAGTTTCTTGATCAATCCCACCACTCCGTCGGGCAGGAACAGGGTGACACCGATGAAGAGCGCACCGAGGAAATACAGCCAGAACTCAGGGTAAGTCACCGTGAGCCAGCTCTTGGCACCGTTAACCAAGAAGGCCCCCACGATGGGCCCGATCAGCGTCGCCCGCCCACCCACAGCGGCCCAGATAGCAATCTCAATCGAGTTGGCCGGGCTCATCTCACTCGGGTTGATGATGCCGACCTGCGGCACATACAGTGCCCCCGCTACGCCACACATCATGGCCGAAATGGTCCAGATGGTGAGCTTGTAGCCCAGGGTGGAGTAGCCGCTGAACATGACACGGCTCTCAGCATCACGCACCGCCTGCAACACCCGGCCGAACTTGCTGCCCACCAGCCAGCGGGCCAGCAGGAAGAACAGCAGCAAAGTCACCGAGGTCATGACGAACAAGGTCATGCGCATGCTGGTGGTGGCAATCGGGATGTCCAGAATTCGCTTGAAGTCAGTGAAGCCGTTGTTGCCACCAAAGCCGGTTTCATTGCGGAAGAAGAGCAACATGGCCGCGAACGTCATGGCCTGGGTAATGATGGAAAAGTAAACCCCCTTGATGCGCGAGCGGAAGGCAAAGTAGCCGAACACAAAGGCCACCAGCCCCGGCACGGCCACTACCAAAAACAGCGTGGCACCGAAGCTGCCGGACAGCGCCCAATGCCAAGGCAATTCTTTCCAGTCCAGGAACACCATGAAGTCCGGCAAATTGCTTTTGTAGTTGCCATCCAGCCCGATCTGACGCATCAGGTACATGCCCATGGCATAGCCGCCCAGCGCAAAGAACAGGCCGTGGCCCAGACTCAGGATGCCGGTGTAGCCCCAGATGAGGCCCATGGCGAGTGCGCAGATGGAATAGCACATGATCTTGGCCGTGAGTGCCACCGCAAAATCGCTCAGGTGCAGGGCACTGCCCGCAGGCACCATCAGGTTCAGTACCGGCACCAGGGCGCACAAGACAATCAGCGCAGCCAACCATGCAGCCCAACCGGCACGAGTCAGCAAAGGTTGCGGAGTGGGTAAGGAAATGTTGCTCATGCTTCTGCGCTCCGGCCCTTCATGGCAAAGATGCCTTGCGGACGCTTCTGGATAAAGACGATGATGAAAACCAGCACCGCGATCTTGGCCAGCACCGCACCGGTCCAGCCCTCGAGGAACTTGTTCAGAATGCCGAGGCCCATGGCCGCATACACGGTTCCGGCCAGCTGGCCCACACCGCCCAGCACCACCACCATGAAAGAGTCCACGATGTAGCCTTGGCCTAGGTCAGGCCCCACGTTGCCCACCTGGCTCAGAGCGCAGCCGGCCAAACCGGCAATGCCAGACCCCAGCGCGAAGGCGTAAGTGTCAATGCGGGCCGTGTTCACACCCATGCAGCTCGCAATCGGGCGGTTCTGCGTCACTCCGCGCACGAACAGGCCCAGGCGTGTTTTCTCAATCAGGAACCAGACACCTACCAGCACTGCCACTGCAAAGGCGACGATGATCAAGCGGTTGTAGGGCAGCGAGAGGTTGCCCAGCAGCTGTACACCTCCACTCATCCAACTCGGGTTTTCCACGCCGACGTTTTGCGCCCCGAACAGGGTGCGCACTAGCTGCATCAGCATCAGGCTGATACCCCAGGTCGCCAGCAGAGTCTCCAGCGGACGCCCGTACAAGAAACGGATGACGCTGCGCTCCAGGGCCGCACCCACCAGCGCCGAGGTCATGAACGCCACCGGCACTGCGGCCAGCAAATACCAGTCGAACGCGCCGGGAAGGTATTTCTGGAACAGTACCTGGACCACGTAAGTGGCATAAGCGCCGATCATCATGAGCTCGCCATGGGCCATGTTGATCACGCCCATCAAACCGTAGGTGATGGCCAAACCCAAAGCGACTAACAGCAGGATGGAACCCAGGCTGATGCCGCTGAAGATGGCACCCAGGCGGTCTCCCCACGCGAGGCGGGCCTCGACGGTACCCAAGCTTTTTTGCAGTGCGGCCTTCACGTTGCCGTCTGTTTCAGCCTGCAAGCGCTCCACCAACAATGTTTTGGTGGCGGCCTGTGCGCTGTCGCCCAACTGCGTGGCTGCTTCCAGGCGCTTGGCCGGGTCTTCGCTGCCCAGCATGGCCGCAGCGCGCAGCAACTGCAGTTTTTCCTTGAGGTCCGGGGCAGTCTCGTTGGCCAGCGCTTTTTCCAGCAAGGGCAGCTTGCCGGCATCCACCTGAGAGCCCAGGGTCTTGATCGCTGCGCGGCGCACCGCCACGTCGGGCGACAGCAGCTTGACCGCAGCCAGCGCGGTATCCAGCTCGCCGCGCATGCGGTTGTTGTTCATGACGTCTTCGGCGGTATCGGGCACAGCGACTTCCGCTTGGGTGACCGGGTCCACGCCCTTGCCATCCACCATCATCACGGGCACTTCGCCCACGAGCTTGACGGCATCATCCGAGAGCGCCTGGATGAAACGCACCGTGCGTTCATCGGCACTTTCCACCGCTTTTTGCAATGCCGCCACGCGGGCATCGCTCTCGCCGGATGCCATGGCTTTTGCCTCTTCAGCGCTCAGCGCATATGCGCGAGCGGCTATCAAAAGCATAGCAATCATCAGCCATTGAAAAATTCGTTTTGGCATACGCCAATCTCTCCGGGGTAAAAACAACAAGCCGCCACGCCTTTTTCAAGACTGTGGCGGCTCTGGCTAAACGCTAGCCTCTCCCTGCCTTCGCCTTATTTCTTTGCGGGCTCATCAGGCTTCTTGTCGTTGCCTTCGATGTAAGGAGACCATGGTTTGGCCTTTACGGGGCCCGGTGTCTTCCAGACCACGTTGAACTGGCCGTCGGCCTTGATTTCGCCGATGAACACGCTCTTGTGCAAGTGGTGGTTCTTTTCGTCCATCTTGGACACGATGCCGCTTGGCGCCTTGAAGGTCTGGCCAGCCATCGCAGCGATCACCTTGTCCACGTCGGTGGACTTGGCCTTCTCAACCGCTTGCTTCCACATGTTGATACCGATGTAGGTCGCTTCCATCGGGTCGTTGGTCAAAGGCTTGTCCTTGTGACCGGCAATGCCCTTGGCCTTGGCGTAGTCAGACCACTTTTTGATGAACTCGGTGTTGGTCGGGTTCTTGATGGACTGGAAGTAGTTCCAAGCAGCCAGGTGACCCACCAGAGGCTTGGTGTCCACGCCGCGCAGTTCTTCTTCACCCACCGAGAAGGCCACCACAGGCACGTCTTTGGCGTTCAGGCCTGCGTTGCCCAGTTCCTTGTAGAAAGGCACGTTGGAGTCACCGTTGATGGTGGACACCACGGCGGTCTTGCCGCCGGCAGAGAACTTCTTGATGTCAGCCACGATGGTTTGGTAATCGCTGTGGCCGAAGGGAGTGTATTTCTCGTCGATGTCAGACTCTTTCACGCCCTTGGACTTCAGGTAGGCGCGCAGGATCTTGTTGGTCGTGCGGGGGTACACATAGTCAGTGCCCAGCAGAACCCAACGCTTGGCGCCGCCGCCTTCTTTGCTCATCAGGTAGTCGACTGCGGGGATGGCCTGCTGGTTAGGCGCTGCACCGGTGTAGAACACGTTTTTGGACAGCTCTTCACCTTCGTATTGCACGGGGTAGAACAACAGGCCGTTCAGTTCCTCCACCACCGGCAGTACGGATTTGCGGGATACGGAAGTCCAGCAACCGAAGATGACGGAGACTTTGTCCTGGGTCAGCAACTGCTTGGTCTTTTCAGCAAACAGGGGCCAGTTGGAGGCAGGATCAACGACCACGGGTTCCAGTTTCTTGCCGAGCACACCACCCTTGGCGTTGATTTCGTCGATGGCCATCAACACGGTGTCTTTCAACACGGTTTCAGAAATGGCCATGGTGCCGGACAGGCTGTGCAGGATACCGACCTTGATGGTGTCAGCAGCCATTGCGGGCACGGCCGACAAGGTGGTGAGAGCGACGGCAGCGGTGAGTGCCTTCAAAGTAAAACGACGTTGCATGTGGGCTTCTCCGGGGGGTTAAACAAATCCATCTCGCTTCTCGCAAAACAATCTCGGAAGAGGTTTTGTGATGCGATGGAGTGACTGTAGGTTTGGCCGCCCGAACCGGAAATACGCCTAGTGGCGTACACCTCTGCAAAGTCCCCACTGCAATAAAAAAGCCGGCTCGCAAAGCGGCCGGCTTGGATGGCGGGTGAACGCGGATCAGAGTGTGGTGGTAGTCGTAGTCGTAGTCGTGGTAGTGCCGGTTGTGGTGCCTGTGCTTGTCGCTGGCGGAGTCACGGGTGGCAGGTCGTCTGCACCGCGACCGTGACGAACATGGCCGGGGGCGTCGTCTGCACCGCGACCATGGCGCACGTGGCCGGCAGCATCGTCGGCGCCACGTCCGCGACGCTGACCGCCGGAATCATCGCTGCGGGTGCTGCTGGACGCACTGGTGCTGCCGGAACTGGAAGATGCACTGGAGGACGAAGAAGAAGAGGAAGACGAGGAAGAAGAGGAGCCCGAAGATGAAGATTTACCCGACGAGCCACCTTTGTCGGCCAGCGCAGATGTGGCGCTGAGAGCAAGTAACAGGGTGGCACTGGTGGCTATGAGAGCAGAGCGGATGAAGGTCATGGTGAGATTCCTTAAGGTAGTTAAATTTTCACAATGTGTGTGATTTTTTCCCACACACGACTGAACTATATGTGTGAAATTTTCCCACGTCAAATAATTTGTGTAAATTTTTCCCACAAGCAAGTTACATTTGAGCTCATGGACAGTTCCAACTCTTCCCTCGCCGGACCACCTCCCGCGCTGGTGCGCGCACTACGCCGCGTATTGCGCCCCTTGGTGCGGGTCATGCTCGCGCAAGGCATCACTTACCCCTACCTCGCCGAGTTGCTGAAGAACCTGTTTGTCGATGTAGCTGCTACCGAATTCCGCTTGGACAACAAGGCGCCAACCGATAGCCGCGTCAGCCTGATGACGGGGGTGCATCGCAAAGACGTCTCCCGTCTGCGCAACGAGTTGGCACAAACAACCGAAGCTGTTCCCGCTGTGGTCTCCCTCGGTGCCCAGCTGGTCGCTGTGTGGCTGGGCACCGCCCGCTATTTGCACGAAGACGGCAGCCCCCTGCCCTTGGCGCGCTTTGCCAGTGAAGGTGGTGAGTTGTCTTTTGAAAGCCTGGTGGCCGGTGTGAACAGCGATATCCGCTCGCGTGTGGTGCTGGATGAGTGGCTGCGGCTGGGGGTCGTCCGCCTGGACGACGAAAACCGCGTGTGCCTGAATGCAGAAGCCTTTGTGCCCAGTGAAGGCTTCGACGAAAAAGCTTTCTACTTCGGCCACAACCTGCACGACCATGCCGCTGCGGCCGCGCGTAACCTGCTGGGCGTGCAGCCCGCGCTGCTGGAACGCAGCGTGCAATATGACGCACTGAGCGAAGCCTCCATGGCACTCCTCGCCAAGCAATCGCGCGAGGCCGGCATGAAGGCCCTGCTGGCCGTGAACAAGAACGCCCTTGCATTGGAACAAGCCGATGCGGCCACAGAGGCCCCCAAACACCGCATGACCTTCGGCATTTACTTTTATACCGAACCCATGCCCGAAGCATCCTCTGCACCTGCCGGGAAGACAGGGGCTGCCACATGAACCGCCAACTCCATCATTTGCGCTGCCTTGCTGCAGAATTAGCTCTCATGGGAGCGCTGCACGCACAGGGCGCCAACGTGTGTGGCCACAGCGACTCGCCGGTCAACCCGCAAGCAGCAGCGCCGGGCATTGGCGGCACCGGTGACACCGCCCTGCGCCCGGGCATCGGGGGCACCGGCAATGTAGCACTCAAGCCTGGCATTGGCGGCACCGGCATCGACAACGGAGGCATAGGCGGCACCGGCATCGTGGGGGTGATTACCGGTTTTGCCAGTATCTGCGTCAATGGTCTAGAGGTGCATTACGACGAGAGTACGCCGGTCAATGACAACGGGCAAACCGTCAAAACAGGCGTATTGGCGCTCGGTCAGGTAGTGGTGGTGAAGGCGAAAGGCCAAGGCGATGAACTGCAAGCCGAGAAAATTACCTTGCAACATCTGGTGGTCGGACCGGTAGAACGGGTGGACACCGCGCGCAGTGAAGTCCGGGTTCTGGGTCAAACCTTGCGCTGGAGCGGCGAGCCCGGCACCCTGTCTGCCCTGAAACCCGGTCAGTGGGTCCGGGTCAGCGGCCTGCGCATGAGCGATGGCAGCATTGACACGACCCATCTGCAACCCATCCCACCACAAGCCCAGGCCCAACTCACCGGTCCGGCGGAACATGGGTCAGAAGGCACTCTACGGATCGGTGAAACCACTGTCCAAACTGGGCGCCTGGGTTTTCTTGAGGGCTTGCGTGCATGGCGCGCCGCCCTGAACGGCCAGGAAGTCCGGGTTCAAGGCAACTGGGATGGAAGGCAATTGGTCGCCACAGGCATGCAGCTGCAACCAACACGCACCACCATGGGACCGGTAGGGCGGGTGGTGGTGGAGGGCTATGTCAAAGCCGCCTCGACAGACGGTTTGGACATCGGCCAGGGACGCATGGCCTTGGGCGCACAGGTGAATGCACGGCAACGCGCCGAACTGCGGCAAGACCGCGAGCAGCGCGTGCGCGTTACAGGGGTACGTGGAAGTGATGACCGCATCACCGTGGAACGGGTGGATGTGCGCCAAAGCTCAGAAAAGCGAGTCCGCTCCAGTGGCAAAGGCGAGGGCGGCACCCGCAGCGGCAAATCGGAAGATGCAAGCGGGCAGGACGATTCCAAATCAGGCAGCTCCGGCAAAAACGAAAGCGGGGACGACAGCAAGAGCGGAAGCTCCGAGAGCGGTAGCGGAAAGACAGAAACTACTTCGGGGGGTAGCGGCAAAACGGAAAGCTCTGGCAGCTCTGGCAGCTCTGGCAGCTCTGGCAGCTCTGGCAGCTCTGGCAGCTCTGGTAGTTCAGGTAGTTCAGGTAGTTCAGGTAGTTCAGGAGGGTCTGGCAGCTCGGGTGGACGCAGCAAAGGAAAATAGTTAAGGTAGAGGACTTAGCGCATAGGCGCTATCTTTTTCATAGCTACCTGCGCATACTCCATGAGCACCAGACGTCAATTCATATCTACATCCGTAGGGCTTGGAAGCATTGCCGGTTTGGCCGATGCACTGGCCATGGGCCAGAAACCGCTTCAAAGTGGAATACGCCGTATCAAAGGCGATGTGCGATTGAATGGCAGCCCCGCCAGGATGGACCAAGCCGTGCTGCCAGGCGACACCATTGCCACTGGAGCCAACAGCGAAGTGCTGTATGTGATGGCCAACAACGCCTACCTCATGCGCGACAACAGCGTGATCCAGTTTGTGCAGGATGGTGCAGTCGGCGTCTTGCGCTTGATCACGGGCAAAGTGCTGGCGGTATTCGGCCCCGGCCCCAAGCGGCTCGAGACCCCGGCAGCCACCATAGGCATCCGCGGCACTGCCTGCTATATGGAAACGATGGAGGCCAAGCTCTACTTTTGTCTGTGCTACGGCACTGCCGACATCCAGCCCCTGGCCGACGCCACCCAAGCACGCACCCTGACCACGCAGTACCACGACGCGCCGCTGTACATAGGTCGCGAAGCTGGTAGGCACCTGATGGAACCTGCACCGGTCATCAATCACCGGGACTTGGAACTCATCATGCTGGAAGAAGCCGTAGGCCGCCAGCCACCGTTCATGCAGCGCGCCAACCGGGACTCCAACGGTTACTGAGCCTTCAGCATGTATTCAGAGCCCTGCACGCAAAGTCCCTCAAGCTGTCAACAAAGTCACAAAAACGCGCACCGTCCGGGTGCCAAATGTTCACCGTCGAACAGTTGCCCTTGAGCACTTGACGGCTCGGGCCTAACGTTGAGCTTTCACACCATCGCTAGCCAACACCCCTTGGCGGGGCCCAGCCATGACACCCATCACGGACACACTTCCAGACCCGGCATCGCCTGCCATGCGCAAGGCGGCGACCTCCTTGATCCTGAACCAGCTCAGCGAACTGGTGGCGCAGGACACGGACTGGATGGCTGCTTGCCGCAAGCGCATCAAGGACCGGATGTCGGATGCCAAACACATCACCTTCAACAACGACCTCAAGATCCGGCTGATCGAAAGCCAGCTTGAGAAAGGCACCGCGGCGGCCGAGGGCTCGCCACCGGTCAAAACTCTGATCCAGGAACACCAAGCCCTGACCGACAAAAACCACCAACTCCAACGCACCGCACACGTATGTGCGCTTGCCTTGAAATTGATGGATCAACAGGCTCAGGCTGGGGCGGATATCTCGCCGAAACGGAAGCTGGAGGCGGTCACGCCGCCAAAAACGGTCTCGTCGTGATACACACACTCTGCAGCATCGTCATAGGCGGCTCCCACGGCCACCATGAGGGGCAGCAAGTGCTCTTCGCGAGGGTGGCAGATTCGGGCCGCAGGCGCTGATTCCCAGTTCACCAATGCCTCTACGCGCACGGAAGGCGATGCAACCATCGCTTCCTGCAACCAGACGTCAAAAGCCTTGGAAGGAGCCCGCCCGCCGGAACCGAAATTGCGCAGATTGTGATAACTCAGGCCGCTGCCCACGATCAACACGTCTTCATCCCGCAACGGCGCCAAAGCCCGACCCAACGCAATGTGCTCGGCCGGATCCAGCCCCGCACGCAGGGACATTTGCAACACAGGCACCTTCGCGTCCGGGTACATCACGGCCAAGGGCACAAAAGTGCCGTGGTCGTAGCCGCGTTGAGGGTCCAGTGCCACCGGCAAGCCGGCTTCCTGCAGCAATCCCTGCACCCGCAGCGCCAGCTCCGGGGCGCCCGGCGCGGGATACACCACCGAGTACGTGTGTGCGGGAAAGCCGCCATAGTCGTAAACCATGCCGGGCGCGGGGTTGGAACCCAGCGTGAAGGCCCGCTCCTCCCAATGGGCGGTAATCATCAAAACAGCTTTGGGTGTGCGGCCGATCTGGCGTGGCATATCGGCCAGTGCGGTGTCCAGGCTGGCCAGCATGTCGCGCATGTCAGGCATCCAGGGCCAGGGGCCACCACCGTGGGACACAAAGTAGGTAGGCAGTCGGGTTGTCATAAGGTTCTCCTAGTCATTGGTGCGCAATGCAACGGGGCTCAGTGGCCCAAGTCAATGGTGGCGGCCAGCGGCACACCGGCAGGCGCTTCGTAGTCTGCCAACACCCAGGCGCGCGGGCTGTGCGCCGCCGCATCCTGCAGCAGCTCGGTGATGGTGCGTATGGACCCGCGGTCCAGGGCAGCAAAAGGCTCATCCAGACATGTCAACTCGGCTCCACTGGCGCACGCCGCCGAGATCCAGACTTTGCGCTTGGAGCCCGTGGACAACATGTACATGGGCTTGGGCAGATGTTCTTCAAGGCCTAGCGCCGAAACAAGCTCTGCACACAGTTCCACATTCCATTGCGGCCACTGGCGGCGGCTCTGCTGGAAAAATTGCGCTGCAGGCGTCTGGTCCCAGGCGCTGGTGCGCGGATCCATCCAGAAGGCTTTTTGCCGGTACTGCGCGGGCTGACTTTGCAGGCCGGTGCCGGCCAGTTGCAAGCTGCTGCCTGCTACCGCCAAATCGCCGGCCAACATGCGCAACAGGCTGCTCTTGCCCCGCCCTTCCCCGCCGGTCACCAGCGTCACACCCGACTGCAACTGCACGTCCAAAGGGCCCCACAAGGTGTGCCAGCGCAAGCCGCGCGCATGAAGTACCGGGGTGTTGGAAACAGATTCAGCCGACATGGAAAGGCAAACTCCGGAAAAAGAACGCTATAAAAACAATAGCTGCTCGCGCATAGCAATCATGCGCCAGAGCCTGATTTTGCATAAAAAAAGGCCAGCCTCGCGGCCGGCCTTCCGGTGGGCAGCGGCAAGAGCCGCGCCGCTGTCGCAATTACTGCTTGATAGCTTCGAGTGCGATGGTGATGGTCACGTCGTCGCCCACGTACGGTGCGAATTTGCCGGCGTTGAATTCAGTGCGCTTGATGGTGGTCGTGGCTTCCGCACCGATCACATCCTTCTTGTTCATGGGATGGGTGGTGGACACAAAGTTCACGATCTTCAGGGTCACTGGCTTGGTCACGCCCTTGATGGTCAGGTTGCCGTCCACAGAAGCAGGCTTGTCGCCGTCAAACACCACCTTGGTGGACTTGAAAGTAGCGGTGGGGAACTTGGCGGTGTCCAGGAAGTCTTCGCCCTGGATGTGGCCGTTGAATGCGGCAAAGCCGGTGTCCACAGCCTTCATGTCAATCACGACGTCCACTGCGCCAGTCTTGGCAGCCTTGTCAAAAGTCACGGTGCCGGTGGTGTTGTTGAAACGGCTTTGCTGGGTGGACAGACCGAAGTGGCTGTAAGAGAAGCGAGGGAAAGTGTGCGAAGGGTCCAGGTTGTAAGTCGCGGACTGGGCGCTGGCAGCACCGGCGAAAGCGGACAGTGCCAAAGCGGCAGCGATGAGGGAAGTACGCATGAAAACTCCTGATTTGCGGGTTGGTTAAAAAAGAAATGGAAAAAACTTAAATCTTGCCTACGCCGGTCAGCGCGAGCTTGAACTTGACCTGCACATCGTCAGCGACCATGGAAGTGTCAGCCCACTCGTTCTCGCCGATCTTGAAGGCGAGGCGCTTGAGCGGGAACGTACCGGTCACAGTAGTAGTCGCACCGCTCTGAACAAGGGCCACAGGCACGACCACATCGCGGCTGTTGCCCTTGATGGCGAGCTTGCCGCTCACTTCAAACTTGCCACCACCCAGGCCTTTGACGGCGGTGGACTGGAAGGTCGCTTGTGGAAACTTGGCCGTGTTGAACCAGTTGGGACGGGGCAGCTCGGCGTCCGTTTCGGGAACACCCAAAGTGGCGCTGGCGATATCAACGGTGAATGCAATCTTGCTGGTGTCGGGCTTGGCAGGATCAAAAGCGATTTGTGCATCAAACTTCTTGAAGCGCCCTTCCACCGGCACACCCATCTGCTTGCTCACGAACACGATTTCGCTCTGGGCGGGCACCAGCTTCTGCTGGGCAAAAGCAGACACCCCCATGAATGCAGATGCTGCAATGGCAGTGGACAGAAATACGCGGGAAACCAACATGTCAAATCCAATCAAAAAATCGGGCCAAAAGAGAGTTCAATCGCGGCCGGGCAACATGCGGTTGATCAGGCCATCGCGGTCTATCCACTGGTGCTTGAGTGCAGCGGCAATGTGCAGACCGGCCAGTCCGATCAAGGCAAACGCACTAAGTTCATGAAAGGGCTTGATCATTTCGGCCAGCGCTTTGTCAGCAGGCACGAAATCAGGCAATGGCAGTACGCCGAACACCACGATGGGGAAGCCCGCCGCAGAGCTATAGGCCCAGCCGATCAGCGGCACCAGGAAAAACAGGGCATACAGCGCGTGGTGGGTGCCATGGTGGGCCCAGTGTTGCCACGCGGGCATGGCCGCAGAAATTTTGCCGGGCAGTTCAGGCGGACGGTGCGTCAAGCGCCACAACAGGCGCAACGCGGACAGCGCCAGGATGGTGATACCGGCCCACTTGTGCCAGTTGTACAGCTTCAGACGGGTGGGCGAAAAAGGCAGGTCGGTCATGTACAGGCCGACTGCAAAAATCCCGATCAGGGCCAGCCCCAGCACCCAATGCAACACGATGGCCGTAAGGCTGTAGCGCTTGGTGCCAGCGTCGAAGGAGGAGGTGTGGTTAGATGCCATGCGTAGAAGTCTAGGGGGGCATGAATTGCTGATTTTTGAATCTAATTGATGACTTGATTCAAAAAATGTGAATAGTCAAGTTCCCGGATCCGTATGCGGAACCTCGCCGGATACGACAAACGGCGCGGCTCAGCGCCCTGAACGGCGCATTTCGCGCAACATGAACAGATACAGCCCTTCCACCTTGTCGCGGGCCCAAGGGGTTTTGCGCAAGAACTTGAGGCTGGAGCCCACACTGGGCTCAAAGGTAAAGCAGCGCACCGGGATGCGCTCGCCCAAGCCGTCCCAACCGTAGTAATCGGCCAGTTCCGTCACGATGGCCTCCAGCGTTTTGCCATGCAGCGGGTTGTTGGCCTGCTTGGCCGGTGCAGGCGGGGGCGTGTCGGTACTCATGCCGCAATTGTCGCAGGCCGCCGGAGACGCATAAGGCGAGATGCCCTCACCCTTCAAACTGCGGGTGCAATTGCCGGATACGCGACATCGCCATGCCAGCGGCGGCGGTGCGCGTCTCCACGCCCAGCTTCACAAACACCCGCTCCAGGTGTTTCTTCACAGTCATGGGACTGCTGCCCAGAATGTCGCCGATGTCTTTGTTGGTCTTGCCCTTGACCACCCAGTAGAGCACTTCCGCCTCGCGGGCGGTGAGCTTGAAGGAAAGGCTCATGGCTTCAATGACAGCGGTGTCTGACACCTCGCGCATCACGATCAGCCAATCGCCACCGGCATCGCTGTCCCCGATTTGTTGGTGCAACCGGAAAGTCAGGCGCTTGGGGCCGCGTTCCAGGCTCAGCTTGGCCGGCTCGTCCCCGCGGGCTACCGTTTGTAGGCAGGCCTGCAACCAGCCCAGAACTTCGGGCGGCGTGTTGGGCGCCTGGGTGCCGCAGTAGCGTTCCAGCAGGTCGCGCGCCAAGGGCGTTTGCCACATCAGGCAGCCATCGGCAGCACGCACGGTGATGGTGGCGTAGCCGAAAGCATCCAGCGCATTGCGGGTCTGACGCCGCTCGCGTGCGCCGGCCAGGTGCACTCCCATGCGGGCCAGCACTTCCTTGGGCTTGATGGGCTTGGTCACATAGTCCACCCCACCGCTCTCCAGTGCCGCCACCAGATATTCGGTCTCGGTCAGGCCCGTCATGAAGATGATGGGGATGTGCGTGGTTTGCGGCGCAGCCTTGAGGCGACGGGCGACTTCAAAACCGTCCATGCCGGGCATCATGGCGTCCAGCAAAATCACATCGGGCAAAGCCTGCATTGCGCGCATCAGGGCGGCCTCGCCGGAAGTGGCAATCAACACCGTGTAGCCGGATTCGTCCAGCGCGTCATGCAGCACAGAAAGGTTATCGGGCACATCGTCCACGATGAGCACTACGTCGCTGTTGGCACGGTCCAGCGTGCCATCCAGACGGGCGGCATCACTCAGGTCAACGGAGTTCATCTGCGGGGCTTGCATCGAGCACTTTCTGCAATTGTTCGGCCATGGTCTCAAACTGGTACTGGCGGGCCAGCGCCTCCTGCTGCGCAATGAAGGCCGCGCATTCGGGGTGCTGCACCTGCAGGCTTTGCAGCTGGTTCAAAACGCCCCGGTAGTAACCCAGGCGCGCCACTTCCAGCAAGGCGCGGCAGGCACTAGCGGGCAACGCTCCCACCGCCACAGGCTGCATATCTTGGGCCACACTCGGGGCGGCTTGCATGGAAGCCTCTACCGTTGGCTTGTCCACCCACACCAACTCCAGCCGGCGCTCCAGCCAGTCCAGCAACTCGCTGTGGCGCACGGGTTTGACGATGAAGTCTTCCGGTGGCAAGCCCAGCCCGTTGTCCAGCCCCCGGTCAAACGCGTTGGCAGACACGATGGCCACCTGCGGCTCGCTGCCACCCAATGCCGGATTACCCCGTATGCGGCGCAGTGTCTCCCAACCGTCAATGCCGGGCATGGCGAGATCCAGCAACACCACATCGGGCTGCAGGCCGGCGGCCAGCAGGTCCAGGCAATCGTGGCCGCTGGCAGCAGTGCGCACTTCAAAGCCCAAGGGCTCCAGCAGGCTCACCAGCAGCTCGCGGTCCGCCTCCTCGTTATCCACCACCAGAACTTTGCGGCGCGCACCGGCATAGGCCACGCGCGGCTTGCTGTGGGGGGCCGCTTGCTGTGCGCTTGCCGGCGGCATGTGCAAGTCCGGCAGGAACAAGCGCACCTTGAACACCGAGCCCTGGCCGAGCACACTGGTTGCTGACAGCTCGCCCCCCATGAGGTCGGTGAGCATCTTGGCAATCGTCAAGCCCAAGCCCGACCCGCCCGACGCCACGGCGGCACCCGATGCCGCAGTCGATCCGCGGGTGAAGGGCTCGAAGATGCGGTCCAACTCCTGCGCTGGCATGCCGGGGCCGGTATCATGAATTTCGATATGCGCCATTTCCCGCGCATAGCGCAGCACTAAGCGCACACTGCCCGTGGCGGTGAACTTGATGGCATTGCCCAGCAAGTTGATACAGATCTGCCGCAGGCGCTTTTCGTCCGCCCTCACCCACTCCGGCACATTGCCCTGAACCTCAAACTGAAACTGCAACCCCTTGGCCGCCGCCTGCAGTTCGAACATGCCGGCAAGCTCGGCCATGCCGTTGGCGAACTGCATGGGCTTCACATTGAGGGTGAGTTTGCCGCTCTCGATATGGGCCATGTCCAGCGTGCCCTCAATCAAGGACAGCAAGTGTTCGCCGCCCCGCTTGATCACGCTCACCGCCTGCTTGCGGTGGGGCGGTATCGCCGCGTCCTCGCCCATGAGCTGTGCGTAACCCAGGATGCTGTTGAGCGGCGTGCGCAGTTCGTGGCTGATGGCACTGATATAACGGCTTTTGGCCTGGTTGGCCGCCTCGGCGGCTTGCCGGGCTTGCTCGGCTACACGCTTGGCTTCCTGCAAGGCAACGTCCGTCTGGCGGTGGGACTCGATCTCGCGCAGCAGCAAATGGCTTTGGCGGTTGGACTCTTCCTGTGCCACCTGCCGGCTTTTGTGCGCCAGCACCAACCACCAGGCCACGATGCCGGACATCAGCATCAGCGCAGCAAAGGTTTTGCTGAAACCCGAACGCAACGCTGCTTCTACGGCAAGGCGCTGTTCGGTCAATGCGACCAAGCCCCCCAACTCCTGCTTGTAAAACATGGCGAACACCGTGGCCAGCAGGGGCAGGATGACCAGCATCAGCAGCAGAAAGTGCCCCAGCCCCGTGTCCAGAAACGGCCACACCCTTTTGGGCAACAGCCAGCGCAAAGCGGCGGACCACTGGGTGGCCAGGTTTGCATGCGGTTTGCACATGTCGCCACAGCGCGCATCCAGCGTGCAGCACAGCGAGCAAATCGCACCTTGATACGCCGGGCAATGGGCCATGTCTGGCCCCTCGTATTCCCGCTCGCAGATCACACACTGACGGGCTTGCAGCCGAACGTAGCTGCCCTGCGTGACAGTGGATTCTTGCTTTCTTGCCAAGTAGTACTTGCCTTTGGTCCACCACGCAATCAAGGGCGAGGTCACCATGGCCGTGACCAGGGCCACCACCGCAGAAAAAGCCTTGGCCAATTCCCCGAAGAGGCCGAGGTAAGCCAGGATGGACAGCAATGACGCCATAGCCATGGCCCCCACCCCCACGGGATTAATGTCGTACAGATGCGCCCGCTTGAACTCAATGCCCTTGGGCGACAAGCCCAAAGGCTTGTTGATGACCAGATCGGCCACCACGGCCATGATCCAGGCGATGGCGATGTTCGAATACAGGCTGAGCACTTCACCCAGCGCCTGGAACACATTCATCTCCATCAACATGAAGGCGATCACGCTGTTGAACAGCACCCACACCACCCGCCCGGGGTGGCTGTGCGTCAGGCGCGAGAAGAAGTTGCTCCAGGCCAATGAGCCGGCGTAGGCGTTGGTCACATTGATCTTGAGCTGCGAGACCACCACAAAAACAGCTGTCGCCGCCACCGCCCAGCCCAGCGAAGGGAACACATATTCATACGCAGCCAGGTACATCTGGTTCGGGTCCACCGCACGCTCGGTGGGCACGCTGTGCTGGATGGCGAGGTAGGCCAGGTACGCACCGCCCAGCATTTTGATCACGCCCAGAAACACCCAGCCAGGCCCGCCCACCAGCACCCCGGCCCACCAACTGAAGCGGTTGGTGGCGGTGCGTTGGGGCATGAAGCGCAGGTAGTCGGCCTGCTCCCCCATCTGGGTAATCAGGGCAATACCCACCGTGAGCGCAGCACCAAAGAGGTGCAAGCTAAAGACACCCGCAGTGCCTTGCTCACCAGCGTAGTGCGTTATGCCGGTAAAGGCTAGCGGATCACGCACCAAAACAAAGCCAAATGGCACCACCAGCATGATCAGCCACAGCGGCTGCGTCCAAATCTGCAGGCGGCTGATGGTGGACACGCCGTGGGTGACCAAGGGAATCACCACCACCGCGCAAATCAGGTAACCCCAGGTAGGCGGTATGTCCAGGGCCAGCTCCAGCGCATAGGCCATGACGGCCGCCTCCAGCGCGAAGAAGATGAAGGTGAACGAGGCATAGATCAGCGAGGTCAGTGTGGATCCGATGTAGCCGAAGCCCGCGCCGCGCGTGAGCAAGTCCATGTCCACCCCATAGCGGGCGGCATACACACTGATGGGCAAGCCCGCCAGAAAAATCACCAGCCCCGTCATCAGAATGGCCCAGAAGGCATTCACAAAGCCGTACTGCACCAGCAAGGTGGCGCCCACGGCTTCCAGGATCAGAAAAGAAGCCGCCCCAAACGCCGTATTAGCCACCCGCCATTCCGACCACTTGCGAAAGCGCTGTGGCGTGAAGCGCAGGGCGTAGTCCTCCATGGTCTCGCTGGCGACCCAGTTGTTGTAGTCGCGGCGGATTTTCACCACCCGCTGGGCGGGGGCTTCCGGGGTTGGAGGGGGCAGCATTTCAATGGACACGCGCTGCAGGGTGCAGTTTCCATGCCATTGCCGCAGGCAAGGCTGCGGCATTTGGCGTACGGCACCACCACAGGGCACGGGGATTGCTTAGGATGCTCCACCTGCAGACAAATCGGACCGACCATGGAACTCACGCCCAGAGAAAAAGACAAGCTCATGCTGTTCACTGCCGGATTGCTGGCAGAGCGCCGCAAAGCCCGTGGCCTCAAGCTCAATTACCCGGAAGCCGTGGCCCTGATCAGCTGCGCCGTGATGGAAGGCGCACGCGATGGAAAAACCGTGGCCCAGCTCATGAGCGAAGGCCGCACCGTGCTGACCCGCGACGACGTGATGGACGGCATCGCCGAAATGATTCCGGACATCCAGATCGAAGCCACCTTCCCCGACGGCACCAAGCTCGTCACTGTCCACCAGCCTATCGTATGAACACCCCCCGGCTTGCCCACTTCGTGTGGCCGCTTTCCCCCTTGCAGGGGGCAACACCAGCGGCCCGGCAAAGCCGGTTCAGCGGTGTTCCTGGTTAAGACGACCTCCCCTCTTCTCGCTCACTTTTGGAGATTCCATGCGTTACCCATCGAAATCCGCTCTTCTTTTCATAGCTGCTTGCGCACTATCCACGGGCGCCAGCGCCCATATCGGCACTGATCTGCATAGCCATGGCAGCTTCATGACCGGCCTGCTGCACCCGCTGGGCGGCATGGACCACCTGCTGGCCATGCTGGCCGTCGGGGTCTGGAGCGCAGTGTCTGCCCGCCGTGCCGGGCCTGCCCTGCTGTGGGGACCGCTCGCCTTTGCCAACATGCTGGTGCTGGGCGCCCTGCTGGGCCTCCAAGGCATGGGCGGCGCCGTAGTGGAGCCCATGGTGGCTGCGTCCGTGCTGGCGCTGGGCCTCTTGGTACTCACACGCCAAGGCTTGAATGCCGCAGCCTCCATGGTGTTGGTGGGTGGCTTTGCTGTGTTCCACGGACTGGCCCACGGTGCGGAGTTGGCAGCTACAGGTGACGCGGTTGCGGCAGTGGCAGGCATGTTTGTCACCACCATCGCGCTGCATCTTTCCGGCGTGGCACTGGGCTGGTCCTTGCGTGCTGCCAATGTGTGGGCAACCCGCGCCACCGGCGCGGCAGTGGCTGCTTCGGGCGTGGCCCTGTTGATGCAATTGGCGTGAAGGAAGGCACCATGATCCCCGGCGAACTCATTCTTGACGACGGCGAACATCTGCTCAACACAGGCCGCCGTACCGTGACGGTGGTGGTGCAGAACCAGTCGGACCGGCCTATCCAGGTTGGTTCCCACTACCACTTTGCAGAGACCAATGGCGCGCTCGGCTTTGACCGTGAGGTGGCGCAAGGCATGCGCCTGAACATCGCCTCCGGCTCGGCCGTGCGATTCGAGCCCGGCCAACAACGCACCGTGGAGCTGGTGGAGATTGGCGGCGACAGAATGATTTACGGCTTTCGCGGCCTGACCCAAGGGAGTCTTTGAAAATGGCAACGATTGGACGCCGCGCCTACGCGGAAATCTTTGGCCCCACCACTGGCGACCGCGTGCGCCTGGCAGATACCGGCCTGATCATTGAGGTCGAAAAAGACTACACCCTGGCTGCGGGCAGCTATGGCGAAGAGGTAAAGTTCGGCGGCGGCAAAACCATCCGCGATGGTATGGCGCAAAGCCAGCGCACCAGGGCGGAAGGTGCAGTGGACTGCGTGCTGACCAACGCCCTCATCCTGGACCACTGGGGCATCGTCAAGGCCGACATCGGCCTCAAAGGGGGGCGCATAGTGGCCATCGGCAAAGCCGGCAACCCCGACACCCAGCCGGGTGTGGACATCATCATCGGACCGGGCACCGAGATCATCAGCTGCGAGGGCAACATCGTCACCGCGGGCGGCATTGACTGCCATATTCACTTCATCTGCCCGCAGCAGATTGAAGAAGCACTCTCCAGCGGCGTGACCACCATGATGGGCGGCGGCACGGGCCCTGCCACCGGCACCTTTGCCACTACCTGCACCCCCGGCCCATGGAACATCGAGCGCATGCTGCAAGCGGCTGATGCCTTCCCCATGAACCTCGGCTTTTTTGGCAAGGGCAACGCCAGCCTGCCCGGCGCACTGCACGAGCAAATCAATGCCGGTGTGATCGGCCTCAAGCTGCATGAAGACTGGGGCAGCACGCCCGCTGCCATCAGCAACTGCCTGGATGTAGCCGACGAAACCGAAATTCAGGTAGCCCTGCACTCCGACACGCTCAACGAATCCGGCTTTGTGGAGAACACGATTGAAGCCACCAAGGGCCGTGGCCTGTGCGCCTTCCACACCGAAGGTGCGGGCGGCGGCCACGCTCCTGACATCTTAAAGGTGGTCGGCCAGGCGAACTTTCTGCCCAGCTCCACCAACCCCACCATGCCCTACACCCAGAACACACTGGACGAGCATGTGGACATGCTGATGGTCTGCCACCACCTGGACGCAGGCATTGCCGAAGACCTGGCCTTTGCCGAAAGCCGCATCCGCAAGGAAACCATTGCGGCGGAAGACATCCTGCACGACATGGGCGCGATCTCCATGATGAGCAGCGACAGCCAGGCCATGGGCCGCGTGGGCGAAGTCATCATCCGCACTTGGCAAACAGCCGACAAGATGAAGTCGCAGCGTGGCAGCTTGCCCGAAGACAGCAGCCGCAACGACAACTTCCGCGTCAAGCGGTATGTGGCCAAGTACACCATCAACCCTGCGATTTCGCACGGTATCAGCCATGAAGTCGGGAGCATCGAAGTCGGCAAGTGGGCCGACCTGGTCATCTACAAACCTGCCTTCTTCGGTGTGAAGCCCGCGCTGATTTTGAAGGGTGGCTTCATCGCCCACGCCGCCATGGGCGACCCGAATGCGTCTATCCCCACCCCGCAGCCGGTGCACTACCGCCCGATGTTCGGCAGCTTTGGTGGCGCGCTGCACCGGGGCTCGCTGACCTTTGTGTCCCAATCGGGCTTGAACGCAGGCATCAAGGAACGCTTCGGCCTGGCCAAAAACGTGTCAGCGGTGAAAAACATCCGTGCCGTACGCAAACAGCACATGGTGCACAACAGCTACCTGCCCACCATGGAAATCGACGCGCAAACCTACAGCGTGCGCGCCGACGGCCAGCTGCTGACCTGTGAGCCGGCAGTCAAGCTACCCATGGCACAGCGGTACTTTTTGTTCTAAAGCTGCATCACGCAACCCATGCACATTCGCATCGATGACCTGCAGGGGGCGACCATTGCCGCCCTGCTGCAAGTGCACCTGAATGCGATGCACCAGCATTCGCCACCCGAAAGCGTGCACGCCCTCGATCTGGATGCCTTGCGCCACCCGTCCATTACTTTCTGGACAGCATGGGACGGGGATGTCCTGATGGGCTGCGGCGCGCTCAAAACGCACAGCGCCACCCACGCAGAGCTCAAGTCCATGCGCACCGCTGCGGGCCATGAACTCAAAGGAGTGGCGCGCGCCCTGCTGCGGCACATGGAGGCTGAGGCGCGGGCAAGAGGCGTGCTACGTATCAGCCTGGAAACAGGCACAAACGCCCCGTTCTTCCCGGCCCACAGACTCTATGAAAGTGAAGGCTTTGTAGAGTGCGGCCCGTTTGCCGACTACCAGATAGACCCCTGGAGCCGGTTCATGACCAAAGCCCTGACCTGAGGGGTATGGCGCCCCTGCGCCACAATGCGGCCATCCACCAGAACACCTGAATACTTATGCTCCAAGTCTCCAAATGCATCCCCCAAGGCCAAGGCTTGGCACCGGTCCTCGTCAAGCGCGCCGCCACCGTCGAGCTGGATTGGGACGTGCGCCAGAAAAGCCGCTTTGACGCCACCGACTCCACAGGCCGCCAAATCGGCGTATTTCTGCCTCGTGGCACCGTCGTGCGCGGTGGCGACGCGCTGGTGGCCGAAGACGGCTCGCTCATCGTCGCCAAAGCCGCACCGCAAGCGGTGCTGAAGATCACCCACTGCCGCAATCACGGCACACCTTTCGACCTGATCCGCGCCGCCTACCACCTGGGCAACCGCCATGTGCCCATCGAGTTACAGCCCGACCACCTGAAGATTGAGCCTGACCACGTGCTGGCCGACATGCTGCGTGCGATGCATCTGATCGTGAACGCGGTGGACGAAGCGTTTGAGCCCGAGAACGGTGCCTACGCCACCGGTGGACACCACGGCGGCCATCACCACGGACACGATAACCACGACCATGACCACGGGCATTCCCACGCCGGCCACAACCATGACCACGCGCCCAAGCCGGCGGCTACCTTGCGCGGCATCCCGGTGGCGGTACAGACCAAACCGCATGTGCATGGCCCGGACTGCAACCACGGTCACGACCATGGCCATGGTCACCACGACGACCAGTAAACCCAATACACCATGCTTGACAGCAGCTTGATGCAGCTCATGTGGCTGGCCTCCCCGGCCTTGCCGATTGGCGGATTTTCATACTCCGAATGCCTGGAAGCCGCTGTGGATACTGCGCGAGCCGCTACAGAAAGTGAAGCATCCGTCTGGCTGGTCGACCAACTGCACATGACGCTGGCCCGCTCGGAGCTGCCAGCGGTGGCCCGAGCCATAGCGGCCTGGCGCGCAGACGACCAGCCCCGCATTGCCGAGCTCAATGCCTGGGTGCTGCAGACCCGCGAAAGCGCCGAGCTACGTGCCCAAACCGAACAAATGGGCAAAAGCCTGCTGGAATGGTTGAAGAACCACACCACGGCCACGCCCGCGCAGATTGCCTTGCTTGCGGCACAGGAACCCACCTACCCCATCGCATTCGCGCTGGCCGCAAGCAGCACAGGGGCCCCGGTGCGCGAGTGTCTGTTGGCCTTTGCCTTCGGCTGGGCCGAGAACATGATGCAGGCCGCCATCAAGGCCGTGCCGCTGGGCCAGAGTGCCGGGCAACGCATCCTGTCTGCCCTGACTGCCGAGATTCCTTCCGCCGTCGATTACGCCCTGAACGTGAGCGACGACACCCGCCAAGCCTTCAGCCCCATGCTGGCCATCCTGAGCAGCCAGCATGAGGTGCAGTATTCAAGGCTTTTCCGCTCCTAGCGCCCGTTGATATTGCGCGAGAAGCTCACTTTTTGATAGCAAACACCATGTCCGCACTTCACCATATCGCCAACCGCACCAAGACCCTGCCGCCCCTGCGCGTGGGCATAGGCGGCCCTGTAGGCTCCGGCAAAACCACCCTGCTGGAAATGCTGTGCAAGGCCATGCGCGACCAGTACGACCTGGTCGCCATCACCAACGACATTTACACCAAGGAAGACCAGCGCCTGCTGACCGTGAGCGGCGCGCTACCTGCCGAGCGCATCATGGGCGTGGAAACTGGCGGCTGCCCGCACACCGCCATCCGCGAAGACTGCTCCATCAACTTGGAAGCCATTGACCGCATGCTGGTGGACTTTCCCGATGCTGACATCGTGTTTGTGGAGAGCGGTGGCGACAATCTGGCCGCCACCTTCAGCCCCGAGCTGAGTGACCTGACCATCTACGTGATCGATGTGGCTGCCGGCGAGAAGATTCCCCGCAAAGGCGGCCCCGGCATCACCAAAAGCGATTTGTTCGTCATCAACAAAACCGACCTCGCCCCCCACGTAGGCGCCAACCTGGATGTGATGCGCGCCGACACCGAGCGCATGCGCAACACCCCCAAGGGCATGAAGCCCTTTGCCATGACGAACCTCAAAGACCTGACCGGCCTGAAAGAGGTGATTGCGTTCATCGAAACCAAAGGCATGCTCAAGGCCGGCTAGAATACGCAGCTCTGGAAGCTTGGCCGAGCGGTTTAAGGCACCGGTCTTGAAAACCGGCGAGGGTTTATCCCCTCCGTGAGTTCGAATCTCACAGCTTCCGCCAAATACCTCTTTGGCGCAGTGCTCAGGCGTCACAACGCCGCCTCATGACCACCGACGCATCCCTCCCCCCACTCTCGGCGCTGTTCAAGCAGCAGGCCTTCGTCCGCTATTGGTTCGCCCGCATTGCCGGCATCATGGGCAACCAGATGCTCATGGTGGCAGTCGCGTGGCATATGTACGACCTGACCTCCAGCGCCTGGGACCTCGGGCTGGTGGGCTTGTTCCAGTTTGTGCCAGCACTCGTGATGACACTGCCCGCCGGGCATGTGGCCGACCGCCTGCACCGCGGCCGCATCTTTGCGGCCTGCATGGCCTTGCAGGCTGGCGTGGCGCTCACGCTGCTGAGCGCCACCATGGGAAACTTCGCGTCCCGCGAACTCATCCTGCTTATCTCCGTGGTGCTCGGGCTGGCCCGCGCCTTCCAGATGCCGGCCCAGCAAGCCTTGGTAGCGCTGCTGGTCCCGACTAACTTGCTCGGACGCGCGGTAGCACTCAGCTCCACCGGCATGGAAATCGCGGTCATCAGCGGGCCGGCGCTGGGCGGGCTGCTCTACGCGCTAGGGCCCACCAACGTGTACATCTGCTGCACAGCGCTGATGGTGCTGGCCACCGGCCTGATTCTGGCCGTGCACTACCAGCACAAGCCGTCCCAGTTGGCCGCCAGTTGGTCCAGCCTGTTTGCCGGCGTGCGCTTCGTGTGGGAACGCAAGCTACTGCTGGGCGCCAGTTCGCTGGACTTGTTTGCGGTGTTGCTGGGCGGCGCGACAGCCTTGCTGCCGATTTATGCGCGCGACATCCTGCACACCGGGCCTACGGGTCTGGGCTTTTTGCGCGCTGCGCCCGCGGTAGGCGCACTCACCATGTCACTGGTGATCACCCGCTGGCCCTTGCGCCGACATGTGGGCAAGCGCCTGCTGAGCGCCGTGGCGGTGTTCGGGCTGGCCACCGTGCTGTTCGGCCTGTCCGAATCCTTCTGGTTGTCCCTGTTCGCCCTCACCGTGACCGGCGCGGCGGACTGCATCAGCGTGGTCACCCGCAATACCCTGGTTCAGCTGGAAACACCGGACGAGATGCGCGGGCGTGTCGCCGCTGTCAACTCTATCTTCATCGGCGCCTCCAACCAGTTGGGTGAATTCGAGTCCGGCGCCACGGCTGCCATGTGGGGCCCGGTGGGCTCGGTAGTGGTGGGCGGCATCGGCACCATGCTGGTGGCTGGCTTGTGGTTCAAGCTTTTCCCGGCTTTGGCTCACCGCGACCACATGGAGCCCCAAGGCAAGCGGTAAACGGCTACCGAACGCTCAAGTCCACAGGTCCAGCGGCGGGTCGGCCACCACGGCCCGCAAAATGTCGGAGCGGGACACGAACCCCTGCACCGCACCCGCCTCCTCCACCACCGGCAAACCGGGCAAGCCCGTATCCAACAGCACGCGCGCAAGCCGGCGAATGTCGGTATCAGCGGCCACGCTGGGCACCGGGGTCCACATCACGTCCTGCACGCTTTGCGCCAGAAAGGCGCGCCATACCAGCGCATGGGCATCCGCCCGAGGCAGATGCTCCGCACGGGTCAACTCCGCACGGGTGAGCAGCCCTACCAAAACACCCGCTGCAGACACCACGGGGGCCTGCGCAATGCCATGCTGGTTGAGCAGCGCCCAGGCTTGCTCGATGGTGGAGGTGTCAGGCACCGTCACCACCTCGTAGCTCATGATGTCGGCCACCCGGGTCAATGGCTGGCGAGTCTGTGCAGGTTTGCGAACCTCGCCATAGGCCGCCAGTGCCGTCCGATGCGCGATGTCGGTGGCAGGCGCTTCATGGGCAGGAGCGTTCAGCACATCGGCAAAGCGCAGAGGGCTATGGTCCTGGGCATCCAGCCCCAGCGCTTCGATGCGGCGGGTGCGTGCGGCGCGGCGTATGCCGGCTACCTTGCCCAACTCTTCGAGCGAGCCCCGGAATATCTGCCCTGCTGTACCGTAAACCGAAAACATGGCGTTCCCCTGCATGGCCGGGCGGGCCGCGGCGCAGCCCGTTCAGTCCGGATTGGACAGGAAAATTTCCTGCAAGTCACTCAAAAAGTCGAAGCCTTTGACCGTCGGACGCACGCGGGCAAAGTCCCGCTCAATCAGGCCTTTGCGCTCGGCCTCTTCCAGCCCCTTTTGGATGGCGGTAATGGCCAGCCCGGTGCGCTCGGTAAAGTCGCGCAGCCCGAAGCCATTGCGCAGGCGCAAGGCATTGAGCATGTACTCAAACGGCAAATCGGCCCGAGCCACTTCCTCGTCTTGCGCCACTGCGTGGCCGGCCAGCGCCTGCTCCATGTATCGGGCCGGGTCACGGAAGCGCACCTGCCGCACCACCCGGTGCGCAAAGCTGAGCTTGCTGTGCGCACCGGCGCCTAGCCCTAAGTAGTCGCCGAACTGCCAGTAGTTGACGTTGTGAAAACAGCGGTGTCCTTGGCGGGCATAGGCCGACACCTCGTACCGGTCCATCCCGGCCGCAGCGGTGGCCTCGGTGATGCGGTCCAACATGGCGTAGGCCGTGTCGTCCTCGGGGATCTGCGGCGGAAACTTGGCGAAGTAGGTGTTGGGCTCGATGGTCAGGTGGTAGATCGAGATGTGCGGCGGCTGGAACTGCAACGCGGTGGCCAGGTCAACATCGAGCTGCGCCTGCGTCTGCCCCGGCAAGGCGTACATGATGTCGAGGTTGAAGGTGTTAAACGAGGCAGCCGCCTCTTCCACTGCCGCCAGCGCCTGCGCGCGGTCATGCACCCGGCCCAGGGCTTTCAGGTGGGTATCGTTGAAGCTTTGCACCCCGATAGAGAGTCGCGTCACGCCAGCGCCCCGGAAAGCCTTGAAACGGTCTTTCTCAAAGGTGCCGGGGTTGGCCTCCATGGTGATTTCGCAGTCTGCCTCCAGCCGCAGTCGGGCACGGATGTCTCCCAGCAAGCGGTCGATGGACTCGGGTGAAAACAGGCTGGGCGTACCACCGCCGATAAAGATGCTATGGATGTTGCGCCCCCAGATCAGGGGCAGCGCGGCCTCCAGGTCTGCGATAACTGCGTCGATGTAGCGCTTCTCTTGAAGGCCATCTTTGGCCTGCTCGTGGGAATTGAAGTCGCAGTAAGGGCACTTCTTGATACACCAGGGCAGATGGACATACAAAGACAAAGGAGGCAGCGCGCTGAACTGCAAACTGCCGGGGCGCATGTAATGCTGGATGTCGCGCTGCACCGCGGCAGCGCCCTCGGCAACGGGCGTGATGGGAATCATGCGCCTCAGGCTCCGAGCCAATTGGATCGGATCAAGGAAGCCATAGTCGCAGCAGCGCGGCCACGGTGGCTGTGGGCGTTTTTGACTTCCACTGGCAGCTGGGCAAAGGTCTGTCCGAACTCGGGGATCCACATCACCGGGTCGAAGCCGAAGCCGTTGCTGCCCACCGGCTCAGGCGCAATCAGCCCTACCACACGGCCTACTGCAATCAGCGGCTCGGGGTCGTCCACACTGCGCACCGCCACCAAGGTGCTGACCAGCGCTGCGCGGCGGTTGGTCACGTCCTTCATTTGCGCCAGCAGAGCCGTGACGTTGTTGTCGTCCCCTTTGGAATAACCGAACTGGGTGGCGTAGTAGGCCGTGTCCACACCCGGCAAGCCGCCAAAGGCGTCCACACACAAACCGGCGTCATCCGCCAGCGCAGGCAAGCCGGTGTGCTGGGCCGCGTTGCGCGCCTTGGCCAGCGCATTTTCAATAAATGTGCGAAACGGCTCGGGCGACTCGGGCACGCCCAGGTCGCCCTGGCGTACCAGCTCACAGCCCAGCGGGGCAAACATGGCGTTGAGCTCGGCGAGCTTGCCCTGGTTATTAGATGCAAGAACAATCTTCATAAGAAATAGGCCTCTGGCGCCCGCGAAATATGCGCGAGCAGCTATTATTTTGATAGTACCTGTTGCTGCAACAGCATGAGTTCACCCACGCCTTTTTCAGCCAGCGTCAGCAGTTGGTCCATCTCGGCGCGGGTGAAGGTCACACCTTCGGCGGTGCCCTGCACTTCCACAAAGTGGCCGGCACCGGTCATCACCACATTCATGTCGGTATCGCAGGCGGAGTCTTCGGTGTACTCCAGGTCCAGCAAGGGCGTGCCTTCCACAATGCCGACGCTGATGGCCGCCACAGCCGCAGTGATGGGCGTCTCGGTGATCTTGCCGGCCGCCAAGAGGCCATTGACCGCATCTTGCGCGGCCACAAAGGCGCCGGTGATGGCTGCGGTGCGGGTGCCGCCGTCGGCCTGGATCACATCGCAATCGAGCTGGATGGTGCGTTCGCCCAGTTTTTTCAGGTCAAACACTGCGCGCAGCGAGCGGCCAATCAGCCGCTGAATCTCCTGGGTACGGCCGGTTTGCTTGCCGCGGGCGGCCTCGCGGTCGCTGCGACTGTGGGTGGCGCGGGGCAGCATGCCGTATTCGGCAGTGACCCAACCTTCACCACTGCCCCGCTTGTGCGGAGGCACTTTTTCTTCGACAGACGCGGTGCACAGCACCTTGGTGTTGCCGAACTCAATCAACACCGAGCCCTCAGCGTGCATGGTGTAGTGGCGGGTGATGCGCACCGGGCGCAGTGCATCGGCGGCGCGGGCGCCTTGGCGGACAAATGCTGTCATGGGTACTTCCTCATAGATCCGGGCAGGCCGGAAAAGCAGTCAAAGCTTGCGGGCAGCCGAGCGGCGAATGGCTTCGTTAATCTCTGCGATCGAACGCTCAATGGCCGCGTCGTCCAAGTCATCCACCTCCGAGTCCGCCCACGCGGCTTGCACTGTGGAAGCAAATACGCCTTCGCTGATGCTGTCGGTCGAGATCGTGCCCTTGGTGGACTCGAAGCTGTCCGGTGTCTCCCACTCCATCGCAATCACGGTGACGTTGTCGCAATGCGGGCCGCCCTTGAGCATGGCCTCTTCCACCAGATCGGGGGCGGATTCACCCACCGGCTTCTGGGACAGGTGGTAGACGATATCGCTGTCCTGCATGGGCCCCCACAGGCCGTCAGAGCACAGCATGATGCGGTCGCCCTGGTGCAAGGGCACCGGTCCGGTCACATCAAACACCGGGCGGGTCGGTGAGCCCAGGCAGGTGAACAGCACGTTACGGTTAAAGCCTACCGGTGCACCGTTGGGGCGTTCCATGTCACGTTGTTCAGCGTACGAATGGTCCCGCGTGCGGGCAAGCAGCTCACCCTGGCGCACAAAGTACAAACGCGAATCACCGCAGTGCACCCAATGCGCGGCGCCACCTTGCAGCACCGCTGCCACTAACGTTGTACGAGGCGTATCCGGCAAGTTGCGCTCAGCCGCATACCGGAGGATTTGGCGGTGGGCAGCCAGAATGGCTTTGTTGAAAAACTCGCGCACATCCATCAGCTCTGGGTGCGCTTCTTTCTGATACAGCGCCGAGATCACCTGCAAGGCCATCTGGGAGGCGACTTCGCCCTCAGGGTGCCCGCCCATGCCATCCGCCAGCAAAAACAGGCCGGACGACTTGGTGTAGCAGTAGCCCATGCGGTCTTCGTTCTTCTCGCGCCCCCCTTTGCGGCTGATCTGGAAGACGGAAAACTTCATTTCGGCTTACCTGCCGCAGGTGCGGTTGCTCCGCCCATGACAGTTTTTTTGGTTTCCGACACCATGGAGTCAAATTGCATGCGCACCTTCTCGGTCACGGTGAGCTTGGTGTAGCGGCGTTCACCCTCGCGCGACAACTCCTTTTGCAAGGCAAACACAGACTGCGGACGCGACAAGGGGTCGAGGGACATGCACCACTCCACCACCTCGATCAAATTGTCGGAATACACACCACGGAGTCGCGCCAAGGCCGTGGTGATACGATCCTTCTCCAAGCGTTGAGGCGCTTCATTGGGCGGATAGCCCTGCATGCAGGCATAGATGCAGGCGCCGATGGCGTAAATGTCTGTCCACGGGCCCATGGAAGCATCGCGACGGTACATCTCAGGGGCTGCAAAGCCCGGGGTGTACATCGGGCGTATGAAGTTGCCTTCTTTGCTCAGCACTTCGCGTGCGGCGCCGAAGTCGATCAACACGGAGCGGTTGTCGTCGGTAATGAAAATATTGGCAGGCTTGATGTCCAGGTGCAGCATCTTGTGCTGGTGCACGATGCGCAATCCGCGCAGGATTTCATCAAACAGAGAACGGATGGTGGACTCGCGGAACACCTTGCTCTTTTTCTGGTCACGCGCAGTCACGATGAAGTCCTGAAGGGCAGCACCTTCCAAGTAGTTCATGACCATGTAAACGGTTTCATTCTCGCGAAAAAAATTCAACACACTCACCACAGAAGGGTGAGAGATTTGCGCGAGCGAGCGGCCTTCTTCAAAAAAGCTTTTCAGGCCCAGGCGGTAAAGCGACAGCTTTTCGGACTGCACTTGAGGCAGCAGTTCGCCGGGAGCGCGGGTGGCGAGCGAAGAAGGAAGATATTCCTTGACCGCAACCTGCTGGCCTTCGGAATCCAAAGCCAGATAGACCAACCCGAAACCGCCGGCCGCAACTTTGCGGATGATGCGGTAGCCGCCTATCGTGGTATCCGGGGGGAGTGGCGCTGGCTTGACCTTTGACATAGGTGCAGTGGGAATGCTCGTGAGGTTCGTTTGAAACGGGTTATTCTCGGGGCCGTTTCCATCGCCGCGAAAGCCCTTGATGCCAGTTTACAGCATGACCGGCTATGCCAGTGCACAGCACAGCACAGCCACCACCGCCCCTGAAGGCGAATCCCGGACACAACCCGTCACCCAGCTCGGACTGGAGGTCCGATCGGTCAACAGCCGTTTCCTGGACCTCACCTTCCGCCTGCCCGAAGACCTGCGCCAATTTGAACCCGCATTGCGCGAGCTTCTGGGAGGCAAACTCAAGCGCGGCAAAGTGGAAGTACGCGCCTCGGTAGAGACCACCAGCGCGACCAATATCCCCGACCCCACCCCCAGACTGCTGCAAAAGCTCAATGCCACACAAGACAGCATCCGGGCCTGGCTGCCCACGGCCAACCCCTTGAGCGTGGCTGATGTGATCCGCCTGGCCGCCGCCGAGCAAGGCACCAGCCGTGACTGGAGCGCAGATGTGATGCCCCTGGCGGAAAAAGTGTTGAAAGAGCTGCTCAGCGCCCGCCAGCGCGAGGGGGCCCGCCTGGCCACCATGCTGCTGGGCCACATCGCCCAGTTGCGCACCTTGGCCGAGCAGGCCGGGCCCTTGGTGCCCAAGCTGGTGGAACAGCAACGCCTACGCTTCATGGAGCGCTGGAAAGAGGCCATGGCCCTGACCGAAGGCACCACCCTGCCGGAAGCTGCCCAAGACCGTGCCCTGACAGAGGCCACGGCCTTCGCAATACGCATTGATGTGGCGGAAGAAATCACCCGGCTGAACTCCCATCTGGACGAGCTGGAGCGCCTGATCAAGAAAGGCGGGGAAATAGGCAAGCGGCTGGACTTCCTGATTCAGGAACTGCACAGGGAAGCCAACACCTTGGGCTCCAAATCAGCCGCGCTAGAGCTGACGCATATCTCCGTCGACATGAAGGTTTTGGTGGAGCAGATGCGTGAACAGGTCCAGAACATAGAATAAGGCGACTTTAGACACCGCATCACGGAGCCTCAGTCAATGGACTACCCCGGAAATCTCTTTGTCGTCGCAGCCCCCAGCGGGGCCGGTAAGTCCAGCTTGTGCAAGGCCTTGTTGGAGCTCGACTCGCGCCTGCAACCTTCTGTCTCGCACACCACGCGCCCGCCCCGTGGGCAAGAAAAGCATGGACGCGAGTACTTCTTCGTCTCCCAGCAGGAATTCGATGCCATGGTGGAAGCCGATGCATTTGTGGAATGGGCGCATGTGCATGCGAACCGCTACGGCACCTCCAAAAAAGCCATTGAAGACCGCATGGCCATGGGCGCTGACGTGATCCTGGAAATCGACTTCCAGGGCGCCGTGCAAATCAAAAATGTGTTTGCCAACGCCGTCTGCATCTTCATCCTGCCTCCGAGCTGGGAAGAGTTGCGTTCGCGCCTGGAACGCCGCGGGGAAGACAGCTCTGAGATCATCGACATGCGCATGAAAAACGCGCAATTGGAAGTCGCCCAGGTCGGAAAGTTCGACTTCGTTATAATCAATGAGTTGTTTGACCGTGCGCTTTTCGATCTGAAGGCCATTGTCCACTCTCAGCGACTCAAGATTTCAGCCCAGCGCCGCGCGCGTGCCGAAACATTCCAAGCGCTGAACATCCTCTAGCTTTCCGGAGAATTCCATGGCCCGCATCACTGTTGAAGACTGCCTCGAGCAGATCCCTAACCGTTTCCAATTGGTTCTGGCTGCCACTTACCGTGCCCGCATGTTGAGCCAAGGCCACACCCCCAAAATCGAAAGCAAGAACAAGCCCGGCGTCACCGCCCTGCGCGAAATTGCTGCCGGTAAAGTTGGCTTGGAAATGCTCAAAAAAGTACCACTGTAAATTCAGCCTGCTTATGCAAAAAGCACCGCTTGCGGTGCTTTTTTCGTTTGCGGCACATAAGCCTCCCAGCCACGCTACATTTACACCATGGGCAGCCTTCTCCAAACACCTCCAAGTACCTCGAATACCGGCAAATCGGCTAAGCCCGGTTCGCCAGTCGCTGCGGTCAATGCCGCGGCAGCCAGTTTTGCCGGGCTCACCGCCAAGCTGGACTACTTGAGCAGCAGTGATGTGGAGCAGGTACGCTTGGCCTACCGTTTCGCGGACGAAGCCCACCTGGGCCAACTCCGTAATAACGGCGAGCCCTACATCACCCATCCGATCGCGGTAGCCGCGCAATGTGCCGAATGGAAACTCGACGCCCAGGCCCTGATGGCGGCCCTGCTGCACGATGCGCTCGAAGACTGCGGCGTCACCAAGATCGAGCTGATTGAAAAGTTCGGATCTCCAGTAGCCGAATTGGTGGATGGCCTGACCAAGCTCGATAAGCTGCAATTCAACACCCGCGAAGAAAACCAGGCCGAATCTTTCCGCAAGATGCTTCTGGCCATGGCGCGGGACGTGCGGGTCATTTTGATCAAGCTCGCCGACCGTTCGCACAATATGCGGACCCTGTCGGATGTGCCACGCAGCAAATGGAGCAGGATTTCCTCAGAGACGCTGGATATTTACGCTCCTATTGCCCACCGATTGGGTCTTAACCAGACCTACCGGGAGCTACAGGACCTCTCTTTCCAGCACCTGCGCCCTTGGCGGTACGCCATCCTTGCCAAAGCGGTCGCCAAAGCGCGCAGCCGCAGGCGCGACTTGATCCAGAAAGTGCAGAAGGAAGTCGAAGGAGTTTTTGCTGAAGCCAGGATGCCTATCCGCATCGCAGGCCGTGAGAAGACGCTGTATTCCATCTACCAAAAGATGGACAAAAAACATCTCAGCTTCGCCCAGGTCACCGACATTTACGGCTTTCGCGTGTTGGTCCCCGCCATCACCGACTGCTACACCGCCTTGGGCCTGCTGCACCAGCTGTATAAGCCGGTGCCCGGCAAGTTCAAAGACCATATTGCGATTGCCAAGGTCAACGGTTACCAGTCCTTGCACACCACGCTGGTGGGGCCGGCAGGTATCAACATCGAATTTCAGATGCGGACCGAAGCCATGCACGTGGTAGCCGAGTCCGGCGTGGCCGCGCACTGGCTCTACAAGGTCAACAATCCGGAAGACGGCACAGCGGATCGCTTGGGCACCAAATGGCTGCAATCCCTGCTGGATATCCAGGACGAGACTCGCGATGCGGCCGAGTTCTGGGACCACGTCAAGGTGGACCTGTTCCCCGATGCTGTGTACGTGTTTACGCCCAAGAGCCAGATCATGGCCTTGCCACGGGGCGCCACCGTAGTGGACTTTGCTTACGCCATTCACAGCAATATCGGCGACCGCACCATCGCTGCCCGCATCAATGGTGAACAAGTCCCCTTGCGTACCGAGCTGAAAAACGGCGATGTGGTCGAAGTGGTCACCGCACCTGTATCCACCCCCAACCCGGCATGGCTGGGTTTTGTACGCACCGGCCGTGCGCGCTCCAAAATCCGCCACCATCTGAAGACCATGGCGCAAACCGAGTCGGAAGGATTAGGTGCCAAGTTGCTGGCGCAAGCCCTTCGCGCAGAAGGTATTGAGAGCTTCCCCGAAGACAACCCGGCCTACGCCCCCTTGTGGGACAAGCTGCTGCGCTTTACAGGAAACAAGACCAAGCACGAGCTGCTGACCGACATAGGTCTGGGCAAGCGCATCGCCAATATCGTAGCCAAGCGCATGGTGAACCTCTTGAGCGAGGCCGGTGAGCGACCGGACGCCCTGCTGCTCACCCGTGAGCGCTTCACCGCGCACGAGACCAATACTTTGAGCTCCATCACCTTGGATGGTAGCGAAAACGCGTCGGTGCAGTTCGCACAATGTTGCCGCCCCATCCCTGGGGACGCCATCGTCGGTTATCTGGGCCGCGGTGAAGGTCTGGTGGTGCACATGGCCGACTGCGGCGTGGCCAAAAAGCTCCAGCACAAAGACAGCGAGCGCTTTATCGGTGTGGAGTGGTCCGATGAACCGGTGCGTGCCTTCGAGACCGGCATTGTGGTGACTGTCACGAATGGCAAAGGCGTACTGGCCAAAGTTGCTGCAGCACTCGCGTCTGCCGAGGCGGACATCATTCACATCGACATGGGGCAGGACGGGGTGCGCGACGCATCCGACATGCGCTTGATTATTGGTGTGCGGGACACCGCCCACATCGATATCGCTTTGCGCAACCTGCATCGCACGCCATCGGTATTGCGCGCCCAGCGCGCAAGCAACAGCGCCGGCTAAGTCACTTCAACGACTAGAGCCTGTCAGGCCGCCTTGGGCGCTGGGTACTGCACACGCAGCACCTCGATATCGCAAACCCGATCGGGCATGACCAACTTGAGCTCATCGCCCTCACGGGCCTTGAGAAGCGTGCGCGCGATGGGCGAAATCCAGCTCACCTCGCCAACAGCACTGTTGGCCTCGTCAATCCCTTTGATGGTGATAGTGCGTTCCACATCCTGGTCGTCCACATAGGTCACCGTAGCGCCGAAGAAAATCTGCTCATTGCCGTGGTGCAGAGAGGGATCTGTCACTTCCGCAATCTCCAGACGCTTGGTCAGGAAACGGATGCGTCGGTCGATTTCACGCAGGCGCTTTTTGCCATAGAGGTAATCACCATTCTCTGAGCGATCGCCATTGCTGGCGGCCCAATGCACGATGTCCACAATCTTGGGGCGCTCGTTGTCGATCAGGTCGAGCAACTCGTCGCGTAGCGTGGCGAAGCCTTGGGGGGTGATGTAGTTTTTGCCGCCGGCTGGCAGTGCAGGCAGTTGCAGCTCATCATCGTCTGCACCATCGGACTCTTTGGTAAAAGCCTTGCTCATGGATGTGCCCATTGGGGAATCAGAATAAGAAAAAGGTCTGCAACCTTGCGATTGCAGACCTTTACTTTTTGGTGCGGCTGGCAGGAATCGAACCCACGACCCCTTGGTTCGTAGCCAAGTACTCTATCCAGCTGAGCTACAGCCGCTAAGCTTCGTATTCTAGCACGCTTTTTTTCGTACTATCCGGAAATACCGGAGAAACTTTTTCAAACGCTCTTCTCTGCAGCATTCGGGATGGACGTATTCTACCCTGCCCGCAGACCCAAAATGGCTCTCGCCTCCGAAGGATTTGCAATTGTTCTCCCTGCGCGCTGGGCACAGGCTGCCAGCGCCTCGATGAGCACACCATTGCCTGCAGCGCGTACACCATCGGGCAAATAGAAGGTGTCTTCGAGACCGGTCCGCAGCATGCCTCCCAAATCAGCAGTCTTCTGGTGCACCGGCCAGATCTCAGAGCGGCCAATCAAGGTGGTTTGCCACACACTGTCGGACGCCATGTACTTCGGCAAGAGTGAAAGCAAATCTGCATCGCAGGGCATGCCGGAAGCCACGCCCATCACCAGGTTGTATTCCGCCCGGCCCATGTCGGGCTTGAGCATGCCATTCTTCAAATACATGGTCACCGACCGGACGATGCCCACATCAAAGCACTCGAACTCGGGATGGGTGCCGCACTCCTGCATCACATCCAAAAACTGCTGCACCTTGGCCACCGGGTTGTCAAACACCATGGGCGGCCAGGCCCAGCTGCCGTCTTCCTTGAGCTTGAGGTAATTCAGACTGCCCGCGTTGCAGGCGGCAATTTCGGGCTTGACGCGGCGTATGCAGTTGAGCGGCCCGCTGATGTCTTTGCCCACCACGCCGGTGGTCAGATTGATGATCACGCCCGGGCAGGCCTCGCGGATGGCATTCACAATGCTTTCGGCTACATCCGGGTCCCAACTGGGCATGTGCCCCAGGCCGTCTTCTTGCATGCGCATATGGATGTGCATGATGCTGGCGCCGGCATTGAACGCATCACGAGCCTCCGCCGCCATCTGGGCGGGCGTGACAGGTACGGGGTGCTGCTTGGGGTTGGTCAACACGCCGGTCAAGGCGCAGGTCAATATGGCTTTGTCCATGGGATTCCTCAGTGTGTTTCAGTGGGGGCCACATCCGCCCCGGGGCTCAGCTCCACCAGCACCGCGCCGGCTTTCACCTGCTCGCCCGTACGGGTGTGAACCGCCTGCACTTGGCCGGCCTGTTCGGCACAGAGCCACATTTCCATCTTCATGGCTTCCACGCAGACGAGTTGCTGGCCCTCTCTAACCGCATCCCCCGGCGCCACCAGCACCTGCGTGACCTTACCGGCCACTGGCGATAGTGCACGGCTGGCATCTTTCAAAGCATTGGCATCGGGGAAGGCCGACACTTCGCTGAACATATGGCTGTAGCCCGCATGCGCCACATGCCATGCACCGGCAGCAAACACGGCAATGGCGGTCTGCGCCACACCATCCAACTCCAGTCGCAGAACTGCGTCTTGCCAAGCGATGACGCGGGCCTGCGCTGTCACCCCATCCATGGTGATGGTGGTCAAGCCTTGACCATCGCTGCTGATGCGCACAGTGCGCACCACTTCACCGCACTGCAACCGCACGCTGTAGGCCGACACACTGTTGGCCCGCCAGCTGCTGCCTTGCTGCTGCGCCAACGCCAAGGCAGCAACTTGCCAGGCCGCCATGGAAGGCACCGGGGCTTGCAACAGAGTCTCACCCTGCTCCAGCCACTGGTCGATCAGCGTGGTGGTCATACGCGCTTCGCGGAAGGCGGGGTGATCCACCAAGTCGCTCAGGAAACGACCGTTGTTCTTCAAACCCAGCAAGGGCGCGTTCACCAGGGCCGCACGCAGTCGGCGAATGGCATCGCCGCGGTCACGTCCATGCACGATGACTTTGGCCACCATCGGGTCATAGAACGGCGAGACCACACTCTCTTGCCGGATGCCATCGTCAATACGTACGCCGGGCTGCAACGCACGCACGGGCTGCCAATAGGCCACGGTGCCGGTCTGCGGGGCAAAACCGGTGTACGGGTCTTCCACATACAGGCGTGCCTCTATAGCGTGGCCGCTCAGGCGGATGTCTTCCTGCCGCGCAGGCAAAGGCTCGCCGGCAGCTACTTGCAGCTGCCATTCCACCAGGTCGAAACCGGTGATGCATTCGGTGACCGGATGCTCCACCTGCAGGCGCGTGTTCATTTCCAGAAAGTAGTGTTTGAGGTGCTCATCGACGATGAACTCCACCGTGCCCGCACCGCGGTAGCCCACCGCCAGCGCCGCGGCCACCGCATCGCGCCCCATGGCCTTGCGCATGGCGGGGCTGACCACCGGGGACGGCGCTTCTTCAATCACCTTTTGCCGGCGTCGCTGGGCCGTGCAGTCGCGCTCACCCAGGTAGACCGCATTGCCGTGCGCGTCCGCAAACACCTGTATTTCGATGTGGCGGCCGTTGTCTATCAGGCGCTCCAACATCAGGGTGCCATCGCCGAATGCGCTGATGGCTTCCCGGCGGGCGCCATCCAGGCCGGGCTGCAATTCGGCGTCGCTGCGCACGAGGCGCATGCCGCGTCCACCGCCACCGGCCACGGCTTTCACCAGCAATGGGTAGCCTAATCTGTGCGCCTCCTGCGTCAGCACCGGGTCGCTTTGGTCCGCTCCCAAGTAGCCCGGTGCGCAGGGCACGCCGGCTTGCAACATGCGCTGCTTGGCCAAGGCCTTGTCGCCCATGGCGGTGATGGCGCCTGGTGGCGGGCCGATGAACACCACGCCCGCATCGGCACAGGCCTTAGCAAATGCAGCGTTCTCGCTCAAGAAGCCGTAGCCGGGGTGCAAAGCATCTGCGCCGGTTTTGCGCGCAGCTTCCAGAATGGCGTCTACTTTAAGGTACGACTCGGCGGCCGGTGAAGGGCCGATGTGCACGGCCTCATCGGCCAAGGCTACATGGGGTGCGTCGCGGTCAGCATCGCTGTAAACGGCCACGGTTTGGTAGCCGAGCTTGCGGGCGGTGCGGATGACGCGGCATGCGATTTCACCGCGGTTGGCGATCAGAATTTTGCTGAACATCATGCGTCCTCCTGCTGTGGCGCCTGCGGGGCAATGCGCTTTGCTCCGTGTCCCCCGCCCGCTTTGCGGGCTCCTCCTTGACCTACGCAAAGCGCATCGCCCCACAGGCTTGGAGTGGCTTTGTTGGTTGACCATAAATTCATGTCACGGCCCATTTGGGTTTGCGCTTTTGTATGAATGCAGTCATGCCCTCTAGGCCCTCGGCGCTTTGCGCTGAGTGGGCGAATACGGCGGCGGCTTGCTCCACCAGATCAGCAGGCGGGCTAAAGCGCGCTTGATGCATCAAGGCTTTGGTGGCGGCCAAGGCGCCGGGGGCGCAGGCCAATATGTCGGAGAGCACGCGGCTCAGTGTCTGTGGCAAGTCGTCAGCACTGCACAGCTCATGCACCAAGCCCATTCTGTGCGCCGCAGCAGCGTCCAAGCGCCCGCCGGTCACTGCCAAGCGTTTGGCCTGCGAATAGCCCAAGCGCTCGACCAGAAATGGGGCGATCTGCGCGGGCACTACGCCCAGCGACGTCTCGGGCAGGCGGAACGAAGCACTGTCGTCCGCCAGCGCCACGTCGGCCACACAGGCCAGGCCGAAGCCGCCGCCCATGACCGTGCCTTCCAGCACGGCCACCACGGCCAGCGGGGTCTGGGCGTAAGCCACGCACAGGCGGCCGAAGGCGGCGTTCACCTCTGCAATCGGGTCGGGCGCGCCAGCCTCGCACTGCATGGAGCGCATGCGTGCGCCAGCCATGTCTTTGAGGTCCGCACCCGCGCAGAAGTGCCCGCCTGCGCCGCGCAACACCACCACGCGCACAGCGCCTTCGTTGCCTGCAGTGGCCTCTGCCGCCTGCAAAGCTTGCTGCAGCTCGGCCACCATTTGCAGGGACATAGCGTTACGCGCCTCAGGCCGGTTCAGGGTGATGTGCAACACCGCCCCCACCTGCTCTGCGCGGATATGTCCGAAACTAGGCGCAGGATAGTTTGCTCCTTTTTCAGGAGCTGCTTGCGCACTATCTATGGGCGCTAGCGGGCTATTTGACTCAGAAACCTGCATAGCTCAGGCGGCTTTGCCGGGCAAGGTGCCTTCGAGCTTGCAGATGATGCCCAGCATGATTTCGTCCGCACCGCCGCCAATCGAGATGAGGCGGCTGTCGCGGTAGGCCTGCGAGATCGGATTGTCGGCAGTGAAGCCCATGCCGCCCCAGTACTGCAGGCAGCTGTCCGTCACCTCGCGGCTCAGGCGGCCCGCCTTGAGTTTGGCCATGGAGGCCAGCTTGGTCACGTCCTTGCCGCCCACGTATTGCTCCACCGCACGGTAGGTGAGCGCACGCAGGCACTCCACCTCGGTGCGCAGCTCGGCCAGGCGAAAATGCACCACCTGGTTGTTGAGGATAGGCTGCCCGAAGGTCTGGCGCTGGCGGGTGTAGTCGATGGTGAGGTTGATCAGGTTGTCCAGCGAGCGCAGGCTGCTGGCCGCACCGTAGAGCCGCTCCTCCTGGAACTGCAGCATCTGCAGCATGAAGCCCATGCCCTCCTGGCCGATCAGGTTGCGCTGCGGCACCCGCACGTTGTCAAAAAAGAGCTGGGCCGTGTCGCTGCTGTGCATGCCGATCTTCTCGATCTTCTGGCGGGTGATGCCCGGCGCGTCCATGGGCACGATGATGAGCGACTTGTTCTTGTGCACCGCGCCTTCACTGGTGTTGGCCAGCAGGCAGCACCAGTCGGCTTGCATGCCGTTGGTGATCCACATCTTGGAGCCGTTGATCACGTAATCACCGCCGTCTTTGCGGGCTGTGGTTTTGAGGGCTGCCACATCCGAGCCGCCGGTTACCTCGCTCACGCCGATGCAGCCCACCATGTCGCCCGCGATTGCCGGCGCCAGATACTGGTTGCGCAGCTCGTCGCTGCCGAAGCGGGCCAATGCCGGAGTGCACATGTCGGTCTGCACACCAATGGCCATGGGCACACCGCCCACATTGCAGTCGCCCAGCGCCTCGGCCATCACCATGGAGTAGCTGAAGTCCAGCCCCATGCCGCCGAACTCGGTGGGGTACTTGATGCCCAGCAGCCCGAGGTCGCCCATCTTCTTGAACAAGGCACGCGCCGGGAAGATGCCCGCTTTCTCCCACTCCGCAGTGAAGGGGTTGATCTCGTTGGCCACAAATTTGCGCACCGTGTCGGCAATCTGGGTGTGCTCGGAGGTGAATTTCATGGGGTGTCCTCGGGTCGTTGTGATGAGTGAGTCGGTCAGCCGCGCTCAGAGACGGGCCACACCAAAAGTGTTGGCGTTCAGCCGGCGGTCTGCGGCCTCGGCGGCCAGCGCCAGGCACAGGCCCAAAATGCGGCGGGTGTCTCGCGGGTCGATGATTCCGTCGTCCCACAAGCGGGCGGTACCAAAGAGGGCTGCGCTCTCTTTGTCCAGCCGCAGGCGCAGCCCGTCGGACATGGCTTTGAGCGCTTCGTCATTCGCCTCCATGCCCATACGCTCCACCTTGGCGCGGTTCACGATGTCCATCACCTTGGCGGCTTGCGCGCCGCCCATGACTGCGGTGCGCGCGGTGGGCCAGCTGAAGATGAAGTTCGGGTCAAACCCGCGCCCACACATGCCATAGTTGCCCGCGCCATACGAGCCGCCCAGCACCACGGTGAATTTGGGCACGCGCGCGTTTGCTACCGCCTGAATCATCTTGCTGCCGTGCTTGATGGCGCCATTGCGCTCGGCCACCGAGCCCACCATGTAACCGGTGGTGTTCTGCAAAAACAGCAGCGGCGTGCCACTTTGGTCGCACAACTGGATGAACTGCGCCGCCTTGGTAGAGCCCGCGGGTTGAATCGGCCCGTTGTTGCCCAGAATGCCCACCAGCCGGCCTTCGATGCGGGCGTGGCCGCACATCATCTCGGGGGCATAGCCGGCCTTGAATTCCAGAAAGTCCGAGCCATCCACCAGCCGGGCAATCACCTCGCGCACGTCATAGGGCTCGCGCTCGTCCGCAGGGACGATACCCATCAGCTCCTGCTCGTCAAACAGTGGTGCCGCAAAGCCGGCGCCCTGGGCTGGAGCGTGTGGTGCAGTGTCCCAGTTGATCTTGTCCATCAGCTCGCGGGTCAGGGCGATGGCGTGGGCGTCGTCCTCGGTGAGGTACTCACCCAGGCCGGTCACTTGCGCATGCGTCTCAGCCCCGCCCAGCTCGTCGTCGGTGCAGTCCTCCCCGATGGCGGCTTTTACCAAGGGGGGGCCGGCCAGGTAAATGCTGCTGCGCCCGCGCACCAACACCACGTAGTCCGAAAGGCCGGGCAGATACGCACCGCCCGCCGTGCTGGAGCCATGCACCACCGAGATTTGCGGAATGCCCGCTGCCGACATGCGCGCCTGGTTGGCAAAGCTGCGCCCGCCTTCCACAAAGATTTCGGATTGGTACATCAGGTTGGCGCCACCACTCTCCACCAGGTAAATCACCGGCAGCTTGTTTTGCAGGGCCACCTCTTGGGCACGCAGCGCCTTCTTGAGGCCCATGGGTGCCACGGTGCCGCCTTTGACCGCGCTATCGTTCACCGAGATCAGGCAGCGCTTGCCCGCCACGGTACCGATGCCGATGATGGAGCCGCCGCCCAGCACTGCCTTTTTGCCGTCGTCGTCGTGCATGTTGAGGCCGGCCAAGCGACTCAGCTCCAGGAACGGCGAGTTGCGGTCCAGCAGGCGGGCCACTCGTTCACGCGGCAGCAGCTGGCCGCGCTTCTCAAACTTTTCACGCTTGCTTTCCGACTCGGCAATCACCATGTCCTGCAAGCGCTGCACCTCGGCCAGCAGGCCCTGCATGCGCTGGGCATTGGCGGCAAAGGCATCGGAGCGCGGGTTGATCTTGGAACGCAGGGCAGGCATAGGTCTGGGCTTTCTGAGTTACTTGACGCATTAGAGGTCAGGGTGACGTTAACGTCAACCAGTTGCCGTATAGGTGTTTTCACTATGCCTTACGTTATGCTCGGCCACTACCATCCGCCACGGTCCATTCGATTTACCCGACACCGGAGAACACAACATGTCCCTCGAATCCGCAACCCAAGCAATCCGCGCCAAAGTGGGCGACGACAGCGGCCTCAACGCCACCCTGAAGTTCGACATGGGCGCTGACGGCGTCATCGTCATCGACGGTGCCAGCACTCCCAACACCGTGAGCAACACCAACACCGATACCGACTGCACCGTCGGCATCACCCTGGACAACCTGCAAGCCATGCTGGACGGCGACCTGGAGCCCGCCACCGGCTTCATGGCCGGCAAGCTCAAGGTCAGCGGCGACATGGGTGTGGCCATGCGCCTGCAACGCGTGATCTGACCCTGCCCATGGCAAAAAGCGACGCCCTGACCGACGCGCAAGCGTTTGTCGACTCCCACCGCGACGAGGGCACCACCGAACTCTTCGGCATCACCGAGCTGTGCCGTGAGTTCGGCATCACCCTGCGGGCGCTGCGCTTTTATGAAGACAAGGGCCTGCTCGCCCCCCGCAGGGTGAACGGCGCCCGCGTCTACACCCGGCGCGACCGGGCACGGCTGGCCCTGATCCTGCGGGCCAAGGCCATCGGCTCGCCGCTCTCAGAAATCAAAACCTATCTCGATTTGTATGGCGACCACGGCGAAGGCCGCGCGCAGCAGCTGCAGTACGTCATCACGCGCACCGACAACGAGATCACCGAGCTGGAGAAAAAGCGCGCCCAGATCGACGCCACCCTGGCCGAGCTGCGCGTCATCAACGGCAGCTGCCGCGCCCTGCTGATCGAACGCCAGCGCAAGCCCAAGGCCAAAGCCTGATCACTCGGGGTTGAGTGTCAAATCGGCATCTAGCGCCTGTGGAATAAGCGCGGGCAGCTCCTAAATCAGGAGCAAAACCAACCCACTACGCGCTGCCTACTTGCCCAGCAAGCCCTTGAACAGGTCTTTGGCCTTGTCTTTCACGGCGTCTTCGACCTTGGTTTTGATCTCCTGCTTCTTCTCTTCCACCTTGGCTTTGGTGGCGTCTTCCAGCATGGCGCCGAATTCGATTTTGTAGCTCAGCGACTCAAACGGGCCGCTCAGGCGCACCGGCACGGTCAGGCCTTTGAGCTGGTTGGCGTCTTTGCCGCCCTGCCCTTCGCCGCTGGCCACCACCGTGGCCTTGGCCAGGTAGTTCATCTGACCCG
The DNA here is from genome assembly GCF_059769165.1 of Curvibacter sp. Hmag1.1. NCBI lineage: Bacteria > Pseudomonadati > Pseudomonadota > Betaproteobacteria > Burkholderiales > Comamonadaceae > Curvibacter > Curvibacter sp. Hmag1.1. The sequence goes on from NZ_JBMBGX010000002.1 coordinate 1,013,972, forward strand.
CACCCACATCGATATCCCCCGCACCACCCAGCCGGATGAAGGGGGACTTCATGCTCAGGTCGTCGTTGCGGGCCACGCCGCTAGCGATTTTGAAGCTGGCGGTCAGTTCCGAGAAATCGGTCTTCTGGCTGGCGTTGGCCGCCTGGGTGGTGTCGGCCTGGCCGAGCTTGGCTTTCACATCGCGCAGGCTTTGCGCAAGGTTGATCCCCTTGATGGCACCGTCTTTGAGCGCCAGCGCCGCGCTGCCACCCAGCGCCTTTTTGAAGGCGCTCACCGTTTCGCCGCGGGTGTTCACGTCCAGCGTGATGTTGCCGCGGCCTTCGAGCATGTCTTTGTCCAGCAGGTCTTTCATCAGCGGGTTGATGCTCACGCCCTGCAGGTTCTGGCGCAGGGCAATCTGGTTGCCATTGGCGTTCACCGAAACGCTACCGCTGGTGCTGCCTTCATAGAGCTTCATGCTCAGCGGCGCCACATCGAGCTTGCCACCGGCCAGCGCCAGCTTGGCGTTGATTTGCGCGAGCTTGAGCTTGGCCACCTGCAGGCTGCCGATGCGGATGTTGCCCTGCACCGTGGGCCCTTTGAGTGCGGCTAGGTTGATGGGCGCCTCTTTGCCCTCAGCCTCTTGGGCTGGTGCCTCGCCAGCGGGTTTGGGCGGCAGGTATTTGTCCACATTCAGCTGGTCAATGTCCAGGTCAAAGCCCAGCGACAGGGGTGCGAACCTGGCCACGTTGAGCTTGGTGGCGATGTTGGATTCATCAAACTTGGTAGCCAGTGCCAAGGCCGCGCTTTGCTGCGCGAGGTTCACCTGCAGGCTGCCATTTAGCGGCAGGCTGAGCTGCTTCATGGGCATGTCGGGGTGGGCCAGGTCCAGGCTGCCGGTGAGCTTGCTGATGCGGATGGCGTCGACATTGCCTTCCACCCCGCTCAGCACCAGCTTCAGCAGTGCGCTGCGGCCACTGCCCTGCACACCCGCACTCAGGGTGACCGCCTCGCCGCTGGAGCGGGCGGGCGACAAGGCCAGCTTGGGCGCGTCTAGCGCGAGGCTAAAGCCGTCGGCCCCGGCCTGGCCTTTGATGGCGAGGCTCAGTTTTTCGATGTTGGCCGTTTTGGCGCCCGTGTCCGCCTGCACATGGCCGGTGGACAGGCTCAGGTTGTTGATGTTGGTGGTGCTGCCAACCTGCTCGTCGCGCCAGGTGAGTTGGGCGTCGGCAATGCGGATGGCGGCCACGTCAATCTTGAGGGGCTCTGCCGGCTGCGCGGGCACATTGGCCGGCGCGGGCTGGGCGCTTGGGTCGCCCAACAGGTCGGCAATATTCAGGCTGCCGTCTTTACGCTTGATGAGGGTGGCCTTGAGGCCGGTCACGTCCAGGGCGCGCACCTGCACCTGTTTGCTCAGCAGCGGCATCACTGCCACCGACATGCGGGCCGACTTCAGGGCCGCAAACTCGGTGCTGCTGCCCCGCTCCGAGAGGGTGACCCCGTCAAGCTGAATGCCCACATCCGGCCACACCGAGAGCTGAGGCTTGCCCGCAATCACCAGCGTGCGCTGCTTTTGCTCCAGCACGGTGCGGCTGATTTCGGCCTTGATCTTGTCGCCGTCAAACAGCGCAAACAAGGCGCCCACCGCCACGGCCAACAGGCCCACCACCGCCAGAACCACCCACCCGACTATGCGAAGCGCTTTCATGCCTACCCCTTTATGCCAACCACCACCATGGTGCGCGGCCATTCTAGGGGGGCGGGTGAGCCGCGTCGGTGCGGCAGGGGTTCAGGCCAGTATCGGGTCTTTGGTAATGAAGTACTTGCGGGCGTATGCCACCAGCTGGGCGTCAGTGGGGTGGTCAATGCTTTCCACGCCCACCACCTTGTTGCCCACCTGCGGGTCGTGGCTGTGCAGGTGCTTGATGAGCTGCAGCTTGGCCTGCGCGGGGCCCACTACCAAGATTTCTTCAGCGCCCTTGAGCGCCTCGGCAATGGCGTGGAAGTACTGCTTGTCTTCGGCGGCCTTGCCCGAGCCCACTACGCCGCTCTTGGCGTGCACATGCGAATGCGGGTGCTTGGGCCGCACGATGGAGGCCTCCACATCGTCCGGCGCAATGTGCATGACGTGCGCCTCCGAATGATCCAACCAGACAACTGCGTGGTAATGCGACATGGTGTTTCTTTCTGTGTGTTGAACAACACCTCCAGCGTAGGCCGCTGGCGGCCGCAGGTGTTGCGCTGGGTCAAGCTGCACGCAGACGGTGGAACGATGCTTTACATACAGTACATTTTGAGGATTGCGCCGGCACGCCCCGTGCATGCGGTGCAGCAGTCACCCCATGACCCCGTTTTAACGAGAAAGCAGCAGCCCTATGTCTTCTGTGCCCCACCTGCCCATGGCCCATCACCCCCTGCGCACCGGCCGCACCCTGCTGGCCGCCGGCCTGCTGGCCAGCGCGCTTTCCGGCTGCGCCATCTGGCCCAAGGCACTGACATGGGGTTCTGACGACGCACCGCCCCCGCCTGCTGCCCAAGCTGTGGCACCCCCACCCGCACCCCCTGTGGTGGCGGAAGAGGCGCCCAAGCCCAGCCCGGCCCCCGTGCCCGTGAGCACCGCCGACACCGCGCCGCTGGAGCCCCAGCCGGTCATGAAGTCCACCCCCGTGATGGCTCCACCCGAACCCGCCGTGGCCGCCAAATCACCCGCCAAAGGCAAAGGCAAGGGCAAAGAAAAAGCCGCTGCCCACGCAGGAGCAGACCACAAAGCCAGCGCCAAAGCAGCCGCCCCCAAGTCCAGCGGCGGCGACCTGGTGCCCGGCTTCTATATCAACGTAGGTTTGTTTGCCGTGCCCACCAACGGCACCAACGCCTTCCGCACCCTGGAGAAGGCTGAGCTGCCCGTGTTCACCGATGTCGTGAAGAGCAAAAAAGGCCCCCTCACCCGCGTGCGCGTGGGCCCCTACCTGAGCAAGGCCTTGGCCGATGCTGCGGCCGAGAAGATCAAGGGGATGAAGCTGGAAGCGGTAGTGTTTCAGCACTGAGGTGCTGATGCGCTGATTGCTTCAGCGCGGAATGAAAAAAGCCTGTGGGTCGTGAGACACACAGGCTTTTTTCTCGTGCACTAGGTCCAGAACGATCGAGCACTCTTCAATCAAGCAATTCAGGTACCTCGGCAATCTGCCATGCCAAAAGCCCAGCCTTACTGCTTGCCAGATCCAAACTCTTCACGTTGGAAGATAGGCGCCCTGTTTTAAGTAGCTCTATCAACTGTTTTGGCGTCATGGCAAAGGCCCTCCGACATTTATCTATCCCCACATAACCTAAATGAACCTCGATGTGGAACGCATCCCAATCACTCACAACTTGCAAGAATTCCCTTGGTTGACAACGCAAATAAAACGTAGAGCCAACTTCAATCTGGGGTTCCTCTGTATCGGTGACTGCCCATGACCAGAACGGCTTTTTGTCCTTCATGAATTGCCTGTAGTTCACGCCGAGAGACTCATAGTGATGCGCCTCAATTGAGTAATCCCAGCTCGAAAAGTGAGCTTTCGGATCGCTGATTTTCTTCGCCGACGAACGCTTGCTTGTCGCCATAAGTTACTTCGTTAGCTCCAGCCAACGCTCCTCAGAGATGATTGATATGGAGTGACCGCCTTGTTGCAAATGCACTGCTTTCTGAATTTTCCGCCCAAAATTTTCGTGCGCCCAATCGATTGATGTCCCACCAACGACTAGCAAATTGACCTTTTTACTAATCGTTTCAGAGTGTCCTGCGCCCCTATTTAGAGCAATTTCTTCGTAGTTTTTTCGAGTACCGAAGCGAAATTGTCCCGTAAAACAAACTACTGCCTCGTGAAGTAGCAAATCGATGTTGTCATCAATTGCATTTGGAATGGACTCTGGGGTGACCGATCCTGACTCAGCGAAACTCGCAGTTGCATATTGCGCCAGAAAAAGACAAAGAGTCGCTTCGTCCTCTTGACTAAATTCTCCTCTGGCCAAGCTCTGCTCCATGCGAATCCGTATCTCATTGCCAGGGTAGATATCCCCAACTGCAGGATTAGCTGTAAGCCAAGTTAACAACATTCGGGCTTCGAGTTGATTTACCAATCCATCTGCAACCACCCCAGTGACCATTCCAATAAAGTGTGTTGCTGATCTTGTCACCACATTACTGGCATTTCTCCCCGTCATTACTCCTGTTTCCTCTTTTGTCATTGGTGCCTCCCAGCACATAAGAAAAACCAAACAAAAAAGCCCGTTACGAACTTCGCAACGGGCTTTTTATTTTTGTTTGAATGGTAGGGCGTGAGTGACTTGAACACTCGACCAAAGGATTATGAGTCCTCTGCTCTAACCAACTGAGCTAACGCCCCAACCGAACCGCAGATTGTAGCCGGCCGCAGGGGGCTATTTGTGGTGGCTAAGGGCGTTGCTCACCAGTTTGGAGGTGATATCCACGATCTGGATCATGCGGTCATACGCCATGCGGGTGGGGCCGATCACGCCCAGCGTGCCGACCACTTTGCCGTCTACCTCGTAGGGGCTGCTGACGATGGAAAGGTCTTCAAACGGCACCACCTGGCTCTCTCCCCCGATGAAGATGCGCACGCCTTCGGCCTGGCCAGTCACGTCCAGCAGGCGCATGAGCTGGGCTTTTTGCTCGAATAGCTCAAACGCGCGGCGCAGGTGGCCCATGTCGCTCGAAAAGTCAGACACCGACAGCAGGTTGCGCTCGCCGGAGATCACCACTTCGTCTTGCGTCTCGGAAATCACTTCTGAGCTGGCGTTCACCGCCGCTTGCATGAGGGCGGCAATTTCGCCGCGCAGGCTTTCCACCTCGCCTTGCAAGCGCAGGCGCACTTGCTCGATCTCCAGCCCCATGTAGTTGCTGTTCAAAAAGTTGGCCGCCTCGGCCAGCTGGCTTTGGGTGTAGTCCACCTCGGTGTAAATGACGCGATTTTGCACATCGCCATCGGGCGCCACGATGATGACCAGCAGCCGCCGCTCCGAGAGGCGCAAAAACTCAATATGCCGGAAGGCCGATGTGCGGCGCGGCGCAATCACCACACCTACAAACTGCGACAGGTTGGAGAGCAGGTTGGCCGCGTTGCTGATGACTTTTTGCGGCTGGTCGGGCGCCAGGCTGTGCGCGGCCATGTGGCCCTGCTGCACGGTGAGCATGGTGTCCACAAACAGGCGATAGCCGCGCGCGGTGGGAATGCGCCCGGCCGAGGTGTGGGGGCTGACGATGAGGCCCAGGTCCTCCAGGTCCGACATGACGTTGCGGATGGTGGCGGGCGAGAGGTCGAGGCCGGACTCTTTGGAGAGCGTGCGGCTACCGACGGGCTGTCCATCGGCGATATAGCGCTCTACGAGCGCCTTCATCAACATCTTGGAACGTTCATCGAGCATGCCGGTCATTTTAGTAACCTATTTAGTGTCTAATTTGCGCATGTTGTCCCAATTTAGGCATGTCGCTCTGATCGGCAAGTACCAAACCACCGGCACCAGCGCTGCGGGGGCCTCGTCCCGCAAATCGCTGGACGAGATTGCCCATTATTTGATGGACCAGGGCTGCGAGGTGGTGATCGAGGCAGACACCGCCGCCAACACGGGCCTGAGCAACTACACCACCATGGATGTAGACGGCATTGGCACCCATTGCGACCTGGCCCTGGTGGTGGGCGGCGACGGCACCATGCTGGGCATAGGCCGCCAGCTGGCGCGTTACCAGGTGCCGCTGATCGGCATCAACTCCGGGCGGTTGGGGTTTATTACCGACATTCGCTTCGAGCAATACAAAACCACGCTGGCCCCCATGCTGGCCGGCCACTACGAGGTGGATGACCGCGCCCTGATGCGCGCCCGCGTGATGCGCGACGGCCACTGCGTGTTTGAGGCCGAGGCCATGAACGACGTGGTGGTGAACCGCGGCGCCACCTCGGGCATGGTGGAGCTGCGGGTAGAGGTTGACGGGCACTTTGTGGCCAACCAGCGGGCGGACGGGCTGATCATCGCCTCGCCCACGGGCTCTACCGCCTACGCCATGTCGGCCGGCGGGCCGCTGTTGCACCCCTCGATCGCCGCCTGGGTGATGGTGCCGATTGCGCCACATACATTGTCAAATCGGCCGATAGCGCTCGCCGACAGTGCGCGGATAGCTATTGAAATCGTAGCAGGGCGCGATGCCAGCGCCAACTTTGACATGCAGAGCCTGGCCAGCCTGATGCACGGCGACCGCATCGAGGTAACCCGCTCGCAGCACAAGGTGCGCTTTTTGCACCCCAAGGGCTGGACCTACTTTGACACCCTGCGCCAGAAAATGCATTGGAATGAAGGGGTGGCGTAAGCACCTCCCCACTTGAAAACATGGCACTCAAGCGAATTGTTCTCAGAGACTTTGTGATCGTCAGCGAGCTGGAGCTGGACCTCGAATCCGGCTTTTCGGTGCTGACGGGCGAAACCGGCGCGGGCAAATCCATCCTGATTGATGCGCTACAGCTGGTCACCGGCGCGCGCGCTGACACCGGCGTGATCCGCGAAGGTGCGGCCCGCACTGACGTGAGCGCCGAGTTTGACAATGCGCCGGGCCTGCAAGCCGTGCTGGACGACGCCGGTTTCGAAGCCGGCGACACCCTGCTGCTGCGCCGCACCGTGGACACACAAGGTAAAAGCCGCGCCTGGGTGAATGGCAGCCCCGCCACCGCGCAGCAGCTGCGCACCATCGGCGAGCAGCTGCTGGACATTCACGGCCAGCACGCCTGGCAAAGCCTGACCCGGCCCGAGGCCGTGCGCGGCCTGCTGGATGCGTATGCCAAGGTGGACACCAGCGCCTTGAGCGGCCTGTGGGCCAGCTGGCGCCAGACCCAACAAGCCCTTACTCAAGCGCAAGCCGCCCAAGACAGCCTTCAGCGCGAGCGCGAGCGCCTGGCCTGGCAGATTGGTGAGGTAGACAAGCTCAACCCCGGCACCGACGAGTGGCCCGAGCTCAACGCCAGCCACAGCCGCCTGGCCAATGGGCAGGCGCTGATCGACGCAGCCCAAGGCGCCGTCAACCTGCTGGAAGACGACGAAACCAATGCCCTGGCCCCGCTGCACGCTGCCTTACAACTGCTGCAAGCCCAGTCGCACCTGGAGGCCGAATTTAAAGATGCCATCGAGGCACTGAACTCCAGCGTCGCGCAGATAGAAGACACCGTACACAGCCTGCGCAGCTATGCCCGCCGTGCCGAGCTGGACCCGGAGCGCTTGGCCGAGCTGGATGAACGCATGTCGCTCTGGGTGAGCCTGGCGCGCCGCTACAAGCGCCCGCCCGAAGAGCTGGCCGAACTGTGGGCGAGCTGGAAAACCGAGCTGGCCCAGCTGGATGCCGCCGCCGACCTGGACGGCCTGCAAGCCAAAGAGCGCAAGGCCCAGGCCGCCTTCATGGCGGAGGCCAAAGCCCTCTCCAAACAACGCGCCAAGGCAGCACCCCTGCTGGCCCAAAGCATCACCCAAGCCATGCAAGGGCTGGGCATGCAGGGCGGCCGGTTTGAAGTAGCTCTGGAGCCTTTGGCCCAGCCCCAAGCCAGCGGCTTGGAAGACGTGCAGTTTCTGGCCGCCGGCCATGCGGGCAGCACACCGCGCCCGGTGGGCAAGGTGGCCTCGGGCGGCGAGCTGTCGCGCATGGCGCTGGCCATTGCGGTGACCACCAGCCGCTTGGGCACCGCCCAGACATTGATATTTGACGAGGTGGACTCCGGTGTGGGCGGCGCAGTGGCCGAAACCGTGGGCCGCCTCATGCAGCAGCTGGGCAGCGACCGCCAGGTGCTGGCCGTGACCCACTTGCCCCAAGTCGCCGCGTGCGCGCACCACCACTTGGTGGTGTCCAAGCAGCTGCAAGGCAGCGCCACCCTGAGCACCGTGACCCCTGTGGGCGGCGAGCAGCGCGTGGCCGAAATTGCCCGCATGCTGGGTGGGGAAAAGCTTTCGGGCACTACGCTGGCGCATGCCAAAGAAATGCTGGATTCAGGTCTGTAAATGAGCGACATGCCCCCCCCTTCGTCAGTGCCCATGGAGATTGTGCTCATCACCGGCATGTCCGGCTCGGGCAAGTCGGTGGCGCTCAACGCGCTGGAAGACGCAGGCTTTTACTGCGTGGACAACCTGCCGCCCGAACTTCTGCTGCCTTTTGTGGAGCTGGAGCGCCAGCACAACGCGCAGCGCGTGGCCATTGCCATGGATGTGCGCAGTGCCACCTCCCTGCCCTTGGTGCCCCAGCAGTTGGCTGCCGTGCGTGCGCTGGGCGTGGTGGTCAAACCTTTGTTTTTGGACGCCACCACCGACACGCTGGTGCGCCGCTATTCTGAAACGCGACGCAAGCACCCGCTGTCACAAAACAGCTCAGACCATGGCGAGCGCGACGAGCGCCGCGCATTGGTGGACGCCATTGAGCTGGAGCGTGAGCTGCTGGCCGACCTGCGCGAGCAGGCGCATGTGATTGACAGCAGCATCATCCGCCCCTCGCAGCTGCAAGGCTACGTGAAGGCCATGATTGCCGCCCCCGGCGGACAGCTGACGCTGGTGTTTGAGTCCTTTGCGTTCAAGCGCGGCGTGCCCACCGATGCGGACTACATGTTCGACGTGCGCATGCTGCCCAACCCGCATTACGACCCCGAGCTCAAGCACCTGACCGGGCGCGACCAGCCGGTGATTGACTTCCTGAAAGCCCAGGAGGCGGTGGAGCTCATGCAGCACCACATCGCACATTTCCTGGAAAGCTGGCTGGACGCCCTGGCCCGCGACCACCGCAGCTACGTGACCGTGGCCATAGGCTGCACCGGCGGGCAGCACCGCTCGGTGTACCTGGTGGAGCAACTGGCCAAGCGCTTTAGCGGCGAGTGGGTGACGCTCAAGCGGCACCGCGAGATGGACGCAAGAGACTAAACAAGCACCCACGCTCCGCCGCTGCGCGGGCTAGCCTTCCAACAGCTTTCGCACCGGTGCTGGCAATCCTGCTGCAGCCCACTCTAAGGGCGTGAACCAGGCGCCGTTGCCCAAACTTTTTGCTATCAAATCAGTAGCTTTTTGCGCACATTCCACGTGCGCCGGGTGCATAAATAGGTCTTTATGGGTGAGCACATGGGTCACTGCAGGCATAAACCGCACGTCGGCAGCAAACTCCGGCGGTAGCGCGGCCCGCAAGGCTTCTTCGCTCTCAAACAGCGGGAAGCACTGCAAGCCCGCCCACACACCCGGCGTGGGGCGCTTGCTGAGCCACACTGCACCGTCATCCCGCTGCAACCACAGCAGCCACAGGCTCTGGCTGCTGCGCTTGAGCTTGCGGGTGCGCACCGGGTAGCGTTCGGCGTCACCCGCCTTGGCGGCAGCGCATTGGCTGTTTACCGGGCAAAGCAAGCAGCTGGGCTTTTTGGGGCTGCACAGCGAGGCGCCCAAATCCATCATGCCCTGCGTGTAGCGCGGCATCACGCGCGGGCCTTCAGTGGCCACCTCTGCCTCTGTGGGCAGCAAAGCGGTGGCGCGGTCCCACAAGGCGCGCTCGTTGGTGGCTGACGCCAAATCTGCATCAAAGCCCAGCACGCGGGTGAGCACCCGCTTCACGTTGGCGTCCATGATGGCCACGCGCTCGCCAAAACACAGCGACGCAATCGCTGCTGCCGTGGAGCGGCCTATGCCGGGCAGGGTGACCAGCGTGGCCGCATCGCGCGGGAAGGCGCCGCCATGCAGCTCCATGACCAGCTGGGCGCAGCGGTGCAGGTTGCGGGCGCGGCTGTAGTAGCCCAGGCCACTCCAGAGGCCCATGACCTCGTCACTTCTGGCGGCAGCCAGGTCTGCCACCGTGGGGCAGCGGACCAGAAAGCGGTCGAAGTAGCCGATGACGGTGGCCACCTGCGTTTGCTGCAGCATGATTTCTGACAGCCAGACGCGGTACGGGTCTTGGGTGTTTTGCCAGGGCAGGCTGTTGCGGCCGTGCTGCGCCTGCCAGCGCACCACGGCGGTGGCGAAACTGCTCTGCGCCACGCTCAGACCAGTTCCACGTCGACTTTGGTGGCGGGTTTGGCGCTTTGCTGGGCGGCTACCAGGTAGGAGGTGAGCTCCATGAGTTTGGCGTCCAGCTCGTTGAGGGCGTTGCTCTGCTGGTTGATCTCGCCGATGCGGTCTTCCAGACCACCGGCGGCTTGCGAGATGCGGTCAATCGCCTCAATGCGGCGGGCGAAGTTGCGGCGGCGTTCGCGCAGCTGGGCGTCCAGCTGGGCAGCGGCTGATTTGCTCCACAGCTCCACATCGGCCAGCGCGGCCTCATGGATGTTCCGCAAGCGGGTGGAAAGCGCACGCACCAGGCGGTCGGCAAACTCGGGCTGGGCCAGCTTGAAGGCATTGCCCAGGCCGAGGTACTGCAGGTGGTTGCGCTCCACAGTGTCCAGGTCAGCCGAGAAGCGGGCCATGTCGGGCTCCACCGGCGGCTGCAGCGAGAAGCCGTATTCGGCATTCAACGAGGTAAAGCTGGCCTCCAGCATGCTCTGGATTTCGGCGCACAGGCTTTGCACGCGCTGCAGGTTGCCGCGCAGGCGGTCAAAGGTTTCGCTGTAGGCGCGCTTGACGCCCAGCTTCAGGCCTTTTTGCAGCAAAGTGTCGCTGAGCAAAGCCATTTCTTTCTTGAGTACCGAGGCGCCCAGGATGTTGAACACATCGCGCAGCAGGCGCAGGTGCACCGACCGCACCGCATGGATTTTGGCGCCGCCCTGGTCAAACTCTGCCTGCTCTTGCGAGATGCGGTTGCGCATGTGCTTGATGACGTTGGCGTTTTTGCCCTGCAGGCTTTGCAGCTCCAGCATCTGCTCGGTGAGGTCGCGCTTGCGGATGTTGATGACGCGGCCGGTCTCGCCGCGCAGGTCAGTGATGCCGCCTTTCATGGCCGAGGCCAGAATCTTCTGGCGCTTGCCCATCATTCCGTGGCCGAGTACGTCCTCGAGCACGGGCAGGCAGCTCTGGCGCAGCAGAACGTCGTCTTCGGTGACCTTGGCAACCAAGCCCTTCTGCGCGGAGACGGCAATCACCCGCTCTTTGGGAATGCCCAAAATGTCGGCCGTGTTGGAGCGCTGCCGGTCGATCTGGGTCTGGATCTGGGCCGGGGTGCTGAGGGCGTCCCACAGCGTGTCGATCTTGTTGAGCACCACCAGACGCGCATCGGGGTCAGTGGACTCGGTAATCAGGTGCTCGCGCCAAATGGAGAGGTCGGATTTGGTGACTCCAGTGTCCGCACCCAGCATGAACACGACAGCGTGGGCCTGCGGAATCAGGCTGACGGTCAGTTCCGGCTCGGCGCCGATGGCGTTCAGGCCCGGGGTATCCAAGATCACCAGCCCCTGCTTGAGCAACGGGTGGGCGATGTTGATAAGCGCATGGCGCCAGCGCGGCACCTCGACCATGCCCTGCGCATCCACCATGGGGTTGTCTTCGGGAGCTTGGGCGTGCCAGAAGCCGAGAGCACGTGCTTCGTCTTGTGTGACCTTGCGGGTTTCGGCCACTTTTTCCAGGGCCTTGGCCAACTGCATGGGATTGTTCACATCGAGGTCGATGCGAGCCCATTTTTCAGGGGCCATGCGCCATTCCATCAGGGCCTGGGGTTGCAGGCGGGTTTCGATGGGGAGCAGGCGCAGGCAGGGGGGCACATCGGCGTCGTAGCCCATTTCGGTAGGGCACATGGTGGTGCGGCCTGCGCTGGCCGGCATGATGCGCCGGCCGTACCCTGCGAAGAACAGGGCATTGATCATCTCGGATTTGCCGCGCGAGAACTCGGCCACAAAGGCCACCATCACCTTGTCAGAGCGCAGCTGGGTTTCCAGGCGCAAGAGGCGCTCTTCGACGCCAGCGTCCAGCAACTCGTGGTCTTTCAACCATTCCGCCAGTAACTTCAGGCGCAGGGCGAATTCGCGCCGCCATGTACCGTGTTGGTCAAACTGATCGTTGAATGAAGTAGCCACGTAGTCCCCCGAGGAATCGGCCAATATAGCACCGCGCCCCTCTCTTAGCGCTTCTGGCAAACCATGCAGTAGTAAGTGGAGCGCTGGCCCTGCCGGATGGCGCGCACCGGTGTGGCGCACACACGACAAGGCGCGCCTTCGCGGCCGTAGACATTGGCCTCCAGCTGGAAGTACCCGCTTTCGCCATTGGCGTTCGAGAAGTCGCGCAGGGTGCTGCCGCCCTTCTCTACCGCGCGGCTGAGCACATCTTTCACCGCGGCATGGAGCTTGGCCACCCTTGGTTTGCTAATGCTGTTGGCCGGGCTGGTGGGGCGTATACCGGCGAGAAACAAGGCCTCAGACGCATAGATATTGCCCACACCGACCACCACCTCGCCCGCCAGCAACACCTGTTTGATAGGCGCTTTGCGCTGGCGCAGGCCGGCCAGAAAGGCGGCGGGGTCAAAACCATCGCCCAGCGGCTCCACACCCAAGTGGCCCAACAGCTTTTGCGCCACAGGGTCGGACTCGCCTGCCGCAAACACCACCGCTCCGAAGCGGCGGGGGTCGTGCAGGCGCAGGGTGCCCAGGTCCGTCACCATGTCAAAGTGGTCATGCACGCCGGCGGGCGGCAAGTGGCGGTCAAAGATGACCGAGCCCGACATGCCCAGGTGCACCAGCAGCAAGCCATCGCTCAGGTCGATCAACAAATACTTTCCCCGGCGTCGCACGCCACGCACCCGCAAGCCTGCCAGCTGTGCTGGCTCACATTGCAGGGGCCAACGCAGGGGTTTGCCCATGCGCACGCCCTGAATGGTGGCGCCGGTGATGCGGTCGGCAAAACTCCGGCGGGTCACTTCGACTTCGGGCAATTCAGGCATGGGCGCTCTCGGTATTGGGGGTTGGATTATTATGGTCCGATGCACCGTACACCACGCCTCATTGCCCTGGCCGCCCTGTTGGCCGGACTCGCCCCTTTCGCCCCTGCCGTGGCGGCAACTCCGGCGCCGGTGATCGTCAACTCCGACCTCGATGCACGGTTGATGTACCAGATCCTTCAGGCAGAGATGAGCGCACTCGATGGTGACGAGGCGAATGCTTTCTCGCTCACGCTCGACGCTGCCCGGCGCTCGGGCTCGGTCAAGTTGTATGAGCGTGCCGTCGAACTCGCTTTGCGGGCCCGTAGCGCCGAATTCGCCATTGAAGCGGCACGTGCCTGGCAGCGTGCTTACCCGACCGCCAAAGAACCGAACCGCTATGTGCTGCAGATTTTGATTGGCACCAACCGCCTTGCCGAAATTGCGGACCCCCTCAAGCGCGAACTGCAGGGGCTGACGGGCAAGGAACGGGTGACCGCAATCAACCAAGTTCCGCGCTACTTTCCCCGGGTGACTGACAAAGCATTAGCCGCCAACGCGGTGGAGCAAGCACTGGCTGCAGACCTGCCGACCAGCAATTACGGCCCTGCCGCTTGGGCCGCTGTAGGCGTAATGCGGTTTAGCGCTGGCAACACGGCCGGTGCACTGGATGCTGCCCAGCGAGGTGCGGCGCTCGACAGCTCCGCTGATGAGCCCGCCATATTGGCCCTGAACCTGATGGAAGCCAAGACGCCCGCCGCTGAAGCGGTGGTGCGCAAATACCTGGCTGGCAAAGCCATTCCCGAAATCCGCATGGCCTATGGCCGCACCCTGATAGGTGCGCAACGCTATTCCGAAGCGCTGGAGCAAATGAAGGTGCTGAACCAGCAGAAGCCCGAATTTCCGGATGCCTGGCTGGTGCGAGGTTCCCTGGAACTGCAAGACCGCGGAAACACCGTGGCAGAAAAGTCGCTCAAAAAGTACTTGAGCCTGCTGCCCGCTGAGCAGGACAGCAGCGACGAATCAGAAACCGGCCGTGGTGCCGTGCAGGCCTACCTGCTGTTGGCGCAGATTGCGGAGCAGAACGGCAAAGCCGACGAAGCCAATGCCTACCTGCAACGCATCAAGAGCCCCCAGGACGCTCTTCGGGTGAACACCCGCCGCGCCATGCTCCTGGCCCGCCAAGGCAAGCTGGACGATGCGCTGATGGTGATCCGCACTTCGCCCGAGCTGCAAGCGGACGACGCCCGTACCAAGCTGGCCACCGAAATACAGCTGCTGCGGGAATACAAAAAAATGGACGAGGCCTACGCCCTGCTGGGCAAGGCAGTCAAAGCCTATCCGGATGACACCACCTTTGCCTACGACCAGGCCATGGTGGCCGAAAAGCTGGGCCGCATCGACGAGATGGAGCGCTTGCTGCGCCAGCTGATCAGCAAAGCACCGGACTACCACCACGCCTACAACGCGCTGGGCTACTCGCTGGCCGATCGCAATATGCGCTTGCCGGAGGCACGCCAGCTTATTCAGAAAGCGCTGGAGTTTGCCCCAGGCGATCCCTTTATCGTGGACAGCTTGGCCTGGGTGGAATTCCGCAGCGGCAATCTGGCCGAAGCCAAACGACTGCTGGAACAAGCGTATGCAAGCCGGCAGGATGCAGAAATTGCAGCCCATCTGGGTGAAGTACTCTGGGTCTCCGGGCAACGCGATGCCGCCAATAAGGTATGGCGCCAGGGCCTGGAGCAGCAAAAAGACAACGAAACGCTTCTGGAAACCATCAAGCGCTTGAACCCTTCGCTATGAAGCGCAGGCGTTTAGCCAGTGCCCTGGCGCTGGTTGCTACATTTTTTATAGCTGGTTGCGCACACAGGACGGGCGCCAATGGCGCTTTTCCTGCAGAAGCTCAATGGAATGGTCGTCTGGCGCTCAAGGTTCAGACCGAACCACCTCAAGCTTTCAGCGCCGATTTCGAGCTAGGCGGCAGTCCGCAGAGCGGTCTGCTGGTGTTCTTCACCCCCCTGGGCACGACCGCCGCGCGCCTGCAGTGGGCACCGGGCGTTGCCACACTCTTGGCTGACGGTGAAACCCGCCAATTCGACTCCCTGGCCGCCTTGGCGCAGCAAGCGACAGGCGCCGAATTGCCAGTGCGTGCCTTGTTTGACTGGTTGAACGGCCAAGCCACCGAGGTGCCCGGTTGGACAGTGGACCTCAGTCGGCTGGAGCAAGGCCGCTTGCAAGCCGCCCGAGCAGAAGGTGTATTGCCTGCAGTGGATTTGCGCATCGTGCTGCAGCGCTGAGTTCACGTCAGCACAGCATTGATAATCTCGGGCATGCAGTCGCTCTACGACATTCCCGCCCCCGCCAAGCTCAATCTGTTTCTCCATATCGTGGGCCGCCGCGATGATGGCTACCACCTACTGCAATCGCCCTTTATGCTGATTGACTGGTGCGACACGCTGCACTTCAGCCGACGCAGCGACGGGAAGATCAGCCGGGAAGACCTGACCTGGGCGCTGCCGGAAGAGGACCTTGTGGTCCGCGCCGCCCGCGCCCTGCAGAAAGCGACCGGCAGCACCGCAGGCGTACACATCGCCATTCACAAGTCCATCCCTGCGCAGGCCGGCATGGGTGGGGGCTCATCCGATGCAGCATCGACCCTGCTCGCGTTGAACCGGCTCTGGAACCTCAAACTACCCTTGGAGGCTCTCTCCAAAATCGGCCTGACGCTGGGCGCCGATGTTCCTTTTTTCCTGGGCGGGCGCAATGCCTGGGTGGAAGGTATCGGAGAGAAACTCACTCCTATCGAGATACCGGTTTTGCGTTGGGTCGTCGTCAAACCGGACGCCGGATTGGAGACAAAAAGAATTTTTTCTGATCGCAACTTGAAACGTGACTCAGAGTGCGCTACAATCTATGGCTTCGCTGCACACACTTTCGATAAGACATTAAGTCAAACTCGAAACGACTTGCAGGCCATAGCCCAGACGCTATGCCCCGAGGTTAATCAAGCCCTTCAGTGGTTAGATTCCAAAGGCTTAAGCGGTCGGATGACTGGTTCAGGAAGCGCAGTTTTTGCGCACCTCAACCAAGACATCAATCTGGATGATGTGCCAAGCAACTTTGAAGTCAAGTTGTGCAGCAGTTTGGATGTTCACCCCCTTCAGGGATGGGCACCCAGCGACGGTTTATCGGTGGGTAGCGTTTAGCTATCAACCCGTGTAGGGGAGTCGCCAAGTTGGTTAAGGCACTGGATTTTGATTCCAGCATGCGAAGGTTCGAATCCTTCTTCCCCTGCCAAATTGCTGTTCGGGCCGGTCCCGATTCAGCATGCGATCTGTGACGAAATAAACCCAATCTCTTCGCTGGACCACCCCACATGCAGGCATTCACCCCCCCTGATTTCATGGTTTTCACCGGCAATGCCAACCCAGGCATGGCTGAAGACATTGCCAAGCACCTTGGCATTTCTCTGGGCGCCGCCAGTGTCGGCCGCTTTTCGGATGGTGAAGTCACCGTCGAGATTAACCAGAACGTGCGTGCCCGCGATGTGTTTGTGGTTCAAAGCACCTGCGCGCCCACAAACGAAAACCTGATGGAACTGCTGATCATGGTGGATGCGCTCAAGCGCGCTTCTGCTGAACGTATCAGCGCAGTGATTCCTTACTTTGGGTATGCCCGCCAGGACCGTCGTCCCCGCTCTGCCCGCGTGCCAATCACTGCCAAAGTGGTGGCGAACATGCTGCAAGCCGTGGGCGTGGATCGCGTGCTGACCATGGATTTGCACGCTGACCAGATCCAGGGCTTCTTTGATATTCCGGTGGACAACATTTACGCGTCCCCCGTGCTGCTGGGCGATTTGCGCCAGAAGAATTACAGCGATTTGATCGTGGTGTCGCCTGACGTGGGCGGTGTGGTGCGTGCCCGTGCACTGGCCAAGCAGTTGAACTGCGACATGGCCATCATCGACAAGCGTCGCCCGAAGGCCAACGTGTCTGAAGTCATGCACGTGATCGGTGAAATCGAAGGTCGTAATTGCGTGATCATGGACGACATGATCGACACCGCAGGCACCCTGGTGAAAGCCGCTGAAGTATTGAAGGCCCGCGGCGCAAAGAAGGTGTATGCCTATTGCACACACCCCATCTTCTCCGGCCCGGCCATTGAACGTATCGCCGGTGGCGATGCTCTCGACGAAGTCGTGGTGACCAACACCATTCCTTTGAGCGCTGCCGCCGCGCAGTGCAGCAAGATCCGCCAACTCTCCGTGGCCCCGCTGATCGCCGACACGATCCAGCGTATCGCCAAGGGAGATTCGGTCATGAGTTTGTTCACCGAGTAATCACTCGGAACAAAAAGCAGACGCTGCAGGCTTCGGCCCGTGGCGTCTTTTACTGTCGGAGTCACACTGGTCGCGGTGGACTCTTTTTTGGAGTTAGATATGAAATTTGTCGCTTTTGAGCGCGCTAAGCAGGGCACGGGTGCGAGCCGCCGTCTCCGCATCACTGGTCGTACACCTGGCATCGTTTACGGTGGCACCGGCGAACCCCTCTTGATCGAGCTGGACCACAACGCTTTGTGGCACGCCCTCAAGAAAGAAGCCTTCCACTCCACTATCCTGGACATGGAATTCAACGGCAAGGAAAGCAAGGTCCTGTTGCGTGACGTGCAAATGCACCCCTACAAGCAACTGGTTCTGCACATCGATTTCCAACGCGTAGAAGCCAACACCAAGCTCAGCATGCGCGTGCCTTTGCACTTCAGCGGCCAGGAAAACTCTCCTGCCGTGAAGACAGACGCTTGCTTGATTAACCACGTCATCACTGAACTGGAAGTGGCTTGCTTGCCAGCCGACCTGCCTGAGTTCATCGCTGTGGACCTGAGCGGCCTGGAAAAGGGCAAGTCCCTGCACGTGAACGACTTGGCTCTGCCCAAGGGTACCGTTGCTGTGACCCATGGCAAGCCTAACCCCGTGGTCGTGTCCGTCGTGGCTCCAGTGGAAGAAGTGGCAGCTCCTGTTGCCGCTCCTGCTGCTGATGCCAAGGGCAAAAAAGGCAAGAAGTAATTAACGCCCTGCGTTGATTACCTTGAAACGGCCCACTTCGGTGGGCCGTTTTGCTTTGGGGCACATGCCGCAGATGTTTTGTAAGCCATAATTTTCCGCATGATCAAACTGTTTGTCGGCTTGGGCAACCCCGGCCCCGAATACGACGGTACCCGCCACAACGCCGGCTTCTGGTGGGTGGATGCACTGGCACGTGAACTCAAAGTCAACCTCGCTATGGACCGCGGTTACCACGGCCTGCTCGCCCGCACCAGCATCAAGGGAGAAACCGTCTGGCTGCTGGAGCCACAAACTTTTATGAACCTGTCGGGCAAGTCCGTAGGTGCCTTGGCCCGCTTCTTCAAAATCAAACCGGAAGAAATTCTGGTAGCGCACGACGAGCTCGATGTAGTGCCCGGTGAAGCCAAGCTCAAGTTCGGCGGCAGCCACGCTGGCCACAACGGCTTGCGCGACATCCATGCCCAACTGGGCACCGGCGACTATTGGCGACTGCGCCTGGGCGTGGGTCATCCGGGCGTGAAGTCAGAAGTGGTGCATTGGGTGCTTAAGAAACCTTCGCTGGACCACCGCATTGCCATCGACCAGAGCATTGACCGCTCGCTCAAGGCCCTGCCCCATTTGCTCGCCAGCGAGATGGACAAGGCCACCATGCTGATTCACACCAGCAAGCCGCCGCGCCCCAAGCCCCCCCGTGCGCCCGCACCGCCTGCTGCGGGTGTAGCCAGCGCGCCGGCCATGGAAGAAGGCGCCGCAGATTCACCCACCTCGCCACCAGCAGCCTGAAATACAAATTGCCACTTCGGAGACCTGCCATGCAAAACCCCATATTGCTTGCTACAGTTTTAGTAGCTGCTTGCGCAGTATCCACCGGCGCCAGTGCACAAAAAGTCTACCGATGCGGCAATACCTACAGCCAAACGCCCTGCGGTGGCGGGAAGACGCTGGATACCACCTCCCCCAACGCAGCTTCGTCGGTAGCCCGCAAACAAGCAGTCGACAAAGAAAACAAGCGGCAAATGGAGGCAGCCAAAGCCATGGAAAAAGCAAGGCTGGCGCAGGAAGCTGAAGCCATGAAGCGCCACCAGGCAGAGCTCAAGGCGATGGAAGAGGAAAAAAACAAAGCCGCCAAAGGGGCCACCGCAGGCACAGCGTCGGCACAGGCGCCACTGAAGAACAAGAAACCGCCAGAGTTCTTTACTGCCAAACAAGCCCCCACCGAGAAGCCCTGAAACGGGCCTGGAAGCAAGCGAGAGTCAGGCCGGCTTGCCAGAAGTAGCTTGCAAACGCAGGTACTTTTGCATCAAGGTTTCCTTGCTCTCCACAAACTCCGGGTTCACCGGAATGCAAGCTACCGGACACACCTGCACACACTGTGGCTCATCGAAATGCCCCACACACTCTGTGCACTTGTGCGGATCAATTTCATAGATCTGCTCGCCCAGGTAAATGGCCTCATTCGGGCACTCCGGCTCGCACACATCGCAATTGATGCACTCGTCGGTGATCAGTAGCGCCATGCTCAGCTCACCTTCGCCATCAGGCGTGTGTGCACCACAGGCGCCACGAACTGCGCCACATCGCCCTTCAGGGTGGCAATCTCGCGCACCAAGGTACTGGAGATGAATTGGAAGCGCGAGTCCGG
Organism: Curvibacter sp. Hmag1.1; assembly: GCF_059769165.1. Taxonomy (NCBI): domain Bacteria; kingdom Pseudomonadati; phylum Pseudomonadota; class Betaproteobacteria; order Burkholderiales; family Comamonadaceae; genus Curvibacter; species Curvibacter sp. Hmag1.1. The sequence goes on from NZ_JBMBGX010000002.1 coordinate 1,033,484, forward strand.
CGTCAAAAACAAGGTTTCCACTTCCGGCGCCAGTGCCTTGTTCATGCCGGCCAACTGCGCTTCGTAGTCAAAGTCTGTCACTGAACGTACTCCGCGCACCATGGCGCGGGCGCCGTGAGCGACAGCAAAGTCGCGCACCAGACCGGTGAAGCTTTCCACCTGCACGTTATCCAGAGGCTGGAACACTTCGCGCACCATCTCCAACCGCTCTTCGAGGCTGAACATGGTCTTTTTATGGTGCGCCACGGCCACGGCCACGATCACTGTGCCGAACATGCGGGACGAGCGGCGAATCAGGTCCTGGTGCCCCAAAGTAATGGGGTCAAAGGTTCCCGGAAAAACGGCAATGACGGGTTGTGGCATGGCAAAAACGATTGGAGTGGCCAGCGAGGCTGAGGCCGGAATTATGCCGCCGTGTGCTTGAGCAGGTGCGCATGCACCGCGCCGGCCTTGAGGTGCCTGTGGACACTCAGTCCCACGGCGCTCAGAGTTTCATCGGTATACGCAGTGGGCGACTCCAGATACACCCAGCCCTCAGACGCCAGCGCACGGGCACACGCGCCCAGTGCGGGCTCGAACAGCGGCGCGTCAAACGGCGGGTCGATGAAGATCACATCCAAGCTGCTGGGTGCCGCCTGGCGAATAGCGGCGACACCGTCACCGCGCTGCACATGCACGGCGGTGGCCTCGAGTTGCGCTTGGGTTTTTTTGAGCTGCTCTATCAGGGCGCCATCCTGCTCAATGATGAGCACATCTTTCGCGCCACGGGACGCAGCTTCAAAGCCGAGAGCACCAGTCCCGGCAAAAGCATCCAGGCATCGCAAGCCGGTCATATCCTGTCCCAGCCAGTTAAACACGGTCTCGCGCACGCGATCCGGCGTGGGGCGCAGGCCGGGCTTGTCGGCCACTTTGAGTTTGGTGCGCTTCCAGAGCCCGCCGATGATCCGGATTTCGTGGCTCTGGCCGGCGCGGGGTCGCGCGGGGCGCTTGGGCGCAGCTGCAGCGCTGCGTGAAGAAGTGGCTTTGGCATTCATGCGGGGAGCTTAACCCAAGCAAGCCTTTGATCCGGCCGCTCAAGCCTACCGGTTGCTATTGAGCACGATGCGTTGCCCGCCATTGCCTGCAGGCATCGCCAAAAGCTCTCAGGATCGCCATCGAACTCGCGTTGGTCCGGGATTTCCATTCCGGATGCCACTGGACACAAAGAGCAAATCCTGGGCTTTGCGTGACTGTGAATGCTTCAACCAATTCATCTTCGGCGCGAGCCTCTACACGCAGACCAGAGGCCAAACGAGCAATGCCTTGGCCATGCAGGCTGTTGACCATGAAAGCGCCGGACTTCACGATGGCCGCCAAATGCCCGTCATGAGTCACTTGAACTCTGTGAGAGGGACCGTATTGCACATCCAAATCAGGGTGGTTGGCTTCCCGGTGATCCGCATACCCGGGTTGACCATGCACAGCTTGATGAAGACTGCCCCCGAGTGCGACATTGGTTTCCTGAAAACCGCGGCATACACCCAGCAAGGGAATGCCTCTGGCCACTGCGCGACGAATCAGGGGAAGCGTCCACGCGTCCCGCACCGGATCCAGCGGCTTGCTGGAATCCAGTAGAGCTTCACCGAAGTAGCTCGGATGCAAGTTCGATGCGGATCCGGTAAGGAAAACACCATCAACCATATCGAGCCAGGTGTCGACCTCATCAGGATGAGCCGCCGGAACAGCTATCGGATAAGCCCCTGCCAATCTGACAGCTTCCACATATTTGCGACCGACCATATGGAATGGGTGGTCGTTCACCATGCGGTTGCAGCACGTGATGAGTACGCGCGGTGCATCTGGTGAAAGAGACTCTTCAAGGGGGTATGTGTTGTTGTACATGGCGCGGCCTTTGGGTTTCAGCGCTTGATTCAAAAAGCGATGATATGCTCGTTTTATAAAAAAGTAAAAACGAGACCAAACACGACCTGCCAACGCACCAAATCAGCACAAAAAACGCATCCAAACGGGTCACTCAACCCCTTGACTCACCATAAGCAGGCGCGATGCCATTCCGATAATGGCGGCACGAAGAAACTCCAGGGACGAACCCATTTCGCCCGACTTCTCCACCACAAGCACCACCAGGCCGGCGTGCATCAATAGCGGCAAACAACGGGAAAACGAGTCGATATCTTCTGCACTGGCGGTCGGAACATAGTGCCGCAAAGCTGACGAAATGGACTCATAGACTCTCGCATCGTGCTCCATGACGACCGGGCGCAAAGCCGGCACCCCCTCCGACAAATACGGCATGGCGCTCAAGCCCGCTTGCTCGCTGTAGACCCGCGCGCCCTCTCGCAATTGGGCTTGGAGATAGCTAATCAAATCGAGGCCGCCACCGTGCCGTGGATGCAAGCTATCCAAAGCCTCAAACACACCATCCAGCCACTGAACCAGCAGCGCCTGGAGTATGGATTCCTTGTTCGGGAAATAGCCGTACACCGCGCCTATCGACAAACCAGCCCGCGCTGCAACGCGGTTGGTCGTTAACCGGTCCAACCCACCCGACTCAATCTCTTCACCGGCAGCACGCAGTACCGCACGGACCGTCTCCTGGGCACGAACCTGCCTTGGCGCCCTGCGCAGCGAAAGAGAAACATCCGCAACAGGCGCACCCTCAGCGTCGACCACATCCACCGGCTTCTTTTTTGTCATCACCCAATGATACCCAGCACACGATCTTGGCATGGAACATGCTGGTAAACCCCAATTTATACGAGTAATTACTCGCTTAACAATCCTTTATCACAACAGCACTCTGCACCTCAAGACATCGCTCCCTATGCCCAACAACGCTGATCTGGAACTGAATTACCTCTCTGCCACGGATGCACTCAAGCGCTTTCGCGATGGCTCTCTTTCCCCTGTCGAGCTACTGAACGCTCACATCCTCCGGATCGAAGAACTGCAACCCGAACTCAACATCATGCGGTCCATGCGCTTTGATAAAGCCATGGAGTCCGCGCGACGCGCAGAGGCCACATACCGAACCGCACCCGACTCGGCAGGTCCGCTGGAAGGAATTCCCACGGTTCTAAAAAACGAACACAACCTGGTGGGCGAGGAAACAGACCAAGGCTCCCTCTTGCTCGCAGGGATGGTCGATGAACACAACGCACCCCTGACCGATCGCCTTCTAGAGGCTGGGACCGTTATCCACGGAAGAACGCATGTGCCCGAGTTCTACGTAGCGATGTTCACCCGGTCTCTCGCCCATGGCGTGACCCGCAACCCTTGGAACCCCTACTTCACTTGCGGCGGATCATCCGGCGGCAGTGCCGCGGCATTGGCTGCGGGTATGACGACATTGGCCACTGCATCAGACATCGGCGGCTCCGGCCGCGTGCCAGCTGCGTACTGCGGCGTGGTGGGCTTCAAGCCCAGCTACGGCCGCGTTCCGGAGGCTTCGTTCTTCTTCGCGATGAACACTTACAACCACAACTGCATGATGGCGCGCACGGTGGCAGATGCGGTCCTGATGTTCAACGTGATGAACGGACCGCACCCGTGCGACCCCGCGAGCTTGCACCCGAAAATCGAGTTGGCAGTGCCCCCCGGGGACATCAGAGGCATGCGCATTGCCTTGTCCATGGACCTGGGTTACTTCCAAGTGGCCGATGACGTGCGCCGCAATACTCGCTTGGCGGCGCAGTCGCTCCGGGAACAAGGCGCCATCGTTGATGAAGTCGAGCTGGCCTGGGACCGCAATGTGCAGCGCTACTTCACGCACGGGCTTGGCATGCCGCTGGGGCGTGGGCTCAAAGCGCTTACCCAAGGGGCTGAGGACCAAGTTAGCGACTACGTACGCACGGCTGTTGAGCTTCTGGGCAACATCACGCCCGAGGAATACATCGAGTCCATCGATGGCATGGGAAAGATGCACAACGCCCTCCAGGATATCTATGCCAACTACGACGTGCTGCTTTGCCCCACCCTGGCGCGGAACACCATGGCCGCAGAAGGCTGCGCAGAAGCGCACACGGACCTCATGGAGAACTACATGACCTATCCGTTCAACATGCTCAGCCGGCATCCGGTGATGAGTGTGCCCAGTGGCTTCGGTGACAACGGAGTGCCCACCGGGCTCCAGGTAGTGGGTCGTACCTACCGCGAAGACGATGTCATCAAGGTAGCGCATGCCTTGGAACAAGCGATCAACTGGCCCGCCTGGCGCCCCTCCAAGTGAGACAACCATGACCCACCTCATTTCCCCACCCATGCCCGGACTCGACTTGCGTTTCGCCTACGAGGCGCTGGTCACTTTGCAGCCGGAAGAAGTCCAAGGCCATACCCACAAGGGGCAACGCTTGCGGGTGCCCATCACCGGCGGGCGATTTCAGGGACAAGGGCTTTCAGGCCGCATCCTCCCGGGCGGCGCCGACTGGCAGCTATTGCGCACGGATGGCCGACTGGAAATCGAGGCCATCTACGACATGCAGACCGAAGACGGTGCATTCATTCATGTCCGTAACAAGGGACTTTGGTACAGCGCCAACAACCAATGGCCCGCAGAGTACGCGGTAACCCACCCCGTATTTGAGGCACCCCAAGGCCCCTATGAATGGATGAACACCAGCCTATTCGTGGGCACGGTTGGCGAGGGACCTGACGGTCCGCTATCCATCCGACTCGCCGTCTATCAGGTGTGCATGAACACGCAATGTCTTCCTCCACTAGCCACAGCCCTCAACCTCTGAAAGACTCTTCTTATGACAGTCATCGCCCCCTCCTCAGACGAATTGCCCAAGCACCACACGTTCTCGCTGATCGCCCTCGTGTGCGTGGCATCGATCTTTTTCCTGGGAACTCCCGGATTCGTTGTGCTGATGGCCACCCAATGGTCCCTGACGGAAAGTCAATTAGGGCTGATTGCCGCCGCAGATAGCGTGGGCAACGCAGTGGGCTCGCTGCTCATGACATTTGTGCTCTTCCGTTACAACCCGCGCGCATTGGTACTGATCGCATTGCTGGGCTTCATTGCAGCCAATGCTTTATCCGCTTTCCGGCTGGATGACACCACCATGCTTTTGGTTCGACTGGCCTCCGGCGTGTTTTCCGGGGTGATCGCTGGCTTGGCGATACGCCGACTCTCCGAGGGCAAGGATGCCGACCGCAACCTCACCTGGATGGTCATCAGCCAGACCCTGGCCATCGCCGTCTTGCTGACCTTTGTGCTTCCCTGGGTGGGTGAACTGGGTCAAGCCACAGCTGCCTTCATCATGGTGGCTATGCAAGGTGTGATCTGTCTGCTGGTACGCACCCTGTTTCCCGCAGTCCACCTGCAAGCTGAAACGGAACTCACCAGCACCAGTGCACCCCGAACTGCATCGGCCTACCTAGCCTTGCTGAGCATTTTTCTGCTTTACGTCACCGTCGGTGTGGTCTGGACATTTGTGGGCTTCATGGGCCACGAAGCCGGTTTCAAGGACGCTTTTGTGGAAACACTGCTGGGTGGAGCGAATCTCTTGAGCATCGCAGCCATTTCCATTGTTCCTTGGATGATTCAGCGCGACCGGCTCTTTAGCACCGGCATCGTGGCGCTGACCCTGTGCACGCTGGCCGCACTCGGCTTGTCACTCCCTCCCCAAGCCTCGACCTATGCGGTATCGACTGTGGTCTTTATCTGTGCCTGGGGAACCTCCATCACACTGCTGCTAGCGCTTCTGCCCAGCTACGACAAGTCAGGACGCATGATCATGCTGGCGCCTGGCGTACTGTGCATGGGCTCAGCATTAGGCTCTTTTCTGGGCGGCCAGCTCATGGAGATGCAAAGCCCCGCTTGGGCCTTCCGCATTGCTGCCATCTGCTGCGCCATCGCCGGGGTCATTGTCCTGGGCCTGGGCGCCACACGCAAACGCTGACGGCGAGCTGCCCCGGATGCAGGCGCCACCCGACGTGGCCCTGCATTCCACCGGGTGCGCCTAAGGCGCGCCCAGCACTACCGTCGCCATGCGCACCGGCTGCAGTTTGCGGGCCATGGCCGCACGGACATCAGCCACCGTAAGGCGCTCCACCTGCTGCGTCCAAGTGTCCAGATAGTCCAGCGGCAGGCCGTTCCAGGCGATGTTGGCCACGTTGTCGAGCAGCTTTTTGTTGCTGTCGATGCGCAGCGCAAATCCGCCGATCAGGTTGTCTTTGGCGGCTTGCAGCTCTTTTTCAGTCGGACCTTCTTCCACGAACTTGGTCACCACCTCGCGCACCAAAGTCAGTGCTTGCTCCGCCTGGTCAGGCCGCGTTTGGAGGCCGATGGTGAAGGCACCTGCATGCATGCCGGGCGCAAAGTAGCTGTACACGCTATAGGTGAGCCCCCGCTTCTCGCGCACCTCTTCAGTCAGGCGCGCGGTAAAGCCGCCACCGCCCAGGATGTGGTTACCCACCGTGAGCGCGAAGAAATCCGGGTCATTACGCTTGAATCCCGGCTGCCCCACCAGCACATGGGCCTGTGCCGATGCAAACGGAATGCGTATCTCGCTCGCTGCCGCCAGCGCTGCCACCTCGGGCACCGCCGGTTGTGCAGTGCAGCCACCTTGCGGCACGCGGGCCAGCAGCTTGGCCACCAAGGCATCCGCCTGCGCCCGGTTGAGCGCGCCCACGATGCTGACCTGTGCAGCACAGGCACGCAGGACCTTGGCGTGCAAGGCACGCAGGTCTTCCACGTTCGTCCGCAACAGACTGGCCTCGGTGGTCTCGCGGCCGTAAGGGTGGCTGCCGTACACCGCTTGGCTGAACGCACGCCCGGCCAGTGTGGCGGGGCGGGTGTTGGCTTCCTTGAGGCTGGCGATCATCTTGGGGCGGTCACGCAGCCAAGGTGCTTCGGGGAAGGATGGCTCGCCCAACTGGCGGGCGGCCAGGGCCACTGCTTTGTCCAGCAAGTCCGGGTAGGTCAGGGAGCGCAGGCCAAAGCTCATGCGGTCGGCACTGGCGCTACCGCCGAAAGACGCGCCCAAGTCCGCCCAGGCTTCGCTGAGCTGGTGCTCGTCCAGCGCGGGGCCAGCACCGCTGGCGCGCACGCCGTTCGCGGTGCTGGCGGCCATCAGGTTGGCCAGGCCGGGCTTGTCGATAGGGTCGCGGCGGGCGCCGGCATCCATGTCGATCTGCACGTCCAACATCGGAATGGCGAGGCTCTCAACGAGGTAGATACGCACACCACTGGGCTGCGTCCAGTGCTGGATGGGTATGCCCGCCCACACGGAGTGCATACCAAATAAGACGATAGCGCCCGCCAATATTGCGCGAGCAGCTACAATTTTAGGAGTAATCATGGGTTCAATGGCTGGAAGCGCTGTTCAATGGCGAAGGCCTACCGCGGGGACGCGGGGCTTGCGGGTCGCATCCACAGGCTGGGGCAGCAGGGTGGCGACGGTGAGGGCGTCATCGCCAAAATACTTGGCGGCCACGGACTGCACCTGCGCCGCAGTCACTTTGCGTAAGCGCTCCAGCAGCAGTTGGTCAGCGCCCAAGGGAAAGCCGTTGATCCAGCTCACACCCAGCAAGCGCGCCTGGTTGAACACGCTGTCTTGCTTGTAGACCTCGCCCGCCACCCAGCGGTTTTTAACGCGGGTGAGTTCGGCCTCGGTCACACCGTCTTTGGCGACCAGCGCCACCTGGGCGCGCAATGCGGCCTCCACCTCGGCCGCCGTTTTGCCTACGGCTGGTATGCCATAGAGCGTAAAGAGCTGCGGGCCGCGGGCGGTGAGCCCGTAGTACGCGCCAGCTTCATCCGCCACAGGTTTGTCCGACAGTGTGAGCGCACGCGGCAGCCGGGCACCGTCGTAGCCCGAAAGCACGGCCGAGAGCACGGTCAGCGCCAATGCGTCGTCACTGGTCGCGTCAGTGGGTGCAGCCGCCGTCGCTGGCAAACCGGCAGGCTTGAGACCGGGCACCTTGAAAGCAAGTGCCACATAGGCCTGCTCGGCAGGTGCTTTGAAGTCCAGGCGGCGCAGCCCGGTTTGCTCGGGCTCAGTGCGCGGCTTGCGCTGCGGCAGGGCGTGCACCGGCAGGCTGCCGTAGTACTTTTCGGCCAGCACACGGACCGCGTCAACATCCACATCTCCTGCCACGATCACGGCGGCATTGGTAGGCGTATACCAGCGGCGGTAGAAGGCGCGGGCGTCGTCTGCAGTCATGCTCTCCAAGTCGCTCATCCAGCCCACGATGGGGCGGCGGTAGGGGTCGGCCTGGTAGATCACTGCGTCCATGGCCTCGTGCAGGCGGGCATGAGGCTTGTCTTCGGTGCGAAGGCGGCGCTCTTCTTTCACCACCTCCAACTCTTTGGCAAACACCTCATCCGTCCAGATGTTGTTGGCAAAGCGGTCCGACTCCAGGCGCATCACATCTTCGAGCTTGGCTGAAGGAGTCTGCTGGAAGTAGCCGGTGTAGTCCTTGCTGGTGAAGGCGTTTTCGCGACCACCCAACGCGGCGACCTTGCGCGAGAAATCGCCGGCCTTCACCGTAGGCGTGCCTTTGAACATCATGTGCTCCAACAGGTGGGCCACGCCGCTGGTGCCGTCCACCTCGTCCATGGAGCCCACGCGCACCCACACCATGTGCACGGCGGTAGGCGCACGCCGGTCGGGTTTGACGATGAGGGTCATGCCGTTCTTCAGGGTGAACTGCTGCGCCAGTGTGGCGGCCGGCGCAGGTTGCACCTCGCTTGCGGAGGCTGACAGGAGCAGTAGAAGACAGGGAATGGTGAGGGATGCGGCCAGCGCGAACGCAGAAACCGGAGCGGCCCAGCGGGCGCCCGACAGGTGAAATGGGTGTTTCATAGAATGCTGTGATTCTAGAAACACCCTCATGTTCAGTTTTTTCAAAAAGAAATTCCTTTCTTCGTCCACTCCGGCCTCTGAGTCGGTAGCGCCAGCCGTTACACCTGTAGCGGACAAAGTACCGGCGCAGGCCTCCGATGCCCCAGCAGAAGCGGTTAACGCCCCACTAGCATCGGTCACAAGCCCCCCCAGTTCTACCCCTGCCCCGCCCGCACCAGAACCCTCGAACGCGGCACCCGCCAGTACCGGCTGGGGCTCCGGCTCGCTGATCGGCAGCGCGCTGGTGGCGCCCATTGAAATTCCTGAGGCTCCGGCTACCCCGCCCGAACGCCAGAAGTGGCTGGACAAACTCAAGGCAGGCTTGGGCAAAACTGCCAGCAGCATCTCCGGCGTGTTCGGCGGCAGCCAGATCGACGAAGCTTTGTATGAGGACCTGGAAGGCGCCCTGCTCATGGCCGACGCCGGCGTGGCCGCCACCCAGTTGTTGACGGACGCGCTGCGCAAAAAGGTCAAGGCTACCGGCGTGACCCACCCGACCGCCCTCAAGAACATCCTGATCGCCGAGCTGACCGAGCTGTTGCAGCCCCTGCAAAAGCCGCTGGTGATCGGCGAACACACGCCCACCGTCATCATGGTGGCCGGCGTGAACGGTGCGGGTAAAACCACCAGCATCGGCAAGCTGACCAAGCACCTCGCCGACAGCAACGCCAGCGTGTTGCTGGCCGCAGCGGACACATTCCGCGCCGCTGCGCGCGAGCAACTCACCGTCTGGGCTGACCGAAACACCGTGGAAATCGTCAGTCAGGAAGGCGGCGACCCCGCTGCCGTGAGCTACGACTCGGTGACCGCCGGCAAGGCACGCGGCAAGGACGTAGTGCTCATCGACACCGCAGGCCGCCTGCCCACGCAGCTGCACCTGATGGAAGAGCTGAAAAAGATCAAGCGCGTGATCGGCAAAGCCGACGGCACGGCACCGCACGAAGTGCTGCTGGTCATCGACGGCAACACCGGCCAAAACGCCGTGGCCCAGGTCAAAGCATTTGACGACGCACTGGGCCTCACCGGCCTGATCGTCACCAAGCTCGACGGCACTGCCAAGGGCGGCGTGCTTGCAGCCATCGCCCGGGAGCGCCCCATTCCGGTGTACTTCATCGGTGTGGGCGAAAAGCTTGACGAGCTGGAAACCTTCAACGCTAGGGAATTTGCGCAGGCCTTGTTGGCTTAAGCCCCGTCGTGGGCAAGGTGTAAGAAACGGGCTTATCGTCCGACCCATTGTTTTCCTCGGACAACCGGAACCATGAGCTTATCCATTCAACGCCGCCAACTTCTTGCCGCCTCTGCAGCATCAGTAGCACTTCCCGCTTTTGCCCAGTCCCCCCCCGCCTGGTCGGCCATCGAAGCCAAAGCTAAGGGGCAGACGGTGTACTTCAACGCCTGGGGCGGGTCGGAGACCATCAACGCCTACATCCAGTGGGCCGCTGGTGAGGCGCAAAAGCGCTTTGGTGTGATCGTGCAGCACGTCAAGATTGCCGATGCGCCGGACATGATCAAGCGGGTGCGCAACGAGAAAGCTGCGGGCAAAACCAATGGCAGCGTGGACCTGGTGTGGATCAACGGTGAGAACTTTTTGACCATGAAGCGCGAGGGCCTGCTCTTCGGGCCATTTGCTGAGAGCCTGCCCTCTTACGCCAAGGTGGACGTGCAGGGCAAGCCCACCACGCGCCTGGACTTTGCCGAGCCCACTGACGGCCTGGAAGCCCCCTGGGGCATGGCACAGCTGACCTTCATGGTCGACAGCAAACGCACGCCCAAGCCGCCGCAGAACCTCGCAGAGCTGCAAGCTTTTGCCAAAGCCAATCCCGGCCGCGTGACCTACCCCCGCCCACCCAACTTCCACGGCACCACGTTCCTCAAGCAGGTGCTAATGGATGTGAACAGCAACCGTGACGCGCTCTACAAGCCCGTCACCCCAGACGCGTTTACCAAAGCCACTGCGCCCCTGTGGGCAGCGCTGGACCAGATGCACCCGCACCTGTGGCGCGGCGGCAAGCAGTTCCCCAACAACGCAGAGGCTATCCGTCAGATGCTGGCCGATGGCGAAGTGGCTCTGGCCCTCACCTTCAACCCCAACGACGCTGCGAACGAAATAGCCGCCAAGCGCCTTCCTGCAAGCGTGACCAGCTATCAATTCAGTAGCGGAACCATCGGCAACACGCACTTTGTCGCCATCCCTGTGAACGCCACTGCCAAAGAGGGTGCCCAGGTATTTGCCAACTTTTTGCTCAGCGCCGAGGCCCAAGCCCGCAAGGCCGACATCGCCGTGTGGGGCGACCCGACCGTGCTCGCACTGGACAAGCTCAGCGCTACCGAGCGGGCGGCATTTGCCGCCAAGCCCCTGCCCGGCCAGGTAGAAAAGCCAGCGCCCGCCATCCCCGAGCCGCACGGCAGTTGGGTGGATGCGCTGGAGAAAGAGTGGACCAAGCGCTACGCAGGCTGAACCGGCCAGCGCGAGAAGCTGACCGTTCGCGAATTGTGGGCCCGCGCAAGCGGTGGCCGGGCCCACAATGGCAGCCATGCCAAACACAGCACCCGCACCTGAAGCGCCCGCGCTCAACGCCCAAGGGCTCACGCGCAAACACCACCTGAGTCTGGTCCTTGTGCTGGGCGGCTTGGCCTTGGTACTGCTGCTGGGCAGCTGGAGCCTGTACAGCCGCCAGAAAGCGGCCCTGACCTGGGCCCTGAGTGCACAAGGCGAACAACTACAGCTCGCTCTGAATGACACGCTCGACGCTGCCCGCCTGCACGCCATGGGCATGCGCCAAAGCGCTGAACGCAACCTGCGCCAACCCCTTTTTAACGACAGCAGCCTCGCGGAACGGCTGGAGCGCCGCAACCTCGCGCCGCTGCGGGATGCACCGTGGGATCGCATGCCGCAAGACCTGGCAAAAGACATGGGCGCCGTTCACACCAACCCCGCCGCCAGTGGCGACTACCGGCGCGAACTCAATGCGCCGCTGGGTGCGCTGGGTCAAGCGGTGGCCGCACACAGCCAGCAGCAGCGCCTGGCCTGGAGCTACTTTTTTGACGCCCAGAAGCGCTGGCGCTGGGTGTATCCGGCCCAGGCCCGGGACGAAGTGCTGATCGCCACCGGCAAAGCCGACATGGGTGCAGCCCTGCCGGTGCTGTGGGATGCCGCAGGCTTGGATGCGGCGGGCCCGGCTCGCAACCCGCAAAAGGAACCGGTGTGGTCTGCGCCGCACACCGACCCCTTCAAGAAAATCACTGTCGTTTCTGCATTGGCCCCGGTGTACGTGGGTGAAGCCTTTGTCGGTGCCATGGGCACCGACCTGAGCCTGGAAGCCCTTGGCACAGTCATGCAACAACGCCCGCTGGCCATGGGGCAGGCCTGGGTGATCGACAAAGAAGGGCGCGTGCTCGCCAGCAGCGACGCCAAGACAGGCACCCCGCCCTCCGGCCCTTACACCACGGAAGCAGGCTGGCTGCGCTATGTCTTGCGTGGGTCACCGTTCAGCCTGGTGATTTATGCGCCCTCCGGCGTGGTAGCCAGCCACACCTTGGGCAAGCTGATGCCCACGCTCGTCACCGGTTTGCTGGGCTTGTTGGCGGCAGCAGGCACTGCACTGTGGCTCAGTCGCCAGTTCACCTTGCCTGCCCTGCAGTTAGCCGATTACGTACAAAACGCCGAGGGCCCCAACATCAAGCGCCCACCCAAAGTGCCTGCCCTCTGGAAGCCCTGGTTTGACCGCGCTGCGAGAGCCGCCCTGGACCGGCGCGACCAGGTCATGCACCACCACCAGCGCAGCAGCCAGCTCGAAAAACAGATCATCCAGCTCGAAGCACAGCTTCGCGCACGCGACAACAAGGGCCAGCAGCCTCACTCAGAATAGGCGCTCCTTGAACGGGAGACACGCCTTGAAAAAAATTACTCTATTTGTTGCCGCCACCTTGGGCCTGGTGCTGCTTTACCTGTTGCTGTGGCCGGTACCCGTCAGCCCCGTGGTTTGGAATGCTCCCGCTGCTCCGGGCTACACCGGCCCGCACGCAGTCAACACACGGCTTGGCAACTTGCAAATGATTGACTTGCAAGGCGAGGTGGGTCCTGAGCACATCCAGTTCGGCCGCGACGGCAAGCTTTACACCACCGTGGCGAGCGGCAACATCTTGCGCATGGAGGCCGATGGCACCGCGCAGCAGGTGTTTGCCCACACCGGCGGCCGGGTGCTGGGCTTTGACTTTGATGCGCAGGGCAACCTAATTGCAGCGGATGCGGTCAAAGGGCTGCTCTCCATCGCGCCGGATGCGAAGGTCACCGTGCTCACTGATACGGTGAACGGAGACCCGATCCGCTATGCGGACGCAGTGGTTGTCGCCAAAAGCGGCAAGATGTATTTCAGCGATGCATCCACCCGCTTCGCACCCAAAGACTGGGGCGGCACCTTCGAGGCCAGCGTGCTCGACATCCTGGAGCAAGCCAGTACCGGCCGCATTCTGGAATATGACCCTGCTACCCAAGCGACGCGCTTGGTCGCCAGCGGCTTGAGTTTTGCCAACGGTGTGGCGCTGAGCGGGGACGAACAGTCCTTGTTTGTGAACGAAACCGGCAAATACCGGGTGTGTAAAATTGCGGTGAACGCTGACCAGCTCGATGTGCGCACGATAGGCACCCAAGCCCATGCGCAAGCCCAAGTACTGCTGGACAACCTGCCCGGCTACCCCGACAACCTGATGCGCGGCCTGGACGGAAAAATCTGGCTGGGCTTTGCCAAGCCCCGCAACCCGACCGTCGACAACATGGCCGGCAAACCCTGGTTGCGCAGCCTCACCTTGCGTTTGCCGCGTGTGCTGTGGCCCATCCCCAAGGCCTACGGCCATGTCATCGCCTTCACCGAAGACGGCAAAGTAGTGGCCGACCTGCAAGACCCGAGCGGCAGTTACCCCGAAACCACAGCGATTACCGAAACCAAAGACCGCTTGTATGTGCAGAGCCTGCACGCCCACGGTCTGGGCTGGTTGCCCAAGTAGGGCGGATTTACTGCACCAGCCCGGCCGCCACCGCCGGCGGCTCGCGTTTGGCCGTGACTGCGCTGCCGGCCGCCGCACCCATGATGAACACAATCGCCCACCATTGTGGGGCGCTGAGCTGTTCATTCAACATCACCAAGCCCAGCAAGGCTGCCACCGCAGGCTCCATGCTGGTCATGATGCCGAAGGCCTCTTGCGGCAGACGCTTGAGGGCCACCATCTCCAGTGAGATAGGTATGGCACTGGAAATCGCCGCCACCACCAGCCCGATCCATAAAACGTGTGGATCCAGCAGAGCCGCACCCGCATGCCAGATGCCGAAGGGCACTACGGTAATGGCCGCCACAGTGAGCCCCAGCGCCACCGAGTGGCCCGCATGCAAGTGGCCCACGCGCTTGCCGAACACGATGTAAGCACCCCAGAACGCGGCGGCGGCCAGGGCATAAAGCACACCGGTCACGTCCAGTGCCTGCACATTGCTGCCAAAGGGCAGCAGCAAACCCAGCCCCGCAATCGCCAGCACCAGCCAGACAAAGTCCACCGGCTTGCGAGACGAATACAACGCCACCGCCAAAGGCCCCGAAAACTCAATCGCCACCGCAATGCCAAACGGAATGGTGCGCAGCGACATGTAAAACAACAAGTTCATCAGCCCTAGCGCCACGCCGTAACGCAGCAGTGACATGCGGTCGGCCGGTGCCAACGACCCACGCCAGGGCCGCCAGATCAGCAAAAGCAACAGCGCTGAAAAGCCTACGCGCAAAGCGGTGGTGCCTAGAGAGCCAACCACAGGAAACAACTGTTTGGCAATCGATGTGCCCAGCCCCAAGGCCGTGACAGAACCCAAAACCGCCAGCAAAGGCAGCACATGATGAAAGCGGTGTGAAGACATGCCCTGACGATAACCGGTGCAACTCAGGTATAAACCCGTCTCCCCCAATCGACTACCCAATCCCGCGCCATGACTGCCCTGCTCTCTTGCATCGAACTCGAATCCGCCCCCAACCCCACGGCCGCTGTCATCTGGATGCACGGGCTGGGCGCCACCAGCGATGACTTTGCAGGCCTGGTGCCCGAGCTGGACTTGGAAGGCTGCCAGCCCATCCGCTTTGTGTTTCCGCAGGCCCCCAGCATCCCGATCACCATCAACGGTGGCTACGTGATGCCCGGCTGGTACGACCTGTATGGCATGGATCTGGTGAGCAAGCAGGATGCAGCGGGCATTCAGCGCTCAGAAGCAGCCATTGCGGCGCTGGTGGACCGTGAAGTGGCGCGTGGCATTCCGTATGAACGCATCGTGCTGGCGGGCTTTAGCCAAGGTTGCGCCATGGCGCTGCACACCGCGCTGCGCTTGCCACACCCAATTGCAGGCGTCATGGCCTTGTCCGGCTACCTGCCGCTGGCAGACCGCTTTGCCACCGAGCGCAACGCTGCCAACGCCACCACTCCCATCTTCATGGCGCACGGCACCCAGGACCCGGTGGTGATCTTGAAGCGCGGTGAAGACTCGCGCGATGCCCTGGCGTCCCTCGGCCACAAGGTGCAGTGGCACACCTACCCCATGCCGCACAGCGTGCACCCGCGCGAAGTGGCTGACATAGCCGCCTTTTTGAAGCAGGTGCTGCCCGCTTGATGGAGACTGCTCGCCCCCTGGTGCTGGGCATTGACTTCGGCACATCGAACTCCGCCTGTGCATTGATTGACGCGCACGGCGCCTTGCAGGTCATCCCGCTGGATGGCGTTAAGGCTGAAATGCCTACCGCCCTGTTTTTTGCCAGCGAAACGCATACCGTGCTCTATGGCGCAGAAGCCATGCAGGCCTACCTGAATGGCACCGAGGGGCGCTTGCTGCGCTCGCTCAAAAGTCTGATGGGCAGCCGCCTGATGGACGAGTACACCGCCGTGGGCGACAAAAGCATCCGCTTCTTTGACATCGTGGTGCTGTTCTTCAAAGAGCTCAAGCGCCGCTGCGAAGCCCATGTGGGCCAAGCCCTTACCCACGCCATGCTGGGCCGCCCGGTGCACTTTGTGGACGACGATCCCGAGCGCGACCAGCTGGCGCAAGAGACGCTGGGCCGCGCCGCGCTGGAAGCGGGCTTCACCCACATCGCCTACCAGCTCGAGCCCATTGCCGCCGCGCTGGACTACGAGCAGCGCGTAGCCAAAGAGACTACGGCACTGGTGGTGGACATTGGTGGCGGCACCTCCGACTTCACTGTCATCCGCCTCAACCCGGAGCGCAGTACGGTAGGCGACCGCACTACAGACATCCTGGCCACCACCGGCGTGCACATTGGCGGCACCGACTTTGACCGGCTGCTGGACCTGGCCACCGTGATGCCCTACTTGGGCTACAAGCATGTGGGCACCGGCGGTCGCATTGTGCCCAGCAGCGTCTTTTTTGACCTGAGCACCTGGCACCTGATCCACCAGGCCTATACCCGCAAGTCCATGCACTTTGCCAAAGAGCTGTGGACCGACTACACCGACCAGGCCCTGCATCGCCGACTGATGGACGCGCTGGAAGAACAGCACGGCCACCGCATGCTGGCCAGTGTGGAAGCCGCCAAGATTGCCTGCTCCATCAGCGGCGACAGCGCCGTAGTGGAGCTGGACTTTCTGGACCGCAGCCTGGCCCCCACCGTGGACGCGGCGAATATGGAAGTCGCCCTGCACGCATCGCTGGCGCAGGTAGTGCAATGTGCTCAAGACTGCGTGGCCGCTGCGGGATTAAGCGCTGTGGACGCGGTGTACCTGACCGGTGGTTCGTCCGCACTGCGCCCGCTGATAGCAGCGCTGCGCCAAGCCATGCCCCTAGCCACGCTGGTGGAGGGCAACCGCTTCGGCGGTGTGGCCGCCGGGTTGGCGTGGGCGGGTGCGGTTCACCCGTATTGATTTGCTATTGATTTAGTAGCTGCTCGCGCATATTCCACGAGCGCTAGTTGCATAAATATTGATTGATTTGAAATCTAAGAAATGCAGAGAAGCGATCATCTATAAAATCATCAAATGGCTTCCCCACACGCTCACATCAACCCCGAAATGCTCCGATGGGCACGTGGGCGTGTTGGTTTCGATATTGGTCGTGCGGCGGCGGCGGCAGGCGTAAAGCCAGAGCAACTTGAACGGTGGGAGATGGGCGAAGACCAGCCCACCTTTCGACAAGCACAGAGTATTGCCCAGGCATTGCATGCACCTTTTGGGTTCTTTTTCTTGCCGGAAGCTCCCGCTGAAGATCCGTTACTGCCAGACCTACGAACCGTAGGGGGGCGCCCCGTAGGCAAGCCGAGCGTCGATTTACTCGAAACCGTCAAGCAAGCACTGCAGCGCCAAGCTTGGTTTCTTGAGTTTCAGCAAGAACAAGGCCTGACGCCGCTGCCTTTCGTGGGCAAGTTCAATCTCGATGCTTCCCCAAAAGAGGTTGCTGCCGACATTCGCGCTGTTTTGGGCGTTGACGTTGAGCAAGGGCAGAACCAGTGGGACCAATACCAGCGCGCACTGATCCGCGGAGCTGAGAATGCCGGGGTGCTCGTCATGCGCAGCGGTATCGTGAGCAACAACACGCGCCGCAAACTTGATGTCAGCGAATTCCGCGGCTTTGCTATCAGCCACCCACTCGCACCGGTTGTGTTTATCAACGCTGCAGATGCAGCGACCGCCCGGCTGTTTACCCTGCTCCACGAACTCGCACACATCTGGTTTGGCTCCAGCGGTATTTCCAACAGCGAATCTGGCAATACCCGCCAAGAAGAAGTAGCTTGTAACGCCGTGGCCGGCGAATTCCTCGCACCTGCAGAGGTCTTCAGAGCTCTATGGGCCAACGGACAAGCGGACTTGCCTACACGTTTGGCAGAGCTAGCACGCCGCTTTCACGTCAGTCAGTTGGTTATTGCGCGTCGTGCATTGGATTTGGGTTTGCTGGACCGCAACACCTACAACGATTTTTACCTTGCGGAACTAGAGCGCTTTCGGCAAGCCGAAAGCAAGGGGGGGAGTTTCTATCGCAACGCTGTCTCTAAGAACAGCGAACGATTCGCCAGAGCCGTCATTGCAGAAGCCCTGAGCGGGCGCCTGCTGTTGCGTGATGCTGGCAAGCTCCTCGGTGTGCAACCGGCGAAGATTCGCCAATTTGCCGAGCAGCTGGTCGACTGATGTATTTGCTGGATTCCAACACCCTCATCGAGGCAAAAAACCGCTACTACGGAATGACTATCTGCCCTGGCTACTGGGCTTGGGTGCTGCGCAGTCATGTGCAAGGCGTAGTGGCCAGCATAGACACCGTGGGTGATGAACTCAAGCGTGGCAACGATGAGCTGGCGCAATGGGCCAAGCAACATGCCGCCTTGTTCCTACCGGTATCCGACGACGCTACCCAATCCGCATTTGCCCAGGTGGCCGAGCATGTGGCTTCACAAACCAACCAAATGAAGCCAGGCGCCTTGGAGGAGTTTTTATCTGGTGCCGACCCGTGGCTGATTGCCAAAGCCATGACGCTTGCGGGCAGTGTGGTGGTCACCCACGAGCAGCTCAACCTCCAGATGCGCCGTAAATTCAGCATCCCCAACGTATGCCAACACTTTGGCGTGCAGTGGATGGACACTTTTGCCGTACTCGGCCATACCCAGGCCAACTTCGTCTTGTCAGGCGAATAACCTCATCCCCCTAAAAACATGGCTACTTCTGAAGCTGCATTGCTGCAGCAACTCGACAAGCTATCCGCGCCCGAGCTGCGCCGCCTGCTGGCAGAGCACCTCACCCACCGCAAACTAGGGTTGACTTGGGAGCGCGATGCCATCGCCCATGACCGAGCGCTCAATGCCGATGTGGTGCTGCCTCGCGTAGTGCCCGAATGGAGCCACACGCCAGAAGGCTGCACGACCCACCGCAACCTCGTCATAGAGGGAGACAACTTCGACAGCTTGCGCCTACTACGCAGCACGCATGCGGGCAAAGTGCGCGTGATCTACATTGATCCGCCGTACAACACCGGCAACAAAGACTGGGTCTACAACGACAACTACGTGGGTGCTAACGATCGCTGGCGGCACAGCCAATGGTTGGAGTTTTTGTACCAACGCCTCAGCCTTGCGCGGGAGTTGCTGACAGCGGACGGGGTGATCTTGGTCAGCATCAACGATGAAAACCGCTCGCGACTGGAGCTGCTGATGGACGAGGTTTTTCCTGGACGACGCTTGGGCAGCATCGTGTGGCGCACCCGCCAGGGTTCCAACGCTGACCAACTGTGCTTTCTGTCGGCAGACCATGAGCATGTGTTGGTCTACGGCAATGCTGGCTTTGCATTCCAAGGCTTCGACAAAAGCTATGAGATGTACAGCAATATCGACAACGACCCGAGGGGTGATTGGCGGATCGGCGACATAACTTTGGGCTTTTCCTATAAGGAGCGTCCGAATTTGTACTACCCACTCAAAGACCCAAAAACTGGAATAACTTACCCATGTAGTCCTGAAAGTGTTTGGCGGTATGCCTCCGAGGCTAGACTGAAACCAGGCCAGCAATTACAGGCAAAGAGCATGGAAGAGTTCATTCGACTTGGGCAAATCATCTTTCCTGAAAATCCGCGCACAGAGACTTGGAACAGCATGGAGGAACTGCTTCAAGCAATCGATGCAGGCGAAGTACCCAGGGGGGGGAAGTCGCTAATGCTGCGCCGAGATTTGCCCGATTTGGAGCAATGGGTAGGCAAACCCGTGGGCTTTGGGCGCCCGCAGTTCAAGCGCTACAAGGCAGATTTGCGCAACCAGACCCAACCACTCTCCAGTTGGATCGTCCCCTCCTTTGAAGAAGGCACCTATGAGGCGGAGGCGAACCTGTCGTCTGCGACCAACCAAGAAGGAGCACGCCAAGTCGCGCAAATTTTTGGTGACCGCGCCTTCAACTACGCCAAGCCAGCGTCGCTCATCAAAGGCCTGCTCTCGCAAGCAACTCGCAAGACTGACATCGTGCTGGATTTCTTTGCCGGCTCGGGTACCACGGGCCAAGCCGTGCTGGACCTGAACGCCGAAGACGGCGGCCAGCGCCAGTTTATCTTGTGCTCCAGCACTGAGGCGACGACCAAAGAGCCTGATAAAAACCTGTGTCGTGATGTGTGCGCCGAGCGGCTACGTCGTGTCATCGCGGGCTATGGTGGCAAGCCCGGCTATACGCTGGCGCAGGGTGGCGAATTTGCTTACCTGCATTTGGACAAGCTGGATGGTGCCGATGTGACGCTGGATGCCACAGCGCAGCATGCCGCCACCTTACTTTCTATGCGAAATGCGCGTGTAGCGCCCGTGGAAAATGCGCAAGCAGCTATACAAGTAATAGCAAAAGGGGCGGATTGGCTACTGGTGCTGTGCACACACACCGGGGCCGATGTGCTCAGCGCCCTGCAAGCAATGCCCACACAACACGGCGTGGCGCGCTTGGTGGTGGTAGCCCCCCGACCCAAAGCGGTGGCTCTGTGGCTGGCCGAGCGCGGCATTGAGGCGCAAGCCCTGTCGCTGCGCGAAGTGCTGACACAAGGCCAAGGTGACAAAAAAGCCCGCAACAAGGTTTAAGGGAAGACGATGAATCCAACTACTCAGATGTTAGAAACGTCGCTGGGTTTGGCCATACAGGCCACCACGCTGCAGCCCGAGGCTTTTCAGGCCGAGTTGATCGACAACGTCAGTGCAGCGCTGCTGCGCAACCCGTCGCCGCCGTGCCTGTTGCGTGCGCCCACGGGAGCGGGCAAGACTTTTGTGATCAGCCAAGTGTTGCAGCGCGTGGGCAGCCAGCGCGATGTGCTGTGGTTTTGGTTTGTGCCCTTCGTCACGTTGGTGGGGCAAACCCTGGACGCGTTGTTGCAGCATACCCCCGGGTTATCGCCCACCTTGTTTTCGCAAGGTCGCAATCAAAACTTGGGCGCTGGGACCGTGTTGATTTCTACTGCTCAGGGCGTGGCGCGCGCGCAGTGGCGCACCAAAGGTTACGACGCCGATGGCGACGACGATGTGCGTACCCTATCGGCATTGTTGGCGCGCGCCCGGGCCAAGGGCTTGCAAGTAGGCTTGGTGGTGGACGAGGCCCACATTGGCCTGGACAAGAGCACCGAGTTCGGCAAATTTGCCCACTGGTTGCAAGCGGACTACTTATTGATGGCCACTGCCACGCCCAAAGACCAGCGCTTGACCGACTTTTTGGCCCATGCGGGCTACAGCGCACAAGAGCATTTTGCCGTCAACCGCGACGAAGTGGTGAAGGCGCGACTCAACAAGAAATACATTGAAGCTGTGGTGTACAGCCTGGGGGCCAGTTTGGCGCAGGTCACCGACTTGCGCCGCACCGTGCTGCGCCAAGCGTGGGGCCGCAATGTGCGCATTGGGCAATTGCTACTGCAGCACGGCGTGCCCTGCGAGCCGCTGCTATTGGTGCAAGTTGCCAACGGCGAACACACGGTAGACGAGGCTGCAGAAGAGTTGCAACGCTACTGCCATGTGCCCCCCCGAGGCGATTGGTAAACACTCTTCAGACGAGCCAGACCCGGTGCTCATGGCAGCGATTGCCAACGACACCCGCAAGCGGGTGCTGATCTTCAAGCAATCGGCAGGCACAGGGTTCGATGCACCCCGGGCCTTTGTGTTGGCCAGTACCAAACCGGTGAACGATGTGGACTTTGCCATGCAGTTCATTGGCCGCGTGATGCGGGTGGCTCGCCAAGTGCGTGAAGGCTTTGCCAAGCCCCTGAATATACCGCCCGAGCTGAATACGGCCTACGTGTATCTGGGCAATCAGCAGGCCCAAGCGGGTTTTGAGGCTGCAGTGCAGGCAACCACCGCCGTGAAGAACCAGTTGGAAGGGCAAACCGAAAAGCTGATGACGCGACACACGGTGGCCGGAGGTGTGGTCTACACCAATCGCCCGACCTATGAGCAACCACTGACCTACGCCTTGGGTGTACCTAGCTCCGTACTGGAGGCATCGGCCATACGGCATCTGGAAGAAGAAAGCGCGCTTCCGCCGTTGCCGGGTGCTGCGCTTGTGCACACCTCAGGCGGCGCCGGGAACAGCCAAGATTTGTTCGCGGAATCGGGATGGGCTTTGGACAGCTTGGTACCCGCACCTGTGGAGACCAAAGCAGCGAAAAAAAGTAAACCACGTACCCGTGCGGAAGTGTTAGAGGCCCTTTCTGAAAACCGGCTGAAAGCCTTTGCCCGAAAGCCGGATTTGGTGACGCTGAACGACCGACTCAAGCGGGAAGACAAACCTGACTTTGTGGACCTGTCAGAAATTACCCTGCAAGTCGCTCAGAGCTTGTCCATATCTGCCGCTTTGGCACACACCGCAGTTTCGGCGGCGCTCAACCGCAACCAAGGCAAAGAAACCCACAAAGAACTGACAGAGGGAGCCAGCTACGCACTAGACGTGGAAGTGGTTACCGATAGGCAAAGCCTCGCGCGCGAGGCCATGGCTGCATTGCAAGAGTTACCGCATGCAGAAGAAGAGGACTACCGCATCGTGGTGCACACCCTGTCGGCACGGTTGCGCCCCGTGTTGGACGAAGCCTTTGACGGGGAACTTAGCGAAGCAGAGCGCGTGCGCCTTTCGCGCGATGCTGCCCATTGGGTGATACGCGAGAGTGCACAGGAGTTGCGCGAGGCGATTTTTCAGGCGATTGCTGACAAAGCGCAGTTGGTAGACGCAGAGCGCTTGCCCGATTTCATGATTTTTCCGAAAGATATTGGGTTGGAGCCATCCGCGAAGAATGTCTATGGCGTGTTGCCCCCGTCGAAAGAAGATTCACAAGATGTAGAAACGGTGCTGTTTATGGACGAACGGCATTGGTGGATAGATCAGGTGTTCAGCTTGGAGGACGGGTCGCAATTGAGCGTTGGGCGGTACGACGGAGCGGTTAAGCTCAACAACCTAGAGCGAGATTTCGCGAGGGCGTTAGACAGCGCTGACTTTGTGCACTGGTGGCACCGCAACCCAGACAAGAAACCTTATGCGGTTCGCGTAGTTCGCGCAGAGCATGAGCACTACTTCTACCCCGACTTTGTCGTATGCGTCGAGCATGCGCCAGGTGATGTGCCCATGCAGCGTTTACTAGAGACAAAAGAAAGCACCAAGGATGCTGCGCGCAAGGCAAGGCACTGGCCAGCGGCATTCGGCAAAGTATTGTTTTTGACACCAGATGGAAATCGGCTTCGCTGGGTCAATGAAGATGGTAGTTTGGGCGACGCTGTGCGTCTCTCTGAATTTGATGCAGTGCGACAGCGATTGGTGGAAACGCAATAGCAAGTCATCCTTGCTATATATTTAGTAGCTTCTCGCGCACATTCCACGAGCGCTAGCGGCACTTCTTATACAAAACCACGAATACTCAAGAAGCAAAGTGCAGCTTGCTCACCAGCCTTTCAAAGCGCGCACTCGGCAGCGACAGCAAGGCCTCACGCGCCACCCAGCGCACCCCGCGCACTTCTTCCCACTGCGGGCTCCATGGAGCGGACGCATCGCCACGGAACAGGTACAAAAAGTCGTGGTGCACGTGCGCGCCCTCGCCTTTGGCGGGGTTGGCGGGAATCGAATGGCTATCGATGTCGATCAGTGGCGCATCCAAGTTTTGGGTAGCAGACTGAGCCAAGCGCACGTTCACGCCCGTCTCTTCCTCCACCTCCCGCGCGGCAGACACGTCCAGCCGGTCCAAGCCTTCGTGGTGGCCGCCGGGCTGTAGCCAGCGGTTCAGGGTGCGGTGGTGGATGAGCAGCACCTTGTCTACCGCCGCGTCGTACACCAACCCGCTGGTGGTGATGTGACCTTGCATGTTGGCCCGTGAAAACGGGTCTGCGAACGTGTCGGCCAGCAGTTCAGCAATGGCCTTCAAGCCTGCGGATTCAGCGGGAAAGTGGGCTAAGTACTTTTGCAGTTCAGCGAGGGCGTGTGCCCGGAGGTCGGCAGGATTGGCCAAGGTGTCAGGCAGCATGTGGGTCTCCCAGTGCCGCTTGCAGCATCTCAATAAACACCCGCGTCTTGGGCGGCATGAGTTTGCGGCCGGGGAAGACGGCGGATATGGGCATGCGGGGGAAACACCAGTCGGGCAGGATGCGCACCAGTGCATTGCGGCGCACATCAGCCTGGGCAAACACATCGGGCACTGCACCTATGCCGGTGCCCGCCAGCACCATGCGCAACAACAGGTCCGGCGCGTTGGCCGCAAAGCGGCCGGGCGGTAGAGCCGTCCACTCCTGCTCGCCGTTCACAAGGCGCCAAGGCATGGGCTCCCCGTTGCCACCCAGCAAGCGAACCGCTTGGTGCTGCAGCAGGTCTTGCGGCACTTGGGGCGTGCCGTGCTCAGCCAGGTATTGGGGCGAGGCATACACCCCTGTCGACATGAGGCTCAAGCGCCGTGCGGCGAGCAGGCTGTCGTCCGGCAAGGCGCCGATGCGCACCGCCACGTCAAAGCCTTCACCGAGCAAGTCCACCCGGCGGGCGGACAGGTCCAGCTCCAGCGAGATGTCGGGATACATGGCCACAAAAGCGCCCAGCATGTGCGCCAACAACAAGTGGGCAATGTCGGCCGGCATGGAGACGCGCAATCGCCCGGTGGGCGTGGCCTGACGGCGCTCGCTCAAGGCGGCTACAGCCTCGACCTCCAGCACCACCTGCTTGGCGTGCTCGAGCAGTTGCTGGCCGAACTCGGTCAGTGTTTGGCGGCGCGTGGTGCGCAGCAGCAGGCGCTCGCCCAAGCGTTGCTCCAAGGCCGCGAGCCGGCGCGACACACTGGACTTGGGCAGCCCCACCTTGTCGGCCGCACGACTGAAGCTGCCCAGCTCCGCCACGCGGGCAAAGATGAGCAGGTCGTTCGGGTCGATGGCGGTAGTCTGGAGTGTGCTTGATTGTTCCATGGTGACAACAATCATATCCATTTCATGGGATTTTCAGCTTGATTAATGAGGAATACAGTTCATCCATCGCAAACAACTTCCCCCTTGAAAGGAAACCATCATGTCCTCCAACAACACTTCCACTACCGCTCAAAACGCACTCAACCTTGCAGGTCGTGTGCTTTTGGCTGCCCTGTTTTTGCCTGCCGGCATCAGCAAGCTCACCGGCTTTGAAGGCACCGTGGGTTACATCGCTTCCGTCGGCTTGCCGCTGCCCGCGGTCGGCGCTGTGCTCGCTCTGCTGGTGGAAATCGTCGGCAGCGTGGCGCTGATCGCCGGCTTCGGTACACGCATCGCAGCGCTGGTGTTGGCAGCGTTCACCTTGGTGGCGAGCTTCTTCTTCCACGCTTTCTGGGCTGTGCCTGCTGACCAGGCCTTCATGGTGCAACTGTTGTTCTTCAAGAACGTGGCAGTGGTCGGTGGCTTGTTGGCCTTGGCCGCCAACGGCGCCGGCGGCTGGAGCCTGGACGCACGCCGCGCCTAAACCCGGTACGGCTCAGCCCGACAGGTCACTCGCAGCACATTAAACACAGGCCGCCCTTTGCGGCCTGTGAGTCCATATCCACCAAGGAGATCACCATGACAGTTCAACAATCACGCACCATTGAGCGCCTGGTGGCTGGGCAAGCCACCTCGGATGGCGCAGGCGTCAAGCTCACCCGGGTATTGACCCAAAACCTGCAACACCGTCTGGACCCCTTCCTGATGCTGGACGCCTTTGGCAGCGACAACCCGGATGACTACATTGCCGGCTTCCCGGAGCATCCCCACCGCGGGTTCGAAACCGTGTCGTACATGCTCAGCGGCCGCATGCGCCACCGCGACAGCGCTGGCCACGAAGGCCTCGTCACAGACGGTGGCGTGCAGTGGATGACCGCGGCGCGCGGGGTGATCCACTCCGAAATCCCTCAGCAGACTGAAGGCCGCATGGAGGGCTTTCAGCTCTGGCTGAACCTGCACAGCAGCGAGAAGATGGGCGCCCCTTGGTACCGCGACATCCAGGCGACCGACCTCCCCAAAGTCACTACCGACGAAGGCGTACAGCTGACCGTGATTGCCGGCGAAAGCCATGGCACCGTGGGCGCAGTGCAGCGCGAGAAAACACAGCCGCTATACCTCGATGTGCACATGCCCGCCGGCAGCACCTTCAGCCAACCTCTCCCCGCCACGCACAACGCGTTCATTTATGTGTACCGCGGCGAGGTGCAAGTGGGCGAGAAGACTGTGCCCGCCCAGCGCATGGCCATCTTCAGCAACGATGCGGCCAGCAATGGCGTAACGATTAACGCCAGCGCGGACGCCAAATTCCTGCTGATTGCCGGCAAGCCCCTGAAAGAGCCCATCGTGCAATACGGCCCCTTCGTCATGAACTCGCAGCAGGAGATCTATCAGGCGCTGAGCGACTTCAGGGATGGGGTGCTAGGTGCTGAATGATGCTCGAACATGAATCAGTACGCTATGTTTTCAGGAGCAATCTGCGCATATTCCACGGGCGCTAATTGGTCTTTACGCCATAACGCCGGGTAATCTTGTCAATGGTGCCATTGGCCAGCAGTACCTCCAATGCCTGGTCGATGGCTTTGTGGTCCTGCTCGGTAGTGGAGGCTTTGGACAGGCCGATGTGAATACGGTCCCGTGCGGGCTCCAAAGTCATTTTCTGCAGGGGACCGAGCCTTAGATGCCTGGCGGTGTACTGCAACACATAGGCATCGTTCAGCACCAGATCGCCCCGGTTGGCGGCCAGCATGCGCAGCGCGCGCTCCGCCCCCTCCACCTTGGACAACTTTTTGCGCTGGATCAGCGCAGGCTCTGCCTCTGCATACGCCGTGCCGTAATAGCCCGACAGCGGTGCTACCAAGTGGAGCTCTTTGTCCAGCACATCAGCGAACGAGGTCACCGCCTCGGGCTTCAGGTTTTTCTTCATGGTGAAAACGCCCAGCACCTCAAACCGGTAGGGCCGGGTAAATCGAACGAAATCGCGTCGATCTTCGGTGAATGAGTAACCCGTAAACACATCGATCTCTCCACGCTGGAACATTGCATGCGTGCGGCCTCCGGGCAGGTCTGTCAGAACCTCCACCTTGCAACCCGCTTTGGCCGCGACCGCCAGCAGGATGTCCACATCAATACCGCGCCCTTCTGCGATGGGCGTCTTGAAGGCATAGGGCTGCCAGTCCGACACGGGGTAACGAAGCGTTCTGCTGCACTCGGCGTAGGCGCTTGCAGCCCCCCACAAAAGAGCGAAGACAGTGAGCGTTTTTACGGGGCGGGTCCAACGAAGGTGCATGGCAAAGTTCCGTTCCGGCGGCAGCCTGTTTTTCAGAGGGATGGCATGCCTATTTTTTTCATTTGGATAACGCAGTCAAGCGAGGAATCGAGGGGCATTACTGCACTGTCAGGCGGCTGAATGGCTGCTAGCCCTAAGCTAACCGCATGACTGACACTGCCCACCCCCTCACTGCCCACCCGATCGTTAACCTCGCCCTCCAGGGCGGAGGCTCACACGGGGCGTTTACATGGGGCGTTCTGGACACACTGCTCGAAGATGGTCGACTGGACTTTGAGGGCATTAGCGGCACCAGTGCCGGCGCCATGAATGCGGTGGCGCTGGCCCACGGCTTTGCACAAGCTGAGGGCAAGTCGCGCAAAGTGGCCAGAGACAGCGCCCGACAGTCGCTGGCAGATTTTTGGGAAGGTGTGGTCAACATGGGCGCGCTCAGCAGCACATTGGCCGGCGCCCACAAGGTGCCGTTTGATTTGCTGTTCGGCGGGCTCTCCGCCCTCACCGGCTCGGCGTCTCCCAGTCAAATGCTCTCGGACGCAGTAACCAGCCTCTGGACGCAGGCCGTATCGCCTTATCAAAGTAACCCGCTGGACATCAACCCCCTTCGCACCTTCCTGGAGCGACAAATGGACTTTGAGCGCCTAGCCGCCTACCAGCCGCTCAAGGTGTTTGTGGTGGCGACCAAGGTGCGCACCGGCAAGGCCGAGATTTTTTCGGGTAAGCGGCTCACCGCCGATGCAGTGATGGCCTCCGCCTGCCTGCCCACGGTGTTCCGGGCAGTGGAGATTGAGGGCGAGCACTACTGGGATGGCGGCTACGCCGGCAACCCCGCCATCCACCCCCTCATTTACGAGTGCAAAAGTCCGGACGTGATGCTGGTGCAGATCAACCCCATAGAGCGCCACAAGCTGCCCACCACGGCCGCCGGCATTCTGGACCGACTCAATGAAATTACGTTCAACTCAGCGCTGATTGCCGAAATGCGCGCTATCGACTTTGTGAAGCGCCTGCTGGCCGAGGGCAAGCTGGACCCAAGCCGCTACAAGAACGTGCTGATGCACCGCATTGATGGGGGTGGCGCGCTGGAGGCCTACCCCGCTTCCACCAAGTCCGACACTGATGCCAAGCTCATCCACGCCCTGCGGGACTTGGGCCGCGCGTCAGCCCAGCAGTGGCTCAAAAAACATGTGGCTTCCATCGGAGTGGAATGCAGCATCAACATCGCTACCGATTACCTCGACGACCTGCGGGTCCCGACCACCGGCTGACGCAAAAAACCCCGCTGCATGACCGACGTACCGGCAACACAGCGGGGTTGTAGGCCGCCACCCGAAGGCGGCGGCAGTCACCATCACTTAGCTCAGACGAGGTCGAAACGGTCCAGGTTCATTACCTTGGTCCATGCGGCCACAAAGTCGCGCACAAACTTGGCTTGCGCGTCATTGGTGGCGTACACCTCTGCTAGGGCACGCAACTGTGAGTTGGAGCCGAACACCAGGTCCACCACGGTGCCTGTCCACTTCAGGGCACCGGTTTGGCGATCACGGCCTTCGAGTACGCCGGCCTCCGTCGCCTTAGTCCACTTCGTACGCATGTCGAGCAGATTCACAAAGAAGTCGTTGCTCAGCGTTTCAGGACGGGTGGTAAACACACCATGCTGGGCTTGGCCCACATTGGCATTCAGGGCACGCAGACCACCGACCAGCACTGTCATCTCCGGTGCGCTCAGGGTGAGCAACTGGGCCTTGTCGAGCAGCAACTCGGCAGCCACGCCTTCGAGCCCCTTGTGTGTGTAGTTGCGAAAGCCATCTGCCACCGGCTCCAACACCTGGTAGGACTCCACATCGGTTTGCGCTTGCGAGGCATCCATGCGGCCGGGGGCAAAAGGCACGGTCACGGTTTGACCCGCTTTCTGAGCGGCCGCTTCCACCGCAGCGCTGCCTGCCAAGACAATCAAGTCGGCCAGCGAGATCTTCTTGCCACCGGTTTGCGCGGAGTTGAAGGCTTGCTGAATCGCCTCTAACTTGCCAAGCACCTTGGCCAGCTGCGCAGGCTGGTTGGCCGCCCAGTCATTGGCCGGGGCCAAGCGGATGCGGGCACCGTTGGCACCGCCGCGCTTGTCGCTGCCGCGGAAGGTAGAGGCAGAGGCCCACGCAGTGCTCACCAGCTCAGAGATGCTCAGGCCGGAGGCCAGCACTTGGGCTTTGAGCGCAGCTACATCGGCGGCATCCACCAAGGCATGGTCCACGCCGGGAATCGGGTCCTGCCAGCTCAGCACTTCAGCGGGAACCAGCTTGCCCAGGTAGCGGGCACGGGGGCCCATGTCGCGGTGGGTGAGCTTGAACCAGGCACGCGCAAACGCGTCGGCAAACTCGGCCGGGTTCTGGTGGAATCGGCGCGAAATCTTCTCGTACGCGGGGTCCATGCGCAGCGACATGTCGGCCGTGGTCATCATGGGCGGGTGCTTCCTGGAAGCGTCATGCGCGTCCGGAATCATGTGCTCGGGTTTCACGTTCTGGGCGACCCACTGGTGCGCGCCGGCAGGGCTCTTGGTCAACGCCCACTCGTAGCCGAACAACATGTCGAAGTAGCCGTTGTCCCAGGTGGTGGGGTTGGGCTTCCAGGCGCCTTCGATGCCGCTGGTGGTGGTATCCACACCTTTGCCGCTGCCCAACTTGTTGATCCAGCCGAAGCCTTGTTCTTCAATGCCAGCAGCTTCCGGCTCGGGGCCCACCAGGGTGGGGTCGCCAGCGCCGTGCGCTTTGCCGAAGGTATGGCCGCCGGCTACCAAAGCTACGGTTTCTTCGTCGTTCATGGCCATGCGGGCAAAGGTTTCGCGTACATCGCGGCCGCTGGCCACGGGGTCGGGCTTGCCGTCCGGACCTTCGGGGTTCACGTAGATCAGGCCCATCTGCACGGCAGCCAGAGGGCTCTCGAGTTTGCGGTCACCGCTGTAGCGGCTGTTTTCCTTGTCACTGGTGGCCAGCCACGCTTTTTCGGCACCCCAGTAAATGTCTTGCTCGGGTTCCCAGATGTCTTCACGGCCGCCGGCGAAACCGAAGGTCTTGAAGCCCATGGATTCGAGTGCCACGTTGCCGGCCAGAATCATCAAATCCGCCCAGGAGAGCTTGCGGCCGTACTTTTGCTTGATGGGCCAGAGCAGGCGGCGGGCTTTGTCGAGGTTGCCGTTGTCCGGCCAGCTGTTGAGCGGGGCGAAGCGTTGGCTGCCGGACCCGGCGCCACCACGGCCGTCTGCCGTGCGGTAGGTGCCGGCCGAGTGCCAAGCCATGCGCACCATCAGGCCGCCGTAGTGGCCCCAGTCGGCGGGCCACCAGTCTTGTGAATCGGTCATCAGCGCGGTCAGGTCTTGCACCACGGCGTCGAGATCAAGCGTTTTGAATTCTTCGGCGTAGTTGAAGTCTTCGCCCATGGGGTTCGAGGCCGGTGCGTGCTGGTGCAGGATGCCCAACTTCAATTGGTTGGGCCACCAATCGGCGTTCGATGGCGCAGCGGCTTGCGTGTGGCTGCGGGCTGCGTGGGGAAAGGGGCACTTGGCTTCTGTGGTCATGCGAATCTCCTGTTGCGGTTGGTAAATCGGTATGCCTTGCAGTTTAGGTTTTAGCTATCGAAATCACCAATTGGATTGCCCAATACCCGCCATAGGCATTTTTGTGGGAGCTGCGATGCATACACTCCCAGCCTAGTCATCCATTGAAGGCCCTTCACTTTGCAAGCTCTGCTCCACGCCATCGCCTCGATGGACATTTCCTCCCCCGACGCCTG
Organism: Curvibacter sp. Hmag1.1; assembly: GCF_059769165.1. Lineage (NCBI taxonomy): Bacteria > Pseudomonadati > Pseudomonadota > Betaproteobacteria > Burkholderiales > Comamonadaceae > Curvibacter > Curvibacter sp. Hmag1.1. Next base: position 1,064,329 of record NZ_JBMBGX010000002.1, read on the forward strand.
CCGCCTTTTTCATGGCCGCGGCGGTCTGTACCCCGGATGCGAGCAATGGTCGCTGGATTGGTACCCGCCGGTGCTGGTGCTCACCAGCTTCAAACCGGTGAGCGAGGATGAGTTAGCCACCATCGGTGCCGCGTTGTCCGCGCGCTGGCACACACTCAGCCCCGGGCAGGCGCTGAACTGGGTCTTCCAGTGCCGCGCCGAAGGGCTGGCGGACACCCGACTGATGTCGGGGGCGGTGCCTGAGCCCCATGTGGTGACGGAGTCAGGCACCCGGTACAAGGTGCATGTGCTGCGGGGGCAGAACCACGGCCTGTTTCTGGACATGGCGGAGGGCAGGCGCTGGGTACGCGACTATGTGGCGGCCCACCCCAAGACCTATGCCTTCCGGGTGCTGAATCTGTTTGCCTACACCTGTTCGTTCTCTGTGGTGGCCTTGCAGGCCGGTGCGCGGCATGTGGTGAATGTGGACATGAGCCAAGGCGCGCTGGCCACCGGCCAACAGAACCACCGGCTCAATGGCATCGAGAGCGGTGTGAGTTTTCTGGGGCACGACATCTTCAAAACCTGGGGCAAGATCACCCGCAGTGGCCCCTACGACCTCGTGGTGCTGGACCCGCCCAGTTACCAGAAAGGCAGCTTTGTTGCCACCAAAGACTACGCGCGCCTGGTTCGCCGCCTGCCCGAGTTGCTTGCCCCGGGCGGCCATGCGCTGGTGTGCCTGAATGCGCCTGAGCTGGACACAGCCTTCCTGAAATGTCATGTGCAGGAACAAGCGCCTTCCCTTGTATTCGTGCAGCGCCTGCCGAATCCCGCAGTTTTCGCGGATGTCGAGCCGGAGCGCGCGCTCAAGGTGCTGGTGTACAAAGCTGAAAACGCAGCGCAATAATCATTTCACAGCACCAACACCATGCCCGCCACAGAATTGCAATGCAAACCCGCCGGTACCGTCGCCGGCAAGCTCCTGTTCATCCCCACCGGGGTGGAAGGTCCCCTGTTGCCTCACATGCAAGACTGGGTGACCGCCAAGCTCAAAGCCAAACAGCCGGTGAAGGACATCAGCAACACGGTGCTGGTCAAAGGTATCAAGCAATGGACGGCTTATGAAGAGAAAGTTGGCGGCAAGAAAGTGATCACGGTTTTCAAGATCACCTGAGGTACTGAGCCCCCGCAGACGCCGGCCACCTTCTCTCAGGACTAATCAAATATTTCGTGCAACCACGACTTCTTGCGGCTCTGCGGGTAGCGCTTGTATTCCTGGAAATCAGAATCCTCAAAGTCGCGGTGTTGCGGTGCACGGGCTACGCGCGCCGGGGGCACCGCAGCCACCGCAGGGCCGGAGGCCTTTTCCAGCAGTTTGTCGAGCTCGCCACGGTCCAGCCAGACACCGCGGCAAGACGGGCAGTAATCAATCTCCACGCCCTGGCGTTCGGTCATCACCAGGGTGCTATCGGTGCAATGGGGGCATTTCATATCAGGCTCCTTGGGGTCACAAAGCAAATCCGGCGGCAGACAACAGCAAACCACCTACGCCAAAGCCCGCCAGCAACTTGGCATCGCGCGTATTGCGGGCGGAGTACTCATGCCAAGCGGCATACATCACCGGCAGCGACAGGGCCAGGCCGATCCACTGCGGGGTAAAAAAATCGATATCCATCACAGTGTCTCCGCGTCCTGCTTGACCAAGCGTCCGCGAACGGGCTTTTGCTGACGGTGCAGGGTGCGGGTCAGAGCACGCACCAAACGGTCCAGACCTTCGTCCAATGCGGTACGCCAGTCACTCGCCAGGGAAGAAATGACCAGCACACCGGACTTCTCGGTTTTCACTTCCAACAGGCAGTGTTTGTCAACGCCACCGCGCGGGCCGTTGATGTCGGTAAACATGACCTTGGCGCGTGGAACTACAGCGCCCAAGCGGCGCAATACAAAGCGCACACGTTGCAGGGCCTCTTCCCGCAAGGCACCGCCTTGAGGGTGTCGGGATTCGAAAATGACTTGCATAAAACCTCTCCAAGCGATGAACAAGACCCGACCTTAGCCCGCGCTTCATTGCGTAAAAAGCAGATAATTACTTAGTTAAATTCCCTATAAAACTGAATATGAGCACCTCGTTCAACTACAAGCACCTGTACTACTTCTGGGTGGTGGCCAAGGAAGGGGGCATGTCCCGGGCCGCCGACAAGCTGGACATGGCAGTGCAAACCGTCAGCGCACAAGTGCGGGAGTTGGAGCGCTCGCTGGGCTACGCCCTTCTCAAACCAGCAGGGCGTGGGCTTGTCCTCACGGATGCCGGCGTCACGGCCATGCAGCTGGCCGACCAGATCTTCCAGATCGGCGAAAACCTGCCCACTCTGGTACGCGATGCGGCCAGTACACCGGCCACGCGCCTGGCAGTCGGAATTTCTGATGGCTTGCCCAAGCTGGTGGTGCGACGACTGTTGCAGCCGGTGATCGCCGAACCGAACCTTCGCCTGATTTGCCACGAGGGGGAGCTGGAAGACCTGCTGGGCGACCTGGCCTTGCACCGACTGGATGTGGTGTTTTCCGATCGCCCCGCGCCGGCCAACCCCAACATCAAGCTTTACAGCCACGCCATGGGAAGTTCGCCCATGGCCTGGTATGCCACCCCGGCCATGGTGCGCGCCGGAGGTCGCAAGTTTCCCCACAGCCTGGCCGACATGCCGGTACTCATGCCCACAGCCCACACCGCCGTGCGTGCGAGGCTGGACCATTGGTTCGAGCAAATCGGCATCCGGCCCCGCATCGTGGGGGAATTTGAAGACAGCGCCCTTCTCAAGACCTTTGGCGGCAGCGGCATGGGTGCCTTTCCGGCGGCCGAATGGGTTCAAGACGACCTGCTGGCGCACTATGGCGTCAAGCGCCTTGGGCCCTGTGAAGACGTGGTGGAGCACTTCTATGCGGTGGGCACTGAACGCAAGGTCCAACATCCGCTGGTGCTGAGGGTGCTGCAGGGTGTCGTGTAAGTCGCCACGCGGGAAGCGCCCTTTCATTCAGTTTTTATAGGAATGAATTTCCACTAAACACTGGTTTTTCTTGAAACTCATCATCCGTAATCTCCAACCTGTCCTTTGTTTTTAGGAGATGACGATGAAAAAGCTTTTATCTGTATTGGCCGTGGTGTTCTCACTGGGCATCGCGAGTGTTTCCATGGATGCCGAGGCCGCCAAGCGTCTGGGTTCCGGCAAATCCATGGGCACGCAACGCCAGGCTGTGCAAGACAAGGCGCCTTCCGCGCCTACCGCACAAAATGCAGCGCCTGCTGCCGGCGCAGGTGCAGCGGCCGCTTCCAAGCCTTCCTGGATGGGTCCTGTTGCCGGCTTGGCCGCTGGTTTGGGTATTGCCGCGCTGGCTTCTCACTTCGGTTTCGGTGACGAGCTCGCCTCCATGATGACCATGGCCCTGGTAGGCTTCGCTGTGATGGCAATCATCGGATTCATCATGCGCAAGCGGGCCATGGCCCGCCAAGGTGGCATGGCCGGTGCAGGCGGCATGATGCCGGCTGGTGCTGCTTCAGGCGCCGGCACAGGCACATCCAACCAAGCATTCAAGGTCGCTACTCCCGCACCCTCCGGCCTCGGTGGTTCGTCCTCTGGCTCATTGATCGGTTCCGGCATCGGCGCGCAAACCGCAAGCGCTGCCATTCCCGCCGACTTTGACCGTGCAGGTTTCGAGCGCAATGCCAAGGTGAACTTCATCCGCTTGCAAGCTGCTTATGACGCTGGCAATTTGGACGATATCCGTGAGTTCACCACGCCTGAAATGTTTGCTGAAATCAAGCTGGACTTTGCGGAGCGCGAAGCGGTTACCCAGACCAGCGAGGTGGTCCGTATCGACACCACCGTGCTGGAGGTGGTGGAAGAAGCAAACCGCTATCTGGTGAGCGTGAAGTTCACAGGCTTTATCCGCTTCGGTGCAGGTTGCGACGACGAAACGTTCGACGAAATCTGGCACCTGACCAAGGCTCGCCAAGGTAACGGCGGTTGGGTATTGGCCGGCATTCAGCAGGTCGAATGAACCTGGAGCAGTACCTACCGGTCCTGCTGTTCATTGCAGTAGGACTTGCAGTGGGAGTGCTCCCTCAGCTGGCGGGCTACATTTTGGGGCCCAGCCGGCCCGATCCGGCAAAGGGCTCGGCCTACGAATGTGGGTTCGAGCCCTTTGGCGATGCGCGCATGCAGTTCAACGTGCGCTTCTATCTGGTCGCGATCCTGTTCATCATCTTTGATCTGGAGATCGCCTTCCTGTTTCCATGGGCTCTGGCACTCAAAGAGATAGGGCTGCCCGGCTTTATCGCGGGCATGGTCTTCCTCGGCATTTTGTGCATAGGCTTTGCCTACGAATGGGCCAAAGGCGCGATGGATTGGGAGGCTTGACGAACCTGTGGCGCTCACACCGGGAGGTGAACCCCCAGTGTGTAGGATAGAACGCACCGATTTCTGCGCTCCGAAGAGGGATTTTCTTGCACCCCGCCACCTCCGGCCTTTCATCCGCCCGCCATGTCACGGCCGCTGCGCTCGCAGCTGTGGTGGCATTGCCCATGCTCTGGAGCTTGGCTGCTGCAGGGGCGTCTGCCGCTCAGCTCGAAGCCTGGCGGGCCTTATGGCAAGAACCCTTGGTGTGGCGGGCGCTGTACCAGAGTATCTGGACCGGGTTGGCATCCACCCTGCTCGCGCTGGGAATGACCGCTTGGATACTGGCCGCAACCGTGGGCCGCTTGCGATCGCTGGAGGGAAGTAACCGACTGGCGCGCTGGCTGGCACCCCTGCTGTCGGTTCCCCATGCGGCGTTTGCTATTGGCTGTGTGGCGCTGCTGGCGCCCAGCGGCTGGCTGTTGCGACTCTTTTCGCCCTGGGGCACCGGTCTGACGGATCCGCCGCCTTGGCCCACCACCCAGGATCCGTGGGGACTGGGCCTGATATTCGTACTGGTGCTCAAGGAGGTCCCGTTTTTGTTGTGGGCCGCCCTGGCGCACCTGCAACGCCCAGATGTGGCGCGCCGCCTGCGGCAGGAGCTCACTCTCGCCCACACGCTGGGCTACAGCGAGCGAGAAGCCTGGTGGCGGGTGGGTTGGCCGCAGTTACTGCCGCGCCTGGCGGTGCCTCTGCTGGGAGTATGGGCGTATGGCCTCACGGTGGTGGATGTAGCGCTGGTCATTGGGCCGACCACGCCCCCCCACACTGGCCATGCTGGCCTGGCAATGGCTGCAGGATGCAGACCCCACTGTCAACGCGCAAGGTGCCGCTGCGGCCTGGTGTCTGGCGTTGGTATTGGCGGTTAGTGCAGTGGTGCTCTGGGGCATGTGGCAACTGAGTTTCTGGCGGAAGCGATGGACCCGGGGACCGCTGGGTCACGATATGCGAACCCCTAGCTCCGAGAAACGAAATCTCCTCGCGGCATCGCTTCCCGGTTCCCTCGTTGGCTTGCTGCTGGTGTATGCCGCTGTCATGTTTGCACTGCTAGTGGGCAGCATCACGGGGGCCTGGCAATTCCCGGCGTTGTGGCCGCAGAACCTGACGTGGTCCGCCTGGCAGCAGGTCGTCGGCAGCCACAGCAGCCTGTGGACCAGTGTGTGGCTGGCCCTGGCCAGCAGCACCGCAGCGCTGGTGTGGACCGTGGCGTGGCTGGAGTGGGCACCGGCGCGCTGGCAACAACGCCTGATGCCGCTGTGGATGGTTCCACTGGTGCTGCCCGCCCTGTTGTGGGTGCTGGGCGTGCACCGCTTCAGTTTGGCCTGGGGTCTGGACACCACGGGCGTTGGGCTATGGCTGGCCCACACGCTGGCTGGCATGCCTTATGTGCTGATGGCGCTGCAGGGCCCCTACCTCGGGTTTGACCGCCGCCTGCAGATGGTGAGCGCTACCCTGGGCCACCCTTATGCAGTGTTTTTGTGGCGGGTCAAGTGGCCGCTGCTGCGTAGCGCACTCGCAGCTGCATGGGCGATAGGCTTTGCGGTCAGCGTGGCCCAGTATCTGCCCACCCTGTACGTGGGGGCAGGCCGGTTCCAAACTGTCACCACTGAAGCGGTGACGCTGGCCGCTGGCGGCCAGCGCTCCCTGACGTCGGCATTCGCCTGGCTGCAATGGATGCTGCCGGTGCTGGCCTTCGGGCTGGCTGCCTGGATGGGTCGTGCGCGGTGCTGGCCGGCTCACGTGCCGGCAAAGTCACAATGGCAAGCATGACGACTACGCCCACGCACCACCCCGCTGAACCCCGGCATTGGCATGAGGTACCTTGCGCGCCTAGGCCCGGCACAGTGCTGGGCCACACGGGCAAGCTGGCGGATGGCAGTGCGACGATGGCGGAGACCAAAGATGCGGCCGACAGTGACGGCTCGGGCGTGTTCCGCTACCTTTTGCTGCGCAGTGGATCGGAAGTGCGGGCCTATGTGAACCGCTGCGCCCACTTCGGCGTGCCGCTGGCCGCACAGCAAGGCCTGTTGAAGTTCCAGCCCCATGTGCAAATCACGTGCAATGTGCACTATGCCCATTACCGGTGGAGTGACGGCGTGTGCACCGCGGGTGACTGCGAAGGCGAGTCGCTGTTGTCTATTCCACTGACCGTCGATGCCGACGGCACCATCCGCATCGCGCCATGAGCCTGCAGATTCACATCGCCACCCTCACCAGCCCCGCGGGCGTTTTGGTTCGCGACCTGCAGGTGGAGATCGCCCCCAGCGCTATCCACACGCTCATGGGGCCCAGTGGCTGTGGCAAAAGCAGCGTGCTCGCGGCAGTGTGCGGCACCCTGGAACCCGGCATGTCTTGGAGCGGCACGGTGCACTTGCATGGGCAGCGGATTGACCACCTGCCGGTGCAGGCGCGGCAGGTGGGCATCCTGTTTCAGGACGATTTACTCTTCGCGCACATGACTGTACGGGAGAACCTGCTCTTCGCCGTGCCCGCAGGCCCCGCTACCACGAGGGAATCAGCGGTGCAGCAGGCGCTGCAGGATGTGGAAATGCAAGAGTTTGCCCACGCTGACCCGGCACGCTTGTCGGGCGGCCAACGGGCACGGGTGGCCCTGGCGCGCGCACTGGTGGCACGCCCCCAAGCGCTGCTGCTGGACGAACCCTTCTCCAAACTCGACGCCGCCTTGCGCGAACGCATGCGCGCACTGGTGTTCGGGCTGGTGCGCAGCCGTGGCATCCCCGCTCTGCTGGTGACCCACGACGCGGCAGACGTTGCGGACCGGGACCTGTTGGTCCGCCTGGGCGAACTGTAAGAAGCGCTTCCCTTGCGCGACTGACGGGTAAGCCACCGACACGTAGACTCACCACCCATGCTAGACCGCTTCGCAACCACGCTGCTACGCCCCCCGCTGCAGGCTATCGCACGTGTGCTGGTGCGTGCCGGTGTGGGTGCCAACATGGTGACGCTCGCCGGTTTTGCTGTCGGCATGCTTGCTGCGATTTTGATAGCTGTTGGCGCATATTCCATGGGCGCTATCGCCTTGTTGGCCTCCAGATTGCTGGATGGTTTGGACGGTGCGGTTGCGCGGGAGACGCAGCCTACCGATGCCGGTGGCTTTCTCGACATTTCGCTGGACTTTGTGTTCTACGCCAGCATTCCGCTGGCCTTTGCCGTCGCCAACCCCGCCACTCACGCCCTGCCCGCTGCCGCCCTGCTGGCGGCCTTCATCGGCACCGGCAGCAGCTTTCTGGCTTTTGCCGCCCTCGCCGCCAAGCGCGGCATGGACAACCTGGCCTACCCCGACAAGTCGTTCTACTTTCTGGGCGGGCTGACCGAGGCCACCGAGACGCTGGCCTTCTTTGTGGCCATGTGCATTTGGCCTGCGCATTTTGATGTGCTGGCTTACACCTTTGCCGCCTTGTGCGCTGTGACCACTGCCACCCGCATCTGGTGGGGTTGGCGCGCTTTCTCCTGAAAGGCCCCGCATGAAAGCTTCCAAAATCCTGGTGCTGGCGGTCGCAGCGTCAGCCATTGCAGCCTTTGTAGTCTTCGATCTAGGCCGTTTTTTGAGCCTGGAGGCTCTGCGCCAGAGCCAGGACGCGCTGGCTGCGCAATACGCCGCCAACCCCTGGGGCTTGCGGGCTGCCTACTTCGCCCTTTATGTGCTGGTGGCGTCGCTCTCCCTGCCGGGTGCAGTCATCCTCACGCTGGCAGGTGGTGGTGTGTTCGGCCTTGGTTGGGGGCTGTTGCTGGTGTCGTTTGCGTCCAGCCTGGGCGCCACGGTGTCCTTCCTGGCAGCGCGCTTTGTGTTGCGGGACATGGTGCAGGCGCGCTTTGGCGCACGATTGGCAGATATCAATCAGGGTGTGGCGCGGGACGGCGCGCTTTACCTGTTCAGCCTGCGGCTGATTCCGGTGGTGCCGTTTTTTGTGATCAACCTCGCCATGGGCCTGACCACCATGCGCACCCGCACCTTTTACTGGGTGAGTCAGCTCGGTATGCTGGCCGGCACGGCGGTGTACGTGAACGCAGGCACGCGGCTGGCAGAGCTGCAGTCGCTCAAGGACATTGCCAGCCCCCAGCTGCTGGGCGCGTTTGTGCTGCTCGGTGTGTTTCCTCTCGTTGCTAAGGCGCTTATGAACTTCATTCAACAACGCAAGGTCTACGCCCGCTGGAACGCGGTGCGTCCGCAAACCTTTGACCGCAACCTCATCGTCATCGGCGGGGGTGCGGGCGGGCTGGTGTCTGCCTATATTGCAGCGGCAGTCAAAGCCAAGGTCACACTGGTGGAAGCCCACAAGATGGGCGGCGACTGCCTCAACTACGGCTGCGTGCCCAGCAAAGCCCTGATCAAAAGCGCCAAGCTGGCGCACCAGATGCAGCATGCAGAGCGCTATGGTTTGCATAGCGCCCTGCGCACATCCGACGGGCGCCAGAACCTGTTTTCATTCAAGGCGGTGATGCAGCGCATCCATGACGTGATTGTCGCCATTGAGCCGCACGACAGCGTGGAACGCTACACCGCACTGGGCGTGGAAGTGCTGCAGGGCTACGCCAAGATCATCAACCCCTGGACGGTGGAAATTGCGCTCAATGATGGCGGCAAACAAACATTGACTACCCGCAGCATCGTCATTGCAGCCGGCGCACGGCCGTTTGTGCCACCGCTACCGGGTCTGGACGAGGTGGGCTATGTGACCAGCGACACGCTGTGGGACGAGTTCGCCAAGCTGGACGAAGTGCCAAAGCGCCTGGTGGTGCTGGGCGGCGGGCCGATTGGCTGTGAATTGGCGCAAAGCTTTGCGCGCCTGGGCTCTGCCGTGACCCAGGTGGAAATGGCGCCGCGCATCATGGCGCGGGAAGATGCGGAAGTGTCGGAACTAGCCTCCAAGGCCCTGCGCGCCGATGGCGTGGACCTGCTGACCAGCCACAAGGCCTTGCGCTGCGAGATGGTCGATGGCGAGAAAGTGCTGGTGGTGGAACACGCCGGTGTGGAAAAGCGCATAGCGTTCGACCAACTGCTGTGCGCCGTGGGGCGCACAGCGCGCCTTAGCGGCTACGGCCTGGAAGAGCTGGGGATCCCCACCCACAAGACGGTGCAAACCAACGAGTACCTGCAGACCATCTACCCCAACATCTTTGCGGCGGGCGATGTGGCAGGGCCCTACCAGTTCACGCACACCGCGGCGCACCAGGCCTGGTATGCGGCAGTCAACGCGCTGTTCGGCGACTTCAAGAAATTCAAGGCAGACTACTCGGTCATCCCTTGGGCCACGTTTATCGACCCCGAAGTGGCACGCGTAGGCTTGAACGAACAGGACGCCAAAGAGCAAGGCATTGCCTACGAGGTGACGAAGTACGGCATTGACGACCTGGACCGCGCGATTGCGGACAGCGAGGCCCATGGCTTTGTGAAGGTGCTGACCGTACCGGGCAAAGACAAGATTTTGGGCGTGACCATCGTCGGCACCCACGCCGGCGACTTGCTGGCCGAGTACGTGCTGGCCATGAAACACGGGCTGGGCCTCAACAAGATTCTGGGCACGATCCACACCTACCCCACACTGGCCGAAGCCAACAAATACGCCGCCGGCGAATGGAAGCGCGCGCACCAACCCCACAAGCTCCTGGAATGGGTGCGCAAGTTCCACGACTGGAAGCGCAGCTAAGGCAGTGCCCCCACACTCCGCCGCTTTGCGGGTCGCTGCCCCCCCGAGGGGGCGCGTTTCAGCTTGGGGCGGCCCGGCGCTGAAACCTCTGCCCTGACGCTGCACAATTCAAAGATATGCAAACACCCGCCACACCCATCGTCAGAGACATCGTGTTGGTGGGTGGCGGCCACAGCCATGTGGTGGCGCTGCGCTACTTCGCCATGCACCCGCTGCCCGGCGTGCGCATCACCCTGATTTGTACCGACGCGCACACGCCCTATTCCGGCATGCTGCCCGGCTATGTGGCGGGGCACTACGCTTATGACGATGTGCACATCGACCTGTGCCGCCTGTGCGCCGCCACCGGCGCACGCTTCATCCAAGCTGAAGTCATTGGTCTGGATCGCGAGGCGCGCACAGTGCAACTGCGCGGCCGGCCCGACATAGCCTACGACGTGGTCTCCATTAACACCGGCTCTACGCCACAGATGCGCGCATTGGGCGCCACTGAATATGCAGTGCCAGTCAAACCCATTACCGGTTTCAATCAGCGCTGGCTGCAGTTGCTCGACAAGGTGGCGCAGGCCGTGCGGCCGCCAACGATCGCCATCGTGGGCGGTGGCGCAGGCGGCGTGGAGCTGTGCCTGGCCATGCAGTACCGGCTGAGTGCCGAGACACAAGCCGCAGGGCGGGCAGACTTGGCACCGCAGTTCCACTTGTTTACTTCGGATGGCTTGCTGCCCACCCACAACGCGGGTATACAGAGGCGCTTTGCCAAAGTGCTAGCCGAGCGCGGCGTGCAGGTGCACTTGCAAACACCCGTGGCGGAAGTGCAGGCGGGCCGCTTGCGCAGCGCGCAAGACGAATGGTTTGACGCCGACGAGGTACTCTGGGTTACCCAAGCCGGCGGTGGCGCCTGGCTGCAAGGCACCGGCTTGGCCCTGACTGACAACCGCTGCATTCGCTTGTACGACACTTTGCAAAGCATCACCGACCCGCGCGTATTTGCGGCGGGCGACTTGGCAGCGATGGAGAACTTTGCGTTGGAAAAGGCCGGTGTGTTTGCCGTGCGCATGGGCATGCCGCTGGCCATCAACCTGCAGCGTGCGGTCCAGGGCCTGCCCCTGCAGCTCTACCGCCCGCAGCGCCACTGGCTGGCGCTAATCAGCACCGGTGACAAATTTGCCGTGGCCTCACGCGGCGCGCTCGGCTTTGCGGGTGCCTGGGTCTGGCGTTGGAAAGACTGGATAGACCGCCGTTTCATGCAGCGCTTCAGCGTGCAAGGCGTGGATGGACTCGCCGGCCTCTCAAACATGACTCCGGCCAAGACTTCCGCCAACTCATCCATTCAACTCAGCGCTGATGAAGCCCAACAGGCGCAAGCTGCAGTCGCCATGCGCTGCGGAGGCTGTGGCGCCAAGGTGGGGGCCAGCGTGCTCTCCCGTGCACTGCAAAACCTGTGGGTGCAACCCAACCCCGATGTGTTGCTGGGCCTGGACAGCCCGGACGACGCTGCCGTGGTGCGCGTGCCGCCCGGCAAAGCGCTGGTGCACAGCGTGGACTTCTTCCGCGCCTTTGTAGACGACCCCTATGTGTTCGGCCGCATCGCCGCCAACCATGCACTGGGCGACTTGTTTGCCATGGGCGCCCAGCCCCACACTGCCACAGCGATCGCCACCGTGCCGCCGGGCGTGGACCGGCAGGTTGAAGCCACCCTGCGCCAGATGATGCAGGGCGCGGTCGAGGTGCTCAATGCGGCGGGATGCACGCTGATCGGCGGTCATAGCGGCGAGGGTGCCGAGCTGGCACTGGGCTTTGCAGTGAACGGCCTGGTGGACGTCGATAGCCATGGCCAAATGACCGGCGTGCTGCGCAAAGGCGGCATGCAAGTCGGCGATGTGGTGCTGCTGACCAAGCCGATAGGCACTGGTGCCTTGTTTGCCGCGCATGGCCATGCAGCCGCCAAAGGCCGCTGGGTACAAGCTGCGCTGCAGAGCATGGCGCAGAGCAACAAGACTGCCGCGCAGACCCTGCACACCTTTGGCGCCACCGCTTGCACCGACCTGACCGGCTTCGGCCTCATCGGCCACACCGTGGAAATGGCCCGCCCCAGTGGCGTGCAAGTCGTGCTGGATGCCGCCGCCCTGCCCCTGCTGGATGGCGCGCTGGAGTGTGTGCAGCAGGGCCTGCTGAGCTCCCTGCACGGCGCCAATGCCCGCCAGCAGCATGTGGTGCAAAACACCGCACAGGCCATGGGCCACCCGCTGTGGCCGTTGCTGGTGGACCCCCAAACCGCCGGTGGACTCTTGGCGTCCGTGCCCGCCCCGGCGGTAGATGGCTGCTTGCGAGCACTGCGAGCGCAGGGCTACCCAGAAGCTTGCGCCATAGGCCGTGTGCGTGCATTACCTGCCCGCGAACTGCCTATCACCATCGACCTGCGACCGCTATGAAAAGAGTAGCTGCTCGCGCAAGTTCCATGAGCGCCAGAGTCACTTTTCTTGCTGTATCGGCGTGGTGCAGCTTGTCCATGGTGTGGGCGCAGGCCCTAGGCGCAACACCGCTCTCACCGCTGGAGGCGACAGGCCCCGGCACGCCACCCGCGCCATGGCGGGCGGTGGGCTTGCCCGGAGGCAAGGTGCCGCTGATGGCGCCCGACATCGTGCTGCAAGGCGCAGAGCCTGTGCTGCGCCTGCGCAGCGACAAGAGCTACAGCACACTGAGCCACGCGCTGCCTGCCGGCACCCGCGAGAACCGTTTGCAATGGCAGTGGCGGCTGGACGAAGGTCTGGCCCAGGCGGACCTGCAGCGCAAGGAAGGGGACGACGTGGCGCTCAAGGTCTGCGCCATGTTCGACCTGCCTCTTGCCAACATTCCTTTCGTGGAGCGCAACCTGCTTCGCCTAGCACGTACGCTTAGCGGCGAAAACCTGCCGGGTGCCACGCTGTGCTACGTCTGGGACCGCCTGCAGCCGCCGGGCACAGTGGTGAACAATGTGTACAGCAAACGCCTGCGCTTTATCGTGCTGGACCAGGGCCCGGCGCGGCCCGGAACCTGGGTCAGCCATGCACGGGACTTGAACGCCGACTTTGTGCGCGCCTTCGGAGATGAAAGCGCGACCGTACCGCCCTTGTTGGCCGTGGTCGTCGGGGCGGACAGTGACAACACCGGTGGGAGCAGTCTGGCCTTTGTCAAAGGGCTTGCCCTTGTGAAACCCTAGCCACAGTTGCAGGCACAAGCAGGGAAAACGCTATGCTTTCCATAGCTGCTCGCGCATATTCGGTGGGCGCTGGAGGCTGATTTATTTGTCAAACCCGCCCCAATCGTGGAACAATAGCGGCATGAAAGCTCTGGCTGCGCATATCAAGCAGGATGTGGACTCCGCCCACGCGGCAGACGCGCGTGGCTACCAGCCCCGCCAGCTGGTGTTACTGGGTGGCGGCATGGCCAACCTGCAGGTGCTCTCGGCACTGGCGGCAAAGCCGCTGCCGGAGATGCGCATCATTCTGGTCGCCCCCTTCCCCCGCACCATTTATCCCGGCATGCTGCCCGGCTTTGTGGCCGGCCGCTACAGCCAGGACGAATGCGCCATTCCGCTGGAGCCGCTGGTGCGGCGCGCCGGCATCCGCTGGCTGCAGCGCAGCGTCAAATCGCTGGATGCCGGCAGCCAGACGCTGCAACTCGATGACGGCAGCAGCCAGCATTACGACTGGTTGTCCATCAACACCGGGCCGGTGCAAAACCGCGAGCAGATCGAGCGCGACATTCCCGGCGCCCGCGAGTTCGGCCTGTTTGCCCATCCGCTGGAGACATTTGCCCTGCTATGGCCGCGGGTGTGTGAGCTCGCCAACAGCAAGGCGCTGCGGGTGACTGTGATCGGCGACCACACAGCCGCCCTGGAACTTGCCTTGGCCGTGCGCCAGCGCCTGCCCTCCAGCGCCGTGACCCTGGTGATCAAGCCCGGTGACGGCGGCGTGGATTTGGACAGCCCGGTGCACGCCCGGCTGGTGGCCGCCATGAAGGCCCAGCGCATCACGGTGCTGCAGGATGTGGCAGTGGGCATGAGCGCAGAGTCCGTGCACCTGGGCTGCGGCGCTCACCTGGCCTGCGATGTGCCCCTGATCGCGCTCGAATCCCAGTCTCCCGCGTGGTTGGCCGACAGCGGCTTGGCCTTGGATGGCCAGGGTCAAGTCGCCATCGATGCCTACCAGCGCAGTACCAGCCACAGCCAAGTGTTCTCCGTCCAAGATGAGAGCGAGGCCCTGGTGCACAACCTGCCGGCCGCCACCACCGGTGCCAGCCTGCATGCGGTGCGGGATACGTCCCACGCGCTGCACTTTTTGTTCGGTGGCAGCCAGCAAGCGGTAGCCAGCTGGGGCAGCTACAGCGCCACCGGCCGCACCCTGAACTGGCTCAAAGACTGGACCGACCGCCGGCATGTGGCGCGTTACCTGCAAGTTACATCCTAAAGCCACAGCTTCCGGCGCTTTTCGGACGATCTAATGGGTATAGTGGGTGTGACTTTGTTCACATCTCCCCATGAAATTTTTCCTGGCTTTTTGTTTTGCCTTGATGCACTGCCTGTCCGCGACGGCGCAGGCACCCAGCGCATTGCCGGCAAACCCCACGGCCAACCAGGTAGCCAACGCCGGCGCCACATCAGCGACGTTGAGCTTTTTCAACCGCCCCCTGATCACTTTCCGCGGAGAGCTGGGCGGCGTCTCCGCCCCTGACCGCGCCCAGCGCGCACACGCCCGGCTCAAAGACCAGCTGGACAAAGACGGGCCGCACCGCGTCTCGCGCAAAGCGGATGCCATGGGAGTGCTGGTGCAGATTGACGGTGCCACGACCTTTGTGGTCACCGAAGCGGAGGTCGACCAGAGCCAACAGGACACCTTGGAGACGACGGCCGCCAAGGCCCAAATTGCGTTGGAAACCGTGATCTCCCAAAGCAAGGAAAGCCGGAATCTGGATGCGGTGCTGAAAGCGGTGGCATGGTCAGTGGCCGCGTCTGCCATTGCTGCGGCCGTATGGCTGGCCCTGCGCCAGTTGGGCACTGCCATCAGCCGCAAGCTGATGCAGCTGTCTGCTGAGCACGCCACCAAGCTGCAAGTGGGCGGCATCACCCTGGTGAACCGCAACTGGGTGGTCGCTGTGGTGCGGGGGGCCATCACCCTGGTGCTGCGGATCATGCTGTTCCTCGTGGTGTACGAATGGCTGAGCTTTGTGCTGAGGCGCTTTCCCTTCACCCGCGCATGGGGCGAAGCACTCAACGGTTATCTGATGGACTTTGCAGCCACAGCGGGCAATGCCATGGTGGGTGCGGTGCCCGGCCTCTTCACGGCGGTGGTGATCTTCTACCTGGCGCGCATGCTGACACGTGGGCTGGACAACTTTTTCGAGCGCGTGCTCGAAGGCGAGCACACACTCGCTTGGCTGGATGCCGATGTCGCCGTGCCCACACGCCGCATCGCCAAAGTGCTGGTGTGGCTGTTCGCACTCGCAATGGCCTACCCCTATCTGCCGGGAGCCGGTACCGAAGCCTTCAAGGGCCTGTCGGTGTTGGTGGGCCTGATGATTTCACTCGGTGCGTCCAACCTGGTCGGTCAGGCTGCAAGCGGTCTGATACTGACCTACGGCCGGGTGTATCGCAAGGGCGAGTACGTGCGGCTGGCGGAGCAAGAGGGCACCGTGACAGAGATGGGCATGTTTGCCACCCGCATTCGCACCGGCTTGGGTGAGGAACTCACGATATCCAACACCAGCATCCTGGCCGGCACCACCAAAAACTACTCGCGCGCGGTCCAAGGTGCTGGCTATGTGGTGGACACCACCGTCACCATAGGCTATGACACGCCGTGGCGCCAGGTGCACGCGATGCTGATCGACGCGGCGGTACGCACAGAAGGCATTCTGGTGGACCCGCCGCCGCAAGTCTTCCAGACCGCCCTGTCGGACTGGTATCCCGTTTATCGGCTGGTGTGTCAGGCCGTGCCGGAAGAACCCCGCCCGCGCGCCATGGTGCTCAGCGCCCTGCACGCCAATATTCAGGATGTGTTCAACACCTTCGGGGTGCAAATCATGTCGCCACAGTACATTGCGGACCCTGCGCACCCCAAAACGGTACCGCCGCATGCGTGGACACCGGCGCCGGCCAGACCTGACACGCCGGCAGCCCCGGACAACACGCCAACGCCATGACCTTTTTCAACGAAATTGCGTACGTAGCCCGGCAGGAGCTGAAGGTCATCCTGCGGCACCCCAAGATGCTTTTGGCGGTGTTGGTGGTAGCCATATTGCCATCGGTCTACGCATCGATCTACCTCACCAGCGTCTGGGACCCGACCTCCCACACCAATGCCTTGCGCGTGGCGGTGGTGAACCTGGACGATGGCGTGGAATACAAAGACCACATGTTCAACATCGGCTCCCAGGTGATCACGCGCCTGGAGCGCAGCGCACGATTTGGCTACGTCACGTACGAGCACGCGGAGGATGCCCGCCAGGACGTGCGCATGGGCAAAGTGGCGTTCGCATTGATAGTTCCCAAGGACTTCAGCTCCAACGCCATTCCCGGGGCCATGCCGGGCGGTGGCAAGTTGGTGATTTACGCCTCTGAGGGCAACAACTACCAGACCGCCGTTATTGCCAAACAGTTTGCCAATGAGCTGGGCCATGAGGTGAACGAGAGCCTGAACGAGCGACGCTGGGCCATGGTGCTCACGAATGCGGCCGGTTCGCAGCGCAGCGTGGACCAGCTCAGAGCCGGCGTGAACAGCCTGCGCGAAGGTGCCATGGAACTCAACACCGGCGCGCTGCAAGCCGCCAATGCCGGGCGTGCCTTGTCCAATGGCTCCGTCAAACTGCACAGCGGTGTCGGGCAGTTCACCGATGGGTTCAAACAACTGAGCGGGGGACTGCGCACCTTGGATTCCAAACGCCCACGCAACTCTGACCTCAATGCACTGAAATCCGGCGCCGACGCGCTGGCGGCGGGCCATGTGGACCTTGGCAAAGGCATGGACGAGCTGCAGGGTGGTAGCCACAAGTTGCTGGAAGGCGTGATGGCCTTCAAGACAGAGGCGGACGACAGCCTGCTGGTGTCCACCCGTGTCAAGGAAGGCGTGGGGCAACTCGCGGGCGGCATGAATCAGCTGGACGATGGCATCCGCGATGCCTCCGAAGGACAAAAGAAACTGGCTGACGGGGCCAACCGGGTGGCCGCCGGAGTAGGCACCTTGACCAACGGCATGCGCTCCATGACCGGCGCCATTCGCCAAGCCGTGACCAAGCTGCCCGAAGACAGCCAGCTCGACGAGCTGGATGCCGGGAGCAATCAGCTCAGCAATGGTGCCGGTGCCTTGTCTGAAGGCTTGCAAAAACTCAAAACAGGCACGCAAGCACTTTCAGGTGGATTGGATTTGCTGGCCCATTCGCTGCCGGCTTCCATTGAGACACCGGAAGGCAGCCCGGAAGGTCTGGCCAACTCGGTCAAACCCATTATTGAAGTCGATGCCGTGGTCGGCAACAGCGGCAGCGGCTTTGCGCCCAACGTGATTCCCGCGGCACTCTGGCTGGGTGCCGGTGTGGCGGCTTTCCTGATCCACATCCGCGTGATGCCGCGGCATGCCAAGCGCTTTTCACCGCCGGCCAAGTTCATCGGCAAGATTGCCATGCCGGCCACGGTAGTGCTGTTACAGGCGCTGGTGCTGGGGCTGACAGTGCTGTGGGGCTTGAAGGTGCGTATTTTTGATCCCGCTGCCTTTGCCTTGTGCCTGACAGTGGCAGGGCTGTCTTTCTTGATGATCGTGATGCTGCTCACGCGCGCATTGGGCGATGCGGGCAAGGTATTCGCCATGGTGTTTCTGGCGGTGCAGCTGTCGGCATCGGGTGGCGTTTTGCCGGTGGAACTGAGTGGTGGCTTGTATGAAATCATCAGCCCCTGGCTGCCCATGACCTGGGTGGTGCGGGCGGTAAAGGCGGCCATGTTCGGAGCCTATGGGGGCGCCTGGCAATCGCCCATGCTGCTGGTCACCGCTTGCGGATTGATCTCCATGCTGCTGGCCTGCTGGATAGGGCGCTGGCGCTATCTGCACCCGGCCCAGATGCAGCCCGCTGTCGGCTTGTGAACTGGCGTTGAACTGCGATCAGTGACGCGGCAGCGTGAGAAAGCCGCGTTGCACGCTCCACTCGGTGCACAAGAAGCGTCCGTTGTTCATCAGCCGGTCAAGGATGCTGTAGTCGGGGTAGACCATCTTGCCGTCCTTGCAGATCATCACCGTTTCTTCGGTCGTGACCTGCTGCAGCAAGTTGGCCAAGGCCATGCTGTCCCGCAGCAGCACATACACCGTGAGCAATGCGATGACGGTGGCCGCCAAGGAACACCACTCCCGGATTTTTTGTTGCCAAGGGCTTGCGACTTCGGGCGAGTCCATGGGAAGGGCGCCGCCGCTCAGACTGAACAAATCGGCACTGCCGGTGGGTGCTGCTCCACCATCCTCTCGATCCGCCGGGGGCTCGGGCGCTTGCGTCTCGGCATTCCGGGCCGCCGTGGCTTCTGTTGCGGGGATGTAAGCCCGTCCAAAGGGCTTGGTTTGCTTCATGGTGTGGACTCCAGTACTTTGCATCCGGAGGGCATGACGCCGTTTCCACAGCCAAGGCTGTTGAAAGCAACCCCGCTATCCGCCTGCTTTGCAGGGAGGACCGGAGGCTTTGCGTCCCTGCCTCTCGGCAGGTTTGCCCATGCGCTCAACGCGCGAAAACCAGACTATAGAGGAAGCCAAGGAATCCAACAAACCGGGATTTCAAGTCGCTCACGTCAGGCAAACATCGGGAGAAATAGCCCTTGAGAACCACCGGCTGCTCTTGAAACGGGCGGAAAACCCCTTATCATTAGCACTCACTGGCATCGAGTGCTAACAGCACCGCCGGGTTAGTTCTCAGGACGCTGCTGCTTTTTGGCAGCGCCTGGTGTTCCTTGTTTCCCTATTTAGGAGATTTTTCATGAAACTGCGCCCTTTGGCAGACCGCGTGATTGTGAAGCGCGTTGAAAACGAAACCCGCACCGCTTCCGGTATCTACATTCCTGATGCCGCTGCTGAAAAGCCAGATCAAGGTGAAGTGTTGGCTGTCGGCCCCGGCAAGACCAATGACAAGGGCGAAACCAAGGCCCTGACCGTGAAAGTCGGCGACCGCGTGTTGTTCGGCAAGTACTCCGGCCAAACCGTCAAGGTCGACGGCGACGAGCTGCTGGTCATGAAGGAAGACGACCTGTTCGCAGTCGTCGAAGCCTAAGCTGATCCGCTACTGAATTCATAGCTGGTTGCGCATATCTGATGCGCGCTGGCAGTCCTTTTTACTTAAATCTTAGGAGCCAAACATGGCAGCAAAAGACGTAATTTTCGGCGGCGAAGCCCGCGCACGCATGGTTGAAGGCGTGAACATTTTGGCCAACGCGGTCAAAGTGACTTTGGGCCCCAAGGGCCGTAACGTGGTGTTGGAGCGTTCTTTCGGCGCCCCTACCGTGACCAAGGACGGTGTGTCCGTGGCCAAGGAAATCGAACTCAAAGACAAGCTGCAAAACATGGGTGCGCAGATGGTCAAGGAAGTCGCTTCCAAGACTTCTGACAATGCGGGTGACGGTACGACTACCGCTACCGTGCTGGCTCAAGCTATCGTGCGCGAAGGCATGAAGTACGTTGCCGCCGGCATGAACCCCATGGACCTGAAGCGCGGTATCGACAAGGCAGTGACTGCTTTGATCGCCGAGCTGAAGAAGGCTTCCAAGGCCACCACCACTTCCAAAGAAATCGCCCAAGTCGGCTCCATCTCTGCCAACAGCGACCACAGCATCGGCGAAATCATCGCCAACGCGATGGACAAAGTGGGCAAAGAAGGCGTGATCACTGTGGAAGACGGCAAGTCCCTGCAGAACGAACTCGATGTCGTTGAAGGCATGCAGTTCGACCGCGGCTACCTGTCCCCCTACTTCATCAACAACCCCGAAAAGCAAGCTGCCTTGCTGGACAACCCCTTCGTGCTGTTGTTCGACAAGAAGATCAGCAACATCCGTGACCTCCTTCCCACCCTGGAACAAGTCGCCAAGGCTGGCCGTCCTTTGTTGATCATTGCTGAAGATGTCGATGGCGAAGCCCTGGCAACTTTGGTGGTGAACACTATCCGCGGCATCCTGAAGGTGGTGGCTGTGAAGGCTCCCGGCTTCGGCGACCGTCGCAAGGCCATGTTGGAAGACATCGCCATCCTGACCGGCGGCAAGGTGATTGCAGAAGAAATCGGCCTGTCCCTGGAAAAAGTGACTTTGGCTGACCTGGGTTCTGCCAAGCGCATCGAAGTGGGCAAGGAAAACACCATCATCATTGACGGTGCTGGCGCTGCTGCTGACATCGAAGCCCGCGTGAAGCAAGTGCGCATCCAGATCGAAGAAGCCACTTCCGACTACGACCGTGAAAAGCTGCAAGAGCGCGTGGCCAAGTTGGCTGGCGGTGTGGCCGTGATCAAGGTGGGCGCTGCTACCGAAGTCGAAATGAAGGAAAAGAAGGCCCGCGTGGAAGACGCCCTGCACGCTACCCGCGCTGCTGTGGAAGAAGGCATTGTGGCTGGTGGTGGCGTGGCTCTGCTGCGCGCCAAACAAGCTGCCGGCACCATCACCGGTGACAACGCCGACCAGGACGCCGGTATCAAGCTGGTGTTGAAGGCCATCGAAGCGCCTCTGCGCGAGATCGTGTTCAACGCAGGTGGCGAAGCCTCTGTGGTGGTGAACGCTGTGTTGGCCGGCAAGGGCAACTACGGCTTCAACGCTGCCAACGACACCTACGGCGACATGATCGAAATGGGTATTCTGGACCCCACCAAGGTGACACGTACTGCTCTGCAGAACGCTGCTTCCGTGGCTTCCCTGATGCTGACTACCGAGTGCATGGTGTCTGAAGCTCCTAAGGAAGAAGCTGCTGGCGGCGGTATGCCTGATATGGGTGGCATGGGCGGCATGGGCGGCATGGGCATGTAATTGCTCCTTGCCTGAGGCGCCATGCCGGCGTTGCAAGGGCTTGCCGTACCTTAGGTACTGTCTGCGCCCTTGCTCCTTGGCCTGGCACCTCATGCTGCGTCGATGTGGCGTTATTGCTTTCGACTGCAAACCCAATAAAAAAGCCCCGCTCGGTTTTGCCTTGCGGGGCTTTTTTACATCTTTCTTACTATGCTTTTGATAGCTGCTCGCGCTTACTCCATAGGCGCTAGAGGCTGATTTCGCTTAAACCCAGGGCTTGCAGCTCTTGGGTGGCTTGCTGCGCGTTGTGGAAGTGGATGCCGTGCCAGCCCTCGGCCTGCGCCGCCTGGATGTTGGGGAGCAGGTCGTCCAGAAAAACCGTCTTGGCGGGCTCCAGGGCGTAGCGCGTTTGCAGGCACTGGTAGATCGCCGGCTCGGGTTTGATGAGCAGCTCGTCGCCTGAAAAAATGCCGCCGTCGAATTCTTTCAGGAACGGGTTCATGCGCTCCAGTGTTCGGGCATAGGGCACAGGCATGTTGGAGAGGTAATACAGGCGCAAGGGCTCGCCTCCGGTTGCTGCGCGCTGCGCACGCAAGGCCACCAACTGATGGAACAGCGCCACCGACTCGGGCATGGGCGAAAGACGGTCGCCAATGCTTTCTACCAGCGTGCCCAACACTGTGGCGTCCAGGCCCACGCGCCGGCCAACCTGCGCAATGACGTCGGGCATGGAGACGGTGCCCCGGTCAAAGGCCTGCCATTCGGCGTGGCCGAACACCTCATGGGCGAGGTGGCCTGCCTCAGCGCGGGTAGCTGCACGCTGTGGAAAGCACTCCATCATCAAATCCACCGGGCGCCAGGTGAACAACACCGCGCCGAAATCAAACACCACATTCATCTTGTTATCCCCGTAAAAAAGCCCCGCCAGCATAGCGCCAGCAGGGCTCGACTTCGGGTTACCGGGGAATCAGGCGACAGGCTTGAACTCGAAGCCGTTACCCAGCTTTTCCACGCGGCCGAATGCCGGGAAGGGGAAGTGGAAGCCGCCCGCCATGACCTTGTCCGCCACGATCATGTCAAATACCTTGCGACGGGCCACGCGCGCGTCTTCGGCGTTCATGTCAAACTGCACCGCCCAATCCGGGTTGCGGGCAAAGAGTTGCGGCACGTTGGTGATGTCAGCCAAGTAGGCAAACTTTTCGCCCTTGCTTTCCACCATGAACAGTGTGTGGCCCGGTGTGTGGCCGTAGGCCGCGATGCTCTTGATGCCGGGAACAATCTCGGTACCTGCTTCAAATTTGACCAGTTGGCTGTCATTCAATCCGCCCAGCATGCGGCGCACGGTCTGGAAGGCGCCTTTCATGGCGTCAGGTGCTGCGGCCATACGGGCATCGTCCATCCAGAACGCGTGCTCAACGGACGGGACCATGATCTTGGCGTTGGGGTACACCAATTGGCCTGCCTTGTTGCGCACACCCAAAATGTGGTCGCCATGGAAGTGGCTCAGGATCACGGTATCGATGTCCTCGGCCTTGTAGCCTGCTGCATTCAGGTTAGCCAGCAAGCGCCCGGTGGTGGGGCCACCGTTGTCCGAAAAGCCGGTGTCCATCAGGACCTTGCGGTTGCCCGAAACCACGAGGAAGGCGGTGTAGGGCACATCCAGGTACTCGGTCGGCAGGTTTTGCGAACGCAGCAGTTCCTGCACTTCGCCCAAGGGGGCATTGCGCACAAACTCGGCAGCCAGCGGGCGGCGTGTCACGCCGTCGTTCAGGGCGATAACCTCGAAATCGCCGATTTTTTGCTTGCGAAATCCCACCTGCACCACGCTGGGCGCCCCGAAGTTCGGCGCCGATTGGGCGCCCAAGGGCATGAACGAACCCGCAGCATACGCAGCCAATGCGGCTCCACCGCCCACAAAAAAGTCGCGCCGAGTCACCATGTGCAATCTCCTGAGTTTGAATAAAGACTGGATAGTCTCAAACACAACTACATCGTGCAGAGCGGCAAGGAAAATCCGGAAAACTTTCGGGGTTATCGCAGTCGCCCGCTTGGATCAGCTTGCAACTGCCTCTTTGAGCGCACGTCGAAGTGCAGCCGCGACATTGGCCGGTTGTGTGCGGGTAATGCGCACTTTGGGGGTGCCGTGCCAATCGGCACTGCGCTGGAGAGCCTGCGCCACATCGGCCACCTGTGCAGCGGTCCACACCGTGCCGGGTTGCACATGGAGCGCCCGCACCTCGAATACGCCTTCTGCGCGGTGCGCCTTGGCATCCAGCCGGCCTATAAGTTCTCCGCGACTCAGGATGGGCAACACAAAATAGCCATAGACACGCTTTTCTTCGGGCGTGTAGCACTCCAGCCGATAATCGAAATCAAAAAAGACAGAGGCTCGCTCACGGTCCCACACCACCGGGTCAAAGGGCGACAACACAGTGGTGTGCGTGGCTTCCAGCCGGCCGGCAATGGCCTTTTTAAGCAGTGCGGCGTGGCTGGCATGCACATAGCCCGCCGCATCCCAGCCTTGTACTTCCACACGCATTACCCTGCCCTGCTCCACCAGGGTGTCGAGGTCTGTGTCCTTGAGGCGGGGCTTGGTGCGGAAGTAGTCGTGCACCCAGCGCGCCTGGGTGATGCCCAACGCCGCAATCGCTTTTTCAGTCAGCGCAGTGTCGAGTTCCGCAGGGGCCAATTCCGGCGCGGGTTGCAACAACTGTGGTGCGACGCGCTCGCTGAGGTCATAGACACGGTGAAAGTTCTCGCGCCGCGCAATCATCAGCTCACCCAACCCGAACAGTGCCTCCAGCCAGCGCTTCTCGTCCTTCCAGCCCCACCAGGCGCCGCCCTTGCCCTCGGGCCTTTCAAAGTCCGACGACTTCACAGGTCCATGGGTGCGTATGTGCTCCAGCAGCTTGTCGAGATGGGGGCGCTGCGCCACGTGAGTCTTGTCGGCTTTGGCCAGCCCCCAGTGGCGGCGGGTGAGGCGGTTGTAGGCACGGTGCAAATGCAAATCAGCCATGGACGCAAAGCAGGCCTCATGCGCCCAGGTCTCAAATATCCGGCCTGAGGCCAGTGTTTCCTCCAGCCATTCGCGTGGGTAGTCGCCCAAGCGGGAATGCAGCACCAGATACGGGCTGCGCGAGACAACGTGGATGGTGTCGATCTGCAACAGCGCCATGCGCTGAATGCAGACGGCTATGTCTGCGGGCTTGGCCGTGCGCGTGGGCGCTTGCAGCAAGCCCTGCGCTGCGAGGTGCAGATTGCGGGCTTGTACAAGCTGGAGGGAAGTACTCATAGTCGTCTGCGCCCCATGCCACCCAGCCCCCGCAGCATGCCGGGGTGCAGTGGCGGGCGATTTCTGCGCGTTTGGCAGCATGAGCCCGCCGCTGTACCCCGGTGTGCTGCGCGAGCGCCAGGCATCGCCATCGCACAGGCACGCAACTTAAGCCCGCAACCGCGCCAACAGCCCCGCCGTAGAGCCATCCAACCCGGAGACATCCCCCGACGCCAAGCGCGGCTCAATGTCCTTGGCCAAAACCTTGCCCAGCTCCACGCCCCACTGGTCAAAGCTGTTGATGCCCCACAGACTGCCGCTCACAAACACGCGATGCTCCTGCAGCGCAATCAGCGCGCCCAGCGAAGCTGGCGTCAAGTCGTCCAGCAACAAGAAGGTGCTGGGGCGATTGCCAGTGAAATGCTTGTGGCCGCCCGCATCCACTTTGCCCTGCATGAGTGCCTGCGCCTGCGCCAGCACGTTGGCCAGCAACATGGGGTGGTGGCCCTTCAGGTGATGTCGCGCTTTCTTGACGGCGATGAACTCCACCGGCACCACGTCGGTACCCTGGTGCAACATCTGGAAATATGCATGCTGGCCATTGGTGCCTGGCTCGCCCCATAGCACCGGACACGTGTCAAAAGGCAAAGCTTCGCCGGCCGCATCTACGCGCTTGCCATTGCTTTCCATCTCGAGCTGTTGCAAATAGGCGGGCACCCGGCGCAGGGCGCTGTGATATGGCGCAATGCTGCGGCTGGTGAAGCCATGGAAGTTGCGGTACCACACGTCCAACAGGCCCAGGCGCACCGGCAAATTGCTTTCCAGCGGCGCGGTGCGGAAGTGCTCGTCCATAGCGTGGGCACCTGCGAGGAATTCGCGGAAGCCTTGGGCGCCGATGGCAATGGCAATGGGTAGGCCGATGGCCGACCACATGGAGTAGCGCCCGCCCACCCAGTCCCAAAACCCGAAGGTGGTGGTGATGCCGAACGCGTTTGCCGCAGCCACGTTGGTGGTCAATGCCGCGAAGTGGCGCGCAATGTCAGTGCCGCCTTCTGCCAGAAACCAGGCCTTGGCGGAGGCCGCGTTGGTCATGGTCTCAATCGTGGTGAAGGTCTTGCTGGCAATCAGGAAGACCGTGCTTTCCGGCTTCAAATGCGGCAGCTTGGCGGCCAGTTCGTGGCCGTCCACATTGCTCACAAAGTGAAGGCGCTTGCCACTGTTTGCGAATGCGTCCAGCGCAAGCACCGCCATCTGCGGGCCGAGGTCCGAACCGCCTATGCCGATGTTCACCACATCGGTGATGGCTGCATCTGCACGCAGTTGCTCGGCGTAGGCCAGCATGGCGTCCAGCGTGATGTGCACTTTGGCCTGCTCACTCGCTATGAATTCAGGAGCTGCTCCCGCATATTCTACGGGCGCTAAAGGCGGATTGCGCAACAAAACGTGCCACACCTCGCGCTGCTCGGTGTTGTTGATCTTCTGGCCGGCGAACATGGCGTCGCGGTGTTCCAACACGCCGCTCTGGCGCGCCAAGTCCATCAGTAGGGCTTCGGTCGCAGCGTCAATACGGTTTTTGGACAAGTCCGCAAACACATAGGGCGCCTCCTGGCTGAAGCGGCTGAAGCGCTGCGCATCGGCCTTGAAGGCATCTCGAATGTCGAGCGCCTGGCCGGTGGCCTGATACGCGGCTTGCAGTTGGGCCCAGGCGGGCGTGCGGTCACATCGGGTACGTGCCATGGTCGCAGCTTTCTCCTTGGATCAGGCTGCTAGCAGCAGCTGTTCGAGCTTGACGGCGTCCACGCAAAACGCGCGGATACCCTCGGCCAGCTTTTCGGTCGCCATGGCGTCATTGTTCAGCGCCAAACGGAAACCGGCTTCGTCGTAACTGACGTGTTCGATGTCGGCAGCCTTGGCGGCGTCAGCTTTCAGATGTTGGGTAACGGGCGTGTCTGTGGCGGCCATCTGCGCCAATAGGTCGGGGCTGATGGTCAGCAGGTCGCAGCCGGCGAGCGCAGTGATTTGACCCACGTTGCGGAAACTCGCACCCATTACCTCGGTGGCGATGCCGAACTTCTTGTAGTAGTTGTAGATCTGCGCCACGGACTTCACGCCGGGGTCGTTCAGTTCAGCGTTATCGGCTTCCACCCACGCAGCGCCAGCGTTCTTTTTGTACCAGTCGTAAATGCGGCCGACGAAGGGAGAAATCAGCTGCACCTTGGCCTGTCCACAGGCAACGGCTTGGCAGAACGCGAACAACAAGGTCAGGTTGGTGTGGATGCCCTTGCGCTCCAACTGCTCGGCAGCCTTGATGCCTTCCCAGGTAGAGGCTACCTTGATCAAGACGCGATCGGAGTGAATGCCTTGGGCTTGGTACAGCTCAATCAGACGCTCACCGCGGGCCACAGTAGCAGCGGTGTCAAAGCTCAGGCGGGCGTCCACTTCAGTCGACACGCGGCCTGGAATGATGGACAGGATTTCGCAGCCGAAACGCACCAACAAACGATCCACGATTTCGTCCATGGCGCGGCCACGGAATTGGTTCACGGTGTCTTTCACCAAAGGCGCGTAGTCGGCCTTTTGCACTGCTTTCAATATCAGCGACGGGTTGGTGGTCGCGTCCTGAGGCTTGAATGCGTCCAGCTGTTTGAAGTCGCCGGTGTCGGCAACCACGGTGGTGAATTGTTTGAGTGCGTCGAGTTGGTTCATGGGGCACGGGCCGCGAGGCCGGGGTTTAAAACTAGGGGAAAACGCGCAAAGAGTTGCGATTTGTCCCCTTGAATTATCAATGAAACAAAGTTACATTACAACGTCAGCTTTCATGTAACTCTTAAACGTACACCCAGTCTTATGAGCTTTGATTTAGTCATGTTCGGCGGCACCGGCGATTTGGCCTGGCGCAAACTCATGCCCGCCCTGTTTCAGGCCTTCCGCCATGGCACTTTGCCTGAGGGCGGCCGCATCATCGGCGTGGGCCGCGATGACCTGAGCCATGACCAGTACCGCGCGCTGATCCAGTCCCGCTTTGAAAAAGTCGAACTTGCCAAGCGCCCCAGCGCAGAAGAGTTTGCCCGTTTTGCCGCGATCCTCGAATTCGTGCGCATGGACTTGTCCAAGTCCGAAGACTACGCCCGTCTGGCAGAAACCCTGAACGCCCGCAACGCCGACGGCATCGTCATGTACGTAGCCACTGCGCCCAGCCTGTTTACGAATGTGTGCGAGCAGTTGGCCGCCTCGGGGCTGAACAGCCCCAAGGTGCGCATCGTGTTGGAAAAGCCCCTGGGTCACGATCTGGCATCCAACCGCGCCATCAACCAGACGGTGAGCCGCTTCTTTGCAGAAGAGCAGGTGTACCGCATCGACCACTATCTGGGCAAGCCTTCGGTGCAAAACCTGTTTGCCATGCGCTTCGGCAACGCTCTGTTTGAGCCACTCTGGCGCCGCGAGCACATTGCCAACATCCAGATCACGATCGCCGAGGATCTGGGCGTGGAAAGCCGTGGCGCGTTTTACGAAACCACTGGCGCCTTGCGTGACATGGTTCAGAACCACGCGCTGCAATTGCTGTGTGCCATTGCCATGGAACCGCCCATCAACGCGGGTGCCGACGCCATTCGTGATGAGAAGCTCAAAGTGCTGCGCTCCCTGAAGCCCTGGACACAAGAGACTTTGAAGCAGGACGTGGTGCGCGGCCAGTACTCTGCCGGAACTAGAGGTGGCGCCAAGGTTCCCGGCTACCGGGAAGAAACCGGCGTCAACCCACAAAGCAACACCGAAACCTTTGTGGCCTTGCGCACCGAGATTGCGAACTGGCGTTGGGCCGGCGTGCCCTTCTACATCCGTACCGGCAAGCGCTTGTCCGGTCGCGATGCACGCATCGTGATCAACTTCCGTCCCACGCCGCACGCGATCTTCAATTCCAACGAAGGTGTGGGCAACCGCTTGGTGATCAACCTCCAGCCCAAAGACGGCTTGGAGCTGCACTTGCTGGCCCAAGGCCAGGACAATCGCCAGAGCCGTGCCTCTGCATCCCAGAGCCTCGCACCAGTGCAGTTGGACCTGGACTTCGACAAACGCTTCGGTTCTGAGCGTGTGGGCGCGTATGAACGCTTGCTGCTGGACGTGATCGACGGTCGCTTGAACCTGTTTGTCCGCAGCGACGAGCAGGAAGAGGCATGGCGCTGGGTCGAGCCGATGCTGGAGCACTGGGCGGCAGACACCTCCGGCCCGCGACTCTACGCCGCCGGCACCTGGGGCCCCAGTGCCTCCAGCGCCATGATCGCCCGCGACGGCTTCTGCTGGTCAGAAGAGTCTTGATGTGCTGATGACGTAGGGGCCGCCTGAGGCGACCGCTACGTCCACCTGGAAGTACCGACCATGTTGGATCGAATCAAAGCATCCCTGCCATCTTTGGCTCCAGCCGAGCAGCGCGTCGGCAAGCTCTGTTTGGCAGATCCTCGCGCTTTCGCAAAGCTGCCCGTCAGTGAGTTGGCCGACCGTGCCCACGTCAGCAAACCCACGGTTGTACGGTTTTGTCGAAGCGTGGGCTACGACGGCCTGTCCGACTTCAAGCTCAAACTGGCTGGCACTGTGAATGAAGGTGTTCCCTTCATTCACCGAAGTGTGGACGCCGATGACAAGACCGGTGACGTGATGGTCAAGGTGATCGACAACACCGTAGCCGCCTTTTTGCGCTACCGGAATGATGCTTCCACCATGGCCATTGAAAAGGCGGTGGTCGCCTTGGTCGAAGCCTACGGCGCGGGTCGCCAGATCCAGTTCTTTGGCGTGGGTAACTCAGGCATCGTCGCGCAGGATGCGCAACACAAGTTCTTCCGGTTGGGCATCAACACCACCGCCTACAGCGATGGCCATATGCAGGTGATGAGCGCCTCCATCTTGGGGCCAGGCGATTGCGTGGTGGTGATCAGCAACTCAGGCCGTACCCGCGACCTGATGGATGCCTGCGACATTGCGCGCAAGAACGGTGCTACCGCTATCGTCATTACCGCCAGTGGCTCTCCCTTGGCCAGTGCAGGGCACATTCACCTGAGTGCGGACCACCCGGAAGGCTTTGACAAATACAGCCCCATGGTCTCCCGACTCTTGCACCTGATGATCATCGACATTCTGGCTACCTGCGTAGCCTTGCGCATCGGCGGTGGGAAGCTGCAACCTTTGCTGAGTGAGATGAAGCACAATTTGCGAAACAAGCGCTACGCTTGATTTGAAAGCTGACACGCCTCCCAGCGCTCACTCTCCTCGTCACCCAGTAAAAAGCCCCACTGCATTGCTGCAGCGGGGCTTTTTTCTTCGTCAGCCACTGGCCTAGGCCAGCGTCAGATTAGAAAGAGTGGGACAACAAAAGGCTTGCTTCTGTATTGCGAGTTGCAGCGAAGGGGCTAGACAGCCAGTTCACATAAGAAGCAGTCAAGGATGTGCGCTTGGACAGAGCATAACCTGCGGTCAAGCTGTAGCCAGATCGCGTTCCATTCAAAGAGTCTGCATTGATACCCAAAGCATTCAAGGTCGCTGGCACAGCGGCTTCTGCCGTACCGTTTGCTATTAGAGCTTGGCCGGCCGCACTACGAGCGATTGTCGTGCCGTCTACAGTACCTACACCGTAGTTAGCACCGAAGGTCCAATTGCCAGCGGGTACAGATGCAGCTACCAAAGCATCTGCGACTTTGCCCCCTGCAGCTGTTGTGGTTAATGAATACCCTGCTCCCATCTTCATGAATCCAAGGTCGTAAGAACCTGCTGTACGGATGACATCTTTGTAGCCAGCATCAGTAGTACCCATGCTGTCATATGTCAGGTAATTCAGGTTGGCGATCAACGGTCCACCAACATAGGTGACCGAGTAAGAATTGATGCGTTGACCGGTAGTTCCTGCAGCACCTGCAGCACCCACACCCAAACCGACATCGGTTGTTGTGCTTGTCTTGCTCTTACCTGCCTCCAAAAAAGACACGCCGACAAATACTGGACCCAGCTTCGTGTCAAAACCAAAGGCATCACGATTCACCCGCGCGGAAAACACGCGGTCGTCCAAACCCGCACCACCTACTCCAGAGATACCACCCGAAAGATAGTCTACGGGGCGGTATGTTTGCAAAGTGAAACGACCAATACCGGTAGTCAATTTCAATGAGGAATCTCCACCCGCGACTTCTTTACGGTTCAAAGCATCGATATTCATCGAGGCGACGATCTTCATGCCGCCACCCAAATCTTCGGTGGCTGCGAATGTGATAGTTGAAGTGTCCAATCCAAGACCAGAGCTGTCCCCGGTTGCATTGCCACCGCTACCACCAACAAAAGAATCTGCGACTCCGGCCAAAAGCTTGTTTTTTGTCAACTCATTTCCAGTTCCGGCTGCACCTGAAACCGAAGATTGCTTATATCCGGACGCAAGCGTGCCAGTGATTGTGACTTGGGCGCTTGCTGCACCGCTGATAGCCACGACGGCCAACGCAATAAGAGATTTTTTCATCGTTTGTCTCACTCAAAAAAGTTAGAGGTCTCATGGGTCACCAGAGGCAAACCAGTGAGCTACTTACTTCCCAATTAAAGAAGTAAATGCTATTGAAACAAAAATTCACACTGCCGTCATGTAAGTTGAGGCTCAAAATATAGAGCGACCGTTCGTTTTTCGCTTTTTGTTGTAATAGCACCAACTACGCCATTTTTTTCACAATACGAATTCGTTTCGGAATAAAAAAGCCGCCCGAAGGCGGCTTTAACTTTTAAATCCAACTGGCTTAGGCCAGCTGTGAATTAGAAGGAGTGGGACAACAACAGGTTGGTTTCTGTAGATGCGCCAGCAGCGTTAACCACTTTGTCCCAACGAGCGTAGGAAGCAACGATGGAAGTACGCTTAGACAGAGCATATTCAGCCTTCAGGCCGTAACCTGTACGTGTACCTTCAGCGCTGCCGCCAGCGGCTGTGTCGTTTTGAACGCGGGAACCCCAGTCAGCACCCAGAGTCAATGCACCCAAAGGAGCTCCAACAGCCAAGAAAGTGTCAGTACGTGTACCGGTCACGAATTGAGTGTTGCGAACGCCTGCACC
Source organism: Curvibacter sp. Hmag1.1 (assembly GCF_059769165.1). NCBI lineage: Bacteria > Pseudomonadati > Pseudomonadota > Betaproteobacteria > Burkholderiales > Comamonadaceae > Curvibacter > Curvibacter sp. Hmag1.1. The sequence continues at coordinate 1,095,751 of NZ_JBMBGX010000002.1, forward strand.
CAGCTTGGCAACGCCGAAGTCGTAAGCACCGCGGATGCTCACACGGCTCTTGCCGTTAGTAGTAGCGGCAGTACCTTGCTGGTCCCACACTGTGTAGTTACCGTTCACAGCCAATGGGCCAGCAGCGTAGCCCAAAGTCAGACCGGAAGAACGCTGGTACTTAGCACCTGCGGGTGTGCCTGCAGCGCCAACACCCAAACCGATGGGAGATGCTTTTTCGCCAGCTTGGTCGATAGCGCTTTCAGAGTGGCTCAGACCCACTGTGAAGCCACCGAAAGAAGGGGAAGTGTAAGAAATGCTGTCAGCCGCGGTCAGGTCGGAGAACACTTTACCGTCCAAGCCAACGCCACCCACGCCAGCGGTACCGCCGGAGAGGTAGTCAGAGCCACGGCCGGTAGCCAAAGAAACCTTACCGAAAGAACCAGCCAAGTCCAAGCTGGAATCGCCAGAGCCCACGCCAGCGCGTGTCAGACCGTCGATAGTCATCACTGCCTTGGCAGTCAAGCCACCGCCGAGGTCTTCGGAGGCAGTGAATGTAACAACGCTGGTGTCGTTACCCAAGCCGCCTTGGTCGGTACCAGTGGAAGTTGTCGAAGCGTCAACACCAGTAGAAACGCGGTAACCGTAAGCAACGCCACCAGTGATGGACACTTGTGCGAAAGAAGCGCCGGAAGCAGCCAGAACGGCCAAAGCGATCAAAGTCTTTTTCATTAGAAATACTCCAAGGTTAAACATAGAGCTCCGGACCGATTGTTCGGAACTCCGGGCCAACCTCCTTGTTCAGGAAGTTGGAGCTATTGCAACAGAGCGGTGAAGCTTTGGCAAAGAAAACGGATGAAAAATCAGGGTTCCTACGGGTTACCGTTGTGGACGTGCAACAAGGCCTTTAACCCACGTCAAGTGCAGTTTTTCACACTCTCGATAGACTTCTTACCTGATTTGACGCGAAAACCAGAGCATTTGTATGGATTCCCTTTTAAACGCTGCCGATACCGCTTTGCGGACCTTGTTTGCCACCCCGCGCCCCTCTCAGGCTTGCCCCACATTGCCGGAAGGAGAAACCAAGCTGAGTGATGCAGACAAAAGGAAGGCAGCTGGCCTGATGCGTGTAAATCATGTGGGGGAAGTCTGTGCACAGGCTTTATATACAGCGCAAGCTTTGGCCACCCCCAACAAGGCGCTGCGTGAACACTTCACCAAAGCTTGCACCGAAGAAACAGACCACCTGGCGTGGACAGCGCAAAGACTCGACGCCTTGGGCTCCCGCCCTTCCATATTCAATCCGCTTTGGTATGCCGGAGCTTTTGGGCTTGGCCTGCTCGCAGGCCGCATGGGCGATGCCCTGAGTTTGGGCTTTGTAGTGGAAACAGAGCGCCAAGTCGGAGCCCACTTGGAGAGTCACCTCTCCATGCTTCCGGAGGGCGATCATGAGTCGCGAGCCATCGTCGCACAAATGCAAAGCGATGAGCTGCGTCATGCAGATGACGCAGCGGCTGCGGGCGCCACCGAACTCCCCCAGCCCGTCAAAGAACTGATGCGCGCTGCTGCCAAGGTCATGACCACCGTGGCGGAGCGGATTTGATACCGCGCCCTAACGGCCACCTACCTTGTTCCGAGCCAACCATGCCGGATAGTCTTTGGTCAGCAGTTCCAGAGCCGCGCTGGTGTACCAGTTGTATTTCACACGCCTCTCGTAACTCACATCGGCATAGCTCGTTTTTTTGACCCCATCCCTGGAGGTGAATAGCGGGCGGCCGGTCTCCAGGTCATAAAACCTGGCCCACACAGGTGGCGCACTGGCGTCTGCAAGCACCCGCCGATCAAAGCCAAACTCCAGTGTCTTGTCGTTCACCTGGACCAAGCGCATGCCGGAAATTTTTGCAGCCTCAAACCAAGCGACACCGCTTTGGATAGCGTCCACGACCTCGGGCTGCGGACTCGGTACAGACATCAGGAAGCGAAGCACATTGACGCTTTCATCTCCGCTCACCGACGGCAGCTCAAAAGCACGCCCCATCGCTGGTTTCAGGGTGACCTCATCGTATTGGGCGGCCCATCCGGCTTTTTTACCATCGATCCGTATTTGACTTGCCAGGATCAGCTTCAGTCCTTTTTCATAGGCATTGCGGGCTTTTTCGACCCTTGCAGCATCCACAAATGCCATCTCTGGCTCTCTGTTGGCAACGTCACGCAGTATTTCCAATACGTTTGCGATCGCGTCATCATTGAAAGTGATGCGCGCCTTGTAACCCTGTGGCTGGGGCCAGAATTGTTGCCAACCACCACTCGCGTGCTGGGCCGCCAACAGGTAGTCCAGGCCGCGCAAAAAAGATGCTTTGTGGCTGGACTTGCCGCTGACCGCATGCACTTTGGCCAACGCGACCAACTGCTTGGTCGTGGAGTCATTGTCAATGGTGGACTTGCTGCGGAACCCGGTCATTGCTTCCTTATTCACCGGGGTCAAGAGACTGACGGTTTTCTCCAGTTTGGGCCAACCACCGTCCGCATTCTGGTATCCCACGATGACGTCAGCCATGCGCACTCCGTCCGCAGATCCATAAAACGCCGCATTTTGGGACAACAAAGTCTCTTCCGTCACCGGCCCACCACGCGCAAAATCGGCCAGTTTCGCACCAGCGGGCAGGACAAACGCGCCTGTGAGGCGCTGACGGGCTTTGTCCCATTTCACAAAACCGCCCAAGGCTTCCCACACGGAGCTCACCGGCACCCAGGCGCTCCCGCCGCGTTCTTCGACTAGCGCATCCAGAACCACCGGTTCGTCGTTGACTGTGGCCTTGCGCTGCCCCACGCTCGCCACAAGCGTCTTGTCACCGAGCGAAAGTCGGAGGCGTCCGTCCGAAACAGTAAAGCTGTACTGCCCTCCAAGGTAGGGAACGATATCGCCCAGCGGGGCCATCACCAGACTGCCGTTGCGCAGTTCGGGCTGGGTGTATTGACCCTCTTCGAGCTCCTGGTAGGCGCCATCCACCGAGAAGTTGGGCTCGCCCATGATCAGGGCAACCGTTTTCAGAACCTGCGGTGAACGAGCGGGTGCAGCCGCCATGGTGTTGGATGCGAAAGAGCTACATCCAGTCAACCCAGCCAAGCCCATGACCGCAGACACCAAAGAAACCAGCCAAATACCTCTAGACATATCCCGGACTCCACATTTAGTCGTCTGACGACTATTGAGAAAATCCGATTATCTAGCGCTTTTTTGCAAAAGTCATCAGACCTCTATAAGGTCAAACCCTGTAGTGATGTCCGCTGTCTTGCCCAACATGATGCTGGCAGAGCAGTACTTGTCGTGGCTCATGGCAATGGCGCGCTCCACCGCGGTGGCCGGAATTCCTTTGCCTGTCACGGTGAACTGCATGTGGATTTTGGTGAACACCTTGGGGTCTGTTTCGGCACGCTCAGCGGTCAGCTTCACGGTGCAGCCCTGCACGTCATGGCGGCCGCGCTTGAGGATAAGCACCACGTCATAGGCAGTGCACCCCCCCGTGCCTGCCAGCACGGTTTCCAGCGGGCGGGGCGCAAGGTTCTGGCCACCGTTTTCAGGTTTGGCAGCGTCAGGGGCGCCATCCATCATCAGCGTATGGCCGCTGCCGGTCTCGGCCACAAAGCCCATGCCAGAGCGGGTATTGAGGCCGCCGGTCCAACTTACGGTGCATTCCATGGTGTGTTTCCTGTCTAAGCCCCGCGCGGGGCAACTCTATACATCGTTACAATGCCGTAAATCGCTCCGCGCGGAGCGCCACGACTGCTTTTCTCACCCACCGGAGTGTAGCCCTGTGAGCACCAAGACCCCGTCCCCCGCCCCGAAAACCCCAGCCCCGCTCACCCCGGCCGACTACCTGAAGAAGATTCTCACCGCCCGTGTGTACGACGTGGCGGTGGAAACTGCGCTGGAGCCCGCCCGCGCGCTCAGCCGGCGCCTGCACAACACGGTGTTGTTCAAGCGCGAAGACCAGCAGCCCGTGCGCAGCTTCAAGCTGCGTGGCGCCTACAACAAGATGGCCCAAATGCCTGCCGAGCAGATTGCCAAAGGCGTCATTTGCGCCTCCGCCGGCAACCACGCCCAGGGCGTGGCCTTGTCCGCCAGCCGCATGGGCGTGCGTGCCATCATCGTGATGCCCACCACCACGCCCCAACTCAAGGTCGATGCCGTACGCGGCTTCGGCGGCGAAGTGGTGCTGTTCGGCGAAAGCTATTCCGATGCCTACGACCACGCACTGGCTCTGCAAAAGAAAGAGGGACTCACCTTTGTGCACCCCTTTGACGACCCGGACGTCATCGCCGGCCAGGGCACGGTGGCCATGGAAATCATGCGGCAGGTGCAGACCCTGGGTGCTGACAAGGCCGCCAAGTCCGGCCACAAAACCGGCAGCAAAACCGGTCCCGGCATTGATGCAGTGTTTGTGGCCATTGGCGGTGGCGGCCTGATCTCGGGGGTGGCGAACTACATCAAGGCGGTGGCGCCCGGCGTCAAGGTTATCGGGGTGCAGATGAACGACTCCAACGCCATGATCCAGTCGGTGGGCGCGCACGAGCGCGTCACCCTGCCCGACGTGGGCCTGTTCTCCGACGGCACCGCCGTGAAGCTGGTCGGTGAAGAAACCTTCCGCATCGCCCACGACCTGGTCGACGGCTACGTGACGGTGGACACGGACGCTGTGTGCGCTGCCATCAAGGACATCTTTGTAGACACCCGCAGCATCGTGGAGCCCGCTGGCGCACTGGCGGTAGCGGCGATCAAGCAGTACGTGGCCGAACACAAAACCAAGGGTGAAACCTACGCTGCAATCTTGTGCGGCGCCAACATGAACTTCGACCGCCTGCGCTTCGTGGCCGAGCGGGCCGAAGTGGGTGAAGAACGTGAAGCCCTGTTCGCGGTCACCATCCCTGAAGAGCGCGGTAGCTTCAAGCGCTTTTGCGAGCTGATCGGCGAGCTGCCTGGTGGCACCCGCAATGTGACCGAATTCAACTACCGCATCAGCGATGCGGCCAACGCCCATGTGTTTGTGGGCCTTACCACCCAAAGCAAGGGCGAGTCTGCCAAGGTGGCCAAGAACTTTGAGAAAAACGGATTCAACACCCTGGACCTGACGCACGACGAACTGGCCAAAGAGCATATCCGTCACATGGTGGGCGGCATATCCAGTTTGGCGCAAGACGAGCGGCTGCTGCGGTTTGTATTCCCCGAGCGGCCGGGCGCGCTGATGAAGTTCCTGAGCCTCATGCGCCCGGGCTGGAACATCAGCCTCTTCCACTACCGCAACCAGGGTGCCGACTACGGCCGCATTCTGGTGGGCCTGCAAGTGCCGGCTGCGGATGACAAAGCCTTTGAGAAGTTTTTGCAGACCCTGAACTACCCGTATGTGGAAGAAACCCACAACCCGGTGTACCGGATGTTTCTTCAAAAATGATAGCTGCCCGCGCAGAGCGGACGGGCGCTAGGGCGCCTTTTTACTTAAAGTCGCGGGCTTGGACAATGCGGGCAGGGTAAGCTCCAATTCCGCACCATCGCGGCTGAGCACTGCGCGGCGGCCCTCAACCAGACGCAGAGTCCACCCCTCTATCACTGCATCCCCCACCCGCACCGGCTTGGGCGGTTTACCGTCAATCGCAATCAGCGCGCTGCCGGAGCTGGCATTACCCACCACCCCCTGCAACACAAAGCGCGATGCCTCCGTGGCCTGAGGCGCCAAGGGCGTGACGTCCTTGGCGGTGGCTGTCGCGCCCAAGGCTTTGGCGACCGCGCTGCTGTCCACCGGCTGGTCGCCCGCACTCGAAGAGGTCGCGGCCAACACCGGGCTGGACGGCAATTTCCAATGCAAGCCCCAATACGCGACGCTCAGTGCAGCCGCGGTGGATACAACCAGAGCAGCAATGCGCGGGGGCCAGACAGACGCAACAGATACCATGGCCGCATTATCATTGAAGGCACTTTTCTCCACCCGACCGATCCAACGGCACACCCCATGAACCCGCTTCACCGTCTCCAGCGCGCTGCCCAGCACGGCTTCACCCTGATCGAACTGATGGTGGTGCTGGTCATCATCGGCGTGCTGGCAGCCCTGATCGTGCCCAATGTGCTGGACCGTGCCGACGACGCCCGCGTCACTGCAGCCAAAACCGACATCGCCAACCTGAGTCAGGCGCTCAAGCTCTACAAGCTGGACAACCAACGCTTCCCCACCGCCGAGCAAGGCCTGCAAGCACTGGTAGCCAAGCCCACCGCGGGCCCCGTGCCTGCCAACTGGCGACCCTACCTCGACAAGCTGCCGGCTGACCCGTGGAACCGTGCCTACCTCTATATCAACCCCGGCCTCAAAGGCGAGGTGGATGTGATGTCCTTCGGCGCAGACGGTCAGGCCGGAGGCGAAGGCAAAGATGCCGATATCGGCAACTGGTAAATCGCCCGCATCTTTCTGGCGCAATGCAGGCCAGCACGGTTTCACGCTGCTGGAGCTGATGATCGTCGTCGCCATCGTGGGCATGGCATCGGCCATGGTGGCCTTTGCACTGCGTGACAGCGCCCAGAACCAATTGGACCGCGAAGCCCAGCGCCTGGTCGCCTTGCTCGAATCCGCCCGAGCCGAATCCCGGGCCAGCGGCGTCGCACTGCAGTGGCGCGCCACGGCGGAGGGTTTTGAGTTCACCAACGGTCTCACCGCCCGACCCCAGCGCTGGGAGCAAGCCGGTATGCAAGCGCAAAGCGACACGCCGCTGCAACTGGGCCCGGAGCCGGTGATCGGTCCGCAAAGCCTGCGCCTGTGGAGCCGGGAGGCGCCGGACCGCAGCCGCTGGATCAGCACCGACGGCCTGCGCGCTTTTGAGGTCCGCAACGCGCCGCCATGAACACGGGCAAACCCTTAAACCGCCGTCGCGGCTTCACCCTGATTGAAGTGCTGGTGGCGCTTGCCATCGTGGCAGTGACCCTGATCGCCGGATTGCGAGCCAGCGCCACCATGACGCGCAGCACCGAACGCCAAAGCAGCCGGGTGCTGGCCCAGCTCTGCGCCGAGAACGCCCTGGTGCAAATCCGCCTCAGCCGCCAATTGCCTGACGTGAGCGACAACACCCAGGAGTGCACCCAAGGCGGACAGACCCTGGAGCTGCGCCTGTTGGTGCAGGCCACGCCCAACCCGAATTTCCGGCGGGTGGAGGCGCGCGTGGCCCAGTCAGGCATCGCCCTGCTGCAACTGAGCACCGTGGTGGGCCGGTACTGATGCGCCCATCTGCCCTCCGCCGTAACCGCAGCTCCGGAATGCGGGGCTTCACGCTCATCGAACTGCTGGTTGCGCTGGCCGTCATGGCCTTGATGGCCACCATGGGCTGGCAGGCGCTCGGCGGCATGCAACAGGCCATGGAAGTCAACCGCAGCCACAACGACGCGGTGCTCACCACCGAAGCCGGCCTCAACCAATGGACCGCCGATCTGGACGCCGTGCTGGAACTCCCCCAAACCCGCAGCCTGGAATGGGATGGCCGCGCCCTGCGACTCACACGCCGCAGTGTGCAGGACGGGGACGGCGCCATCGTCGTGGCATGGACACGCGCCGAGCGCGAGGGCCAAGCCCTCTGGCTGCGCTGGCAATCAGGCCCGGTGCAGACCCGCGAGGCTTGGCAAGCCGCGTGGGCCGCCGCAGCTGCATGGGCCCAGGGTGCGGAAGGCAGCATCAGGGGCGCCAACAACTCCTCTGGGAACGAGCCCGGCTTGCGTCAGCGTGAGGTGTCGGTGGTGGCGCTCGATGGCTGGCAGCTGTTCTTTTACCGGGGAAGCGCTTGGAGCAACCCGCTCTCCAGCACTGACGCGCAAGACAGCTCCGTCATCCCTGATGGCGTACGCTTGGTACTCACCTTGCCCCCCCGCCATCCGCTGGCGGGCACGGTGGTGCGCGACTGGGCCCGCAGCACCTTGACCGGAGCCGCTCAATGACGGGTACCGGTCGCAAACTACTCCGCAAAGCGGGGCTTCAAGGTGCAGCCATCCTGACAGCCCTGCTGCTGATGGCGCTGGTAGCCACGCTCAGCACCGCCGCCTTGTGGCAGCAGGCGCGTGCTTACGACCTCGAAGCCTCCGAGCGTGCGCGGGTGCAAGCCAACTGGATACTGCACGGCACCACCGACTGGGCCCGCCTCATCTTGCGGGAGGACGCCCGCTCCGGCGCGGTGGACCACCTCGGCGAGCCCTGGGCCATCACCTTGCAGGAGGCCAAGCTCAGCACATTCCTCGCCAATGGCGCCGTGGGCGATGAGCCACTGGCGAGCGATGCGCTGCAAAACGCCTACCTCTCCGGCAGCATCACCGACCTGCAGTCGCGACTGAATGTGACCAATCTCGTGCTGGACCAGCAGACTCACGGACCGACCCTGCGCGCATTCGGCCGCTTGTTTGAAGCGCTACAGATTCCCCCAGCGGAATTGCAACTACTGGTAACAAATTTGCGGGCTGGACTGGAGCCCCCCGAAGGCAGTGCCGCGGCAGCCAACACCACCCGCAACTCCAGTACTGCCGCGACGCGCCTGGCCAACGGGATTCCCCTCATTCCGCGAAGCCTGGATCAGATGCGATGGCTGGGGCTGTCTGCACGCTCCGTCGCCCTGCTGCGACCCTATGTCGTGGTCCTCCCGGACCGGACGACTGTCAACATCAACACCGCTCCCTCGCTGGTGCTGCAAGCCATTACGCAGGGACTGGATGCCGGAAATGCCCAGCGACTGATAGACACCCGGGCCAAGACCCCTTTTCGCAATCTGGCCGATGCGGCCAGCGCCATCGGGCAAGCCGAAAGTACCTTCAGTGAGAACCTGCACAGCGTGAACTCGCGCTTTTTCGAAGTGCGTGTGCGGCTTCGCATGGGTACCTTGACAACCCAAGAGCGCACCGTAGTGCAACGTGAAGGTTTGCTGGCGAAAGCCCTCTGGAAAGAACGCGAGGCGCCCCTGGATGCCTCCGTACAATGAAAGATCCATGCGCCCGCTCCTTGTCATGCCCCCAGCCCCCCACGCACCAGATGGTGCGATGTGGGATTGCGTGCGCAGCGACATCCTACAGTCCACACAGCAAAGCGCCGCGACCCCAGCCGCAAGCGGCAACGCAGAGACCATACTGATCGTCCCGGCAGCCGCCCTGTCCTGGCACCGGGTGAGCCTGCCGCCCGGCTTGTTGGTGCGTAACGGACAGGCCCGCAACCCGGCCAAACTGCGTGCCGTTTTGGAAGGCTTGCTGGAAGACCAGTTGCTCGATGAACCCGCGCAGCTGCATCTGGCAGTTCAAGCGAACGCCGGCGAATCTGGCGCCCTCTGGGTGGCCGCCTGCCAAAGGGTGTGGCTCAAGAACACGTTAAGCGCGCTGACGGGTGCCGGGCACACCGTACGCCGCATAGCCCCAGAATGGGCGCCATCGACCCTCTCGGACTCCCCAACCACGCTCTGGCTCACCGGAGAGGCCGAGGGCGCCGAGCTGGTGTGGGCAGACCACGCTGGTGTGTATCGCCGCATCGTGCCTCCCAGCAATACAAGCTCCGGTACAGCGCCGGCCGCTTTGCCCACAGACGCTGCCGTGTATGCGGAGCCGGCCTGCGCTGCTTTGGCCGAGCAGCTGCTGCACCGCGAAGTCACCGTGCAGCACCGCGCCCAAAGACTGCAAAGCTGCACCGATACGGACTGGAACCTCGCCCAAGGGGAATTCGCCACCCGCAACGCCGCACTACGCCGTGCGGGTGACGCTGCGCTGATGCTGTGGCAGGCGCCCGCATGGCGGCCCGCCCGCTGGGCATTTGCGCTGCTCTGTGCCGTTCAGGTCGCAGGCCTGAACGCACAAGCATGGCAAGCCCGCCAAGCCCTGAGCAGCCAGCGCAGCGCCATCCAGAACGTGCTGCTCACCACTTTTCCCAACACGACGGTAGTGGTGGATGCGCCGCTGCAAATGCAACGCGCCGTAGACGCATTAGGCCAAAGCAGTGGCCAGGCCCAATCGCGCGACCTGGAGCGCATTTTGGAGGCTTTTGGCGCGCTGGCGCCCGCCAATGGTGCGCCAGCAGCTATTGAATTTGTAGCGGGAGAGCTGCGCTTGAGCGCTTTCAATGCAGACGCCGAGGACACACAGCGCCTGCGCGACGGACTGCAATCCCGCGGCTACCGCACCCGCCTGGACGGCAACGCCTTGGTGGTCAGCCCATGAGCCGCAGCGACACATCCCCCTCGGCCGCCGCATTCTGGTGGGCACAACGCCCGGCCCGTGAGCAGCGCTTGCTGACCCTGGCCGCCGTGTTGGTGCTGGGTACATTGCTCTGGACCGTGGGCATCGCACCGGCCCTGCGCACCGTCAAAGCCTACCCTGCCCAGCGTGGCACGCTGGATGCACAGCTGCAGTCCATGCAAGCCTTGCAGATGCGCGCGCAGAACCTCAAAGGCCAGCCCGCCGTCGATGGCCGTGCCGCGCAAGCCGCCTTGCAAAGCACTGTGGCAAGCCTGGGCACCAAGGCCAACCTGTTGGTCATCGGGCAGCAAGCGACCGTCACCTTCAGAGGCCTGGACGCTGCCGTGCTGGCACAGTGGCTGGCCCGCGCCCGCAGCGAGGCGCGTCTGGTACCCGCACAAGCCAAGCTGAGCCGCGAAGGCAGCAGTTGGAGCGGCACCGTGCAATTCAACTTGCCGGGAGGCTGAGACCATGGCCGCAAACCCGCTATTGCTCCGCACCCCCCTGCCCGTGCTCACCGAGCGGGCGAGCAGCGTGCGCACCTCGCGCTATCGCGCACCGTGGGCCTGGGCCGTCAGCGGTATCACCCTAGGCCTGCTGGCCGGAACATTGGTGTTTGCACCTGCGCGTTGGCTAGCCGCGGGACTGGATTGGGCGGGCTCGCCTTTGCAACTGCACAACGCCCAAGGCACGCTCTGGAATGGGAGCGGCCAGCTGACATTCCAAAGCGACGCCCAAGGCAGTACCGCCCTGCCGGGCCAGCTGGAATGGACCTTGCGCCCGGCATGGATTCACCAGCAACCCGGCCTGCGGGTGCAATGGCGTGCCGACTGCTGCCTGAGCCAGCCGTGGATCTGGCGTATCAGCACCGACCTGCACACCGTACAGCTCCAGACCGACGACCTGCCTTCCAGCCAGCCTCTGCGGATGCCAGCATCTATGCTGACCGGGCTCGGCACGCCCTGGAACACCATGCAACCCCAAGGCCGGCTGGAACTCAGCACACGCGCACTGGACATTCGGGGAGGTACCGAGGGCTTGCAACTACAAGGCGCCCTGCAGCTCGATGCGCTGGGCGTGAGCACCAGCCTGTCCACCCTGAAGCCCATAGGGAGCTACCGATTTGCCTTGCACGGGGCCACCCATCCGGATCTGACCTTGAGCACGTTGGAAGGGGCTTTGCAGTTGCGTGGAAGCGGTGTCATCCAGAACCGGCGTGTTGTTTTTGACGGAGAAGCGACCGCCGCTGATGGCCGGGAAGATGCGCTTTCCAATTTGCTGAATATCATCGGGCAGCGCCAAGGCGCAAGGTCTCTGATTCACCTGGGTTAAGGAATGCCACAACAACATCAGCCCCCGCAACGGCGCATCACCACCATTGCTATTCAATTGATAGCTGCTGGCGCACTGTGCACGGGCGCCAGTGGCCTATTTAGCACCCAATCTTGGGCGCAGACAAATGCAGGGACTCCGGCAGCCAAGCGCGGCGAACCGATTACTCTGAACTTCAGCAACGCCGAGATCGAAGCCGTGGCCCGCACCATGGCCACCCTCACTGGGCGCAATGTGGTGGTGGATCCCCGCGTCAAAGGCACCATGACACTGGTGTCGGACAGCCCCATGTCCCCCGCCCGCGCATACAACCACTTTCTGGCCGTGTTGCGCACCATGGGCTACACCGTGGTGCAGGCCGACGGTCTCGACAAAGTGGTGCCTGAGGCAGACGCCAAATTGTTGGGCGGCAGCGTAGCCTCCACCGACAGCGGCATGGCCAACGCGCCGGGCAACCAGCTGGTGACGCAAATCATCAAGCTGCAGTTCGAAAACGCGAACAACCTGGTGGCGGTGCTGCGCCCGCTGATCAACCCCAACAACCCGATCAATGTGAACCCGGCGACCAATTCGCTGGTGATCACCGACTACGCCGACAACCTGAGGCGCCTAGCCCGCATCGTGGCAGCGCTGGATGTGCCCAATGCCACGGATGTGGAAGTCATAACGCTTAAGAATGCCAGTGCCACGGACCTCGCACCCTTGGTGTTGCGGCTGATGGAAAGCTCCGGTGCGGGCGCCGCTGGTGGAACCGCGGATGCGAGCTTCAAGACGACTGTGGTCGCTGAACCCCGTAGCAACACCTTGATCGTGCGTGCAGCCAACCAAGCCCGCCTGGCTTTGGCACGCAACCTGATCGACAAGCTAGACCAGCCGATGGCGGGGGCCAATGGCGCTGCAGGCAATATTTATGTGGTCTACCTGAAGAACGCGAACGCCACCCAACTGGCTACCACCCTGCGCGCGGCCATCAGTGCGACAGGTTCGACAAGCAGCAGTTCGCCTTCACCGGCTACCCCAACGGCTGCCGCCACGCCGGGAGCTGGCGGCGCCAACCTGGGCGCAGCCGCAGCACCCAGCACCGGCGGGCAGATCCAGGCCGACCCGGCCACCAACTCCCTCATCATCACTGCCAGCGAACCGCAGTACCGGCAGTTACGCGCCGTCATCGACAAGCTCGATGCCCGCCGCGCGCAGGTGTTTGTGGAAAGCCTGATTGCCGAGGTGAGCGCCGACAAGGCGGCGGAATTCGGCATTCAGTGGCAAGGCGCGCTGGGCAATGCAGGCGACAGCGCCATCGGTGTGCTGGGCACCAACTTCGGCAGCGCGGGCAGCAACATCATCAGCCTGGCCGCCGCGGGTGCATCCGGCACCGTGTCACCCGCCAAGGGGCTGAACATAGGCGCGGCGAACCGGACGAATGGGGTGTATGTGCTGGGATTTCTGGCCCGATTCCTGGAATCGACAGGTAGCGGCAATGTGCTCTCCACCCCCAATTTGCTGACCCTGGACAACGAAGAGGCCAAGATCGTCATCGGGCAGAACGTGCCCTTTGTGACTGGCCAGTTCACCAACACCGGCAGCAACGGTGGCAGCGTGAACCCCTTCCAGACGATTGAACGCAAGGACGTAGGCCTGACGCTCAAGGTCAAACCGCAAATCAGTGAGAACGGCACCATCAAGCTGGCGATTTACCAGGAGGTCTCCAGTGTCTTGGCCTCCACCGCCGGCGCTGCCAATGGCCCGACGACCAACAAACGCACCATCGAATCCAACGTGCTGGTGGAAGACGGCGCGGTGGTGGTGCTGGGTGGACTGCTGCAAGACGAGTACGCCGGCAACCAGGAAAAAGTGCCGGGTCTTGCCGATGTGCCGTGGTTCGGCAACCTGTTCAAGAGCGAATCCCGCAGCCGCAAGAAAACCAACCTGATGGTGTTTCTGCGCCCGGTGGTGGTGCGAGATGCCACGGCCACTCAGGCACTATCTAACGAACGTTATGAGCAGATGCGCAGCTCTCAGCAGGGCGCCCAACCGGAGCCCAGCAATACGATGCCAGTCAATGAAGCGCCAGTGTTGCCGGGGCTGCCCGCCAAGCCGGTCGCTGCGGCGCCTGTGCCGCCGGTAGCGCCTGCGCAATAAGCCCGGCCCATGCGCTACCCGCTGCCCTACGCCTTTGCGCGCACCCAGCAGTTGCTGCTGGAAGACGATAACGAGCGTCTGAGCTTGTGGGTCCATGGCGCGACACCGCCGTCGGCCATCTCGGAGGTGATGCGCAAATACCGTATCGACAGCCTGCAAACCCAGGATGCGGCGGAACTGATCCAGCGCATTAGCGTGGCCTACGCCCAGGGCGAATCGAGCGCGGCCACGGTGATGAATGAGGTGCAGGGCGAAGCGGACCTGAGCCGCATGATGCAGGAGTTGCCCGCCGTCGAAGACTTGTTGGAAACCGCGGATGACGCGCCCATCATCCGCATGCTAAATGCGCTGCTGACGCAAGCAGCCCGTGACGGTGCGAGCGACATCCACATTGAGCCCTACGAACGCAATTCGTCCGTCCGCTTCCGGGTGGATGGCAGCTTGCGTGAAGTGGTGCAAGCCCACCGAGCGCTGCATGCGGCCCTGATCTCGCGTCTCAAAATCATGGCTGATCTGGATATCTCGGAAAAGCGCCTGCCGCAAGACGGGCGCATTTCCTTGCGGATCGGGACCCGTGCCGTGGATGTGCGTGTTAGCACCCTGCCCAGCGCCCACGGCGAACGCGCGGTGCTGCGCCTCTTGGATAAAAGTCAGGACCAGCGCAGCCTGGAAGCCGTGGGCATGCAGGGCGATGTGCTGCGCCGCTTTGAGGGCCTGATTGCCCAGCCGCACGGCATCATTCTCGTAACGGGCCCCACAGGTTCGGGCAAGTCCACCACGCTGTATGCCTCTCTGGGCCGGTTGGACGCCGCTCGCCAGAACATCATGACGGTGGAAGACCCTATCGAATACGAGCTGCCCGGCGTGGGCCAAACGCAGGTGAACCCCAAAATCGATCTGACGTTTGCCAAAGCCTTGCGCGCCATCCTGCGCCAGGACCCGGACGTGATCATGATCGGAGAAATCCGCGATTTCGAGACGGCGCAAATCGCCATTCAGGCATCGCTCACCGGTCACTTGGTGCTGGCGACTCTGCACACCAACGACTCCGCCAGCGCGGTGACGCGCTTGATCGACATGGGGGTGGAGCCATTCCTGCTGAGTTCATCGTTGCGCGGCGTGCTGGCCCAGCGGCTGGTACGCAAACTCTGCAAATCCTGCGCGGGCAAGGGTTGCGAGCAGTGCGGCCAAACGGGCTACCTGGGCCGCACCGGGGTGTTTGAGCTACTGGTGGCAGACGACGCGATTGCCGAGCTGATTCATCATAACGCTTCAGAGGCAGACATCCGCCATGCCGCCCTCCAGCAAGGCATGGTGCCGCTGCGTGACGATGGGGAACGACTGGTCAGCAGCGGCCTGACCAGTCGCGAGGAGCTGATGCGCGTGGTGCGCGACTGACAAGGGTGCGAGTCTTCAGCAGCGGGTACAGGCCTTCACCATGGCGTCCGCGCGGGCGCGGCTTTGCTCCGTCAAATACTCCAAAAACACCCTCGTGCGTTCCGGCATGAATTTGCGACTGGGTAGTGCCGCATACAAGGCCAAATGACCGCCTATCCAAGGCGACAACACCCTCACCAGCGTGCCATCGGTCAATAGTGGGGCCACCAAAGTCACTGCCGCCGAAGTAATGCCTGCGCCATCCACCGCGGCCCGCAGCAAGGTGTCGCCATGGTTGACCCAAAGCTTGGGTTTGACGGGGAACACCCCCGCCTCGTCATTGCGCTCTGTGTTCAAGAGCCGCCATTGGTCGAAGCTGACATGGGGCGTCTTGAGCCTCAGTACGTGGTGGCCAATCAGTTCGTCCGGTGTGGTGGGCGTCCCCATGCGCTTCAGATACGCGGGCGATGCGACCAGAATCGACTGGGTGGACGAAACGCGGCGCGCGATCACGTTACCGTCGTAATTGCCATCCGTTGGCAGCATGGTGATGTCGTAGTCCTCCACGGGCGGCACCGTGTAGGTATCCACATCCATGTGCAAGGAAATCTCGGGATACTTGGCCGTAAACCCCGCGATGATGGGCCCAATCACATGGGAAGCCAGTGCAGGAGGGGACAAAAGGCGAAGTTCGCCTGAAAGCTCCTGCGTTTGTGAACTGGTGAGGTCGTGCGCCTCGTCAATGTCTTGCAGGATAGTGCGCACCCGGCCCAGATAGGTCTCACCCGCCGGACTCAGAGAGACCTTTCGCGTGGTGCGGTGCAGGAGACGGGCTCCCAAAAAGTCTTCCAAGTCAGCAATCTGGCGGGTCACGGCGGCTGAAGACATGTCCAGCGCGCGGGCGGCGGCAGCGAAGCCGCCTTCATCCACCACTTTCTGGAAAACCCGCATTGACATCAATCGGTCCATGGGTCTCTTTTCAAACTATTCAAGGACACGATTATTTCAAACTGCGTAATGGTCCACTGTCTGCAGAGGTATTTTTCAGATGGCCTTCGATCTCTAAAGTTCAACCCATCGATGAGACGCACTGGATACGC
Organism: Curvibacter sp. Hmag1.1; assembly: GCF_059769165.1. Taxonomy (NCBI): domain Bacteria; kingdom Pseudomonadati; phylum Pseudomonadota; class Betaproteobacteria; order Burkholderiales; family Comamonadaceae; genus Curvibacter; species Curvibacter sp. Hmag1.1. The sequence goes on from NZ_JBMBGX010000002.1 coordinate 1,111,909, forward strand.
CCCCTCGATACCGGTAACGACAGACGCTGTGTCTGTCGATCGGAATCAACTTTGAATGAAGGATGTGAATCATGAAATACGCTACCGCTTCTATCGCTATCGCCGTTGCTGCCTTGCTGACCGGCCATGCACAAGCTGCTGACAACACAGGCAAAACCCGCGAGCAAGTCCGTGCTGAATTGGCTGAAGCCCAACGCACCGGTAACATCGTCGTGAACAACGGCTCCGGCCAGGTTTTCAAGCTCAATGAGCAGTTTGCAAGCTTCTACCCCGTAGCCAACGTCGAGACCAGCAAGACACGTGCACAAGTCCTGTCTGAGCTTGCTGCGGCCCAACGCACCGGCGACATCTTGGTAAACAACGGCTCAGGACAGGTGAACAAACTGAACGAACAGTTCCCTACGTTCTATGCCACCAAGGTGTCCGATGCTGCAGGCAAAACACGCGCTCAAGTGGTCGCCGAATTGGCAGAAGCCCAGCGCACGGGTGACATCGCCGTGTCTTACGGCTCTGGACAAGTCAGCAAACTGAACGAACAGTTCCCGACCTTTTATCCCACCACTCGCGTGAACTAAGCATCGCGATAGGGAAACCTCAAGCCCTCCGGCCCACAAGGCCGGAGGGCTTTTTCGTTCAAGGCTCGTACGCCGCCAAGCGCTTGCGCTCCAGCTCACTGAACCGGGCCTGCTGCAAGTCTGTCAAGGCTGCTTGCTTTTCTGAGTCCGGCGCATCAGCCAGTCGCTGCAAAGCGCGAGCCCGATCACTCAAATAGCTGTCGATCCTTTGGCGCCATTGGCGCTCCTCCTGGTCCAGCTCTGCCAAACGGCCAGCGGCAGCATTGTCCAAGGTCTTGGCCCGGGCGCGAAACACCTCGTCATCCCCCGCCCCCTGCGCACGCAAAGCGGCAATTTGCGCTTCGAGCCGGATCACTGCACGAGGCGCTTCCCGGTCTTCACGCAGCATGCGCGGCATTTGCTGATCCAGCGTTGCCAGCCGGGAACGCTTGTCTGACGCGCTCAATGTCGCATCATTGGCGATCTCCAGCCGGGCCAGCGCGTCCATGTCGTTGGCGTCTTCCAGGCCGAACATGGCCTGTGTCTCTTCCGCACTGAAGTAGTTGTCACGCAACCTCTGCATGGCCAGGAACCGGGCGCGCAAACTGCGCTCGGCTTCAGGCTTTTTCGCGTAATCCTGCTCCAGCCGGAGCAATGCAGCTTTGAAGGTGATATACCGGTCCAACAAGCGCTGGGCCTGAGGCAACTGGACGGGTCTGAGGTTCTCGGCCAGAACCTGCTGTATCTGGCGCGTGATTTCTGGAATGGTTTGCTCGCCGACAGTGCTGAGGTAGTAGTCAAACAATCGCTTGAGCTCCCCATACGCCAGTGTGCTGCAGCCGGCCTCGCGGCACTGACCCGGCAGGGGATTCAACGCGCTCGCTTGCAATGCCATCAAACCATCCGGTGCAGTACCCGCCAAAGAAAGCGCCGGTTGCCTGTATTCCACGGAGGGCGGGTTTGAGGCGTCGGCTCCGCTTGGCCCCCACCCTATCCACAGGGCAAAACCCAACAAGCCCAGCAACCCCAAGGTTGCCAGGCCTGTGCGCTTGTTCCAGCGCAGTGTCATCACAAACCGGCGTTGCGCAGGCGGTTGGCCTGCTGGCGGAAGATGGTGACCGGATTGGTTTCAAACAAGTTGGTCAAGCCCACGGTCTGGTTGACCTCATCGAGGTGATTGAAGGCATAGTCATCACGGATAACGCGCCCCAGGCGGGAGGAGCAGCTGCTCACCAGTCCATCATTTTTTGCGCCCAAAAAAGCCAGGGAGGTCAGCGCCAGCGCAGGGTCCACGGGATCCAGCAGGTTGGAATACGGCTGGGCTCCGCTCCAGGAGTAATAGGCGACGCCATTGACGCTGTAGGCACCTTCACCACACGCGGATGTAGGCACACCTTGCGGATGCTTGGCATTGAATTTCAAAGTGCCCGCAGTACTCAGGGATTGTGCTGCGGCCAATGCGTTCTGGGACAAACCGCTTCCGCCCGACAAGAAGTTGATAATGGAAGCCAAGCCGTTGGTGACGGATACCAAAGCGGTGTTTTGCAAACTTCCGGGAGGTGCCACGCCCAACAACACGTCTGCCACTGCAGACCCTTTGTTGACCCCACCGATGCTGGTGACAGACGCCACCAGATCAGGGCGCACCGAAGCCACATAGCGCGCGGTCGGGCCGCCATGGCTGTGGCCCATCAGGTTGACCTTGGCGGCACCTGTGGCAGCCAGAATCTGGCGCACTTGGCTCAACAACTGTTCGCCACGCACCTCCGTGCTGTTGGCTGCAGCCACTTGCACCACATACACCTTCGCCCCGTCGGCGCGCAGTGCAGAGGGAATGCCGTAGAAGTATTCAACGGGACCGATGTTGTCAAATCCGAACAAGCCGTGCACCAGCACGATGGGGTACTTGGTCTGGGTATAGCCGGCCGCCTGCGCTGCCGATGGAAGTAGGCCGATAGCCAGCGCGCATGCGGCAAGCCAGCCCATCACGATTCGCTTCATGTTTGTCTCCTCGGGACCTCTGTGGGTCGATGGTGTTGAAGGGATGTCAATGGAATAGAAGAACCGTTGCGACCTCTGGGGTGGGGGCGCTGTCGCGGGTGATGGATTGCCTGCTGCTTGTGTCGTAGGGCGACCATCAAAATAGCACGGTCGTGCTTTTATTGGAGTATGTGCGCAAGATATGTTTTTGTCATGGTGGAAAACCCGTGGCATGCGGCACCCCGCTACCATTGCGCCATGCCCGCCTTCTCCTACCAAGCCCTTGATGCCGATGGCAAGACCCGCACCGGCGTGGTGGAGGCTGACGCCGCCAAGTCAGCGCGCTCGCTGTTGCGGGCCCAACAGCTGGTGCCTTTGCAGGTGCAGGCACTCAGTGGCGACAAGCTGGATGGCAGCACTTCCAGCCGCAGTAGCTGGGGCCAACGCGCCTTCAGCAACAACCAACGGACCGTATGGACCCGCCAATTGGCAGGACTGGTATCTGCCGGCCTGCCCCTTGAACGCGCCCTGAGCTCGCTGGCTGAGGAAGCCGAAACTCCGGCTCAACGCGACGTGGTGGCCACCATCCGCTCCGAGGTGAATGGCGGCAAGCCATTGGGCACGGCATTGGCCCAGCACCCCAAAGAGTTTTCTGACATTTATGTGGCCGTGGTCAGCGCCGGTGAGCAAAGCGGCCAATTGGGTCTGGTGCTGGAGCGGCTGGCCGACGATCTGGAAGAGCAGCAAAACTTGTCTTCCAAACTCATGGGCGCGGCGCTCTACCCGGCCATTGTCAGCGTGGTGGCGCTGGTCATCGTGCTGTTTTTGCTGGCCTATGTGGTGCCGCAAATCGCCAATGTGTTCGCCGGCTCCAAACAAGCTTTGCCGTGGTTGACGCGGGTGATGCTGGCCATCAGTGACGCGGTGCGCAGCTATGGACTGCTCGCGCTGATTGCTATTATTTCAGGAGCTGCTTGCGCACGTATCGCTTGGGCGGGAGCCGCTTTCCGATCCAAAGTGGATGCCGCTTGGTTGCGCCTGCCGGTATTGGGCCGCATGTCCCGCAGCTACAACGCAGCGCGCTTTGCCAGCACCCTTGCCATGTTGGCAGCCGCGGGCGTGCCCATCCTCAAAGCCCTGCAAGCTGCCGCCGAAACCCTGAGCAACCGAGCGATGCGCGACGATGCTCTCGAGGCCCTGACGCTGGTACGTGAAGGTGCGCCACTGGCCAGTGCCCTGGCGCGCAACCAGCGCTTCCCGGCGCTGTTGAGCATGTTCGCCCGCCTGGGTGAGCAAACCGGTCGCCTGCCCCATATGCTGGACCGCGCAGCGCTGCAGTTACGCACTGAGGTGCAGCGCCGTGCCCTGCAACTGGCGACGCTACTGGAGCCATTGCTTATCGTCGCCATGGGTCTGGTAGTCATGCTGATCGTGCTCGCAGTGCTGATGCCCATCATCCAACTCAATCAGCTCGTCAAATAAAAGGAGGTCTCGTGCAACTGCGTTCTCTGACTCTCTCTCTGGCGCTCGTCGCCGGTCTGATCACCCTCAGCGGCTGTACCCGCATTGAATCCGGCGAAGTGGGTTTGCGTATCAACTTCGACAAAACCGTGGACCCGACCGAGCGGCTACCGGGCTCGTTCAACCAGACCGTCATCGGCGAAATCCTGACCTTCAAGATTCAGGATGTTGCAGTCGGCGTAGACAACATGACGCCGCTGGCCTCAGACAACTCCACCATCAAAGACTTCGACATGACCGTGGTCTACAACGTGAACCCCTCGGCCGTGTCTGAGCTGTGGACCACCAAGAACCGCACCTTCCACGGCATCTCTGACAAAGGCGGCGACATTCTGCTGATGCAGAACTACGTGGCGCTGAGCGCCCGCAACGCTGCGTACAAAGTGGCACGGGGTTACGAGTCGCTCAAGATGGCGGACAACCGGCCATTGATGGAACAACAAATCCGCGAGAACATCATCAAAACCCTGACGGACGAGAAGCTGGGTGACAAGATCACCGTATCTCAAGTGCAGGTGCGTGCGATCACGCCGGCCGATGTCATTGTGCAAAGCGCCAATGAACTGGTGCGTGCCCAGAACGAACTCAAGACCAAAGAGGTGGAAGTGCAAACCGCCAAGAAAGAAGCGGAGCGCATTGCAGCCCTGAACGCCAATGCAGGCGCCATCGGCTACATGAATGCCATGGCTAACCTGAAAATTGCCGAAGGCGTGGCCAACGGCAAAGTGCAAACCATTGTGGTGCCCTACGACTTCAAGGGCATCGTGAACGCGAAATAAGGATTCCCCATGGGACTGACCCTCGACGGCAAGCTGGTGGTCGCCATCTCCAGCCGTGCCTTGTTTGACTTCGAAGAAGAGAACCAGGTCTTCGAACAAACCGACGACCACGCCTACATGCAGCTCCAGCGCGAGCGGCTGGACGTACCTGCAAAACCGGGGGTCGCCTTTTCGCTGGTGAAAAAGCTGCTGGCCTTCAACGAAACTCCGTCGCAGCGGGTAGAGGTGGTCATCCTTTCGCGCAACGACCCCGTCAGCGGCTTGCGCGTCATGCGCAGTGCGGCGCACTATGCGCTGCCCATCATTCGTTGCTCGTTCACCCGAGGCGAGTCGCCCTGGCGCTATCTCAAGCCTTTGCGGGCTAACCTGTTTTTGAGCACCCACCTCAAAGACGTGCGCGACGCCCTGGCCGCTGGTGTGCCTGCTGCGCAGGTCTACCCCCACAGCGCACATGCCAGCGACGCACACCCCGCCGAAGTTCGCATTGCCTTTGACGGCGACGCCGTGCTTTTCAGCGACGAGGCAGAGCAGGTGTACCAGAGCGGCGGCCTAACCGCTTTCCAGAAACACGAGATGGACAAGGTGGGCCAGCCCCTGCCCGACGGCCCCTTCAAGCCCCTGCTGGTCGCCCTGCACCGCATGCAACAGGCCGCCATTCCGCACATGCGTATCCGCACGGCGCTGGTCACCGCCCGCAGTGCACCCGCGCACGAACGCGCCATCCGCACCCTGATGGACTGGAACATTGAAGTCGACGAAGCCATGTTCCTGGGCGGCCTCGACAAAGGCGAATTCCTGCGCGAGTTCGAGCCGGACTTTTTCTTTGACGACCAGACAGGACACATCGAATCTGCAGCCCGTCATGTCCCCAGCGGCCATGTGGCAAGTGGCGTGCGCAACTAGATTTGTTTCAAGCGTGTAAAAGCCGGAGCTGCTTTGGTAAACCAATGTAAAACCGACTGACACGCAGGACATGCAGGTCTATCCTGCATGCCATGTCCTTCGCACGCATTCCCCCCAACTCACCTGCCCCCCCGCGCAGCAGGGATGCGGCGCATGAGCACCCCGGTGTCGAGCAGACCTTGTCCGCCAACGCGGAAGCGTGGCGACGACTGGCAATAGTGGGTTACCACCGCGCCTCCGAGCTGGTGCGTGCGCGACAACCAGCCAGCGCCCCCCATGACCCGGCTGACGGTCACGAGGCGCCCTCCAGCGACCCGCACCAGAGCGGTTTTCAAAGCCTATAGGCCTCGGGCTATTCGGCGGGCGCTAATATCCCGCTAGCTTCAGGCTTGGTGCAACCCGCACGGCCGGCCCCGACTTCCAACCGAGACTTTCTGCATGGCATTTGTGGCATCCGCGTCCGCCAAATGGGCGACGTTCAAAGCATTCATTCTTCGCGCCGTGGCACTGTCCACTCCCTACTTTTCGTCGGAAGACAAATGGAAGGCCCGCGGCATGCTGGCGGCTATCGTGGCCCTCAACCTCGCGCTGGTTTACATGGCAGTGGTTTTCAATGACTGGAACCGGCTTTTCTATGACTCGCTGCAGGAAAAGAATGCCGCCGTCTTCTGGGAGCAATTGGGCCGCTTCACCTACCTCGCGTTCGGCTTCATCGTCATCGCGGTCTACAAGTTCTACCTGACGCAGCTGCTCGAGATGCGTTGGCGCGCGTGGATGACCAACCACTACCTGCACAAGTGGATGTCACACCAGGCTTTTTATCGCTTGGAGTTGGCGCGTTTCGCGCCATCCGCACACGCCCACGGTGCCAACCCGGACAACCCCGACCAGCGTATCCAGGAGGACATCAACCAGTTCACGACCTTCACCATCTCCTTGAGCATGGGGCTGTTGAATTCCGTGGTCACTTTGGTGAGCTTTGTGGGAATTTTGTGGTCGCTCTCAGGCGCCTTTGCTTTCACATTGGCCGGGCAGCAATACTCCATACCCGGCTTCATGGTCTGGATGGCGGTGCTGTACTGCGCTGTAGGAAGCGTGATTACCCATTACATCGGCCGCAAGCAAATCCCCCTCAACTTCGAACAGCAGCGCGTGGAGGCGGACTTCCGCCACCACATGGTGCGCGCCCGCGAATACAGCGAATCCATTGCCTTTGATCGTGGCGAGAACGTAGTGCGCGAGCAGATGGCCCAGCGTTTCAGCCGGGTACTGGCCAACAACCTGGCGCTCATCAAGGCGCAGAAGGGCTTGATCTGGTTCACCAGTTTCTTCGGGCAAGCCGCCGTGGTGTTTCCGTTTGTGGTGGCAGCACCGCGCTTCTTTAGCGGTGCCATTCAACTGGGACAACTCACGCAAATATCTGGCGCATTCGGACAGGTCCAAGGGTCACTGAGCTGGTTTGTGGACACTTACAGCAGCCTGGCCAGCTGGCGCGCCACGACCGACCGGCTGACCGGCTTTGAAGAGTCTTTCAAGGCGCTGGCGCAGGTGGAACATGCGCAAGCAGCTACCAAAACTATAGCAACCGCAGGTCCTTTGGATACTGAGCCTCTGCGCATTGCCCTTCCCAACGGCACCACGCTGCTGGAACACACCCGACTGCATGCACAACCGGGCGACCGCATTCTGTTGCAAGGCCCGTCAGGCAGTGGCAAATCCACCCTGTTCCGCACGCTGGCCGGCATCTGGCCCTACGCGCAAGGGGCGGTGGATTTGCCCGCTGACAGCATGTTCTTGCCTCAGCGTGCTTACTTCCCCAACGGGCCCTTGCGGGAGGCGCTCGCCTACCCGGAGGCGGCTACCCGCTACAGCGACGCCGAGTTGCAGCAGGCGCTGCGTGATGCGCTGCTGCCCCAACTAGCCGACGCGCTCGACACCGTGGATGCCTGGAGCCAGAAGCTCTCGGGTGGGGAACAACAGCGCCTGGCGATTGCCCGCGTGCTGCTCAAGAAGCCGCAATGGCTGTTTGCAGATGAAGCCACCAGCGCGCTGGACGAAGCAGCCGAAGCCGCCCTCTACCAGCGCCTGTGCGATTTGGTGACCGAGCGGGGCGGTGCTCTGGTGTCCATCGCCCACCGGCCGGGCGTAGCGGCATTCCACAACCAGCGTTGGGTGTTGGAGCCTCGTGATGCTGCCGAATACGCTGGCAGCTCTGCGCCTCAGGCTGCTGCTTTGTTCACCTTGTCTACAAAGCCGGCATAACCCTTGGCCCGGAGTTCACATGCCGGGCAAGTGCCGCAGCCGTAGCCCCAAGCGTGGCGGTGGGTGCGGTCACCCAGGTAGCAGGTATGGGTGTGCTCCACCACCAAGTCCACCAAGGCTTGCCCGCCCTCAGGCACGCCGGATCGCTCGCCCAGTTCATGGGCGAGCTCCCAAGTCTGGGCCTTGTTGATCCACATGAGGGGTGTTTCGATCAGGAAGCGCTGGTCCATGCCCAGGGACAAGGCCAACTGCAGCGCCTTCATGGTGTCGTCACGACAGTCGGGGTAGCCGGAAAAGTCGGTTTCGCAGACACCGGTCACGATCACCTGCAATCCGCGGCGGTAGGCCAAAGCCGCTGCCAGTGTCATGAATAACAGGTTGCGGCCCGGCACAAAGGTGTTGGGCAGGCCATTGGCCTCCATCTTGAACGCTGTATCCCGTGTGAGGGAGGTCTCACTCACTTCACCCAGCACCGCCAGGTCCAGCAAGTGGTCTTCGCCCAGCTTCGCTGCCCATTGCGGAAAGCGGGTCTTGATCTCGCGCAGCACGTTCAGCCGCGCCTCCAGCTCCACGTTGTGGCGTTGGCGGTAGTCAAAAGCGATGGTTTCTACGCGCTCGTAGCGCGCCAGGGCGTGGGCGAGGCAGGTCGTGGAGTCCTGGCCACCGGAAAAAAGTACAAGTGCGGAGGTATGCATGACCGTGATGTTAGAACACCGCGCACCTTCTGCGCTGCGGACCCTGTGGTACAGCGCAGTCGGCTGCTACAGGTTTTCGGTCTTCTTGACCTTGCTGGGCGTGTAGACCAAGGCTTGTTTGGCCAACTGCCCCGGCACCTCGGCTGGGGATATAGGCTGAGGCGTACTCACCTGGTTCTTGACCTGCTCGATTTGGACAGCGCTGGCACTGGCCGTCCACATGGTCTTGAGGTGGTCCATCAACACCTGCGAGATGGGTTTGGGCGGAGGGTCCTCCACTTTTTCTTTCTCCGGCCGATGAATAGTCCAATCCTTGGGCACGGCTGCCTCGGAGCCCTTGATCGACGGATCAGACACGCTTTGATAAGGCGCTTCTCCGCTGGACTGGGGCTTGAGTGCCGGGTTCACCTTGTCAATCACGTCCGGCGTGGACTCGATCGACGAGGTGGCACTCACAGACGGGTTGACCGGAGCAACTGGGATAACCCTATTTGCCCCAGACGACACCGCGTCTGCGCCGGCGGGGCGCATGTTCGGGGTTCGTTCAATGGTTGGCAGTTGCATTTTGGGTAGGCCTTTCGGCCCCTCCGGTGGCTTTTAGGAGTTGACGTACGTTTCTTAACGGCAGATTTAGGGGGTTATTTAGGCCTTTTTCCAAAAATATTCGAAAAAAATTGCCAAGACCCGGGCCCAAAGCACGCTCTATTGCACCAAAGAGGTGCAAACCCCGCATTGCACGGGGTTGTCGGGTTCGTCAGGCGGGCTCGAAGCCCAGAAGTGCAGCCGGACCGACGCCGGAAGTCGCGGGTGCTGAAGGCAAGGTAAACCTCCCCACCAATTGATCCAGCAATGCAGCCTGTTCACGCAGGGAAGCCGCCGCCGCTGCGCTCTGCTCCACCAATGCGGCATTCTGCTGGGTCATTTGTTCCAACTCACTGACCGCCGCGCTTACTTCATGCATGTCCTGGCTTTGCTCAGCAGTGGATGCAGTGATTTCCGCAATGATTCCACTGACTTTCTGCACCGCCTCCACCACGCCTTGGATGGTTTGTCCGGCGCCGTCTACGAGCTGCGAGCCGTGCTCCACACTTTCCACCGAACTGGTGATCAGGGTTTTGATCTCCTTGGCGGCTTCGGCACTGCGACCGGCCAAGGCACGCACTTCACTGGCCACCACCGCAAAACCCCGTCCCTGCTCACCGGCTCGAGCGGCCTCGACCGCAGCATTCAGGGCCAGAATATTGGTCTGGAATGCAATGCCGTCAATCACCGAAATAATGTCAACGATCTTGCGGGATGAGCCGTGGATCGAATGCATGGTGCTCACCACTTTAGAAACCGATTCCCCGCCGTTCTCCGCAACTGAATAGGCAGAACCGGCCATGGCATTGGCTTGGCGGGCTGCCTCAGCTGACTGTTGGACGGAACCATTCAAGCGCTCCATGGAGGAAGCTGCCCGCTGCAAGTTGTAAGCCGTGGTTTCCGTCCGGTTGGAGAGATCCTGATTTCCGTGGGCAATTTCCGAACTGGCCACCGTGATGCTTCCGGTGGATTTGTGAACCTGCCCCACCAGTTCTGCCAAAGATTGAGCCATGTGCGCGAGCGAACGGAGCACGTCACCCATTTCGTCTTTGCGATCGGTGTGGATGCGCACACTCAAATCGCCTTCGCCGATGGACTTGGCGACTCTGACTACCTCGTCTAGCGGATCACATACATTGCGCTGCAACATGCGCGTCCCGATAGAGATCAATACGACGATCAAGGCCATGATGCCAGCCACGGACCACACAGTACGCATGCGCTCAGCGCCGGCCTTGTCCCGCAATGCTGTAGCGCCTTCTTCCGTCAATTTCACCAAAGCTTGCTGTGCCGCAAGAAAAGCGGTGAGCTCTGGCTGGGTGGTAGAGCGGATTTCCGCGAGAACTGCCGCGGTGTCCCCACCGGCACGCAATGATTCTGCTTTGGCAATGGACGCCTTCAACGATAGCGCCTTGACCTTGACCGCATCCAGAGCCGCCCGCTCCGCAGGGCTCTGCATCAAGCGCTCAAGATCTGCCTGCAGTTGGGTTTCTTCACGCGCACCAGACTCCCTGCCGGATATCAGTAGTTCAGATGCAGCCGCATCGGTGGACAGGGCAGCACCGATGCCACGCAAAGCTTGAGCTTGTGCCAGACCGTACCAACGGGCACTCATTTCGAGTTTGCTTTGCTGTTCCGACTGCTCGGCCACTGTCATGGCCTGGGAGCGGATGGTCCGGATAGCGGAGCCTGACGCCATGGCTACCAAAGCCACACTGACCGAAATGGCCGGCAACCAGAGTTTGAGTGCGATGCTGAAATTCTTCATACGCTCCATCCTGAATACGGGTGGCCCGCAGTATCAGGACAAAGCGCCGTGCCGGTCAATAGCGCACGAGTGTGCGGTAGGTCAAAACAGCTTTGCCTTCTGGGGGAACTGTCACCTTCCAGACAGCCATGTTTGACGCGGCCTTGGTGTGTGCCTGGCTGGTGCTCAGGATCTGCCAATCACCGGGGATGGGCTCCTGCACCGTCACAGTGACCGCTTCTTTTTTGGCGTTCTTGAGCACGATCTCATACGCACTCTCTGACACAAATCCGTATTTGCCGGCGTTGGGCAGGCGTTTGAAGTCGGTTTGCTTCTTGTCTGCCGTGACGTCAAACGCATTGCCCAGCTTGAGGCGGACCTTTTCATTTTTGGGAATGTGCTCGATCCGGTCTTCACCGATGAACTGTGCATTGCCGGCACTGTCTTTCTTGTAGACCCGGACCACACCTTTGGGCAAAGGCAAGCCCAAACGGGCATTGTCTTTGTTGTCGAACTCCAGAAACACACCTACCTTGAGCTTTTGGCCCAGCTCGCCAGACGCGCCTTGGTAGTAGTAGTCGCCACCTTGCAGCACCATTTCTTTGCGGGCAGGCACGCCGTTGGCGGAGAGCAAGGCCACCTGTTTGGTCTGATTTTCAGCGATTGTGGTCGGACGGTCTAGGGTGTAGAGGTGGTATTCGAACAAAGACTCTTCTGCCATGGAGCTGTCCGCCTTGGCCATGGCAGGAGCCGCCATCAATACCGCCCGCCCGCGAACCGCCATTTCCGGTGCAGCCTGATTCACGTCGCCGGCCACCAACTGGAGTTTGGCGTTGCGGTAAGAGGCACCACTGGTATTGGTCAACGTGACCCAGCCCGACATGTCAAGGGCATCGTCCGCAGCATTTAATTCGACCACGTAATCGGCCTTCCAGGACAGGCCACCCGTCAGGTAACTGAGCTCCACATCCTGGCTGGCTGCACCGGTGTTGTTCAAAGACATGACCAGTGTGGGGCGATCGCGGAGATTGGCTGGCACATCGTCAAAGACCAGCCGTCCGGGGACACCGGTTTCTATGCGGTCGCCGATCTTCAAGACGACTCCGTTATTGGCCGAAAGCACCGTGGCAGCTTCTACCGTTTCCTGGCCAGTTGCCGCATTCGTGCGCACGACCTTGACCTGCCGGCCTACATATTTCTCAAGCATTTTCTGGGGGGTTAGCAGGTCAAAATCAAAGTTCTGCTCCTGAACCTTCAGTGCGCCTGGCGAACTCAGGCTGCGCAGCAATGCCGTTTCAGGCCGCATACGCGCGCTTACGTCGCGGAACGCGAGAGCCAGCGGGCCGCTCTTGAAGGGAATCTTGCGCACGTCTTTCACAAGTGCCAGGTTCTCGTTATAGATGGTGACAGCGACTTCCTGCTGGTCAGCCAAGCTGCTGCGCTGCTCCACTGGTTGTGCATGGCCGGACAAAGCAAAACTGAGCAGCACACTACCGGCAGCGAGAGGAGCAGAAACGCGCATGAATATCCTTTTGTTGAAACAATCTATGCGCACAACGCCCGGGACCGAGGATGGGCTGACGCGCTTGCATTGTGTTACCAAATTCCACCCGGCGTTTGGCCGGCGGTTAGCATAGTGCATGGCCCTGATACCGCACTGGATTCAACACTACCCCCGCCACCGTTTGCGGGACGACGTCCTTGCCGGTCTGGTACTCACCGTTCTGGTCATACCGCAGAGTCTGGCCTATGCACTATTGGCGGGCTTGCCTCCGCAGGCGGGGCTCTATGTGAGCATATTGCCCGCCATCGCTTATGCCTTGCTCGGAAGCAGCATGGTGCAAGCGGTAGGACCTGTAGCCATCACAGCCATCATGACGTACAGCGTGTTGAGCCCGATCGCCCAACCCGGTTCAGCGCACTACATCCAACTGGCAGCTTGGCTGAGTTTGTCATCCGGCCTGCTGATCGCTGCATGCGGCGTGGCGAGGCTGGGCTTTCTGTCCCAGCTTTTGAGCCGCCCGGTTGTCAGCGGTTTCGTTGCCGGGTCGGCCGTGTTGATCATGGTGAGCCAAGCCAAGTTCATTCTTGGTGTTGAAGTTCACGGCAATTCCACGGGCCAGACCCTGCGCCTTCTGGCTCAGCAGCTACCCAACACCAATCAAGTCACCTTGATGCTGGGTCTGGCTTCCATTGCGGCGCTCACCGCGGCCCGCTTGTGGCTCAAGCATTGGCCGGTGTGGATGCGCATCTCGCCCTTGCTGGTGTTGCTGGTGACCACTCTTGTCGTCTCCTCACTTGATTTGGATTCCAAGCATGCGGTAGCAGTGGTAGGCGCCATCCGCCTGGATGGAATGTCTCAGGTGTTTACCCTGCCGGAGATGGCGTCCCTCCAAGCATTGGCGGGGCCTACCTTGCTGATTTCCTTCATCGGCATGGTGCAGTGCATCACCATGGCGCAAGCACTTGCCGCCAAACGGCGGGAGCGCATCGATGCGAATCGGGAGCTGACCGGCTTGGGCGCAGCTAACATTGCCGCGGCCTTTAGTGGTGGCATGCCCGTGGGTGGAGGCTTGTCTCGGTCTGCCATCAACGTGGCGGCCGGCGCGCAAACGCCTCTGGCCGGCGTAGTCTCGGGGCTTTCGATGGTGATATTGGTACTGGTGGGCACGGAATGGCTGGCCAAACTCCCGCTGGCAGTGCTGGCTGCCAGCATTGTGGTGGCCGCCTGGGGGATGATCGATGTGCGAGCACTGCGCCAAGCTTGGGGTTACGACCGTGCAGATGCGATTGCGTGGCTGGGTACCGCTATGGGGGTACTTGCTCTCGGTTTGGATACCGGAATAGCCATGGGCATAGGACTGTCCTTGGCGACACTGCTGTGGCGTTCCAGCGCACCGCATATTGCAGCTCTTGGTCGGCTGCCGGGTACATCTACCTTCCGGAATGTAGAACGCTACGAGACTGAGACCTTGCCGCACGCGCTGTTGCTGCGTATCGATGAGAGTCTGTTCTTCGGCAACCTGCAAGCGATCGAAGCTCGCCTGAGCCAGGAATTGGGACAATCAGAGCAAGTTGAAGATGTAGTCTTGGTGATGACAGCAGTCAACCGCGTTGACACTTCAGCCATGGAAGTTCTCGCAGACATCAACCGCGATCTGCAAGAACGCGGCATAAAGCTCCATTTCGCAGAGGTCAAAGGCCCGGTGCAAGACCGGTTGATGCACACCGAGCTGTGGACCGGCTTGTCAGGCCAGGTGTTTCAGTCGGTATCTGAAGCATTCCATGTTTTGCAGAGCAAAAGACTTCCCGCTGCGGACGCAGCACTGGCTATTTAGGACGCGAAGGACTCTTGGGGCAAGCGTTGTGCTGCGTGCGCGAGCACAAAGTCTGCTATCCGACCGACATCGCTCAAGTCCAAATGCAGCACGTTTCCGGGGTGCGACGCAGAATCACTGGCAACCGCAATCACGCCGGGCCACGCGGGCCAAAGCGTGGCCTTGCCCTCGCTGGCACGCCAGACTTCCAGTTTGGGAAACTCACCACCTTTAAATCCTTCGACCAGTACCAGGTCACAGGCCTGCATGCGATCCAGCAGATAGTCCAGCGAGGGTTCGGGTTGGCCACGCAACTCATGCATCAGTGCCCAACGCTCCCGCCCCAACAACAGTACTTCGGAGCATCCGGCTTCGCGCAGGCGGAATGAATCTTTGCCCGGCCGGTCGATCTCGATGTCTTTGTGGCTGTGCTTGATCAGTGATACCCGCAGTCCCCGTCCGGTAAGCTCGGGAATCAGCCGCTCCAGCAAGGTGGTTTTTCCCATGCCGGAGTGACCAGCGATGCCGAAAAAGCGCATGTACAGATTTACTCGACGGTCACGCTTTTGGCCAGATTGCGCGGCTTGTCGACATCGGTCCCTCGCGCGCAGGCGGTGTGATAAGAAAGCAGCTGCAAGGGCACTACGTGGAGCAAAGGAGAGAGCTCACCATAGTGCTCCGGCATGCGGATCACATGCAAGCCTTCGCCACTCTCGATCTTGGTATCCGCATCGGCCAAGACATACAGCACGCCGCCACGAGCGCGCACCTCGTGCATATTGCTCTTGAGTTTTTCCAACAGTGCGTCGTTAGGTGCCACCGTGACCACCGGCATCTCGCTGGTTACCAAAGCCAAGGGGCCATGCTTGAGTTCACCGGCGGCATAGGCTTCGGCGTGGATGTAGGTGATCTCCTTGAGCTTGAGCGCGCCTTCCATGGCAATGGGGTAGTGCAAGCCACGGCCCAAGAACAAGGCATTTTCTTTCTTGGCAAAGTCTTCCGCCCATGCCATCACCTGAGGCTCCAGGGCCAGCACTGCTTGCAGCGCGGCCGGCAGGTGGCGCATGGCTTTGAGGTGGCGAGCCTCTTCCGCATCGCTCAAGCGACCCTTGGCTTGCGCCAGGCACAAAGTCAACAGGAACAGACCGGCCAGCTGGGTGGTGAAGGCCTTGGTAGACGCGACCCCGATTTCCACACCTGCCCGGGTCACATACGCCAAGCTGCATTCGCGCACCATGGCACTGGTCGCCACGTTACAAATGGTGAGCGTGTTCTGCATACCTAAAGACTGGGCGTGACGCAATGCTGCCAAGGTGTCGGCTGTCTCTCCACTCTGCGTGATGGTGACGACCAAGGTGTTCGGGTTCGGCACGGAGTCGCGATAGCGGTACTCGCTGGCCACTTCTACATTGCACGGGATCTTGGCAATGCTCTCGATCCAGTACTTGGCCGCGCATCCGCTGTAATAACTGGTGCCGCAGGCCAGAATCAAAACGCTGTCAATCTGCTTGAACACCCGCGCAGCGTTAGCGCCGGGTGCGTGGTTCGCTTGCTGGTCAAACAACTCGGGGACTATGCCTTCCACGCCTTCGAGCGTGTCGGCAATCGCGCGGGGTTGCTCGAAGATTTCCTTCTGCATGTAGTGGCGGTAGGGCCCCAGCTCTGCGGCACCGCTGTGGGCGACCACGGTTTTGACCGGGCGCTGCGCAGGTGCAACCGCTTTGTATGCCCTGTCCACCAGCCAGTACTTGCCCAGCTGCAAGTCCACCACATCGCCTTCTTCGAGGTAGACGATCTGGTCCGTCACACCTGCGAGCGCCATCGCATCGCTGGCCAAAAAATGTTCTTGCCCGTCTTTGCCGACACCCAGTATCAGCGGCGAGCCAGCCCGCGCACCGACCAGCCTGTGCGGCTCGTCTTTGCAAAACACGGCAATCGCATAGGCGCCGTGCAACTGCAAGACGGCGGCTTTGACTGCCTCGAACAAGTCGCCGTCGTAAATACTGTCGATCAGGTGGGCAATAACTTCCGTATCGGTTTGGCTGTGAAAGACATAGCCCTTGGCTTTCAGAGCCAATCGCAGGTCATCGTGGTTTTCGATGATTCCGTTGTGGACCAGTGCAATCCGGCCGGGTTTGCTCTCTGCATCCGCACCGGGGCCGTGGCTGAAATGGGGATGCGCGTTATGCACCACCGGAGCTCCGTGCGTGGCCCACCGTGTGTGAGCAATGCCCAGGTGCCCTTGTACGGCACCAGCCGCCACTTGCTCAACCAGCTCGGCCACGCGAGACGTACTGCGGGCACGTCGCAAGCCATTGAACGGAGCGCCACCGTTACTAGCTTCGTCTTGCGCATACACCGCCACGCCACAGGAGTCATACCCCCGGTACTCCAGCCGCTCCAGGCCTTGAACCAATACGGGAATGATGTTGCGGGTCGAAACCGCGCCGACGATGCCACACATAGACAGTCTCCAATTCAAACAATGGTGTGGATGGTAGAACTTTTCGAAGAAATTAATGCTTGTTTTTCCATTTAAATTGAATGAAAATTTCACACAATGCTGAATATGAAATTTAATTTCAATTTTTATCTCAATTTGAATTTATGGAGCTAGACCTTACCGACCTTCAACTGCTGGCGCAATTGCAAGTGGATGCCAGCTTGAGCAATCAGGCCTTGGCAGAGCGGGTGCATACCTCGCCCCCTACCTGCTTGCGCCGGGTCAAGCGCTTGCATGACGCCGGGTTGATTGAGCGGCAAGTCGCCATCCTGAACCCGCAGCGCATGGCAGAGGTCATAGGCCATGGTCTGACCGCCATTGTGGAAATCACGCTGGACCGGCAGGACACCGGCGCGCTGGAGATGTTTGAAGCCCGGGTGGCGGACGACTTCAGCGTGCAGCAGTGCTATCGCGTATCACCCGGTCCTGACTTTTGTCTGGTAGTGCACGCCAAAGACATGCCGGACTATCAGGCGATCACGCAACGTCTTTTCACCAGCGATGCCAATGTGCGCAACGTGAAAGCGTTTTTCAGCGTCAAACGCAGCAAATTCGGCGCAGAACTGCCACTGCGCTAACGCAAGCCGCTCATGCCGCCGCATACCGCTTGGGCATCGGCCAGCATCAGGGCGGTTTGCTCTGTGAGGTAATCCAGGAACACGCGGGTGCGACGCGGCAAATACTGGCGGCTGGGCAATGCTGCATACAAGTGCACCTGCCCCGCCACCCAAGGCGCGAGCACGCGCACCAACTCACCTGTGGCCAGCAATGGCCCCACCAACTCCACGGTGCAAGGGGTGATGCCCACACCGTCCAGCGTGGCGGCAATCAGGGTTTCAATGTGGTTCGAGCTGATCACCGGTGTGAGATTCAAGTCCACCGTTTCTTGCGGATTCGTTTCATTGCGCAAGTGCCAACGCTTGTGGCGGGCAATGCTGCCCGAAAGCTCCAAACAATCGTGTGCAACCAGCTCATCGGGAGTTTGAGGTATGCCTTTGCGCTGCAAATACGAAGGCGCCGCCACCAGAATGCCGTGCGTCGTCGCAATTTTCCGGGCCACGATGGTGCCGTCGTATGCCTCATCTGCCGCAAAAAGTGTCACGTCGTGCTCCTCGACCGAGGGCTCTTCAAACGATTCCACCCGGATGTGCAGCGTGATCTTGGGATACTTGGCACGGAACCCAGCCAGCAAGGGAGCCAACAAGTAGGTGGCCAGCACCGGCGTGGCCAGCACATGCAGCTCCCCGGCAAGCTCCTGGGTATGCAAGTTGGCTAAGGCATCAGCCTCGTCAATGTCCTGAAGAATGGCGCGTACCCGGGCCAGATAGGCCTCACCGGCTTCACTCAAAGAAACCTTCCGCGTCGAGCGGTGGAGCAAACGGGTCCCCAAGTGTTCTTCCAGATCGGCCACCAGCCGCGTCACAACGGCCGGCGACATGTCCAAGGCACGTGCTGCAGCTGCAAAACCGCCTTCGTCAATGACTCGCTGAAACACCCGCATGGATTGCAACCGGTCCATCGCACTTTCCTTTTTTCAACAAGAACTCGATTGTTTCCAAATCAGCAACGCTGAAGTTCTATTTGGATAGTTTATCTTTGTTTTGAGAAATTTTACAGTTCATCCCATCGACGAGACGCAAACGAAATAACCGCCCCATCGATGCTGTTCAGACGGACTGAAACCCGCCGGAGCGGAATCTTCAACTTTGAAAGGAACTTCATCATGAACAAGACTACTTTTGCTGCTATCACCTTGGTTCTCGGCTCTTTGTTGGCCGGTCAAGCTTTCGCTGCTGACGCTGCTACCGATGCCAAGGCTGCCGACAAGCAAGCCGTTGCCGCCAAGGCAGCTGACAGCAAGTCCACTGACGCTTACGCTGACCTGGACAAAATCAAGAAGTGGTAATCCGCACTACGGCCCACAGGCCGTAAGCGCAACCCGCACCAGCCCGGCACCGCCGGGCTATTTTTTTGCCTGTGGGAATAACAGACATGCCAGCGTGCCGCCCTGCTCTCTGGGCACAAGGCTGATGGTCGCGCCTACTTTGGCCAGCAGGCGTTGCGCCGTCAGCAGGCCCACACCCAAACCGGGAAACTGCTTGGCGGAATGCAATCGGCCAAACACCTTAAACAACTTGTCTTGCATCGCCGGGTTGAAACCGGCACCGTTGTCTTCCACCCGAAGCTGCACCTTTCCCTCCGGAGCTTGATGGACCGACACGGAAATCACAGGCTCCGCCACCTTGGCTGTAAATTTGAAGGCATTGGCCAGAACCTGTGACAGCGCTTGCCGAACTATGGCCTCATCAGCCAGCACCTCGAGCGGGGCGGGCACATCCACAGTCACAGCGACAACTCGATCAACAAAGCCTGCCTGCACCTCCCGCACGCAAGACTCCACCACGGGAGCCAGTTCAACAGCACCCGGCAGTGCCTGTACAGCCCCAAGGCGGGACAGGGCCGTTAAAGCGTCCAGCAACACGCCCATGTGATCGGCGGAGGCCGTGATGGTGCGCAGAAAGTCAGCACTTTCGCCAGTGAGCTGGGCACCGGCTTCCTCCTCCAGCAAACGCGCAAACGACACCAGATGGCGTAGCGGCGCCCGCAGGTCGTGAGACACGGTGTAGGTGAACTCCTGCAGCTCAGCGCGGCTGGCGGCAAGTTCTACCTCCAACTCTTGAATACGTTGTTGCAACTGGTGCTCGCTGCTGTGCATGTTCACCTCTCAGGCTTTGGGTTTCTTTGCCGGACGGCTCCAGTTGGCAATGCTCACCTGTTTACCGCGCGCCACACTCAGGGCACCGGCTTCGGTGCTCTTGGTAATGGTGGAGCCGCCACCGATGGTGCCGCCTGCACCAATGGTGACGGGCGCGACCAACACGCAATTGCTGCCCACATGCACATCCGCCTCAATGACAGTGCGGTGTTTGTTGGCGCCGTCGTAGTTAGCGGTAATGCTGCCTGCGCCATAGTTCACCCGCTCACCGACTGTGGCATCGCCCAAATAAGCCAAGTGGTTGGCTTTGGCGCCGGCGGCTAGGGTGGAATTCTTCACCTCCACAAAATTGCCGATATGCACCTCCGCGCCCAACTTGGCGCCAGGGCGCAAGCGGGCGAAGGGGCCAATCAACGCGCCTGCACCCACTGTCACGCCCAACTTCTCGCCATCAATGTGAGTGAAGGGGTGAATCACTGCGCCCGCCTCGATCACACAGTTGGCGATCACACAGTTCGCGCCGATCGACACTCCCTCGCCCAGACTCACCTGACCCGAAAAAACACAATTCACATCGATGCTGACGTCATGAGCGCACAACAGGTCGCCACGCACATCGATGCGCGCAGGGTCGGCCAGCCGCACGCCTTCGTCCATCAAACGGTGGGCTTGCTGCGATTGATAGGCACGCTCCAGTTCAGCCAGCTGCACCGGACTATTCACCCCGGCCACTTGCACGGGATCCGAAATCTTGTGCCCCACCACCGCCACGCCATCGGACACAGCAAACTTCACCACGTCGGTGAGGTAGTACTCGCCCTGGGCGTTTTTGTTGTCCAGGCGTGCCAACCAGGTTTTGAGCTGCGCCGCAGGCACAGCCATGATGCCGCTGTAAATCTCTGTGATTGCACGTTGTGCCTCTGAAGCATCTTTGTGCTCCACAATGGCTTGCACCGCGCCACCCGCATCGCGCACGATGCGCCCGTAGCCAGCCGGGTTACTTTGTTCCAGTGTGAGCAGCGCGAGTTTGTTGCCGCCACAGGCCTGAATGAGGTGGAACAAGGTATCGGATTGCGTCAAGGGCACGTCGCCTGAGAGCACCACCACCACGCCATCGTCCGGCAGCACTGGCGCGGCTTGCTGCACGGCATGGCCGGTGCCGAGCTGCGGCTCCTGGCGCACAAAATTAAAGGAAAATCCGGCGCTAGCACCCGTGAAATCAGCGCAGGCTGCTTCCACTTCCATAGCACTGTGGCCGGTGATCACCACCACATGACGGGCCTGAAGGTCCGCGGCGGTTTCCACCACATGCTGCAACAAGGGGCGCCCGGCCAAGCGCTGCAGGACTTTCGGGATTTTGCTGCGCATGCGGGTGCCTTTGCCCGCCGCCATAATGACCACGTCCACCGGAGCGTGTGCCGGTGCGCCACTTGAAAGATGGGGATTGGAAGTCAATGCCATGCCTTTGTTGAATTCTGGAACGTTAGTTTGCGCGGGGGGTGTAGCCCGGCGCTGGTGCGCCATTATCTGCCTGCTGGCGGCGGGTCTGATCCTGACAGGTTGCGGCGCGGTGCGACTAGCCTACAACAACGCCCCCGACCTCACCTACTGGTGGCTGGATGGCTTTCTGGACCTCGACAGCCCGCAAAGCGTGCGCCTGCGCAATGACTTGAATGCCCTGCAGACCTGGCACCGCAAAGAAGAGTTGCCCGCAGTTGCCGAAATGCTCAAGAACCTACAAGCCGCGTCTCCCCAGCCCGTGGCTGCCGATCAGGTATGCCAGCTATCGCGCTACCTTGAAGGCCGGTTCCAGGCCGTGCTCGACCGCGCCACGCCGACCGCAATTGCACTCGGCCCGACATTGAGCAATGCCCAGTTAGACCATTTGGCCCGCTCATGGGACAAGCGCAATGCGGAATGGCGGGAGGAATGGCTGGACGGGTCCCCGCAGGAACGACTGAGCCGGCGCCTGAAAACCACCATCGAACGCGCCGAGGGCTTTTACGGCCGGCTCACCGACATCCAGAAAGCGCTGATCCGCAGCCAACTGGAAAGCTCGCCTTTCGATGCGGCCATCCAATATAAAGAGGTGTTGCGGCGGCAGAAAGACGCACTCCAAACCCTGCGCGCGCTCAAAGCTGGAGCGCCCAGTGAGATTCAAGTGCAGGCCGAAATGCGGGCTCTGTTGGTGCGCAGCCTGCAGTCGCCTGACACTACGTTTGTGCAATACACCGAGCGGGTTCGCAGCCATTTCTGTGAATCTGCCGCAGAGCTTCACAATGCCACCAGCCTGGCCCAGCGCACCAAGCTGCAGCAAACCTTGCAGGGCTACGAAAACGATGTTCGCGCTCTGATGCAACGCTGAATCACCATGAGCACCACCGACTCCGGATTTGCCGACTATTGCTGCGAACTATTGGCCAGCCTGGGACCCTGCCACGCCAAACGCATGTTTGGTGGTTGGGGCATAAGCTGCGATGGCTTGACGGTGGCCGTGATCGCGGATCTGGGCGATGGCAACACGTTGTGGCTCAAAGCCAGTGCCGACAACCGTGCCATCTATGAAGCGGAGGGCTGCAAACGCTTCATCTACACCGCCAAAGGCGAGCCACGTGGCATGAATTACTACAGCGCCCCGGCCGACGCCATGGAGTCACCGGCCTTGATGCGGGATTGGGCACAGCTCGCCTGGCAAGCGGCGCTCGCAGCCCGGAAACCTACATCGGCCAAGGCCAGGAAAAAATCGGTGCCGGGCCGCCCCACGCCGGTTTAGCCGCCTCGGGGGGCAGCGACCCGCACAGCGGTGGAGCGTGGGGACACCTTTACACCGGCCAAACCACTCCGTGGTCGTTGAGGATGGCATCCAGCGGCATATCGTGGGCTTCCGGCTCAAAATCATCCACAAACCCGGTGCCAAAGCCCAAACCTACCGTAAAGGGTTTCGGGCTCAAGCTGGCCAGCATGCAGTCATAAAAACCGCCGCCATAGCCCAAGCGGTACCCGCCGGGACCATAGCCCACGCAGGGCACAAACAGCAGGGTTGGCACGATCAGCTCGGTGTCTTTGGGCTTGGGAATGCCGTAGGCATCCTCTTCCATCGGGCAACCGGGATACCAGGCATGGAAGGTCATGGTTTTGTGGGCACGGTTCACTACCGGCAAGCCGATGCGGCGCGGCTGCGGCTGATCGATCAGCTCACCGTCTTCTTTCCAGCGGTGCAAGGCGGGCAAAGGATCAAACTCGCCCTTGATCGGCCAATAGGCACCGATAACCGCATCCGGCCGGCCTACCAGCCAGATACGCATCACGCGTTGTAAAAGATCGGCACGCTGTAGTCGATCCGGCATCGCCAGACGTTGATCCAACAGGGCCTTGCGAAGGGCTTTCTTTTGTGCAGCTTTGCTGTCGTCCGAGTTGTCCATAATCCCCACATGCAGTTTTCAGCCATTCTGACATCACTGGCCCTGTGCGGCGCCCTGATGTACCCCACTTTCACTTCAGCATACGCGCAAGGGCGCGATATCACCCGTCTCGATGAGACCATTCTGGACCTGGCCCAAGCCTACAAAAACCGGGACCGCAAACGCCTGAGCGCTGCCTTGCCCTCGATGAAGGGCTACATCCTGGAACCATGGGCCGCGTATTGGGAACTCTCTGCCCGACTTGACGAGGCCAGCAAGTCCGAAATTCAAGACTATCTGAATCGCTACAACGGCACTTACCAGGAAGACCGCCTGCGCGCAGAGTGGCTGCTTCAACTCGGCCGCAACCGCGACTGGGACACATTCGGGCGCGAGTACCCGCTCTACCGCATGAACGACGACAAATCCGTGCGTTGCTATGCGCTGTGGGCAGACTACAGCACCCGCAATGCCGATGTAGCCGGTGCCTTGGAACCTGTTTGGTGGGGACAGAAAGAAGCCGACGACGCGTGCGGCGGTCTGGCTGCCCAACTGGTCAAAGACAAAAAGCTCAGCGCGCACAGCGCATGGGTCCGGGCACGGTTGGGCATGGAAAACGACCGCTTGCGTGTGGCCACACAAGCCGTTGCGGCACTGGACAGCGACTACGTCAAAACCGTCAACACCATTTACAGCACACCGGCCAAGTACCTGAACGACAAAGTCACCGCGCTGCGTCCACAGACGCGCGAATTTGTATCGCTCGCCCTGATCCGGCTGGCCTATATAGACCCGGACAGTGCAGCTGTTGAGATCGACAAACTGCGCTGGAAAGCCCAGCTCAACCAGGAAGAACGCAGCTGGGTCTGGGGTGTCATCGGCAAGCGCTTGGCGCAAAAGCTCTCGGACGAGGCACCGGCCACCTTTGCCAAAGGCCAATTTGCGCAAATGCACGAAGACCATTTGGTCTGGGCTGCACGCGCCGCGCTCCGGGCCGGTCGCTGGAGCCAAGTGGCGGATGCGATTGCCGCCATGCCGGATTCCTTGCGCAACGACTCGACCTGGGTCTATTGGCGCGCCCGCGCGCTGGCTCAACGCAACAACGTCGAAACCGCCAAGATGGAGAGCCAGACGCTGCTCGAATCCATCGCAGGCACCAAGGGCTTTTATGAAATGCTGGCCCTGGAGGAACTGGGGCAAAAGATTGTGGTGCCGGCCAAACCCGCACCTTTGACGCTGGAGGAAAAAGATCAGGCCAAAAAGAACCCCGGCCTGGCCCGTGCACTCCATGCCATCGCTATCGGCCTGCGCAGCGACGGCGTGCGCGAATGGAACTACAGCACCAACCTGCACAACCGTGGCGGATTGGACGATCGCGCGCTCCTGGCCGCGGCCGACCTGGCCTGCAAGGCCGAAGTGTGGGACCGCTGCATCAACACCAGCGAACGCACCAAAGGCATGGTCGATATCGACCAACGCTACCCCATGCCGCACAAGAACGCGGTGCTGGCGCGCACCCAGACTATCGGCCTCGATCCGGCCTATGTGTACGGTCTGATCCGGCAGGAGAGCCGCTTCATCACCGATGCCAAATCCGGCGTGGGCGCTGCGGGTCTGATGCAAGTCATGCCCGCGACTGCCAAGTGGACCGCCAAAAAAATCGGGCTCAGCGACTTCCAGAGTCACCAGATTACCGACCGGGACACCAATATTGCTATCGGCACCGGGTATTTGAAGCTGGTGCTCGACAGCTTTAACGGCTCCATGCCCATGGCAGCAGCAGCCTATAACGCGGGCCCCGGCCGCCCCCGCATCTGGCGCGGTCAGACGGGCAGCCCTGTGCTGGAAGCTGCCATCTGGGCCGAGAACGTGCCTTTCTCAGAGACCCGGGACTACGTCAAAAAAGTGCTGGCCAACACCACGTTGTACGCGGCGCTCATCACGGGCCAACCCCAGTCCCTGAAAGCCAGACTGGGCAACGTGGGGCCGCGAGATGCCACCAGCCCGGAGGCAGGGCTCGACTTGCCTTAATACCCCGAGAGAAGCTCCGGCCTCTCAGGCCGTGCCACGGTAAAACTCGCAGCGGTTACGTCCGCTGCGCTTGGCGGCATACATGGCTTGGTCCGCATGCGTAAGTAGCAGCTGGGGCTCTGAGCCATGCTCAGGAAAAAGCGCCATACCCAGGCTGCCTGAAACCTGCACCACCGGTGCGTCAGGCCCCTCGCCCAAGATACAAGGCGCGGCAATGGCGGCCATCAGTTTGGCAGCCAGCGCCTGGAGTTCCGTCCGGCCTTCCACTGCGCTGAAAATCATGACAAACTCGTCGCCGCCCAAGCGGCACACCGTATCAGCCGCGCGCAAAGAACCCAGCAGCCTGCGGGCCACTTCCTTCAATAGCAGGTCGCCTGCGTCGTGGCCGTGGTTGTCGTTGACCTCTTTGAAGTGGTCCAGATCCAGAAACCCGATGGCAAAGACCCCTTTGTGCCGGCCGTAGTGCGCGCACAGCATCTTGAGCCGGTCTTGCAAGAGCACCCGGTTGGGTAGGCCCGTCAGGGCGTCATGCTCGGCAAAGTGGCTGCGGGCTTCGAGCCGCTTTTTCTCCGTCACGTCCTGCAAGACCGCAAGGCTGCGCACAGGTTGGTGCGCTTCGTCGTATTCCCAGATGGCAGACAGGATCACATCGCACAGCGTGCCATCGCGGCGACACAGCTGGTACTCGATGTTGTCGCAACGGCCATCGCGCGCGGCGGCGGGGATCACCACCTCGCGTGCTTTGAGCGCGGAGGCCGGATCCATAAAGTCGGCCACATGCCGTCCCAACACATCTGCCTCGGCATAACCCAGCGTGTCCAGCCACAACTTGCTGACCTGCACGATGCGTCCTTGCGCATCAATCGAATGCAGCATGGCCGGAGTCTGAAAGTAAAGGTCCCGGGCCCGCGCCTCACTGTCGGCCAGTACCCGCAAAGCCTGGCGCTGCCCTTCAGACATCACCGCCAGAAACAAGCCCGGCAAGAGCGTGGCCAATACCGACAAATAGAACAAGGCATCGCCCCACCAACTGGAGGTTGGCGGGGGCAGCAGCACGCCATAACGGATCAGTGCAGCCATGCTGGCGGCGACCAGCAAGTTGGCGGTGAAGGTGGCTACCAGGGTCGAACGCATGGCCATCCACACCACTGGGGCCACCATGATCACAAAGGGCTTGGGCAGGCTCGTACCTGCCCACAGCGTGACAGCCACACTGCCGAACAACATGGCCATGGCCATGGGCTCGGTGACCTGCTCTAGCGCCACGCGGGGCCGTTTGGTTGCCACCGACAGTGCAAGGGGCAGGGCTGCAACGGTGCCTATGGTGTGGCCGACGAACCAGTTCAGCGCCATCACATGCCAATCTCCACCCGCCACACCTATCCAGGCCAATCCCCCCAGAGGCGCGAGGACGGCTGCAGGCAGCAAGGCCGCACGCAGCAACACCACGCCTTGCACTGCCGCCCGATCTCCGGCGTGCTCCAATGCCCGGATGCGGTCCAACATGACAGCAGACAGCATCATCTCCAACAAGTGCACCGGCACGTCCAAGACGGCACGCCATGCCATCGTCGTGGGGCTGATCCACGCTTGAAACTCTGGTCCTGCCCCCCAGGCATACGCCATGTGGGTCACCCACACGGCCACAAACAAAGCAGCCAACATGGCAGGCCACTGCGAACGCTGCAGGCGCAGCAGAGCCACTGCCCCTACCGGGTTGGCCATCCAGATGATGACCTGCCCCGGCCGCGCGTCGGACACCATGAGCGACAAGAGCCCCATTGCTGCGCAGACGCCTGCCCAAAGCAGCATCCACCGCCCGCTGCGCGCGCGGGGCCGCATGGCACCGGTTTGCTGGACTTCAAAGACCATCCGCACCCCTGTCAGAAGGGCGTTTGGCCCGCAATCGCCATACCCCCACCATGACCAATGCCAGCAACGACAGCACCATGGCCAGTTTGCGCACCCAGGTCAGCCGCGGGTCTTCATAGGTCAATGTCTCGGTGTCTATCCAGCGGCGCAACAGCGCCTGCCGGGTGGCAGGCGTGATGTCCTTGAGGCCTGCATTCAAGGCATCGCCCAGCCCTGTCAACTCTTTGCGATAGGCAAAGCTCAGCTCGTACTCAAAGGGGAGCGACTCCACTACCTGCACGCCGCGTATGCCGCTGTGACGGGTGGCATCGCTCACGCTGGCCACATCCGCCACCACGCCGTCCACATCACCACGCATCAGGCCTTGCAATGCGGCGACATCATCGGGCACCGCGACCCAGCGCACTTGCGGGTATGTGGCGCGGACAAAGCTTTCCACGGCATAGCCTTTACCTACTGCGACCGAACGGCCAGCCAAGTCTTTCAGGGTTGGAGGCACCGGCCCCTGCCTCACCACCAACACGGCGGGCACTTTGACGTAGGGCTCCGTGAAGGCCAAAAACTCGGCCCGCTCCGGGGTGGGGCGCAAAGAGGAAATCAGGTCTACCTCGCCACGGCGCGCCGCCTGCAAGATGTTCGCAAGGTTGTCTGCAGGCAGCATCTGCACGTCGGCCCCCAAACGGGGCTTGAGGATGTCCAACACATCGATGGACAGGCCTTGCACCTGCCCGGCAGGCCCGGCGCTGACAAAGGGCGCGTAATCTTTTTCAGGCGCAAAGCGGATGGCTTGTGCTACCACTGCACCATGCAGCATGCCCAGACAAAAAGCCATCAGGCCCAATGCGGTTGGCCGGCAGGAGCTTGTGGTGTGCGCCATGGTTGTGTCCCTCTCGTTGTGTCTGCTGGAGTGCAGTGTCCGAGTCCTTGAAGTCAGTATAGGACCGGCCCCGCCGCGCGCCTAGTCCCCACAGGCGGTGCTAGCATGACGTTTTGACCAAGGATTGCGCATGATCAAGCTCTACATCGGTAACAAAAATTATTCTTCCTGGTCCATGCGCCCTTGGGTGCTTCTGAAGCAGGCCGGAATCGATTTTGAAGAGGTCATGGTCCGCTTCGACTCCTTCGACAGCCAGTCGCAATTCAAAACCACGCTCTCCAAACTCAGCCCCACCGGCAAGGTGCCTTTGCTGGTTGATGGCGACCTCGCGGTCTGGGACACCTTGGCCATTGCCGAGTACGTGGCCGAAGAGTTTCCCAACCTGCAGCTCTGGCCGGCCGACAAAGCCGCCCGCGCACGGGCCCGCAGCGTGTGCGCCGAGATGCACTCCGGCTTCACCGGCCTGCGCAGCAACTGCCCCATGAACATCGAGGCCACCCTGCTGGAAACCGGCGCCCTGATCTGGCGCGACAAGCCCGCCGTGCGTGCGGATGTGGCCCGCCTGAGCGCCATGTGGGAAGAGCTGCTGGCCCAGTATGGCGGCCCCATGTTGTTCGGCCAGTTCTCAGTGGCAGATGCGTACTTCGCCCCCCGTCTGCGCCCGCCTCAAAACCTATGGCCTGCCGGTCAGTCCGGTTGTGGGTGCCTATGTGTCCCGCGTGCTGGCACTGCCAGGCGTGCAGGCCTGGATCACCGGCGCGCTGGCGGAGAAAGACTTTCTGGACTTTGAAGAACCCTACCGCCTGCAACGCTGAGCCACTTCCTCAGCCCGCGCCTTCCATGCACGCCAGCTCGCCCGCCCACACCCACTCCACCGGCACCTTTCTGGTGGGCGGTGCCGTGCGCGACGCTCTGTTGGGCTTGGAGGTGAAAGACCGCGACTGGGTGGTCGTGGGCAGCAGCCCGCAGCAAATGCTGGATGCGGGCTACCTCGCCGTGGGCAAAGACTTCCCGGTGTTTTTGCACCCCCGCACTCAAGAGGAATACGCCCTGGCCCGCACCGAGCGCAAAACCGCGCCCGGCTACAAGGGCTTTGCGGTGCACGCCGCACCGGATGTGACCTTGGAAGAAGACCTGGCCCGGCGCGACCTCACTATCAATTCCATAGCTGCTCGCGCAGATTACACGGGCGCCAATGGCACTTTTGATACTAAAAACCTGATAGACCCCTTCAGTGGCCAGGCAGACCTGCAGATGCGTGTACTGCGCCATGTGACGCCTGCCTTCCGCGAAGACCCGGTGCGCATCCTCCGTGTGGCCCGGTTTGCGGCGCGGTTTACCGATTTCACCGTGGCACCTGAAACCACCGCCCTGATGCAGACCATGGTGGAAGACGGCGAGGTGGACCACCTGGTGCCTGAGCGCGTGTGGCAAGAGATCGCCAAAGGCTTGATGGAAGCCCGCCCCTCCCGCATGTTTGAGGTGCTGCGCAGTTGCGGCGCCATGAAGCGCCTGCTGCCTGAGCTGGACCGGCTCTGGGGCGTACCCCAAAGCCCCGAGTACCACCCCGAGGTGGACACGGGCGTGCACTTCATGCTGGTGCTGGACCGCGCCGCCCAGCTGGATGCGCCGCTGGCGGTGCGCTTTGCCTGCCTGGGCCACGACCTGGGCAAGGGAACCACGCCCGCCGACGTGCTGCCCCGCCACATCGGCCATGAGGAGCGCAGCGCCCGCCTGCTCAAGGGCGTTTGCCGGCGGCTGCGCGTGCCCAACGACTGCGCCGAGCTGGCCGACGTAGTCGCCCGCGAGCACGGCAACATCCACCGCAGCGGCTCGCTCAACGCTGCTGCCCTGCTGCGCCTCCTGGAGCGCTGCGACGCCATCCGCAAGCCTGAGCGCTTTCGCGCCGCCTTGCTGGCCTGCCAATGCGATGCCCAAGGTCGCCTCGGGCTGCACGATGCGCCCTACCCCCAAGCCCAGCGGCTGGGGCAGGCACTGGACCTGGCGCTGGCAGTTGCTACAGATTCCATAGCTGCTCGCGCAATATCCATGGGAGCCACCGGCCCAAAGATCGGTAAATTCATCCAAACCGCCCGCGCCGAGGCCATTGCCGCTGGCCTGCCGGCTGCCATCGCTGCCTGAGGGTTGTTCCGCTGCCAGCGGCGGGGCTTGCCTTGTTATGCTCCAAGCATGGCCCATTTACTGATTGTTGAAGACGATGAATTGCTGCGCGACGGCCTGTGCGCGCAGCTGGTACACGCCGGCCACAGCGTGAGCAGCGCCAGCGACGGCGCGCAAGCCCAAGGCCTGCTGGAGTCCACCCGTTTTGACGGTGTGGTGCTCGACCTGGGCCTGCCGGTGGTGGACGGCATTGCCGTGCTGCAATGGATACGCCAGCGCCTTGCCGCGCTTCCGGTCCTCATCCTCACCGCGCGTGATGGCGTTGACGACCGCGTACAAGGCCTCAACGCGGGCGCCGACGACTACCTCACCAAACCCTTCAACATGGCCGAGCTGCTGGCCCGCCTGCAGGCCATGCTGCGCCGCTCGCGCCTGCCTGCATTCGGTGGCTCGCTGGAGGTGCAAAGCACCCACAGCCGCAACCTGCGTCTGGACCCGGTACTGCCCCTGGCCTGGCTGGGCGATGACCCGATGGAGCTCACCCATCGCGAATGGTCTTTGCTCTCGCTGCTGGTCAACAACATGGGTCAGGTCGTCGGCCGGGAAGACGTGTTGTCCGTCTGGCAAACCGCTCCGCTGGAGGGCGGCGCCGCCGGCTCCAACGCGCTGGAGGTGTACGTGCACCGCCTGCGCCGCAAGCTCACCGATAGCGGCTTGAACATCCGCAACGTGCGCGGCCTGGGCTACATGCTCGAATCGGACACTCCGTGAGCCGCCCTGCGCGCTTCTCGCTCAAGCGGCAGTTGTTGATCTGGTTGCTGCTGCCCCAGCTGGTGTTGTGGCTCATGGGTGGCGTGCTGGCATTCCGCGTGGCGCTGGCCTATGCGGAGAAAACCATTGACCAATCACTGACGCAATCGGTGCGCTCGCTGGCAAGGCAGGTCAAGCCCATGGGCTCCGGCCTGCTGGTGGACTTTCCGCGTGCGGCGCGCGACATCATCGAACAAGACCCCGACGACCGCGTGGCCTACATGGTGTCCTCCCCGCCCGGCAGCTTCTTGCTGGGCAACACCAAAATCCCCGGGCGCACGCCCGACCTGTATTCCGCCGACAACGAGCCCGTGCTCTACGAAGTGGTGATGGACGGCCGGCCCATGCGCGTGGCCTCCATCGACCTGAGTTTTGGCGATGGATTCACCGACCAGCGCATGCGGGTTCAGGTGGCCAAGAGCCTGGTAGCACAGCAACGCATTGCCCGGGAGCTGGTGCGTGACGTGCTCTTCCCGTTGCTGATCTTGGGCGCCGTGCTCAGCGTGCTGGTGTACGAAGGCATACGCCGCGGCCTGGCTCCACTGGAGCGGCTGGAGGCGCAGCTGGCCAACCGCAACATGGCGTCGCTCTCTCCCATCGAGATGACGCAAGCGCCGGAGGAGGTGCACTCCCTGGCCAACACGCTGAACCAGCTGCTCACCACCCTGCGCCGCAGCCTGAGCCAGGAAAAGCGCTTTTTGAATGACGCCGCCCACCAACTGCGCACGCCCCTTGCGGGCCTGATCAGCCAGACCGAGCTGGCCATGCAAGAAAGAGACCCCGAGGCCTTGCAACAGCGCCTGACCAAAGTGCACACCGGCGCCCAGCGCAGTGCCCACCTGGTGCATCAGCTACTGTCTTTGGCCCGCACGGAGGCGGAGGTGAGCCTGGTGCCTGTGGACGCCGCGTCGCTCGCACGGGAAGTGGCACGCGAATGGACTCGCCGCGCCCTGGCGGCTGGCGTGGACTTGGGCTACGAAGGTGAAGACAGCGTCATGGTGCCCGCCGACAAACTGCTGCTGCGCGAAGTGCTGAGCAACCTCATCGACAACGCCCTGCGCTACGCCGGCAAAGGCGCCGTGGTCACGCTGCGCACCACGGTACATGATGGCTTCTGCTGGCTGGATGTGGAAGACACCGGCCCCGGCGTCTCTGGCGAGCAGCTGGAGCGCGTGTTTGAACGCTTCTGGCGCGCCAGCGAACTGCCCGGCGGCTGTGGCCTTGGACTGTCCATCGTGGCGGAAATTGCACGGCGGCATAACGGCACGGCGACAGCGCAGACGACGTTGCCGCATGGGTTGACGATTCGGTTGCAGTTGCCGTTGCAGGGGTGATGGTGGTCAGCGAAGCGGCGGAAGCGACCATTTATTTTCTTATTCAATTTGATTGACCGAGGCAGATACACCCATGTCAATTTTTCTGTACCTCATTGCTGGGGTTCTGTTTTGGCTTGGATTCGATGCGTTTCAGCTTTCGCGACATGAGTCACCACTGAATCAAGTCGAAAAAGATGAAATGATGTTTGGAAAAAATCATCGTCGGCCAATTCCAGATAGCCTACGTAGCTTCGTTGAAATGCGCTATCCGTTAGCCAGCGGAGCTTCAACATGGGCCTATGGGGTATTTTTCATTCTTGGGGGAGGTGTAGTTGCCTTCCTTGCTTGGTACCTTGAAGCGTGAAGCGAGAGTGTTCTTTAGCTGCTTGATCAGATTGATTACTAAGCTGCGACGTTGATGCGCGCTAACGGCCTGTTGAAAGTCACAAAAAAGCCGGACTGCCCCACAGGGGCAGCCCGGCTTTTTCGTTAAGGTCTTGAAGACTTACACGTCCAAACGCACACCCGTCGCAGTGCTGAACCAGTTGGTGTTCGCAGGGTTCACGCGCAGGCCGACTTGGTCGCCGGTTTTCCAGGATGCGCTCGGAGCAGTGCGCACAGTCACTTCGCCCGCCGAGGTTTTCACCACCACGTAAGTGTCAGCGCCGGTGGGTTCCACCACCGCCACTTCGCCACACCAAGCAGCATCGCCTGAGATCAGCTCGATGTGCTCTGGGCGCACGCCCAGGGTGGCGTCACCAGTGGCGGGGGTCGCCAGCTCCAGAGTGCTGCCGTTGAAAGTGAAGCGGCCTTGCGCGCCGGGCACTTCCACATGACCTTTGATCAGGTTCATGGTGGGCGAGCCGATGAAGGTCGCCACATAAGTGTTAGCCGGGCGGTTATAGATGTCGTCGGGCGTACCGATTTGTTGCAGGATGCCGTCCTTCATCACTGCAATGCGGCTGCCCAGCGTCATGGCCTCAATCTGGTCGTGTGTCACGTACACGCTGGTGATGCCGGACACCTGGTGCAGGCGCTTGATTTCAGCGCGCATTTCCACGCGGAGCTTGGCGTCCAGGTTGGAGAGCGGCTCATCAAACAAGAAGAGTTGGGGGTCACGTGCCAAAGCACGGCCCATGGCTACACGCTGGCGCTGACCGCCAGACAACTGCGCGGGGCGGCGGTCCAGCAAGTGTTCGATTTGCAGCATGGCGGCCACTTCAGCAATGCGCTTTTTGCGCTCTTCCACGGGCACCTTGCGCATTTCCAAGGCGAAGCCGATGTTGTCAGCCACGCTCATGGTGGGGTAAAGCGCGTAGCTCTGGAACACCATGGCGATGTCGCGCTGTGCGGGGGCTACACCCACCACGTTTTTGCCGGCAATGCGCAGCTCGCCTTCGGACGGTTCTTCGAGGCCTGCAATGATGTTGAGCAAGGTGGACTTGCCGCAGCCGGAGGGGCCGACCAGAATCAGGAACTCGCCGGGGGCGACGTCGATTTCGATCTTTTTCAGGACTTCAACGGCTTTGTCGCCCTTGCCGAAAACTTTGCGGATGCCTGCGATTTGGAGAGAAGCTGCCATTTTTTATCCTTTCACCGCGCCAGCGGTGAGACCTTTCACGAAGTATTGACCTGCCAGTACGTAGACCAACATGGTGGGGAGACCTGCAATCACGGCCGCAGCCATGTCGACGTTGTAGCTTTTGACACTGCTGGAGGTGTTGGCCATGTTGTTCAGGCCGACGGTGATGGGCTTGCTGTCCGCGCCGCTGAAGGCCACGCCGAACAGGAAGTCGTTCCAGATGTTGGTGAACTGCCAGATGAGCGTCACCATCAGGATCGGGGTGGACATGGGCACCACGATGCGGAAGAAGATGCGCCAGAAACCGGCACCGTCAATGCGCGCTGCGTTCACCAGCTCTTTGGGGATGGCGGTGTAGTAATTGCGGAAGAACAGCGTGGTACCGGCCAAACCGGCAATGCAGTGCACCAGCACCAAGCCACCGAGTGAGCTGGAGAGGCCCAAGTAGCCCAACACCTGGCTCATGGGCAACAACACCACCTGGAAGGGCATGAACACGCCAAACAGCATGAAGCCGAACAGCACTTCGCTGCCTTTGAACTTCCACATGCTTAGCACGTAGCCGTTGATGGCGCCCCAGGCGGTGGAGATCAGCACAGCGGGTACCGCCATGATGATGGAGTTCATGAAGTAAGGCTGCAGGCCGCGGCAGTCCACACCGGTACAGGCGCTGGACCAAGCGAGTTGCCAAGATTCAAAATTGAGGGAGTTGGGCAAGCTCAGCAAGTTGCCGGAACGGATTTGCTCGGCATCTTTGAACGAGGTGGCCAACATCACGTACAGCGGCGCCAGGAAAAAGAAGGCGGCCAACAGCAACGTGCCGTAGATCAGGATGCGGGGTAGGTTTTTAGACAACATAGGGTGCGATCGTGGTGGTACGGTCGTGGATTAACGGTCGTGAGGTTTGGTGCGCAATTCGCTGTACAGATACGGCACCACGAGGGCCGCCACGAACATCAGCATCATGGTGGCGCTGGCGGCACCCAGGCCGATCTGGCCGCGGGTGAAGCTCATCACGTACATAAAGGTGGCGGGTACGTCAGACGCATAGCCGGGGCCGCCAGACGTGAGCGCCATCACCAGGTCAAAACTCTTGATAGACAGGTGCGACAACACCAGTACGGTGGAGAACACCACGGGGCGCAGGATGGGAAGAATGATGCGCCAGTAGATGCGGGGCAGCGATGCGCCATCAATCTGGGCAGCTTTGATGATGCTGTCGTCAATGCCGCGCAGGCCGGCCAGCGACAAGGCCATGGCAAAGCCCGCGGACTGCCAGATGCCGGCAATCACCACGCAGTAAATGGCGGTGTCAGACTGCACCAGCCAATCGAAGCTGAAGCTGGTCCAGCCGAAGTCGTGCGCCAACTTCTCCAAACCCAGGCTGGGGTTCAAGATCCATTTCCAGGCAGTGCCGGTCACGATGAACGACAAGGCCATGGGGTACAGATAAATGGTGCGCAGCACGCCTTCGGCACGGATTTTCTGGTCCAGAAAAATCGCCAAGGCCATGCCCAGGATCATGGAGCCACCCACATACAACACGCTGAAGATGCCGAGGTTTTTGAGGGCGATGTACCAACGGTCCATCTCCCACAGGCGCACGTACTGCTCCAACCCCACGAACTCTTCGTAGTTGGGCAGCATGCGCGAGCCGGTGACCGACAGGATGCCGTTCCAGATCATGAATCCGTAAATGAAGGCGAAGCCGAGCACAAAGCCCGGGGCAATCACCAGCTTGGGGAGGATGTTTTCAAGGGTTTTCATAAGTCTTACTTTTGCTTGGGCGCACTCACTGCGACCAATTTGGCGACGGCCTCACTCACGCTCAGCTTGTCGTTGTTCCAGAACTCGCTCACCGCGGCGCGCATGGCCGCTTGTTGTGACGACGACAGCGCCATGCCGTGGGCTACCGAGGGCACCAGCGCGCCAGAGGCGGAGGTGGCCACAAAGTCTTTGCTGGAGGTCTTGGCGCAGTCGTCAAACTTGTCCATGTTCATGCCCAGTCGCACGGGGATGGAGCCCTTGCGCAGATTGAACTTTTCCTGAAACTCCTTGCCCATGAGCAGGTAGGCCAGGTAGCCTTGGGCTTTTTGGGCTTCCCAGCTCTTGAGCTGGAACATGGCAAAGGAGTCCACGTTGAAGGTGTAGGCGTTGGCGGTGCCGGGTGCTGCGGAGCAGGTAAATTCCTTGCCAGGTGTCTGGCCCGCAGCCAGAAACTCGCCCTTGGCCCAGTCACCCATGAACTGGAAGCCGGCTTTGCCGTTGATGACCATCTCGGTGGTGACATTCCAGTCACGGCCGTTGGAATTGGCATCGGTGTAAGACTTGATGCGGCGGAAGATTTCCAGCGCCTTTTTCATCTCGTCGCTGGTCATCGCAGTGCGGTCCAGCTTGACCAAAGCTTTGTCGTACAGCGCGGTACCGCCCACGCCCAGAACCACGCTTTCAAACACCGTGAAGTCCTGCCAGTCCTGCCCGCCGTGTGCGACAGGGATGAAGCCGGCAGCCTTGATCTTGTCGGCTGCGGCAAAAAATTCGTCATATGTCTTGGGTAGCGCTGCGACACCGGCTTTCTTGAGCACGGCGGAGTTGGCCCACAACCAATTCACCCGGTGTACGTTCACCGGGACGGCCACATAGCGGCCTTTGTATTTCATCTGGTCGGCAACGACCTTGGGGAGCGCTTCGTCCCACTTTTCGAACGACGCCATCGCGTCGAGGCTGGTCAACACGTTCAGCTCGGCCCATTCCTGAATGGCTGGCCCTTTGATGTTGGCTGCCGCCGGCGCATTGCCCGCGAGCACACGCTGTTTGAGCACCGCCATGGCATTCTGGCCACCACCACCGGTCACGGAAAAGTCTTTCCAGGTGTGACCGCGTTTGCCCATCATGTCTTTGAGTTCTGCAACCGATTTGGCTTCACCGCCGGAGGTCCAGTAGTGCAAGACTTCTACTTCGCCGGCATGCAACGCGGCGCTTGCGCACAGCGCAAATGCAGCGGCCATGGTGCGCGCTAGGGCTGAAAAGTACATGAGGTTGACCTGAAGAACACGTGATGGGGAATGGCCCCACCCCCGTCAAGGGATGGGGCCATCTTGGAAGAACGGGCGCCAGGCGCCCGGCCAGGGCTTACTTGGTAGCAGCGGCCTTGGCGATGTTCTTCACACCGTCAGCAACGGAGATCTTGTCGTCGTTCCAGAACTGGGACACGGCGTCCTTGATCGCGCCTTCAGCAGCGGGCTTGATGGCCATGCCGTGAGCCACGGAAGGAACCAGACCACCGGACTTGGCGGTAGACACGAAGTCCTTGGCGGAAGTCTTGGCGCAGTCGTCGAACTTGTCCATGGACATGTTCAAACGCACGGGGATGGAACCCTTGTTCAGGTTGAAGACTTCCTGGAACTCGGTGCCCATGATGGAAGCAGCCAGATCAGCCTGGGCCTTTTGGGCGCCAGAGTCTTTCAGCTTGAACATCGCGAAGGAGTCCACGTTGAAGGTGTACGCATTGCCGGTGCCGGGGGCAGCAGCGCAGACGTAGTCTTTACCGGGAACCTTGCCAGCAGCAGAGAACTCGCCCTTGGCCCAGTCACCCATGAACTGGAATGCGGCCTTCTCTTGGATGACCATGGCGGTCGCCAGGTTCCAGTCACGGCCGGGGGCGGCTGCGTCGGTGTAACCCTTGACCTTGCGGAATGTTTCCAGGACCTTGGTCATGGTGGCGCTGGTCAGTGCCTTCTGGTCGAGCTTGATCAGAGCTTCGTTGTAGAACTTGGTGCCGCCCACTCCCAGAGCCACAGACTCAAAGGTGGTGAAGTCTTGCCAGTTCTGGCCACCATGTGCCACGGGGATCAGGCCGGCCTTCTTGACCTTTTCAGCAGCAGCAAAGAACTCGTCCCATGTTTTGGGGGTAGCAGTCACGCCGGCCTTCTTCAGGACAGCGGAGTTGGCCCACATCCAGTTCACGCGGTGCACGTTCACGGGAGCAGCAACGTAGTTGCCTTTGTACTTCATGACGTCAGCCACCACCTTGGGCAGCAGGTCGCCCCACTTTTCAGCCTTGGCGGTAGCGTCGAGGTTAGCCAACACGCCTTCAGAAGCCCACTCCTGAATGGCAGGGCCTTTGATCTGGGCGGCTGCAGGAGGGTTTCCGCTCACCACGCGGCTCTTCAGCACGGTAGCAGCGTTGTCACCACCGCCGCCGGCCACTGCGAAGTCTTTCCATGTGTGGCCCTTGCCTTGCATGATCTTCTTCAGTTCAGCCACGGACTTGGCTTCGCCGCCGGATGTCCAGTAGTGCAGGACTTCCACTTCACCAGCCACAGCGGCCGAACCAGCAACCACGAGTGCCACTGCGGTGGCGAGTTTAGAAAGCTTCAACATCTTGTCTCCAAAAAAGTGTATCTGTCCGGCTGTGCAACAAAACGGGCCGGAAGCAACGTTGAATTCGAGCGAACACCATGTTCACTTGAATTAATTAATTTTTAATTAATTTTTAACGTTGAACTACTAGGAGTTTCCCTAGGGAGACTTAGATCTATCGGCTTGATTTACCGACTCAGGCCACCACCAATGCGAGCGCGGCGTAGTCGCCGACCTTCTCACCCAAGCCGGCGGGCACGATCTCCACACCGTCGGTCAGGGCCGGTAGCTTGCCTTTGAGAGCGGCTTGGAGTTTGGGCAAGAGGTAATCGCGGTTGTGCCAGAACACACTGCCGCCCACACTGATGCGCTGCAAGTCCAGCGTGGCCACCATGTTGTACAAGGTACGCCCCATAAGGTCGCAAAGATCATCCACAATGGCCACAGCGCCCGCATCGCCTGCGCGAGCAGCTACAAAAAGCGTAGCAGCGTCTGCAAAGCCCTGTGCACCGAACCTGCGCGGAATCGCGTTGCCGGCGACCAGCCCTTCCACATCGCCCACGTTGCCGCAGCCGCACAAGGCATCGTCGTTGGAACTCACAAAGGTGTGGCCCGCATGGCCTGCGTTACCGTTTTTGCCGCGCAGAATATTGCCGTCCACACACAAGCCCATGCCGATACCAGTACTCCAGGTCACGTAAGCGCAATTGGCCACACCCTGCAACGCACCCCAGCGGCGCTCTGCTTCCAGGGCGCCTACTCCGTCGTTCTCTACCCGCACGTTCGGGAATGTGGCTTTCAAGGGGGCTTCGAGCAAGGCGGTCACCCAGTCGTTGGGCAAACCGCGCGCCTTGCCAGCCAGGCCGCCACAGATGTTGGGGCCGGCCAACTCGACCATGCCCTGGTTGATCACAAAAGGCCCGCAGGTGGCCACCCCCACTGCAGCAATGTCCGCCACGGCCACGCCCGCCAAGGCGCAGCTCTCGCCCACCATGCGGATGATCTGACGGGCCAAGGCATCGTTGTTGCCTTCTTTGGCGGTGGGCTCAGAAACCTTGCCCCGCACTCCGGCAGCATCGGCAATATTGACTGCCACCTTGGTGCCGCCGATGTCCACACAGGCGACAGGCGCGCTGCCGGGGGCGATGTTCAATTCAATGTCGTGGGTCAATGCCATGCTGCACTCGCTCTCAAATCTTGAAATTTACAGGGGTTGGGTTTCAGTTGCGGCCGTAGTCGTCCTGGAGACGCACGATATCGTCCTCACCCAGATAACTACCGAACTGTACTTCCACAATCTCTACCGGGCCGTCGGTCAGATTGGCCAGGCGGTGCACTTGCCCGATGGCAATGTCGCAGTACTCACCGGGCTTCAGGTCAAACTGGCGGTCATCCAGTGTGACCCGGGCAATGCCTTCTGTCACCACCCAATGCTCTGCACGCTGGTGATGCTTTTGCAAACTCAGTTGCTGACCGGGGAACACACCGATGCGCTTGATTTTGTTGCCCGGTACTTCTGAGATGGTCTCGTACCAGCCCCAGGGGCGCTGGGTACGTTCGATGGTCTCGGTTCGCAAGGTAGTTTGCATGATTAAACAATCCTTAAAACGGCGCGGCTATCCTACCCCGCATCACACCCTCGTCGTTACGGGGCTGTTACTGCCGAATATCAGGATGCGGGAAACACGTGGGCCATGCCACGCGCCGACACCTGCACCCGTGCACCCACGGTAGGCGCCTCCAGCCCTGCACTGTGCACGTGCACACGACCACCGGTGACCGGCGTATCCAACTGAACAATCAGTTCACATACCGAACCGCAGAAATCGGCCTCAACCACCGTGCCCACACAGGACTGCGCCCCCCCTGCGGATACTGCCGCCGTATCCAGCGGACTGACTGACAGCTGCTCAGGGCGCAACAAAATTTGGCCAGCGCCCACCCGGGCGTGTTCTTGCGTGGGCAGCCGGCCCAGGGCGCAGTCCGCCCAGCCGGCTGATAGCGTCGCGTCGAGCACCACTGCATCGCCCAAGAAGCTGGCAGTGACAGGATCGTTCGGGCGCAAGTACAAGTCCAAGGGAGTGCCCACCTGCGCGAGCAGGCCGCCGCGCATCACAGCGACCTGGTCTGCAAAAGACAAAGCCTCCGCCTGGTCATGTGTGACAAGGATGGTGGTGATGCCCGCGTCTTGCAACAACTGGGCGACCGCCTTGCGCGTGGAAGCCCGCAAGCCCGTATCCAACGCGGAAAACGGCTCGTCCAGCAGCATCAACTTGGGCCGCTGCGCCAGGGCGCGCGCCAGCGCCACGCGCTGCTGTTGCCCACCAGAGAGTTCATGCGGGCGGCGTTGCAGCATGGCACGGTCCAGCGAAACCATGTCCATCAATTCATCAATGCGAGACTTGCGATCGGGAGCCGATTTGTCCAGCCCGAAGCCCACGTTGTCAGCGACGCTCAAATGAGGAAACAGCGCGCCGTCTTGCGGCACATAGCCAATGCCACGCTGGTGCGCAGGCACGATGGCAGGCCCGTCCGCAAGCACATCACCCTGCAACACCACGCGACCTGCGTCAGGCGCCTCAAAGCCTGCAATGATGCGCAAGAGGCTGGTCTTGCCGGAGCCCGAAGGCCCCACGATGGCGGTGCGGCTGCCGCGCGGCACGCTCAGCTGTATGCCCTTGAGGGCCGCCACATTTCCATACGATTTGTGCACACCGTGCAGTTCAAGAGTCGTCATCGTCCAGCCATGCGTCGAGATTGGCGGTAAAGCATCCAAGTCAGTGGGAGCGACATCAGCACCATCAGCAGCGCATAAGGCGCGGCGCCGGCATAGTCGATCTCCGAGCTGTGGGACCAGAAAGCGGTCGCCAGCGTCTGGGTGCCATTGGGGGCCAACAACAAAGTGGCCGTGAGTTCAGTGGTAATGGCCAAAAACACCATGGCGTAGCCTGATGCTGCGCCGGGTGCCGCCAAGCGCATGGTGATCTGCCACAGGGCCTGCAAAGGTGTGCGCCCCAGGCTGCGTGCAGCCTGCTCCAGCTCCATGGGAGCTTGTGCGATGCCGGCGCGCAGGCTCACCAGCGCACGGGGTAAAAACATGAGCGCATAGGCCAGCAATACAGTGAACACTGTCTGGTACAGCGGCAGCGCCACGCGCACGGTGATAGTGACCAGTGCTAGCGCCACCACGATGCCGGGCAGTGCGCCGGCCAGGTAATTGGCCGCCTCCACCCAACGCTGCACTTTCCCGGGCGACCGGATAGACAACCAAGCCATGGGTACCGCAGATACGGTAGTGAGCAAGGCCCCCAAACCGGCCAACAGCAAGGTTTGCCAGAGTGCGGGCGCCAATTCCTTGAAGTTCCAGACCTCCGCGCCGCCTGCCCACAGCCAGCGGCTCAGGGTGACCAGCGGCACGCCCAGTGACAACAAGGCAGTCGCAGCCGGCAATAGCAGGCAAAGTGCAGTCCAGCGGCCCAAGGCCCGCACAGGCACTTGCCGGGCAGAACCCGCGCCGACCCGCGCATAGCGCTCCCGTCCGCGGGTGCCGGCTTCCAAGCCGAGCAAGCCAAAGCAGCACAGCACCAACACCCCCGCCAACATGTTGGCGGCCGGGCCGTTGTAAGTGGATTGGAACTGGTCCACGATGGCGGTGGTGAAGGTGTCAAAGCGGATGGTCACAAACAATCCGTATTCCGCCAGCAAATGCAGACCCACCAGCAGTGCGCCGCCCCAGATGGCCAGCCGCAACTGTGGAAGCACCACTTTGATAAACACGGCCCACGGGCCGTAGCCCAGAGAAGCCGCCGCGTCTTCCATAGCTGGGTCCAAGCGCCGCAAAGCGGCCGCAATCGGCAAATACACAAACGGGAAGTACGCCACCAGCGAAATCAACACCGCCGCCCACAGGCCGTGCATGCCGGGCGCAACGCTGATCCATGCGTAGCTGTGCACAAAGGCCGGCACTGCCAAAGGCGCCGCAGCCAACCACGACCACCAGCGCGCACCGGGCAGGTCTGAACGCTCGGTCAACCACGCCAAGGACAACGAAAGCACGATGGAAAGTGGCACGGTCAGGACCACCAGCAGTGCGGTGTTGATCAATAACTCGCTTACCCGCGGCCTGAATACCAAGGCCACCACCGTGTCCCAACCGCTCTGAAAAGCGACCCATGCCACAAAACCCAAGGGCAGCAGGGCAAGCACGGACACGAGCAGCGCAGCCAGCGCCACCCAGGACAAACGCCCCTGGCGCGCGGGGCGGGCCAGGGGCGCAGGAACATGCACCGCGAGAGAAGTCACAAATGGATTACAACAGGCCCGCCTGGGTCATCAGGTCAGATACTTTTTTGCTATTGAGTTTGGCGGGCTCGACTTTCGGAGCTTGCAAGTCCGCCAGAGGTACGAGGCTGCGGTGTGAAGCAGCACCCTGACCCACAGCATATTCATATGAGTTGCCGGTGCGCAAAATTTCCTGGCCGCCTTTGCCGGCAACCCACTTCACAAATGCCTGGGCTTCTGCCTTGCGCTTGCTGGAGGCCAGCACGCCCGCACCCGAAATACTCACAAATGCGCCCGGATCTTCATTGCGGAAATAGTGCAAACCCACCTTTTCGCTGTTCTCACCGGTCTTGGCCATGTCGCCGTAGTAGTAGTAGTGGTAGATCACCGCACCGTCAACCTGACCCGCGTTGACAGCCTTCATGGCAATGCTGTTGCCTTTGTAGGGCACCACGTTCTCTTTCATGCCCTTGAGCCAGGCAGCTGTAGCAGCCTCGCCCTTGAGCTCCAGTACCGCGCTCACGATAGCCTGGAAGTCCGCACCCGCAGGGGACGCAGCCCAGCGACTCTTCCACTCGGGCTTGGCCAGATCCATCAGCGACTTGGGCAGCTGCTCAGGAGTGAACTTGGTTTTCTTGTACACAAACACGGTGCTACGCGCCGCAATGCCTACCCAGCGGCCGTGGGCGGTGCGGTAGCTAGGGGCAATCAGGTTGATCGTGGCGGGGTCCAACGGAGCAAACAGGCCGGCACCGTCTACCAAGGCCATGGCCGGGGAGTTTTCAGTCAAAAACACGTCGGCCGGCGAGGCGGCTCCTTCTTGCACCAGTTGGTTGCCCAACTCGGTATCGCTGCCTTGGCGCAAAGTGACCTTGATGCCGGTTTCTTTGGTGAAGGCCTCTACCCAGGCTTGGGTCAAGCTGGCGTGCTGAGCGTTGTAGACCAGGATGCCTTCTGCGGAAGGCGTCTGCGCTTGCGCAGGCAATCCCACGGTGGCGATCGCAGCGCCCAAGGCAGCCAAGCGGAACAAAGAGTTCAGGAATTTACGTTTCATGATGCAGGCAAAGGGTTTAATCCGGCCGTTTTGTTTCGGCCACAACACAAATAACAACAATTCGCATTTAGATTGTAGCCTTAGTTTTCGCTGCACCCCGATGGGGCCTCCGGAGAGACCGCGAATGCCTCAGGACTAAAGCCGGTGGGTCCTGTCGCCACGAGCAAAGCCCAGAAGTGGAGCGTCCACACCCCGACCCAACGCGACTACCTTGAACAACTCGCCCATCTCGTGCTCCATCAGAAGTTTCTGGGCGGCTACACGGGCTTGCAGTGGCTGCGATTGCATGGCTTCCACCAAGC
Organism: Curvibacter sp. Hmag1.1; assembly: GCF_059769165.1. Lineage (NCBI taxonomy): Bacteria > Pseudomonadati > Pseudomonadota > Betaproteobacteria > Burkholderiales > Comamonadaceae > Curvibacter > Curvibacter sp. Hmag1.1. The sequence continues at coordinate 1,155,477 of NZ_JBMBGX010000002.1, forward strand.
CGCAATTCATCAGAAAGTGTGCCTGGTTGGTGTAGCCCAATACATCCAGCCCCGCGTCCTGCGCGGCGACCGCAACACCAGTGAAGTTCACGTGCGCGGTGATGTCTTTGAGCCCCACATCGCTTAAAGGGTCCGCATCCGCCCTGTGGGCGCGGTGGCACATGACCGTGCCGCCGGAGCGCTGCACATGGTAGTACTCACTCTCGGGGAAACCGTAGTCCAGCAAGAAAGCAGCCCCAAGCTGCAAGTGATCCGCCAGCGTGCGGACAAAGGCTTCACCCTGTGCGTGGATTTCCGTCAGGTAGTCATGTTCGCCATCAATATCGACGGGCGGGCGCAAGGTGCTGGGCTTGTCAGCCCAGACCAATTGGCCCTGAGCCAAGGCCACACCGCGCTCATGCCAGGCCCCCGCCACACGGGCCAGCAGCTGCACCGGCATGGCATCCAGCACCTCATTGCCCACGACCACGCCACGCATGTGCGCAGGCAGCGCGCTCACCCACTGCACCTTGCCTGCATGGCCTGCCAGTCGCTCCCGCTGGCGGGCTTTCAAGGAATCCGAAAGATCCACAATCGTGTACGAGCGCACCCGGTCGCCCAATGCGTCGAGCAACTGCAGCGCCAAGGCTCCGGTGCCCGCGCCGAATTCCCAGAGCTCGTCGGTGCCTGTGGCTTCCAGCACCTGCGCTACCTGGCGGGCGAGCGCCTGGCCGAACAAAGGGCTGATCTCCGGGGCCGTCACAAAGTCGCTACCGGCACCTTCGACCCCTGCTTCACCCACCAATCCCTGGGGCATCTGGCCGAATTTGGTGGAGCCGTTGGCGTAGTAGCCCCAACCCGGCGCATACAAAGCCAGGGCCATAAAGGTGTCAAATCCAATCCATCCGCCCGCCTTTTCGATGGCATCCGCGATAATTCGGGTCAAGTTGGCCGGAATACTCTCCGTCGTGGACATGGGCATGGGTCTCGTGTTGCGTAAAGCCACAGATTATCTTTCCCCCACGCCCCCTCCCTTTTTTCAGGATGCATTTGTGTTGAAGCGCGTACTTGTCACCGGTGGTGCCCATCGTTTGGGTGCGCTCCTCTGCGCCCGTTTCGCCGCGGCCGGGTGGGAGGTGTGGTGCCATTACCAGCGCAGCGCTGAAGCGGCTGAAGCGCTGTGCGGCGGGCTGCGTGCCCAAGGGCATGAGGCCCACGCCATCCATGCGGACCTGTCAGATGAAGGCAGCCGCAAGGCCGTGATTGCAGAAATTGCCGCCAAGTCCGGCCCGCTGCATTGCCTGGTGAACAACGCCTCCAGCTTCGAGCCCGACAGTGGCGATGCCATCGACACCGAAGGCGCTCGCCAGCAGCTGGAAGTCAACCTGATGGCACCCTTGTCGCTCTCACGCTGGATGGCCAACAGCCTGGGTGCGGACGCTACCCCGGGCGCGCACAGCATCATCCATGTGCTGGACCAGAAGGTGTTCAACCTCAACCCCGACTATTTTTCGTACACCGTCAGCAAGCTGGCGCTGGAACGGGCAGTGGCTTTGCAAGCCCAGGCGCTGGCTCCAGCCGTGCGCGTGTGCGGTGTGGCTCCGGGCCTGATGTTTTTGAGCGGCCCGCAAACCCAGGACAACTTCGACAAGGCCGCGCGTGTCAACCTGTTGCGCGAACCCATAGACCCCGGCCAGGTCGCTGCCACCTGCCTGTTTCTGGCGGAGAACCCTTGCATTACCGGCAGCACCTTGTGCGTGGACAACGGCCAACATTTGGTGCCATTGGAGCGCGATGTGATGTTTGCCGTAGAAACCATTTCTGTGAAAGACAACCCATGAGCCAAGATCCCTTGGTGACCCTGTCACTGGAATGCCGCCGCCTTTTTTTACGGGACCACGAAGTGCAAGTGCACATCGGCGCCCATGACTTTGAAAAAGGTGTGTCACAGCGCCTTATTTTTAATGTGGAACTGTTCGTGCCCTATGAGGGCAGCACGCCTGTTTCTGACAGCTTGTCAGAAGTGGTGGACTACGACTTTGTGCGCGAACTCATTGCCCGCCGCATTGCGCGTGGCCATGTCGAACTGCAGGAAACCCTGTGCGATGAATTGGTGCAGCAGATGCTGGCCCACCCGCAGGTGCGCGCCGTGCGCCTGTCTACCCAAAAACCGGACGTGTACCCCGACTGCGCGGGCGTGGGCGTCGAAGTATTCCGCATGAAAGGCGTGAACACATGAAGGCCAGCACCGGTCACCAAACCCTGACCCTTACGGGCCTGCGCTTTGACGCCAACCTCGGCATTCTGGAGTCCGAAAAAGTCGCACCCCAGCCCATCCAGGTGGACGCCGAGCTGAGCCTGGGCACCCAGCCCCTGCTGCCGCATGACGACGACATTAACCACGTGCTGGACTACCGCAAGGTGCGCCAGATCATCATCAGCGAATGCACGGCCGAGCACGTGAACCTGCTGGAGACCCTGATCGGCAAGTTGGCCCACCGGCTGATGCAGTTGCCCGGCGTGCTGGGCGTGCGCGTCAAGATCGCGAAACTGGAAATTTTTGAAGACTGTGAAGTTGCCATCCGCATGGAGACCGGAGAGTGGTGATCCACCCCGCCATTGCACCAACGCAACAAGGAGAGAAGCATGAACGCAACATGGGTTGAAGAAGACACCACCACCGAAGCGGCGGAAGCTGCTGCAAACCGCAACAAAGAACTCAAGATCGAGCGCGAAACCCACAAGCTGGAAAAGCGTCTGTGCCGCCAGATGGGCCAGGCCATTGTGGACTTCAACATGATTGAAGAAGGCGACCGCGTCATGGTCTGCATGTCCGGCGGCAAAGACAGCTACGGCATGCTCGACATCCTGCTCAAGATGCAGCAGCGCGCGCCCATCAACTTCGAGATCGTGGCGGTCAACCTCGACCAGAAGCAACCCGGCTTCCCCGACCACATCTTGCCTGAATACCTGGCCAAGTTGGGGGTGGAATTCCACATCGAAACGCAAGACACTTATTCCATCGTCAAGCGCAACATCCCCGAAGGCAAGACCATGTGCAGCCTGTGCAGCCGCTTGCGCCGGGGCATTTTGTACAGCGTGGCGCGCAAGCTCAAGTGCAACAAACTCGCGCTGGGCCACCACCGCGACGACATGTTGCAAACCTTCTTCCTGAATATGTTTTTCGGTGGAAAGCTTAAAGGCATGCCACCCAAGCTCACCAGCGACAACGGCGAATTCGTCGTGATCCGCCCGCTGGCCTACGTGGCCGAGAAAGACCTGATCCGCTGGGCCGCGCACCGCGAGTTCCCCATCATCCCTTGCTCGCTGTGCGGCAGCCAGACCAACCTGCAGCGCGTGCAGATTGGCAACATGCTGCGCGACTGGGAAAAGCAATACCCCGGCCGTGCGGAGACCATGTTTACCGCGCTGCAAAACGTGGTGCCCTCGCACCTCATGGACCACACCAAGCACGACTTCAAGAACATCCGCCCCACCGGCATCGCTGACGAGAACGGCGACAAAGCCTTCGACGCGGAAGACCTGCCCGCTCCCACCCTGCCCAGCCTCTCCGGGCTGCCGGGTGTGCAAGTCGTGAACCTGTAAAGCACCGCCCTACATTGACACCCGAGGAGCGCACCATGCCTCACCTCTTTCACACGCTAGCCCGCTGGGTCGCTCTGGCAGCCCTGGTTGGCCTGACCGGTTGCTCCCTGCCGCGCATGATCGACAGCGATGTGCAAAGTTTTGCAGGCGCAGCGCTACCGGTCAGCAATGCGGACTTCCGGTTTGAACGCCTGCCCTCGCAGCAGCAAAACCTGGGCTTTCAGGACACACTGGAGAGCATGGCGCAGGAAGCCTTGGAGCGTGTGGGCCTGAACCGCAATGACACGTCTGGCCGCTATCTGGCGCAAGTGGGTTTGGGCGTGGACAACATCCGCAATCCGCACTACCGCCCGCCCCGCCCCCGCCTGGTGCGGGGTGCCGATGGCAAGTTGTACGAAGAATGGCCAGTGATGCCGGACATTGAAGTGCCCTGGTTCCGCCACCGAGTACACCTGACCCTGCGCGACAGCAGTACCAGCCAAGTGGCCTTTGAGACCACCGCCATCTTTGACGGTCCCTGGCGCGACACCCTGAACCTCGTACCGCCCATGCTGGAAGCCGCACTCAAGGACTACCCCAACCCCGGTAACAGGCGTGTGGTGGTGGAGCTGCCCGCCCCCGGAAAAGAGAACCCCTGAATGCCCGTAACCCGCATCATCGCCGTGCGCCATGGCGAAACCGCTTGGAATGTGGACACCCGCATCCAAGGGCAACTCGACATTGGCTTGAACGAGCGCGGTCTCTGGCAAGCCGAGCGCGTGGGCAAAGCATTGGCTGAAGAAGCCATAGACAGGATCTACAGCAGCGACCTGCAACGCGCCCACAGCACCGCGAAGGCCATTTCCCGACACGCTGCCCACGCGAGCGCACGCGAAGTGCAACTGCACACCGGCTTGCGCGAGCGCGGCTTCGGCACCTTTGAAGGGGAGACCTGGGCCGACATTGCAGAAAAGTGGCCCGACGAGTCCCGCCGCTGGAAACAGCGCGACCCTCACTTCGCCCCGCCCGGCGGTGAAACCCCGACCCAACTGCTGGTACGTGTACAGGCCACGGTGGACGACATTGCCTCCCGCCATCCCGGCGAACACATCGTGCTGGTAGCCCACGGCGGCGTGATGGACATGCTTTACCGCCTGGCCACCCGGCAGGAGCTGCATGCCCCGCGCACCTGGCACTTGGGCAACGCCGCGATCAACCGGCTACTGTGGACACCGGATGGTCTGAGCCTGGTCGGCTGGGGCGATGCACGCCATCTGGAAGACGACGCATTGGACGAAACCACCGCCTGAGGTCCCACCGAACTCTGCCATGCTCCATTACGTGCTACACGCCGGCTCAGTCCCTTGGCAAGACCAATTGCTGTATGCCGGGCTCATCATCGCGGTCATCGCCGCAGTGTTCTTTGGTCTCTGGTGGCGCAAGCGGGCAAGTCGCCCGCAACAAGGTGATTTTGCAGCGCTGGTCCAACAAGGCAATGTGGCCGAAGCGCTGGAAGCCCAAGCCCAAAGCCCATTGGCCGATGCGGCTGATGCATGGCAGGAAACCCGACACACCATGGAGAACGTCAAAACTGGCGTGGAGCGCTTCCTCGCGCTGATCTGGTCGCTGCTCTCCGGATTGCTCTTTTTGATCAGCGTATCTGCCGTTATAGGGTTTGCATGGGATTTCCCCGCAGTGAATTGGAGTCTATTGGCCTTCTACGGAGTGCTCGGCGTTGTCACCGGCTGGTTCACCCGGGTGCAGTGGCGCGATTTCCGCGGACGGAAATATACGCCCCCCTCCAGCGCGGCCTAGGGTTCCCCCGATCGGCACCAAGCGCTTGCTCGGCAAAAATGCTGCATGAGCAAAATAATTGTTTTCGCCACCCCGGTTTTCTTTCTCCTCATCGCCCTGGAGTTCGCTTGGAGCCGACGTGCCAATGCCCGCGTCCCCGGCAACCGGGCCTACCGGCTCAATGACGCCATCAACAGCATCAGCCTCGGCATTCTGAGCCAGGTAGCGGGCGTGCTGACCAAAGTGCTGACCGTGGGCATCTATGCCGCGGTGTTCAAGGCCGTGGCCTTGTACCCCGACCTAGCTTTCTGGAGCACCTGGTACGGCGTAGTGCTGGCCTTGGTGTTTTACGATTTCTGCTACTACTGGCTGCACCGTGCCGGCCACGTGGTCGCGCTGTTCTGGGCGGCCCATGTGGTGCACCACCAGAGCCAGCACTACAACCTCTCGACCGCCCTGCGCCAGACCAGCAGCGGGGCGTTTTTCGGCTGGGTGTTTTACTTGCCCATGGCCATAGCCGGTGTGCCACCGCTGGTTTTCGGCATCGTGGCGCTGATCGACCTGCTCTACCAGTTCTGGGTTCACACCGAGCAGGTGGGCAAGCTGGGCTGGTTTGACCGCGTGTTTTGCTCACCCAGCAACCACCGGGTGCACCATGCGGTGAACGACCCGTACATCGACAAAAACTACGGTGGCATCCTGATGGTGTGGGACCGCATGTTCGGCACCTTCCGTGACGAAGATGAGCCGTGCGTTTACGGCACCCGCGGCGCGCTCAACAGCTGGGACCCGGTCTGGGCCAATGCCGAGGTTTACTGGGGCCTGGCCAAAGACAGCTGGGCCACCCGCCGCTGGATGGACAAGCTGCGCGTCTGGTTCATGCCGCCAGGCTGGCAACCGGCAGACCTGGCCGCCGCCCACCCCAAGCCTCCATTCCGTCTGGAGCAGGTGCAGACCTTCAACCCGCCCTTGACCACCACCCAACAGTGGTTCGCAGGCCTCCAGTTTTTGGGACTGCTGGGTGCGGTGGCGGCATTTTTGTGGGTTGCGGACAGCTTGAGCTTTACCAATGCGGCACTGTATGCGGCAGGGCTGTTTGCTTCGGTATGGGCAGTGGGCCGCTTCATGCAACATGGCCTGGGCATGCTGGAAGTATTGGCGGTAGAGGCTGCTGCATGGGCCAGCCTGAGTGCGGTAGACCTGCTGCCCGGCCACCTGCTAGCCAAGCCGCTGGTCATGACGATTGCTATTATTTTCGTAGCTGCTCGCGCATATTCCATGAGCACCAACGGCCAAAAACAATCAAAATCTACCGCACTGCTACTGGCTTCATTGGTGTTTTCGTTGGCGGGTGACGTGTTCTTGATGCTGCCGGGCGACTACTTTATCCCCGGGCTGGCGGCGTTCTTGGTGGCGCACGCGTTCTACATCGCCCTGTTCCGGCAGGATGCCCCTTGGTTTGCCAACCGCCGCGCTTTGCAAGTGGTGCTGGCTTTCGGTGCTGCGGTTTATGCCTTGCTGTGGAGTCATTTGCCCGACGCGGGCCTGCAAATAGCTGTGGCGGCCTACATCATGGTGATTTGTCTGATGACGTCCCAAGCCTTGGGCCGGGCCAGCACATTGGGCGATGGGGCGGCGAGGCGCGTGGCTTTGGGTGCATGCATCTTTATGGCGAGCGACGCGCTGATTGCAGTCAACAAGTTCCTCGCGCCGGTACCTCTGGCTTTTTTCTGGATTTTGGTAACTTACTTTGCGGCGCAGTTGCTGATCACCCGCAATAGCAAATTCTGATACGGGTGCGACCAAAACCAATGAAATACAAATCCGCGAAAAGCTACGCCCCTATGCAATGATGAGGAGTGGAAAGTGTTCTTTCAGCAGTTGATCCTGCCGTAGTTCTGCATACAAAGATTGCGAATACGCTGTTGGTCAATTGCCAAATTTCTTTGGGCATCCATCTGCGCTTGGTACTTAGCATTTCTGTCTGCAGACTCTTTTCGTTGAGCCTCTGCACGCTCGAGATAAGCTCGTTGATTCTGCTGTGATACGGCCAGAGAATTTTGGTATTCCGCATTTCTAGAAGCAACAAGGCTTTCTTGGCGAAGTTTGTCCTCGTTAGCCCTAGCATCGGCGTTCATTTTGGCAACCATCGCTTCACGTCTAGCGTCATCAGCCAACTTTTGCTGGGCTTCTCGCTCTTCTATCTTTCGCTTTTCGAGCTCCATCATCGCAAGCTCCCGCCGTCGTTCTTGGTTTTGATACTGCAGGTAGCCACCGGCAGAAAACAACACGACGACCAGCAAAGCGCCCACCATAGTCGGGCGCCAATACCAAGGCTTTTGACCAACCTCTGTCACATATTGCATCGGAAGCGGAGGCTTAACTGAACTTGCCTGCAACTTGCGGTCATGGGCCGTCCGCATCTCCGGATTTAAGAGGATCTTGCCAGCGTCTCGGATTGACTGAAGCCGCTCCATATCTTCGGGGTGATTTACCAGATGTTCTTTGGTGAACCTCGATTGAGCAGCCGTCAATGCTTGTCGGATTTCCTCTGGACTCGCATCCCCTGGAAGGCCAAGCGTCATGTAGGCAGACTTCATACTCTTCACTCCCTGTGATCGCCAAAAACATTCAGGCCGTAGTTGGGCCATTAGCGTGGCTATTTTTTCTCTGCCAAATATTTTATAAATCTTTAATCAACAAACTAATCTTGCATCGCGTTTCAACGCAAGAGGAAACAGAAGTACCCTGCGATTTTTCGAGACACCTGATACTTAGTCGCCCAGCAAATCCACCGCCGGGCCCGATGGTGCGGTCACCCCCAGGTGGCGGTAAGCGGCCAGCGTCGCAATGCGGCCACGCGGAGTGCGCTGCAAGTAGCCCTGCTGGATCAGGTAGGGCTCAATCACGTCTTCAATGGTTTCGCGCTCTTCGCCGATGCTGGCGGCAATGTTGTCCAGTCCCACAGGGCCACCGTCAAAGCGGTGAATCACGGCCTCCAACAACTTGCGGTCCATCAGGTCAAAGCCTTGCGGATCCACATCCAGCATGGCGAGCGCGCGGTTGGCAATGTCGAGAGTGATCTTGCCGTCGCCTTTGACCTCGGCAAAGTCGCGCACGCGGCGCAGCAGGCGGTTGGCAATCCGCGGTGTGCCGCGCGAGCGGCGGGCGATCTCGAAACCGCCATTCTCGTCCATGGGCACACCCAAGAGGCCCGCACTTCGTTTGACGATGCGGGCCAGCTCTTCATTCGTATAAAACTCCAGCCGCGCCACGATGCCGAAGCGGTCGCGCAGCGGGTTGGTCAGCATGCCGGCGCGGGTGGTGGCTCCCACCAGCGTGAAGGGCTGCAAATCGAGCTTGATGGAGCGGGCTGCCGGGCCTTCGCCGATCATGATGTCGATCTTGTAGTCCTCCAGTGCGGGGTACAAGATTTCTTCGACCACCGCAGAGAGGCGGTGGATTTCGTCGATGAAAAGAACGTCGTTCTTTTCAAGGTTGGTCAACAGCGCGGCCAGGTCCTTGGGCTTTTCCAGCACCGGGCCAGAGGTCTGGCGCAGGTTAACGCCCAGTTCATGGGCAATGATGTGGGAGAGTGTCGTCTTGCCCAAGCCAGGGGGGCCGAACAGCAGCACGTGGTCCAGCGCCTCGTCCCGCTTTTTGGCGGCACCGATAAAGATTTCCAGCTGCTCGCGCACCTTGGCCTGGCCCACATATTCGTCGAGCAGCTTGGGGCGCAGGGCGCGTTCAATGGCCTCTTCGCTGTTGGACACGGGCGCGGCCGACACCACGCGGGGTGCGGGCGGCGGGGGAACAGCAAAATCGTCGGTCTGAATGCTCACAGCAGCGGCCTATCCAAGCAGAAAAAACAAGAAACTCCAGCGGGGTGCCCACTATAGCGCGCAGCTTGCCGCGCTCAAGAGAAGGCGGCAGACTGCCGATAAGCACCTTATCCCCTTCTGGCGTGCCCCGTGGCCCGCCGGAGATTTGCATTTGTGTTTGCTTGAAAGGCAGCGCCCGCCATGCCCATCCGCCCTACCTCTGCCGCGCAGCGCCTGCGCCCCAAGGCTCTGATCGCCTTGCTTCTGGCCGCCCTGTGTTGCGCACCCGCATGGGCCAATGACGCGGATCCTGCCCACAAAACGGCCGAAAAAGCGCCCACAAAAGCCGCAAAAAAAGAGGTGCTGGGCGAAATCTCCGCCACCAGTGCATCCAATCCCAAAGAGGTGGGCGACCAGCTGCGCGAAGCGTTGGGCACCGAAGTAGCTGGCAAAAAGAAGCTGCTGATCAATGTATCCAAGGTACCCGGTGGCTCATCTGCTCCCGCGGCTGGCGGAGGTAGCTCAGGCTCCAGCATGAGCAGCCGGCAATACATCCAGGCGCGTGCCGCGGCATTGGCAGGTCACGGCGGTACGGCACAAATTGCAGCAGTTGGTGCGTCCGCTGCAGATGCACATGGTGGCGATGTCCACTGGGCCTATGAGGGCGAGAACGGCCCGCAGGCCTGGGGCAAGCTCAAACCTGACTTCAACCTCTGCGCCATCGGCAAACGCCAGTCGCCCATCAACATCGAAGACGGCAGCACCCTGCAGGGCCCCGCGGAACCGGTGCAGTTCAACTACACACCCAGTAATGGCACCGTGGTGAACAACGGCCACACCATCCAGGTGGATGTACAGGGCGACAACAGCATCACCGTGCGTGGCTCGCGCTACCGGTTGCTGCAGTTCCACTTCCACACACCGTCTGAAGAGTCTGTAAATTACAAGCGCTTTGCCATGGTGGCGCACCTGGTGCACAAGAATGATGAAGGTCAACTGGCCGTGGTGGCCGTGCTGCTGGATCCGGGCGCCGCACCCAACCCGCTGATCGACAAGGTGTGGACGTACATGCCCTTGGACGCAGGCGACCGCGTGCGCATGCCGCGCGAGCTGCTGAACATGAACGAATTGCTGCCCTCCGACCAGCGCTACTACCAGTTCATGGGGTCCTTGACCACACCCCCCTGCTCGGAAGGCGTGCTGTGGATGGTGCTCAAGCAGCCTATGACTATCAGCCGCAACCAGTTGCGCTTGTTCACCCAGCTCTACCCGTTGAATGCGCGCCCGGTGCAGCCACTGAACGGCCGCCCGGTGCGTGACGCGCAGTAAGCAAGCACTGGCGTCAGGCCGCTAGACACCCGCCGCAGGGCGGGGTCAGTTGCGGGTGTAGACGATTTTCTTTTTGCCAGCCTCACAGGTGCCGACCACGCGCTTTTTGCCACTGTCGGCATCGCGGTCCACCACGTCCAAGGTGAAGTTCTTGGCCCCATGGGACTCGATCTTGGCGCCAAGTTCAGTCTTCAACACTTCGCAGTCTTTGGCCGCCCATGCGTTGGCGGACAACAGGCCCAAGGCCAACACGCTAAAGCACACGGATTTCTTCATGGGGCGATTCCTCTCTGGTGGGGTACGTCAAGAGACACGGCCTCTACGGGCCTGACTGCATGGTAGCCAGACCGCAAGGCACCCCCACCTATCGCTAACCCGCAGACTAGCGCCCCAAGGCGCTACCAAAAGAGGAGCTTCCCACGCAGATGCAGCGGGCGCCAGAGGCTTATTTAGCCAAAGACTTCAACGCCAGCTTGATACCGTCGCTGACACCCACATCCTTGGGCAGGGCCTTGAGCGCGGCTGCCGCTTCCTTCTCGCTGTAGCCAAGGGCCAGCAATGCCTGCAGGATGTCGGACTGCGCATCGCCCACGGCGCCCAGAGGCGCACCAAGGTCTGCACCCAACTTGCCTTTGAGCTCCAGCAGCAAGCGCTCGGCTGTTTTCTTGCCGATGCCCGGTACCTTGATCAGGCGACCGGCCTCTTGCAAGGTCACCGCCTGTGCCAAGTCGCCCACATCCATGCCCGACAGCACGGACAAGGCCGTACGCGGCCCCACACCGGAGATCTTGATCAATTCCCGGAAGGCTTCGCGTTCAGTGCTGGTGGCAAAACCGTAGAGGATTTGCGCGTCTTCGCGAACCACAAAGTGGGTGAGCAGCGTGACCTTGTGGCCGTCGGCCGGCAGGTTGTAGAAGGTGCTCATGGGCACCTGCACCTCGTAGCCCACGCCGCCGCAGTCGATGATGACTTGCGGTGGATTTTTGTCGCTGACGATGCCTGTGAGTTTGCCGATCATGGTGCGGAGTCCGGGGTTCTGGAGTGGTGGATGGCCAGCGAGGCCACGGTTCGGATCAAATTGGGGACAATGCAGGGGTAGCGCCTCTGTGGCGCCCCTTCGCAGGCCCCCTGCTTTGCCGGATTATCAGCTTGATTCTCAAACACATCTTCACCCCGCTGAACAACACGCGTCTCTCGCACCTGTGCGGACCGACCGACGAACACCTGCGCACCATCGAGCGCGAGCTGGAAGTCAAAATTGCCCACCGGCACGAGCAGTTCAAGGTGGAAGGTGCCAAGGCCAAAGCCCAGCGCGCCATGGAGATGCTGCAGGCCCTGTACGAGATTGCCGGCCGGCCGATTGCAGCATCCACCGTGCAGCTCATGCTCAGCGGCGATGGCGAACTGGGCGCCGAGGGCCCCAGCCTCTCCACCCGCCGCGCCGACCTCAAACCCCGCAGCCAGAACCAGGCGCTGTACCTGGACAACATTGCCGAGTTCGACATCACGTTTGGCATCGGCCCCGCTGGTACCGGCAAAACCTATCTCGCCGTAGCTGCCGCGGTGGACGCACTGCAGCGCAGCTCAGTGCAGCGCATCGTGCTGACCCGCCCCGCGGTGGAAGCCGGAGAGCGACTGGGCTTTCTGCCCGGCGACCTGAACCAGAAGGTGGACCCCTATCTGCGCCCCCTGTATGACGCGCTCTACGACCTGATGGGCTACGACCAGGTGCACAAAGCGTTTGAGCGCCAGCAGCTGGAAATTGCCCCTCTGGCCTTCATGCGTGGGCGTACGCTGAACAACGCGTTTGTCATCCTGGACGAGGCACAGAACACCACGCCAGAACAGATGAAGATGTTTTTGACACGCGTGGGCTTCGGCACCAAGACGGTGATCACCGGCGACCTGACCCAGATCGATTTGCCCAAAGCGCAGATGAGCGGCCTGGTGGAAGCCGAGCGCGTGCTGCGTCGCACGCCGGGCATTGCCATCACCCGCCTTACCAGCTCCGACATCGTGCGACACCCCTTGGTCGCCCGCATCGTGGATGCCTACGAGGCCGCGCGGCTGGAAGACCTGCCACAAATCGCTATTCCCGAGCCTGAGCTCGAACTCCCCCGCGTGGGCCTGCCCAAGACCCGCGCTCCGGCCCGTACAGCACGCAGCAGCTAACCCTTTTTGATTCACTGAACCACATGCTTCCAGAACTCAGCCTCTCCCTGCAATTCGGCAAGATCCAAGACGCCGAAAAACACCGCGACGCACTCAAGCGCCACAAAGTCATCCGCTGGATCCGCAACACCCTGGAGGTGGACGGTGAAATCACCGTGCGCATTGTGGACGCCGAAGAAGGCCAGACCCTGAACCGCGAATACCGCCAGAAGGACTACGCCACCAACGTGCTGACCTTCGACTACACGCAAGAGCCTGTCACCGCAGACTTGGTGCTGTGCGCACCGGTAGTTGCCAAAGAAGCCAAAGAGCAAAAGAAAACGCTGGAAGCCCACTACGCCCACATGATCGTCCACGGCACCCTACACGCGCAGGGCTGGGACCATGAACTGGACGAAGACGCTGAAGTAATGGAGCTGCGCGAGAGCGAGATCATGGCACGCTTGGGGTTCAAGAACCCCTATTGAACCCTGTTGGTAGTGCGCTCAGGAGCATCTGCCTTGGGCGCTTTGCTCCGTGTCCCCCGCGCTTCGCGCGCCTCCTTGACCTGCGCAAAGCGCCCAAGGCGGCTTCTCCTACGGGTTATTCGTTGCGAGCGAGAACCTGCGCACCTCTATCAATCCGCGTAGCGCACACCTGCAACCCGTGCGCGCTTGCGCATACGTCCGATCAGCAGCAAACCCACTGCAGCCAGCACCATCAGTGTCACCATGCCGAAGGCCCAGATCACCCACAAGAGCGGGGCTACCCAATCCAGCAGCGGAGTGATCCACGGCATGACAGCGGCAAGCATTTCCACCGACCACACGATGGTTGCGCGCACCGCCTCAGCGGTACCTGCGTCTGTCCACAACGCAATCCATGGGGGCAGCGGCCACTGGGCGATGGTCTGAAGCCCGCCTTGCAGGTCCACGCCTTGGCCTGCCACCCAACTGGCCAAGGCCGCCGAGAGGCCGATAAAGCCAGTCCACAACAGGGCGAGAAATACAGTTGCAATAGCGAGTGCGATTTTCATACGCAAATTATCGGGACGACGCGTGAATTCGCCGCGACATGCCGCAGCATGAGCCCTCGCTTGCAGGGGCCTTCAAAGGGAGGCGACGGCCCTAACCCTTTAGTATTTTTAGTCTCTAGCGCCCATGAAATATGCGCAATCAGCTATCAAATCAGTAGCACCTATACAGCAGGCGCCACCCGCATCGGAATCGTCACCGGCCCGTCATTGACCAGCTCCACCTGCATGTCTGCAGCAAAAATTCCGGTCTGCACGATGGGATGCACTGTGCGGGCCTGGGCCACAAAGTAGTCGTACAAACGCCGCCCCTCATCGGGCGCTGCAGCCGCTTTGAAGCTGGGCCGGTTACCGCCCGACGTGTCTGCAGCCAGGGTGAACTGGCTCACGACAAGCAGGCCGCCGTGCTGGCCCGCACCATCGAGGTCCTGCACGCTGCGGTTCATCTTGCCGTCTGCATCGCTGAAGATGCGCAGCTTGAGCAGCTTGGCCAGCAGCTTGTCGCCTTGGGCCTCGGTATCACCCTGTTCGGCGCACACCAGCACCAGCAAGCCCTGCTCAATCTTGCCGACCGTAGCGCCCTCCACCACCACCTGCGCGCGGCGAACGCGCTGTACCAAAGCCATCATCCCGTGTACCTCTCGAAACTGTCTACGGCCATTGTGCCGCGCACTCCTGTGCCACAATGAATCATCATGTTTGCACACCTCCAACGCCTCCGATTGTGGCTGCTGGCCTGGGCCGCGCTGTCGCTGTTGAGCGGTGTTTACATCGCGCGCGGCGAGCTGGCGCGTCAGCAGGACGTGTTCGACACCAACGCCCGCATCGTGCACCGCTTGCTCAGCCAGCAGGTCGTGCAACACGATGCCATTCTGGCCACGCTGGCGCTGCTGCACGGCGGCAATGCGGCTGATCGTCCTGAGCAACGCCTGCCCGCGCTGTATGGCCAGATTGCGGCGGCAGCCCACCGGGGCGCCAATGAAACCTGGCCCTCGCCCGAACTTGCCAACGCGGAGGCCGAGTCCCTCCGCCTCAAGCGCGCAGTGCTGGCCGATGTCGACCTGCAAAAGGGCACTTACCAGCTGGTCTTGGCTGCGCAGCCGGACAGCTATGCCCTGACCATTGCCCTGCGCAACATGGTGCCGTGGGCGGAATGGCCCATGAAGCCGGACACCAGCCCGGTGCAAGTGCGCCTCGATCTGGGCGCCAAGACCTACACCGCGCAAGCCGGTCACCCCTTTGCTCCCGAAGATGCGGGCTGGACCTTTGAAGCCCGCAAAGTGCTGGCGGCGGAGAGCCAGCCTTTTGAAGTGGTGTCGCGCCTGCATGTGCCGTGGTCGGCTCTGCCGTGGACCTATATGTTGATCAGCGCGGGCGCCATTGCGCTGGCCTTGCTGCGCGGCCGGATGCTGGTGCAGCAACGCACCCAGCTACGCCGCGAGGAAGAGCGCCAGCGCGTGGGGCAGCGCACACGGCTCAACACCATGGGCGAACTGGCAGCCGGTATGGCCCACGAAATCAACCAGCCGCTCACCGCCATCTTGGCCAACACCCAGGCCGCCAGCCGCCTGCTGGACGACGCCGAGCCGGACCTGACCGCCGCCCGCAGCGCGATGCAAATGGCGGTGCAACAGGCGCGCAGAGCGTCTGATGTGGTGGGGCGCCTGCGCCGCACAGTGGAGCGTCCGGGCAGCGCCGCAGCAGTGCAAAGCGTGGACCTGCACGCGGCCTGCCAGCACGCGCTCTACCTGCTGGAACCCGAGCTGCAGCGCAGCCGCTGCACCCCCACCTTGACCGTGGACGGCACCCCATTGGAGGTGCAGGCCGACCCGGTGGCGCTGGAGCAAATCATCCATAACCTGCTGACCAACGCACTGCAAGCCATGGAGCAGGTACCGCCGCAGCAGCGTACGCTGCAACTGGCGCTGAGCCACACAGCCACCCACGGCGTGCTGCGTGTGCAGGACACCGGGCCCGGCATCCCGCCAGACGCATTGGCCAAGGTGTTTGAGCCCTTCTTTTCCACGCGTGAAGGCGGCCTCGGTCTGGGCCTGAGCCTGTGCGAATCATTGGCGCAGGGCATGGGCGCGCACTTGAGCGCTGCCAATCTGCCAACGCAAGGCGCCGAGTTCACCCTGCAGATGCCTCTCGCAACGCCCGCCCCATGACCGCACCGCTTTCTCCCCTGATCCACCTGATTGACGATGACGAAGCCGTGCGCAGCAGTCTGGCCTTGCTGATCAGCACCGTAGGCTTGCGCGTGCAGCCGTGGGCCGACCCGCAGACGTTTTTGCAGTCCTTTGACCGCGAGAGCATTGGCGCCATCGTGCTCGATGTGCGCATGCCCGGCATCAGCGGGTTGACGGTGCTCGACACGCTGAAGGATCAAAAGGTGGACCAGCCCGTCATCATGCTCACCGGGCACGGCACCATCGACATGTGCCGCCGCGCCTTCAAATCCGGCGCCGCCGAGTTTCTGGAGAAGCCGGTGGACGACGAGCGCCTGCTTGAAGCGCTGCAAACCGCGGTGCGCCAGCATGTGCAGTCCCGCCAACGCAACCAGGGTGACCGCGTCACGCGACAGCGCTACGCGCAACTGTCGGAGCGCGAGCGCGAGGTACTGGGCCTGATCGTGTCCGGGCTGACCAACAAGGAAATCGGCCGCGCACTCAACGTGTCGCCCCGCACCATAGAAACCCACCGCGCCAACCTGTTCGCCAAGCTGGAGATTGACGCGCTGGCCCAGCTGGTGCGACAGTACGCCGCACTGGTGGACGAAGACACCGCCGCATAAAGCTCTGGGCGCTCCGTAGTTGTACGGAGGCGCGGGCGTAGCGGTACGCATGGGCAAATCGCCCCCGGATTTTTACAGTACCTGCACGGTTGATCGAACCGCTTGTACACCTCAATATCCGGAGCATTCCATGCGTACTTCCCACCTCCTCGCTTTGATTCTTTCCACCGTTGCTGGCGCAGCCAGCGCGCAAGCCGTGCGCACCGAGCGCAACATGTCGCTGGAACTGGCCAACCAGATCGCCACCGCTACCGTGGCCGCCTGCTCCGCCAACGGCTATGCCGTGACCGCCACCGTGGTGGACCGCGCCGGCAGCGTGCGCGCCGTGCAACGCGCTGACAATGCCGGCCCCCACACCCTGGCCGCCAGCCAGGAAAAAGCCTTTACCTCAGCCTCCGCCAAAAACACCACCCTGGCCATGATGGAAGGCGCCCAAAAGAACCCGGCCGCAGCCAACTTGGTCTACATCCCCGGTTTCCTGCTGGTGGGTGGCGGTGTGCCGGTCAAGGTGGGCAACGAAGTGATTGGCGCAGTGGGCGTAGGCGGCGCACCCGGCGGCCACCTGGATGAGCAGTGCGCGATGGCCGCGTTGGACAAGGTCAAGGATTCTTTGAAGTAAATGACTCCCTAGCGCTCGTGGATATTGCGCGAGAAGCTCCTGTTTTTATAGCATTTAAAAGGTAAAGCACCATGTCACCCCCCGGTAGCACCCGGCTTGTCCGGACCCTTCGATTAGCCCTGCTACTGGCGGGCATGGCATGGCTGCCGCTATCTCAGGCGCAGGTAGCGCCCACGGCCGCCGAGACAGCTGCCTACCGCGGCCTGCACGCGGCGGCGGCGCGGGGCGATATGGCCACAATCACGCAGCTGCTGAGCGCCAAAGCCGACATCAACCAGCGCGATGCCTATGGCCGCACGCCCTTGCATGTGGCCACCTTTGCCAAACAGCGCGCGGCGGTGCGCGCCTTGATTCAAGCGGGCGCTGACACCGGCGCGTTGGAAAATGACCGGTACGACGCCGTCACCATCGCGGCAGTAGCTGATGACGAGGATACCTTGCGCACCCTGCTGAGCCTGGGCGCCAGCGCCAAGCTGGTGACAAGCCGCTACGACGGCACAGCGCTGATTGCGGCCGCCCACCTGGGCCACGACGGCGTGGTGCGCCAGCTGCTTGCCGCCGGCGCCCCGCTGGACCATGTGAACAATCTGCACTGGACCGCGACCATCGAATCCATCGTGCTGGGCAACGGAGGCGCCCGCCACCAAGCCACTTTGAAGGCCCTGGTGGAAGCTGGTGCTAACTTGCAACTGACCGACCGCCACGGCAAAACACCGCTGGATCTGGCGCGCAGCTATGGCTACGCAGAAATGGTGCGCTTGCTGGAGAAGCGCTAGGCCCGGACTCAGGCCAGGGTCACGCGGGCAAACTTGCGCTTGCCCACTTGCAGCACATAGGTGCCCGCGCCGAGCTTCAAGCCTTTGTCGCTCACCACATTGCTGTCCACGCGCACACCGCCACCGTCAATCAGGCGGTTGCCTTCACCACTGGAGGCGGCCAGGTTCGCAGACTTCAGCAGCGCGGCAATGCCCACCGCTGCGCCACCCTCACCTAGTGGCAAGGTGATTTCGTCGATCTGGTCCGGGATGCCGCCCTTGCTGCGGTTGATGAAGTCCTGCTCTGCCGCATCGGCCGCAGCAGCACTATGGAAGCGCGCCGTGATTTCTTTGGCCAGCGCCACCTTGGCATCTTTGGGGTTGCGCCCGCCCTCGACTTCGGCCTTCAGCGCAGCAATCTCCGCCTCGCTCTTGAAACTGAGCAGCGTGTACCACTTCCACATCAGCACGTCGGAGATGGACAGCACCTTGGCGAACATGGTGTTGGGCTCTTCAGAGATGCCGATGTAGTTGTTCTTGCTCTTGGACATTTTCTCCACGCCATCCAGCCCTTCGAGCAGTGGCATGGTCAAGATGCACTGGGGCTCCTGGCCGTATTCGGCCTGCAGGGTGCGGCCCATGAGCAGATTGAACTTCTGATCGGTGCCGCCCAGCTCCAGGTCGCTCTCCAGCGCCACGGAGTCGTAGCCCTGCATCAGCGGGTAGAGGAATTCGTGCACCGCAATAGGGGTGCCGGCCTTGAAGCGGTCGTGGAAGTCGTTGCGCTCCATCATGCGGGCTACTGTGTAGCGGCTGGCCAGCTGAATCATGCCGCGCGCTCCCAGCGGGTCGCTCCACTCGCTGTTGTAGCGGATCTCGGTTTTTGCCGGGTC
Source organism: Curvibacter sp. Hmag1.1 (assembly GCF_059769165.1). Taxonomy (NCBI): domain Bacteria; kingdom Pseudomonadati; phylum Pseudomonadota; class Betaproteobacteria; order Burkholderiales; family Comamonadaceae; genus Curvibacter; species Curvibacter sp. Hmag1.1. The sequence continues at coordinate 1,174,230 of NZ_JBMBGX010000002.1, forward strand.
CAGCACCAGGCTGGCCTGGCGGTAGTAGGTCTCGGCGTTCACCTTGATTTGCTCGGCCGTCAGCGGCGGGCGCGTGCTGTTGCGGCCGGAAGGGTCGCCGATCATGCTGGTGAAGTCACCGATCAAAAAGATCACCGTGTGGCCCAGATCTTGCAGCTGACGCATCTTGTTCAGCACCACGGTGTGACCGATATGAATGTCAGGCGCGGTCGGGTCCAGCCCCAGCTTGATGCGCAGCGGTTTGCCGGTGGCCTCGGACTTGGCGAGCTTTTTCACCCATTCGTCTTGCGGGAGCAGTTCTTCCACGCCGCGCAGGGTGACCGCAAGGGCCTCGCGCACACGATCGCTTACAACTAACTGAGGGCTTAAGGCTTGATTCATAAGGGTTTTTCTTGTGGCCGGGATCGAAGCGAAGGCTATACTGCCTGCTCCCTTCAGCAACGCAAGCGTTGCCAGCGGCTGGATTTTAGTCGGGCCGCATCCCCCATACCGGAGTCTTTGATTTGAAGCATGGACTGAACCAGGCTGTAGAACAGTGCGTGGCGCGTGCCGCGGCTCTCGGGCAGCAGTATCCCAAGCGGATAACCGCCATCATTGCAGCCCTGCTGGTGGGCGGCACAGGCGCCACCTTTGCCGTGGCCAATTTCGCACCGGACGCATCGGACTTGCCGGTGCGCACCGTGGTCGAGACCGTACAAAGCGACCTGCTCGCCGCTCGCAATGAGGACATTACCGAGCTGGCGATGCGCCTCTACCGCTCGGAAACCACGCGCTCCAGCGACACGGCTGACACCCTGCTCAAGCGCCTCGGGGTGATTGACCCGCAGGCTGCCGCTTATTTGCGGGCTGATGCTCAGGCGCAGTCTGCGTTACTGGGCCGCGCCGGCCGCAACGTCACTGCGGAAGTCAACGAACGCCAAGGGTTGCTCAAGCTCAGCGCCCGCTGGAGCCCTGTTGATGACGGCACTTTCAAACGCCTGACCATTGAAAAGACGGTGAGTGGCTTCCGCTCTCAAGTGGAAACTCTGCCTTTGGTGGCCAACACGCGCCTGGCCAGTGGTGTGATCAACAGCTCGCTGTTTGCCGCCACCGACGATGCACGCCTGCCGGATTCGATTGCAACCCAGATCGCAGAAATTTTTTCGGGTGACATCGATTTCCACCGCGCGCTGCGCAAGGGCGACCGCTTCTCGGTGGTGTATGAAACCCTGGAAGGTGATGGCGAACCGATGCGCGCGGGGCGGGTACTCAGCGCCGAGTTCGTGAATGCCGGCAAGCCTTTCCAAGCCATGTGGTTCAAGGACCCGGTGGCTCCCGGCAAAGGCGGTTACTACACCCTGGCCGGCGAAAGCCTGCGCCGCGCCTTTCTGGCCTCTCCGCTGGAATTCTCCCGCGTAACCAGCGGCTTCAAAATGCGCTTCCACCCCATTTTGCAAACGTGGAGAGCCCATCTGGGCGTGGACTATGCAGCTGCTACCGGCACACCCGTGCGCAGCGTTGGTGACGGCACCGTGGACTTTGCAGGTGTGCAGGGTGGTTTTGGCAATGTAGTGATGGTCAAGCACAGGAACAACCAGACCACCGTATATGCACACTTGAGCCGCATCAATGTCAAAAAGGGCCAAAACGTTTCGCAAGGTCAGAACATCGGCGCGGTAGGCGCCACGGGCTGGGCCACAGGACCCCATTTGCACTTTGAGTTCCGCGTCAATGGCGTGCACCATGATCCGTTGACCATCGCGCGCCAGAGCGAAGCGGTGCCGGTGTCCACAGCGGCCAAGCCCTTGTTTGACAAAGCTGCACAAAGCGTACGCGCACAGCTGGCCAGTGCTGCCCAGTTGACTCCAGGCTCGGCTGAGTAAGCCACGGCCACTCTGTGTCAGAGCTTTACATCGGACTGATGTCCGGCACGTCGCTCGATGGCGTGGATGGTGTGCTGGCCGACTTTTCCGGCGAGAGAATGCGCGTCCTGGCGCATCAGGCGGCCCCATTTCCCGATGCTTTACGCGCTGAGTTTCTGGCACTTAACGCCTCCGGCAGCGACGAAATTCATCGTGGCGCATTGGCAGCCAGTGGGCTGGCCCGCGTGTATGGCTCGGTGGTTGGCAAGCTGCTGCAAGAGACCGGGCTTCCCCCGTCCGCTGTTCGTGCCATCGGAGCACATGGCCAGACGGTTCGGCACCGGCCTGGCGAATTCGATGGCACCGGTTACACCACCCAGCTGAATCAACCGGCACTTTTGGCAGAGCTGTGCGGCGTGGACGTAGTGGCGGACTTTCGCAGTCGGGATGTCGCAGCAGGCGGACAAGGCGCTCCACTGGTACCACCTTTTCACCAGGCGTTCTTCAGCCCCCATGGCGAACGATTGGCGGTATTGAACATCGGCGGTATCTCCAACCTGACACTGCTGCACGCGAGCGCGGAGAACCCAGTGCTGGGATTCGACTGCGGCCCGGGCAATGCATTGATGGACGGCTGGTGTCACCGCCATACCGGACAGCATTACGACGATGGTGGAGCTTGGGCAGCCTCCGGCACCGTGTTGCCAGACTTGCTGGACCACATGTTGGCCGAGCCCTTTCTGGATCGCCAGCCGCCCAAGAGCACAGGACGTGACCTATTCAACGCTGCGTGGCTTGAGAACATTCTCAAAACCCATGAAGACCGGCATGGCCCTGCATCAGCGGTAGATGTCCAAACCACGCTCACAGAGCTCACAGCACGCGCTTGTGCGGATGCCTTGCGCCGGAATATGCGCGGATGCGAGTCTTTGGCAGTGTGTGGGGGAGGCGCGTACAACCGGCTTTTGATGCAGCGCATCCAAATGCTGTTACCCAGCTGCCAAGTTCAAAGCTCTGATGAACTCGGGCTGCCTCCCTTGCAAGTAGAGGCTACGGCCTTCGCATGGCTGGCACGCCAAGCCATTCTGCGGCACACGGCCAACCTTCCAAAAGTTACGGGCGCCAGAGGCGCCCGCATACTGGGAGCAATCTACCCCGCCTGACCCATCGGACGCGGCGGGATGGTGCTTCAGGTCGAGAAAGAAGAGCCGCAACCGCAGGTGGTCGTGGCGTTCGGGTTCTTGATCACAAATTGGGCGCCTTGCAAGTCTTCCTTGTAGTCAATCTCGGCGCCTACCAAGTATTGGTAGCTCATGGCGTCAATCAACAAGGACACACCGTTTTTGGTCATGGTGGTGTCGTCTTCGTTAGTGATTTCATCGAAGGTAAAGCCGTATTGGAAGCCGGAGCAACCACCGCCCTGCACGAATACACGCAGTTTCAAATCAGGGTTGCCTTCTTCGGCAATCAAGTCAGCCACTTTGGCCGCGGCACTGTCGGTAAACAGGATCGGGGCGGGCATTTCAGTTTGGATGTTTTCGGCAACAGCGCTCATGGCGGCTCCATTCATATTCAGGAATTGACAAATAGTACAGGAATTCGCTCGGGAATTCTCTTACTGGTTATTTGCCGCTAATTTCAGTGTGGGTTTTTCTTCGCCGACCAACATGGGGCGCAATTGACCCGCAATGAGGGCACCCTGGTGCATCTCTAGCGCGGCGTATTCAATGTCACCTTCAATACGGGCCTTGGGCTGGAGTTCCAGCATGCGCCGTGCATGGATAGGGCCCTTTACGGTCCCATTAATGATGATGTGGTCTGCAGTGATTGCGCCGGTAATTCTTGCTGAATCCGAAATCACCAGAATGCTTGCAACTGCTTCTGCCGCCAACACATTCCCAACAATGATTCCGTCTACGCGCAAGCCGTCTGAGAAAGACAAATTGCCCTGGATTTCGGTGCCGTCGGCAATCAAGCTTTTGATGGGGGGCTGCTTATTTTTGTTGAACATGGCTTACCTCAGAATGACCTAAAGCTTGAGGGTCTGGGTCGCGCGGACCGTCGTACCGTCAAGGACACGTGCTGACACACTTTTCACCACGGTTTGTGGAGGGATTTGGAATTCTCCCTCAAGACGCCCGTACTGCTTGAGCTTGACGGGCATGGAGCCGTCAGGCAACGAAGCGGTCCAGGTTTTTCCGTTGGCCGTACCCACCAGAGTTATTTCCAAACGACCTGCAAACTCTTGGGCGTTACGGCCGGCCTGCATGACCAGCGCCTGCCATTTTAGTGTGGTCGGGGAAATCAGTTCCGCTTGAAGGCCCCGGATTGCTACGCCTTCGGTGCCACCTGACGGGATCAGTTTCTCAAAAAATCCGAGGTCGTCCCGCAACGTTCGGTTATCCGCCTCCAATTGCTTGACCTGCGCGATGAGTTTTTCCTGGGAAGCTTTTTCTGCCGTCACCAATGTATCCGCAGTGTTGGCAATCGATTGGGCTTTGTCCCGCTCAGCCTTCAGGGCCAGCATTTCCGTTTGCAGAGCGGCTGCGTTCGCCCGCAGCTGCATCAATTCGTCTTTCGAGCCTTTTTCAAGGCCAGCGATATCCTTGCCGAATTCAAAGGCCCACAGACCGATCGCTGCACAAAAGCCCAGAACAATGGCCAGCAAGGCCCAACGGAATGGCCACGGTAGCGCACTGCGCACGGCCATGCGGGGGGCACTGATGGTGAGGCGGCGACGTAATAGACGGAATCTCATGGAGGGCGAAGTCTATCAGCCAGAACGAAAAAAGCCGCCTGAGTTTGCACTCTGGCGGCTTCTGGATTGCAACGTAATGTTGCAGCGTGATTAACGCTTGGAGAACTGCTTACGACGACGTGCGCCGTGGAAGCCGACCTTCTTACGTTCCACTTCACGTGCGTCACGAGTTACGAAGCCGGCTTGGCTCAGTGCGGGCTTGAGGCTCGCGTCGTAATCGATCAAAGCACGTGTGATGCCGTGACGGGTAGCACCCGCTTGGCCGGATTCACCGCCGCCAGCAACGTTGACCATGATGTCAAACGATTCTGCGTGGTTCGTCAACAGCAGGGGTTGCTTGCAGATCATGATGGAGGTTTGACGACCGAAAAAGTTTTCGATGTCTTTACCGTTCACGGTGATCTTGCCAGTGCCTTTTTTCAGGAATACGCGGGCTACGCTGGATTTGCGACGGCCTGTTCCATTGTTCCATTCACCAATCATGTGAGCTCCTTACAGTTCCAACACTTTGGGTTGCTGGGCAGTGTGGGGGTGCTCAGCACCACCGTACACCTTGAGCTTCTTGATCATGGCGTAGCCCAGGGGACCCTTGGGCAGCATGCCCTTGACGGCTTTTTCCAAAGCGCGACCGGGATGCTTGGACTGCATGTCACGGAAGTTTGTGGCTGTGATACCGCCGGGGTAACCGGAGTGGCGGTAGTACACCTTGTCCAAGGACTTGGTGCCAGTCACTTTGAGTTGGGCTGCGTTGATAACGACGATGAAATCACCGGTATCGACGTGAGGCGTGTAAATGGCCTTGTGTTTGCCGCGCAAACGGAGAGCAACTTCGCTGGCTACTCGTCCGAGGACCTTGTCGGTCGCGTCAACCACAAACCACTCGTGCACGACCTCAGCGGGTTTTGCGCTGAATGTAGACATGAGTTTTCTCTTTAAAAAGAAGGTTTGGGAGGGCTCTTTTCCACGGTCGGCGTTCCTCTGATGGGAATCTCTTAGGTGGGTTGAATTCTTCGCCGCGGAGCCACAAAAGCGCTGCGAAGCCCCCGATTATACAAAGAGCTGGCAAATTCACCAAATGCGGCCCGAACTGCTCAGTTCCGGGCCTTGTTCTTCTCTTCCCAATGTTTGCGGTCTGCCACACATACCGGCAACTGGTAGAACTCCGGCTTCTGGCACTCCCGATAGACGCACATGGTCCGGGTCAGGATGCTGGCCTCCGCACAAATTGCAATCGGGTCTTTGGCGGGAGTGGGTTTGTCGTCCAAAGGCTTGGCGTCTGATCGTGGCTGCGGCTTGGGAGGCACCACCTTTTCTGTGGCCGCTACAGGCGCCTGTACCACAGGCTTTGCAGGCACACCTGTGCGCTGCGAACCAACAACGGCCTCCGCGCCGGGTGTCTTCCCACCACTGGCGGCGACCGGCGCAGTCTGCTTGAGCACCGGTGCAGTTTCAGGGGGCATGGAAGGAGTCTCTGCCGGCTCTGTGATCACCGCTACGGGGGCTGAGGCCTGCGCCGGCGGTGCGACGACTGCCGGGGAGGCAGCCGGTCGCACCCACCACGCGATTAGCGCCAGCAGCAACGCAGCCGGCACCAGCCATAGCCAAAAAGGCATGCCTTTATTCACTTTCGCAGAGCCTCTGGCTGCTCGTGGCTTGACCGCCGCATCGGCTCGTGACGGTGTTTTGACGGTCTTGGAATGGTCGTAAGTCGTCGGCTGGAAAACGGTATCCGGAAAATCCGATGCGGGCTGGGTCGTCAACAACTCCGTCGTTATCGGCGATGGATCATCGCCGGTCTCAGTCAAGGTAACCGCATCACCCAAAGCTTTACGCCAATCAAACCGGGCCAGGTCAGGAGGCGATTTCATGCCTATTTCGCGGGCAAAAGCCTCAACGCTGGCCGTCCGCTCGGTGGGCTCAATTGCGAGGGCGTGCGAAATCGCCTGTACGAAATTGTCAGAGTACGTCTGGTTGAAATGGGTCTGGGCGGTTTGCGTGACCTGCTCAAAGCTCGGCATGCGGTCACGTACTGCACGGAAGGTGGCAGGCAAAGGCGGCTCATTGCAAATGCAGCCGTGCATCACGGCGGCAACGGCATACAAATCCGTCCAGGGACCTTCCTGCATGTCTTTGGCATCAGCATATTGCTCAATCGGCGCGTAATTCACCTTGAGCACCGCAGTGTGCTTGTGGCTGGTGTCCAGAATCGCGCGGCGGGCGGCGCCCAAATCCAATAGCACCGGCGGTCCGACGTTTTGCAAAAAGATGTTGTCAGGCGATACGTCCCTGTGCAGGGTGCTGTTGTCATGCAGAACCTTGAGCCCCGCCAACACCGACCACAACACCGACTGCAGCCAAGCCTGTGGGGGCGGGCCACTCATGCGGCGCCGCGCTTCTTTGAGCGTGATGCCCTCGTAGAGGGGCATTGCCATATAGGCAGTGTTATTCGCCTCCCAGAACCGGTACACCTTCACCAGCGACGGGTGGTCAAACCGTGCCAGCAAACGCGCTTCCGCAATAAAAGAACGCAGACCGGATTCGAAGGATGCGGCATCTACCGCGGATTTCACCGTGACCGAATGATTGCGATCGCGGCCCACCAAGCTGGTGGGCATGTATTCCTTGATGGCTACCGCCCTGTGCAGGGAGTGGTCGTACCCACGATAAACCATGCCAAAACCGCCGACGCCCAGCAGGCCTTGGACCTCGAACTCAGCCAATCGGGTGCCCGGCGCAAGGGCGTCCAGATGCCCGGCCGCGGTGGCCTTGGGTTTGCTGGTCGGTGTCGTGATGTCAGCCATGAGGTGAGGTGAAATCTGTCTTTTTTATGCCCGCAAGCGCTCGGGTAAAGCGCTGTTCCAATCTGGATGCGACATGGCATCACGGGTCGCTAGGTATCATAGGGGATGTTTAGTTACCGACACGCCTTCCACGCCGGCAACCATGCCGACGTGCTGAAACACACCACATTGCTGGCTGTGTTGCGTCACATGACGCAAAAAGAAACCGCCCTCAACGTCTTTGACACCCATGCCGGTGCGGGCTTGTACCGACTGGATGGCGACTTTGCCAAGACCAGTGAAGAAGCCGCTGAAGGCTTTCTGAAGCTGGTTGCCACCAAGCCTGAAAAGCCGTTTGCCCCCGCGTTGCAAGACTACATCGACATGGTGGCGGGCTTTAACGCCGGCAACCACTGGTCGGTGTACCCCGGCTCGCCCTTCATCATCCAAAGCCTACTGAGCGGTCGCGACAAGCTCAAGCTCTTCGAGCTGCACCCCACCGACACCAAAACACTGATCGCCAACGTTGCCCAACTGGAAGCCGGTCGTCAAGTGACTGTTTTGCGGGAAGATGGTTTTGAAGGGCTCAAGAAGTTTTTGCCGCCACCATCTCGCCGTGCGCTGGTGCTGTGCGACCCGAGCTACGAAGTCAAAAACGACTACGCCCGCGTGGTCGGCATGGTGGCAGATGCCATGCAACGCTTTGCGACCGGCACGTATGCGGTGTGGTACCCCATCATTCCATGCCCGGAAGCCCACGACGTCCCTAAAAAGCTCAAGACCATGGCGAACAAGGCCGGCAAGTCTTGGCTGCACGCTACGCTGACCGTCAAGTCCAGCAAGCTCACGCAAGATGCCGAAGGTGAAGTCGTTCGCCCAGGCTTGCCCGCCAGCGGCATGTTTCTGATCAACCCGCCACACACCCTCAAGGCTGCGCTCAAAGATGCGCTGCCCCAGATGGTGGAACTGCTGGGTCAGGACACTAACGCGACGTCCACTCTGGACGCCGGCGGCTAAGGTCTAGACGCGTTAAGCGTCTAGACCCAGGTTCTTGCACAAAGCCAGAGTGGGCGCACTCTGGTTCATGGTGTAGAAATGCAGTGCAGGCGCGCCACCGGCACGCAGCTGTTCGCACAAGTCCGTCACCACCTCCAGACCGAAGGCCTTGATGGAAGCTACCTCATCCCCGTAGCTCTGCAGCCGCAGACGGATCCAACGGGGAATCTCCGCACCACACGCGTCCGAGAAACGCATCAACTGGGTGGAGCTGGTGATGGGCATGATGCCGGGCACCACAGGCACGGTGATGCCAAGTGCATCCACCTCTTCCAGAAAGCGGAAGTAGGCGTCAGAGTTGTAAAAGTACTGGGTGATCGCTGAATTGGCACCTGCTTTCACCTTGGTGGCGAAAGCCTGCAAATCGCTGGCCGGCGACTTGGCCTGCGGGTGCACTTCCGGGTAGGCCGCCACCTCGATGTGAAAGTCATCGCCCGTCTCGGCACGAATAAATGCCACCAGGTCGCTGGCGTAATGGAACTCGCCGCCAGCACCATAGCCGCTGGGCAAGTCGCCCCGCAAGGCCACCAATCGTTTTACGCCCATGGCCTTCAAGGTAGCCAATTGCTCGCGCACGGTGGACTTGGTCGCCCCCACACACGAAAAGTGGGACGCTGCGCTCACGCCTTCCGACAGGATGTCGCGCACGGTGTTGAACGTACCTTCCTGTGTGGAGCCGCCTGCACCGAATGTCACCGAGCAAAACTCAGGCTTCAGTCCATAAAGCTGCTGGCGCACGGTGCGCAGCTTTTCAGCGCCTTCCGGGGTTTTGGGCGGGAAAAACTCCAGGCTCAGTGGAATCCGTTGGTTGGTAGACATAGTCATCTCCGTCTCCCGCGCCTGCATGGCAGGCACCGGGTTCAGCCCGCCTTGCGGGCACAAATAAAGAATTCGCGGTTCCCGTCTCCGCCTTCAATGGCGGAGTCGAACCAATGCGTCACGGTCAACCCCAGATCGGCGCAGGTTTCGCGCAGGCGCTGCTCCACGATGGGGTACATGGCCGGATCTTTGACGATACCGCCCTTGCCCACCTGACCCGGCTGCAACTCAAACTGCGGCTTCACCAAGGTCAGCATGATGCCGCCCTCTTTCAACAAGGGCACTGCAGCAGGCAACACCAGGGTCTGCGAAATGAAGGACAGGTCAGCGACCAAGAGGTCAAACGGCGGCGCAAACTCAGGCGGCAGCTCCACGGCCTCTTCTTCAGCATCATCCGACGCATCTACAGGCGGGCGGGAGTCATCTTCGTCGTCGAAGTCGTCCCCATCATCCCAGCCGTCATCGCCATCGGGTTCAACATCAAATTGACCACCAGCGCCCGTGCTGTCTGCGTAAGCAGCTATCAAATCTGCAGCAGACAGGGTGCGGGCATTGACACTCTCGACACACAGCACGCGTGTATCGTCGCGAAGCGAAGGGTGCAGCTGGGCACTGCCGACATCCACACCAACCACCGATTGCGCACCCGCCTGCAGCAGGCAGTCGGTGAAGCCGCCGGTGCTCTGCCCCACATCCAGACAACGCAGTCCGGTGACGGACAAGCCGACGTGCTTCAGCGCCGCCTCGAGCTTGAGGCCACCGCGGGACACATATCGCGCTTCGGAATCATCGAGCAAACGGATGTTGGCGCCATCGGGCACTTCGTCTCCATTTTTGGCCACACGCTTCCAGACTTCGCCCGAAAGCTCCATCTTCAGCCACTCCACGCCATCCGCAATCAGGCGCTGAGCCTGCGAGCGAGTGCTGGCCAGCCCGCGCTGCACCAAAAGTTGATCAATTCGCATCGTTATCCAAAGTTAACCCACACACACCCTCAAAGCCAGAGATACCGCAGGCTCGGCTCTGCCGACCTGCTGGTATCGCCCCTTCGAGGGGGAGGCGCCAGAGGCGCCTCGGGGGTGCTATTAATAGCGGTACGTGTCTTTCTTGTACGGACCGGCTTTGCTCACGCCGATGTACGAAGCCTGCTCGTCGGTCAGTTCGGTCAACATGGCGCCGACCTTCTTCAGGTGCAAACGTGCCACTTTTTCGTCCAGGTGCTTGGGCAACACATAAACCTTACCGGCCTTGTAATCCTTGGGCTTGGTGAACAGTTCGATCTGGGCGATCGTCTGGTTCGCAAAGCTGGAAGACATCACAAAGCTAGGGTGACCGGTACCGCAACCCAGGTTCACCAAGCGGCCCTTGGCCAACAGGATGATGCGCTTGGAAGCCTTCTTGCCCTTGGCGGGGAAGATCACGTGGTCCACTTGGGGCTTGATCTCTTCCCACTTGCACTTGGACAGGGAAGCCACATCGATTTCATTGTCGAAGTGACCGATGTTGCAGACGATGGCCTGGTCCTTCATCGCATCCATGTGCGCATAAGTGATCACGTTCTTGTTGCCAGTGGTGGTCACGAAAATGTCGGCCTTGTCGGCAGCGTATTCCATGGTCACCACCTTGTAGCCTTCCATGGCGGCTTGAAGGGCGTTGATCGGGTCGATTTCTGTCACCCACACTTGGGCGGACAAAGCACGCAGCGCTTGGGCAGAACCCTTGCCCACGTCACCGTAACCCGCCACCACAGCCACCTTGCCGGCGATCATCACGTCGGTCGCGCGCTTGATACCGTCGACCAGGGATTCGCGGCAACCGTACAGGTTGTCGAACTTGCTCTTGGTCACCGAATCGTTCACATTGATGGCGCGCAGGGCCAGAGTGCCCTTGGCGGACATTTCTTCCAGACGCATCACACCGGTGGTGGTTTCTTCGGTCACGCCGATGATGTTCTTCAAGCGACGGCTGTACCAGGTGGGGTCCACCTTCAGCTTGGCCTTGATGGCATTGAAGAGGCACACTTCTTCTTCGCTGCCGGGCTTGGCCAGCACCTTGATGTCTTTCTCAGCGCGAGCGCCCAAGTGCATCAACAAGGTGGCATCGCCGCCGTCGTCCAGAATCATGTTCGGGCCTTCGGCCGCAGTGCCCTTCTTGCCACCGAATTCAAAAATGCGGTGGGTGAAGTCCCAGTACTCTTCCAGCGACTCACCCTTGTGAGCGAACACGGGAGTGCCCTTGGCCACCAGCGCAGCGGCTGCGTGATCCTGGGTGGAGAAGATGTTGCAAGAAGCCCAACGCACATCTGCGCCCAAGGCTTGCAGGGTTTCGACCAGCACGCCGGTCTGGATGGTCATGTGCAGGGAACCGGTGATGCGTGCGCCCTTCAGAGGCTGGCTCTTGGCGAACTCTTCACGGATGGCCATCAGGCCGGGCATTTCGGTTTCGGCGATGGTCAGCTCTTTGCGGCCCCAATCGGCCAGGCTCAGGTCGGCGACTTTGTAGTCTTCAAATTGGGCCACGACGGCCTTGGCAGCGGAAACCGCTTTGACGGCCTTCACAGATTTGGGGGTCTTGGCGTTCTTAACCAGTTTCAATACAGCGCTCATGGTGTGCTCCAAACGTTGATTTGCATTGCCACTGGCGCACACGGGGGTTTTTGAGGCCACTCACCGCACACATTTCCAGTGGGTGAGCGCCGTTGGGGGACACGATGCAGGGCGCATCGTGGGTTCCGAGCCTCACTCGCGGTGCCGGTATGGGCACTTGGCGGGCTGCAACGCTCCTCGGAAGCTGCGGATTTTAACCTCGTGTCGATTGCCGCACCAAGCCACTAGGTCAAAGTCACCCGACCGCGTCCGGCCTTCAGGCCGCCGGGCCGGTACTGGTACCCACCTGCAATGCCGGCTGGCGCAGCAGCTGGTAAGGGCCGCCCTCGGGGTCGCGCAGCACCTTCATCACCATCTCGGCCAGCGCAAAACCGGTGGTTTGTGGCGTAGGCTGGGTCACGGTGGTGACATTCAAGCCGGTAAGCAACGTGTCCTGCGGAATGTCGCCGTGCACCACCACCGATATGTCCTGCCCCACCCGGAGGTTGGCATCCATCAAGCCACGGATCAGGCCCACGCCGCCCAAGTTGTTGTCCACCAGCACAGCGGTCGGCCGGGGTGACAAGGCCAAGACCTGCGCCACGGCATTCAGGCCGCTACGCCTGTCGTTCACACCCCCTATGCAATAGCCTGGCGGGCACTCCACACCTGCAGCCTGCAGGGTGCTGATGTAGCCCCGGTGGCGTTGAAAGGCGAAGTTCAGCTCCAGTGGAGCGTGCACATAGGCAATGCGCGTGTGGCCCAAGGCCAGCAAATGCTCTACCGCCAGCTGGCTGCCCAAATCGTTGTCAAAGTCCAGCCAGGAGTAATGCGCGCAATCGGCAGTGCGGCCGTAGCCCACAAAGGGGTAGTTGTTCTCCAGCAGGAAATCCACGCGCGGGTCCTGCACCCGGGTGTTGGGCACGATGACCGCATCCACCCGGCCGCCCCGGAACAGGCGCTCGTAAATTTCGAGCTCGGTTTCATTTTTGGCCACCGCCAGCAGCAAGTCCTGGTGCTCGCGCTCCAGGCGCTCGCCCAAACCATCGGCCATGTCCAGAAACTGCGGGTTACCCAGGTTTTCGACCGCAGCGGAATACACGATGCCAATCGCATCCGTGTTGCCACGCACCAGCCGGCGCGCGCCCGCGTCGGGGCGGTAGCCCATGGCGTCTGCCATTTCCTGCACACGGGTGCGGGTCAGGGCATTGACGTCGGTGTAACCGTTCAAGGCCCTGCTGACCGTGGAAGTGGACAGACCCAATGCCTGGGCCAACTGCTTGATGCTCACGCGTGTCTCCGGGATTGCTCGTTTGTTATGGAGATGAGTTTAAGGCCTGCCCCGCGCGCGGCTGTCGGGGCAGCTCTGTAAAATACGCCCTCTCCTCCTGCGGCCCGCCTGTGATGCGCGGCCCACCCGACCCTGGACCCCCCTGTGACCTACGCACCCGAGACCAAGCGCCGCCGCACTTTTGCGATCATTTCCCACCCGGACGCCGGCAAGACCACGCTCACCGAAAAGCTCTTGCTGTTCTCGGGCGCAATCCAGATCGCCGGTTCGGTAAAGGCCCGCAAGGCCAGCCGCCACGCCACCTCCGACTGGATGGAAATTGAAAAGCAGCGCGGTATCTCTGTCGCATCCTCGGTGATGCAGATGTCCTACCGCGACCACGTAGTCAACCTGCTGGACACCCCGGGACACAAGGACTTCTCGGAAGACACCTACCGCGTGCTCACTGCAGTGGACTCGGCACTGATGGTGATTGACGCGGCCAACGGTGTGGAAGCACAGACCCGCCGCCTGATCGAAGTGTGCCGCCAGCGCGATACGCCCATCATCACCTTCGTGAACAAGATGGACCGCGAAGTGCGCGAGCCCCTGGACATCCTGGACGAAATCGAGCGCGAGCTGGGGATGCCTTGCGTGCCCATGACCTGGCCTGTGGGCCAGGGCAAGCTGTTCGGCGGCATCATCAACCTGCGCACCCAGGCCATGACCGTGTTTGAGTCCGGCAGCGAGCGCCGCCCGCAAGACTTTGACGCCATGCCCCTGAGCGACCCTGCCGCGCTGCAAGCCCGCTTCGGCCACGAGTGGGACACAGCAGTGGAGAGCATGGAGCTCGCCACCGGCGCCTCCCCCGCCTGGGACCACGAAGCCTTTTTGGCCGGCAAGCAAACGCCCGTGTTCTTCGGCTCCGGGGTGAACAACTTCGGTGTGATGGAGGTGCTGGACGCGCTAGTCGACCTCGCGCCCGCACCCCAGAAGCGCATCAGCACCACGCTGGTGAACCGCCAGCCCGTGGTCAAAGAGATTCAGCCCGAAGACGAAGCCTTCAGCGGCGTGGTCTTCAAGGTGCAGGCCAATATGGACGCCAACCACCGCGACCGCATCGCCTTCGTACGCATGGCCAGCGGCAAGTACACGCCAGGCATGAAGCTCAAGGTCATGCGCACCGCCAAAGAGCTGCGCCCCACCTCGGTGGTGACCTTCATGAGCCAGCGCCGCGAGGCGGTGGAAGAGGCGTATGCCGGCGACATCGTGGGATTTACTACCCACGGCGGCGTGCAGCTGGGCGACACCATCACCGATGGCAGTGTCAACCTCATGTACACCGGCCTGCCCTTCTTCGCGCCCGAAATGTTCATGACTGTGGTGCTCAAGAACCCCTTGCGCACCAAGCAGCTCCAGCAAGGCCTTGCCCAGCTGGGCGAGGAAGGTGCGATCCAGGTGTTCAAACCCGAAATGGGCGGCAACATGCTGCTGGGCGCCGTGGGTCAACTGCAGTTTGAAGTGGTGCAGCACCGCCTCAAGGGCGAGTACGACGCCGACATCCGCCTGGAAAGCAGCCAGTACACCGGTGCGCGCTGGATCACGGCCGACACGCCGAAGGAACTGCAGGAGTTCGTGAACGCCTACCCCATGCGCATGGCCAAGGACGCGGCAGACACGCTTGCCTACCTGTGCACCAGCCCCTACGACGTGCGCTTGGCGCAGGAGCGCTTTCCAAAGATCCACTTCCACCCGCTGCGCGAGCATGCGGGCTTGGCACTGCAAACAGCAGGCTAAACAAAAGGCCCCCTCGTGAAACCCCTGGCGCATTGGCCGGTGGACAGCCGCCGTGCCATCCGCGGGGTGTTCACCGATATCGACGACACCCTCACCCACGACGGTCACATCGCCCCCGAGGCGCTGCAGGCGCTGGGCGACTTGAAGGCTGCGGGGCTCACGGTGATACCCATCACCGGGCGGCCCATCGGCTGGTGCGAGCCCTTCATGGCGGGCACCAACGGCCCGGCCTGGCCGGTGGATGCCATGGTGGCGGAGAACGGGGCCGTGGCTTTTGTACCCGGCCCTGCCTACGCGGTTACTAGCCAAATTGACCTCCAGCGCCCGTCGGATATGCGCGGGGCGCTATCAAAACGATATCAACAAAGTGCTGAAGTGCGCACCGCCAACCGCCTGCGCATGGACGCCATTGCCGCCCAAGTCTGTGCCGAAGTGCCGGGCATGGAGCTCAGCTGCGACAGCGCGGGCCGCGAAACCGACCTCGCGTTCGACTACGCCGAATTCGCCCATCACGCCCCCGAAACGGTCCAACGCGTGCTGGCCCTGCTGCAAAGCCACGGCATGCAAACCACGGTGAGCAGCATCCACATCCACGGCTGCTTCGGGGACTTCAACAAATGGACCGGCGCCTGCTGGATCGTCCGCGAGCTGATAGGCCGTGACCTGAGCACCGAGCTGGACCAGTGGGTGTTTGTGGGCGACTCGGGCAATGACCAGGCCATGTTCCAGCACTTCACCCACAGCGCGGGCGTGGCCAACATTGCGCGCTTTGTGCCACAGCTCAGCCACCTGCCGACCTACGTCACGCCTTCTGCGCGAGGCGCAGGTTTTGCCGAGGTGGCCCGCGCCATTCTGGAAGCACGTTCTCTTGCATAACGAACCCACCACCGGCGCCACTGCGCACCCCGGCTCCCGCACGGGCTTGCTGGCCGTGTTCGGCTCCACGCTGTTTCAGCTCTCGGGCGTCTTTATGTTGTCGCCGCTGATGCTGGTGCTGCTCACAGAGCGGGAGGTGTCCACCACCATCGCCGGCCTGTTTGCGGCGACCACCTGGCTGGGCATATTTATCGTGACGCCCTTTGCATCAGCGCTCACGCGGCGATGGGGCCGCCGGCGCGCCATGTGGTTTGCCTCCGGCGTGCCGCTGGCAGCGGCAGTGGGCTTCTTGAGTACCGACTCCATACCGGTGTGGTTTGTGTTGGAGCTTCTGGCGGGCATTGCTGGCGGCATGCGCTGGGTGCTGGCAGAGGCCTTGATTGCCGAGTTCTCGCCGCCCGAGCGCCTGGGGCGCACCATGGGCATGTACGCCACCATGGTGGGCGCGACCTTCATCATCGGCCCCAGCCTCTTGGCCTGGGCCGGCAGCACAGGGCATGTGGCGCTGGGTCTGGTGATCGCACTGCTGACCCTGGGCCTGGTATGGACCATGTTCATACCGCCCATCCCCACTCCTGCAGAGGCCGGCAACACCAGCGTCGGACCGCGCGGCCTGTGGCAGGCGGTGCAGCAGCACCCTATCCTGATGCTGGCCGGGTTTATCGGCGGCTTCTTTGAGCTGGGCCTGGCCTCCATCCTGCCGCTCTACGGCCTGAGCATGGGTCTGGGCGCCAGTGCAGCTGCGTTGTTGATTTCTGTGAGCGGTCTGGGCAGCACGCTGGCAGCCATTCCGGTGGGGATGGCGGCAGACCGGTTTGCCGACCCGGTGCGTGGCCGCCGCAGCCTGATGGTGGCCGTGGCCGCCGTCGCCTTAGTGTGTGCTGCAGCCCTGCCTTTGGTGGAGCACGCCATCTGGGTCGCGTGGCCGGTGGTGTTTTTGCTGGGCGCTGCCGGCAGCAGCCTCTACACCCTGTGCATGACCGACATAGGCGCACGCGAAAAAGGCATTGCCCTGGTCAACTGCACCGCGGTGCTGGTGTTGAACTACACCTTGGGCGGGCTGGTGGCCTCCGGCATCAGCGGCGCGCTGATTGACTGGTCGGCCACGGTGGCTTTTCCGGCGGTGTTGATCCTGGTGGCGGCCGTGGGTCTGGCCGCACTGCTGCGCGCCCGCCGCAACCCCGCCTGATACGCCACCGCGCGGCCTTGCCGCCCGTAACGCTTATTTGCCCGAGGTCGCTTTTTTGACGACTTTGGCCGCTGGCTTGGCAGACTTGGCTGCCGGTTTTTTAGCCGAAGCCTTGGCCTTGCCTTTAGATGATGCTTTTGCAGATGCTTTGGCTTTGGCACCCGCCTTGGCTTTGCCCTTGGCGGCCGACTGCTTTGCGCTCTTCACCGTCACGGCCTTGCCCGGCGGGGGCAGCAAATCTTCCATGGTCAGGCCATAGCGCTCGGCCATGTTGGCCCACCCGGTGCCCCTCGCCTTTTGGGGCAAGACCCCATCCATCACCTGTTCGCCCTGCGGAGTGCGCAACACCCCGCCATGCAGCGCCGCCTGCAGCTGATCCGGATTGGGGTAGGCCACGCCTTGCTGCGCCAGTGCGCCTTGCGCGAGTTTGAGCGCCAAGCGCACTTCGCCGTAACCCAAAGGTCCGGTCGCTGGTTCTTTGCTGGCCGCACCTTCGGTAGCCGTCGGGCGGCCGCTGCGCAAGGTGGTGACCAGCTGATCCGCATCGTGGCGGTTACCGATCCAGCCACCGAACTCGGAGATCAGCCGCTCTGTGGAAGCTGCGTTGTCGAGGGTGGCTGTCACGCCCTGGGCCAGCACCAGTGCGGGGGTAGCCACAGCACAAGCCATGGCTACAACGGTTGCGCGCACACCGCGCCGCAGCCACACAGAGCTGCAGATTTGAAAAATCGAAGTCATAAACGCAAGCTTAGCCGCTCCGGGCGGGCTACCCGCCCCGGCGCGTGTTACGGATTGGTAAAGCCCTGCAACACATTCACCGCATTCACCCCCACCTCTTCCACGGCGTAACCGCCTTCAAAGATGAACACCGTGGGCAAGCCGGCTTTTGCCAGGCGCTCGCCGATGCGCAGGTAGTCGTCCGTCTTGAGCTTGAAGCCGGAAATTGGGTCGCCCTCAAAGGTGTCCATACCCAGCGACACCACCAATGCATCTGCGCCAAATTTGGCAATGCCCGCCAAGGCGGTCTCCAGGGCCTGGGCCCAGGTGGCGTAGTCGGTACCGCGAGGCAGCGGCAGGTTGAGGTTGGCACCCCATCCAGCGCCGGAGCCAGTTTCATCCGCATGGCCCAGATAGAACGGGTACTCGGTGCGCGGGTCACCATGGATGCTGGCGAAGTACACATCGGGCCGGTCGTAAAAGATGGCCTGCGTGCCATTGCCGTGGTGGTAGTCCACATCCAGCACCGCCACTTTGTGCATCCCAGCATTGCGCAGGTGCTGGGCGGCCAGCGCTGCGTTGTTCAGGAAGCAGTAGCCACCAAAAAAGTCGGCTCCTGCGTGGTGGCCGGGCGGCCGGCTCAGGGCGAAGGCGGCACGGTCGCCGGCCAGCACGGCTTGCGCAGCGCTCAAGGCGCAATGCGCTCCGGCGCGGGCGGCCACCCAAGTGCCGCTGGTGAAGGGCGTGCCCGCGTCGTACGAATACAGCCCCACCTTGGCGGCAAAGTTGTCAGGCTCAATGTCGGTGCGGAAGGTGCGCGTGGGCCAGACGGAGGGCAGGATGTCTTTGTCCGCATTGGCTGCGTCCAACGCCACCCACTGGTCCCAGGCGGTGGCCAAAAAGTTCAGGTAGCGCGGGCTGTGGATGGCGGTGAGCGCCGCCTCGTCAAAGGCTTGCGGCTCCAGCACCGCGCCCAGCTGGCGGCGCTGCAGCTCGGCTAACACATGGTCGGCACGGGCCGGCACCTCAAAGCACGGCACCAGCGCGCCGCGGAACATTTCGACTTTGCCCTGGTGTTGGGCGTGGAGGTGGTTGTAAAAGGTCTTCATGATGGATTACGTAACAAATTGGCCGCTAGCGCCCGTGGAATATGCGCGAGTAGCTATTAAATAAATAGCAAATCAGTTCCGGGGACGGATCACCAGTTCATCGTATCCGGTGAGCGAGTCCGGCTCGCGGGTGAACTGCCAGTCGGGCAGCAGGCCCAGCAGCACCTCGGCGGTGGTGAGCACGATGCAGCCCGGCGCCACATGCCCACCCAGCACCTGCCCCGTAGCGGTGGAAATGGCCATGTGCATGTGCGAGCCCGTCTTGTCGCCACTGGCAGCCACGGTGCCCGAGAGGGTGAGTATCTCCATGCTTTCGGTCAGCCGCGTGGGCTGCGCCGCG
This sequence comes from Curvibacter sp. Hmag1.1, assembly GCF_059769165.1. Taxonomy (NCBI): domain Bacteria; kingdom Pseudomonadati; phylum Pseudomonadota; class Betaproteobacteria; order Burkholderiales; family Comamonadaceae; genus Curvibacter; species Curvibacter sp. Hmag1.1. The sequence continues at coordinate 1,193,367 of NZ_JBMBGX010000002.1, forward strand.
CCCGCTAGCCGGATGCCCGCCGTGGACAGGCTGCCGATGCCGGACAGCACAAACGCTGCGCGGCAGTTTTGGGCGAGAACCGCAGCTTCCAGCGCGGCGCGCAGGTCTTGGCCGGGGGTGAGACGAACAGGAAATGGCTTCATCAAATCCCTCTCAAATCAGCCACCAGCGCCCATGGGATATGCGCGAGCAGCTCTTTTATTGATAGCAAGCACGCTTTCGCGTGCTGCCTTTAGTTGGGCTTGTGGGTGATGCGGGCGCCCAGGGCGAGCAGCTTTTCGTCCAGCTTTTCGTAGCCGCGCTGGATCATGTTGGCGTTCTGCACCGTGGACTTGCCGCTGGCGCACAAGGCGGCGCCCAACAGGGCCATGCCGGCGCGGATGTCGGGGCTTGGCAAGGTGGTGCCGCGCAGGCGGCTCTTGCCGCTGATGACGACGCGATGCGGGTCGCACACCACGGCGGCGGCGCCCATGCCGATGAGCTTGTCCACAAAGTACAGGCGGGACTCGAACATCTTCTCGAAGAACAGCACATTGCCTTCCACCTGCGTGGCCAGGGTGATCATGCAGCTCATCTGGTCGGTGGCGAACTGGGGCCATGGGCCGTCGCCGATGACAGGCATGGCACCGTCAAAGTCGCGGGTGACCTGCATGCGCTGGTTGCCGGACAAGAAGATGTGTTTGTCGTGCAAATCAATCTTCACGCCCAGGGTCTCGAACACGCGGTGGCACATGCCGTAGGCGTGCTTGTCGGTGCCCTCGACCGTGATTTCGCCACCGGTGGCAGCGGCCAGCGCCAGGTAGGACGCGGCCTCGATGTGGTCGTGGCACACGGTGTAGGTGGTGCCGTGCAACGAGTCCACGCCTTCCACGCTGAGCTGGTTGGTGCCGATGCCGCTGATCTTGGCGCCCATGGCGTTGAGCAGGTGGGCCAGGTCTTGCACGTGCGGCTCGCAGGCGGCGTTGCGGATCAGGGTGTGACCGCGGCTCACCGCAGCAGCCATGAGGATGTGCTCGGTGCCGGTGACGGATGGCTCGTCAAAAAACAGCTCGGCGCCCGTCAGCGGGCCGGGCATGGTGAAGTCGTACACGCCATTGATACTGACCTTGGCGCCCAGCTTCATGAGGCCGTAGAAGTGCGTGTCCAAACGGCGGCGGCCGATGACGTCGCCCCCCGGCGGAAACAGGCGCGCAGAGCCGGTGCGGTGCAACAGGCCGGCCACACACAGGATGGAGGTGCGCACTTTGTTGCACAGGGCCTGGCCGATTTCGCTGATGCGCACGCTGGCCACATGGATGCTGACGCGCTCGCCGCTGCGTTCGACCTTGCCGCCGATTTCGACGATCACGTCCAGCATATGGCGCACGTCGATGATGTCGGGCACGTTGTCGAGGATGACTTCCTGGTCCGTCAGGATGCAGGCCGCAATCATGGGCAGGATGGCGTTTTTGTTGCCGGAAGCGCGAATGGTGCCTCGCAGGGGCACGCCGCCTTCAATTTCAAATGTCGACATGGTGAGATTCAGTGTTGGGAGGCCGGGGTTTTCCGGCCGAGGGGGAGATTGTTACCGCTCCGGGCCCGCTTCATGTAACTTTGTGCTGTAACGGTTACAGGAACCGCGACGAAGTTGGCACTTTTCAGGCGGCCAGCCAGCGGACGAAGGCGGTGTTGACGGCGTCCGGCTGCTCCAGGGTGGCCATGTGGCCGCAGTCCTCCAGCACCGCCAGCTCGGCGCGCACTGCGTGCATGGCGTCCACCATGGCCTGGTGCTGCTCGGGCGGGCTCCAGGCGTCTTGCCGGCCGGTGAGCACCAGGGCCGGGCAGGTGATGCCGGACAGCACCGGAGCGGCGTCGGGCCGGGTGAGTAGCGCGTTGATTTGCGCCGCAAACTGGGCGGGGCTGCTGCGCTCCAGCATGGCCAGCACCTGCTCGAACACCGGGCCGCCCACCACGGCGGGGTGCACCATGGGGCGCGCCCACATGGCGCCCATGGCCCGCATGCCGGCGCGCTGCGCGTGCGACAGCAAGGCCATGCGGCCGGCTTTTTCTTTGGCGCCCGCCTCGCCCTCGGCCAAGGGGTGCACGCCGGTGTCCAGCAAGGCCAGGCGCTCTACCCGCTCGGGGGCCAGACGCATCACCTCCAGAGCCACGCGCCCGCCCATGCTGTGGCCGGCCAGGGCAAAAGTGGCGGGGGCCGCCTCCAGCACCTGCTGCGCCATGGCGGTGAGCGAATCGGTCAGACCCCAGTCCATCACCATGCAGTGGTGGGTGGCCGACAAGGCCTGCACCTGCGGCGCCCAGACAGCGGCGTCGCACATCAGGCCGGGGAGCAATACGAGGTTTTTGGTAGTCAAATCAGGCTCCAGCGCCCGCAGAATATGCGCAAGCAGCTATCAAAATCATAGTGAATTCATGAAAGCGCCAGGGCAAAAACTTGCCTGCCCGGCGCTGCAGCTCACACTGTAGCGGCTGGCAAGGCGATTTCAATCGCCAAGCCCGGATGGGCATTGCGTACAGCAAAGCTGCCGCCATGCGCCTGCGCCACCAGGCGGCACAGGTACAAGCCCAGCCCCACGCCACCGCCTTCGCGGGTACGGGCGGCATCAGGCCGGAAGAAGGGCTGACCCAGGTTGGGGAGCTGGTTTTCCTCCACACCAGTGCCGAAGTCGCGCACGGCGATCGACAACTGCCCGTCCGTCCAATTCACGGTGATTTGCGGAGAGGCAGACGCCCCCGCACTGTGGCGCAAGGCGTTGTCCAGCAGGTTGCGCACCAGCAGGCGGATGCGGGTCGGGTCCAGCTGCAGACAGGGCAAGGCGGGGGGCACATGCATGTCGATGGCAGGGCCGGCATCAGCTTCCGCGGAGTGGGCGGTTTGCAGCTCGCAGACCACGTCTTCCACCAATGCGCGCACGTCTACCGCCTCGCGGTGGAGCGCGGCATGCGGGCTGGCCAGGCGCTCGCTTTCCAGCAAGTCGGTAACCAGGTCGCGCATAAGGGCCAGATCGCGCAGAAGTGCATCGCGGCCGGGCTGCACGTCGGCCGTTTCAGGCAGCAGCTCGGTATTCAGCCGGGCGCGGGTGAGCGGGCTGCGCAGCTCGTGGCTGATGGCCAGCAACAAGGTGCGCTTGGCCTCCAGCATCTGGTGGATGTCCGCGCCCATGGTGTTGATGGTGGCGGCCAGCTCACCCGGCTCGTCCGGGTGGTGGGAGCGGCGCACGGGGATGGCCTGTGCAAAGTCGCCCGCGCCAAAACGCAGGGCGCCTGCGCGGATATCGTCCAAAGGACGCAGCATGCGGCGTACCCGCACATAAGCCAGCGTGGTGAGCACCAAAAGGCTGAACAGCGTGACCCAGCCGATGAAGCGGGGGCGGTCATGCCAGGCCTGCACACTCACCCCGAACTGAATGCGGTGGCCATCTGCCGTGGTGCGCACATAGAAGCGGGGACTCTCGGGGTCAGCAGGTTTGTCGTCCATCCAGTCGTGCTGGTTGTCGAGTTGCTCCGGGTTGCTGCGCCAATTGATCTGCGGGCCGCTGATGCGCACGCTCAAGGGCAGGCGCTGGGTGATGGCGCGAGCGCGCTCAATGTCGGGCGGGTCGCCAATCTCAACGGCCAGTTTGTCGATGTAGTCGGCCACCAGCGGCTTGGCCGCATCGCGCCAGCCGATGCTGAGCGCCGCCTGCATGCCGAACATGAAAGTGGTTGCCATGGCCAGGGCCAGCAGCACAAACATGGCAATCAGCCGCACGCGCAGTGAGTGCACCAAGGCGTGCTTGGCCTGGCGCTGGGCCTTGATGCAGGCCTTGAACGCCGGCCAGCCTCGGCAGACGCGCCACCAATCAGCCCACATGCTCATGTGGCACTTCCTGCTGCTGAAGCCGCCAATGGGGCCAAAGCCAGCGTGTAGCCGGCGTTGCGCAAGGTTTTGATGCAGTCCAGCGGCTCCAGCTTTTTGCGCAGGCGGCTGACCACAATGTCCACCGCGCGGGTATAGAGCTCGGCCTCATGACCGCGCAGCTGGTTCAGGATGTCGTCACGGCTGAACACCTTGCCCGGCGCTCGAGCCAGCAGGAGCAACAAATCAAACTCAGTTCCGGTAAGGTCCACCGCCTCGCCATTACGCAGCACTGTGCGGGTAGCCACGTCGATGCGCAGGCCCTGAAAGCACAGGTGGTTGGGGTCGGCCGCTGCAGCCTTGGGCGCGGCGGGGGCACGGCGGCGAAGCACGGTTTGCACGCGGGCTACCAGCTCGCGTGGCTCAAACGGTTTGGGCACATAGTCGTCCGCACCCAGTTCCAGGCCCACCACCCGGTCCATCACCTCGCCACGCGCGGTGAGCATGACAATAGGCAGGTCGCTGTCTTTGCGGATGGCGCGGCACAAGGCAAAGCCATCCATCTCGGGCAGCATCACATCCAGAATGGCCGCATCAATGCCGCCCTGCGCCAGCCGCGCCAGACCATCGCTGGGGCGCAGGCAATGCTCCAGCGCCATGTCGAAGCGCGCAAAGTAGGCGGCCAGGGGGCCGCCGAGCTGGGTGTCGTCATCGATGAGCAGAATGCGGTGCATAGGCGTCAGTGGGTTGCGGGCCTATTGTCACACCCGGACAGCAAGCTGCGGTGGCGCTGGATCAGGCTGCGCAGGCGGTCGCGCTCGGCATCGGCCATCCGGTCAAACAGGTCAGCCGCCTTTTGCACATCGTGCAGCACCTGGGGCACGTAACCGGGGCGGCGCTCCAGCAGGCGCAGGGCGTGCTCCCGGTCAAAGCGCGGGCCCCACACCAGGGCCATGACTTCGGCGTGAGGTTCTTCATAGCCCTCCAGCACCACGGCCCCGTAGGCGCGCAAGGGTGCTGCAATGGCGCTCAGGGTTGCGGGCGCCATGACGATCAACCCCGGCTGAACCAGTGACCGCGACCGTCCATGTAGTCGCGCACCTTCTGCTGCTGGGCGGGGTTCAGGCTGTTGTAGAAGTTGGCCATGGCCGCAATGACTTCGGGGCTCCTGGTCTGGATGGCGGCGGTTTTGTCGTTAATCAGGGTCTGGGCGCGGGTGGCGTCAAATTTGTCGCCGGCCACAAGTGCCTTCATTTCAGCGCGCGGGTCCTTGGTCTGGCCTATCAGGGCCGCACGCTGCTCGAACATCTTGTCACCCACGACGGCGAGCAGCTTCTTCTGGTCAGCGTTCAGGTCGAGTTTGCCGCCCACTTTGTCGACCATCTTGTCGCGCTGGGTGGCGTATTGCTCGGCGCTCATGTTGGCACCGAAATCATGCGGGCGGTGGCCGCAGGCTGCGAGGCCACCGACCAGCACCAAGGCGGTCACGGCACCGATGAGCGTACGTTTGGCATGGCTACGAAGGAAGAAGTTGGTCATCACGGTCTTTCTGAACCCAGTCGGGTAGTTGGAATATGACCGTGATGGTGCCGAAGTGCCCCTGACACAGGGTGTCAGGGCGGTTGCGGTTTGTTTCGGTTTATGTCAAAGCAGCTTTTGGTTACGGCACGGTGCGCTGCACCAGCGCCGCCAATTGGGCATTGAAAGCATCTGGCATTTCCAGCTGCGGCGTATGTCCGCAGTTTTCCCAGATCTGAAGTTCCGAGCCTGGCACCAGGGCGTGCGCCTGCTCGGAATGCTTGAACGGCACCACCGTATCTTGCTTGCCATGCAGGACGAGTGTGGGAATCTTCACCTGGCGGAGCAATTGGTGCGTCTCTTTCCAAGCGACCTCACTCTGGCCGCGCAATCCGGAGATCATGCGCAACGTAGCCAGAAAATACGCGGCGGCACCAGGCCTGTAGATGTTGCGCTCGATGGCCGCCCGCACAGAGGGCGTGATGGCGTGCGCACGGTGCACTAGGGCTTTGACCTGCATCTCGACACCTTTGGTACTGGGCTTGTTCATCAGTTCACCCAGCAAGGGCAAGGTCATGACCTTGAATGCGCCAAAAACCTCGGGGCCGAGGGTGGCCGAGTTCGCCAGCAACAGGCTACGCACACGTGAAGCTTGCTGCCCCAGCATGCGCAGTGAAACGGCCCCGCCCAGCGAGTTGCCCACCAGATGGGCGGACTCAATTCCCAAGTGGTCCAGCAACAGCCACGCACTGCGAGCCAAGGCTTGCAGGTCCATGGCAGCAGTCGGGATATCCGACTCGCCATGGCCTGGCATGTCCCAAGCGACCAGCCTCATCATTTTTCCCAATGCCTCGATCTGGGGCTGCCAGAACTCCAGTGATTCGCCGATGCCGTGCGTCAAGAGCACGGCGGGGCCGGAGCCACCAGTGTCAATACAACGAACTTTTCCAGTCGATAGCAATACGGATTGAGGCACCAAGTTCGTGCTCCTGTAGAGGTTGGTTGAGGGGATGCTGAGGCTGGGCTTTGCGTGTTATCAGATATAGGTGGAGGCCAGTCCGCCATCCACCGGCAGGTTGATCCCGCTGACCCAGCGGGACGCATCGCTGCACATGAATGCGATGACAGAAGCCACTTCGTCGCTGAAGGCGGGGCGCTTCATGCGGTGGGCATCTTTTTCTACCCGCTCGTTGCCCAGCATTTGCACGAAGTCACCCAGAATGGGCGTGAACACCGGGCCGGGCGCAACACAGTTCATACGGACGTTGCGCTCCAGGAACAGCTTTTGAGACTGGGTGTACGTCCAGACAATCAGTGCCTCTTTGAAGTACTGGTAGCAAGTCTCTTGCGCAACGGCGTTCTTGGCCAGCCACGCCTGCCCTTCCGCGAAGGAGTTCGTCTGGCCCAGCGTGCGGTGCAGCTCCAGGCGGGCCGGCCACTCGGCGCCCAGGATGGAAGAGATATTCACCACGCTGCCACCTTCCATGCGGTCCAGCAGGCCGAGCGTCAGATGCCGCAGGCCAAGGTAATTCACCTTGGCCACCAGATCCACGGGCGAAGTACCGGGTACACCGGCGATGTTGCACAGAGCATCAATGCGCGCCGGCAACTGGGCAATGGCAGCATCAATGGCGGCGGGAGTGGACAGATCTGCCTTGACGAAGCCGTCCAGCGTCAGCGTCGGGTCGTTTCGGTCCACGCCGATCACGCGTGCGCCCTGAAGGCGCAACAGCTTGGCGGTGTCGCTGCCGATGCCGGAGCTAACTCCGGTGATAACGATGGTTTTTCCTTGAAAGCTCATGGTGCGGATTTCCTTTGAAAAGTGATGGGGGAAACAGTTGAAGAAGGGGTGACAGGCCCCGCAGACTGCGCGGTGCCTGCGGTGCGGCGCGCCTGCCAGTCATCCCACAGCCCGGCGAGACCGCGTGGCAGCCACAGCGCAAAGACCATGGCAACGACACCCAGTCCCGCGAGGTACCAGGCGCCCAGGTGACCGATGCTTTCCTGCAGGACGAATAACAACAGTGCCCCCAGCAGCGGACCCCACTGGCTGCGCAGCCCGCCCACCAGGGCCATGAACAGCATCAGCACCGACCACTGGACGCCGAAGTTAGTGCGGGGCAGAAAAGTGATCGCGGTTGCCAGCCAGGCGACGCCGGCCAGGGCAGCACCCAGTGAAGCCAGCACATACACCCAGCGCCGTGTGCTCATCACCCGCACGCCCAGGGATGCGGCGGCCTCATCGTCTTCCCCGATGGCACGGGTGGCAGTACCGACCGCACTGCGCATCATCCAGATGGTGACACCCAGCATGAAGGCCAGCGAGCCCAGCGCCATCCAGAAACCGATGTTGCGACGCAGCTCAGGCTCGACCGCATTGAGGGCCAGCAAAGACGTGCCGGTTTCGCCCTGCACCATCGGATTGAGCATCACCAGAATACGGATGACCTCGGCAATCACCCAGGTCGCGATGGCGAACTCCCCCTCCTTGAGCCGCAGCACAAAGAATGACATCACCAAGGCAGCCACGGCCGCGCCGAATGCACCCGCGAAAAGCGCCGGGTAGGCACTCCAGCCGCCGTCGACCAGGCGCAGCGCAAAGTAGGCACCCACGCCAAAGAAAGCCTGTTGCCCGACTGATACCAAGCGCGCCTGCCCCGCCAGCAAGCCCCAGGTAGAGGCCAGCAGCATGAATACAAACAGGGTAGTGAGCTTGTCGATTGCATTCGCCCCCAGCAGCAGGGGCAAAGCAGCCAGGGCCACAGCGGTACCCGCCATCCAGGAAATAGGGTGTTTCATGGCTGCGCCTCCAGCGTCTTGTGCGCAGATATGGACGACGCTTTACCCCCGGGTACCGGCCAGATGGAGAGGCCCAGTCCGTCCCGGTATTGCTTCCAGAGACGTCCGCCCAGCACCACCAGGAACAAGAGGTGTCCCCCGAGCTGGAACCCTTGAGGCGACACCAATGCGCCAAAGCTTTGCGCCAGGCCCAGCAGGATGCCACCCAGCAAGGTACCCCACAGCGAGCCGATGCCCCCGATGACCACCGCCTCAAAGGCCATGATCAACAGCAATGGGCCGCCGTAGGGTTCTATCGTGGCGCGTGTGGCCAGCATGGCGCCGGCCAAAGCCGCCAAGCCCACCGAAATGGCCGCAGCGGCGCGGTGTACCCGCCCGGCGTCCACACCGCAGAGTGCGGCGGCCTCCGGGTCAGACGAGGCTGCACGGATGGAGCGGCCCAGCCGGGTCCAGCTCAGCAGGGCTTGCAAGGCAGCCAGCACAGCCACTCCCAGCACCAACGTCAGTACGGAGAGTTGGCCCACGTTGATGTCGCCCGGCAAAGTCCAGCTCGCCCAAGAAAGCTCGCCCAGCGCATCCGCCAGCGAACGGGCCTCGGAGCCGAATACACCGTACAGCGCGTTCTGGATCAATGCGCCCAAGCCCATGGTGACCAGCAGGGGCAGCAGAACTCCTGACCGCAACGTGCGTGCCAGCACCCAATGCTGCAAGAGCATGCCCACCACCCCCATGGCCGGGACCGTGGCCAGCACGGCCAGCCAGGGCGACCAGCCCAGGCCCACCAACCACAACACCACGAAAGCGCCCAGCATGGCGAGGTCGCCGTGTGCCAGGTTGATGATGCGCATGACGCCGAACATCAGCGACAGCCCGGCCGCCAGCACGGCGTAATAGCCCCCCAGCAGGGTGCCTTGAATCAATGCATCCATCATGCGGTGTACTCCACACCGAAGTAGGCTTCGGTAACAAGATTGCGGTCCAGCCCGGCCGCAGCAGCGGCCAGCACAATGCGGCCCTCGCGCAGACAGAGCACCCGGTCGGCGAACGCCATGGCGCGCCCCAAGTCTTGCTCCACCAGCAGCAAGGTGGTGCCGGCCTCACGGCGCAGCTCTTCCAGGTGCAGGTACACCTCGTCCACCGCACGCGGCGACAGGCCCAAGGACACCTCATCAATCAGCAGCACGGTGGGGTTGGTCATCAGCGCACGGGCGATGGCCGCCGCTTGCCGCTGACCGCCCGAGAGTGCCCCTGCGGGCCGGTGCATGAGTGGCTTGAGCGCAGGCAAGGCCTGCACCACGCGTTCGATCGACCAGCCGGCATCACCATCCCGCTGGCGGCCCCGGTGCTCTTGTGCGAGCAACAGGTTTTCGCGCACCGTCATGTCGGCGAACAGTCGTCGCCCCTCTGGCACCAAGGCCAGACCTTGCTGCACCCGGCGATGCGCAGGCTGGGCGCTCAATTTGGTCCCGCCCAGCCAGATACTGCCGGCTTGCGTGGGGTGTACGCCCGCCAGGGTGCGCAACAAGGTGGTTTTGCCCGCTCCGTTGGAGCCCACAAGCGCCACGGTTTCCCCGGCTTTGAGTTCCAGCGAAACATCCCGCACCGCCACCAGTTGCCCGTGGCTGGCGCGCAGCTCGCGGGCTTCAAGAATAGGATTCATCGAACCATGCTGAGTCATGCAGGCACCCCACCCAGATAGGCCTCGACCACCAGCGGATCATTCATCACCGTGTGCGGATCGCCCTGCGCCAGCACGGTGCCAGAGTCCATGCAGACCAGCCGGTCCACGACCTTGAGCAGCGCGTGGAGCACATGCTCGATCCATATCACCGTCAAACCTTCATCCCGCAAAGAGGCCACCAGACCCGAGAGGTGAATCAGCTCGGCCTCCGTCAGGCCACCGCCGATTTCGTCCAGCAACAGCACCCGGGGCCCGGTCGCCAGCGCGCGTGCGAGTTCGAGCCGCTTGCGGTCCATCAGACCCAAACTGGCTGCGGGACGCTGTGCCATGGCGGTGAGTCCGCAGCGCTCCAGACTGTCCAACACCGCGCGCTCTGCCTGCGGCCCGCGCAGCCCGGCGCCATGCTGGGCGGCGACCAGCGCGTTGTCGAACACACTCAGATTGAGAAAGGGCCGGGGCACTTGGTGGGTGCGGGCAATGCCCGCGCGGCAGCGACGGGCTGCGTCCCAGGTGTCGATGGACTTGCCATCGAACCGGACGCTGCCGCTGCTGGCAGGCACCGTACCCGCCAGCACGCTGAATAGCGTGGTTTTGCCGGCACCGTTAGGACCCACAACCCCGAGCGCCTCGCCTTGGCGCAGACTCACATCCACACCATGCAAGACCTGTAGACGGCCAAAGTGCTTGCACACGCCCCCGGCCTCCAGGATGAATTGTTCAGACATCGATGGTCGTCTCTGTGCGTGCGCGGGCTCAGCCCAAGCGGTAAGGCTTCATCGCAGCGGTCAGCGGAACTTTCGGGTTATCCGCGTTGGAGACGATTTCCAGGCCGAACTTGTTCGCACCGACCTTGCCGCGCACCCACTGCACCCCGACCAGGCCGGTCGTGGCACAGTTCGCGACCGGTCCGGTGGTGAAGTCCACCTGGCCCACAGCGGTCTCGGTTTTCAAACGGGACATCGCCTGCGCCAGCGAGGCACGGTCTTTGGGGTCTGCTGCGCTGCGCACGGTCGCTATGGCCGCATCAAACAGGGATGCGGTTGCACCGATCTGCTGGTTCCACGTTTTGCCTCTGGCTTTTTCGTATCCGTCGGCCAACTGCATGCTGGTCATGCCGGTAGCGGGTGAGGAAAACGGGAAGCTGCGGTGCCAGTACGCGCCGGCATGCAGGCCGTCGCCCAACTGGCCCATGGCCTCCAGCTCGGCCGGGAACAGGCCGGCCTTGGCCAGTTGCACGATCTTGACCTGCTTGGCCAGGCCCCGCTGGGCCGCCTGGCGCCAGAACACCGCGAAGTCGGGTGGGAAGGGGAAGGTGTTGAAGATCTCGATGCCTTCTTTGCGGAACAGCGCGATCTGCGCAGAAAAGTCGGTCAGTCCGTTTTGGTAGGGCCCGGCATCCACCACCGTGAAACCGGCCTTCTGCAAGGAGGGAATCAACATGGCGCGGATGGCGTTTCCGTCGGCATCGGCGGGTAGCAGCATGCCCACCTTCTTATTGGTGGGGACCTTGCTCCACTGGTCGGCATACAGCTTGGCAAAGTTGCCCACGCCGAAACAGAAGTGGTACGTCCATTTGAAGGGCGAGGGCTCGCCGGGCTTGGCGCCGCGCCCGAAATAGAACGCCTCCCATGGGCTGGTCGTGGAAAGCGCCGGGACCCCGGCGGCTTCGCACGCATCGGCCACCGGATTCACGGTTTCGGGGGTGGAGGTGGAGAGCACGAAATCCACCTTGTCGGAGTTGATCAACTCCTTGGCCATGGCCGCTGCGCGCACCGGGTTGCTCTGGGTGTCTTTGGCGATGAACTCGATGTTGTAGCGTTTGCCGCCCGACTCGACGCCACCCGCCCATTGTTTGCGCACCTGGTCGAGCACGAACCCATCACCCTCGCCGAACAGCGCCAAGGGACCGGAACGCGGACTGACAACGCCAATGCGCAGGGTCTGGGTTTGCGCGCGTGCGATCACCGGAAAGGCGCCGATTCCGGCCACGGCCAGCCCGGCAGATAGCGCGCGGCGGCGGGAAACTCCGGTACCGGAGGATGTGTTTTGTTGTGTCATGTCTGTCTCCTGACCGGAGTCTTTGCTCCGGTTCTTGTCTGGAAAGGAAGTCCCCGCCGCAGGCGGGGAAAGGGGTTGAATCAGTGGGTCAGAAGGGGAACTGCGGCACCGAGGCTTTGACAGTGATCCACTTCCAACGTGTGTATTCATCGATATCGGCAGGGCCACCGACCGCGCTGCCGTTGCCGCCCAAGCCTGGGCCGCCGAAGGGGTTGGTGCAGTCGTCGTTCACGGTCTGGTCGTTGATGTGGACCATGCCGGCGTTGATGCGCTCACCAATGGCCATGGCACGACCGACATCACGGCTGATGACCGCGGCCGACAGCCCGCCCTGGCTGGTATTGGCCAATGCGATGGCTTCTTCATCGGAGTTAAAAGTGACGAGGTTGACCAGCGGCCCGAAGGGCTCGTCATCAAAACTGCGCATACCCGGCTTCACCCCGGACAGCACCGTGGGTTTGTAGCAAAGGCCGTCAAAGGTGCCGCCGGCTTCCAGCTTGGCGCCCTGGCGGACGGTTTCTTGCACCACGGCGTCAAAACGTGCCAACTGTTTGGCATCAATCATCGGCCCGAGTGCGACCTGGCCGCTGGCTCCATCGCCCACCGGCAGGTGGTTGGCCTTGCCAACGAGCCGTGCCTTCAGGCCTTCGGCGATGGCGCTGTGCACCAGCACACGGTTGCTGGCCATGCAGATCTGGCCCTGGTGGAACCAGGCACCGAACGCGGCGGCACTGGCCGCGGCATCAAGGTCTGCATCTTCCAGAATGATGAGGTTGTTCGCACCACCCAATTCCAGGGACACCTTTTTGAGATGCTTGCCGGCCAACTCGCCGATGCGGCGCCCCACTGCGGGCGAACCTGTGAAGGCGATCATGGGCACGCGGGGGTCAGTGACCAAGGCTTCTCCGACCTCGGCATTGCCGGGCAGCACCTGCAAGACGCCAGGCGGAAGCCCGGCTTCCTCAAACACCTTCGCGAGAATAAAGCCGCCGCTGGCCGGTGTGCGCACGTCCGGTTTCAGGACTACCGCATTGCCCAGCGCCAGCGCTGGAGCCACAGAGCGCAGGCTCAAAATCAGGGGAAAGTTGAACGGGGAAATCACGCCCACCACGCCGTGTGGAACCCGGCGCGCTATGGACAGGCGCCCCGGCGTGCTCGGCAACACCTGGCCTTGCGACTGCATCGGCATAGCCGCAGCGAGGCGGCACAACACCACCGCCTCGCGGACCTCGTGCTGGCCCTTGGCAATGATGCCGCCGGTCTCACGGGCAATCAGCAAGGCCAGTTCATCGAAGTGGAGTTCAAAAAGGGCGGCGGCCTTCAGCAGGATGGCAGCGCGGTCACGAGGGGGCACGTCTGCCCATGCTGCATGGGTCGCATGCGCCCGTGCGATGCTCGCAGTCATGTTGGCGGCACTGGCCACGCCGACACTCCACAGTGGCTTACCGGTTGCGGGCTCCAGCACGTCCTGGCTGTCGGCCAGTCGTGTGTGCCATCCGCCGTCAAAGGCTGTGCCGTTCCAGCATGCCGTATCGACCCAATTGATGTGTTGTGCTACGCCCATGTCTATCTCCTTGTGGTTGAGGTTGGGTGGCCGGACGGACCGTGCCATGTGCACTGCTTCGCAATGGGCATACCAAGGCCCCGCCGCAACACGCCCGAGAAGGGCACGGGAAGGGGGACTCTCCGAGTGAAAACTCCGGACAAACCCTGAGCGGCTTTCAAGACTCCGGAACTGCCGTTCTCGAGGGTAAATATGAATGTCTAGATTCATTTTTGACTGCCAAAATTGAATCGATACATTCATATTTGGTGCATTTATGCCTGGCAACCGCATATCTCTGGCGCAACTCATGCAGGTCACCGGCGTCTCGCCGTCGACCCCGCCGGTGAATGCCCGCTTTCCCGGCCAACAGGGGTTCGAGCTTCACCAGGTCGACGGCATCAGCCATCCGACCCTGGCCGACCTGAGCGAATGTCTGTTCTTTTCGCCGGGTGACGGACGCATCTGGTTGCAGGACCAACGCATGGTGCTGATGCACGCCGAAGCCATGGGAAGCTTGCGCCGGGAACTGATCGAAAGCATGGGCCTGGACAAGGCCCGCGGCCTTTTGACCCGCATGGGCTACATGGGTGGGGCGCGCGATGCAGAGCTGATAAGGCGCCAGTGGCCGGATGCCGAGCCGTCAGTAGCCGCCATGGCAGGTACCCGGCTACACGCCTTGGAGGGCCAAGTCAAAGTGGAAGTAGTGCGGGTGCGCTTTGACGCCGCCAGCGGCGAGTACCAGGGGGAATTCATCTGGCACAACTCCAGCGAAGACGACGAGCACATTGCCGTCTATGGTGTGGGCGGTTCACCCGCCTGCTGGATGCAGACCGGCTATGCCACCGGCTATGTGAGCACGCTGTTCGGCCGCTTGATCCTGTTCCGTGAAGTGGCGTGCCGTTCTGCGGGCGACGCGCAATGTCGCGTGATCGGACGCTCAGTGGAACTATGGGAAGACCCGCAGGAAGACTTGCGCCACCTCCAGCTGGGTGACCGGGGCCCGAATGCAGAGCCTGTAGCTGCGACTGCAGAAGCGCTGGGCGAACACACTCCCACCAGTGGCCAGGACCCGACTCTGGTCGGCGCGTCTTCTGCCTTCAATGCGGCTTTTCATATGGTGCGCCGTGTTGCCCCTACACCGGCTACCGTATTGTTCACCGGGGAATCCGGCGTGGGCAAAGAGATGTTTGCGCGCAGCCTGCACCGCAACAGCGACCGGGCGGCCAGACCTTTTGTGGCTATCAACTGCGCGGCCATTCCGGAGACACTGATCGAGTCCGAACTTTTCGGCGTAGAGCGCGGCGCGTTCACCGGGGCGGGCGCCTCCCGCCCAGGGCGCTTTGAGCGTGCCGACGGTGGCACCTTGTTTCTGGACGAAATCGGCACGCTTAGCCTGGTAGCCCAAGGCAAACTTCTGCGGGCCTTGCAAGAAGGCGAGATCGAGAGGGTCGGCGGGACCAAAACGGTAAAGGTCAACGTGCGTGTGGTGGCCGCGACCAACGAACACCTGCGCGAGGCCGTTCGCAAAGGCAGCTTCCGTGAAGACCTGTTTTACCGGCTCAATGTGTTCCCGATCCACCTGCCGCCGCTACGCGAACGGCGCGACGACATTCCGCTGCTGATGCAGCACTTCCTGAACCACTACCGTGAGCGCTACCAGCGCGAGGTACCCGGCTTCAGCCAGCGGGCAGTGAAAGCCCTGTTCAACTACGGTTTCCCCGGCAATATCCGGGAGCTGCAAAACCTAATCGAGCGCGCGGTGATCATGGTCAACGACGGCGAGCTGATCGATGTGCACCAGCTGTTCCGGGGCGGCGAGGAGCTGAGCGAAGGCGTACTCTCCCTCCCCGCTTCAGCTGCGGGCGATGCAGGCGGCCGCTTGGTGGGCGGCACAGAGTCCTCCTCATCCCACGTCAGTCTCACTCCGGGCCAGACCCTGGGCGGCGCCGAACAGGAATGGATTGCCGCCGCACTCCGCCGCAGCGCAGGCAACATCGCCGCTGCCGCCCGGCAACTGGGCATTACCCGGGCCACCCTGCTGTACCGGGCAAAGCAACACGGCATCGAAGTCGGTCGAATCCGCCGTTAGTGATCACGTCGCGATCGCCTCAAACCCGCGACAATACCCCCGCCAGCGCCACGCCCGTGTGGGTACCTAACTTGACCACGTCTTCCGGCGTAGTGGCCGCCACCACGCGGCCACCGCCGTTGCCACCTTCGGGGCCAAGGTCCAGCACCCAATCGGCTTCAGCGATCACATCGAGGTCGTGCTCAATGACCACCACGCTGTGGCCGCCGTTGACCAGGCGGTGCAGTACATGGATGAGCTTTTCCACATCGGCCATGTGGAGGCCAACAGTAGGCTCGTCCAGCACGTAGAGCGTGTGCGGCACCTTGTTGCCGCGCTTGCCCACGTCGTCGCGCACCTTGCTGAGTTCGGTGACCAGCTTGATGCGCTGTGCCTCGCCGCCACTCAGTGTGGGTGAGGGCTGGCCCAAGGTCAGGTAGCCCAGGCCCACGTCTTTGAGCAGCTGTAGCGGATGCGCGATGACGGGCATGGCTGCGAAGAAATCGACCGCTTCATCGACTTCCATCTGCAGCACGTCGCCGATGTTTTTGCCTCGCCAGGTAACGGCCAGTGTTTCGGGGTTGAAGCGCGCGCCCTTGCAGGTTTCGCAGACCACTTTCACGTCCGGCAAGAAGCTCATGCCGATGGTGCGCATGCCCTGCCCTTCGCAGCTGGGGCAGCGGCCTTCGCCGGTGTTGAAGCTGAAGCGGTTGGACGCATAGCCGCGCGCCTTAGCTTCCAGCGTGTCGGCAAACAGTTTGCGAATGGTGTCCCAGAAGCCGATATAGGTCGCCGGGCAGGAGCGTGGTGTTTTGCCGATGGGGGTTTGGTCCACTTCGAGGACGCGGTCTATGGATTCATAGCCGGTCACGCCTTCGCAGCCGAGCCAGTCGATTTTTTCACCGGCCTCCAAGGCATCGCGACCGGCTTTGGTGCTGCGCTTTTGCACGGCGGTTTGCACGTTGGCCAGCAACACGTCGCGCGCTAGGGTGGATTTGCCGGAACCGCTGACGCCGGTGATCGCCACCAGGCGTTTAAGCGGGACATGGGCGGTCACGCCTTGCAGGTTGTGCATGGTGGCGTTGTGGACGGTGAGCCAGTCGATTTTGGGTTTGTACGTTGCGGCTGTAGTTGCTGAACCCGCCATGGGTAGCCCGGCACCGGGCTCCTCATACGCTCGCTGCGCGAGCTCCAAATCGTCACCCGCTGCCGGGCTACCCTTGGCTGCGACGGACATTTGGGCGGTGCGACGGTCCGCCAGAGCGGCGTATTCGGCGGCAACTTTGGTGCGTTCTGCTAGCTCCGTATTGGCGGCTGCGCTGTCCAGAATGCGCGCCGCCTCCACTGCTGCTTTCTGTGCTTTGGCACTGAGCTTTTTCGCAGGCTTACCGGCACCCGCGGTGGAGGTGCTTACGCCGGAAGCCGATTTCGAGCTCGCATCGCGAGCGTATGAGGCGCCCGGCGCAAGCGCCTCCGCCGCGTCCAGCGCCAATGTCTCACTAAACGAAACCATTCCTCGCCGCACAGCCAAGGGATGCTTCATGGAATGTAAGAGATACCGCCCGGTCTGAGACTCAGGAGCGTTCTGCACATCGGCAATCGACCCCTGCGCCACCAAGCGCCCACCGCGTTTGCCGGCACTTGGCCCAATGTCGATGATGTGGTCCGCATGGCGGATGGTGTCTTCGTCGTGTTCCACCACGACCAGCGTGTTGCCCTTGTCACTCAAGCTCTGCAAGGCGCCTAGCAGAATCTTGTTATCGCGGGCATGCAGACCGATGGTCGGCTCGTCGAGTACGTAGCACACGCCTTGCAGGTTGCTACCCAGCTGGGCTGCGAGGCGGATTCGTTGCGCCTCGCCGCCACTGAGCGTGGGCGCACCCCGGTCCAGCGTGAGGTAGCCCAGGCCCACTTCTTCCAAGAACTCGAGGCGGCTGCGGATCTCAGGCACCAGATCGCGGGAGATGTCGCCTTCGCGGGTGGTCATGCCGCCGGCCACTTGCAAGGTCTGCACCCACTGCCGCACATCGGTCACGGAAAGGCGTGCAATGTCGGTGATACCCACACCTGCAAACTTCACGTTGCGCGCAGTGGCATTCAAACGCGTGCCACTGCAGGTGGGGCAGGCCTTGTCGTGCAGGTCTTCGATGTCGGCTTCGGCAAAGGTCTGCTCGCGGCCCTTGTTGTCATCGTCCTTGACCGAGTCGTCAAACACCTTGCGCTGCTCTTTGGTGAGCGCCACGCCCGTGCCTACGCAGTCGGGGCACCAGCCGTGTTTGCTGTTGTACGAGAACAAACGCGGGTCCAGCTCCGCATACGAAGTCGCGCACACCGGGCATGCGCGCTTGGTAGAAAACACCTGCACCTTGCCCACACCAGCAGCCGACTCACCGGCCGCCATCACCTCACGCAAGCTGCCAATGTCGCTGAGCACATAGACCACGCCCTTGCCGTGGGTGAGCGCGTCCGCCAGCGCGGTGCGCAGCGCGGACTCGTTGGCAGGGGTCACGTCCAGGCTGGCCACGGGCAGCTCAATGTTGTGTTCCTTGAAACGGTCAATCCGCGGGAAACCGCTGGTGGGCAAAAAGTTGCCGTCCACCCGCAGGTGCGTGAAACCCTTGGGTCGCGCCCAATCGGCCAGCTCGGTGTACACGCCCTTGCGCCCCTGCACCAGTGGTGCCAACAGGCCGATGTGCTGGCCGCGGTAGTTCTTGAGCAACTGGGCCGCAATGCTGTCTGCGGACTGCGGCTCCACGGCCGCACCGTCTTTGTAGCAATGCTGGGTGCCCAGCTTCACGTACAACAGGCGCAAGAAGTGCCACACCTCGGTAGTGGTGCCCACCGTGGACTTGCGCCCGCCGCGCGAGAGGCGCTGCTCGATCGCCACCGTGGGCGGGATGCCATACACCGCATCAACCTCGGGGCGGCCGGCAGGCTGCACGATGGAGCGCGCATAGGCATTCAAGGACTCGAGGTAACGTCGCTGGCCTTCGTTGAACAAAATATCAAAAGCCAAGGTCGATTTGCCAGACCCGGACACGCCAGTGACCACGCTGAACTTGCCGCGCGGAATATCCACCGACAAAGACTTGAGGTTGTGCTCCTTCGCATTGACGATACGAATGGAATTCGACGTGTCGACCACCCCGGCACCGGAGGCGGATGGGCTCGCGCCGAAAGCCGATTTCGAGCTCGCAGCGCGAGCGTATGAGGCGCCCGGCGTGAGCCCGTCCGCCGCAGCAACAGAAGTAAACGTAGCCGAAGACTCCGCCACCTCATGCACCACTCCCATCGCAGCCGCGTATTCCCGCAACGCCTTACCCGTGTGCGACGTGGCATGCAACAACAGGTCCTCCGGCGTGCCATACGCCACCACCTGCCCGCCCGCATCCCCGCCCTCGGGCCCCAGATCAATCAACCAGTCAGAGGCACGAATCACATCGAGGTTGTGCTCAATCACCACCAGCGAATGCCCGGCGTCCAGCAACTTGCGCAAAGCGCGCATCAGCTTGGCGATGTCTTCAAAGTGCAGACCGGTGGTCGGCTCGTCCAGCATGAACAGCGAGCCCTTGCGCGCCAGCAACTGCTTGCTCGCACTGGAGCTCTTGGCTGCTTCGGCCAGAAAGCCTGCGAGTTTGAGACGTTGCGCTTCACCACCCGACAGCGTGGGCACCGGTTGGCCCAGCTTCACATATTCCAACCCCACATCCACGATGGGTTGCAGCACGCGGATGACTTCGCGGTCCGCACTGAAGAGGTCCGCCGCTTCGCTCACTGTGAGTTCCAGCACATCGGCCACATTCACATGGCGGCCCTTGCGCTCAATCGTCACTTCCAGAATTTCGGGACGGTAACGCTTGCCATCGCAGTCCGGGCAGCGCAAATACACGTCACTCAGGAACTGCATTTCCACGTGCTCAAAGCCCGAGCCACCGCAGGTAGGGCAACGACCATCGCCGCTGTTGAAGCTGAACTTGGCGGCGGTGTAGCTGCGTTCCCTGGACAAGGCGGCGCCCGCGAACAATTCGCGGATCGCGTCCCACGCGCCGACGTAGCTCACCGGGTTGGATCGCGCCGTTTTACCAATGGGCGACTGGTCCACAAACACCATGTCGCTGAGCTGCTCCGCACCCAGCAGGCTGGTGTGGGCGCCCGGTGTTTCGGTCGCTTTTCCGAAGTGGCGCAACAAGGCGGGGGCCAGCACATCCTGAATCAGCGTGGACTTACCGGAGCCGGACACACCGGTCACGCAGACCAAACGCTGCAGCGGAATTTCCACCGAGACATTTTTGAGGTTGTGCTCGGTCACGCCCTCCAGAATCAGGCGCGGGTTGTTGGGTGCGACCATGCGCTTGAAGCCCATGCCCACCTGCTTGCGGCCGCCCAGGTAGGCGCCGGTCATGGTGTCTGCGCCCTTGAGGGCCTCGGTGGTGCCGTCAAATACGATCTGACCGCCCTTCTCACCCGGACCTGGTCCCATGTCAATCATGCGGTCAGCCGCCAGCATCACGGCCGGGTCATGCTCCACCACCACCAGGGTATTGCCTGCATCGCGCAAGCGCTGCATGGCCACGATGATGCGGTTCATGTCGCGCGGGTGCAGGCCGATGCTGGGCTCGTCCAGCACAAACAGCGTGTTGACCAGCGAGGTACCCAACGCGGTCGTGAGGTTGATACGCTGCACTTCGCCGCCACTGAGGGTACGGCTCTGCCGGTCCAGCGTCAGGTAGCCAATGCCCACATCGCACAGGTATTTGAGGCGGGTACCCACCTCTTCGAACAGCAGCTTGAGGGTTTTGTGCTCTGCCTCGGAGGCGGTAGGTGCGCTGACGGTTTTCTCCGAGGTGGCTGCAGACACTGTATTCGGCGCGACATCCTCTGAGCGGGAAGCGGAGTCCGGTGTGCTGGAAGGGGCCGATTTGCTACTCGCAAAGCGAGTTGATGAGGCCCCTGCCAGCACGCCGGGCTCCGCCCCCCCAAAGATTCCCAAATCCGCCTGCAAGGCATCAAAAAACCGCTTCAAACGATCCAATGGCATCAGCATCAAATCGTGTAGCGACAAGCCGGGCAGCGCTTCCAGTTGCTCACGAGACCACTTCACGCCCTTGGGCATGAAACGCTTGGCCGGGTCCAGCGCCATGTAAGCCTGGTCCTTGGTGCCTATGCGCCAAAGCAGGCTCTCGGTCTTCAAGCGCGAGCCATTGCAGGTCGGGCAAGTCGTGTAACTGCGGTACTTGGACAAGAGCACACGGATGTGCATCTTGTAAGCCTTGGTCTCCAGGTACTCAAAGAAGCGGTCCACCCCGAACCAGTGTTGGTTCCACTTGCCGTTCCAGTTCGGTGAGCCCTTGAGTACCCAGTGCTTTTGTTCTGCAGTCAGCTTGTACCAAGGCGTGTCACGCGGGATACCGCTGGCCTCGGCGTGGCGCATCAGGTCGTCCTGGCACTCTTGCCAAGCCGGCGTCTGCATGGGCTTGACTGCGCCGGCGCGTAGGGTGAGTTTGTCATTGGGGATGACCAACCCATAGTCCACCCCGACCACGCGCCCGAAGCCGCGGCAGGCGTCGCAAGCGCCCACCGCCGAATTGAAGCTGAACATCGACGCAATCGGGTCGGTGTAGCGGATATCGCTCTGAGGGCAGTGCAGGCCGGTCGAAAAGCGCCAGATCTCAGGCGCTGCGTTTGCTATTATTTCAGGAGCTGCTCGCGTACTATCCACGGGCGCTATGGACTCTTTCAGCACATAAGCGTTCAATCGCCCGCTGCCGCGCTTGAGGGAGGTCTCAATAGCCTCCAGAACGCGTGCTTTTTCCACACCGTCGATGCGGAAGCGGTCCGCCACTACGTCCAGCACTTTGCGCACGCCATTGACGGTAGATACCTCCCGCTCAGCCTGCACACGGGTGAAGCCGCTGGCGCTCAGCCACTGGGTTACTTCGTCAGGGGTGGCGTTGCCCGGCAGCTCTACAGGAAAGGTCAGCACCAATCGGGGGTTGCCTTCGGCCGCGGCGCGCTGCAGCAGCGTGGTGTAAATCGTCTCGGGGGTGTCGTGCTGCACGGGCAACGCAGTGTCTTTGTCAAACAGGCTGCCCGCACGGGAAAACAGGAGCTTGAGGTGGTCGTTGAGCTCCGTCATCGTGCCCACGGTGGAGCGGCTTGAACGCACCGGATTGGTCTGGTCAATCGCAATCGCAGGTGGCACGCCCTCCACCTTGTCGACAGCCGGCTTGTCCATGCGATCCAGAAATTGGCGCGCATAGGCACTGAAGGTTTCCACGTAGCGGCGCTGACCCTCGGCGTACAGCGTGTCGAACACCAGGCTGGACTTTCCTGAACCGCTGGGGCCGGTAACCACGGTCAGCTCACCCGTGCGGATGTCCAGATCGAGGTTCTTGAGATTGTGCTGTCGCGCCCCGCGAATGCGGATGGTGCCCTGGGTCATGGTGAATGCTCTCTGCGGTGGGGAGAGACATTCTAGGCAGCCAGCGCAAGGATGGGTGCCTATGTGGGCAATTTTGCGCCGGGCCGTCCCGGGCTTCACGCAATGCGGCGAAAGCGAGGGGTTCAGCCCTTCAGTGCGCGCTCCAATTCGCGGCAGGCTTTGGTGCCCACGGCGTCCTGGATCTTGGGCAAAAGGGCCAGAAGGTCGTCGAAACCGGCAGCGGACTCTACAGACAAGTTCAGCATGAATCCCCGCAACCCAAGGCCGGCGGTGAGCTTGGTGGCAATGGGTTTGGCGTCGCTGTAGCGTTCCTGGGGTGTGCGGTCACTCACCGGCTGCGCAGGGCTGGCTGTCTCTTCAGCCAGTTCTACGGCATCTGCAGACGCTACAGCGGCCACAGGTGCCGGCGCGCTCACCTGACCGGCACCGGGCGCCAAAAAGCCCTGCTCCACCATGTAATCCACATCGGCTTGGGTCATGCCCATACCGGCCGTGGCTGTCAGCACCTGTTCCGCCGTCTTTTGGCCGTCAAACAGAATGAACGCAGAGCGTTGGCGGGCCGAAAACAGGGGCGACCGCTCTTTGAACGCTTTTTGTCCAGCTTCCGTTTTTGTGAATTTCATGAGTGGCATTTTAGGACTGCAGGTCTGCTCCACTCGAACGAAAGGGGCCATCAGGCCCCCTCGTTTACCCTATCCGGGAGACGCTTATTTGGCTTCGCTGGCAGCAGGCGCAGCAGGTGCAGCTGCAGGTGCAGAGACCGTGGCAGCAGGAGCTTCACTGTGCGTCGCGTCAGCGCCGTGCTTCTCACCACTCATATCAATATCTCCACCCTTGCTCAGGATGTACAAAGCCAGGCCGGCAAACAACGCAAAACCCACAGCAATTTTCCACATACCACTTCCTTCAAAAAAAAAGCTCTCCGGAGCGGAGAGCCTGAAAATTGCCCCGGCTTGGAGACCGGGGCGTTAACTCACTTCACTCGCAAAAATCAGTCGTTGGCGTAGATGTCAACGTCTTTGGTTTCCTTGATGAACAAGCCACCGATCACCACGGTTGCACCCGCAATGATGATGGGGTACCACAAGCCGTTGTACATGTTACCGGTCTGCGCAACGATAGCGAAGGCAGTAGTTGGCAACAAGCCACCGAACCAGCCGTTACCGATGTGGTAGGGCAAGCTCATGGAGGTGTAACGGATGCGGGTCGGGAACATTTCCACCAACATGGCGGCAATAGGACCGTACACCATGGTCACCAACAACACCAGGTAGGTGAGGATCACCACAACCTTGACCTTGTCGAACTTGGCCATGTCAGCCTTGGCGGGGTAGCCGGCAGCCTTCAAAGCAGCGCCCAGGTTGGAGCCCAACAGGGTACCGGCGGCGGTCTTCTCGTTGCTCAGGTCAGCCACAGACTTCTTGGCAGCAGCCACGGCTTTTTCGTCCACGGGGTTGGCAGCAGACAGCTCAGCCAGCTTGGCTTCGGCTTTGGCTTTGGCCGCAGCAACGTCTTCAGGGCTGTACTTCACATTGACCACAGTCTCGCCGACCTTGATGACAGCTGGTGTACCGGCAGGAGCCGCCACGTTCTCATAAGACACGGAAGCACCGGCCAGACGCTGCTTGGCAATGTCGCAGCTGGAAGTGAACTTCTTGGTACCAGTGGGGTTGAACTGGAACGAGCACTCTGCGGGGTCAGCAGTCACAGTCACCTTGGCGGTCTGTTGTGCGGCGTACAAATCAGGGTTAGCTGCTTTGGTCAGCGCTTCAAACACGGGGAAGTAAGTCAGGGCGCCCAACAAGCAGCCGGCCAAGATGATGGGCTTGCGGCCGATCTTGTCAGACAGCGAACCGAACACGATGAAGAACGGTGTGCCGATGATCAGGGAGATCGCCACCATGATGTTGGCGGTAGGACCGTCCACCTTCAGCGCCTGGGTCAGGAAGAACAAGGCATAGAACTGGCCGGAGTACCAGATCACCGCTTGACCGGCAGTCAAACCGATCAGGGCCAAGATCACGATCTTCAGGTTTTTCCACTGGCCGAAAGATTCAGACAGAGGTGCCTTGGAAGTTTTGCCCTCTGCCTTCATTTTGGTGAAAGCGGGGGATTCGTTCATGCTCAAACGAATGTAGACAGAAATGCCCAAGAGAAGAATGGACACGAGGAACGGAACGCGCCAGCCCCAATCCGCGAAGGCATCTTCACCGATAGCGGTACGTGTACCCAAAATCACCATCAGGGACAGGAACAAGCCCAGTGTCGCTGTGGTCTGGATCCAAGCGGTGTAAGCACCACGCTTGCCCTGAGGAGCGTGCTCAGCCACGTAGGTAGCAGCACCACCGTACTCACCGCCCAAAGCCAAGCCTTGCAGCAAACGCAGGCCGATCAGGATAACGGGAGCAGCCACGCCGATAGAGGCGTAGTTAGGCAGGACGCCCACGATGAAAGTGGACAAGCCCATGATCAGGATGGTCACCAGGAAGGTGTACTTGCGGCCGATCATATCGCCCAAGCGGCCGAACACCAGCGCGCCGAAAGGACGCACGATGAAGCCGGCGGCAAACGCCAACAGCGCAAAAATGAAGGCAGAACCTTCGTCCAGACCGCTGAAGAACTGCTTGGCAATGATGGCTGCCAAAGAACCGTACAGGTAAAAGTCGTACCACTCGAAAACAGTGCCGAGTGAGGAAGCGAAGATAACTTTCTTCTCTTCCGCAGACATCGGCCGTGGGGCTGCGTTTGCCATGTTGTCTCTCCAATCATTATGTTCAGCCCTCGACATGAGGGCTTGGACGTATTCTTGGAGTACCCACTGACCCTGCTCTGACGCCAAACCAACGCTGGCTTGCGCGAAACTGACGCCCCTCTGACAAAATAGGGCTTAACCCTGCAGGGGCTTTTCACATAACGGCAAATCAGGCAGTGCGCGAGGGTATACCCGAGGGAATGGCTTGCACGGCATTCCAGCGTTTGTCAGCGTCGTTGTCAGCAAACCAGGCGTCGCCTTCAAGGTAGGCGCGCAACATCGGCAAGGCATCCAATCCCCAGAATACTTTGCCGTCCACTTCGAAACTGGGCACGCCGAATACACCCTGCGCAATCGCCTCATCACTATGGGCTTTGAGCTGCGCTTTCACGCTGTCGTCACCCGGTTCGCGCCCGGGAGCCAACTGTGCGGTCACGGCCTGAAGCCGCGCGGCATCCGCCGCATCGGCACCACCTGTCCACACATGTTTAAACAAGGTCTCGCACACATAGCGATTGGGCAAGCCCTGTGCCTGTGTGGCAATGGCCAGCCGCAGCAAACCCAGCGGATTGAAAGGATGCATGGCGGGAAAAGCCAGTTCCACACCTTGCCGCTGCGCCAACCACTGCACATGACGGTAAATCCAGTTGCGCTTGGGCGGCACCTCAGCCGGGCCCAGCACCGCGTTGTGCTTGAGCAAGCCGCCCAGAAACACGGGCTTGTAGCGAACGCTGTAGCTCAGCCCCATAAGCGCTACTGGCAACTCCTCAAACGCGAGGTAAGCGTAGGGAGAAATGAAATCCAGATAAAACGTGATTTGCTTCATGCGGGCTCCGGGTGCGGGTGGTTTGTCAGGCTTGCGCGTGTTGGGTCGGCTTAAACAAAGGCTTCCGGGTGCGTCTGGCGCAGACGCTCGGTGATCTGGCCCCACATCACCTTCTTGGCGGTATCGTCACTGCGGCCCCATTCGCGAATGTCTTCGATGGTGCGAAAGCACCCTTCGCACAAGCCACTGCCCGTGTCCATGCGGCACACATTCACACAGGGGCTAGGAATATTTTCGGCCATGGCGCCCACCGATACTGCGCGAGCAGCTAGCGTTTTGATAGCATTTTCACGTGCCAGGGTATCCAGCACGTTTTCTTCCTCCGGCACTTCCACCACATCAGCCACCGGTGCCCCTGTCAGCGCTACCAAATCCTGCGGGTGCAACTGGAACACCCCATGCGGGTGGCCGGCTGCGGCCCACACTTGTTCAAAGCGGAATAGCTCGCGGTCAATCAAGGTGACACCGGGCATGGCATGCGCCACCGGGCTCACCCCGCCAATGGAAAAGCCGGTGCGCTCCTTCACAAACGCTGCATTTGCACGCGCCAGCGGCCCCACCAGCGCGGCCACCTTGGCTTCGTCCACACGACGGTCACCAGAGGTCACGACCAGCACAGCCGCCTCATCAGCAACCCGCTTGAAGATGATGCTCTTGGCAATCTGGCCCACCGCCACGCCCAGCGCGTCTGCGGCCTGCTGAGCGGTGCGCGCAGCACCATCCAACATCACAGGGCCATGGGGATGATTTTTTTCTCGCAATGCAGCCGCTACGCGCTGCACGCCTTCAGGTAATTCAGTCAATTCAGCTCCACACATACTTTGTAGTTAGCCCAGACGCTTGGTAAGCAGCGCATTGGCCGCACGCGAATGCGGCTTGCGGCCCAGAAAATCGCTGATGAATTTGCCCGCGTCAATCAGCTTGTCGAGGTCGATGCCGGTTTCTATACCCATGCCGTGCAACATGTACACCACGTCCTCAGAAGCCACATTGCCGGTGGCGCCCTTGGCATAGGGGCAACCGCCCAATCCGGCCACCGAGGTATCAAAGTGCCAGATACCCAGTTCCAGCGACGCCAGCGTGTTGGCCAGCGCCATGCCATAGGTGTCGTGAAAGTGGCCGGAAACCTGGTCCACGCTGTAGTACTGCAATGTGGCTTCCAAGGCGCGCTGCACCTTGACCGGGGTACCCACGCCAATGGTGTCGGCCACGCCCACGTGCTCCACGCCGATATCCCGCATCAGTTGGGCTACCTGCGCCACACGTTCGGGAGCGATGTCGCCCTCATAGGGGCAACCCACCGCGCAGGAGATGGCGCCCCGCACTGCGATGCCGGCTTCTTTGGCGGCCTGGGCCACCGGGCGGAAGCGCTCAATGCTCTCCTCGATCGAGCAGTTGATGTTTTTCTGGCTGAAAGCTTCGCTCGCAGCGCCAAACACCACGATTTCGTCGGGTCGGGACAACACCGCAGCTTCATAGCCCTTCATGTTGGGCGTGAGCACTGAGTAACGCACGCCATCGCGGCGTTGCACACCCGCCATTACCTCGGCGTTGTCGCCCATTTGCGGCACCCACTTCGGAGAAACAAAACTAGTGACTTCAATTTCCTTGAGGCCGGCATCCTGCAGGCGGTGCACCAGCTCGACCTTGATGGCGGCAGGCACGGGTTGCTTTTCGTTTTGCAGCCCGTCGCGCGGGCCGACGTCGATGATCTTGACGCGGGAGGGAGTGTTCATGGGGCGTACTCAGAGTTTCAAACGCGAAGCTTCGTATTAAACCGCGAACCCGCAAGCCACCCCGGAGGGCCTGGGTAGAGGCATTGTTATAGTGGCAGGCTTTTCCCGGAGCACCCATCCGGAGCACTTAAGAGGCGCCCGTTTTGCTAAGCATCTCCAACGCCGTCCTGACGCGGGGAATCACCCCGGTGTTCGACGGCCTGACCCTGCAACTGAATGAGCCCCGCATCGGGCTCATCGGCGACAACGGCGCCGGTAAAAGCAGCCTGTTCCGCATGGCCTGCGGACTGGAAGCGCCGCAAAGTGGCAGCGTCACCGTGCAGGGCTTGCAAGCATTCCGCATCAACGCCCAGCGGCCCAATCTCGTGGGCATGATGTTCCAGAACCCGGACGACCAGATCGTCTTTCCCACGGTGCAAGAAGAGCTGGCGCTGGGTCTGACGGCCACCGGCTTGCCGCGGCGCGACGCCATCACCCGAGCCCGCGCTTTCCTTGCCACCCGCGGTCTGGAAGCCTGGGCCGAACGCGCCATCAGCAGCCTGAGCCAGGGGCAGCGCCAGCATGTCTGCTGGCTAGCGATCCTGCTGTGCCAACCCGCATTGATCCTGCTGGACGAACCCTTTGCCAGCCTGGACCTGCCGGGCCAGGCGCTGCTGCATGACGACATGGCGCGGGCATCACAGCAGATCATCGTCTCCACCCACGTGCTGGAGCATTTGCGCGACTTTGATCGCGTCATCTGGCTGGACTCTGGTAGGGTGCGTGCCGATGGCGACGCCGAAGCGGTGTGCGCGCAATACCGCGCGGATGTAGCCGCACGGATTGCCGCCCGCACTGCCGTGACGCGCTGAATCATGGGCAGCCTTTACAGCGAACACCGCACCTGGCTGCACGCCGTGCCCGCCGGCTGGAAGTTGGGCCTGCTGGTGGTCTTGAGCACGGGCATTTTCTGGATTCAGTCGCCTGGAGTGCTGGGGTTGGCATGTGCACTTTGCCTGTGTCTGTACCTCTCGCTGGGTAAAGCCATGGCCCAAGGGCAGAGATTGCTGCGTGCGCTGCTCATCGCCGCCACATTGGTGCTGGTATTCCATGCGATTTTGGGACAACCGATAGTGGGCATAGTGAGCGTGCTGCGCATGGCGGGGGCCTCGCTGCTGAGCATCGCACTAACGCTGACCACCCGCAGCGGCGAACTCCAAGACGTGCTGGAACGGCTGCTGACGCCCCTGCAACGCTTCGGCATACGGGCAGACCGGTTTGCCCTGCAGCTCGCACTGATGCTGCGCTTTATCGAACATTTTTTTGCGGTGTGGACGCGCCTGGACGAATCGCACCGGCTGCGCACCGGCAAGGGTGGCGGCCTGCGACTGCTGGCGCCACTGACCATCCAGATGCTGCAAACCGCACGCCGCGTGGCAGACACGCTCGACGTTCGCTTGGGCGAACCGCCGAGCCCAAAAGCACGACAATAGACCCCATGCAACGTAACCATTCCATCGCTCTTGTCGCCCTGTTTGCCGCCCTCATGGCGGTACTGGGCTTGATCCCAAAAATCGACCTGCCCTTTGGCGTTCCCATCACCTTGCAAACCTTGGGCGTCATGCTCGCCGGCTGCCTGTTGGGCCCCCGCCTCGCCTTACGGGCACTGGTGTTGTTCCTGGTGGCCGTGGCCATTGGCCTGCCCTTGCTCTCCGGCGGCCGTGGCGGCTTTGGCGTTTTCACGACTCCTGCTGCAGGCTACCTGTTGGCTTGGCCCTTGGGCGCCTTCGTCGCAGGACTGGTGATGCGCACGCTGCCCGCCAGCTCGCCACGCCGTGTTGCCCTGAGTGCCTTTGTAGCCTCCGCCATCGGCGGCCTCTTGGTCATCCACGCGAGCGGCGTTGTCGGTCTGATGAAAATCGCCGGCATGAGCTTCACCCAAGCTTTGATCGCCACCAGCGCGTTCGTGCCCGGTGACCTGATCAAGTGCGTGCTCACCGCTGTGGTTTGCCACACCGTGGCCCGCGGCCTGCCCGACTGGAAATTCGGCAAACAAGGCGCCTGATGCCTGAGACCCCGGAGCTGGTGCACAGCCGGCTGTCCCGCTGGGCCCGGGAGCGGGGAACGGCGCTCGCCATCCAGAGCGAAGCCGGCAATATCACTTTCGCGGAGTTGACTCAGCGGGTACAAGCCCATGCGGAGGCTTTGTCTCGCTCCCGCGCACCAGCCACTGTGTTGCAAGACAGCGGCTTGCCGCTGCTGCAACGCTTGACCGCTTTCTTGGGCACCATTGCCAGCGGCCGTTGTGCTGCCGTGAGCGACCCGGCCTGGCCAGAGGCGGTGCTGACTGCCGTGCGTGCCAATCTGCCTGATACGCCCTGCGACGGTGCCGCACTGACCCCGCTGAGTCCGTTCTACACCGGCTTCACCTCCGGCAGCACCGGCCTGCCCAAAGGCTTCCGGCGTCATCACCGTTCCTGGACGGAAAGCTTCGCGCTGTGCCTGAGCACCTTTGGCGACGCTGCCTCCACCCGCATCCTCGCACCGGGCAGGGATTCACATTCACTGTTTCTCTTCGGCATGTTGCTGGGCTTGTGGACGGGCGCAGGCGTGGTGGTACAGGAGCAGTTTTCGGCTTCTGCAGCGCTGGCCACCTTGGCCACGGGGCAAACACCTTGCCTGGTGGCGGTGCCCAGTCAGTTGCTGCTGATGCTGGAGTGGGCCGCCCACCGGCAACTGCCTCCCGTGCGTGGCGTGCGGCTCATTTTGATCAGCGGCGCGCGCTGGACTCGCAGCCGCACTCCGGACTTGCAAGCGCTGTTTCCGGAGGCGCGCATCATCGAGTTTTATGGCGCCTCCGAGACCAGCTTCATCGCCTGGACCGAGTCCCACCCCGACCTGCCCGACCAAGTGGTGGGGCGTCCGTTTGATTCCGTGGAGCTGGATGTGCGTGGCGCAACGCCCGACAGTCCGGACGGCCTGATCTATGTGCGCAGCCCCATGGTGTTCATGGACTATGTGGGCGCGGCCCACGACCACACCGCCGCCCTGCGCGAAGGCGATTGGGTCTGCGTGCGCGACCTGGGGCACCTGGACGCGCAAGGCCGATTGTGGGTGGCCGGACGCGAAAGCCGCATGCTGGTCACCATGGCCAAAAAACTATTCCCTGAAGAACTGGAAGCCGTGCTGGAAGCCCACCCCGCCATTGCCCGCGCATCGGTGCATGGGCTGCCGGATGCCCAGCGCGGTGTGCAGATCGTGGCGATCA
The DNA here is from genome assembly GCF_059769165.1 of Curvibacter sp. Hmag1.1. Taxonomy (NCBI): domain Bacteria; kingdom Pseudomonadati; phylum Pseudomonadota; class Betaproteobacteria; order Burkholderiales; family Comamonadaceae; genus Curvibacter; species Curvibacter sp. Hmag1.1. Next base: position 1,223,878 of record NZ_JBMBGX010000002.1, read on the forward strand.
TCCAGTGGGCAACGGGCAGTGAACGAACCGACCTGCATGCGCTGCAAAGCTGGTGCCGCAGCCGGCTCGAAGCCTTCAAGGTACCGCGCCAAGTGTGGGGCCACGCTGATTGGGCCTTCACGGCCAGTGGCAAGACGGACCACCCGGCACTGAGCCGCAACCTGCCCTCTCACCTGCACGAGGCCGCGCCATGCCTGACACCGCTGCGTTGATCGCTGCGTGGGCCCGCAGCGCGGTCGCGCCGCACGGAGGCGCGTTCCGTCATTTGCATGCCCATGAGATCGGCGCCCCAGTGCTGCAAGCGCTGCTGGAGCGCGCCGGCATACCGGCCAGCGCGGTGGATGCCGTGGTCATGGGCAACGCTTTAGGCGCAGGCGGCAACCCGGCCCGCATGGTGGCACTGGCTGCCGGGCTACCGGACCGCTGTGCAGCGTTTTCTGTTGACACCCAATGCTGCGCCGGGCTGGATGCAGTGGCTGTTGCCGCCGGGCTGCTCGCCAGCGGCCAGGCCGAAGTCGTGGTGGCCGGGGGCGTCGAAGCCTGGAGCCGCGCGCCCATACGGCAGCACCGCCCCCTGATGGCCGGCGAACCCGCCACACCCTACGAGCGTCCCGCTTTTGCCCCTGAACCGGCGCGCGACCCCGATTTGCTGCAAGCGGCTGCGGACTACGCGGCAACCCACCACATCAGCCGGGTGCAACAGGACGACTACGCGCTAGACAGCCACGAGCGGGCTTTGGCGCATCGCGAACTGCAGGCAACTGAAATCGTGCCCGTGGCGGGTCTGCATTGGGATGCCTACCCGCGCGCCATGCGTCCTGCTGCGGCTGCCCGGCTGCCGGTGCAAGCGGTGGGCGCTCAGAAAGATGCAGGTACAGCCCCCATGGACTGCGCCGTCAGCACCCTGGCCATTTCCACCCGCGCCGATGGCGCAGCCATGGTGCTGCTGATGACGGAAGCCGCTGCCCGCAAACATGGCGTACGGCCTGCTGCCCAATTGCGCGCCAGCGCGTCTGTGGGTCAGGACCCCGCCATGCCGCTGCTGGCCGCCGAAGCGGCCACGCGGGCGGTGCTGCTTCGGGCCAACGTGCGGGATGCCAGTGACTGCGAGGTGATCGAACTGCACGATGCATTTGCCGTGCAAGGACTCTCGTATTGCGCGGCCTTGGGGCTGTGCCCTGACTCCATCAACCGGCTGGGCGGAGGCATCGCGCGGGGCCACCCTATTGGCGCGTCAGGGGCGATTGCCTTGGTGCGCGTGTTGGCGGATTTGCAGCGCCTGGGCCGACCGGGTGCGTTTGGCTTGGCGGCGGTGGCTGGCGCAGGCGGCATTGGCGCCGCTACGTTAGTAGAGTGGCTAGGCGAAACGGCTTAGCCGACCACTTTGTAAAAGCTGTCCACGTCAATGCGGCTGGTCCGCGTACGGTTGACCGGAGCCGCCTCTTCAGCGTACCCCAGGGCCACGCCACACACGATGTGGCTCTCCGGCCCCAGTCCCAAGTGCTCGCGCACCAGACCGGGGTACGATGCCAGCGCGCCAATGGCACAGCTGGCCAGCCCACGGGACTGCGCAGCCAACAACAGGCCGTACAGCGCCATGCCCAAATCCATGAAGCTGCCGCTGCCCAAGCCCCGCTCGATGGTCACGACCAACGCCACCGGCGCATCGAAGAAACGGAAGTTGCGCTCAAACTGCTGGTCGCGCCCGGCGCGGTCCTCGCGGGCAATGCCTATGCTGTCGTAAAGGGCACGGGCCGCGGCCACCTGCCGGCGGCGCAAATGGCCGGGCATGGGGTCGGGGAAGTAGCTATAGTCCTCGGCCTCCGCGCTGCCTTCCCGGTAGGCAACAGACATGGCCTGCGACAAGGCCTCGCGCACCGCGCCACGCACCTGAATGAAACTGCCCGGCTGCAGGTTGGCACCGCTAGGAGCCAGGCGCGCGCTCACTAGCAGCTCATGCAACAAAGCGTCTGGCACCGGCTGGTCCGTAAAGCCGCGCACCGAAGTGCGGGCGCGCGCCAAAGCGGTGAAGGCGTCGACTTCCGACATGCCGCTCAGTAGCCCCGCCCAGCATCCACCAACCCTGCCACCGACTGCCCGCTTTGCAGCGCTGCAATCTTGCGGGCGATCTGGGCAATGCTTTCCGAACGCAGGGTGCGCGCCGAGGTGTGCGGTGTGACCGTGATCTTGGGGTGCGCCCAGAACGCATGGCCTTTGGGTAGCGGCTCCACACGAAATACGTCCAGCGTGGCACCTGCAAGATGGCCACTATCGATGGCGGCGAGCAAATCAGCATCCACCACATGGGCACCACGGGCTACGTTGATGACATAACCACCGGGGCGGATATGGGCCAGTGTGCGGGCATTGAGAATGCTGTCAGTCTCTGGCGTGAGAGGCAGCAGGCACACCACGATGCGACTGGCCGCCAGAAAGTCCTTCAGCTGCGCTTCCCCATGGAAGCACTGCATGCCATCCAGCGCTTTGGGGGAACGGCTCCAGCCATTCACCGGAAAATCGAACTGCGCCACAGCTTTGGCCACGCGCTCGCCCAAGACCCCCAGCCCCAGCACGCCCACAGGGTAGTCCACCCGGCTGCGCGGCTTGCGGAAGGACCACTTGCCGTTGGCCATGTCGGCCTCGTAGCCATCGAACTCACGGAAGTGGCGGATCACTGCGTGGCACACATACTCCGCCATTTGCACCGACATGCCGGCATCGTCCAAGCGAATGACGGGGATGCCGGCCGGCAGGTTCAGCTTCATCAGGGCATCCACACCAGCACCGGTGTTGAAGATGGCCTTCAGCCCCTGCTGCTCGTCCAGCATTTGCTGCGGAGGTTTCCACACCACCGCGTAGTCCGCCGCCGGTGCGCCGGGTTGCCAGAGGCTGACCTCGGCGCCGGGAATGGCAGCTTGTAGGCCGGGGATCCAGGTGGCCTCGTCGTAATCGGCCGAATAGTAGGTAATGCGCAAAGAACTCATACCCGCATTTTCACCGCAGCGCGGGCTGCCTTCCTTCATGCGGAGACAGCCATGCGCAGCAATTCGCTGCCCTCGGTTACCTGATCGCCCGGCGCGAACAGCAGTTCGTCCACTGTGCCGTCGGTCGGCGCGGCAATGGTGTGCTCCATCTTCATGGCCTCCATCACGGCGAGGGCCTGGCCCTTTTTGACGACATCGCCCGCCTTCACCGCAAACGACACCACTTTGCCGGGCATGGGTGCGGTCAGGCGACCGCCTTCAGACTGGGCGTCGCCGGCATGGGCCAGGGCATCAATCGCTATGATTTGTGTAGCGCCTCGCGCAGTGAATACGCACGCCAGAGGCCCATTCGCATACACATTTACCAAGCTGCGCTGCTCACCGATGCGCACATCCAAGGCTTGGCCTTGCGCCGACCACTGCAGTGGATACGTCTGCCCGTCCACCGTCAGCTCCAGCGTGCCACCGCGCACCATGCGCAACAAAGCGGTGTGGGGCTCGCCTGCGTATTCGAGGGTAAAGCTGCGCACCTGCGCGCCGTGGGACTTCCAGCCATCGCGCTGCGCCCAGGGGTCTTGCCAGCCCCGTGCATCGGGTTGCGCCGCTTGGCGTTCTCCCGTCTGCAAAGTACGGGCGACAAGAGCAGCCGCAGCCATCGGCAGACCCACTTTGTCTTGGTGGAACAAGGCGTCTGCTTCGCGCGGAATCAGCGCCGTATCCAGTTGGGCGGCTGCAAACGAGGCGCTAGTGGTCACGTGGCGTAAAAACTGCACATTGGTCGCCATACCCACGATGTGGGTCTGCGCCAAGGCTGCGTCCAAACGGGCCAGCGCCTCGGAGCGGTTGGCGCCATGCACGATCAGCTTGGCCACCATGGAGTCGTAGAACGGGCTGATGGCATCGCCCTCGCGCACACCGGAGTCCACCCGCACGCCGCGCTCTGCACGCATGAAGCTCACATGGGGGGGCAAACCATAGACCTGCAATGAGCCGGTGGCGGGAAGGAAGTTGTTGTCGGGGTTCTCGGCACAAATACGGGCTTCAATGGCATGACCATGGATCTGCAATTGGTCCTGGCGCAAAGGCAGCGGCTCACCACTGGCCACACGCAACTGCCACTCCACCAAGTCCAGGCCGGTGATGGCCTCTGTCACGGGGTGCTCCACCTGCAGGCGGGTGTTCATTTCCATGAAGTAGAACTTCATGGCCTCGGGGTGCTCGTAGCCGCCGGGTTGCTCCACGATGAACTCCACCGTGCCGGCGCCCACGTAGTTCACGGCACGGGCGGCCTCCACCGCAGCCTGACCCATCTGGGCGCGCAATGCGGGCGTCATACCCGGCGCGGGGGCCTCTTCCAGCACCTTCTGGTGGCGGCGCTGCACCGAGCAGTCGCGCTCAAACAGGTAGACATAGTTGCCCTGGGTGTCGCCGAATACCTGAATCTCGATATGGCGAGGGCGCTGCACGTACTTCTCTATCAGCACTGCGTCATCGCCAAAGCTGTTGATGGCCTCGCGCTTGCATGATGCCAGCGCGGCAGCAAAGCCTTCGGCCTTGTCCACCGCGCGCATGCCCTTGCCGCCACCGCCTGCGCTGGCTTTGATGAGCACCGGGTAGCCGATGCGGTCGGCTTCACGCTGCAGGAGCGTGGCGTCCTGGTCCTTGCCGTGGTAGCCCGGCACCAGTGGCACACCGGCCTTTTCCATCAGCTGCTTGGACTCGGCTTTCAGGCCCATGGCCTGGATGGCGCTGGCAGGCGGCCCGATGAACACTAGACCCGCGGCAGCGCAAGCGTTGGCGAATTCTTCGTTCTCGCTCAGAAACCCATAGCCGGGGTGAATGGCCTGCGCGCCCGTGGCCTGGGCCGCTTCGATGATGCGCTCCCAGCGCAGGTAACTGTCTTTCGGTGCGCTGCCACCGATGTGCACCGCCTCATCACACGCCGCCACATGCTTGGCGTTCGCATCCGCATCGGAATACACCGCTACAGTTTTAATAGCTAGCCGCGCAGCGGTGGCAGCCACGCGGCAGGCAATTTCTCCACGATTGGCGATGAGGATTTTGGTGAACATAGGATTTCTTTGAAAAATGGAACGCGCCCGGCGCCCTTACTTGCCGGTCCAGACTACGTCGTTGTCCACGGCGTAGAGCTTGCAACTGGCTCCGAAACGTTGGCAATTGCCGATGGCCCGCCCCACGGCGTAGTCGCCGGTCGATGAGCCCCAGCCACCGCGGTCACTGACTGCAAATGCGCGCGGCAAGGCCAAGCCCAGGAAGCGCTGGTAGTTCGCTTGACTGGCGGCACTCACCGGCACCCTGGCCACATCATTGATATCCGCAAACCCGGTAGGGGGCGGGCGACTCACAATGCCCGGCTTGGTAAACCCGAGGCGGGACAAGAATTCATCAGTAACGGGCAACCAATGGTCCATGTCGGCATTCAGGCCGTTGTGGCCATCTTCCCCGGAGGGGCCGAAAGCCACATAGTCCGCTTTGCCGCCGCCCGCCAACCAGGCCTTATGCCACGTCTTGGGAACATCCGGGCCCCAGAACTTGTCGTTCTGCCAGTACATCCACAGCATGGGCACCTTGGCCTGCTTGGCAAGGCTGCCCCAGTAGCTTTCTATGGCTTGCGGACGGCACGGGTTACCCGGCTTGTTGTCCGGGTCACCGCCGGTTCCGCCGGCAAAGTTGATTCCGGCGATCAGTCCGGCGGGGGCTCGTCCGACAGTGGACACTGTGGTCAAACCACCTACTGATTGCCCGGCAACCACCCAACGGCTGGCGTCGACATAAGGCAAGGTTTTGGCGAACTCCACGGTGGCGAGCACTTGATCGGAGGCCGCCATGGACATCCCTTCCACCTGCATGCCACTGCACGTGGACCCGGTGGTTTCGGGGTCAAAGTCGCCATAGGTCTCCCAGTAACCGATCCGCGTGGGCGCCAGCACCACAAAGCCCTTGGCGGTGAAATAGCGGGCCGCGACATCCGGCCGGTTACGGCCTTGCTGCGCTCGCTTGGCAGTAACCGCACGGCCGTGGTTGAAAACCAGCAAGGGAAAAGGCCCCTCGCCCGGCGGACGAAAAATGGTGATCGCCACATTGCGGGTCTCCTGACGCCCGAACATATCTTTGACTGTGACAGGGATGCGCACGATTTCCTCGCGCATATCCTTGGCCAGCACTTCGGCGGGCGCCGCTGCGGCTGCAGGCGCAGTTTGCGCTTGTGCAAAAGGCATCCCGACAGATGCACTCAAACTTGCTACGGCAAACCAATGACGAATACGCATCGCTGTCCCCTTTCAAAATTACATGCGGAATACGCCGAATTTTGTCTCGGGAATGGGCGCATTCAATGACGCGCTGAGGCCCAGTGCCAGCACGCGGCGGGTATCGGCGGGGTCGATGATGCCGTCGTCCCACAAGCGGGCGGTGGCGAAGTAGGGGTGGCCCTGTTCTTCGTATTGCTGGCGGATGGGTGCTTTGAAAGCCTCTTCTTCCTCCGCGCTCCAAGTGCCACCCTTGCCTTCAATACCATCGCGACGCACGGTCGCCAACACGCTGGCCGCCTGCTCGCCACCCATGACCGAGATGCGCGCGTTGGGCCACATCCACAAGAAGCGGGGACTGTAGGCGCGGCCGCACATGCCGTAGTTGCCGGCACCGAAACTGCCGCCGATGATGATGGTGAACTTGGGCACCTGCGCGGTCGCCACGGCCGTCACCATCTTGGCGCCGTTGCGGGCGATGCCTTCGTTCTCGTACTTGCGGCCGACCATGAAGCCAGTGATGTTCTGCAGGAACACCAGCGGAATCTTGCGCTGGCAGCACAGTTCAATGAAGTGCGCACCCTTGAGCGCCGACTCGCTGAACAAAATGCCGTTGTTGGCGATGATGCCTACCGGCATACCTTCCACATGGGCAAAGCCGCAGACCAGCGTAGTGCCATAGCGGGGCTTGAACTCATGCAGCTCCGAGCCATCGACGATGCGGGCGATGATCTCACGCACATCAAAGGGCTTACGGGTGTCGGTGGGGATCACCCCGTACAACTCTTCAGCTACAAATTTAGGAGCTACTGGCGTACGCAATTCGGGGGCCGGGGCCTTTTTTCTATTCAAATGCGCAATCGCCTCACGCGCCAATGAGAGCGCATGCAGATCGTTCTGTGCCAGATGGTCGGCCACGCCGGAGAGGCGGGTGTGCACATCGCCACCGCCCAGATCTTCGGCCGTCACCACCTCGCCGGTGGCCGCCTTCACCAGCGGGGGGCCACCCAGAAAGATGGTGCCCTGGTTTTTGACAATGATGGTCTCGTCGCTCATGGCGGGCACATAGGCACCACCGGCCGTGCAGCTGCCCATCACCACCGCAATTTGCGCAATACCCTGCGCGCTCATGTTGGCCTGGTTGAAGAAGATACGGCCGAAGTGGTCGCGATCAGGAAAGACCTCATCCTGATTGGGCAGGTTGGCACCACCGGAGTCCACCAGGTAGATACACGGCAAGTTGTTCTGTGCCGCCACTTCCTGGGCGCGCAGGTGCTTCTTGACGGTAAGCGGGTAGTAGGTGCCGCCTTTTACCGTGGCGTCGTTGCACACGATCATGCAGTCCACACCCGAAACGCGACCGATACCGGCAATGACGCCGGCGCAGGGCGCGCTATCAGTGCCATCGCGGTCGGGATACATGGCCAGTGCGGCCAGGGGGGAGAGTTCGAGAAAGGGTGTGCCGGGGTCCAACAACATGCCCACGCGGTCACGGGGCAGCAGCTTGCCGCGGGCGGTGTGCTTGGCGCGGGCTGCATCGCCACCGCCGAGCGCCGCTTTGTCGATCTTGGCATTCAGGTCTGCCACCAGCGCGCGCATGGCGGCAGCATTGGCCGCAAAGTCGGCAGAACGCGGGTTGAGTTTGGATTCCAGCATCGTCATGGGCGCATCCGGTCAAGGTTGAACAGTCAACCGGCATTGTGCGACTGACGGCTGGCAAGCACCGCCTCACTGAGGTTGCAAATTGCGCCACAAGAGACACATTTTTTGGCACACTGGCGACATGCCCTCCCAACCTCCTGTTGCCGCCACTCCCATGGCTTTTGCCAGAGCAATGGTAGAGGCGTATGCGCAGTACGGGAAAGATCCTTCCCGGGCACTGGAGATGGCGCAGATTACGCCAAGTGCCCTGCAGCAAACGAATGCCCGCATCACCGCATGGCAGATGGAGCGCCTGTCAGAGACGGCCATGCGGGAACTGGACGACGAAGCCCTGGGCTGGTTCAGCCGCCGCCTGCCCTGGGGGAGCTACGGCATGCTGGCCCGCGCCTCGATTTCCGCGCCCACCTTGTACGTCGCACTAAGCCGCTGGTGCCGCCACCACGGCTTGATCGCACCCGATATCACACTCACCCTCAGCACAGCCGGTGACACCGCCAGCATCACGCTCACTGAGAACGCGACACCACCAGCCCACGGGCATGGGGCTTTTGCGCAGGTCAAGGAGGAGCCCGCAAAGCGGGCGGGGGACACGGAGCAAAAGCACCATGCCCTTGGGCTGCCCCAGACGCCCCAACCCAACCGGATCCCGGAGCCATTCCGCGAGTTCTGCATGGTCTCCGTACTGCGCAATGTGCTGGGCGTTGCCTGCTGGCTGATCGACTCGCGCATCACCCTGCTGCAGGCGGACTTCCCATTTGAACCTCCGCCGCACGCAGATGCTTATGCAGTGCTGTTTCCGGGCCCCACGCGCTTCCAGCAAGCGCGGGCCGCTATTGCTTTTGATGCGGAGTACCTGAAGCTCCCCCTGCGGCGGGACGAAAAATCTTTGCAGCAAATGCTGCAACATGCGCTGCCACTCACCGTGCACCAGTACCGGCGCGACCGCTTGCTGGTGCAGCAGGTGCGCCAGCTGCTGAGCGCCCAGCCCCAAGATACCCACAGTGCAGAGGCACTGGCCGCCCTGCTGAACGTATCCCCCCGCACCTTGCACCGCCAACTCAGGGAAGAAGGCGCCACCTTGCAAGCCCTCAAAGATGGGGTACGCCACGGCAAGGCTAGCGAGCTCTTGCTGCGCAGCCAGCGGCCCATCAAGCAGGTGGCGGAGGCCGCAGGATTTCAGAACGAGAAAAGTTTTATCCGCGCCTTCAAAACATGGTCCGGACAGACGCCCGCCGAGTTCCGGCGCAGCGCCACACCCGGAACCTGAGCGCTCAAGCCCCCAGCAGCACGGGCAAGTCCGCCATCGAAGCAAACACATGCGACGCGCCCGCGTCCAGCAAAGCTTGCCCGCCGCCCTGGGGGGCGTAACCGAACACGGTGGCGCCTGCGGCCACACCTGCTGTGACACCGGTCACCGTGTCCTCGACCACGGCGCAGCGCTTCGGGTCTGCACCCAGCGCAGCGGCCGCAGCCAGGTACACATCCGGGTGGGGCTTGGAGCGCGGCAGGTCGTGGCCACTGAACACCCGCCCTTCGAAGTACGGCAACAAGCCGGTCTTGCCCATTTGCATCAGCACCTTGGGCAAGTCTGCGCCGGAGGCGCAGGCTATTCTGCCGGCGTAGCCCGCGTGAATGCGGGCAATTGCTTCGGGTGCGTGGGGGATGGGCTGCGCATGCTCCATGAGTGCGGCATTGCGGCGCGCGCGGAAGGACGCCATCCACTCGGGCGTGAGCGGCTTGCCGGTTTCCGCTTCGATGCGGGCGCGCTCGTCCATCACGGCTTTGCCCACAAACACGGCCATGCACTCCTGCAGGGTCATGTGCCAGCCCTGCTCGGCCAGCATGTCGCGCAACACACCATTGATAATCAGCTCGCTGTCCACCAGCACACCGTCGCAGTCAAACAAAACGGCTTCAAATTTCATTGTTGATCTCCATCCACATACAGCCACTCACCGGCCTCCAGCACAAAGCGGCTGTGCTCATGCAGGCGCACCGCTGGCCCACTTACCGGTTTCTGGCGAGCCACGAACTCGACCTCCGCATGGGTGGCATCTTGTATGGTGTGGTTGCGCACGTCCAAGCCCAACCATTTGACGCCGGGGTCGAACTCAATACGCTCCGGCCGGTGGCTGGCGTGCCAGGTTTTAAGAAGGTACGCCTCGCGCTCCAGCACAAAGGCGCAGTAGCGGCTACGCATCAGGCTCTCGGCATCGGGGGCGGGGGACTCGCTGTCCAGCCAACGGCCGCAGCATTGGCCGTAGGGGAGCGTTTTTTTCTGGTGTTGCCGGCCACAGGGGCAGGCATCGGTCATCACAAAGGGCTTCATGCCCTCCATCATGCCTCGGCTTTCGGCGGCATCAGCCCTTGGCTTGGCGGCGCGCCTTTTGCGCTTCTAGGGTTTCTGTGGGCGCGCCGGCCTTCACCCATTCGCCCCAACCGCCGTCGATGTGGGCCACATTGGTCATGCCCATGTCCTGCAAGGCTTTGGCAGCCAACGCACTGCGCCAGCCAGCTCCGCAAAACAGGATGAACTCTTTGGACTCATCGGCAAACAAGGGCTTATGGTACGGCGACTCGGGGTCTACCCAGAACTCCAGCATGCCGCGCGGCGCATGAAAGGCGCCCACTACGGTGCCGTCGTTCAGCTCGCGGATATCGCGGATGTCCACGATTTGCACAGCCGGGTCTTGCAGTCGGGCTTGCACCTCGGCCACGCTGTAGGTGGTGACCTGCGCCATGGCTTCGTCCACCAGTGCGCGGAATCCTTTGGTAATGGGCATCCTGTTTCCTCAAGGTTCAAGTTTGTAAAGGCGTATGGCATTTTCCGAGCCCACTTTTCGGGCTACCTCAGGACGCAAAGCGGCTAGCACCATTTGGATGCCCTGCCGCTGGTTGGCCGAGCGTTCTGCAAAAATGCGCGCCGCGCCGCCCCCTTGAAAGCTGTCTGCAACCAGGAAGCTGTCACTGCCCATGACAAATCGATCGGCGTACTTCTCGACTACTGCCACCCAATCACTGTTGAGCCTGCCACGTGCAGGCAACATCACGCTGGGCTGCTGCCCGCGCGGACGCAAACTCATATACAAATTCGGATGTTTCGCCAACATGGCCGCGGCCAATTGCGGGGTAAAACTTCCGAGCATGTCGGTACCGCCGGCATGAGCCCAGACGATCTTGGCTTTACGGTTATGCGCTAATAGGCGCTCAAAGGCCTCGAAGTTCGGTTCAAACTCCCCCGGGTTGCGGGATGATGTAAGGACTGATGGTTTCACCATTTTGGCCAATACAGGGTCAAAGTGAACATCCAGTATCAGGTCGTACTTCGCCACGGTATCCACCAGGATTTTGACCAACGCATCATCCGCAGGAATCACCTCGTAAGCATGTTGCTCATTGAGAGAAATGTGATGCAACGCGATTTCGCCAAAGCCTTTTACGCCACTCTGCGCAGAACGCTCTGCCAGCGCCTGAAATTTCTCGATCGCATCAGGCGGAAGCTTGCCTTCGTGCAGGTGATGCATCATGGGGTTGAGAGAATTTCCACCCGCCAACACTGCAAATCGTTTGCCATGCTGAGCCAAGATCCTCTGGACTTCCAGAAAATCCGGACCATTGAGAGCGGGACGTGGTGACGATGACACCACCATGGTCCGCATGTTTTCGGATTGCATCAAAGCGAGAGACTTTTCGGCCAATTCTTTGGTGCTGCTGGCATCGTCCATCGTGTAGTGGAAATGCACATCCACCCACTCCACCGTTTGGGCCGAGGCATTCCAGCTCCAAAACCCAAACAAGTAAACCAGCAAGAAAGAAACAAGCTTCATCATCCGCGCCCCCAATCAAACAACTCACCCGAGGTTGTACACCACTCCATCCTGCAGCTTTGCAGCACCGGATCGCACCAAGTCGTGCACCAGTTGCTGGGTGGCCTCTTCCAAAGTGGCGCCGGCAAAGTGTTTTTCGAATGTGTGGTTGAAATAGCTGGTATTGCGCGCCCACGCGATGAGCGCGGGCAGGGGCAAATGGCGGGCTTCGAGCAGCTTAAACTTGAGCAAGACCTTGGCCGCGTACTGCAAATGCTTGGCCGGGTTTTGCACAAAACCGTTGAGGCGCTGGCGTGCATAAACAATGGCCTGCGGAGCGTCGGTGAACGGGGCGCCATGACCGGGGATGACGGTGGCGGGGTTCAGCCGCTCGATCACATCCAGCGTGGCGGCCACTTCGTCGAACGCATCATCGCCATCGAGTTCCGGGAACACCACGCCAAAGCCTTTTTCCCACAGGGCGTCTGCGGACACCAGCGTGCGGCTTTGCGGCTCAAACAGGATGACCGAATGCGGGTCGTGGCCCGGGGCTGCATGTACCTGCCAATGCAGGTCGCCCAACAGCATCTCGGTGCCCGGTTGCAGCGTGGCATTCAAATGGAAGCGCGGGCACTGCTGGCCCGTGGGTGTGTAGCTGAGGGCATGGGCATTCCACACGCGCACATAGTCAGCGTGGCCCGGTGGAATATGCGTTTCCATCGCGGGGTAGCGCGCCTGCAGTGCGGCATTGCCCCCGCAGTGGTCGCTGTGCAAATGGGTGTTGAGCAGCAGGTCCAGCGACCGGCCTTGCAGCGCCGAGTCCACCAGCGCAAGCGTCTGCTCGGCATGAGTGCAGTAGCCGCTATCGATGAGCGCGGTGCCGCCCTCGCCCTGGATCAGGATGTTGTTGCTGGACAGCCAGCCCCGCTCAAAAACGGTGACGCCGGCAGGCAGTACGTGCGCCATGGAGCTCAAGCCAGTGCGCGCTGGATGATGATCTTCTGCACGTCGCTGGTGCCTTCATAAATCTGGCACACACGCACGTCGCGGTAGATGCGCTCCACCGGGAAGTCGCTCACATAGCCGTAACCGCCCAGGGTTTGGATGGCGGCGCTGCACACTTTCTCCGCCATTTCGCTGGCAAAGAGTTTGGCCATGGCGGCCTCTTTCAGGCAGGGGCGGCCCGCGTCACGGAGGGCAGCGGCATGCCAGATGAGTTGCCGCGCCGCTTCCAGCTGGGTGGCGCAGTCCGCCAAACGGAAGCCGACGGCCTGGTGATTGAAGATGGGCTGGCCGAAACTCTGGCGGTCTTTGGCATAAGCAATCGCCACATCAAGTGCGCTGCGGGCCATGCCCACGCTTTGCGCGGCAATGCCGATGCGCCCGCCCTCCAGCCCACCGAGGGCGATGCCATAGCCCTCGCCCTCCTTGCCGATCAGGTTCTCGGCCGGAATGCGGCAGTTGTCGAAGTTGATCTGGGCGGTGTCGCTGCTGTGCTGGCCGAGCTTGTCTTCCAGCCGCGCGACTACGTAGCCCGGCGCGTTAGTGGGAACCAGGAAGGCGCTCATCCCCTTCTTGCCGGCCGCCTTGTCGGTCACTGCGATGACGATGGCCACATCGCCGTTTTTGCCACTGGTGATGAACTGTTTGACGCCGTTGATGACGTATTCATCGCCCTGCCTGAGCGCCGTGGTGCGCAGGCTGGAGGCATCGCTGCCCACATGCGGCTCGGTCAGGCAAAAGGCGCCCAGCATCTGGCCCTGGGCCAGGGGCTCCAGCCACTGCTTTTTCTGCTGCGCATTGCCGAACTTCATCAGGATGGCGTTGACCGGGCAGTTGGTGACGCTGATCACCGTGCTGGTGCCGCCATCACCCGCGGCAATTTCTTCCAGCACCAACGCCAGGGTCACGTAGTCCAGCCCCGCACCGCCCAATTCTTCAGGCACGCAAATGCCGTAGGCGCCCAGCGCAGCCAAGCCTTGGTGCGCCGCTTTGGGGAAGGTGTGTTCCTTGTCCCACTTCGCAGCGTTCGGCCAGAGCTCGGCTTGGGCAAAGTCGCGCACGGCGTCACGGATCATTTCCTGGTCTTGGGTCAGCAGCATGGCTTGGTCTCTCTCGGATCGTTTTTGAATAGGGGGGCTCTACCAGCTGGAAAACGGCGCACCATCCCAGCGCAGGTAGGGCACATCGCTGCAGCCAAGTCCTGTGGCGCTTGTCTTGCGCGCGGCCACGGTGGCACGTATGGCTGCCACGCTCTCTTCGGGCGATAAGGGCGCGGCGGACGTGCCCATATCCGTACGCACCCAACCGGGATGGATGAGCAGTAACTGGGCATTCGGGTAATCCGGCTGCGCGGCCACTACCGCCATATTCAGTGCCGCCTTGCTCACGTGGTACACCCAGCCCCGGCTGCTCTCGACACCGCCGATCTGCGCGAAGTCACTGGTCAGAAACACGAACTGCCCCTGCGCCTCTTCCACCCACGGCGCCACCTGTGGCAAAGCCTGCATGGCGCCCAACACATTGGTGTGCATCATGGAGTCAAAGGCCTGCACCGTCGGCGGAGACTTGGCATCGTCTTCCGAGAACACACCTGCCACGTAATAGGCCACGTCAAGCTTTTCGCCATCGAGCTGCCAGCTCAGACCGCTGATGCTGGCGGGGTTGGCCACGTCCAGCTTCATGGCTTGGGCACCCATGTCACGCAAACGGGTCAGGCCCGCCTCGTCCCGCGCGGTAGCGATCACTCGGTCGCCTGCGTCCAGGTACTGTTGCACCAGCTCTAAGCCGATACCGCGGGATGCGCCGATTACAAAAATAGTCATGCTCACTCCAAGTTTGTGGCTCTCGCTATGCAGGAATGCAGAGTGCCGGGGGCCTCATACTGCCAAACGCGCAGAAATCGGCCCCCGACACTCTGCATCCCCGCATGGTCATTTGACACTCTAGCGCCCATCCAATAAGCGCGAACAGCTCCTGAATTTATAGCAATTCGAGCGCCAGGGCCGTCGCCTCACCACCACCGATGCACAAGGTCGCCACGCCCTTCTTGAGGCCACGGGCTTTCAAGGCGTGAATCAGCGTGACCATGATGCGCGCACCGGATGCGCCAATGGGGTGGCCCAGCGCGCAGGCGCCGCCGTTCACGTTCACCTTGTCGTGCGGAATGTTCAGCTCAGCCATCAGCGCCATGGGCACTACGGCAAAGGCTTCGTTGATTTCCCACAGGTCCACGTCTTCCACTTTCCAACCGGCCTTGGCCAGCACCTTCTGGGTGGCACCCACCGGCGCGGTGGCAAACCAGTTGGGCTCTTGGGCGTGGGTGGCATGGGCGACGATTTTGGCTAGTGGCTTGCAGCCGAGATCTTTGGCCGTGCCTTCGCGCATTAGCACCATGGCGGCTGCGCCGTCATTGATGGAGCTGCTGCTGGCGGCAGTGATGGTGCCGTCTTTTTTGAACGCGGCCTTGAGCGCGGGAATTTTGTCCAGCTTGATCTTGCCGGGGCCTTCATCGATGCTCACCAGCACATCGCCGGCACGGGTCTTAACCGTCACCGGGGTGATTTCAGCCTCAAACGCTCCTGATTTGATAGCTGCTTGCGCACGCTGCACGCTGGCTGTGGCGAAACTGTCTTGTTGCTCACGGGTGAAGCTGTACTTGGCAGCACAGTCTTCCCCGAAGGTACCCATGGAGCGGCCGGCCTCGTAAGCGTCTTCCAGGCCGTCGAGCATCATGTGGTCCATCACGCGGTCATGGCCGATGCGGATACCACTGCGACCCTTGAGCAGCAGGTGGGGTGCATTGGTCATGCTCTCCATGCCACCGGCCACCAGCACATCGTGGCTGCCGGCCAGCAGCATGTCGTGCGCGAACATGGCCGCGCGCATGCCCGAACCGCACATCTTGCTCAGGGTGACCGCACCGGCGCTCTTGGGCAAGCCGCCCTTGAAGGCGGCCTGGCGCGCTGGCGCCTGGCCTTGGCCGGCCATCAGGCAGTTGCCGAAGATGACTTCGGTCACCAGCTCCGGGCTGATGCCGGCGCGCTCCACGGCGGCGTGGATGGCGGCACCGCCCAAGTCGTGGGCGGCAAGAGAAGCGAAGTCGCCCTGAAAGCCACCCATGGGGGTGCGGGCGGCGCTGACGATCACAACGGTTTCTGGCATGGTCTTCCTCGGAGTCAGGTGGGTGGCGGGACGTCTGATATGAATTGACGTTTACGTAAACGTCAATTCTGCCAGAAGATGCCAAGCCCTATCTTTACCCGTGCTTCACCCAAGATTGCAAGCACTTCACCCCCGCATGGCACCATGCAGACATGCTGACCCGAACTACCCCTGTGCGACTCCCCCTCCGCGCGACTGCGCTTGCCGGCCTTGCCGCCGCGTTCATGCTTGCTGCGCCACTCTCTGCCTTCGCGCAAGAAGCACCATCACCCTCCACAACGAGCGCACAGGCTATCCGCCAGATCGTGACGCCGGACTTCACGCAGATCGTGAAACGCTACGGCCCCGCAGTGGTCAACATCAGTGTTACCGGTACCCGCCTGGTGTCCGCCGGAGGTAAAGACGCGCCCAAAGGTAGCGGCCCGGAAGCGGACGACAGCGACGCCATGCAATCCTTTCTGCGCAAATTCCAGGAGCAATTTGGCGCCACGGGTGCCAGCATGACAGTGCCGGTGCGCGGCCTGGGCTCCGGCTTTATAGTGAGTGGCGACGGTCTGGTGCTGACCAATGCCCACGTGGTTGCGCACGCCAGTGAAGTCACCGTGAAACTGACCGACCGCCGTGAGTTCCCCGCCCGCATTCTGGGCGTGGACACCAAGACCGACATGGCGGTCCTGAAGATAGAAGCCCAGCACCTGCCGACAGTCACCATTGGCTCACCCACGGAGCTGAATGTGGGGGAATGGGTGCTGGCCATCGGTTCGCCCTTCGGGCTGGACAACACTGTCACCACCGGCGTGGTCAGCGCCAAGGCCCGAACCCTGCCCGACGACTACACCGTGCCCTTCATCCAGACCGATGCCGCCATCAACCCCGGCAACTCGGGCGGGCCCCTGTTCAATGCCCGTGGGGAAGTGGTGGGCATCAACTCCCAAATCTTTACCCGCAGCGGCGGCTACCAGGGCCTGAGCTTTGCCATCCCCATCGACCTGGCCCAATCCGTAGCACGCCAGATTGTGGCTACCGGCCATGCCGCGCACGGCGTTTTGGGTGTGTCGGCACAAGAGGTGACACAAGCCTTGGCCACCGCATTGCACCTGTCCAAGCCGGCGGGCGCACTGCTGTCCGAAGTGCATGCCGGCAGTGCAGCCGCCAAAGCGGGCCTGCAGTTCGGCGACGTGATTGTGGGCATCGACGGCCATGCCATTGAAACCTCCAGCGATCTGCCCTTGTGGATCGCAATGGCCGTGCCGGGGCAGAAGATTCGGGTGGACTACTTGCGCAACGGCAAGGCACAAAACACTATTGCCACCTTGGAAGCACCCGCTGCGGCATTAACCGCCAAGGCTGGCAACCTGCCGGACTCGCCGATCCTCGCGCCACTGGGCATTGCGGTCCGCAATCTGTTGCCGCTGGAGCAGCGCGCTGCGGACACCAAAACAGGCCTGCTGGTGGATGCCGTGGCAGAAGGCCCCTCCACCAAAGCCGGCATCGAACCCGGCG
Organism: Curvibacter sp. Hmag1.1; assembly: GCF_059769165.1. Lineage (NCBI taxonomy): Bacteria > Pseudomonadati > Pseudomonadota > Betaproteobacteria > Burkholderiales > Comamonadaceae > Curvibacter > Curvibacter sp. Hmag1.1. The sequence goes on from NZ_JBMBGX010000002.1 coordinate 1,241,266, forward strand.
ACATCCTGCTGGCCATCAACCAGACACCACTCACTTCGGTAGAACAAGCCCGCCAGCTGCTGGCCAAAGCGGGCAAGTCTGTCGCTGTGCTGGTGCAGCACGGCGGCGACAAGAGCTACTTGGCGCTTAGCTTGCCGTAGCCGCACCGGCTGTGAAGCCGGCCATCAAGGCTACGCAGGCAGCCTCGGGGTCTGCGGACCTGGTAATCGCCGAAATCACCGCTGCGCTGGCCGCACCGGTTGCGGCAACTTCCATCACATTGCTGGCATCTATGCCCGCGATGCCCACCACCGGTACCGGCAACACTCCCGCCCAAAAGCGCAGGTTGTCCAGGCTTTGGGGAATCCACGGCATGTCTTTGCTTTGCGTGGCAAAGATGGGGCCACAGGCGATGTAGCTGGGGCGCAGCGCCCAGGCTCGGGCGACTTCCCAATAACTGTGGGTGCTGAGCCCCAGACGCACGCCGGCCTGGCGCAGCGCGTCTAAATCCACGGTGTCCAGATCTTCCTGCCCCAGATGCACGCCATAGGCGCCAAGTTGCAGGGCGAGTTGCCAGTGGTCGTTGATGAATAGCTGTGCACCGGGCGTGGCCTGGGCCGCCGCAATGCTCTCTGCGATCTGGGCAGACAGCGTGGGTTCAATCGGGTCTTTGATGCGCAATTGCACCGTGCGGATACCTGCCGCCAACACACGGCGCACCCAGGCGACGCTGTCCACCACCGCATAGACGCCCAAAGCCGGGTGGGTGAGATCGGGAAAAGCAGTCTGCGTCGCTGGCGTTTTTTGTAGCCAAGGCAGATTGCCCACGTGCTGCGCAAAGTCAGGCAATGCCTGCACCGGGCCGGCGCCCTGCCCTGCGGCATAGGCATGGCGCAGCGCATGGGTCGTAGCCATTTTGGCCAGGACCACGGCATCCGCCACACAGTAGCCGCTGGCCAGCGCCGCCGCAGCCGTGGAGGCGAAAGTGCAGCCCGTGCCGTGGTGATGCGCAGTGTCTACACGCGGGAGACTCAGCCAGCCTGTAGCCTGCGCGCTTTGCAACCAATCACTGGCCAGCCCTTGCGCACGCGCGTCATCACCGCCAGTGATGGCTACCGCAAAGCAGTCATACGCGCTCTGCCCATCGGCTGGTGCGCGTTCCCGGGTACCAAGGCGCCAACGGGCTTGCAGCGCTGGCGCCAATTCGGGAGCCGGGGCGGCATGCAGGGGGTGATCTGCGCGTTCGGCCTGCAAAAGGCGCAATGCCTCCCTGCGGTTGGGCGTGATCAATGTGGCGCGGGGCAGCAGCTGGCGGCAGTAGGCGTCCAGCAGGGCTTCGTCGACGAATGGGGTGCCTGTGGTGGAACCCAGCACGGGGTCTACCACCAGCGCTACCGGGTGACCCTGTGCACGCAATGCATCCACCCACCGGCACACCACGCGCAGGTTGTCCACACTCCCGAGCAAGCCGGTCTTGATGGCCTGCGGCGGCATGTCCTGCGCCAGAGCGGCCAGTTGTGCGTCCAGCAGCTCGGCGCTGACGGGCTCCACACGCGTCACCTCCACAGAGCTCTGCGCGGTGATGGCAGCCAAGGCCGTGCAGCCATGCACCCCGAATGCCTGCAAGGCTTTCAGGTCCGCCTGCACGCCGGCACCGGCGCCCGAGTCGGAGCCGGCGATGCTCCAGACCACGGGGCGTCGGCCCGCAGGCGCACGGGCGAATTCAGTGTCTAAAGTGCTTTTGGCGCCCATGGGAATTGCGCGGATAGCTTCTTTTTTCATAGCAAACTCACAGCAAGATGGGGTAGCCCGAGACCGGGGTAGACGCGACCGCCATGTCCTGGCGGGGCATGACGCCGGCTTCATAGGCCAAGCGGCCGGATGCTATGCCGAGCTTGAACGCGCGGGCCATGCGCACCGGATCTACCGCATGGGCCACAGCGCTGTTGAGCAGCACCGCGTCCAGCCCCAGTTCCATGGCGTGCACCGCATCGGCCGGCGAGCCGATGCCGGCATCGACGATGAGGGGCACACCAGGCAGGCGGGCCCGCAGGGTGCGCAGCGCGCCGGGGTTGACCAGCCCCTGCCCCGAGCCTATGGGCGCGCCCCAGGGCATGAGGATGTTGCAGCCGGCATCCAGCAGGCGCTGGCAGCTCACCAGGTCGTCCATGCAATAGGGAAAGACTTCAAAACCGTCTCTCACCAGCTGCGTGGCGGCGGCCAGCAGCTCGAAGGGGTCAGGCTGCAAAGTGTGGGCATCGCCCACGACTTCGAGCTTGATCCAGGTCGTATCAAACAGTTCGCGGGCCATGTGGGCCAGGGTGACGGCTTCGCGGGCGGTGTGGCAGCCGGCGGTGTTAGGGAGCAGGTGGGCGCCCGTGGCTTGGATGAGGGAGAAGAAGTCACCCGCCTCGGCTCCGTGGGCGAGTTGGCGGCGTAGGCCCATGGTGACGACTTGGGCGCCGGAGGCTTGGATGGCGTCTTGGAGGATTTGGGGCGAGGGGTAGGCTGCGGTGCCCAAGAAGAAGCGGCTGGTCAATGCTTTTCCGCCTATGTGCCATTCGCTAGCTTCTTCGAGGCGACTTGGCGGCAGTGTGCTCTGCTCCGTGTCCCCCGCCCGCTGCGCGGGCTCCTCCTTGACCTGCGCAGAACACGCTGCCGCCAAGTCACTTTGTGTGGCGGTTGAGCGTTCGAGTCCATCGATCTTTTGTGATGCAGTAAGTTGATCCACCGCTTCGCCATTCATGTGTGTAGTCATGGGTCAACCGCCTTCGATGGGTTGAAAGGTGAGGATGGTGTCGCCCTCTGCCAGCGGCTGCTGGGCGCGCTGGCTGCGGGGTACGAAGTTGCCGTTGACGGCGGTGGCGAGTGCGGCGGGTAGCACACAGCGTGCGTCTACCCAGGCTTGTAGGGTTCGTGCGCTTGTGGTTTCCGGGGTGCCGTTCACCGTGATGGTGATGGTCGTTGGCTCGGTGTCTGTGGTGGTCATAGCTTGAGCTCTTGCAATGCCTGCTCCACCAGTGACGGGGCGATGAGCCAGCCGTGGCGGAAGAGTCCGTTGATTTCGGTTGTGCTTGTGCTGTGGCGGATGGTCGGCAGGTTGTCGGGTAGCGCCGGGCGCAGGTTGGTTTCGGTGTGCACCACGCGCGCTTCAGCGAGTGCCGGCATCACGCTGTGTGCTGCACTCAACAGTTCCAGCGTGCTGCGCAGGGACACGGGCGAGCGGTCTTCGCTTTCGATCTCGCTGGCGCCCACCACGATCACATCGCCAGGGCGGGGCACCATGTAGATCGAGTGGCGCGGGTGCATCAGGCGCACCGGGCGGTGCAAAGGCACGCCGGGCGCGTGCAGCCAGAATACCTCGCCGCGTACACCACGCACCGGCAATGCGGGCTTGGCGCCTACGCCGCGCACGTCGAACACATGGTCGAAGCGATGTTGTGTTTCACCGGCATGGATGACACCTGCGTCCAAGGTCGTGACAGTGCTATCCCAGTGCCACTGCACACCTTGCGCTGTAGCTTGTGCGGCCAGCGCCTGCAGCGCCTGAATGGGGTGAATCTGTCCCTCACTGGGCAGCAGCCAAGCCAACGCCGGACCTTGGATGCTTGGCTCCAGCGCGCGCAGTGCATCCATGGTCAAAGACTGCGGTTGGTACGGCGCATCGGCCTTGGCTTGCAGCAACCCGACCACACGCTGGGCCGCGCCCGCATCGCTGCGGTGGGCCAGCAGCAGGCTGCCGTGCATGTGCAAGGCCACCGGCTCAGAGAGCGCCTGCACGATCTGCGGCCAGAGATGGCAAGAGCGCACGCCCAGCGCAAACACCTCAGCGCCCGCGCGCTCCAGCTCGGCCACAGGGCTCAGCATGCCAGCAGCGGTCCCGCCTGCAGCCTGCGAGCCGGACTCCGCACGCGGGCCGGGGCCGGAGGCCGGGTCAAATACCTGCACGTCGTGGCCCGCGCGGCTGAGCGTGAACGCCAGCAGCCGCCCGAGCACACCCGCGCCGGCAATGCCTATGCGCAGAGCCATCGTCAGGCCTTGGCGTCGTCGGTCGCGGCCTTCACAGGGTTGATGGGGATGTAGATTTCCCCGCCCACCTTTTTGAACTCGCCCGACATCACGTCCATCCCAGACTGCAGCGCCTGCTCCTCGCTCACGCCCAAGTTCTTGGCGTAGTCACGCACCTCTTGGGTGATCTTCATGGAGCAGAACTTGGGGCCGCACATGGAGCAGAAATGCGCAACCTTGGCGCCTTCGGCCGGCAGGGTCTCGTCGTGAAACTGCTTGGCCGTGTCGGGGTCCAGCGAGAGGTTGAACTGGTCCATCCAGCGGAACTCAAAGCGCGCCTTGGACAACGCATCGTCCCGCGCCCGCACACCCGGGTGACCCTTGGCCACGTCGGCCACGTGGGCGGCAATCTTGTAGGTGATGATGCCGGTCTTCACGTCTTCGCGGTCGGGCAAACCCAAGTGCTCCTTGGGCGTGACGTAGCAGAGCATGGCGGTGCCGAACCAGCCGATCATGGCCGCGCCAATGCCGCTGGTGATGTGGTCGTAGCCCGGCGCGATGTCGGTGGTCAGCGGCCCGAGGGTGTAGAACGGCGCTTCACCGCAGTGCTTGAGCTGCTCGGTCATGTTGGCCTGCACCATGTGCATGGGCACGTGGCCGGGGCCTTCGATCATGACCTGCACATCCTGCTGCCAAGCCTTGTGTGTGAGCTCGCCCAGGGTGTGCAGCTCGGCAAACTGGGCCTCGTCATTCGCATCAGCACCAGAGCCGGGGCGCAGACCATCACCCAGCGAGTAGCTCACGTCGTACGCGCGCATGATCTCCGTCATCTCATCGAAATGCGTGTACAGAAAGTTCTCTTTGTGGTGCGCAATGCACCACTTGGCCATGATGGAGCCACCGCGGGAGACGATGCCGGTCACGCGATTCGCGGTCAGGTGGATGAAGGGCAGGCGCACGCCGGCATGCACTGTGAAGTAGTCCACGCCCTGCTCAGCTTGTTCTATCAGCGTGTCGCGGAAGATTGCCCAAGTCAGGTCTTCGGCAATGCCGCCCACTTTTTCCAGCGCCTGGTAAATCGGCACCGTGCCGATGGGCACCGGGCTGTTGCGCACGATCCAGTCGCGCGTGGTGTGGATGTTTTTGCCGGTGGACAAATCCATCACCGTGTCGGCCCCCCAGCGGATGGACCAGACCAGTTTTTCGACTTCCTCCTCGATGCTGGACGTCACTGCCGAGTTGCCGATGTTGGCGTTGATCTTCACCAGGAAGTTGCGGCCAATCGCCATGGGCTCCAGCTCGTTGTGGTTGATGTTGGCAGGGATGATGGCGCGGCCGCGGGCCACTTCATCGCGCACGAACTCGGGCGTCACCACCTTGGGGATGCTGGCGCCAAAGCTGTTGCCGGCCAGACGCTTCTCGCGGTCTGCGTTGCTCAGGTATTGCGCATGCCACTCCAGGTTCTGGTTCTCACGCAGGGCGACGTATTCCATCTCAGGGGTGACGATGCCTTTGCGCGCGTAGTGCATCTGGGTCACGTTGGCGCCACTCTTGGCCCGGCGGGGTTGGCGCTGCAGGCCGGCGGCTTGGGCGCGCAAGGCGGCCAGGGCATCGGTCTCGCCGTTCTTCAGTCCGTCGTCCAGCGCAAAGGGTTTACGGCCTTCGTACAACTCGGTGTCGCCACGGCCGGCAATCCACTGCTCACGCACTAGCGGCAAGCCCGAGCGCACGTCGATGTGGGCACGCGGGTCGGTGTAGGGGCCGGAGGTGTCGTACACCGTGATGGCCTCGCCATTGCTCTGCATGATTTCGCGCAGCGGCACCTGAATGTCTGGGCGGCTGCCTTGCAGATAACGTTTGGTGGAAGCGGGAAGCGGTTCGCGCGTGAGGCGGATGAACTGGGCAAGCTTGTCGGGTGCGTTCACTGGGAAATCTCCGGGTTAACGCCCGAAGAAAGAGAAACACATGCCCCCGAAAACTTGGAATGAGCCACAGCCCGCACGGCACACGGCCGGGGGCACTGCTCTGCACTTCTTACGCTGGTATGAACCAGATCAAGTTCACGGGTTTGGTATCCATCTCAGCGCAACCACTGCGCACCCCGGGCAGGTCGGAGTGTACGACAAAGTAAAAAACTCACAGCCGTGTGAAGCGTTTTTCCTTCTCATATGGGTACACGTCGTGCACGTACCCCGCCGCAATACGCTCCTTCTGCGTCTGCCAGAAGGCGGGGTCCAGCAGGTTGGCGTGGTATTGCATGAACACGTCTCGCACCATAGGATTGCCCAGCAGAAAAGGGGCAAAGGTTTCGGGAAACACATCGCGCGGGCCGACGGCGTACCATATCTCGCCGGACATTTCTTCTTCCTCGTTCCGTGGCTCGGGCACTTTGCGGAAGTTGCAATCGGTGAGGTATTCGATCTCGTCGTAGTCGTAAAACACGACCTTGTTGTTACGGGTGATGCCGAAGTTCTTCCAGAGCATGTCGCCGGGGAAGATGTTGGCGGCGACCATGTCTTTGATGGCATAGCCATAGTCGATCACCGAGCGCTCAATCTGGTGCCGTGCCCGCAGGGCCGCGGGGCTCTGGTTGTTGCGGTCCGCGCCGCCCGCATCAAAGGCTTCTTGCAGGTACATATTGAGCGGGATCATGCGGCGCTCGATGTAGACGTGCTTGAGGATGACCTCGGTGCGGCCGTCACCATCGCGGTCGCTGATCTCCAGTTGGCTGGGCGCAAACTGCTGCAGCTCGGCAATCAGCTCTTCACTGAAACGATCACGAGGGAAAGCCACATCGCCATAATCCAGCGTATCGGCCATGCGGCCTACGCGGTCGTGCTGCTTGACCAGTTGGTACTTGCCCATGACCTGCTCGCGGGTCGTTTCCTTCTGGTGCGGAAAGTAGTCTTTGATGACCTTGAACACATAAGGGTAGCTGGGCAGGTCAAACACCAGCATCACCATGCCCTTGATACCGGCTGCAATGCGGAACTTGTCGCTACTGTGCTGCAGGTGGTGCAGAAAGTCGCGGTAAAACAGGGTCTTGCCCTGCTTGGCCAGCCCCAGTGCGTTGTAGATTTCGTTGCGCGGTTTGCGCGGCATCATGCTGCGCAGAAACTGCACATAGGCGCTGGGGATCTCCATGTCCACCATGAAGTAGGCCCGCGCAAAACTGAAGAGGCGCAGAAGATCATCCTCCCCGAACAGGGCCGCATCTATGCGCAGCTGGCCGTCTTTGCTGTGCAGCACCGGCAGGGCAAAGCCGGCTTCGGTATAGCCGTTGATCAGCTTGCCGATGATGTAGCAACCTTTGTTCCGGAAGAACAGGCTGGAGAGCACCTGCACCTGAAAGTTGGCGAGCAATTTGGCTTCACCCAACTGCCGGGTCATGACCGCCAGCACGTTGCGGGCATCCCGCTCCAGGTCTTCAAACGGCACCCGCAAGTCAAAGTCCTGCACCATGCGCACCAGCTGCGCCTGCACGTCGTCCAAGGTAGGGTAGTAGCAGCGGTAGGTGGGTTGGTAGCGGGCGCCCGGCGCGTCCAGGTTTTCGATGTACTCGGTGCTGACCGCAGGACGCACGAAAATGAAATCGTTCTGGAAGTAGCTGCGGTGAAGGATTTTGGTGGTCACCGAATTGAAAAAGGTCTCGGCCAGTTCCGGCTGATGGTGATTCACCAACAGACCGATGTAATGGAGCTTGATCTGCTGCCACACCTCGGCGCCCTGCTCGCCGGCCTTGAACTCGCGCTCCAGCCGGCGCGAACACTCTTGCACCCGCAAGCCGTAAAACTCGATGCGCTCCCGCTGGGCGCGTTGCTGGCCATGCCAGTCGCGGGTTTCAAACCGGTGCTTGGCCCGCGCACTCTCGGTGCGAAAGAGCTGGTAGTGGCGGTTGAAGCCGTCGAGCAGAGCCCGCGCGATGTCGTAGGCAACCGAAGAGTCAAGCCGGGTAGGAAACATGCGCGAGATTCACTATATTTTTGATAGCTGCTCGCGCATATTCCATGGGCGCCACAGGCCGTTCTGATGCTTAACGCGGATGACGGGGCATGAGCCGCACACCGGAAATGGCTTCCCGGTACAGCGCATCGAGGTTGTCCTCGCGGCCCACCGTCATGTGCAGGTCCTGCACCAGGCCGTCGTGCACGCCGTACACCCAGCCATGCAGCGTCACTTCTTGCCCAGCGGCCCAGGCGTCTTGCAGCACGGTGCTTTGCGCGACGTTGATCACCTGTTCGATCACATTGAGCTCGCACAAGGCGGCGGCTTTGCCGTGGTCGGGGATCGCGTCCAGGATATCGCGGTGGCGGTCCCGCACGTCCTGGATATGGCGCAGCCAGTTGTCGGCCAGGCCGATGCGGGCACCTTCGAGCGCTGCTTGCACGCCCGAGCAGCCGTAGTGGCCCACGACCATCACATGCTTGACCTTGAGCCGCTCCACCGCGAACTGAATGGTGGACAGTGCATTCAGATCCGAATGCACCACCACGTTGGCCACGTTACGGTGCACAAAAATTTCTCCCGGCGCCAAACCGATGATTTCGTTGGCGGGCACCCGGCTGTCGGAGCAGCCGATCCACATGTACTTGGGCTTTTGCTGATTGGCCAGCCCGGTGAAAAAGCCGGGACGGGTGCGCTCCATCTCCGCGGCCCATGCGCGGTTGCTGGAAAAGAGATCGTTGAGTTTGTCGGTCATAGACCCCGATTATTTATGAAGCGAGACGCGCACGTTCCAATCGAGGAGTGCGTACCGGGCACGTTCCTGCTGATCGTCCAAGGCATTGAACTCGCATTGCTGGGAAGGCTTGGACGAAGTGCACACAAAAGACTTGGGGTTGCCCAGCTGCCACATGCCCTGCGCATTGCGCGCTTCGCCTGTGAAAAACACAGCCCGTGGCGCGTTCAGGGCATCCGGTTGCGCGGGCAGGTCTTTGAGCAAATTGCGCCCTGCGTTGATGTAGTTCCCCTGAATGCCCGCCAGCGGGAACAGGGTGTTGAACATGTCACGGTGGCTGGCCGGTTGTTCCAGCTGGTTGCCGCATTGGAGCTTGCTACCCCAAATCACAAACGGTACCTGGCGCACCAGGTAGCGCCGGCTGGCATCGGCATACACCCCGAAGGAGCGGACATTGTGGTCCCCGGTACCGGCAATGATGGTGTTGTCTTTGAGCGGACCCTTTTGCACGTCTTGCACAAAGCCGCCCAGCAAGTCAGTGGCGTAGTGGTACGTGTCGAGGTTGGGAATCAGTGTCTCGGAGCTGGTCTCGCCCTTCCACTGCGCCATGTCGCGCGGCACGCGCTTGTAGTCGGCGGGCAGGTCGTAAGGCGGGTGGTTGGTGCTGGTGAGCACAAACACAAAAATGGGCTTGTCCTTGGGCTGCGCAGCCATGCGTTTGCTCAGGTACTTGAAGACGTAGTCGTCCCACACGCCCCAGATGCCCAACACGGCTTCCGGGTAGGCTTCCTTGAGGTTGTTGGCGTCGACCACTTCGTCAAAGCCCTGCACCTTGAGAACGCGGTTCAGGTCGCGCCAGCCGGAGCGGGCCGAGGTGACAAACAGGGTCTGGTAACCCTCTTCCTTGGCCACTTGCGCCACGGTCCAGGGAATGGTGCGGCGACCCGCATCGCCGAGGGTGAGCGGCGTGATGGGCGTGGAATACAGAATCGCTTCCAGCGACGGGTGGGTCCCCGCGTGGGCGGAATCAAAATTCTTGAAGTAACAGGCGTTCTGCAAGGTGGGCGCCATGCGGCCCAGCACGTCGAACGTGGGGCTCTGGTAGAGCATGGGCTCGGCGCTCCAGGACTCCATCAGGAAGAACATCAGGTTCTTTTTGGTAGCACCTGCGGGCAAGGGGTCGTGCGCAAACAGCGCGGCCTTGACTTCCGCATCGTTCGCATGCGGCAGGCCCAAGGCCTCCGCCGCCGCCAGCGGGGAGCGGAAGCCCATGGCCTTGACGCCCACATTCGGGTCTGACAAATCCTGCGACTGGCCGCGGCTGTCCCACGCGTATTTGAGTGCAATGATGCCGTTGGGCACCATGTCGTTCAAAAACTGGGAGGTGGTCACCGTCAAGTGCTGGCGCTGCAGCGCCATTTCCCGGATGGTGCCTTTGCCTGCAAACGCCAAGGCGAAAAACGCCACGATCACGACCACCAGCTTGACCACCGCGTGGCGGGTGTGCAGCACTGTATCCGGCTGAATGCGGTGCGCAAGCACACTATGCAATGCCACTGATCCCCAGGTGAGCACGGCTGCCAGCAGCAGCGTCCAGATGACCGGAAAGTCGTGCCAGATGGTCTTGAGCACGGCGGCGGTATCGTCCTCCGCCAGCCCGAAGATCAGGGAATCGATAGGAGTTTTGTAGAAGCCGAAGTAATGCAGGTTGATCAGCGACAGCATCACATACAGCAGCGCCAACCCTGCCACGATGCGCTTGTGCGCCTTGCCTGACACCCAAGGCAGCACCAAGAGCAGCAAAAAACCAGCGATGGCGCTGACCTTCAGGTCAAACCGGAAGCCCTGCAAGGCGACGGTCGCGACATCACCGCTGCTCGCGTGGTAGCCCTGAGGCCAGAAATACGCCAGTTGCCCCCACCGGATCAAACTCAGCGCCACCACCAGGGGCACGATGAGCACCCACGCGCGCATCAAGCCGCGCAGGGTGCCGTGGAGAATGGATGTCAGGGTGCGTGCAATGGCGGATTTCATAAGCCTCACATTGTCTCAGCGAACAGCTCCCGTCCGATGAGCATGCGGCGGATCTCACTGGTACCCGCCCCGATTTCATACAACTTGGCATCGCGCCACAAGCGCCCCAGCGGGTACTCGTTGATGTAGCCGTTGCCACCGAAAATTTGCACGCCCTCGCCCGCCATCCAGGTGGCCTTCTCGGCCGTCCACAAAATGACGGAAGCGCAATCCTTGCGGACCTGGCGCACATGCTCCGCGCCCAGCAAGTCCAGGTTCTTGGCCACGGTGTAGGCGAAGGCCCGGCCAGCCTGAAGCACGGTGTACATGTCGGCCACCTTGCCCTGAATGAGCTGGAATTCGCCGATGCTCTGGCCGAACTGCTTGCGGTCGTGGATGTAAGGGATCACGTTGTCCATCACGGACTGCATGATGCCCAGCGGCCCGCCGGAAAGCACCGCGCGCTCATAGTCCAAGCCGCTCATCAGCACCTTGGCGCCGCCATTGACCTGCCCCAGCACGTTGGCCAACGGCACTTCCACGTTGTTGAACACCAGCTCGCCCGTGTGGCTGCCACGCATGCCCAGTTTGTCCAGCTTTTGCGCGATGCTGAAGCCGGGCATAGACTTTTCGATCAGGAAAGCGGTCACTCCACGCGCGCCCAGCTCGGGCTCGCTCTTGGCATAGACCACCAAGGTATCCGCATCCGGGCCGTTGGTGATCCACATCTTGTTGCCGTTGAGCAGGTAGTAGCCGCCTTTGTCTTCGGCCTTGAGCTTCATGCTCAGCACATCGCTGCCGGCGCCGGGCTCACTCATGGCCAAGGCACCCACGTGCTCGCCGGTGATGAGTTTGGGCAGGTACTTGGCACGCTGTTCGGGTGTGCCGTTGCGCTTGATCTGGTTCACGCACAGGTTGCTGTGCGCACCATAGCTCAGGCCCACCGAGGCGCTGGCACGGCTGATTTCTTCCATGGCCACCATGTGGGCCAGGTAGCCCATGTTGGCGCCACCATATTCTTCGCCCACAGTGATGCCGAGCACGCCCAGGTCGCCCATCTTGCGCCACAGGTCCATGGGAAATTGGTCAGTGCGGTCGATCTCAGCGGCACGGGGGGCGATTTCGGCTTGGGCAAACTCGCGCACGGCATCGCGCAGGGCGTCTATGTCTTCGCCGAGTTGGTAGTTCAGTCCGGGCAGGTTGCTCATGGTGGTCTCCTCGTTGTAGTGTGTCTGTGTGAAAGCGCAGTGACGCGCAGCGCCTCTATGCGGCCTTTATGCCGCCTTCTTGCCGCCCGCTTTGGCTGCGGGCTTGGTAGCCAGGGCCTTGGCGGCTGGTTTGCTGATCTTGAGTTCACTCTTGGCGAGCAGAGCCTTGGCCTCACGCTGGTGCACCTTGATCTCGTCCAGGTTGGCTTGCAGGTCGGCCATTTGCTCTTCCACCTGTTTGCGGTGAGCGGCCAACACGTCCAGAAACTTCTGGAGCTGGGCGCCGGTGTCGCGGGGGCTGTCGTACATCTCAATGATGTCTTTGGCCTCCGTCAGGCTCAGGCCCAGGCGCTTGGCCCGCAAGGTGAGCTTGAGGCGGGTACGATCACGCCCGCTGTACACCCGGTTGCGACCGCCGGGGCCGGTCCGCTCCGGCTGCAAAAGCCCCAAGTCTTCGTAGAAGCGGATGGCACGGGTGGTCAGGTCAAACTCTCTGGCCAGATCGCTGATGCTGTAGGTGGTGCTCATGGTTCGTTCGTGGCGGGTGGTGGCAAGGGCAAAGGCTTCGCGTCGCCGCGCAAAGTTGACGTTTACGTAAACGTCAATTATGAATCAAAAGAAAAGCGGGTTACTAAACCAGAACGCGGCTCTCCTGCCCCGCCCGCGGCCTACGGGCGGCTTCCGGCGCGCTAGAGTGCAACCATGGCGCGCACCCACCACCTCAGTTTCTACGGCTCCCTGTTGCTTTCCCGATTGGCGGACCAGGTTTTGCTGTTTCTGGTGCCGCTGGTGGTGTACCAGCAGACGGGCAGCGCGTCGTGGACCGGCATGGCCTTTTTTGTGGAAACGCTCACCCGCTTTGTCGCCTTTCCCATTTGCGGGGTACTGAGCGACCGGCATCCCCCCATGCGCCTGCTGCGCCAAAGCCAGGCCCTGCGCGCGCTGAGCTGCATGGCCGGCTTGGCGGCGGGCTTTGCGCTGGAGGGCCAGCCCGCACTGGTCGCGCTGGTGCTGGTGTCCGCCGCCTGCGGTGTGTTCACCACCCAGGGGGTGATGGCGCGTGAGGTGCTATTGCCCCACATCTTTCCCGGCGAACGATTTGAGCGGGTACTGGCCCATGCGCAGATCGCCGACCAGCTCGGCATGGTGGCCGGGCCCGTGGTCGCAGCCGCCGCTCTGGCGGTGTGGCCTTGGCAAGGGGTGCTGGGTTGCAGCGCTTTGCTCTTCATCGTGGCCGATGCCGGGCTCGCGTGGTGGCAGCGTCATCACACGGGTGATTTACCGCAAGGCCGAAATGCGTCAGGCGATAGCTGGTGGATACCCCTGCGCGTAGCGCTGCAGCACATTGCCCGCTTGCCCGGCCTCAAGCCGCTGATCGCACTGGCGGCAGGCGTCAACCTCGTGGTGGGCGTGACCCAAGCTACCGCAGCGGCCATGGTTACCGGACTACTGGGCCAAAGCGATGCACGCTATGCGCAGCTGCAGACTGCGGGCGCGGTAGTCACGGTGTTGGTGCTGGCCTGGGTGGCGCGTGTGAATTGGCGCGGGCATGCTTTGGGGGTGTGGTCTTACACCCTGCTGCTCGTGGGTGGGCTGATGACGGCGTGGGCCGTGCACCCCCTGGTCTATGCAATGGGCTTTTTGCTGGTAATCGGGTTTGACAAGATGTTCAGCGTCTACATCCGCGCCGGCCGCCAGCGCATCATTCCTCCGCAGGACTTCGGCAAAACCAGTGGTGTGGTCGTGCTGCTCAACAACCTCACCCAACCCCTCGCCGGCCTGGCGGTGGGTGTGGGCGCCCACGGTGCAGATGCGCGGGGCGTCATCACGGTGCTCGTCGTGGGAATGGCACTGATGGGCGGAGCGGCAGTCTGGTGGGGTCGCAATCACGCAGACCACCCCCAAGCCGGCTAGCCCGCTCACCACTTCGGGATCGCCGGGTCCTTGAGGCTGTGACGTAGCTCAGCGTAATCAGGCACCACGGTACGTACCGTGTCCCAGAAGCGGGGGCTGTGGTCCATCACCCGCAAATGGCTGAGTTCATGGGCGACCACATAGTCCACGACCTCCTGCCGGAAGTGAATAAGCCGCCAGTTCAGTCGGATCGAGCCATCGCTTTTGGCACTGCCCCATCGTGTGCCGGCGTTGCTCAGACTCAGTTTCTTCCATTGCACCTGCAACAGGGGGGCGAAATGGTCCAGCCGTTGCACAAACAAGGCCTTGGCCTGACGCATGAGCCAGGCTTGCACGGCATCCCGGATTTGCGTCGGACTGGCTGTTTGGGGCAAGGCCACACGCAGCTGGCGCACACCGTCTGCATCGGGCACCTCATCCAGCGCGGCCCCTTTGGCACTGAAGCCGTGGGCTGCGTCCAGGGCAATGCGTACGGTGTCGCCCAGAAAAGGAAACTCGGCCCCCTGCGCCCATTCCACCTGCGCATGCTCCTGGCGCGTGACGCGCTCCCGGGTTTCATGCAGCTTGCGCAAAATCCAGCCTGCTTTTTCTTGCAAGGCCGCATCCACCTCGTACAGAGGGGTCCAGCGGGGTGCACGCACGGCCAGACCGTCAGGACCGACCACAAAGCCGATGGTGCGCCTCTTGCCGCGGGCAAAGGCGTAGCGCACCACGGCACCGTCCAAGCGCACTTCACGGGTGGCTTGCGGGTGGCTGTAGCTCACCGGGGCAATGGCCTGCGGAAGCGGCTGACCGGGCTCGAAGGGGCCGGCCGGTAAAGTTGGAAGGGCCGTCACCGGCGTCACCGGTGTCATCCCTATGCTTGGTGGCGAGCGCCTTTTTGCTACTTTTTTAGGAGCTGCTCGCGCAACATCTACGGGCGCGGGGGCCTCAAAAGGCTCAAAAAGATCCAGCGTAAAGCGCAGCAGCGGATGCATGGCGCGCGCCGTCTCAGCCCTTGGCGGGGTAGGCCTCGGGGTCCAGGCGGCGCATTTCCGCTTCGATCCAGGTTTGCACCTCGGCCATCAGCTCTTTGGGGTCGCGGCCTTCGCTGGGGATGGGCTTGCCGATAGACACTTCCACCACGCCGGGCGTCTTGATGAAGGCCTTGCGCGGCCAGCATTTGGCGCTGGTCACGGCCACCGGAATCACCGGCGCGCCGGTCGCCACGGCGAGGCGGGTGCCGCCCAATTTGTAGGTGCCGGTCTGGCCCCGGGGAATGCGGGTGCCCTCAGGGAACATGATGACCCAGATGCCTTGGGCCAACAGGCGTTTGCCCTGCTCCACCACTTTGCTGAACGATTCCGCACGCTGGCTACGGTCAATGTGGATCATGTCCAGGCGCCCCATGGCCCAGCCGAAAAACGGCACATAGAGCAGTTCTTTTTTGAACACATACGCCAGCGGGTGGGGCATGAGCGTAGGCATCAAAAAGGTCTCGAAGGTGGACTGGTGCTTGACCAGCAGAATCGCCGGTGCGGTATCACCGGTCGGCAGGTTCTCCCAGCCGATCACGTGGGTACGAATGCCCAGCAGCACGCGCGCACCACCGATGGCCCAACTGAGCCAGCGCACCGCCATCCACCACAGCGGTTTGCCGCGCACACGGATGGAGGCGACCAGCATGATGATTCCCCAGGGAATCACTGTCACCAGCATCCACAGCATGTGCAGGCAGGAGCGCAGCACAGCCATGAACCAGTTGGGACGCTTTTGGGTGGGGACTGCAGTGTAGGGAGGCATGCCGCTCATGGCCGGGCTACCAGGTAATCGGCAAATGCCATCAGGTCGTCATGGACGACCGTACCGGGCGGGTAGTTGTCCGGCAAGGGCCTGCCGCGCAGGGATGCCGCTTTGCCGGTAAGCACAAGATGCGGCTCGCAACCTACCGCAGCGCCGGCAATCAGGTCCCTCGGCGAGTCCCCGGTGCAGGGCATGCCCTTCAGGTCGATGCCAAAGCGCTCGCCAATCTGCTCGAACAAGCCCGGTTCGGGCTTGCGGCAGCGGCATTGGTCATCCGGCGCATGGGGGCAGTAAAAAATGGCATCGACCTTGCCGCCGACTGCGGCGAGCATGGAGTGCATCTTGGCGTGCATGGCGTTGAGGGACACCACGTCGAACAGGCCTCGCCCCAAGCCGCTCTGGTTGGTCGCCACCACCACGTGCCATCCGGCATGGTTGAGCTTGGCAATGGCTTCCAGCGCGCCGGGCAAGGGGCGCCATTCGTTAGGAGACTTCACGAACTCCGCACTGTCTTCGTTGATGGTGCCGTCGCGGTCGAGAATGCAGAGTTTCATGGGAAGGCTTCAGGTCAAGCTGCCAATTTGGACAAATCAGCCACGCGGTTCATGGCGACATGCAGGCTTTTGAGCAAGCCCAAACGGTTCAGGCGCAGGTCCATCTGTTCGGCGTTGACCATCACATCTTCAAAGAAGGCGTCCACCGGCGCGCGCAGGGCGGCCAGCGATTGCAGCGAAGCGGTGTAGTCACCCGCCTGCCATTGACCTTGCGCTTGAGGCAAGACAGTTTGCATGGCAGCGAAAAGAGCTTTTTCTGCGGCCTCTTGCAACAGCACTTCGCTCACATGCGCATCCACATCGTCGGTCTTCTTGAGGATGTTGCTGATGCGCTTGTTCGCGGCTGCCAGGGCGGGACTTTCCGGCAAGGCGGCGAAGGCGCGCACTGCGACGAGGCGCTTGGCCACATCACCCAAGCGCTGCGGGCGCAGGGCCAGCACGGCGTCGACCTCTTGAGCGCTGTAACCCTTCTCGCGCAGGGAGCCGGCGAAGCGGTCAAACATGAAATCGACCAGCGCAACGGACGCATCCGTGATCAAGCTGCCGAATGCGGGTACCGCGCTTTGGACCAGCGCAGACACATCCAGCGGCAGGTCTTTCTCGACCAGCATGCGGATCACGCCCAGCGCGTGACGGCGCAGGGCAAACGGGTCTTTGTCGCCGGTAGGCAAATTGCCGATGCCGAACATGCCGACCAGGGTTTCCAACTTGTCAGCCAGCGCTACCACCAGACCGGCGGTATTGCGAGGCAAAGCGTCGCCGGCAAAGCGGGGCTTGTAGTGGTCCTCAATGGCATGGGCTACGGTTTCGCCCAAGCCGTCGTTCAGGGCGTAGTAGCCGCCCATGATGCCTTGCAATTCAGGAAACTCGCCGACCATGTCGGTGACCAGATCGGTCTTGGCCAACTGGGCCGCTTGATCGGCCTGCACCACCAGCGTTGCGTCGCCAATTTGGGATGCAATGGCTTTGGCAATGGCTCGCACGCGCTCCACGCGCTCGCCCTGGGTACCCAGCTTGTTGTGGTACACGACCTTGCCCAGACCTTCCACGCGGGAAGCAAGAGTCTTTTTTCGGTCCTGGTCGAAGAAGAACTTGGCATCGGCCAAACGGGGGCGCACCACGCGTTCATTGCCGCCGATGACGAAACTGGCATCGTCGGGCTTGATGTTGGACACCACCAAAAACTTGTTGGTGAGCTTGCCGGCAGCGTCGAGCAACGGGAAGTACTTCTGGTTGGCCTTCATGGTGAGAATCAGGCATTCCTGCGGCACTTCGAGGAACTGGGCTTCGAACTCACAAATCAGCACGTTCGGGCGCTCGACCAGTGCGGTTACTTCGTCCAGCAGGGCGTCATCTTCAATGGGTTTGCATCCACCGCCCACCTGGGCTGCTGCAGCATCCAGCTGGCGAACGATTTCTGCGCGGCGTTCCGCAAAGCTGGCGATCACGGCGCCGTCTTTGGCCAGCGTAGCCGCATAAGCATCGGCATCCGCAATCACGACGGGAGACACTGCCGCCTCAAAGCGGTGGCCTTCAGTGCGGTTGCCGGATTGCAGGCCCAGCGCTTGCACCGGCACCACGTCGCTGCCGTGCAATGCCACCAGGCCGTGCGCAGGGCGCACGAAGCTCACGCTAGTCCAGCCGGGCAGTTCACAACCGCTTTGCAGCTGGTAGCTCATGACCTTGGGGATGGGCAGCTTGGCGATGGTCTCCAGCAAGGCCTTCTGCAGGCCATCCACCAGAGTGGCACCCTTGACCATGCTGTCATAGAACAAAGCTTCAGCCTTGCCATCCTTGGCGCGTTTGAGAGCTGGCACGGCGCTGGCATCCGCGCCCAGGGCTTGCAGCTTTTTCAGCAAGGCGGGGGTGGCGTTACCGGATGCGTCCAGGCCCACAGCCACGGGCATCAGCTTTTGCGAGACCGCTTTGTCTGCAGCTTGGGGGGCGACCGCAGCCACGTGCACAGCCAAACGACGGGGCGATGCGAAGTGCGTCACGGCCGCATCTGCTGCCACCAGGCCCTGGGCCTTGAGGGAGTCCGCCAGCACCGTGGCAAACGCTTCGCCCAACTTTTTCAATGCCTTGGGGGGCAGCTCTTCTACAAACAGTTCTACCAGAAGGTTTTTTGTTGTCATGTCTTTGTTTCTCCGTGCGCTTACGCGGCCTTCTTGGGCATCTGTTCAATCCACTCGCGCGGCGCCATGGGGAAGCCCAATCGCTCCCGGCTCTCGTAGTAGGCCTGCGCCACACTGCGCGCCAGATTACGGATGCGGCCGATGTAGGCAGCACGCTCAGTCACGCTGATGGCACCCCGGGCGTCCAGCAGGTTGAAGCTATGGGCGCATTTCAGTACTTGCTCGTAGGCGGGCAGTGCGAGCTGCTGCTCCATCAGGTATTTGGCCTGCTTCTCGTGCGCGTTGAAGGCGGTGAACAGGAAGTCAGCGTCGCTGTGCTCGAAGTTGTAGGTGGACTGCTCGACTTCGTTCTGGTGATACACGTCACCGTACTTCATGGTTTCTGTCCACTGCAGGTTGTAGACGTTGTCCACGCCTTGCAAGTACATGGCCAAGCGCTCAAGGCCGTAGGTAATCTCGCCAGTGGCGGGTTTGCAGTCGATGCCGCCAACCTGCTGGAAGTAGGTGAACTGGGTGACTTCCATGCCGTTGAGCCAGACTTCCCAGCCCAGGCCCCATGCGCCCAGCGTGGGGTTTTCCCAGTCGTCTTCCACAAAGCGGATGTCGTTTTTCTTGAGATCGAAGCCCAGTGCCTCCAAGGAGCCGAGGTACAGCTCGAGGATGTTGGCGGGTGCGGGCTTGAGCACCACCTGGTATTGGTAGTAGTGCTGCAGGCGGTTGGGGTTCTCGCCATAGCGGCCATCCTTGGGACGGCGGCTGGGCTGAACATACGCGGCCTTCCAAGGCTCCGGGCCGATGGCGCGCAAAAAGGTAGCTGTGTGCGAAGTGCCTGCACCCACTTCCATGTCATAAGGCTGCAGGAGCGCACAACCCTGGCGGTCCCAGTAGTCCTGGAGGCGAAGAATGATTTGCTGAAAAGTAAGCATGGTGTGAGTGCAATCTCCGGCCGTGGCCGGTGCAGGGCAAGCTGCGTTCAAGTAAACCTCGCATTTTACGGGGGTGGACGTGGTTCTGCCGCCACGCACCGCCGCTTGCGGCCAGCTTTAGCGCGGCTTGCGTTTGTTGAGGGCGACAGCCACGATCACCAAGGACACGATCCAGAGTGGCCAGAGCCCGAAACGTGAGGCCCACCACGCAAACGGCGTCAAACCGGTGCGGCCTTGCACCTGCCCATGGAGCACACCGCGGGTCAATGGGGGCAGCATGTCAATCACTTTGCCCTCATGTGACAGGAATGCAGTGGCGCCTGTATTGGTGGCACGCACAAAGGGGCGCTGAAATTCCAAGGCTCGCACCCGGGAGATGGTGAGATGCTGCTGCAGAGCGACCGTGTTGTTGAACCAACCGAGGTTGCTCACGTTCGCAAAGATGGTGGGGGACGTGGAGGTGTCCGTAAACCGTGTGGCGAGCTCTTCACCGTAGAGGTCTTCGTAGCAGATGTTTGGTGCGACGCGTTCACCGCGTACAGGCAATGAAGCCTGCCCCAAGGGCCCACGGTTGAAATCGCCCAGCGGAATATTCATGAGCTGGGTGAACCACTTGAACAGTGGCGGGATGAACTCTCCAAAAGGCACCAAGTGATGCTTATCGTATTGCCACACCCTTTGCTCACTTGGCGTCAAGCCGATGACCGAGTTGGTGTATCCGGTTTTGAAACTGCCCAAAGGGATGCCGATGAGCGCTGACTGGGTGCCCTGCATGAATCGGGTGGTCAACGCATCCCAATAGCCATCTGGCAATTGCTGTGGCAGCAAGGGAATTGCGGTTTCAGGCGCGATGACCAGATCGCTTGTGCTTTGGTTCAGCGCATTGCGATACCACTGCAAGGCCAGTGGCACGCCACTCCCGGTTTCAAACTTCTCATCCTGCGGAATATTGCCTTGCAGAAGGGTCACTTGCAGAGTGTTGGTGGCCTCAGTGAACGCATTCCAGCCAGCGGGCAATACGGAGGGGATGCATAGCAATGCGCTGATCGCGACGGCAGGCCCCCACCGGCGATGAGTCCAAGCTATGGCCAAGACTGCGGCCCACAAGGCCGCCAAACCTGATACGCCGTAGCTCCCTATCCAAGGCAAGTACGCGGCAAGTGGCCCATCCACATGGGCATAACCTATAGCGCCCCAGCCGAAGCCCGTGAGCCATGTTCCGCGTGCCATTTCGGCCATCAACCAGAGTGCGGCAAATGCGCCTATGGCCAAAGTGTTATGTACCGGGAACCACTTGCGCCACAGCCATATTGCTATTGCGTAGTAGGCTCCCAAAGCCGCTGCCAATGCGATGACGGCAATGACGGCCAGCAGTGCCGGCAAGCCACCGTAAGTGTGCATGGCAACAAACAGCCACCAGAAGGTGGTGGATAACCACGTGGTAGCGAATGCCCATGTATATCGCGCTGCACTGGCGGGTGTATTTAGTCTGGCAACTGCCACCACAAATGCCGCCATGGAGACCGTCTGCAACCACCAGATGGTTTGGCCTTGCAGTACTCCAGCATCAAATGGCCAACCCGCGCCGATAGATTGTGCGGCAGCAGCTATAAAAACAAAAGCAATGATAGGCAACGACGCCACTTCATTGCGTCGCGCTCCTGCCGACTTGCGGTCCATCAGCCAGGTAGTGCGTTATCGGGGGTGTACGACACCTTGAACCACTTCACGGCACCTCCTTTGGTGTGGAGCACCAGGAAGTCGAGCCCACACAAGCTGTGACGTTCACCCCGCTTTGGGACATGGCCCATCTCATGGGCAATGAGGCCTCCGATGGTGTCAAAAGTGTCATCAGGATCAGAAGCCTCCATGGTGACCGTAAAGGCTTCATTGATTCGCTCAAGCGGTGTGTCGCCGCTCACCCGATAAGTCTTATCCGCTAGGGCAAAAATGTCGCCTTCGTCTTCTGCGATATCGAATTCGTCTTCGATTTCGCCCACTATCTGTTCCAAGACGTCTTCAATGGTGATCAAGCCAGCTACCCGGCCGAATTCATCGATCACGATCGCCAAGTGGTTGCGATTGCCCCTGAAGTCGCGCAACAAGTCATTCAAGCCCTTTGACTCTGGCACAAATACAGCGGGCCGCAGCAAGGCCCTGATGTTGAGCTCTGGGGCACGCTGAAGTTTCAGCAAGTCCTTGGCCATCAGGATGCCAATGATGTTTTCTCGCTCGCCATCGAACACGGGAAATCTGGAGTGCGCCGTGTCAATCACGGCATGCATCAAAACGTCCGGAGCGGACTGGATATCCAGCAAGTCCATGCGTGTCGCAGGTACCATCACATCACCAGCGGTCATGTCCGCCATCCGGATCACGCCTTCGAGCATCACCCGTGATTCCGCACCGATGATGTTGTTGTCCTCAGCCTCGGCGAGTGTTTCGATCAACTCTGCGGTGGAATCGGGGCCAGGATGGATGAACTCAGCGAGCTTCTGGAGAAATGTGCGCTTGTCTTCTTTTTCAAAGTTTCGCGCAGGATGCGGGTCTGACACTAGAGGTGTGCCCTTGAGGGCGGTGATTTCGAAGCCCCTAGGATAGCGGATTTGTATTTCACTCAGTTATTGCAATGAGACCTGACTACGGTGAGCACGCTTTCGTTGCGGAGGTAGCGCTTTTTCGTAAAGACTGAAACCCTGCGATGAGGCCACAAAAAATTCTTGTGTGCGCCTTGGCGCCATATTGCAAATTGGCCCAGCTCTCCTCAAGGAGTTCACTGAGACGGGACTCCAAGTCTGGGCGTGGCAGCTTGAGATAGGCTTCTGATTCCGGGCCATACCGGTGAACCGTAGCCCCACGTTTACGAGCAATGGCCAACATTGTCGCGTTTTCAGCCAGCGCCTGGATTTGCAGAACATCCACGCCTTCATTGCGGGCATGTAAAGCCGCTCGTTCATAGAGTCGGCCACCAATCCCTTGCCCACGTGCTGATGGACTAACTGAAACCCCAAAATCTCCGACGCTCGACCCATCAGCGTCCATGTAGGTTGCCAAATGCGCCATCCCAACGATCTCAAGACGGTTATTGAACACGCCGAACACGGCATCGTTGACAAAATCCAGTCGCTCAACGTAATTCGCAATCTGCTGGTCACTGGCGGTATAGCCGAACCGGAGATACCTGTCTTGTGGACCCAACGCTATCAGGTGACGCATCAAACGCGCCCGGTGATTGGGGCCTAAAGTTCTTATGTTGAGAAATTGCGCCACACTCGCTGGACCTCGCACCGTTTGTATCGACGGTGAGCCTTGGAGGGCGGTCTTATTTGCACACATGGCGGAACTATAAGGGTTTCCCCTAGTTTCGTTTTGCATGGGGCCTCTAATCGCTAAGAGCACTACCAAATGTGCACACAGTTTTCCTACACTTCGGCTGATGAATTCACCACGAGGGAAACAACAGATTAGAGAAGCATTGGCGCAAGTAGAGGTACTTAGGCTGCAAAGTCGCAGTTCGCCCGCTGTTTTGCGCGCATTGAGTTTGGTGAAAGCGTATCAATGCCGCAGATTCGAGGCAACGTATCAAGATTTGCTAGCTTCAGACACTTATGGTCCAGCTTGTCGCTTCTTCCTAGACGAGCTTTATAGTCCAAAAGATTTCAGCCAACGAGATGCCGAATTCTCAAAGATCGCAGGTGCAGTGGAGCGTCTCTTCCCAAGGTCTATCGTTGATATCGCAGTGGCTCTGGCAGACCTCCATGCAATTACGGAAGAATTGGACGCCGCAATGGCTGCTTCAATTTCAAGCAACTTGGATTGCGCTCTTGTGGACAGTCGCCTTGACGATAGTCTGTATCAACAAACGTGGCGAGATGTCGGACGGACTAGAGATCGGAAGTCCCAGTTAGAGCGTGTCATTCAACTGGGGAGCAAATTAGGCAAAGTAACCAGATTACCCGGGATAAAGCTAACGCTACGCGCAATGCGCCGCCCTGCGGCGGCTGCAAATCTTTCCACATTGCAACAGTTTCTCGAAGAAGGTTTTGAAACCTTTGCAAATATGGCTCGAGAACAATACGCCCTAGAGAACTTCCTGGAAATCATCAAAAAACGCGAAAGCGAGTGGATGAACCAGCTGAATTAGGGTCCGGCTTTGGAAAGCGAAGACGAAAAAAAACCCTACCGGATCCGGTAGGGTTTTTTCGACTGTAATAGCCTGACGATGTCCTACTTTCACACGGGGATCCGCACTATCATCGGCGCTGACTCGTTTCACTGTCCTGTTCGGGATGGGAAGGAGTGGTACCAAGTCGCTATGGTCGTCAGGCATAACTTGTTGTCACCCAGACTCAAGGTCTGGGCAACCAATTTATAGAGCTAATCAGCTTGTCTTTTACGACGCCATCTCGCTGTGAGATGGTCATTTGAATGCGTCAACTTGGCATAACTTCCTTGAAGCACTTGCGTGCATCAAAGTTATAGGGTCAAGCCGCACGAGCAATTAGTATCGGTTAGCTTAACGCATTACTGCGCTTCCACACCCGACCTATCAACGTCCTGGTCTTGAACGACTCTTCAGGGGGCTCAAGGCCCCGGCAGATCTCATCTTGAAACGAGTTTCCCGCTTAGATGCTTTCAGCGGTTATCTCTTCCACACTTAGCTACTCGGCAATGCCACTGGCGTGACAACCGATACACCAGAGGTGTGTCCACTCCGGTCCTCTCGTACTAGGAGCAGGCTTCCTCAAATCTGCAGCGCCCACGGAAGATAGGGACCAAACTGTCTCACGACGTTTTAAACCCAGCTCACGTACCTCTTTAAATGGCGAACAGCCATACCCTTGGGACCGGCTACAGCCCCAGGATGAGATGAGCCGACATCGAGGTGCCAAACACCGCCGTCGATATGAACTCTTGGGCGGTATCAGCCTGTTATCCCCAGAGTACCTTTTATCCGTTGAGCGATGGCCCTTCCATACAGAACCACCGGATCACTATGTCCTGCTTTCGCATCTGCTCGACTTGTCAGTCTCGCAGTTAAGCACGCTTATGCCATTGCACTATCATCACGATGTCCGACCGTAACTAGCGTACCTTCGAACTCCTCCGTTACGCTTTGGGAGGAGACCGCCCCAGTCAAACTGCCTACCATGCACTGTCCCCGATCCAGATAATGGACCTAGGTTAGAACCTCAAACACACCAGGGTGGTATTTCAACGTTGGCTCCATAAGATCTAGCGACCCTACTTCAAAGCCTCCCACCTATCCTACACAGATCTGTTCAAAGTCCAATACAAAGCTACAGTAAAGGTTCATGGGGTCTTTCCGTCTTTCCGCGGGGAGATTGCATCATCACAAACATTTCAACTTCGCTGAGTCTCGGGAGGAGACAGTGTGGCCATCGTTACGCCATTCGTGCAGGTCGGAACTTACCCGACAAGGAATTTCGCTACCTTAGGACCGTTATAGTTACGGCCGCCGTTTACTGGGACTTCAATCAAGAGCTTGCACCCCATCATTTAATCTTCCAGCACCGGGCAGGCGTCACACCCTATACGTCCACTTTCGTGTTTGCAGAGTGCTGTGTTTTTAATAAACAGTCGCAGCCACCGATTTTTTGCAACCTCATTGGGCTCCATCCGCGAGGGACTTCACCTACTAAAGGCACACCTTCTTCCGAAGTTACGGTGTCAATTTGCCGAGTTCCTTCTCCCGAGTTCTCTCAAGCGCCTTAGAATACTCATCTCGCGCACCAGTGTCGGTTTGCGGTACGGTCGTGTGTAGCTGAAGCTTAGTGGCTTTTCCTGGAAGCAGGGTATCACTCACTTCGAGTGCAAGCACTCTCGTTATCACTCCTCATCTAAGCCCGGCGGATTTGCCTACCAGGCACGACTACAAGCTTGAACCAACATGTCCAACAGTTGGCTGAGTTAACCTTCTCCGTCCCCACATCGCACTACACATCGGTACAGGAATATTGACCTGTTTCCCATCAGCTACGCATCTCTGCCTCGCCTTAGGGGCCGACTCACTCTACGCCGATGAACGTTGCGTAGAAAACCTTGCGCTTACGGCGAGGGGGCTTTTCACCCCCTTTAACGCTACTCATGTCAGCATTCGCACTTCTGATACCTCCAGCACGCTTTACAACGCACCTTCACAGGCTTACAGAACGCTCTCCTACCACTTGCAATAAATTGCAAATCCGCAGCTTCGGTAACTGGCTTAGCCCCGTTACATCTTCCGCGCAGGACGACTCGATCAGTGAGCTATTACGCTTTCTTTAAATGATGGCTGCTTCTAAGCCAACATCCTGACTGTTTTAGCCTTCCCACTTCGTTTCCCACTTAGCCAATTTTAGGGACCTTAGCTGGCGGTCTGGGTTGTTTCCCTCTTGAGTCCGGACGTTAGCACCCGGTGCTCTGTCTCCCAAGCTGTACTCTGCGGTATTCGGAGTTTGCATTGGTTTGGTAAGTCGCCATGACCCCCTAGCCAAAACAGTGCTCTACCCCCGCAGGTAATACTTGAGGCACTACCTAAATAGTTTTCGGAGAGAACCAGCTATTTCCAAGTTTGTTTAGCCTTTCACCCCTATCCACAGCTCATCCGCTAGTTTTGCAACACTAGTCGGTTCGGACCTCCAGTACCTGTTACGGCACCTTCATCCTGGCCATGGATAGATCACTTGGTTTCGGGTCTACACCCAGCGACTAGACGCCCTATTCGGACTCGATTTCTCTACGGCTTCCCTATTCGGTTAACCTTGCCACTGAATGTAAGTCGCTGACCCATTATACAAAAGGTACGCAGTCACCCTTGCGGGCTCCTACTTTTTGTAAGCATGCGGTTTCAGGATCTATTTCACTCCCCTCCCGGGGTTCTTTTCGCCTTTCCCTCACGGTACTAGTTCACTATCGGTCAATGATGAGTATTTAGCCTTGGAGGATGGTCCCCCCATATTCAGACAGGATTTCTCGTGTCCCGCCCTACTTTTCGCAAGCTCAGTACCACACAGGTCATTTCACGTACGGGGCTAT